>NZ_CP098480.1:1395127-2790254 GCF_023702715.1 Acinetobacter sp. C32I | reverse complement strand
GCGACCAAATTTATGTTTGGCAATACGTCTGAACGGCTTACCGCAACCTTAGCCAGTGCGCCTGGTGGCTTAGAGCTATTGCCATTTGCCAATTATTCCAATGTTGTTGATTTTCCTAAAAATCCGAAAGCGTGGATGTTAATTAAAGCCAAAACACCGATGGGTGAAATTACCGCATCATTGCCGCAAACAGCTGATCCTTATACTGAAGTTTATCAAAGAAAAGACAGTTGGTGGGCATTGATGAATCCTGATTTTATTGATCCTGCTGGATTGCTAGCTGTAGAAGCTCAAGAGAAACAACTAGATAGTACTTTTGATATTTATGTAAGAAATATAGAAATAGTCAGAGAATTACATAATCATATTAAAGATTCATATCATCCCAATACCTATGCGCATTATGGAGCAGATACAGAGCATCAATCGTTTGGGCAAGTGGTTTGGCGTTGTAAAGAAGTGCTCAATATTCGTTCTGAAGCTGAACTGATTGAGCTGATGAGCTTGTATGGTAAGAAAATTGGGCTACCAAATATTAAAGATCGAAGCAATGCAACAGAGAGTGATGAAACCAATCTGCTAGAAGATGAGATGAATTTAGCAATAGATGGTTCTAAAATGCATAACTTAAATGTAAATGCATATAAAGAGGATGGTGTTAGAGAAATTTTATTAGATCAAAAATCAAATATTTCAAAAACCAATAAAGCCACATTTTATTTAGATTTAAAACCAACATCGCGAGGCGATGGTACCGTTTGTTATCAATCTGGACAGGATGTTCGGGCGGACTCAAGAACCCCAAAAGAGACATTTGTGATTAATGGTTATGAACATTCTGGAAGCTATGATAATGCAGATGTTCAATTAAATACAATATATTGTATTGCGAATATAGTCGATACTATTAAAAAGGACTGTTAACTTTTAAAAATTTAAATTAGATCGAGTACATATCTTACTTGGTCTAATTTAGATGAAATTTCTAAATCCGAGTATTTTGCTGTCTTAAACTCGATAGAAACTCTCAAAGAAGGATTGGCATCCTGTAATAAAAATGGGTATAAAAATAAAAAATAATTTGATTAAAATTGTTTTATTCATAGCATATACTTCCTGTATTGATTTTAATACTATAAGTGAAGTAAAGCCTCAGAACAATAGAGTTAACAAAAAGTAGCATAGATGCAATATCTTCGATATATTTTTAATTAAAAATATAGATTGTTTAAGGTCAGTTAATCTTGTTAGATTTTATTTTTAAGAAACTTTGTTACACAAAAATTTAAAAGTTAATACTTCCCTAAGCAACTCAATTTTAAGACATAACTTGGGTATGAGGTCTGTCTAATTTGATAAATTTCTTCTATGTTTGTCTGACTATTTTTTCATATTAAGCTTCCTAAGTACTTGACTGCCTGAAGCAGATCATTGTGGAGTGGTACGTTAGAAACGGGACTGACTGGTATACTATGAACAAGAATAGGGGAAGTTTATCCCTCCATTTGTACAATGGAAGGCTTTTAGACATATTTGTTATCGCTCATTGGGATACTGTCTAATTTGTTTGGGCTACATTTTTACTATTTTAATTTTAATGAGAATAAGTAGCTAATTTTATCTAAAATTTTTATCGAAATAATGAGTTAGAAAGATTGATTCGTGTGTAAGCAAGGGATTTAAATAATGAAAAAGACAGATTTTATGAAAATAGCTTGTGTATTGGCTATCATTTTTCTGAGTGGATGCCAAACTTTAATTCGAGATATTTGGGGAGTTTAATAATGTATAGTGGTTTTTAAAAATGATAAACCTTGATGGTCTGGCAGGTTATAAAACATCAATGATTGTTATATATGGATTTGATTTTTAATGTTAAAATGTAGGTGTTCGCTCGAGTTGGTTGAATTAAATTAATTTATTTTTGAGAGAGTTTGAAAAGTTATGTTGAGTGCTGCAAATATTAGCCATGGAATAATGGTAGCTATTGTTATGCTCATTAGTATCTTATTTTTAATCGGTGCTGGTATATCAGCTTTGTACAGAATGAAAAGCAAAAAAAATAAGTCAGAGACAAACGATATGATTATTCTTATGGTTACTCTATTAGGTGTTGCTGGGTTACTGTTTTCATGTGCGGGGTAGGTTGGTTTTTTAGTTTTAAGAATTGATACCAGATAAAATGAAAGAAAGTCGATGAGGGAATTGGCAAGGAATAAAAATTGCAAAGTATATGAAATAAAAAGAGCTTAAATCCTTCGATTTAGGCTTTTTCATTTCATGCAATCACATGAATAAAAAATTCTGGCGGTGAGAGAGGGATTCGAACCCTCGATACGCGCAAACGTATACACACTTTCCAGGCGTGCTCCTTCAGCCACTCGGACACCTCACCAAGGTGTGCGATAGTACCCAAAAAAATGCACGCTGCCAAGTTGTAGTCGAACAGATTTGCAGAAAAACTTTTTGGCTAATGATAATATTGCGCCATATAACGTTCAATTTTGAAGACAACATCATATGCAAAGTACTGCAAAAAAAGCCGCATTGCCCGCGATGACGCTGGCAGCATTAGGGGTGGTATTTGGAGACATTGGAACCAGTCCACTCTATGCAATACGGCAATGCTTTGTCACAGGACATGTTGATATCAGTGAAGGTTCGATTTTAGGTATTCTTTCGCTGATCTTCTGGTGTATGAACCTAACCATCAGTTTTAAGTATGTCTCAATGATCATGCGTGCGGACAACAATGGCGAAGGCGGGATCATGTCATTGCTCGCACTGAATCTGCGTTCCTCCGTTTTTAGCAATAAAAATAAAATCTTTCTGATCGCATTGGGCTTTATCGGCGCATCACTGTTTTTTGGTGATGGGATCATTACCCCAGCAATTTCAGTACTGTCTGCGATTGAAGGTTTGAGTCTAGTGACGCCTGCTTTAGATCGTTGGCTGGTACCGATTGCGCTCGGTATTTTAACCGCTTTGTTTATGGTGCAACGACATGGTACCGCCACCATGGGCAAATTCTTTGGGCCAATTACACTGCTATGGTTTGCGTCTATTGGTTTGATTGGTCTCTGGAGTATCGTCCAGACCCCGTATGTCTTGATGATGGTCAACCCTTATTGGGCATTCCATTTTGTCTTTGATCAACCGACAGTTGCCTTTATCACCATGGGCGCAGTGATTCTGACCATGACCGGTGGTGAGGCGTTGTATGCCGACATGGGACATTTTGGGCGCGTGCCAATTAAACTGGCGTGGTTCTTGGTGGTACTGCCTTGTTTGCTTTTGAACTATGCAGGTCAAGGTGCATTGCTATTACGTGATGCCAAAGCCATTGAAAACCCATTCTATTTACTGGTTCCGGATTGGGCCTTATTCCCGATGATTGGCTTGGCGACGGCAGCAGCCGTGATTGCCTCTCAAGCAGTAATCACAGGCGTATTTTCGATGGCGAACCAAGCCATTCAATTACGCTACTTACCGCGCTTAACCGTGCATCATACTTCGGATGTGGAACAAGGGCAGATTTATTTGCCTTTTATTAACTGGGTGCTGTTTATCTCGGTGGTGATCCTGATTTTACTGTTTGAAAGCAGCGCCGAATTGGCAAGTGCTTATGGTGTAGCGGTGACCATGACCATGCTCTGCGGTACGATTTTGATCTCGACCTTAGCCTATGGCGTATGGCGTTGGCCGTTATGGAAAGTTGCTTTATTTGCGGTGCCGTTCCTGATTATTGATTTAATTTTTGTGGGTTCAACCTCATTAAAAATCCTGTCAGGTGGTTGGGTGCCGATCCTGATTGGTGTGGTGGTATATACCATTTTGATGACGTGGAAACGTGGTCGAGAAATCGTGTATAACCGTATGGAAACCAATGCCTTGCCAATTGAATTGTTTATCAAAAGTATTGGCATGAGCAAAGAAACCCATTTCGTACCAGGCGAAGCGATTTTCTTAACTGGTACACCGAATATTGTGCCGCATGCGATGTTACACAACATCAAGCACAATAAAGTGCTGCATGAACGTAATGTGATGGTCACGGTGTATACCCAAGATATTCCGTATGTGGCAGATGAAGATCGCTTAAAAGTTGAAAAACTGGATGAGCATTTTTATCGCATCTATGTTTATTATGGCTTTAAAGATCAACCGAATATCCCCGTCGCTTTGGCACAAGCCTATAAAACGCTGGATTTTGAGTTTGATATGATGCAAATGAGCTTCTTTATTTCACGTGATCGTATTGTGCATACCGTGGGGGATGGTATGTCGCCGTGGCGTGAAAAGTTGTTTATTTCAATGCAGCGCAACACCAGCCCTGTTAGTGACTTCTACCAGATTCCAACTAACCGTGTGGTGGAGTTGGGTAGTCAGATCGAAATTTAAGAAAACTGTATAAAAAAGGCACCTGAGCGTGCCTTTTTTATT
This sequence comes from Acinetobacter sp. C32I, assembly GCF_023702715.1. NCBI lineage: Bacteria > Pseudomonadati > Pseudomonadota > Gammaproteobacteria > Moraxellales > Moraxellaceae > Acinetobacter > Acinetobacter sp. C32I. The sequence continues at coordinate 2,785,811 of NZ_CP098480.1, read as the reverse complement.
GTCTGTAGATCAAATGTACAGATTTGCGACATAAAGTGTCGCTCTGGGCTGAAACTCAATATACACAGTGCTTTTGAGTTGTTAAGCTGCGCGTTCATATTGATTTTGATGTAGTTATGGCAAAGAGACCAACCCGAAAGAGTAAAAGCCCATTTGCTTTTTTGAGCCAAAATGTTGGAAAAATGATGTTGGCACTGGTCGCAACAGGGAGTTTTGCGATCGCATTTGGCAGTGAAAAAATTTCCAAGTTCATCCCATTTCAATCCAGTAATACGGGTTGTTTAAAACAGTTTTATCGTGATGTTCCACCCTTACTCAGCAAAGACAGTCTGAAAAAAGACAGTTATGCGCTATGTTTTAATGATTTTAATGTGATGTATTCAGGTATTTCCAAGACTCCATTGTGGACGGCAGAATATCTGACCCCAGAACGCTTAAGCATTAAAATTAAACGTGAAGATAATTTCCATGAAGAGACACGGCTAAAGCCTGCACATCGTGCTTTATTGTCAGACTATCGTGGTTCAGGCTATGACCGTGGTCATATGGCGCCGAATGGTGATATGAATAATACTGCGGCGCAATATGACAGCTTCTCATTGGCCAATATGGTGCCGCAAGCGCCGAAGAATAATCAGGAAGTGTGGCGTAAATTAGAAGAGGCGGTGCGCTCGATGGTGACCAAGCAGCATAAAGATGCCTATGTGCTGACTGGTCCTGTATTTGAAGGCAAGCGACTTAAAACCATAGGCAGCGGTGTGATTGTCCCGACTGCAGTGTACAAAGCGGTGTATTTACCTAAGCAGGGGATTATTGGGGCGTATTATGCGCCGAATAATAATTCTCAACAGGTCAAAGTGGTCAGTGTTTGCTATTTGGAAGAGAAACTGGGCATTAATTTATTTCCACAGTTGACTGAACAGCAGAAGCGTAATGTTTATCAATTGCCACTTTCTGCAGTGCAAGTGAAGCCGAATAAAGACATTAGTTATTCGCATTGGGATGGTCAGAGTCAATGTGCTGAAGAAGCCAAAACCGATGCCATTCAGGCGCAGCAACGTGAGTTTAGTTCAAAGCCGACTGGAGCCACGGAGAGTAAATTCCCGCAAATTGATGAAGAAACCAAGCAAGCCTTGATCAATCAATTGGTAAATGCTTTGGTGCAGTATTTCTTACAAATCTTGCGATAAGTACAGCTTGCAAAGTTAGCCTGCTTGGCTCATGTTGTGGGTAGACAAGAACAATGAGAGGGAAACGATGTTTAAACCTTTTGAACAGGGTGATGAATCCTCGGCAATTTATGATCTGACCTTGGAAAATCAGGTCGATTGCGTGAGTTTATATGGCAATTTGCAGATTACCAAAGATCAGTCGGGCCTTAAAACCGCCAAGGCATTGCAAAGCTTTATCAATGAGGTGGTTGCCGCTTTGGAAAAAGAACAACTTCCTGAGCAGATTGACAGAAAACCTGAGCAGGATATTGAAAATCCATTTCTATAAATAAAAAAACAGCCGTTGCAGGCTGTTTTTTTATGGGGTATATCGCGCTTAGTCTTTCTCGCTACCCACCACTTTATAGATCACTGCACCAATGATGGCACCGATGATTGGTGCAACCCAGAATAACCAAAGTTGGCTGATTGCTGCTGTCTCAGCAAATAACGCAACTGCAGTACTACGTGCAGGGTTTACTGAGGTGTTGGTGACTGGAATACTGATCAAGTGAATCAATGTGAGAGCTAGACCAATTGCGATTGGTGCAAAGCCTGCAGGCGCGCGACGATCTGTAGCACCCATGATCACGATCAAGAAGAACGCAGTTAAAACAACCTCAATCAGGAATGCTGACGCAACAGAGAAATGGTTTGGAGAGAGTTCACCATAACCATTGGTTGCGAAACCGCCTGTACCTGCAAAGCCTGCTTGACCTTGTACGATGATGTACAGCACGAATGCTGCAAGCGCACCACCAATTACTTGAGACACGATATAAGGAACTAAGTCTTTTGAGTTAAAACGTCCACCCACCCATAAACCTACACTGACCGCAGGGTTAAAGTGACCACCAGAAATATGACCGAAAGCATAAGCACCAGTTAATACGGTTAAACCAAATGCTAATGCAACGCCTAAAAAACCAATGCCAAGTTCTGGGTATGCAGCTGCAAGTACAGCACTACCACAACCACCAAAAACAAGCCAAAAGGTCCCGAGAAATTCTGCTAAATATTTGTTCATTGTTATCACCACATCAGTTATAAAAAATAAAAAAGCAAGCATCCAAAATTTATTATGGATATGTTTAAACCTTGTGAAAAAATTGTGAACTAATTCACATAGGTATATAGGCTCTTGTATAAAACGTGCAATGAAAACGATCAGTTGCGAAACCGTTAGTTCATGAGTATTTTTATTACGAATTGTAAGTTGTGTTGTTGTTTCGCCACTGTTGTGGGGTTTGCCCCGTCCAAATCTTAAAAGCTCGCTGAAAAGCACTTTGTTCAGAATAACAGAGCAGTAGCGCAATTTCTTGTAAACTCAGATGAGGATCTTTTAAATATTCGGTCGCCAGCATAAAACGAACTTGCTGCACCCGCTCCTGAAAGGTGGTGTTTTGTTGTTGTAAATGGCGTTGTAATTGGCGCACGGACAGACCCAGTTTTTCGGCGATAAAATCGATTTGATATTGGTTCTTTTGTAGACCTGTCAAAATGGCATGTTGCAGCCGTTGATCCAATTGGGTTGAATTGGGCAATTTATCCAGCAAGGCTTGTGCTTGTTGTAATAACAGTTGTTGTAAGGTGTGATCTCCTGTTTTAAGTGGCTTAAAAGCTTCGCTGACGGGCAATAATAATTGGGTTTTGGGTTGTTCAAAACGCACTTTACAGTGGAAATACTGCTCATAAATGCTGATGTTTTTGGGTGCGGCATTGACGAAATGCACTTCATGCAGATGAATCGTGTCACCCGACATAAACAGTTTCAGGAACTGCACCATCAAGGCAATCGCGATTTCATCGGTCAACTGGGTCGGATGTGGTTCAGGGGCTTCCCAACGAATCGATGCATAAGGGTGATTAAATTCAACCACCAAAGGGCTGCCATCATAAATCAGGCGATGGAAGTCATGATAACGAGACAGTGCCTCACCTAGGTTTTCACAAGATAAAGCCAAATAGGCAATGATACCCAAGTGTTTGGGTTGTACATAGGCTGCGATTTCCAAGCCTAGACCACTTTTCGGATGCAGTCGATTTAGATCTTCTAACAGATCCCGCCAAATCACATAATCAAAGCGCTCTAGGTTTTGAACCTGTTGTAATTGTTCAGGAATATGGATGTTCTCTGCTTCACAATAGGCTTTTAATAAATGCCCCAAACCACCAAAAACAGAGCCTGTATAGTTCTTGAGTTGAGACATCCTGTCCACTCCTTATCTTGTCGTGTTTTGTCAATATAAATATATCGTATCGTCAATACTTCGCCTACAAAAATTTATATCTTGAATAAAAATAAGGAAACATTTGGAGAAAACCATGATTAAGGGTTTTATCGCAGGTTTGGCTGTAGCCAATGCATTTGAATGGTTTGCGCATAAATACATTTTGCATGGGGTACATCGTCCGGGGCAGCCACGGTATAGCCCTGTGCCGAAAAGCATGGAGTCGCACTGGGCGCATCACCGTGAAGTACGTAAACAGCAGTTTTTGGATGATTGTTATGTGGAAGGTGTCGAGCATTGGCGTACCCGTAATGAAATCATGTCATTGGCAGTGGTGGCAGGCGTTGCCAGTGTAGCGTTTTATCCAATTTCAAAAGGCATGTCTTTGGCGGCACTGTATAGTGCGGGCAATTATTATTATGTGCATCGTCGTGCGCATTTAGAGCCAGATTGGGCCAAACGGACCATTCCTTGGCATTATGATCATCATATGAATTCCAACCAAGATGCCAACTGGTGTGTGACCCGTCCATGGTTTGATTATGTGATGGGAACGCGTGTGGTGTCTTCTGCGGATTTAAAAGAGGCCAATCCATTGGGCCTTCCTTTACCTACAGCTTTGTCTAAAGCATTGACGCAAGCGATTGAATCGGTTTTTCCTGCAAAATGGGTCGAGCAAAAACCAAAATTGGTGGAAGCACCTGTAGCTGAGCAACCGCAAAAACAATCGCAAGAATCGGTGGCCTAAATTCGATTGATCTAGCGGGCTGAGCAGGTTTTTATTGACAAATCATGACGACAAAATTGGGGGGTGTCGTGAATTGTCAATAAAATTGGTTTTTAATGTCAATATCTTTACTCATTTTCTCGCTAAGTTAGCTCAAGCATTTTAAATGCTCAGAATTTGTTCAAAATAATGATATTGTGCTTACCCTCTAGCGTTGTATAACGCAGTTTCCATACCTTGCTCAGCAAGGTATTTTTTTTATCTGTATACAGCGATTTTTAAATAAAAAAACCTCTCGTTTGAGAGGTTTTTATGGCTCACCTAATTAAAGACGCATCTCAATGCCTTGTGCGGCAAGATATTGTTTTGCTTCTGGAATGGTGTGTTGACCAAAGTGGAAAATAGAAGCAGCCAGTACTGCATCTGCACCACCTTTTAAGATGCCATCGGCCAAATGCTGTAAGTTACCTACGCCACCAGAAGCGATGGTCGGGATATTGACGCGATCATTGATCTGACGCATCAAGGCAATGTCATAACCTGCTTTGGTGCCATCGGCATCCATACTGGTAATCAGCAATTCGCCTGCACCGAAGTCGGCCATTTTCACCGCCCATTCAATCGCATCGATGCCTGTTGGCTTGCGACCGCCGTGGGTAAAAATTTCCCACTTGTTCTCGCCGGTTTTTTTCGCATCAATCGCGACCACGATGCATTGCGCACCAAAGCGTTGCGAGGCTTCTTGAACAAATTCAGGAGTAAATACCGCAGCCGAGTTGATACTGACTTTATCGGCACCTGCATTCAACAATAAACGAATATCTTCAACTTTACGGACACCACCACCCACAGTTAAGGGTACAAAAACGCTTTCTGCCATGCGTTCTACGGTACGGTAAGTGGTGTCGCGTCCATGATGGGTAGCAGTAATATCTAAAAAGGTAATTTCATCGGCGCCTTGTTCGTTATATCGACGGGCGACTTCAACAGGGTCACCTGCGTCACGAATATCAAGGAATTGAACGCCTTTGACGACTCGACCATTATCAACATCTAAGCAAGGGATAATACGTTTTGCGAGCATAAAATTTTCCAAAAAATCGCCAATAAAGAAAGGGGTGCTACACCTTCATGGAGGGAACAGGTATTCTATCAAACTTCACAGCTATTTTTTGCAGGTTTTCCATGTCGGTTTATACCCCGTTGAGTTTAGAAGAAGTTCAAGCCTTTGCTGAGCCCTATGGTTTAGCGGTGATTGACCTGATTCCAATCCAAGGCGGTATTCAAAACACCAATTATTTTTTGGTGGATCAATCACAGAAACAATATGTTTTAACGGTTTTTGAAGAATTAGATGCTGAAGGCGCAGGTGAACTGGTACCTGTACTGGATTGTTTGGGTGAGGCAGGTGTGCCTGTGGCGGTGCCTTTAAAGCATAGTGGTCAGGCCATTCATACTATTGCAGATAAACCTGCGCAAATTGCGCTACGCTTGATGGGTGAGCATCCAGAAGATGCCAGCATTATCCAAATTCAGGCGATTGCACAAGCACAGGCAAAATTGCATTTGGCCTTACAAGGCTTTCCTTTAGAACGTGATTTTAATCGTAATCATCAATATTGGTCAGATGTCGCTGAGCAACTTAAACCACAAATGAATGCGCAAGATCAGGAATTATTAGCTCAGGTGTTCCAGCAGTTTGCGGCAATTACCCAGCAGCATCCTGACCGCCCGATGGGCTTTATTCATTCAGATTTATTCAGAGATAACACCTTGTTTGAAGGTGATCAACTACAGGGTATTCTTGATTTTTATGAATTGAATCAAGATGAATGGTTATTTGATATTGCGATTAGTATCAATGACTTCTGTACTGCCTATCCACAAGCACATTTAGATCAAGCCAAGGCCGATGCCTTTCTTGCGGCCTATCAAAGCATTCGTCAGCTCACCGTTGATGAATTGGCTTGTTTAAATATCTTCTTGGCAATGGCGGCGTGCCGTTTCTGGAGTATGCGCTTACAAGTGGCGCAGAAAAATGCCGAGCAAGGGCGTACCGGCGATGATATTTTGCAAAAAGATCCGCTGGAAATGCGAATGATGTTACAAGACCGTTTACAACGAATCACAGCTTAGGGAATAGACATGCGAGATCAAGGTCGTTTAGTTGAATGGTTTGATGATAAAGGCTATGGCTTTATCCAACCCAATGACACAGCAAAAGATCGTGTCTTTATCCATATCAAAGACTTTGCTCGCACAGGGCCGCGACCTTTGGTTGGTTGTGCTTTGGAATATGTGGTGATTCTGGATGAGCGCGGTCGTTATCGCGCTCAACAGGCGACGTATTTAAAAGCATCGCAGGTGATTGAACATCGTGCTCGTCCGAGTCAGCCTCAACCGTCGAAGCGCTGGTCTGCGATGCAGATTGGTATCGTGATTTATATTGTCTTTATGCTGATCGCAAGCTTTAGTAAATTGCTGCCACCGTATACTTTATTATTTGTCAGCTTGATGAATGTATTGAGTTATTGGTTGTATGCACAAGATAAAGAAGCAGCTCAGTTGGGCAATCGACGTATTCCAGAGCAGACTTTGCATATCGTGGATTCTTTGGGTGGATGGTGCGGTGGTTGGCTTGCTCAGCAAAAACTGAGACATAAAACACAAAAACAACCGTTTCGTAAGATTTATTTCTGTACCATAGTCTTCCATATACTATTGATATGTTGGTTGATTTCTCCGCTCAATGTGTTTTATTGATTGAGCGAGTTTGTTTCTGGAGATTAAATAAAAATGAATTATTCCGTTGATCAAGATCCAAATCGTACTTTGACTTTGGTGTTGTATGTGCTTTATATCATTGCGATTTTTACTGGTGGTCTATTGGCAATCATTGCTTTGATCATCAACTATGTAAAACGTAGTGATGTCCAAGGCTCGATTTTTGAAAGCCACTTTACTTGGCAAATCCGCACCTTCTGGTGGTATTTGGCTTGGAATATTATTGCCTTTCTTCCGTTCTCATTCTTGTTCTTTACCGGTGATAACGGCACCGCCTTTGCAGGCGTTGCGGTTTCTGCAACCACTTTTGCCTTTGCGGTAATTTTTGGTGCATGGATCTGGATTGTCTATCGTGCTATCCGTGGTCTGATCGCCTTAAATGACAATAAGCCGATGTATCAAGGCTAAAGTCCGCCAGAACTCGCTGGGTTGTGAACCTAAGCGAGTTCTTTATTGTTATTGGTTTTCGCTGTTGCATGATAGCGATAGCTTGCCCCGCGGTGCTGTTCTGTCAGTAATGGACCTTGTCCAAACAGTTTCTCACGTAAAGTCCCCTCGGTATATTCAGTTGCATACACGCCACGTTGCTGTAGTTCTGGCACCAGATATTCCACCACATCTTCAAAGCTTTGATGCGCTAAAATATAAGCTAAGTTAAAGCCATCAATATCAGTTTCTTCCGTCCATGCCTGTAGTTGATCGGCCACCGTTGCAGCGGAGCCTACCAGTATGGGGCCATTGCCACCGATACTAATAAATTTGGCAATCTCTTCAATGGTCCAGATTCGATTCGGATCGGCTTTTACATAAGAATCCAGCATTGATTGAATCGCATCAGTATGAATATATTCAACTTTGTCCTCTGCATGGAATTGTGAAAAATCGACACCTGACCAGCCTGATGCCAAGGTTAAGCCGCCATGATAGCTGGCGTAGCTTTGATATTCTTTGAATTTTGCTTGGGCTTTTGCATCGGTTTCATCCACCACAATCGACAGCATGGTATAGATCAAAATCGAATGAGGATCTTTGCCTTGTTCAACTAGGTTGGAACGAATGCCTTGCACCAGTTTTTTCACCGCTGCTTTGGTCGGAGCTGAAATAAACACACATTCAGCATTTTGGCTGGCAAATAATTGCCCACGACTGGATGCACCTGCTTGATAGAGCACAGGGGTACGTTGCGGTGATGGTTCACAAATATGAATGCCGGGAACGCTAAAATATTGACCTTGATGATTGATCGGATGGACTTTACGATGGTCGGCAAAGATGCCTTTTTCTTTATCACGCAGCACAGCATCTTGTTCCCAAGAACCTTCCCAAAGTTTATAGAGAACCTCTAAATATTCATCAGCGATGTCATAACGTTGATCATGACTGACTTGCGTTTTAAGACCTAAATTCTTTGAGCCACTTTCCAAGTATGAGGTGACGATGTTCCAGCCAATGCGGCCTTTGGTCAAATGATCTAAGGTACTCATACGCCGTGCAAAGGGATAAGGGTGTTCAAACGAAATCGAGGTAGTGAGGCCAAAGCCCAAGTGTTTGGTGACTGCTGCCATAGCAGGCACGATTTGCAAAGGATCATTCACGGGAACTTGCACGGCACCTGTGAGCGCATGTTGTGCTGATTGATGATAAACATCATAAATGCCTAACACATCGGCAATAAAAACCCCATCAAACTTGCCACGCTCTAATATCTTGGCCAAATCGGTCCAATATTCGAGGTCTTTATATTCAGTCGAGCGATCCTGAGGGTGACGCCACAATCCCGGCGATTGATGCGCAATACAGTTCATTTCAAAGGCATTAAATCTAATTTGCTTGCTCATTGCTCTTTACTAAATTAAAGATTTTTATTGATCTTAATTAAAAAAGATTGAATTGATTAATCATAAAAAAATAAATGGTTATCATGAATCTATTTAATGGGTTTTTGGGTTGTTGTTTTAAAGGTTGTTTTTTATTAAATTCAAAACGTTATTTTGTTTACTTGGGCAAATGGTGTTAACGCGCTCGTCCGTCTTGTTGAGTTGTTTGTTATTGATTTTAAGTTGTTTTTTAAGTCGATAAGTAATAATCTGAGGTTATTTTAAATAAAAAGATTAGTTTCTATATTTAACTTATAAATAGGAAATAAAAATAGTGCTAGTTTATTTTTATAACTGCAAGATGAGTATTTATAATGACCTCAAAAATAGAAATAAAACTGGAAGATGCACAGAGTATTCCGCAAGATTTTTACTTGAATAATACGCCAGCATATGTGATTGCTTCAGATCAAGAAGCCATCGCTGTGGCACATCTCATAGCGGCTGCTTTTGCCAAAGATGCGGCAAAGCGTGACCATGAGCGCAAGCTGCCACTGCAGGAAATCCAGCAATATTCCGCCTCTGGCTTGTGGGGGATCAATATTCCAAAACAGTTCGGTGGTGCAGGGGTGAGTTATAAAACCCTTGCTGAGGTGGTGACCATTATTTCTAGTGCTGATTCATCTTTAGGGCAAATTGCACAAAATCATTGGGCTTTTTTAGAACATATCCGTTTGGATGCGTCATTGGAACAGCAGCAGTTCTTCTTCGAACAAGTGCTGCAAGGCAAGCGTTTAGGCAATGCATTCTCTGAAAAAAACTCGAAAACCGTCGCGGATTTGACCACTAAAATTGAATTTAAAGAGGATTATGCGCTGATCAGTGGTCAAAAATTCTTTGCCACAGGCGCTTTATTGGCGCATTGGATTCCTGTGGTTGCGGTCAGTGACGATGGCAAAGTATTTGCAGCATTGGTTCCGCAACATACACCAGGTTTGACCATTGTGAATGACTGGAGCAGCTTTGGTCAGCGCACTACGGCCAGTGGCAGCGTGCAGCTCGATCATGTTCGAGTCGATTTAAAATATGTGGTGCCGATCCATCAGGCTTTTGAACGTCCAACAGCAGCAGGTGCAATTTCGCAAATTATTCAGTCTGCTGTCGATGCGGGAATTGCGCGTGGGGCCATTGAGGAAACCATTCGCTATGTGCGTGAGCATGCCCGCCCTTGGATTGATTCAGGTGTGGAACACGCCAGTGAAGATCCTTATACCATTAGCAATATTGGCGAGCTAAAAATTAAACTCCGTGCCGCAGAGGCCGTTTTAGCTTTGGCAGGCGAGGCAATTGATCGTGCTTTGGCCAATCCAACCGAAGACACCGTAACAGAAGCAACTTTACTCACGGCTGAATCGAAAGTATTAACCACTGAAATCGCACTCTTGGCGGCCAATAAATTATTTGAGTTATCCGGTACCCGTTCCACCTTATCCGAGTTGAATCTGGATCGACACTGGCGCAATGCACGCACGCATACCCTGCATGATCCGGTACGTTGGAAGTACAATTTAGTGGGCAATTATTATTTGAATGGTGTGGCACTGCCACGTCATGCGTGGAGCTAGGAGGATGCTATTATGACCAGTCAAACGAATCAAAATCTTTCCTTGGGTGCGCATTATGAACAGGTGGCGGGCAAGTTCCGTCCGATCTTCGAACGAATTGCGGAAGGTGCTTTAGCACGGGAAAAAAAACGAACCTTGCCCTATGAACCGATTCAATGGTTAAAACAGGCAGGCTTTGGCGCGATACGTGTGCCTGTGGCCTTTGGTGGAGATGGGGTTTCGCAAAAGCAGTTGTTTCAGCTATTAATTGAACTTGCTCAGGCAGATTCCAATGTGGTTCAGGCCTTACGCGGGCATTTTGCCTTTGTCGAAGACCGCTTAAATGCACAAAAAACGGCAGCACAGACACGCTGGTTTGAGCGCTTTGTCCGTGGTGAGATTGTGGGGAATGCGTGGACTGAAATTGGTAAAGTTGAAATCGGGGATGTAGTGACCCGTGTTACGGCAGCGCAAGATGGCAAACTCCGTATCAATGGTCAGAAGTATTATTCTACAGGCACGATTTTCGCGGACTGGATTGATCTTTTTGCTTTGGATGAGACCACCAATCAGCATGTGATTGCTACGGTGTCTACGCAAGCAGAAGGCATTGATATTGTGGATGATTGGGATGGCTTTGGGCAAAAAACCACGGGCAGCGGAACCTTAACCTTAAACAATGTAGAGATTGACCGAGATCATATTTTGGTGTTTGAACACCGATTTAAATACCAAACCGCATTCTATCAGGTGGTGCATCTCGCGACTTTGGCGGGTATCGCGCACAGTGCAGTGCAGACCTTTAAGCAGGAAGTACGTCAGCGAACGCGGATTTATAGTCATGGCAATGCCAGTCTGGTGCGTGAAGATGCACAAATCCTGCAAGTGATTGGTAAAGCTTCTGCACAGGCCTATGCGGCGCAAACGATTGCACTGAGTACTGCGGAAGCTTTGGATGCTGCTTATTTACAGCATTTTCAGAATGATGAACAGGCTGAATTGGAGGCCAATGAGCGTGCTGAATTAGTATCGGCGCAGGGGCAAGTGGTGATTGCGGAGTTGGTCTTGAATCTGAGCACTGAGCTGTTTAATGCTCTGGGTGCATCGGCCAGTAGCAGCGACAAGCAGTTGGACCGTTTTTGGCGCAATGCCCGTGTGGTCGCATCACACAACCCATTGGTCTATAAACAGAAAGTGATTGGCGATTGGGAGGTCAATCAAGCACCATTGCCGTACGTGTGGCAGATTGGTAATAGTCCTGTTGCTGCGAATCAAACACAAATTCCAGCTTAGTGATCTCAGCGCACAATAGATTTTATTGAACCAAAACTGTTGTGCGCTTGCCTGTTTCTATTTATTTTCTGGCAGTGGTTTCTTTGCAAAGAATTTAAATTTTAATTCGCTGACGAGCACTCCAAGTACCACTAATACTCCTCCAAACAAAGCCAATAAGGGTAAACGTTCTCCAGCAATACGACCGATCACCCCCGCCCAGACGGGTTCACCTGCATAAATAATCGCAGCACGCGTTGGGTCGACCATGCGTTGCGCCCAGTTCATCACAAATTGAATCAACGCACTGGCTAAACCGAGCGCCACTGCAATAATCAGCAATCCCCATGAAAAGTTAGGAATACTGTGTTCACCAACCAAAGGCATACTGGCAAAAGATAAGCATGAAGCAACCGCCAGTTGAATCACCGTGACTCGTCTTAGATTAACTTTCCCCGCAAAATAACCAATCAAGATAATTTCGAGCGCAATCACAAAGGCGCAGATGAGGGTGAGTACTTGCCCATAACTGAAGTTAATACTGGAAAAGCCATTGCCTGTTAACAAGATTAAACCAGTAAAAGCCAGTGCTGTACCGACCCAAGTCATCATTGAGGGCATCTTTTGGAAGATCACCCACATTAAAATGGGCACTAAGGGCACATATAGCGCGGTTAAAAAGGCGGATTCGCTACTGAGAATGCTTTGTAGACCGATGGTTTGAGTACCATAGCCAATCGCGATCACAATCCCGATGGCTGTACCAGCCAAGCCCTCTTTTAGGGTTAAGCCACGCATGGACTTGATCGAGATTAAAAAGATTGCCAAAGCCGCGACTGCAAAACGACAGCCGACAAAAAACATCGGGCTACTAAAATTCAGCGCATATTGCACCGCTAAAAAGGTGCCACCCCAAATCATGGTAATAAAAATAAGCGCGAATTGGGCGGCTTTCGGAGATTGAGACAAAGCGGTCAACGCAGCCATCCTCATGAGTAAAGTGCAATATACTGCACATATTGCATTGCCTATTGGCTTTGTGCAATATATTGCGCAGATTTTTTATTTTCATTGTAGGAATGCATGAGTCATTCAGAGACGGTATTGCAATATGTGGGACAGAATATCCGTCTGTTTCGTACCGAAGGTCAGCTCAGCCAGCAAGATTTGGCAGATCGAGCAGGTGTCAGTCGCCGTACCATTGCTGCTTTGGAAACAGGCCAAGTCAATATCAGTCTGGCCAAGCTCGATGCGATTGCAACGGCTTTAACGGTCGATTTCAAAAAGCTGGTCAGTCCATCCGAACTGAGTGAATCTGCCATCGTCAATACCTTGGCGTGGCAAGGCCAACAGGCTGAAAGTCAGGCCACGCTTTTGGCTGCGGTACCAACTCAGACACAGGTTGAATTGTGGACATGGTCACTGGCTGTGGGTGAGATCTATCAGGCTGAACCAGATCAAAAAGGCTGGCAAGAGTTGATTTATGTTGTCGATGGCGAATTGACGATTTCGTTTGAACAAGAAAATCGAGTGCTTCTAGCAGGCGAGTCGATTTTATTTGAGAGTTCTGTCAATTATCGTTATCTCAATCAAGGAAGTAGCACTGTTCGTTTTGTCCGAAACGTAATTTATTAACGCTATAAAAAGCGCTTAAGCTGGATTACTTAAGCACTTTTCGCATTGATGGATATTTCTGCAAACCTAGCTTGAGCTTTGATGCGTCCCATATTTATCAATCATGATCGAGCTGGCTTCATTCAAACCTCGTACAATGACATGGATGCCTTTGTGTTGGAATTTATGCACCACGTTGTCAATCATGGCCACTGATGTGACATCCCAAATATGTGAATGGGTTAAATCAATAATGACTTCTTTCACATCCTCATTGAAATCAAAACCTTGCATAAATTTTTCTGAAGAGCTAAAGAAAATTTGTCCTTTCAGATCATAAACGCGTGCCTGATTTTCAAAATATCGCTCAACTCGAATATCTTGTTCTAATTTATTGGCAAGGAATAAAGCCGACAGTAACACGCCCGTGAGCACGCCCAAGGCCAAATTATGGGTTGCAACCACCACAACCACTGTTGCAAGCATTACGATATTGCTACTGATTGGATTCTTGCTAAAACTGCGGATGGATTTCCATTCAAAGGTGCTGATCGAGACCATGATCATCACGGCAACTAGGGCAGCCATGGGAATCACCTTTAACCAGTCGCTGATAAAAACGACCAAGATGAGGAGGAAAATCCCTGCCGAGAAGGTCGATAAACGGGTCAAGCCACCTGATTTGACGTTAATCATCGATTGCCCAATCATGGCACAGCCCGCCATGCCGCCCATAAAACCTGAGGCGATATTGGCGATGCCTTGACCTTTGCATTCTTGGAATTTATCGCTTGGGGTATCGGTCATCTCATCAATAATTGTTGCTGTCATCATCGACTCAAGCAAACCGACTGCTGCTAAAGCAACAGCATAGGGAAAGATGATTTTTAAGGTTTCAAAGTTAAGGGGAATATCAGGAATCAAAAATACAGGAAGCGTATCAGGTAATGACCCCATGTCTCCCACCGTACGAATATCAATGCCGAAGTAGATGGCGAGCAAAGTCACGGTGATGATACAGACCAGAGGCGAGGGTAATAATTTTCCAATCTTCGGAATCAGCGGAAATAGATAGATAATGATCAGGCCCAATAACACCAAAGCATAGACCTGCCATGTGACATTGACCAGTTCAGGCAGTTGCGCCATAAAGATCAAAATCGCCAATGCGTTGACGAATCCAATCACTACAGATTTGGACACGAAACGCATGAGTTTCGCTAGCTTTAGATAGCCCGCGATAATTTGCAATACACCCGTGAGCAAGGTGGCAGCCAGCAGATATTGTAAGCCATGCTCTTTGACCAAACTGGCCATGACCAAAGCCATTGCACCTGTTGCGGCTGAAATCATGGCAGGGCGACCACCAACGAAAGCAATCACCACGGCAATACAGAATGAAGCATATAGACCGACTTTGGGGTCGACCCCTGCAATAATAGAGAAGGCGATGGCTTCCGGGATTAGTGCTAAACCGACAACCAGTCCAGCCAAAATATCCGCACGGATATTGGAGAACCATTGCGCTCGAATATTGGAAAACATAGAAATAGCCTATTTTTTAGGAATTTTTAAAGGCTAGTGATGTGATATACAGACACACAACTACACCACATCACTAGACAGTGATGAGTTAATACATAGGAAATGTAAAACTTAAGGTGGCGTAAGCATCATGTGAGTAGAGAGGGGGGCTTTATTTGAACTGGGGCAAGCATAACATCCAAGGGGATAAAGCTCTAGCGATTGTTACAATAACTAGAGCCTGAAACGATTAGAGTGATTGTTGGTCTAACAATAGCTGTGCTTCACGAAGACTTAAAGTACCTTCATAGATGGCACGACCTGTAATCGCACCGAGGATTCCTTTTTTGTCTTTTAGATTGCGCACATCATCCAGATTGGTGACACCGCCAGAAGCAATTACAGGCAGACCTGAATAGTTGGCCAAGTTCACGGTCTGTTCAACGTTCACACCTTGCATCATGCCATCACGTGCAATATCGGTATACACAATGCTGGATACGCCTGCATCGGCAAAACGTTTAGCCAGATCGGTCGCTTTTACGTCAGTCACATTGGCCCAGCCATCGGTTGCCACCATGCCATTGATGGCATCAATCCCGACAATGATATGACCTGCGAAGCGTTTACATGCTTCTTCAACAAACTCAGGCTCTTTCACGGCTTTGGTACCGATAATTACGAAAGAAACGCCTGCTTCCAAATAGTGTTCGATGGTTTCAAGTGAACGGATACCACCACCAATCTGAATTGGAAGTTCAGGTTGTGCGCGTGCAATCGCTTCAACCACGGGTTTATGAATTGGCGTACCTGCGAAAGCACCATTTAAATCGACTAAATGTAAACGACGTGCGCCTTCATCCACCCAATGTTGTGCAGTTGCCACAGGGTCTTCAGAGAAAACGGTATCGTCTTCCATACGTCCTTGTTTTAAACGGACACATTTACCATCTTTCAGGTCAATTGCTGGGATGATTAGCATGCTTTCGCTCCTTGCGTCATCATAGAGTTTAAATTGGCTACATATTAGCAAAATATTGATCAATCGCTAAGCCTTGTCTACTAAACCTGCCAGTATTCTCCTGATTTGTTGCAATAATTGGGTTGTGAGTAATTGTTGCTGATACAGTTGTTCGAAACAGAGCACTGCTGCATAGGCATCTGCGGCGGCATAATTGATTTGTTGTGGACTAAGATTTTTAACAGACCAGTTTGAGGTACTGACTTTTTTACTTTTGGCAAAATAACGTTGAAAAAGCAGCGCGATTGCCGTTTGAGTACCGACTTGGCTGCGATAACCAAAACTTGCAAAGCTTTTGGATAGGTCAATCATAGCATTGGGGTGAATTCCTTTACTACGAAAGATATGCGCATCATTTTTCAGTCCAAAACCGACTTTGAGTTGCTGTTCATTTTCGAGAATCGGCTTGAGGAAGGCTAAAATTTCAGCATTGACTTGGAATAGATAAGCTTGCTTTGCTGTTGCCAGTTGGATCAGGTGAGGGCCCGTCGATTTTTCGCCGACTTTGAAGGTTGGTTTAGATTCGGTGTCGAAACCAAAAACTTGAATAGAAGTGAGTTCTGTTTGAATGGCCTTGCACTGTTCAAGCGTTTGGATCACCAAGATACGATCTGTACTTAGATTCTGAAATGCAGGCAATGCGCGGATTTGTTCTTTGCTTAAAAGGGGAGTGTGTTGAGGCGTATCCATCTGCATTAAAGGCTCAAAGCGTTTGATTGAGCTTAAAGGGTTTTATTGAAATAAAAAAGCCAAGTGGGAACTTGGCTGTTGTTGATCTCTTTTAAGTGGGCTATTGTTGCTGTATTAACTGACTTCGTTGCACATATTCCTGATATGCAGGAACTGCGCTGCCCACTAAGGCAAAAATGATGGCAAGTGGAATAATCACAATATAAATCCAGCCCAAGACCTTTTCCCAGCCCGATGTCTCACGCTCAGCTCCAAACTTATTCTCGCCAGTTGTTCCTTTGGCACAGAACAGATAAATAATGAAAATGAAGTTTACAAAGGGGACAATGGCTAATAATGACAACCAACCCGTTTGATTCCGGTCATGTAGACGACGAATGGTAAATACAAAAGAAAAATAGACGAGTGCGATATAGAGAATGATAAACAGGACAATTGCGAGGATTGGATAATCTTGCCCTTGTTCAAGACTGCCACCAGTTACGAGCGCAGCGCCAAATGCCAAGACAAAAATGATGACCACTGCAACGATAGAGCTTAAAAATGTCCAAGCTGCATAGGAAAGTCGACCAAAACGGCCTTTGGGGCTCAGTGGGTGATCCACACTTTGAGTAGATAAATTCATTGTTATTCCTATCTAGGTGTTTTTATCGGATTGTAAAAATTGAAAAATGTATCATTTAGAATAATAAAGAAAAAATTGCAAAATTAAAGCTTAAATTATTTTATCAGTTGCAGATCAAGTGATAACAAAAAACTTGATCTGCATTAAGTGGACTTAAATCTTCCATTCCACAAAGTTCTTTAACAGCTGTAGACCAGCGGTATGACTTTTTTCAGGATGGAACTGCGTTGCAAACAAATTGTCTTTATGAATCGCAGTGCAAAAATTCACGCCATAATCACAAGTCGCCGCAGTGACTGCGGTATCTTTTGGTTCAACATAATAGCTATGCACAAAATAGAAACGCGCATCTTGCTCAATGTTGTTCCACATTGGATGACTTGGATCAAGTTGATGCACTTGGTTCCAGCCCATATGCGGCACTTTTAAATTGGGGATTTCAGGAAAGTGCTTCACTATACCCTCAAAAATACCCAATGCAGCCACACCGCCATTTTCTTCCGAATTTTGCAGGAGGGCCTGCATACCGACACAAATTGCCAGCACAGGTTTGTTGAAAGCAGCCTGACGGACCACCTCATCAATTCCAGCTTCATGCATGCCTTGCATACAGTCACGCATGGCACCGACACCTGGGAAAACAATTTTATCTGCTTTGGCAATCAGTTTTGGGTCATTGGTGACATCAACCGTCGCACCAACATGCTCTAGCGCTTTCGCCGCAGAGTGTAGATTGCCCATGCCATAATCAAGTAAAGCAATACGGGTCATTACAAACTACCTTTAGTCGAAGCGATGGTGTTTTCTGCGCGTGGATCAATTTCACAGGCCATACGCAATGCTCGTGCCAAAGCTTTAAACACACTTTCAATCTGGTGGTGACTATTTTTGCCTTTCAGGTTATCAATATGCAATGTCATCAGCGCATGATTGACAAAACCTTGGAAGAACTCTGAAAATAAATCGACATCAAAGGTTCCGATGCGGGCACGTGTATATGGAATATCCATAAACAAACCTGGGCGACCAGACAGATCGACCACAACACGAGACAGTGCTTCATCTAAGGGTGCATAAAAATGCCCATAGCGACGTAAGCCTTTTTTATCGCCGAGTGCTTGTGCAAAGGCTTGTCCCAAGGTGATTCCACAGTCTTCTACCGTGTGATGGTCGTCAATTTCTAGGTCACCATCACAATGAATGTCGATATCAAATAGACCATGGCGCTTGATTTGATCAATCATATGGTCTAAAAATGGAACTCCAGTGTTGAGTGTGCCTTGACCAGTACCATCGAGATTGAGACGAACTCGAATTTTTGTTTCGTTGGTATTTCTTACCACTTCACTGATACGTTGCGTCATGGACACGTTCCTCAAAAAACGTCAAAAATGATTGAATTAAAAACCAATAGTTTCGCTGTGACGAAAAAGTGACAGCATCATAGTTTGCTCAGGAGGGTTAATCAATGCCTATTACCGTACATGCTTACAGTTCTCTGGATAATCTAGGAATTCGTACTCAGCTAGAGCGACTTTACGATACCAGCCCAGAGTTTGGCGATGGGCAAGATGCAATGGAACAACTTGAACAAAATCTCCAGCAATATACCACAGTTTACACTGCTGAATTTAACACCAAAATTATAGGTGCAATTTGGGCAACAGGACAAGGTGAAAGCCGTGTTTTGGAATATATTGTGGTACATCCAGCCAATCGCGGGCGTGGGGTTGCAGAACGCTTGGTTGAAGAGGTGTGCCGTATGGAAGAAGAGCAAGGGGTCAAACAGTTTGAACCAGGTTGTGGGGCCATCCATCGCTGTTTATCACATATAGGCAAAATCTAAGTTTGAACTTATTGCTTTGCAGCAAAATTAAGCGCTTAAGAGAAAAATCCACAAATTTGCTTGACGGGCTTAGACAAACATTGTTTAATACGCCCACTTTGGCGTGATAGCTCAGTAGGTAGAGCAACGGATTGAAAATCCGTGTGTCCCCAGTTCGATCCTGGGTCTCGCCACCATAAATTTGTATTTTCAATCCCTGATCCCATCAGGGATTTTTTTTACCCTAAAAAATGATTGCATGAAAAATGTGCATTCAAATCAAAAGCTCATGATAATTATTGACTATTGGTCTGAGATACGGCTTAATACACCCCATTGGCGTGATAGCTCAGTAGGTAGAGCAACGGATTGAAAATCCGTGTGTCCCCAGTTCGATCCTGGGTCTCGCCACCATATTCAAAAGCCTCAAACGAAAGTTTGGGGCTTTTTTTATTGTTTGTTCAAATGATTTGATTCATCTCGGCACTTTAAGCTAAGATTTGTGCGTTTGCACTTAGATGTAAATCATTAAATATAAAGTCAAAAAATAAGACTTTTAAATACATTAAATTATTAATAGAAAGATAAGGGTTTTACGATGTTAAATAACATAAAATTAGGGTTTGCCTCATTACTTTGTATTTTACTCAGTGCTTGCGGAGGTGGAGGGGATGGTAATATCAGTACGGATTCCTCTTATTCTAAAACAATTATTAAAAATGGCGTGACCTATACCTGTAAATCAGACTCCGCTGCAAATGCATGCGAAAATAATAATAACTGCTCTGCGTGTGACTCATCGAATACCCCAACAACTGTAATTACGGCTCAATGTGCACTCGGTAGCAATAATGTTGTAAAAGTGACGGCAGATGGCTGTATTGCGAAGATTGGTGTAAATATTTTTACCAATGTGTGTCAAGGAACAACAACACTGAGAATGCTAACAGGGACTGGTTTTACTCAACAAAAAGTGCTGAGTGAAGGTGGGGCATTTACAACCAAGAATGGTAGCTTAGAGATTAATGGGACTTTGCTCAGCTGTAATTAAAACCTTAAGCCTAAGGGATAGATAAGATTAAAGGTGGCTTTGTCACCTTTATTTTTGGAAGAAGATATTGTGGAAAAGTGGCTTTATTTACTTTTTTTAATGCTTGGATTTGGGTTGGGGTATTTGGTTGCTGATTACAAGCAGGTGATACCACCCTCTACCGCACCAGAAATAACGAAAACAGTAAAACCTGATGCAGCCACAATAAATCATCTACAAGATGTGGCAATTTTGACGTCGCCGGGCTTTACTGCAAATACGGAACATTTAAATACACTCTCTGAGCAGCAACATCAGCAGATTGCTAAAATCATCGAAATGGCATCCGAGCAGCAGGTGGGTGATTATTTGAAAAAGGCTTTTCCGAAACAAGACTTTTCAATGATTCAGAATAAGAAAACATTTGCTCAACGTACTTTAGAAGAATTGAGCTCAAAAAATGATGAGCAAGCCTTGTCTGGCAGGCTCTTACTCGCTTTAACACCAGTAATGCCACAGCTTTCAGAAGATCTGCGTCAAGTGCATCAGTTCCAAGAGGTCTTTGCTCATTTCGATACGATGGGTCAATCGCCCATGGATGAGCAAATCTTTATTCGTTGGCTCAATCGAGATACAGGGGAAGTGCTGTTATTTACACCGCGTCGAGTCACTCAAAATGTTACTCAAAATTGGGTCAGCACAACACCATCGAATGGATGGCAAGCGGGAACATATGATGTCAAAGTCTATCAGATGCGTGATCAGCTCACACCAATTGCACAGGCCAGCTACCAAATTGTACAAGTGCTATAAGATCGAACTTTTACTGAACAATTCTAAGTCAAAAAGTTTGTTATGTTGGGGGATGTCAAAAGTTAAGAATAAACCCGCATGAAAGATTTATTCTCTGAACACAGTGAACTTTACCAGCAGGCACGGCCGACCTATCCACAATCATTGGTTAACAGCTTAATCAAGCAACTGAATGGCTTTGCCTGTGCATGGGACTGCGGGGCAGGTTCGGGGCAGTTAACCCAACTGATCGCGCCCTATTTTCAGCAAGTGATTGCAACTGATCTCAGTCAAAATCAGTTAGATCAAGCCCCAGCATTACCCAATGTGCAGTATTTACAGCAAGCCGCCGAGCAGCCTGTATTTACAGATCAGTCTTTTGATTTAATTGCTGTTGCACAGGCCATTCACTGGTTTGATTTTGAAAAATTCTATGCAGAAGTGAAGCGAACTCTGAAAGCAGATGGTCTTGTTGCAGTGATTGGTTATGGCTTAATCCAGTTGGATGATACAGATCTAAATCAGCGAATCGATCAACTTTATCACTATACTTTAAAGGGCTTTTGGGATGCAGAGCGACGCTATATTGATGAGCTTTATCAAACCATTCCATTTCCCTTTGAGGAAATCGCAATGCCACAATTCCAAATCGATTTAAGCTGGACAGGGGGGCAATTGTGGGATTATTTAAACACTTGGTCTGCGGTAAAGCATTATCAAGATCAACAGCATGTTAGCCCTTTAGCGGGCTTGCAAGACATTTTACAGATACAGCAGCCGATTGGGATTCGCTTTCCAATTTTGCTGAGAGTCGGGCGCTTGGCTGCATCAGAATAGGAAAATAAAAAAAGCATGTCGGAACATGCTTTTTATTTGGATGGGAGTCGAGCGTTAAGCAGACTTCGCCACAGCGACAGGCGCTAACATATGACCTGTTTCTTCAAAATTGGCATGCCAAGACAAGGCTTCACGAAGAATGTGTGGGGTATGGCCACCGCGTGCACAAGCACGGTCAAAGTAATCATTGAGCGCACCTTGATACAGTGGATGTACGCAGTTATCAATAATCACACGGGCACGTTCACGTGGTGCTAAGCCACGAAGATCGGCCAGACCAACTTCTGTGACCAAAATGTCCACATCATGTTCATTGTGATCGACGTGGCTGACCATTGGTACGATCGATGAAATATCACCACCTTTAGCAATAGATTTGGTCACGAAGATCGCAAGGTGTGCGTTACGGGCAAAGTCACCTGAACCACCGATACCGTTCATCATCTTGGTACCACAAACGTGGGTTGAGTTCACGTTGCCGTAAATATCAAACTCAAGTGCGGTGTTGATGCCGATAATCCCCAAACGACGCACCAGTTCTGGATGGTTTGAAATTTCTTGAGGGCGAAGTACTAATTTGTCTTTGTAGTGTTCAAGATTGCCAAATACACGCTCGCCACATTGTGCTGATAGGGTAATTGAGCTACCTGAAGCAAACTTCATCTTGCCTGCATCAATCAGTTCAAACGTACAGTCTTGTAGAACTTCTGAATACATGACCAAGTCTTCGAAATTCGAATCTTTAAGTCCCGTTAAAACAGCATTCGCAATTGAGCCAATGCCCGCCTGTAATGGACCTAAGTTTTTCGCTAAACGACCTGCAGCCACTTCCTGTTCAAAGAATTTGATCAAGTGGTTGGCAATGCCTTGAGTCTCAGCATCAGGTGCAGTCACCGTTGATGGTGAATCTGCGGTATCATTGAATACGATACCCACGATTTTTGCTGGATCGATTGGAATCGCGGTTGAACCAATACGGTCATCCACTTGTGTTAAAGGCAATGGTGTACGGGTAGGGCGATAGGTCGGGATATAAATATCGTGTAAGCCTTCGAAATTTTCGCTGAGCGAGGTATTGATTTCGACAATTACTTTTTCTGCAAAAATCGCAAAACTTGCTGAGTTGCCGACAGAGGTGGTTGGAACGATATGACCATCCTCGGTAATGGCAACTGCTTCAATTACTGCAACATCAGGACGTTTCAGTTGCTGGTTACGCATCTGTTCAACGGTTTCAGACAAATGTTGGTCGATAAACATCACTTCGCCATTGTTGATGGCACGACGTAAGGTGTTGTCAACTTGGAATGGCATACGACGCGCAAGAACACCTGCTTCTGTCAATTGTTTGTCTAAGTCGTTGCCGAGGCTTGCACCGGTAATTAATGTGATTTTTAACGGATTTTTTTTGGCTTGTTCGACCAATGCTTGTGGTACAGCTTTCGCTTCACCAGCACGGGTAAAACCGCTCATACCCACCGTCATATCATTTTTAATAAACTGAGCTGCCTGCTCTGCACTCATCACTTTGTCATGCAGTGCTGCAAGACGAATACGACTTAAAGACATCATCCATTCTCAATATTGCTTTTCATTGGATATGGATTTTAGCGCTAAAACATGAAAAGTGAATTGAAATAAGGCTAAGGTCTAATACAGCTGCATACGCTTTATTCATCTGCTTTTCAGTTGCTTATTTTCTGTGTGATATTTGCTTGAATTTATACAGGAAAGAAACTTGGAGGTAGGTTCATTGCGTGGTTTGAATCGGTATAAAACCGGACTAAAGCCATCAATCCTAAATCGATTGGACTGAAGACTTTAGTCGAAGAGTCATTGATAGACGATGAAAGGAGGTAGATTGGATCCCTTTAAAAATGCCCTGTTAGCGTCTGCTTTATTTTATCGATGGCATTGTTTTGTGGTTCGTCATTTGATGCTGTAGAAATGGGGAGGGAAATCACCACTTCCAAGCCACCTTGTTCACGGTTACGGATGCTGATCTGTCCTTGGTGAATATCGACAATGCGTTTTACAATCGCCAGACCTAAACCACTGCCTTGAATAGTACGAGCAGAATTACCGCGTACAAAAGGCTGCATCAATTCTTCCACTTGATCGGGAGGAATGCCTTCGCCGTGATCGGCAACTGTAATTAAGATGTGCTCATCGACATGGCTGGCAGAAAGTTCAATCGGCTCTGCACCATAGCGTTTAGCATTGTTAATTAAATTGGCAATCAGACGTTTTAAGGACAAGCTACGCGCAGCAATGATCGGTAGTTCTTGTGCCTGAAAACGAATATCCAGTGGTTTGAACTGCACCACCAGTTCCTGTAGTAGGGTATTGAGGTTGGTTTCCGTGAGTTCTTCATCCGAACCATCTCGCATATAGGATATGAACTGATTCAAAATCGCGTCCATGTCGTCGACATCGTAGATCAGGCCTTCACGGAAAAACTCATCAGGTAGCATTTCTGCGGTCAAACGAATACGCGTCAATGGTGTACGTAAATCATGGGAAATCCCTGCCAACATAATCTGACGATCACGTTCGGTTTGCTCAAGCGTATATACCATGTGGTTAAAGGCTTGGTTCACCTGACGAATTTCAAGTGGTCCGTGATTGGTGTCGAGATAAGGCGCCTTACCCGTTTTACTATAATTGTTGGCTGTATTTTGTAAGCGACGCAAAGGTCGGTTCATTTGTCGAACCAAAATTAAAATAATAATGGAAGATAGAATTGGAACACCAAACAGCCAACTTGCAATCAGCTCAACACTATAGTTTGTATAGGTTTTTAACGGTTCTCTAACCCAATTCCCGTTCATTTCTGGGGTTTGAATCCAGATGCGTGGAATCGGTTTAAATTTAAAATAAACCGTAACGTTTTCTACGCCGAGTTCTTTGGCCAGTTTGGATTCAATTTG
The DNA here is from genome assembly GCF_023702715.1 of Acinetobacter sp. C32I. NCBI lineage: Bacteria > Pseudomonadati > Pseudomonadota > Gammaproteobacteria > Moraxellales > Moraxellaceae > Acinetobacter > Acinetobacter sp. C32I. The sequence continues at coordinate 2,761,277 of NZ_CP098480.1, read as the reverse complement.
ATTGGTAAATAATTCCGCTAAGAATTTATCTTCAACCTTTGGAAATTCTTTGGGATCGGTTACATATTCAATGCCAATACGATTTTTTAACCAAGTATCGACATCGACTTCGCTATCGCGATGCAGAATACGGATATCTGGATTATTGACCAGTTCCAATTCAATCGCGAGGTAGCGGGCGTGTTGCTGTAACTCAGGCAGATAAAGCGTTCGCCAAAAGAACCACAAAGACATAAACAGGCTAAAAAACACCATGAACAACACCAGAATGGTGGTGCGCATGGCGGCAGAACGCGGTTTAATTTTATCTAAAAAACGTTCCCATTTGGTTCGTGGCCTTTCGGAATAAGCTGCGAAATCCGTAAATTCTTGTGGATCAATGGGTTCAAGTTTCAACGTTTAATTTCCCAAGCTTATTCAGCACCATCAGGAACAAAAACGTAGCCTACGCCCCAAACGGTTTGGATATAACGGGCACGGGCAGGGTTATCTTCAATTAAACGACGCAGACGAGAGACTTGGACATCAATCGAACGTTCCATTGCACCCCATTCACGACCACGTGCCAAATTCATCAGCTTGTCACGCGTCAATGGTTCACGTGGATGCTGAACCAGTGCTTTTAAGACTGCAAACTCGCCCGTGGTGAGCGTAACCACCTGACCTTCACGGGTCAGTGTACGCGTCGATAAATCTAAAGACCATGGACCAAAGCTGACCACTTCCACTTGTTGGCTCGGTGCACCTGGTACTTCACGCACTTGACGACGTAATACTGCGCGAATACGTGCCAGTAATTCATTTGGGTTAAATGGTTTTGGCAAATAGTCATCTGCACCCGCTTCCAGACCTGCAATACGGTCAGAGTCACTGCCACGTGCAGTCAGCATGATAATCGGGGTATCAATATTGGATTGGCGTAAACGACGGCAAATGCTTAAACCGTCTTCGACAGGAAGCATAAAATCAAGCACGATAAGTGAGAACAGTTCACGTTGTAGTAAACGGTCCATTTGGGTTGCATCATGGGCAGTTTTTACCACAAAGCCTTTGTCTTCCAAAAAGCGTTGTAATAGCGTACGCAAGCGCACATCGTCATCGACCACTAAGATGCGTTCGACTCGGTCTGTCTCATGGTGCACAGTTTCCGTCGATTCGGCAGGTACAACTAAACTCATGATGTGCTCCTTTATCGTTTATTGTCATCGTCTTTATGCAATGCGATTGTGAAATATCAATACAACTTTGAGTATACGATTCATTGCACAGTTTTGGCTATGTTATAAAGCAACAAATATTGCCAATAAAATCAAGAGATAGATACCAAATATATACAGGCAAAATGATGACAATCAATCTATTTTTCAATATTTAGGCGAAAAAATCTTGGTATTTTAGAAACATTTCGAGATTTGCATAAACTACTCTCACAATATTCAAAAAAACAATGGTGGATTTTATAGCCATGAACTTTATAATCAGTGCTTTTAGACTTAACCCTTGTGGAATCAATCACGATGACTGACTTAGTTCAGCAGTTGGCAAATGAACTTGCCGTACGTCCAAACCAAGTAGAAGCTGCTATTCGTTTAATTGATGAAGGTGCTAGCGTTCCTTTTATTGCACGTTACCGTAAAGAAGTCACGCAAGGCTTAGACGATACGCAATTACGTCAACTCGATACACGTTTAACTTATTTACGTGATTTATACGAGCGTCGTGAGAAGGTGATCCAATCTTTACAAGAACAAGATAAATTAAGCGATGATTTATTAGCACGCGTCAATGCAGCAGATACCAAGAATGCATTAGAAGAAATTTACGCGCCATATCGTCCAAAACGAACCAGTAAATCATTTAAAGCAAAAGAGGCTGGCCTCGGGGTTATTGCTGAAAAAATTATTGCTGATCAAGTGGATCCAACTGAAGCTTTAGCGGGCTTTAGCCATGAAGACTACCCAGACGTAGAAAGCCAGCTGGATGCAATTCAGCATATCTTGATTGATGACTGGGCACAAAACATTGCTTTAACCACTGAATTAAAACAAACTTTTGCTAAAACTGCAGTCTTGAAAAGTGCGGTGGCTTCTGATGAGAAAAAAGAAGTCGGCAAAAAGTTCCGTGATTATTTTGAGTTTTCTGAAAACCTCAACAAAGTGCCATCGCATCGTTTATTGGCGATGTTACGTGGCCGCCAAGAAAATGTATTGGGTCTGAAAGTGGATGGCGAGGATGATGCGCCGTTGGCTCGTATTGAGACAGAATATAATCTTGAACAAATTCAACCACAAAGCCGTCAGGATTATCTTAAACAAACGGCTAAACTGTTCTGGTTAGGCAAAATTCGTCCTCAAATCGAACATTCATTATTAACAGACAAACGTTTGGCTGCTGAAGCTGAAGCAATGGATGTATTTGCTGAAAATCTACGTCATTTATTGCTTTCTGCACCTGCAGGCAGCCGTACCACATTAGGGGTTGACCCTGGTATCCGTACCGGTGTGAAGCTTGCTGTGGTGAGTGATGCAGGTGATGTCCTAGCGCATAGCACCATTTATCCATTTGCACCGAAAGAAGACAAAGCAGGCTCGATTGCTGAACTTGCACGTTTATGCCGAGAGTTCCACGTGGAACTTATTGCGATTGGTAATGGTACTGCAAGTCGTGAAACAGAAGCGGTTGTTGCTGAAATGATGGCGGCCAATACTGATCTGCAATTGACACGTATCACCGTAAGTGAAGCGGGTGCTTCTGTTTACTCTGCAAGTGAACTGGCTTCACAAGAGTTGCCTGAGCTTGATGTTTCGATTCGTGGTGCGGTGTCAATTGCACGTCGTTTACAAGATCCATTGGCTGAGTTAGTAAAAATCGATCCAAAGTCGATTGGTGTGGGTCAATATCAACATGATGTGAACCAGACTGGCTTAGCAAAAACACTGGATGCTGTGGTTGAAGACTGTGTGAATGCGGTGGGTGTGGACGTGAATACAGCATCTCCTGCGATCTTGGCCTACATTGCGGGTCTGAATAAGTCGATTGCTCAGCAGATTGTGGACTACCGTAAAGAAAATGGTCGTTTTGATAACCGTCAGGCATTGAAGAAAGTACCACGTTTAGGCGAGCGTACTTTTGAACAATCTGCGGGCTTCTTGCGTGTACAAAATGGTTCAGAGCCACTAGATGCTTCTGCTGTTCACCCTGAAAGTTATGGTTTGGTAGGAAAAATTGTTGCAGCAAAAGCGACAACAGTAAAAGACATTATCGGGAATACCGAAATTATTCGCCAAGTCAAAGCCGATGAATTTGTTGATGATCAATTTGGTCTACCGACCATTCAAGACGTTTTGGCTGAATTGGAAAAACCGGGTCGTGATCCACGTCCAGAATTCCGTACTGCGAAATTCCGTGAAGACATTACCGAAGTTGCGCAATTGACTGAAGGCATGCAACTTGAAGGTGTAGTCACCAATGTGACCAACTTCGGTGCCTTTGTGGATGTGGGTGTACACCAAGATGGTCTCGTGCATATCTCGGAACTTGCCAATGAGTTTGTTTCTGATCCACATAAAGTGGTGAAACCAGGTCAAATTGTGCAAGTCCGTGTGATGCAAGTGGACGTGGAACGTAATCGTGTCAACTTGAGTATGCGTGCTGAAGGCTCAGCTCCAGCCAAAGCACCACGTCAGCAACGTCCACAACAAGATCGTACTGAACGTTCAGATCGTAAACCACAAGGCCAACGTCCACCACGTAAAGAGGGTGACTTTAAGCGTCCGCAAAATAACAAGCCAAAAACTGAGAAGCCGCAAGAGCAAAAAATTGGTGGTTTAGGTGCGTTGTTATTACAAGCTGGGATTAAAGGTTCTAAGTAATTGATCAAATAAATAAAAGCCTCTTCGGAGGCTTTTATTTTGAGTGAGAGGGTTCTAATTTTTGCATGTCTGTGACGGCAATAACCATAAAAAATGAAGGGTTAAATAATGAAAAAAATATTGTTTGTATTGGCGATTGCAGCTTGGAGCTTTGCTGTGCTGGCGAAAGTCCCTTATAGCGCAACCGCTGATTGTCGCTTTGATTATGATGATTTTGACTTCTGTTCCAAGCGCAATATTGCTCAATATAAAGCTGCATTGGCAAAACAGTCGCCCAACTATGATGCAACAAAAATTTTGCTCAATGTCGGATCGACTCGTGAAATTCGTTATGTGGTGATAGATACGCAAACGGGTGTGGTGTTTCCGTTACGTGATGCAGTATTAGGCTTTAAAGATGAGAAAGGCGGATTAAACGGTCAGCCTGCATTGATTCAGTTTTCGCTTAAACAGCCACAATTGTGTATTCAAGGCAGTGTCGATGCCTATCGTGATGCCTATGATAATGTCAAAGTGTGCTATCACATGAAACAAGATTCGATGCTCAAATATGGTCAAGAGATGAGACGGGTTGATCTTCCAGCATCATTAAACTAATTCTTATTTGAATGACCTGCTACGGGTGATTTTATGGATGCTCAAGTGGTGCTTTTAACTGGAGCAGCTGCTGCTCTCTTAATTCGAGCTGTACGATGTTTTTTTCATTTGATGCGATTTTTAATGCTTGGATATCCAGCAGAATCTCATCAAGTAACTGTTGATATTGTTGCGGGTTGAGGATGTGAGCAGCGAGCAATATACCATCTGTTTTGGCATGATAATTTAAACTAATTTTTCGTAATAGATTTAATGCAAAAGGAGGGCAGAGTAAAGCATCTAATAATAGCTGCATGATTTTAAGCCAGGAAAGCTGGAGTTTTTTCCTTTTTACAATCACAAACAAGATAGAAATGAGATTTAAACTATAAATAATGACTAAGATGATCGCAACGGCAAGATAGCCTGCTTTAAATAAAATTAAAAAGGGTAAAATCGCTAAGGTCAGCACAAAGACGAAAATATTGATCCATTGTAGCGGCTTTAAGGTTTGGCTGATATTTTTGAGGTGGCGAATATCATCGGAATGCATGATAAGCTCAGAATCTTTGATCTTCCATGCACATTTAAAAAGGAGTTGATGCGATAAAAGTAGGTTTGGGATGAATAAATATTTACGAAAAACGTTCAGTTGCCGTGAAATCAATTGTGATTTAAAGGTGGATCCCAGCCCTTTTTGAAGATTAAACTCATTATAAAAATAGAGATGAGCCGAGTCATAAATATAGAACCCGACTATCCCGAGTATAATCAGTATGTCGAAGGATAACGACATTTATGATTTCTTTTTATTAAACAGGGAGCGCAGCCATCCACCTACGGCAATCGCACCTACAGCAATGAATTTCCATGCGGCCGCAAAGAATGCAGCAATCGCAGCCCAGAAGCCTTTTTTGGTCGCAACGACTGCTGCACCACCTGCAATTAATGCCGCTAGGCCGTATTCAGCCACTTTATCGCCTTCACGGTATTCTGCGTATTTCTCACCAAAATTATAATCAAAACCCTTTAAGCTGGTTTTAAAGGCATTAATATTCTGGGTTAAATGTTCTTCATCAGATACCAGTGTTGCACTGGTTACACCAGTACGACCTAGAATACGGATGGTGTAGTTAATGGCTTCATTATTCTCTTCATCACGGATTTTAAGTGCCCATTCTAAACGTTTGGTTTGATTGTCATAATGAGGTGGAACAGCCCATCCAATGGTATACAGTTTTGGATAACCTAAACGTGTGCGCTCTTCATTAGACGGTTCATCAGATGCCTTGAGTTGTTTTAATAAGGCATCGGCATCGATTTTTTCATCATCTTTGACATAACCTGAAGGATCAAAATCAAAGGTTGCCCACCATGAATCATCGGGAGCGACTAAAATATTGGTACTTCCTGTGGTTAAATTTCCAGTGAGTTCTAAGAATTTATCGGCATTCTTTGGATCTAAAAATCCTTCATCTTTGAGGGTATTTAACGTTGCCACATTGGCGACATTTTCTTTTTTCGGCCCTAAATGCCAATCTAGGGTTGCCATCGGGTTTTCTGCAGCATTTTGAGTCGTGCTGGTATTGGTTGCAGTTTCTTCTGTTGATGCCGATGCGTGCACATAACTCGGAATCGTGGTGGTTCCTAATACAGAAAGACTCAGTGCGATTGCATAACTTAAAGGGATTAATTTTTTAGGGTGCAGGGGATTTAACATAGTGTTCTCTCAATTTTTTTGCTTTTGGTTTTATTACAATTTATTGCATAAATTATGTGCGGAGTTTAAAAGATTTTAAATAAAAATTAAATATGTTGAGATGATTATCTTTTTTACTTTCTTTGTATTGGATTATATAAAATAGATTTTTTATTTTAATTATCAATTTAAATGGTTGAATAAAAGCTTATTCATCGGTTTTATTGAACCGCCAAGATTTATCTTTGTTTTGAACAAATAGCAATTTTGTTCTATACATCTATCTGAATCGCGTTAACCTGACACAATGCAAAAACTTCAAAGGAGGTCTTGATGTCGCGTAGACCTCGTGAGCAAGTCGATTATTTACACCTAGCAGAACTGGGTGGTCTGGAAATGCTGAAAGCAAGTTATTATCAGCAGGAATTTTCACGACATGTTCATGAAGGATTTTGCATTGGTGTGATTGAAGAAGGGGCGCAGCGCTTCTATCGTACTGGCGGTAACCATGTTGCACCGCAAGGCGATATTATTCTGGTCAATGCCGATGAAGTACATACGGGTTCTGCTGCGGTCGAAACGGGATGGCGTTATCGTGCCATCTATCCAACTCCTGAAGTGTTCTATGAATTGACTCGTGATCTGACCAGCGTGCATGGTACAGCGCCATGGTTTAAAGAGGCCGTATTGCATGATGAAGGATTGGCGCAGCAATTCCGTCTGTTATTCGATTTATTGGAACAACCGCATAATACTTTATTAAAACAGACCTTGTTTCTTTCGACCATTGCTTGGTTGGTATCGAAATATAGTCAGGTGAAACCGCAAATTACTGATCTGAGTAATGCCAAGCAACGTATCCTCAATATCAAAGAGCTGATGGCAACTATGCCTGAGCAAGAGTTTTCATTGGCCGAACTTGCAGCAATGGCCAATTTCAGCCAATGGCATTTTTTACGTCAATTTAAAAAACATGTCGGACTATCACCGCATGCGTGGTTGGTGCAGGCACGGTTGCAGAAATCTCAAAAACTGTTAAGACAGGGGCTGCTGTTATCTGAAGTTTCACAGCAATGTGGTTTTTCGGATCAGAGTCATTTCAGTCGGCATTTTCGTCAGACTTTTGGGATTACTCCTGGCGGCTATGTGGCTTATCTCAAATAAAATAGCAATTTTATACAATTCTCATTGATCCATTTTTGGCATAGTCATCAGGTCTTTTATGAGCAATTGTGATGTTGATGTTAAGTGAAAGCATAACCGATGATACGCCGATGAGCATATCGCGGGCATTTCTCAATGGGGTGATTAAAATACTGCCGCTGTGTTTTGCAGTATTGCCTTGGGGGCTATTGGCAGGCTCGATGGCGATTCAGGCAGGGCTGAGTACTGTACAAGCGATTGGCATGTCGGCTTTGGTTTTTGCAGGTGCAGCGCAGTTGATGACCTTAGGTTTAGTGATGGCCGGAACGCCTGCATTCACCATCATCATTTCAGTATTTCTGATTACCACACAGCATTATCTATATGCCCTGTACCTACGTGAAGATATTTCCAAACAGCCTTTAAAACATCGCTTGCTATTGGGCTTTTTGCTGACTGATGAATTGTTTGCGGTGAGTATTAAAAAGCAGCAACACTATATTTACTATTTATTGGGTGCTGGAAGCTGTTTTTATCTGTGCTGGGTCCTGTTTAGCATTTGTGGGGTGCTGCTTGCCTCATCAGTGCCGAATCTTGATCAATATCATTTGGACTTTTCTATTGTTGCGACTTTTATCGCCATCGTGATTCCGTTTATTAAAAACATAAATACCTTGGTCGGTGTGTTGGTATCTGTGCTGTTGACCTTGGTTTTTCTGAGTCTAGGGATTAAAAGTGCCGCGATCTTGGCAGGGGTGATCGGGATGCTAACCGCGACGTGTTTACAGAATTTACGGGAGCGTGTGGCATGACTTGGTTCCTCTTGATTATTCTGGCTGTGGTGGTGTTTATGAATCGCTATATTTTGCTAGAACCGAATATTCCGTTGCGCTTACCAAAATGGTTTCAACAATCTTTACAGTATTCTGCACCGTGTTTATTGACTGCGATTGCAACGCCGATTGTGTTTATGGATGAGCATGGCGCATTTCGTTCGACTTTATTGAATCCATATTTTTTGGCCACGATTTTAATCATTATCATTGCGTATAAGGTGAAACATACTTTATTGACCATTATCCTGAGTTTGGCCTGTTTCTATGCTTTGGTGTTTTTCTTGCCTTAGCGTGTTTGGGCATTGCTGTTGAATGCCCAAATCGTTGTCAATATTCGACTTAACGGGTGGTATAACCGCCATTGGCAAAAATGGTTTGTCCAGTGATCCACCAGCCATCGGTCACCAAGAAGCGAACCAAAGGCTCAATATCTTCGATCTTGGTTAAGCCACCTAAAGCAGATGCTGATTTATGATAGGCCACCGCTTCGGGTGCTTCTTGACCGTAGAAAAATGGCGTATCCATTGGGCCTGGTGCAACCGCAGTAACGGAGATGCCACGTTGACCAAACTCTTTGGATGCTGCACGGGTATAATGTTCGACGGGTGCTTTTAAGCCTTCATAAGTTGAATAAAGTCCTGTATACGCTGCAAGTAAACTGGTTACGATGGTGCAGATCTTGCCATTGTCATTCAGATGACGACCTGCCGATTGAATAAAGAAATAGGCAATTTTATTGTTGATGTCATTCATGCCATCAAACTCGTGCTCAGTGGTGTCTAAATACGGTTTTTTTAGCACACGGCCTACCGTATTAATCGCAATATCGACGCCACCAAAGTTTTCTTTAGCGGTGATAAACAGTTGCTCAATATTTTGGATATCGGATAAATCAGCTCGTACCAAAACGGCTTTTGCACCGAGTGCCTGTACGTCTTTTAAGGTTTGTTCGGCATCGGCTTGCGTGGCAGCACTGTTGTAGTGAATCAATAAATTTGCACCTTGTTCAGCGAACTTACGTGAAATCAAACCGCCTAAGTTTTTTGCGCCGCCTGTGATCAGTACGGTTTTCCCATTTAGATGATGCTGTGACATGTATTTGTCCTGATGTTGTTATGCATAAAAAACATGCTAATTGAATTTATTTGTTTGAAATAGTTGTTAGTATTGAATTGATTGTGCAAAAAAGTTGAACAATAAAAATGGATAAGATTGATCGTTTAAAAATCTTTTGCTTAGTGGCAGAGAAACAGTCTTTTGCACAAGCCGCACTGCAATTGGGATTACCGCGTTCCAATGTGACTTATGCGATTCAAACACTGGAAAAAGAATATGAGGTATTACTGTTTTATCGCACCACGCGTAAAGTCGCTTTAACCCATGAAGGGAGTTTGTTTTACGATGAAGCCATGCGTTTGGTGGCACAGTTAAAAGAGCTGAATCGTTTTAAAACCCATGTGCGTAGTCAGGAAGGGAAGATCAGTATTGGTATGCCGAAACGCTTAGCCACACAAGTTCTGATTCCTCATCTATCTGAATTTTATCAACGTTACCCCAAAGTAAAAGTGTTGGTGAATGGCAGTGATGATTTTTCTAATTTGATCGAGCAACAGCTGGATTGTGTGGTACGTGTCGGACAAGTTCAGGATGAATATCTGCTGATTCGTCCCATTAGCCAGACTGAAATATGGACTGTGGCAGCACCACAATATTTGGCAGAATTTGGTGAACCTCAACGCTTTGAGGAATTACAACAGCACTTCGCGGTGGATTACCATGTCGCTAAACATTATCGAGAGTGGAGTGAGCTTTTATTCCAAACAGATCGAGTCAAAATGCCTTACCGTTTATTGGTTGAGAATACCGAGGCCTATATTCAGGCTGGTTTAGCAGGCATTGGCATGATTCAAATTCCTGAATTTGATGCAGCGCCTTATGTACAGCAAGGACAGTTACAACGTTTATTTATCGATATTCCAAGTTTGCAGTTACCCGTCAATTTGTTGCTGACTGACCGCCAATACCGACCTAAATATTTTCAGGACTTTATTGACTGGTTAAATGAATTATTAAAAACCAAGTTGTAATGGGAAGGGAACTGCCAATGCATGTGGACAAAGCAGACAGACAATAAAAAAGCATACCTGAGTATGCTTTTTTATTTTGGCAAGGATTAATACAGACCAAGTAAGAAGCCAGCACCTAAGGTAAAGAAGCTGAATAACCAGATCCAGCCAAACGAATAGCGCAAATGGCGTCCCATATCGGTGCCTGTCAGTCCGACCGCAAGCCAAGTTGCAGGTGAGAATGGGCTGACAAAGGTTCCTGCATTGTTGCCAATCGCCATGGCGTATACCACTGAATCGGCATTCACCCCAGCGGTAGCAGTGACTTCCTGCACAATCGGTAACAAGGCAAAGTAATAGGCATCAGTACTGGTAAAGATGTCCATCGGTACACCCAAAATGCCCACCAGAATGTGCAGACTCGCAATCCATGTACTTGGTAGGATTTTAATGAGGTCTAGGGCAATCGATTGCAGCATACCTGATTCAGACAGAATCCCGAGAAATGCACCGGCCGCAAAAATAATGGCAACCATACTCAGTGCTTGTGGTGCATGACGGCCAATCACTTCAATCTGTGTTTTCGGCTGCGGGAAATTGACAATCAAGACCAAGGCAAGGGCAATCATAAACACATAAGGTGCAGAGAACAGACCAAATGCCAAACATACGATGGCAGCAACGATCAGTCCAAGGTTAAACCATAGATTCTTTGGTTTGGCGTCTTCTTGCAGATCTTCGGCCAGATCTTTGGCCATGCAGTCTTGTTCAAATGGTGTGGTGCCAAGGGCTTGAGCCGCGAGAATACGTTTTTTCTCACGTAAACCCATAAATACGGCAAACACCATCATCCCTGCAACACCCACCACTTGAACGGGAATCAGACTATGCCAGAGTGTGGCAGCATCTAAACCTGTCGCGGCTGAAGCACGTCCCAAAGGCCCGCCCCATGGCACCATATTCATTACGCCCATACTGCCTGCCATGAGTAATAGCATCAGATAGGGACTCATGCCCAATTTACGGTAAAGTGGTAATAAGGCTGGAATAATAATTAAAAAAGTGGCAGCGCCTGAACCATCTAAATGCACAATCGCAGCAATCAGGGTGGTCATCACAGCAACGATCACGACATTGCCACGGGTCATTTGCACCATGCGTTTAATCATGGGGTCAAAGACATGTAATTCTTTTAAAATGCTAAAAAACAAAATGGCGAATAAAAACATGGTCGCCACTTTGGTCACTTTGGCTAGACCGGCTTCAAAGAAACCAGAAATCTCGCTAATCGAAAAACCAGCAATGAGCGCGCCAATAAGAGGAACAATCGACATTGCAACAATTGGACTGGTTTTACCAGACATCAGTAGCGCAACAATTGTCACAATAATTAGAATACCTATCAGCGTCAGCATTATTTACTCCCTAAAGTTGTAACCTCTTGCCATAAAAAAGTGTTAAAAATACACCAAAAATAAAAATTAAAGCGCCGACCATTATGCATAAAAACTTAATTTGTTCTTAAATTTAAGAAGAAAAACTAAACAGATAGGCCAAGAAATGGACATTATGTTTAATTTTTTCGGAAAATAGGTCAGAGCGAAATAATGCTGTGCCTAAAAAGTAGCCAGATTTTGGAGCGATAACAGAAGATGGCAGCGGTAGATTGAATCACCAACTTTTTAAAAAATACTGTGCTGAGAACAATCAAAATGAAATGACTTGATTTTGACTTCGGTCGTTTTTTGCAGTACAACATAAATTAGAGTAATTACTCTAATTTTAAGGTTGGATGAAATGCAAATTGGTCGACACGCTTGGATGACACAGACTTCGGGAGATTTATCCTTAAAAGACCGTATGGCACTGCTAAGCCATAGTCTGTTGCCTGTGCTTAAGCAAAGCATAAAAATGTATAGTTTGGCCTATCGGATTAAACCTGCTACCCCGCATCAACTGGATATGGATGATCTGAGATTGCCAGACAGTGTAGACGTGCAACAAGCCTTGGAGAAAATGCAGGATTGCAGTTCGCAGGCCTTACAGAATCATTGTCTGAGAACATGGTGTTATGCCACGGCATTTGCGCAAATGCAGCATTTAAAACCAGATGATGAATTATTGGCAGTTTCTTGTTTATTGCATGATTTAGGTATGACAGAACAATATTATCAGCATCATGTACAGTGTCGTTGCTTTGCTGGGCAAGGGGCATATGCAGCAAGAGATTGGTCGCTTGAACAGGGCTGGCAAGTGCCACGGGCAGATCAACTGTTTGATGTAATCAGTCTGCATATGAATCCTTATGTTGGGCTTGAGGAGGGGATAGAAGCGCATTTACTGCAACAGGCGGCCAGTTGTGATGTCATCGGCAGTCGTGGCTTTGAATTCTCGCTTCCATTCAGGCAGCAATTACAGCAATATTATCCCCGTCTGGGTTTTAGCCAAATGATGATTGAATTTACTCAACAAGAAGCTGTACAGCGTCCTCGATCTCGTACCGCTATGCTGGTACAGAGTGGCTTTAAGCAGTTGGTGAATTTAAATCCTTATGAAAAATAATCCTTTAAAATAAAAAACCACCTTTGCTTTTACAAAAGTGGTTTAGATTCATCGTACAATTTTTTTAGTGGTCATGCTCCAGATATTCAGGCTTTTTCGGTAAGGCCCAACTACACATGAAACAGATTAATAGCATGATAATGACATAGACAAAGAAGGTATTTTCAATGCCTGCATCTTTAAATAATAACGCCACTGAAGGTGCAGAACCCCCAAACAAGGCATTACCCACTGCATAGGAGAAACCAACACCTAAGGCACGGACATGCGGCGGGAACATTTCAGCTTTGACCAAACCACTGATCGAAGTATAGAAGCTCAGCAGCAGCATCAAGAAAATCAGTAACAGGGTGATGATGACAGGGGAGTCAGCAAAGCTGCGCATACCGGTGACCATGACCGGATAAATAAAGATGGCGCTGAGTAAACTGAATGCCAGCATGGAAGCACGACGACCGATACGGTCTGACAACATACCAAATACAGGTTGCGCCAACATGAATACAAATAGCGCCGTGGTCATGATAAAGCCAACGGTTTTACCATCCATACCAATATTGGTGAGGTAGGTTTTTGAATAAACCGTGACTACATAGAAGGTCAGTGAACCCGCAGAGGTATAGCCGACAACCAGTAAGAACGTTTTCCAGTGCTGTTTAAGTAAGGCGATTAAGCTACCCGATTCTTCACGTTCGGCATCTTCATGTGACAAGGTTTCTTCTAAACGACTACGGGCGAACAAAGACAATAATGCAGCAACACCACCGATGACGAAAGGAATTCGCCAGCCACCATCATTTAGCTGTTGTTCGGTCATAAAGCCGAGTAAGATCACCCCAAGTAAACTGGCCAGTAACTGACCCCCTGAAAGGGTGACGTACTGGAATGATGCAAAGAAGCCTCGTTGCCCTTTTAAGCCGAGTTCACTCATATAGGTCGCAACAGCACCATACTCACCACCGACGGAGAGGCCTTGCAGTAAACGTACCATGAGCAGTAAAAAGGGTGCCCACATCCCGACTTGATCATAAGTCGGTAAGGCTGCAAATAGGAATGAACTGAGTGCCATTAAGCAAATTGAAATGACCATTGATTGCTTGCGGCCTTGACGGTCAGCAATACGTCCGAATAGCCAACTGCCGATTGGGCGCATGAAAAAGCTGGCACCAAACACACCCCAAACATAAATGGCTTTGGTGGTTGGATCCATATCTGGTGCAGTTAATGCATGCGTAAAATAAGCAGCAAACACGGCATAAATATAGAAATCAAACCATTCAACTAAATTCCCTGATGCCGCACCGACGATACCTTTGATACGACTTCTTCTTTCTTCCTTGCTATATGTCTGACTCATATATGTTCCTTTTCAACCAAGCAAGATTCTGTAACTGAATCTTTACAGAATGTTATATACCGCTAAAAAAGCATGAAAATGGCATTATTTTGTATGTTTTTTATAAACAGATTTTTCTATGGTGAAAATAGCGCACTTTTTTGCTAACTATTTGACAGATAAAGAATGTCAGAATAGTCAAGATTGAGAATTTAATGTTTTTAAAAGCAGTAAATTGAATATTTAAGAAAGTAATTAATTTAATTATTAAAGATCACAACGTTTTTGAAAAGACTACGTTGTTTTTTGTAAGTTGGTTCGCACTACATAAGCAAGATGAAATTATGAATTTTATTTTCTTAAATCAGCCAATCAAAAGGCGGATTTTAACTGAGAGAAAAGAGGGTTTATGTCTGCTTGCACATAGGTGGGTATAGGCATCTTATTCAAATCAGATTTGTCGTGTTTGCTTCATGAAGCCCCTGAATTTGAGAACAGATTGAAACGAATTGACCTTAAAATATTATTAATATCTGGGGTGAGTGTCGAGGGAGTTGAAGTCATTAACAGAAGAGTCTGTTGATTAATGCAGCAAAGCTGTGGATAAGTTTTAGTTTATACACATGGGGCGTTGTTGCGATTACAGAACGTTTTTAAAGCAATTAGTTGAGGTCTGGAATCGGACAATCTTTTCTCAGTGGACAAGCTTCACCCTGAGTAAATCGGCTTAACATCGTTCTGATTTGATGAAGCTGTGCAATCTTCTCATCTATCAAATCTAACTTGTCTTGGAAAATACTTTGTACTTGTGGGGCAGGGATTTCATCTTGGGCTGTCATCGCTAAAATCTGCTTGATTTCATTGAGCGAGAAGCCAAGATTTTTGGCGGTACGAATCAGTTGTAACTGTTGTAGGGTTTGTTCTGAATAATCTTTATAGCCATTATTACAGGTGATGGACTGGATCAACTGCATTTTTTCATAAAAGCGAATGGTATCCCGACTTAAATCCGTCTGTTTTGCCAATTGTCCAATCAACATAAAGACCTCCTTTATTATTTTTAAAAAGTGGTGCATAAACCACTTGACCATTGAGTGTACTCCATCCTTTAGCCTATGCCTACATTCATTAAAAAGGGCGTAGCAGATGACGCATAACAACTTAAAAACACAGCAAGATAGGCAAGTTGCGATGGTGGCAGGTGCAACAGGATTTATTGGCCGCTATTTAATTTTAGAGCTATTAAGGCAGGGGCACTCAGTCTTTGCTTTGCTTCGGAATCAGGCAAAACAACAAGCAATGCTTATGCATTGGCTTAGTCAAAAAGGTATTCCCTTGGAGCAACTGACTTTTATTCAAGGTGATGTAACACGGACGGATTTGGCCATCAGCAGCGTGGATTGGGACAAATTAAAGTCAGTCAACACTTTATATAATAGTAGTGCATTGTTTGCATGGAATCTCAGTATGCAGCAAGCAAGGGCTGTCAATGTTGAAGGTGCGTTGAATTTATTAAACTGTGTGCATCAGCATTGTGATTTAAAACGTGCAGTACATGTTTCAGGTTATATGCTGACGATCGAAAGTCATTTACAGCAAGCTGGAGTTTGTCTTGAACAACCAGAAAATACCGAATGGCAATCTGTGTATCAGCATTTAGGGGCTTATGAAGCATCGAAAATAGAGGCGCATTTTGCATGGATACAGCAAGCACAACAGCTATCGGTAGATTGGACCATTATCCACCCAGCAACAGTGGTTGGCGATGATGTGTCGGGTGAAATCCCCAAGAATCAGCCAATCGCGCAAATGATTGATGTGCTGAAACGTAAAAAAATGAGTGCCATTCCGGCAACGGCTCAGCATTATCTTCCTTTAATCCGTGTTGATGATTTATGTCAGGTGATGGTGAAAGCAACGATGGATCAGACCTTGGCAAATCAAGCGATGCTGGTGGTGAGTGAGCATTCTGTTGCCCTGCATCAACTGACCCGAATGATTGCAGATCAATTGCAGGTGAATGCACCAACCAGACATGTGCCGATTGGGCTGCTAAGATTTATTTTAAAGTGGCAATGGTTGGCGAAAAAATTAGAAATGTCCACGGAAATGCTGAGTTTTCTAAGAACAGAACAGTTGGATCGAAAACGATTGACGCAATTTCAACAGCGCTGGCAGATTTCAATGGGTAATTTGGAAGCTGCGATTCGAAAAAGTACCGACTGGATCAATCAAGCCAGTTAGAGCTTCCTTCAAATAAAAACAGCCAATCAAAAGATTGGCTGTTTTTCTGAATTTAGCTAAAAAGATTACCAGTGTTCGCCTGGGAACAAGCGCGCATAAGCACGTTGAATCAGATTTAACTTCTCTTGCTCACCGACAGACGCGGTAGAGCTTGGGAACAGGTTGAAACCAATCGACATTAAAATGTTGTTAATGTCTGGTGCAATGGCATAAGTAATCGAAGCAAGGCGACCTAAGTTCGTTGCGATTTTTTTCGGACGTTTCACGATCGCATAAGCAATTAAATCGGCTGCTTCTTCTGGAGAAAGCGTTGGTACATATTTATAGATCTTGGTCGGTGCGATCATTGGTGTCCGCACCAAAGGCATATAAATAGAGGTAATCGCAATCTTGTGTGAATGCACTTCGGCAGATAAACAACGACTAAATGCATCCAATGCCGCTTTAGACGCAACGTAAGCAGAAAAGCGCGTTGCATTGGCAAGAACACCAATCGAGCTGATGTTGATGATTTGACCGTCTTTGCGCTGCATCATGTGCGGTAAAATATTCAAGACTAAACGCACTGCACCAAAGTAATTTAACTGCATGGTACGTTCGAAGTCATGGAAACGATCAACAGACTCATGTACTGCACGACGGATTGAGCGTCCTGCATTGTTAACAAGAATATCAATGTGATCAACTGCCGCTAAGATTTCTTTTGAAACCGCGTCGATTGACTCCATGTCGTTTAGATCGCATGGGAAAACAGAGGCTGTTCCACCTTCCGCTTCGATCTCTGCTTTTACCTCATCTAACTTCTCCTTGGTACGAGCAAGCAAGAGCACATGAGCACCTGCTTGTGCGAGGTATTTTGAAACCGTTAAACCAATACCACTTGATGCACCAGTGACAATGATCGTTTTACCGTCGACTTTTTGCTGAAAAAGTTTTTTGAGTTTTGCATTCATGTAAGTGTCCTACATTAATCACACTGTTGTTTGCAATGCCTTCTTATTACGATTAAACACTGCACTTTATTTTGCTGTAATATTAACCGATATTTTTTGTTTGTCTAGTGTAAATCTTTGAAAAATAATGTCTTTTTTAGAGTAAAAGCTCTAAAACAAGATCTTGTAATAGTTGAAAAAGCAATAAAAATTTTGTGATTTTGCACAAAAAATAAGCCCCTGTTCAGGGGCTTATTGATTTCATTCAAATTAAACTTGAGCAAGGGCCTGTTCGAGGTCAGCAATCAGGTCATCGACATGCTCAATCCCAATAGATAAACGCACTAAGTCTTCACTGACGCCTGCTGATTTCAGCTCTTCGGCATTGAGTTGACGGTGCGTGGTTGTGGCAGGGTGACAGGCCAAACTTTTGGCATCCCCAATATTCACTAAACGGGTAAACAGCTGTAATGCATCAATAAAGCGGGTGCCACCGGCTAAACCATCCTGAACACCAAAAGAAAGGATGGCAGAAGGTTTACCTTTCACATACTTTTGTGCCAAATGGTGCTGTGGATGATCAGATAGACCTGCGTAATTGACCCATTTTACTTTTGGATGTTGTTTTAAATATTCAGCAACCTGAATGGCATTTTCAGTATGGCGTTCCATACGTAGGCTTAAGGTTTCGAGTCCTTGTAGGATCAAGAATACGCTTAATGGACTAATTGCTGCACCAGTATTACGTAAAGGCACCACGCGTGCACGGGCAATATAAGCTGCCTCACCCAGTACTTCGACATAATTCACGCCGTGATAGCTTGGGTCTGGTGTATTTAATGCTTTAAAACGTTCAGGAAATTGGCCCCAAGGAAATTTGCCACTATCGACAATCACGCCACCAATGCTGTTGCCATGCCCGCCGATATATTTGGTGAGTGAGTGAATCACAATGTCTGCACCAAATTCAAAAGGTTTGAGCAGTGCAGGGGTCGCCACGGTATTATCTACGATCACAGGCACGCCATATTCATGCGCAATCTTGGCAATCACTTCTAGATCGATGATATTGCCGAGCGGATTACCAATGGACTCAATAAAGACCAATTTGGTTTTGTCATCAATAATCTGGCGTAATGCTTCTGGATTTTGATAATCGAAGAAGCGCACTTCAATGCCTTGCTTTGGCAAGGTATGGGCAAACAGGTTATAGGTTCCGCCGTATAAGGTGGATACTGATGCAATATTGTCGCCTGCTTCGGCAATGGTTTGAATTGCGTAAGTGATTGCAGCCATACCCGATGCTAAAGCCAATGCACCAATTCCACCTTCAAGTGCCGCAATACGTTGTTCGAGTACGGCTGTAGTCGGGTTCATGATCCGTGTATAGATATTGCCCTGCACTTTGAGATCAAATAAATCTGCACCATGTTGCGTATTATCAAAGGCATAAGAAGTGGTTTGATAAATGGGTACCGCCACGGCTTTGGTGGTTGCTTCTGGTGAATATCCCGCATGAATGGCTAAAGTTTCATCTTTATAGGTCATGATTACATCATCTACGTGAGTTAAATACTGACCGAGTCTAGCGCATATTTTATCCAAAATGGTGCATAATTTTTGCGCTACATAGCGTTTTTGGTGATATAGCCTCTGCTTTCGCTCTAGTCGCGGTTTTAAGAAAAGTGAAATCATTCAAGCTTGTAATGTCTTGAAAAAGAAAATCCTTTGTTCGAGGCAAACAAATCCCAACTTAACTTCAAGTCAATTGGGTTTTCAGCGTATAATACGCCCGATTATTTTATTCGCTTATTTGCGATGTATTGGTTTTTCAATTGAGGAGTCCTGCGTGGCCCAATATATTTATACGATGAACCGAGTGTCGAAAATGGTTCCGCCGAAGCGCGAAATCTTAAAAGACATCTCTTTATCATTTTTCCCAGGTGCAAAAATTGGTGTGCTTGGTTTGAACGGTGCAGGTAAGTCAACCTTACTCCGTATTATGGCTGGCGTAGATAAAGATTTCTCAGGTGAAGCTCGTGCACAACCAGGAATCAAAATCGGCTATTTAGAACAAGAGCCGCCACTTGATCCAAGCAAAGACGTTCGTGGTAACGTTGAAGATGGCGTACGCGAAGCACTGGATGCTTTAGCTCGCCTTGATCAAGTTTTTGCTGAATATGCTGAACCAGATGCAGATTTTGATGCGCTTGCGAAAGAGCAAGAAAAATTAGAATCAATCATCCATGCATGGGATGCACACAACCTGAATAACCAGCTTGAAATTGCAGCTGATGCATTGAATCTTCCAGCTTGGGATGCAGATGTATCACTACTTTCAGGTGGTGAGCGTCGTCGTGTTGCCCTGTGCCGTTTATTGCTATCTAAGCCAGACATGTTGCTTCTTGATGAACCGACGAACCATTTAGATGCTGAGTCAGTGTCTTGGTTAGAGCGTTTCTTGAAAGACTTCCCTGGTACGATCGTGGCAATTACGCATGACCGTTATTTCTTGGATAACGTGGCTGAGTGGATTCTTGAACTTGACCGTGGTATGGGGATTCCTTATCAAGGTAACTATTCTTCTTGGTTGGAACAAAAGAATGCTCGTTTAGAACAAGAGCAGAAACAAGAAGAATCTTTTGCGAAGGCGTTGAAGAAAGAGCTCGAATGGGTTCGCTCAAATGCCAAAGGTCAGCAAAAGAAAAACAAAGCGCGTATGGAACGTTTTGAAGAGCTTAACTCTAAAGAATTCCAACAACGTAATGAAACTTCTGAAATCTACATTCCACCTGGCCCACGTTTGGGTAACAAAGTTGTGGAAGTGGAAGGCATCAGTAAATCATTCGATGGTCGCCTCTTGTATGAAAACCTGACCTTCACTGTACCACCTACAGCGATTGTCGGTATCGTGGGTCCAAACGGTGCGGGTAAAACCACGCTATTCCGTATGATGACCGGTGAACAGCAACCAGATACAGGTACTGTGACTTTAGGTGAGTCGGTTAAAGTGGCTTACGTTGGTCAGATTCGTGACACCTTGGATAACAACAAAACTGTTTGGGAAGAAGTTTCTGGCGGTTTAGATATCTTAAAAATTGGTGATTACGAAATCGCATCACGTGCTTATATCGGTCGCTTTAACTTCAAAGGTCAAGATCAGCAAAAACGCGTAGGTGAATTGTCTGGTGGTGAACGTAACCGTTTACAACTTGCCAAGATATTACAGATGGGCGCCAACGTGATCTTACTGGATGAACCATCGAACGACTTGGATATTGAGACTTTACGTGCGCTTGAGGATGCAATCTTGGTATTCCCAGGTACGGTTATGGTGGTATCGCATGATCGTTGGTTCCTCGACCGTATTGCAACGCACATTTTATCTTTTGAGAACGAACAGCCAGAATTCTACACAGGTAACTATGCAGAATACGAAGCTTATCGCCAATCGCGTCTAGGTGATGATGCGGCTCAAAAACGTACCAAGTACAAAAAAATTACAGGTTAAGTCCTGATATAAAAAAACCAGCTTTCGAGCTGGTTTTTTTATGCTTATGAAAACGCTAATTCACTGAATGCACTATATAAATAGGCTTTGGCTTCAGGATGCCCTAAGTTGGCTGCGCGTTCTAGCCAATATTGAGCTTTGCCATAATTTTTATCTAAACCTAACTCGCCATGTAAATAGCTCTCGCCTAGTTTAAAGGCTGCATCTGCATTACCACGCAGTGCTGCACGTAAAAAATACCAAACGGCATTGCGGTCATTGGCTGAAATAAACGGGTGGGCATCTTGCTCATGTTCGTGATGGGCCAATGTTTTAAAAAATTCGGCTTTGTGAATTTCCTGTTCAGAGTCGGACAGGCTGTTCTGTTGAACCAAATCAGAACAATAGGAATGCAACCGCTGTTTGATATTTACAATATTCATCATGCAACTCCTTAAGCTAAGTTTTTCATTATTATGTTTTTAATATATGTTTTTTCTTTGCAGTTATTGTTCTATTTGTGTATTTCAGCAGATTGAGAAATGTCATAAAAAATAAGCCAATACCTAATTGCTCAAGTAATTAGCTTAATATGGAGTGCCGATTTATTTGTGTCTATTTATTAAAATCGCCGTGCAAATCAGACCACATCAGCAGTGGTGTAACAGTGACGACATCGAAAACCATCGCCAAAGGGTAGAGCACCATGCGAGTTGCCCGTTTGACTGGATGTTTGGTGGTGAGCGAGGTCTCTTGCTGTAAGATGATTGGATAGGGTTGTGCTAATTTCTGTTGGATTTTTTGCTGATCGAGTGCCTGATACAGCTGCCCTTTAAAAAACACATTGATATAGGGATAGGGCGCAGATTCTTGGTTTTGAATCAAGTCAAAATTTTGTCTAAAACCTAGAGATTTCAATAATTCTTTTTGCTTTGGATTGAGATCCACCATACGGGTGTGGTAGCGAATTTGTAATACACCACGAAAATGATTCGGGTCATCCATAGTCAGTACCAGTGGGCTAGGATGACTAAAGCTGCGTTGCTCGGCTGGAATGGCATGTAAAAGCTTTAGCAGTTCAGCACTGCCATCGGTCATTAAGTAGTTGAAATCTTGTCCAATAAACACCAGACCTTGGTTTTTCTCATCTTGAATGGCTTGTCCAAGTGCCAAAATTTGATCGGTTTTCAGTGTGGTGGTTTGAACCTGAGTACTTTCACTCGGCAGGGCTGTGGAAAGTAGCGTGGTTGCACATCCGCTTAAAGCAATGGCTAAGACCAGAAGAGAGAAGGTTTTATACATAAAATATCCGTCAGAAAGAACATTATTGTCATGAATGAGAATCAAAAAACGTTTTAAATCAGTGAGAAATTCACTGAAAATTGTTTTGTAATTTTATTACATTGGCATAGCCTGCTATAGTGCCTTTGTGCAATTTACTGTAAGGGTGTGCTGTTGCAACGCTCAACTGTTTTCGTGACCGTCTTGCTGAGTTTGTTCATATTCCAAAGTTTCTGGAATGTGGCGGCAGCATTT
The DNA here is from genome assembly GCF_023702715.1 of Acinetobacter sp. C32I. NCBI lineage: Bacteria > Pseudomonadati > Pseudomonadota > Gammaproteobacteria > Moraxellales > Moraxellaceae > Acinetobacter > Acinetobacter sp. C32I. Next base: position 2,738,985 of record NZ_CP098480.1, on the reverse strand, counting down.
TGCGCGCATGAAACGGTCAGTGAGTACAGTACGTTGAATCATTTTGGGCATCATGTCGCTGAACAGACACACAGTGCTGAACAAAGTGCTGTCCTCGATAAAGTCGCTGCAGATTTGCCGATGCCCTTAAGCTTGCAAGATCATCATGATCATTTGCCATCTTGTTTTCATGTGGTGGTGGCTGAAGTTCAGCAACGTGTGAATGAACCGATGTTGCATAGCCAAGACATAGAACAAAAATATTACTGGTCTAATTCCTACCAGTCACCACATCTCTCTGGATTAAATCCGCCCCCTGTATTGACCCCGCTATAGGTGGGGTAGCCGAAAAATAGCCCACCGCAATCTTATTACTTTGCGGGGCTTTATATGTCTTCTAGTTTAAATCAGCGTATCCATGCAGTTGAGCAACATACGCGAAAAAATCCGACTCAATTGTCGTTGAAGTGGTCAGTGTTGGCACTTGCCTTAAGTACGGCCATTTTGAGTCCATCCATTGCCGCAGAATCTTTACTGGATGCGAATCAGCAGCCTGTAAGCAAAGCTGCCCAACGCAATCTGAATTTTGAGCAAATCTTGCAGGATGTGAAACGATATCAGGCTGGCACAGGGGTGTGGCAAACCCAGCAAGGAATCGCTGAGGCCAATGTAAAACAAGCGGGTTTATGGTCGAACCCAAGTTTTTCGATTCAGCAAACTGACTTTAGGTCGGGTAAAGATAAAGAGCTGGAGTTTGGTGTTTCACAGAAATTGGACATTTTTGGTCAACGCCGTGCTGCGGTCAAACTTGCGGATGTACAAGCGTCTCAGGTCGGCCTCAATCAAGAGCTATATAATGCGCAACTTGAGTTGGCGGTGAAATATCTGTGGTCGCAAGTGGTGGTGTTGGAGTTAGAACATGATGTGGTTCAGGCACAGCTAAAAACCAGTCAAGCGACCCTAGATGCAACGCGTTTAAGACTCAAAGCAGGCAGCATTGCGCAGGTCGATTTAGATCGTACTTTGATGGCGCATATTGAAAATCAGCGTTTATTTCAGCAGACCGAGCTGGCTTTAGCCACGGCAAAGCGTCAATTGGCAAATCTGTGGGGCAGTACCGATAATCGCTTCTCTACCCAAGCAAGTAATGTCTGGCCACAACAAAAAGATTTGCAAGATTATTTGCAGAACAACTTATTTGAGCGTGCTATTCAACTCGATATCGTGCGTCAAAAAGCCAATATCGATTATTTAAAAGTCTCCAACCGACCAAATCCAACCGTCAATTTAGGTATGGTGCAAAGTAAAAGCGCAGAAACAAATTCGACCGATAACAAGTTCCGAGTGGGCATCGATATCCCGTTGAATATTTTCAATCGTCAACAGTATTCATTGCGAATTGCCAATGCCAAACAAGATTTACTGGTCAAGCAGCAACAGTTTTACAAGCAGCAGAACTTAAATGCAATTCAGACTTTAACAGCAGAGTTGGCTGGATTGAAACAACAGTTCGATCTCGTCAATCAGCGACAAATTCCATTGTCTGAAACGGTACAAGAGAAAATGCTGCTCGGTTTCAAAGTCGGTAAATATGCCATTACCGATGTGCAGCAAGCCACCATGCAATTGCAAGATCAACGTTTAAATAAAGTGCAGTTACTCAAGAGTGCATGGCAAAAGCAAATTGATGCAGAGAGTCTAGCGTTGGGCATTGAGCCGAGTATGGTGAGTTCAAGTGACGCTTTAAATCAGATTAATCAAACCCTTTGGAAAGATACCAATAGCCTTCCCGCTGTAGTAGGAGCAGAATAATGTCGACAAATAAATCTAAAAAGCAGTGGTTTTGGGTCATTCTGGTGGTTGCTGTTGGCTTAGTCCTCAGCGCATTATTATTTTTCACGGGCAAAAACAAAGCCAGCGATGCGGCTGCGGCGGATAGCCATGCTGAAGGTGAGGAAGGGCATGCTGAAGGTGAAGCGGGGCATGGCGAGGAAAGTGAGGAAGGCAGTTTAAATCTAAGCCCCAAACAGATGACTGAATACGGGGTTAAACTGGCTCAGGTTGGTGTGGGTGAAGTTGGACAGCAATTTGCCTATCCTGCCAAGTTGGTCACCAATACCGATCAGCAAGCGCATGTTTCAGCAACCTTTGCTGGGCGTGTGGAAAGTGTCAATGCGGTACTTGGTCAACAAGTCAAGAAAGGGCAGGTTTTAGCCACTCTATTTATTCCTGATCTAGTGGATCAGCAAGCCAATTTAAGTATTGCCCAAGAAGCTTTAACCCTTGCACAGCAAGATTATCAACGTGAAAAACAACTTTGGGAACAAGGGGTTTCTGCACGTCAGGATTATCAACGTGCCTATAATGCCTATCGTCAGGCACAGATTCAGGTACAAGCTGCACGTAGCCGCTTATCTGCCTTGGGTGCATCCAACGGCAGTCAGGGTCGCTATGTCTTGACCGCACCTTTAAGCGGTGTGGTGAGTCTGAAAGATATTGTGGTGGGTGAGCAAATTACCGCCGATAAGCAGTTATTTGTGATTGATCAGCTGGATCAACTCTGGATTGAGTTTATTTTACCAAGCGTCAATAACATCAATGTCCAACCAGATCAGCAGATCGAGTTTAAGTCGCTGCAAACCAATAATAGCTTTAAAGCACAAATCCAGACTTTGACCACCGCGGCAGATACCCAGACAGGTCGTTTGCAGGTGCGTGCCAAAGTACTAACCCCAGCCAAAGAATTACGACCTAATTTGATGGTGAACGTGTTGTTAGATGGCACGGACAAGAAGCCTGTGCTTCGTGTTGCCAAAGCGGCGATTCAGCAGATCGAGGGCAAAGCCACGGTTTTTGTCGCTAAGCCAGAGAAAGACCAAATGCATTTCACGCCAACACCTGTACAACTGGGGAATTACTCAAGTGATGGGCAGTGGGTGGAAATCCAATCGGGTCTGACTGAAAAGCAACAATATGTCAGTCAAGGCAGTTTCCTTTTGAAATCTGAGATCGAGAAGGGAGAGGCCGAGCATGGACACTAAAGATAAGTTGCAGCTTCCTCCTGCGGAAGGTCTGTTTGATCGGATTATTCAGTTTTCAATCCGCAATGCGATTTGGGTCATGCTGTTTGTGGTGGCATGGATCGGGGTCGGTATTTATAGCTATCAAAAACTGTCGATTGATGCCGTGCCTGACATTACCAACGTACAGGTGCAGATTAACAGTCAGGCGGGGGGATTTACTGCCCCTGAGGTTGAACAACGTATTACTTATCCGATTGAAAATGCCATGTCGGGTATTCCGAACTTGGAACAAACCCGCTCGATCTCCCGTTACGGCTTGTCCCAAGTCACGGTGATTTTTAAAGATGGTACCGATATCTACTGGGCGCGTCAGCTGATTAACCAGCGCCTACAGGAAGCCAAGAGTGCTTTGCCTGATGATATCGATCCACAAATGTCACCGATTTCAACGGGGCTAGGCGAGATCTATCAATGGGTGATCAAGGCTGAACCGAATGCCAAAAAGGCCGATGGTACGCCTTATCAGGCCATGGATCTACGTGAAATTCAGGACTGGATTGTTCGTCCTCAATTACAACGTGTGCCGGGTGTTGCTGAAATCAATACCATTGGGGGATATAACAAGACCTATGTGGTTTCTCCCGACCTGAAACGTTTGCAACAACTGCAAATTCCATTAACCGATTTGCAGACTGTACTCACTGAAAATAATGAAAACCGCGGTGCAGGTTTTATTGAAGAAAATGGTCAACAGCTGACGGTACGTATTCCGGGGATGTTGAAAACCGTACAAGATATTGAGAATGTCACGGTCAGTACCAAGAACGGTTTGCCGATTCGTGTTGCCGATGTTGCAACAGTTTCGATTGGACATGATCTAAGAACCGGTGGTGCAACATACAACGGTGAAGAAACCGTACTCGGTATCGCGATGATGATGATGGGTGAGAACAGTAAATCCATCGCTCAAGCACTCGACAGCAAAATGCAGGAAATCAAACGTTCATTGCCTGAAGGAGTGGTGGTCGAAACGGTATATAACCGCAGTAACTTGGTTGATAAAGCCATTAAGACGGTGGCCAAGAACCTGATCGAAGGTGCAATCTTGGTGATTGTGATCCTATTTGTATTCTTAGGTAACTTCCGTGCGGCATTGATTACCGCCTGTATTATTCCGCTGTCGATGTTATTTACGCTGACAGGCATGGCAGAGCAAAAGATCAGTGCCAACCTGATGAGTTTGGGGGCATTGGATTTCGGGATTATTGTCGATGGTGCGGTGGTGATTGTCGAAAACTGTATTCGACGATTGGCAGAAGCACAACATCATAAAGGTCGACTCCTAACCCGTTCAGAACGTTTTACCGAAGTATTCTTGGCAGCAAAACAGGCACGACGTCCGCTGATTTTTGGACAAATCATCATTATGGTGGTGTATTTGCCAATCTTTGCACTGGCAGGTGTGGAAGCGAAAATGTTCCACCCAATGGCAATGACCGTGGTCTTGGCCTTGATCGGCGCCATTATTTTATCGGTGACTTTCGTCCCTGCAGCAGTGGCCTTATTTGTTACTGGTGAGGTCAAAGAGAAAGAAAGCCGTTGGATGGCGGCATTAAAAAGCGGCTATAAATCCTTGCTGGATAAAGCCTATGCTTTTCGCTATGTGGTGGTGGCTGGTGCGGTGACTATTTTGATACTCACCGCTGCGATTGGTTCGCGTGTCGGTAGTGAGTTTGCGCCACAACTGAGTGAAGGTGACTTTGCTTTACAGTTGATGCGTGCACCAAGTACCGGAATTGAAGAATCACTGAAGATTCAGGAGAGTGTCGAGAAGCAATTACTCGCAGAGTTTCCAGAAATCAAAGCGATCTTTGCCCGTACAGGTACGGCCGAAGTGGCAACGGATGTGATGCCGCCTAATATTTCTGATGCAATCGTTCTGTTAAAGCCGCGTGATCAATGGCCTGATAAATCGGAAACCATTGACGAGCTTCGGACCAAAATGTTGGCCTATGTGGAGAAAATCCCAGGTAATAACAGTGAGTTTTCACAACCGATTGAATTACGTTTCAACGAACTGATTTCAGGCGTACGTAGCGATATTGGGGTCAAGATCTTTGGTGATGATATGCAGGTATTGAACCAAGAAGCAGAAAAAGTCGCGCAAACCTTGAGAACGATTACTGGTGCAAGTGAAGTCAAAGTCGAGCAGACGGATGGCTTACCTTTGCTCAATGTCGATATTGACCATGCATTGGCTGCGCAATATGGTTTATCCGTTAAATCCATTCAGGACTTGGTCGCTGCCAGTATTGGTGGACAAAGTGTTGGACAGATTTTGCAGGGTGACCGTCGTTTTGATTTTGTGGTGCGTTTAGATGATGGGATGCGCACGCCGCAGCAACTGGCCATGTTGCCGATTCAACTGCCGAATGGTGGTTTGATCAAACTACAAGACGTGGCAAAAGTGGAGAATATTCTCGGCTTGGCACAAGTCAGCCGTGAAAATGGCAAGCGCCGTGTTGTAGTCACCACCAACGTACGCGACCGTGATTTGGGCTCATTTGTGGGTGAAATGCAGCAGAAATTATCTCAGCAAAAATTACCAAGCGGTTATTGGCTCGGTTATGGCGGTCAGTTTGAAAATCTGGCCTCGGCAAAAGCCAGAATGCAGATTGTGGTGCCATTGGCATTGCTGATGATCTTCGTTCTGTTGATGGCAGTGTTTAATAACTTTAAAGAAAGCTTGCTGGTGTTTAGTGGTGTGCCATTTGCCCTATCGGGCGGTTTGGTGGCGCTGTGGCTACGTGATATTCCCTTGTCGATGTCAGCAGGTGTCGGTTTTATTGCACTCTCTGGTGTCGCCGTGCTGAATGGTCTGGTGATGCTGAGCTTTATTAAAGAGTTACGAGAGCAATATGATGTTCATTACGCCACATGGCATGGCGCGGTATTACGCTTACGTCCTGTCTTGATGACCGCTTTTGTTGCATCGCTTGGCTTTATTCCAATGGCGATTGCCACAGGTACAGGGGCAGAAGTTCAGCGCCCACTGGCAACCGTGGTGATTGGCGGGATTATTTCATCCACCTTGCTGACCCTGCTGATTTTGCCCGTGGTGTATCGTTGGATGAATGAAGCCAAACAGGACAAAGGTCAGGAAAGTGCAATTTAATCTGTTTATGCTATCTTCTTAATGAAGCACTTTATTAAGAAGAATCTGAACCAGCCAAAGCGATTTTCGCCTTGGCTGACTTTAAGACTGCAACAGGTCTTATTCAATTATGATAAGGAGTCCAACATGGGTGGACATCAAGGGCATGACCATAGTCATGCAGCGGTCACTGAAGGTAATATCAAAAAACTCACCATTGCGCTGATACTGACTTCAACTTTCTTAGTGGTTGAAGTGGTTGCGGGTTTAATCACCCAGAGTTTGGCGTTACTGTCCGATGCAGCACATATGTTTACCGATGCGGCTGCATTAGCGATTGCTTTAGTGGCAATTAAAATTGCTAAACGTCCCGCAGATAACAAACGTACTTTTGGTTATCAGCGTTTTGAGATTCTGGCAGCCTTATTTAATGCCTCGATGCTGTTTTTTGTGGCAATGTACATTCTGTACGAAGCTTACCAGCGCTTTACACAACCGCCTGAAATTCAAAGTGTCGGTATGCTGATTGTGGCGAGCTTGGGCCTGATTATTAATTTAATTTCCATGAAATTGTTAATGTCCAGTGCGGCTGAAAGCCTGAATATGAAAGGCGCATATTTAGAAGTACTGAGTGATGCATTGGGTTCAGTGGCTGTCATTGTGGGTGCAGTGGTGATCTATTTCACCAATTGGTATTGGGTCGACACCATTCTTGCAGTTGCGATTGGTTTCTGGGTATTGCCGAGAACATGGATTCTGCTCAAACAGAGTATCAATATCTTGTTGGAAGGTGTGCCAGAAGAGGTCGACATTGAAAAGCTACGCAATGATCTACTGGGATTGGATGGCGTTGAGAGTATCCATCAGTTAAAGGTCTGGGCGATTACCTCGAAGAATATTCATTTGACTGTGCATCTGTTTGCACCGAGAGCTGATCGTAATCAATTGCACCGTGCTGCGATTGAGATGTTATCGCACGAGCATGGTATTGCTGAAGTGACCTTGCAAATTGAGGACGATGAAGAAATGAATTGCCAGCATACCCATCAACATGATGAGAAAGCTGAACACGATCCTTCACATCAGCATTAAGCTGATGTGAAGATTTGTTTTGGAATAATAATTAATTCTGCCATTCGTTGTTGCAGTCACGGCATTTCCAATGTTTTTGTGCCTGCATAAACGCTTGCATTGAAATTTTAAAATCAGGTAGATCACGCCAGAATAAAACCCCAGCAATCACACAGATCGCAAACACCGCGACGGTCGCAATTTGCAGACCTTGACCTGCACCATTGCCAAAAATCCACATCGCAACGCTAATCAAGACCAAAATTAATAAAATAAAAATGGCAGGGACCAAAAGCACTAAACTTTTGGGTACGTTAGGGCGAGGGCTGTTAGCACCCTGACTGGCAGGCATAATTTTCACGCTTTGACATTTAGGGCAGCGGTATTGCATAGAGGATTCCTATTCTGTTTTGTCCATTTTAGCGAAAATTATGCAAAAGCAAAAATCTTGAGTCTTTCAAATACATAAATTTACTTATTTTGTTGTATGTGATGCCACAAAGTCGATTTTTACATTTGCTTGAAAACCTTGCTACAGCTCGTCTAAAGCCATTCGCAAAAGTCAGGGCAGTCTGCTAAGTTGCAAGATGAGTGGGTTGAATAATGCGAAAGGAAACGCATGTTAAACACCAAGATTCTAAAATTGCGTTTATCCCGCATTCAGAAGGGAAAAGAGCATTTATCCAGCCAAGATAAGTTAATGTTGGTGACGATGCAAAGTCCTGATCTTAGTGCGCATTTTCTGCTGCGTTTATTTAAGGTGACTTTACCCAAGCAATGGCAATTCAGACATGAGAATGATGAAGACATTCTCTATGCCAGCCAATTGATTCAGCTAATTGAAGATGAGCTACTGAGCGCCTACGAGTCGCATGCGCGCAAGTATGCATGGTATGAGCAGTGTTTGGTCTATCGTCTGAATTTCATTGTGAAACAGCCGAATCAGCAACATATTAATGGCTATCTACGTCAGTTGGATCGCTGTCTGGATCAACAACCGAAAATTGATCTTTTGCATTATTTCCAACAACATTCTCCAAGTGCGCAACATGCGATTGCACTGGCCAAAGCCTATGCAGGGGCAGCACAATATAACCCAGCAATTGAATACTATGAATGGGCGGCACAACAATCGCAGCAACGTAACGAAACTGCTTTTTATGCTTATATTGATTGTCTGTTGAGTCGCAATCAGCCTGAATATCAGCCACAGTTGAGTGATGTTGAATATGCGCTGCATCTGTTACTCCATCATCTGAAACCGATTGACCAGAACAACCAGACCCAACGATTACAGTGTGCGGTCAGTTTGTTATTACCCGAGTCGGTACTGCGGACACGAGCTTCAAATAGTAATCTGTTGGCAGATATGGGACGCGGGCTAAATTCACTGGGGAAATCCTTAAATAGTATTTTTGGCGCTAAGCAATCGCATCTCCCTTTTAGTCAGGACGTGATTGCAACTGCACCACAGCTTTTAACAACGCAGCATGTGCTCACAAACTTGGCTCAGCAGAACACGATGCAAGTCGCCTGGCAGCATCTTCTGGAGCAGAATACGGCCAGTACAGGACCTGCTGATCTAGCGCTGACTTGTTTATGGCAAGCCATCCAGCAGAATGCAGAGATTTTGCACTTATTACAGCAACCTGTTCACTATGAGGAATTGCTTACTGAGCTGACTCCAATTGAAGCGAAGCCAAAGCCTGATTTTGATCTGGGGCATATTCAGATGATTCTGGAACAAGGGCTGATGGCGTATCTAGGAGACATCCGTTTGAATAAACAACATCCTGAGCGCAAAGCACTCTACGCGCAACGTGATGTGCTTGTTCAGGACATGATTGCTTTTGCCGTCTGGTTCAATCAGGAGGTTTTAGCCACATATCTGCAACAACAAAGCCAGCAGTTTGAGCAAGTGCGAAATAGATTGAGATTATTGGATGCCTCGGCCTTAAGTAGTGGACTATTTGCCTTGCAGTTTGAAATGCAAAAACGTGTGCAGGATCTTTCTGATTGGATGACACTAAAACTGGTGAAAGGCAGTGAGTTTGAGCAGATGCAAGCGGCATGGGTGGCCTTACGTGAGTTACCCAATTTTGGTATTGGACAAGTGCAAGTCCATCAGCTTGAAGCAGCATTGGCACAGTATAAAGCGTTGCGTTTGAGTCAGATGCAGACGCTGAGCGCTGAAGATCGATCAGTGCTGAGTCGAACTGATGAGCCATAGCGTTTTATGCAAAAGTGATGTTGATCTGAAGCAGCAAATAATTTGAAGCGATGCAACAAAAAGACGCAAATCGCAGTGCAGAGCATGCTAATCTACAGAAAAACATCTAATAAGTTCAGAAAGCAGATTGATGCTCATAAGAAATGAGCCTGTAAGAAAGGGAAGAGGGAGAACATCTTGAATCGACAAGATGATAAAAAGGCGATGTTCGATATTATGCCAGCGGATGCAGAAGTCTCAGCTGAGAAACCATCATTATCACGTCGACTGATCAATAAAACATTGCAGCATGCACAGGATGCGGTGGAATTTGCCAGTGATACTTCGCGCAATATTGCGGGGGTGGCAGATGCCGCGCTAGATGCCTTGGATCATGTCACGCATCATACCAAGCGTGGTGTTGAAGGGGTGCGCAATACGGTACGTGATATGGTCACAGAGACCAGTGAAGCGGCACGTCAGGTTGCTTTAGCCATGGCGAGAGCTTCTTTGGGCAAAAGTAGCCTGACCCTGTATTTACCCGAGATGTTGTTGAATAATCAAATTCGCAAGCGAATGGATCGTAGCGAAATTGATGATATTAAAATTGAGTGTGGTAATGACCGCTTCCATATCGAATTGGATGGGCACTATCGTCGTTTTCTGTATCGCCTTTCGCTCGAATTTAATGTGCTTGAATGCCGTATCGGGCAGGAAAAATATTTGCGTCTGCGTCAAGTTGATGAGCATCTTGATTTACAGATTCGTCATGGTGGAACTTTAACTAACTGGGCAGCGCGTCGGGTGGGTAATGTCAGCTTTGAGGTGATTAACTCTTTACCGATCCCATTCCTGATTAATCATTTGATTCGTGATGTGCCTGGCATACAGAAGGAAGGGCATCGTCTTTGGTATATCGATCTGGAAGAAGCGGGTTTTATTGATTTCATTAATAATCGTTCTTGGATGGTGGATAAGTTATTAAACCTGACCGATTTTAGTATTTTACCTGGTTTGAATATTTTGCAAGAAAGTCGTGATTTGGTACAACAATTGGTGGACCAATTTGAGATTCGAGGTTTACGAGTACAATCAGGTCGTTTAGAAGTTCAGGTCGGTATTGGCAGCGAATAAGCAATAAAAAAGCCACTGTCAATGCAGTGGCTTTTTTAGAATTTGGCGTCCCTACGGGGATTCGAACCCCGGTTACCGCCGTGAAAGGGCGATGTCCTAGGCCTCTAGACGATAGGGACATATCTGAGGAAATTTACCTGAGCGTCTTATGTCAAACATATTGATCGCTAGGCCTAAATTCTCGGTAAAGATTTTGTCTTTACTTCTTCCTCGAATTTAGTGGCGTCCCTACGGGGATTCGAACCCCGGTTACCGCCGTGAAAGGGCGATGTCCTAGGCCTCTAGACGATAGGGACGTTTCAGAGGTGGGCGTATATTAGGGTGAATTAGATAGGGTGTCAAACACTTTTCTCAAGAAAATCTAAAAAAAGTGAATGAGTGTCTAAAAATAAGACATATCGCAGAATAAATAATCAAAAATAAGCAGTTAGGCGAAAAAATCATCAAACAAATGGTTTATTGGTAGATATAAAAAATGCAGCTTAAGCTGCATTTTTTCTGAGATTTGATTATTTACGGTTTCGATAGAAAACATAATGACTTAGGTAACATGCTGCAATAAACAGCAAACAACCAATAAAGCCTGCTTGCATCTCAGGATCTGCCGCCATACTCAAACCCGTAATAAAACAGAAGATAAAGCCTAAGATCGGCACAATTGGGTAAAGGGGGGCAGCAAATTTTAAATCTTTTGCTGTATGACCCGCTTTGTACCATTGGCGTCTGAAGTTAAATTGACTCCAGCAAATACTCATCCAGACGATGACCATGGTAAATGCCGCAACACCCAAGAGGTTCTTAAAAATCGTTTCAGGTGCGAAATGCTCGGATAATAGCCCTGGAATCGCACCAAACATGGTCACGACCAGCGCAATGATTGGCGTACCACTTTTTGATAAGCGTGAGAATACACTTGGCAGTTGGCGTTGATCAGACAAAGACCACATCATGCGTGATGCAGCATAGAGACCTGAATTGGCAGCAGAAAGAAGTGCGGTAATAATCACGAAACGGATAATATCATCAGCATAAGGAATACCAATGTAGTTAAATACCGTCACGAAAGGACTGCTACTCACCCCTTCACCGCCTAAGCCTGCGACTTGGAATGGCAGTAGGGCACTGATCACAATGATGGTACCAACAAAGAAAATCAATAAGCGCCAGATCGCAGCATTGATTGCTTTGGGTACATTTTCAGCTGGATCTTTGGTTTCGCCTGCAGCAACACCAATTAATTCGGTACCTGAAAAGGCAAAATTCACAATCAGCATGGTGGTAAAGATTGGGATCAGACCTTGCGGGAACCATCCGTGTGCGGTCAAGTTGTGGAATAAAGGTGCTGACTCATAGCCATTGAATGAGATCAAACCAAAAATTGCCAATAAACCAAGAATAATAAAGGCAATGACCGTTACAACTTTAACCAGTGCAAGCCAGAATTCAGATTCGGCGAACATTCGGGTTGAGGTGAGATTTAACCCCAAAATGGTGACTGCAAAGATAATGGTCCAAATCCACATGGAAATATGCGGAAACCATTCCTGCATCAGCAAGGCCGCAGCGGTAAATTCTGTACCGAGAGTTGCGGTCCACGTGAGCCAGTAGACCCAAGAAATCATATAACCTGTGCCTGGACCAATATATTTTTGAGCGTATGCACCAAAAGATCCAGCAACAGGCATGTGTACAGCAAGCTCACCTAAGCAGAGCATGACCATATAGGCAATTAAACCACCTAATACATAGGCAATAATTGCGCCCACAGGGCCGGTTTGAGCGATAACTTCACCAGAACCTAAAAATAAACCTGTACCGATTGCACCGCCTAAAGAAAGCATAACTAAATGGCGAGTGCTCATGGCACGTTTTAATGTTTTTGATTCTGAATGCGTATTCGAGTTGGAAGATTGCATACGACAATTTGTCCAAGCATAGAGAAGCGGCTATTTTATGGAAAATTCGAAAATGTGCAATCTGATTGAGAAAGATTGTGAGAAAAATATAATTATTAGATAAGAATATGGCGTCCCTACGGGGATTCGAACCCCGGTTACCGCCGTGAAAGGGCGATGTCCTAGGCCTCTAGACGATAGGGACAGATGAGGCAACACATAAAACACTAAAATCTAGCTTTCATCCCGGTCACGTGTTGTGATTTCGAGAATCTGGTGGAGCCAAGCAGGATCGAACTGCTGACCTCTACAATGCCATTGTAGCGCTCTACCAACTGAGCTATGACCCCAGAATGTGTGAGCGCAATATTAGGGGGGATGCGCTCACACGTCAATCATTAAACTGAATTAAGTCTCACTATTTGCATCATTTTTCGGCAATTTTAGTGATTCATTTAGCTTTTCCCAAACTTTCAGCTCTTTCTTGCTTGGTCCACCAACAAGTTCTAGGGCATGACGTAAACGTGCAAAAGTCAAATCAGGGCCGAGAGTGACCATTGCTTGCATGACCGGTGTTGAACTGGTCGAACCTGCAATCGCAATAAAGAAGGCTGGCATGAAATCACGTAATTTGATTTCCATCTGATTCGCCAAGTCCATCAAGGTTTGGCTGACCGTGTCATTGTTCCAAGTGAACTGACTTTCTAAGCGCCAAATCGCAAATTGTAAGCTTTGACGAACTTGTTCTTCGGTCAATTTTTTGCTTTCGAACTGTTCTTTGCTGATTTGTGGCATATGGTTGAAGTAAAAACCAGCCCAATTCACGGCTTCAGAGAGTAAATTGATACGCGGTTGGATCGCAGCAGCAATATCTTCAAGGGTTTGGCGATCACTTTTCCATGCCAATAAACGGTCTAGAAGTTGCCCAGGTGTCAATCCTTTGATCCACTGACCATTAAGCCAGTTGAGTTTTTCAACGTCAAAGATTGGGCCACCCAGTGAAACACGTTGTACATCAAAGTTTTGGATCATGTCTTCTAGGGTGAATACTTCACGTTCATCAGGCATTGACCAGCCCATACGACCTAAATAATTTAATAACGCTTCTGGTAAAACACCAATATCACGATAGTAGTTGATTGAGGTCGGATTCTTGCGTTTCGACAGTTTTGACTTATCTGGGTTGCGTAATAGTGGCATGTGGCACAGGGTAGGCATGTCCCAACCAAAATATTGATACAGCAATTGATGCTTTGGTGCAGACGGTAACCACTCTTCACCACGCAATACATGGGTGATTTCCATTAAATGGTCGTCGACCACATTGGCAAGATGATAGGTTGGTAAACCATCTGTTTTGAGCAGCACTTGCATATCGACTTGTGCCCAAGGAATTTCCACTTCACCACGAAGTAGATCATTGATTTTGCAAATCCCTTCTTCTGGTACTTTCATGCGAATCACATGCGGTTCAGAGGCAGCGAGACGACGTTGTACTTCTTCTTGTGAGAGTTTTAAACCACGACCGTCGTATTTCGGTGTTTCACCACGCGCTTGCTGTTCAGCACGCATTTGATCAAGTTCTTCTGCGGTTGCGAAGCAATAAAAAGCATGGCCTTTTTCAACCAGATCCAAGGCGTATTGCTTATAAATCCCCATACGCTCTGATTGGCGATAAGGTGCATGTGGACCACCCACATCTGGACCTTCTGACCAGTTCAAACCTAACCAGCGTAAAGAATCTAAAATCATTTTTTCAGATTCAGGTGTTGAGCGAAGTTGATCCGTATCTTCAATACGTAAAATAAATTCACCGCCGTGCTGTTTGGCAAAACATAGATTAAATAACGCAATATAAGCTGTGCCTACGTGTGGAAAACCTGTAGGAGACGGCGCAATACGGGTACGAACTTTCATAAATGATCGGAGCTTAAATTTAAATTGAAATGATTATAACGAAAAAGCCTAGTCACAGCATGACTAGGCTTGATTTAAATATGTGAAGGGGCACATATTTAAAATTTAAGAGGTATGCGGTTGGAATATGGTTTGAACGAAACGTGAGAAACGCTCATGTTGGCTGGCAAAGAAGGTTTGTGTCGGTGTAGTACGAATCGTATTCAGCATTTTTAATTCATCATCTGTCGATGGCAACATGCTGGTGTTGCGTTTTTGCTGATCAAGCGCTTTAACAATCAGGCTTGAAGAAGATTTATCAATGTTTTTTATGTTATTGCTTTCTTTGATTGCCGCTGCATGTCCCATTTGAACAGAAGCTGCTAGAAATAAGCTTAAGCTGAGTGCTTTTTTCAATTTTAATGCTCGCATTGCTCACATCCCCTTCATGATTTTGAGTCTACAAGACTAACCAAACAACTATAGTATTGCTTTAATAATACGATTTAAACATAAATCTTAATAAAAAAGTATAACTACGTCACACTTTTTACAAAAATATTAAAATTTGACACATGTTGCCATGTATTTATAGCAAAGTGGCTACTTTGTATACAAGTAAAATTTAGCAAGCAAATGTGTAGAAAAAGTGGAGAATGATAATTTTTCTCATTTTAGCTGCAAAATATAAGAAATTACAGTGAAAATGTCATTCTAGCTGCTCAGAGGCATATCTAAAAAATAGCATAGCAACTCATATATTGATATAACTATATGATTGTAAAATATTTTCAAGTAAATATAGTGAACACAAACGGGGTGGAATGAGAAAGAATAAATGAAAACTGTCATCGCAGCAGCATTGTTGGCATTGGGCTTAAATGGCGTGGCACAAGCAGCAACTACTTTTTTAAACGTGTCTTATGATCCAACACGTGAGTTTTATCAAGAATATAATCAGGCTTTTGGTCAGTATTGGAAAAAAAGAACAGGACAAGATGTTGACTTCAAACAGTCGCATGGTGGTTCAGGTAAACAGGCACGTTCAGTCATCGATGGTTTGCAGGCAGATGTGGTGACTTTGGCCTTGGCCAATGATATTGATGAAATTGCCAATGCAGGTTTAATTCGTAAAGACTGGCAAAAACAATTTAAAGACAATTCAGCACCATACACTTCAACAGTGGTGTTCTTGGTACGTAAAGGTAATCCAAAGAATATTCGTGACTGGAATGACTTGACCAAGCCAGGTGTTGAAATCATTACTCCGAACCCGAAAACAGGTGGAGCACCACGCTGGATTTATTTGGCGGCATGGGGGTATGCACTTAAACAACCGGGTGGTAATGATGCGAAAGCTCGTGAGTTGGTGAAAAAGCTTTATCAAAATGTCAAAGTTTTGGATTCAGGGGCACGTGGTTCATTAACGACGTTTGCTGAGCGGGGCATTGGTGATGTGTTGTTGTCTTGGGAAAATGAGGCATTATTGGCAACTCAAGGACTAGGTAAAGATAAGTATGAAATTGTGTATCCATCAATTTCAATTTTGGCAGAGCCTTCAGTTGCGATTGTTGATAAAACCGTCGATAAAAATGGCAATCGTCAGTTAGCACGTGGTTATTTAAACTTCCTGTATTCACCATTAGGACAGGATTTGGCTGCGAAATATTATTTCCGCCCGCGGAATCCTCAAGTCGCTGCAAAATATGCGCAACAATTTCCAAAAATTCAGCTCTTCAAAATTAATGATGTGTTTGGTGGATGGGCAAAAGCACAAAAAACCCATTTTGTGAATGGTGCGATATTTGATCAGATTTATGCAGAAAAACCATAAATCAGCGCTGTAGGTAGCACATCACTAAAATTGAAAAAGCAAATACTTACCGTATTTGCTTTTTTATTGACTGAAAAATGATGAAAAAACGGTTTTATCTATGAAAAGTTAAGAATTCTCTACAAAAAGTCGTTTGGTGCTGACATAAAACAAGGTGATAATGTGCAGTTACATTTTCAGCTGTTGATTCATTTCTTATGTCGCATATTTCTGTCTTACTTCATGAAACCGTTGATGGCGTATTGGCAGGTCGCGATACTGGTATTTTTGTTGATGCGACCTTTGGTCGTGGTGGACATACCAAGCTATTACTGTCCAAATTAGATGCCAATGCACGTGTCTATGCCTTTGATAAAGATCCACAAGCCCTTGAAGTTGCAGCACAATTAGAACAAGAAGATTCGCGCTTTAAAATCATTCATGCCAGTTTTGCCGATATTCAAACAGAACTTAACAACATTGGCATCACTGAAGTGGATGGGATCATGGCTGATCTTGGAGTTTCATCACCACAACTCGATCAGGCAGAACGTGGTTTTAGCTTTATGCAAAGCGGGCCACTGGATATGCGGATGGACAATTCGCAAGGTCCAACAGCTGCAGAATGGTTACTTGAAATTGAAGAAGAAAAACTGGCAAATATTATTTACCAATATGGTGAAGAACGTTATAGCCGCCGTATTGCCAAAGCGATTAAACTGGCGGGTGAAATGACTACAACTGCACAACTGGCAGAAGTCGTTAAAACAGCACATCCAAAGTGGGAAAAGCATAAACATCCTGCAACGCGAACCTTCCAAGCGATTCGCATTGCCATTAACAAAGAACTTGATGATATCGAGAGCTTTTTACCGCAAGCTGTCAGCTTATTAAAAGCAACGGGGCAGTTGGCCGTGATTAGCTTTCATTCTTTGGAAGATCGTTTAATCAAGCAGTTTATCCAAAAAGAATCGAGCTTACCTGAAGATTCGGGTTGGGGCATGCCTCAAGCACAGGTAGATACTCGACGTTTAAAGAAAGTCTCTCGTATTCGTGCGAGCGAAGCAGAAGTAAAAGCAAATCCTCGTTCACGTAGTGCATGGTTACGTGTGGCAGAGCGTTTAGAGCAAAAAGGCTGAGAATGAACAACAACAATGATGATGACATGATATCAAGCAGCAGAAAGGGACTGAAAAAGATTGCGGTTTATGCTGTACTCGTTGCACTGGTGTTCGCTAGTGCAATGATGGTGGTATTTCAGGTGTTTGAATATCGTCATGATTATCGTGACTTGAGTGCATATATGCGTGAACGAGATGATCTAAACGCAGAATGGGGGCGTTTACTGATTGAGCAGCAAACCTTTGGGGCAACTGCCCAGATCGGTTCGCGTGCAGTGACGCAACTCCGTATGTTCTCACCACCAGCGACGCAAACGGTTGTGATTTCTTTACCTATGACTTCAAAGCAAGATAAATAAGGCATGCTGTATGGCAGATAAGCGAAGCAAACCAATACGAAAAAAACAGCAGTCCATTTCTGAAAGACCGACCCTTGCTTTGGATATGTGGCGATTTTACTTGCTTTGGGGCACCGTGCTGCTGTGCTTTGTGGTACTGATTGCGCGGGCATTCTATGTGCAAGTGGTCAATAAAGACTTTCTGCAAAATAAAGCCAATGCCAATATTCTGCGGACGGAGCGACTGGAGGCAATGCGTGGGGTGATCAGTGATCGCCATGGTGTTCCTTTAGCGATTAGTACGCCGATCATGAAAATCGTGATTGATCCAAGAGATTACTGGGAGACGAAGCAGCAATTTGATGAAATTACGGCTGAGCTGAAAAAAGATCCGAATAACCGTAAATTAAAACGCCAATTGCCTGATAAAAATTTAAACCTTGATGAATTGGCGGATGCTGTTGGGGTTGATCGTGCAGATTTGAAAAAGCAAATGCAGGCGCGCCCACGCTCACGTTATTTGGTGTTGCAAAAAGAAATTCCACCGCAGCAAGCAGACTTGATTACCAAGCGCAATTTCCAAGGTGTTTACGCCGAGAAAAGTTATAAACGCTACTATCCGCAGCCGCAACCGAATGCCCAGATTATTGGTTTGACCAATAGTGAAGGAATGGGGATTGAAGGCTTGGAAATGCAACTGAATAAACAGTTGTCAGGTGTCGATGGCGAGCAAAAAATTATTCGAGATAAAAAGGGCAACCGCCTCAAAGTTTCTGAAGTCATTAAAGAAGTCGAGTCGGGTGAAAACATCACCCTGAGTATCGACTCACGTTTACAATATATTATGTACCGTGAATTGACTGCGGCAGGTGTGGCCAATAATGCCCGCTCAGCAACAGCGATTGCGGTGGATGTCAAAACGGGTGAAATTTTGGCGATGACCAGTTGGCCTTCGTATAACCCGAACGATAAAAATGGTCTCAGCAATAAAGATGCGATGCGTAACCGTGGCGCAATTGATATGTTTGAGCCAGGTTCAACCATGAAACCCTTTACCGTGGCTGCAGCTTTGGAAAGTGGTAAATATACCCCAAATAGCATCGTCAACACGTCACCGGGTTCAATGCGTTTAGGTTGGCATACCATTCGTGATACACATAACTATGGTGCTTTAACCGTTTCAGGCGTGATTATTAAATCTTCGAACGTGGGTTCGGCTAAAATCGCCCTATCTCTACCAAAGGATACCGTACCTTCGTTCTTTAGACGTGCGGGCTTTGGTCATCGTTCGGCGGTGAAGTTCCCGGGTGAAAGTGCAGGCCTGCTCTATTCAGGCGATAAGCTCAATCCATCTCAGTTAGGGACTATGGCCTATGGTTATGGTTTGAATGCAACGATTTTGCAGGTTGCACAAGGCTATGCCATGTTGGCCAATCATGGTGTGCAAATGCCATTGAGCTTGCGTAAGTTAGACAAAGCCCCTGAAGGTACGCAAGTTTTGGCCCCTAAAATTGCGGATCAAGTCCTCACGATGCTTGAACAAGTGACCATGCCAGGCGGAACCGCGAAACAGGCGGTAATTCCAGGTTATCGTGTCGGCGGTAAAACAGGGACAGCCCATAAGTTGCGTGCAGACCGTAAAGGCTATTCAAACAGCGAATATCGTGCACTGTTTGCAGGGGTCGCACCCATTAGCGATCCTCGTTTAGCGATGATTGTGGTGGTTGAAAACCCACAAGGTCGCTACTACGGTGGCTTGGTTGCAGCACCCGTATTTGCACGTATTATGCAAGAGTCCTTACGTTTACTGAATGTGCCTTTAGATAAGCCACTTGATACTTCTATAAAATCCAATCCGTAGGTAGATTATGTCGATTCGTTTTCAACAGATACATCCGATCAACATCGATGCGGCTTGGTATACACAGCCTTTTCAGGGCTTTTGTCTAGACAGTCGTAAGGTTGAGCAAGGGCAAATTTTTATTGCACTGAGCAGTTATAGCCAGCCTGAAAAAACGCGTCAGTTTGCCCAGAATGCCATAGATGCTGGGGCATTGGCGATCATTAGCGAGACTGCTTTGGGTTTTGAGAATGAATGGGTCTGTCCAGATGTGCGTTATTTGATGGGCGAATGGCAAAAGCAATATTTGCAGGCAGTTGATCCGGTACAGCCCTTGCGCGGAATCGCGGTCACGGGAACCAATGGTAAAACCACGATTTCCCGTCTGATTGCAGAATTGGTCAGTTCACAAGGCAAGGGCTGTGCGGTGATGGGAACCACGGGTAATGGGATTCTGCCAAATTTAACCCCATCAACACATACCACTTTGGACGCTTTACAATTACAACAAGCCTTACATGGCTATGCTAAACAGGGCGCGGGCTTTGTCGCACTGGAAGCCAGCTCCCATGGTTTAGAACAAGGCCGTTTGAACGGTTGTGAGCTTGAAATTGCGGTATATAGTAATTTAAGTCGTGATCATCTGGATTATCACGGGACTTTGGAGGCTTATGCAGAAGCAAAAGCCCTATTGTTTAAATTTACGACATTAAAAGCGGTTGTCATTAATCTAGATGATGCGCATGCACAACTGATGTTGGATGCTGCAAAGGCGAACCCAGCACAACCTCAAATTTTGACTTATTCCTTAACCCAAGCGACGGCGGATTATCATATTGCCGATTTACAGTATCGCCTGAGTGGGGCAAGTTTTAGCCTGATCAGCCCGACAGGTTCATACACAGTACAAAGTCCATTGCTTGGTCATTTTAATGTTGAGAATTTATTGGCAAGTTTGATTGCGGCTGAATTTGCCGGTTTTAGCTTGGCTGATTTAGTCCAGTTTGTACCTCAACTGCAAGGTGCACCGGGTCGTATGCAAGTCATCCAAGATGCGGAGCGTCTATTTGTGGTGGATTATGCACATACACCTGATGCCTTGATTCAGGTATTGACGACATTAAAGCGTCATGTCACGGGGCAGCTGTGGGCGGTATTTGGTTGTGGTGGAGACCGTGATCGTGGCAAGCGTCCATTGATGACGCAGGCTGCACTTGATCATGCCAATCCTGTGATTCTCACCTCAGACAATCCACGCACTGAAAATCCTGAACAGATTTTTGCAGACATGAAACACGGGATTCACTTTGCGGAACATGGGATGCATGAAATCCATGATCG
This sequence comes from Acinetobacter sp. C32I, assembly GCF_023702715.1. NCBI lineage: Bacteria > Pseudomonadati > Pseudomonadota > Gammaproteobacteria > Moraxellales > Moraxellaceae > Acinetobacter > Acinetobacter sp. C32I. Next base: position 2,718,171 of record NZ_CP098480.1, on the reverse strand, counting down.
TCGTGAAGCGATTAAATTTGTGGTCGCACAAGCTCAAGCGGGTGATATTGTGGTGATTGCAGGTAAGGGACATGAAAACTATCAAGAGATTGATGGTGTTCGTCACTGGTTTGATGATGTGGTTGAGGTGCAGTCTGCGATTGCTGCACAGCCACATTCTGTCGATTCAGCATATTCTGCACAATAAGCTTAAAAGGTAAATAAAGCATATGCATACTTCAACCACCAGTACCGTTCCATTACAAGCTTGGACCGCAGAACAATTACAACAAGCGACCCAAGGCGAGTGGTTTCAGCACAATATTCCACAAGGTGAAATTAAACGTATTTTAACCGACTCACGTCATGCCGAAGCAGGAGATGCTTTTCTTGCCTTAAAAGGTGAGCGTTTTGATGCGCATAATTTTGTCGCGCAAGTCGCGAAGCAAGGTTGTCAAATTGCCATTGTCGAACATCCTGTTGATGCGGATATTGCACAGTTGATCGTAAAAGATACCCGTCTGGCGTTGGGGCAGCTCGGTGCTTATCGCCGTCAACAGAATTCACAACTCAAAGTGATTGCTTTGACAGGCAGTAGTGGCAAAACCACCACCAAAGAAATGTTGGGTAGTATTTTATCTGGTTTGGCACCGACCTTAATTACCCGCGGCAACCTGAATAATGATTTGGGCGTGCCGATGATGTTGCTTGAGCTACGTCCTGAACATCAATATGCTGTGATGGAGTTAGGGGCGAGCCATCAAGGTGAAATTGATTACACCTCGAATTTGGTGCAGCCGCATGTGGCAGGCATTTTGAATATCGGTACCGCACATCTGGGTGAGTTTGGTGGACGCGAGGGCATTTGCCGCGCTAAATCAGAAATCTATGCGCATATTCTGCCTCAAGGCACTGCAATTGTCCCTGCGCAGGATGATTTTTCTGAAACGATCCGTGAGAATGCGCAAACACATTCAATGCTGAGTTTTGGTGAGGGGGGGGATGTCTTTACGACAGATGTGCAATTACATCCTCAATCAGCACAATTTAATTTACACACCCCACAAGGCAATCGTGCGGTAAATTTACCATTTGCAGGTGCACATAATGTCCAGAATGCCACTGCAGCGACTGCATTTGCACTCGCGCTTGGTATTGCTTTGGATGATATCGTGCATGGTCTGGAGCGAGCGCAAGGGGCCAAAGGTCGATTAAACTTTATTCAACATCACAATCACCTGTTTATTGATGATACCTATAATGCCAACCCAACTTCAATGCGCGCAGCAGCAGAGGTTTTGTTGCAGCAGCAAGGCTTAAAAGTCATGGTGATGGGCGATATTGGGGAGCTCGGTGACAGTAGCTGGCAAGAGCATCATGATCTCGGCCGAGACTTGGCATCGTTACCTTTAGAGCATCTAGTTGTCGTCGGTGAATTCGCTGAAGCAGCGCAACAAGGTTCATCTCATTCAGAAAAGTTACATGCCTTTGCCTCTCAAACAGAAGCATTACCGTTTTTAATTAATTTAGTCCAAACACATCAACCCCAGTCAATGAGTTTCCTGTTTAAAGGGTCTCGTTATACCCATATGGAAACGTTGATGGCTGACTTGATGGAGAAAATTTAAATGTTGTTATGGTTATTTGAACAATTGGCGGACTATAACAGTTCGTTTCAAGTTGTTCGTTATTTAACATTGCGCTCTTTATTGAGTTTGCTGACGGCCTTGACGATCGGACTGGTGTTAGGCCCAGTGATGATTCGTAAATTACAAGCATTAAAATATGGTCAAGCGGTGAGCTCTTTTGCGCCTGAAAACCATGCCAAGAAAATGGGGACACCCACCATGGGCGGGATTTTAATCCTACTTTCGATTGGAATTAGTACCTTGCTATGGGCGGACTTATCCAATCCCTATGTCTGGATTGTACTGGGCGTTATGGTAGTATTTGGTGCAGTAGGATGGGCGGATGACTGGATTAAAGTCCGCTATAAAGACAATGCCGGTTTGCCAGCACGCAAGAAATTTTTCTGGACTTCAGTGGCTTCTTTGGGTGCAGGTATTGCGTTGTATGTGATTGCAAAACAACAAGACAGTGCAGAACATACCGCGAATATGTTGGACTTATTGATTCCATTCTTTAAAAACCTCTCCATTCCACTCTCAGCAATACCCTTAGGTTTGGCATTTATCGGATTCACTTATCTGGTGATTAATGGCGCATCCAATGCGGTCAATTTGACCGATGGTCTAGATGGCTTGGCGATTATGCCGATCGTGATGGTGGCAGCAGGTCTAGGTGTATTTGCTTATTTATCTGGTGATATCCGTTTTGCCAATTATTTGCATATTCCTTATGTTAAATATACCTCTGAGCTGGTGGTGATCTGTTCGGCGATGGTCGGTGCGGGTTTGGCCTTCCTTTGGTACAATGCACATCCAGCCCAAGTCTTTATGGGTGATGTGGGCGCCTTGGCACTTGGTGCAATGCTTGGTACGATTGCGGTGATGGTTCGTCAGGAAATCGTATTTGCCATTATGGGCGGTGTGTTTGTGATGGAAGCGGTTTCGGTGTTCTTGCAGATCGGTTCATTACGGATGCGCAATAAGCGTGTATTCTTGATGGCTCCTTTACATCATCATTATGAAAAGCAAGGCTGGAAGGAAACACAAGTGGTGATTCGTTTCTGGATCATTACCATTTTCCTCGTGGTATTGGGCTTAATGACGCTAAAATTACGTTAAACCAAGATTCAAAAAAGAAGCTGGTGATCACCAGCTTTTTTTATGTTTGGAGAAAATAGATGAGTTTGTTGATGTGTCCTGTTTGTCGCCAATCATTGAATTTGGTTGCGAATTCTTGGCAGTGTGAAAAAGGACACCATTATGATGTAGCCAAACAGGGCTATGTCAATTTGCATGTGGTTCAGCATAAGCATAGTAAAAGCCCTGGAGACACGCCAGAGTCGGTATTGGCACGGCGTGAGTTTTTGCAGGCCGGTTTTTATCAGCCCTTACAACATGCAGTTGTGGCCTTGTTACAGCAATTGCAACCCAAGGCAGTCTTGGACATCGGTTGTGGTGAAGGCTATTACACCAGTGCCATGCAAGCATATATCCAACACTGTATTGGTGTTGATATTGCCAAAACAGCGGTACAACGTGCGGCAAAGTTAAATAACAAGGTAACTTGGGTGGTGGGAACAGGGGCGACATTGCCAGTTCAGGATCATGCATTGGATATATGCACCAGCTTGTTTAGTCCAATTCCGCAAGATGAAATTGTGAGAGTGTTGCGCGATGACGGCTACTTAATTGTGGTGACCCCTGCACCAAAACATCTCTATGATTTGCGTGAAGCCCTCTTTGAGCAAGTCAATTTACATGAGCCGGAGAAGTTTGTGCAGCAACTGGATGCTCAGTTTGAGTTAAAGCAAGCCCAGATTGTTGAAGCAGCAATGCAGTTGGATCAGCAAGCGTTAAAGAATTTAATTGCGATGACGCCTTATGCCTACAAAGCCAATCCTGAGCGGCGTAAAGTCTTAGAGCAGGCACAGCGCTTTGCGGTGACCGCAGCCTTTCAAATTTATCTGTTTCAGAAAAGAAAGAAGCCATCAATGTGATGGCTTCTTTTTTATTTACTGAATTTGATTGATCAAATGCTCAATCCCGTCCTTTTCTTTCGGTGGCGATGTTGGGCTTGGTGAATTTGACCCCATGGCTGGTGGTTGCTTTTTAGCAGGTACAATCGGCTGTTCGTCAGTTGATGATGTTGTTCCAGGGAGGTCTGAAAAATCATTTTGTACTGAACGTGTTGGCGCAGGTGGTGCAGGACGATATAGTGGACGAGCCAATGGTGGAGAGGCGCGATATTCTTTTTTATCTTCGCTTTGCTGAATCTGCAATTTATCACGAGAGATCGGATCTTTGGCTTCTTTATCCAAACGTACCCAGGCAGATGGGGTATCTTTTAAAGAGTTCCCCATAAAGTTGGTCCAGATTGGAAGTGCAGCAACACCACCGTATTCACGACGACCCAGTGTGCGGGGTTGGTCAAAACCAACCCAAGCAATTGCGACTAGCTTGCCATTAAAGCCAGCGAACCATGCATCTTTGGCATCATTGGTTGTCCCTGTTTTACCACCTAAGTCATCACGACCAATTTTTAAGGCTGCTCGACCTGTACCGTGCTGAATTACATCACGTAAAATGTTAGCCATGTCGTAAGCTGAACTAGATTTTAAGATACGTTGAGCTTGGCGATAATCGCTGTTGGTTTTTGCAGTTTGTGCTGCATCAGCCGTGAGCATTTGTGCTTCAGATGCTGCACTTGTCTCATCTAAACTTTGGTTGGTGATCTCTGTAACTTGCGTTTTAGATTGATCTTTGTCTGTATTAGCAGTTTGTTGTTCAGTATTCGTATTTTTGTCGCTAATACATGGGATACATGCATATTCAGGCTTCGCCTCATAAATGACTTTACCTGATGCATCTTCAATGCGCTTAATGAAGTGTGGCTGAATACGGTAACCACCATTGGCAAAGGTGGCATAGCCTGTTGCCATTTGAATTGGTAATACCTGTGGTGTACCGAGGGCAATGGTATAGTTACGTGGAATTTGATCGTCTTGTAGACCAAAATCCATAAATAATTGACGAGTACGCTCGATTCCAACGTTTTGTAATAAACGCACAGAAACAGTATTTCGAGATAAATAAAGTGCACGACGTAAAGGAATCATACCCAGATAACGACCATCTGAGTTTCTTGGAGACCACTTCCCAATGGTAATAGGACTGTCATTGACCATGCTATAAGGGGTCATACCACGCTCTAAAGCCAGTGCATAGACAAAAGGTTTAATGGTCGAACCTGGTTGTCTCCAACCTTGGATAGCGCGGTTAAACTTGGATTGATAAAAGTTATATCCCCCAACAACGGCCTCAATTGCACCATCATTTGGATTAATGGCAATCAGTTGTCCTTGAACTTTCGGCACTTGAACCAAAGACCACACTGTTTTGCCTTCATTCGGGCGTAGGCGAATAATGTCTTTGACTTTGACAATTTGTGAGGCATTCGATGGTGCACCACCAACACTATTGGCGTTGCGATAAGGACGAACCCATGACATGCCAGACCAATTCACGGTAACGGTAGAACCATCTTGCATTAAGGCATCAAAAGAGTTGTTGTTGACCTTGATGACTTGTGCTGGGTAGGTGTTGGCATAAGCCAAAAATTGCTTTAAAGGTTTGTCGTGTGCTTCAGGGCCGCGCCAACCATGACGACGATCATAAGCTTCTAAGCCATCTTGAATGGCTTGCTCCGCATAACGCTGGCGTTTGCTATCAATGGTGGTGTAGACCTTATAGCCTGAATCAACCGCTTGTTCGCCAAAATGTTCAACCAGCTCTGAACGCACCATTTCCCCGACATAGGGAAATACATTGCTTACTGAGCGATCGACCATATTCAGATTGATCGGTTCTGCGACGGCTTGTTGATATTGATTTTGGTTGATATAGCCGAGTTGTAGCATGCGGCCTAAAATCCAGTTGCGGCGTTCAAGAGCACGTTCTGGATTCACGACGGGATTATATTTTGATGGTGCTTTAGGTAGGCCTGCGATCATCGCCATTTGTGCAGTGCTGAGTTCATTAAGGTTTTTGTTGTAATAGATCCGTGCTGCTGCTGCAATCCCATAAGCATTTTTACCTAAGAAGATTTTATTGACGTAAGCGGTTAGAATTTCCTGTTTTGTTAAGTTTTGCTCGATTTTACGTGCTAGAAATACTTCTGTTAGTTTGCGTCGAAGCGTTCGGTCTGGACTTAAATAATAGTTTTTCGCTACCTGCATGGTAATGGTCGAGCCCCCAGTTTGGACATCAGACCCTGTAACAGATTCAGTCAGTGCTCGCCCAAGCCCTTTGAAACTAATGCCATTGTGCTCAAAAAAGGATGAGTCTTCCGCTGCCAGAAATGCATGGATAAAGGACGGAGGGATCTGTTCATACTTAACAGGAATGGATAATTTTCCGCCATATTCCGCAATTAACTGATCATCTGTCGTATAGACTTGCAATGGTTTTAGTAAAGGCGCTTTTTTGAGTGAACTCATATCTGGCAGCGAAGGTGCAAGATAGAGATACATGCCATAAAATCCCATTGGAAGTGAGACTAAGATAATAATAACGATCAAAAAAAATGGGCGAACAATACCAGAACTGGATAGCTTTTTCATAATAAGTAAGTTTTAATAAGAGCGAATGGCAAACTAATTGTGGTCAGTATATCCTTTAGACATGCGGATTGTTAGATGAGTTATTGTATCCGTAGCAATTAAAGACCAAAACAAAATTAGTGTGTTGTATTTTTGGGGATAAAAAAATAAATAGGAAAGTACTGTGCTCAGGTTATATCGTAAACCAAATAAGGGGTTAGTGGGTGTCGATATTAGTTCGACAACTGTTAAGTTATTGGAGCTCTCTGTAAAGAACGGTAGATATTGGGTTGAAAGTTATGCGGTGATGCCATTGCCTGAAAGCAGTGTGGTGGAAAAAAGCATACTGAATCCAGAGGCGGTAGGTGATGCACTTGAGAGAGTCGTCAACCTTGCGAATCCTCACACCACCAATGTCGCGATTGCAGTGCCAACATCGATGGTCATTAACAAGATCATTGAGATGGATGCTGACATGACGGATGAAGAGCGTGAAGTTCAAATCCGTATGGATGCTGAGCAATACATTCCGTTCCCATTAGATGAAGTAAGTCTTGATTTTGAAGTTTTACCTGATCGCCTAGCGAATCCAAATCGGGTCAATGTCCTCTTGGTTGCAACACGCACCGAGAATGTCGATACACGTGTTGAAGTCTTGGAACTGGCGGGCTTAACAGCAAAAATTGCTGAAGTTGAAAGTTATGCCATGGAGCGTGCATTCAGTGTATTTGCTGATACGCTGCCAATGGGTGCAAATACGGTGGGGATCTTAGATATTGGCCATACCATGACCACCCTTTCGGTGATGCAAAAAGGCAAGATCATCTATACGCGTGAGCAAGTGTTTGGCGGTCGTCAACTGACTCAAGATGTACAGAGTCGCTATGGACTATCATTTGAAGAAGCGGGTCGTGCGAAGAAAGAACGCACCTTGCCAGATGATTACGATACCGAAGTGCTTGAACCCTTCTTGGATGCAGTGGTTCAACAAGCAGCACGTTCACTGCAATTCTTCTTTTCGTCTTCTCAATTTAATGAAATTGATCATATTTTGCTGGCGGGCGGGAATGCCAATATTCCAGGTCTAGCCAAGTTATTACAACAAAAGCTCGGTTATCGGGTCACCATTGCCAATCCATTCCTACAAATGGGTTTTTCTTCTCAAATTGATATTAAAAAAATTGAAAACGATGCTTCCTCTTTGATGGTGGCATGTGGTTTGGCATTGAGGAGTTTTGATTAATGGCAAAGATTAACTTACTCCCTTGGCGTGATGAGCTAAGAGAACAACGAAAGAAACAGTTTGTCGCATTTTGTGTTGCGGTGGCTGTATTAGGGGTTGCATCGGTATTTTCGGGGTGGATGTATTTTGATCATAAACTCGATGATCAGGAACAAGCCAATCAACTGATTGTGAGTACCAACCAAAACTTGGATACACAACTTAAAGCACTAGACGGTCTGCAAGAACGCCGTAATGCCATTATTGAGCGTATGAAGCTGATTCAAGGTTTACAGGGACAACGTCCAATTACGGTTCGTTTGGTCGATGAATTGGTTCGGGTCACCCCTCCAACCATGTACTTAACCAAGTTTAGCCGTACTGGAGATAAATTCTCGATTGAAGGCAAAGCTGAAAGTCCAAATACCGTGGCTGAGCTGTTACGTAATTTAGAGGCTTCTCCTTGGTATCGTAATGCCTTTATGAACTCTTTCCTTGCTGTAGATGAAAACAGCAATAAAGACAAAGCAGCAACCTCGTTGGTGCCTCGTGTAGAGGAAAATTATGGCAGTTTTGTGGTCACTGTAGATTTAGGTGAAATCGGGACAACAGCGGAAGTTGCAGCAACGTCAGAAGCAGCGGCATCAGGGGTAGTCGGGGTGACAAAATGAAGTTAGATAAAGCTGATGATTTAAATCAAGACACCGTTGCTGTAAAGAAAAAGAAAATGACGGTGGATCAGTTCTTCCAACAGTTCAACACGTTGGATATGAATAATTATGGCAGTTGGCCGTTGTCGGTCAAAATCACCTGCTGGATTTTCGTATTCTTGGCAGTTGCTGCATTAGGTTATTTTGTGGTGATTAAGTCACAACTTGAATCGATTGCAAATGCTCAAGCACAGGAACAAAGTTTGCTGAATGAGTTTAGAGAAAAAGACTCAAAATTAAGGAACTTGCAACAATATCAAGCGCAATTACAAGAAATGGAAGCGAACTTTAATCAGCAGTTAGAACAGTTGCCAAAAGAAACTGAAATTCCAAGTTTAGTTGAGGATATTAACTTAACCGGTGTGAACTCTGGACTGAAATTTAAAAATATCCGTCTAGAAAGTGAAGTGAAGCAAGAGTTCTTTATTGAGCAGCCGATTAGTATTGATGCGACAGGTGATTATCATGCTTTTGGTGCTTTTGTTACAGGGATTGCCGCTCTACCACGTATTGTAACTCTGCATGATTTCACGGTTGAAGCGAAAGAAGACACACAGAAAAAATCTGATATTCCTGTGGTGAACTATACCGTTAAAGCAAAAACCTATCGTTATGTTGGAACGGATGAGCAAATAAATAATGCTGCAGGTACACCAGCCGCACAAGCAGCAACTACTCCACCTGCGCAAGGAGGAAAATAGTAGTGAATAATTATAAATTATTACTGGGTTTTTTGATTGGGGCGAGTTTGGTAGGGTGTGATTCTCGTATTGATGCGGTGAATCAGCAGATGGCTGAAATTCGTAATCAGCCACCATTACCAATTGAGCCAGCACCAGTCTTCACGCCAGTACCCTTGTTTAACTATGCGGCGCATCAGCTTAAAAGTCCATTTATGCCAAGTTCTTTGGCGGCTGAATTGAGGATTATGGCGGGTAAGCGAGTTTATCCGAACTTTAATCGCCAGCCACAACCCTTAGAGAGTTATGCGCTGGAATCATTGAACATGAAGGGCAGCATGCGTGGCAAAACCAGTAATACCATTGCCTTGATTCAAACGCCAGATGGTCAAATTGAAAGGGTGCAAGTTGGTAGTTATTTGGGTATGAACCAAGGGCGTATTATTAAAATTAGCCCGACTCAGATTGATTTGGTGGAGATTGTACCTGATGGACGAGAAGGTTATGTCGAGAGACCTCGTACACTCGTTTTAATTGGGCCAGCGCCGTAAGATTAAGGGAATAACAATGAAAAAACAGTTTAAAGATTCTTTATTTGGGGAAGCGAAGACCATGAATCATGCATTCCGTCAATTTTCTATGGGTGCTGTTGCGATTGCGGTGATGCAAGTGGCGTCAGCGCAAGTGAGTATGACTAATATTGTACCGATGAGTTTGGCCGATCAAGGCACGGAAATTCGTGTAATGTTTAATGGCCTTCCACCACAACCGCAAGCTTATCAGTTAGAGCAACCGTCGCGTTTGATTTTAGATTTTGATAAAGCGCAACAAAGCTTAAAACAAAACTCGATTCCAGTATCAACTGCTGAAGCGAGCTCGATCGACATTGCATCAGATGATCAACGTTCACGTGTAATAGTCAACCTAAAAGATGCAGGTGCGTTTACCACACGAGTTGAAGGTAATACATTTGTACTGAAAATTAACTCAGCCAAACCTGCTGCGATAAATACGCCTGCTGCCACAGCGCGTCAAGTACAGCAAGGCGTTTCCAATATTGGTTTCCAGCGAGGGAATCAAGGTGAAGGCTTGGTTGTGATTGATTTGCTCGGGAATAACACACCCGTCGATGTACAACAACAAGGCAGTAAAATTGTAGTGCGTACGGCAGGGAATAAAATTCCGACTCATTTAGCGCGTCGTTTAAATACCAATGATTTCGCAACTCCTGTTGCAAGTATTGATGCTTATAATGATAAAGGCAATGGCGTGATTACCATTCAATCTGCAGGTAGCTATGAATATATGGCCTATCAAGCAGAGAATAAACTCACTATTAGTCTAAAACGCCCTGAAGATAAATCACCAACAAAAGCCAAGACACAAGCTTATACGGGTAATAAGATTTCATTAGATTTCCAAGATATTGAAGTACGCCGTGTATTACAGTTGCTGGCTGATTTTACTGGCATTAATATGGTCGCAGCGGATACGGTTCAGGGTAATATTACTTTGCGACTTAAAGATGTTCCTTGGGATCAAGCACTTGATATTGTGCTAAAAACCAAAAGTCTAGATAAGCGTCGCAATGGTAATGTAATCTGGATTGCGCCTGTTTCAGAACTGATTAAGTCAGAGGAAGAGGAGGCTAAGGCCTTAGCCCAGAGTATCAAGTTAGCTCCTCTACAAACGGAGTACATTACATTAAGCTATGCGAAAGCAGTTGAAATTGAAAAACTAATCACCCAAGGAAAAAATAATAATAGTAACAATAGTTCAGGTTTAAGTGGAAATGATACATTGGCCGGAGGATTATTGAGTCCACGTGGAACTGTGTCAGTTGATCCACGGACGAATACTTTAATTGTAAATGATACTTCGCAGAAAATTGATCAGATTCGTAAGATGGTTGACTTACTTGATGTGTCAGTTAAACAGGTGATGATTGAGGCACGTATTGTCAGTGCTAGTACCGATTTCACTAAAGAAATGGGGGTAAAGTGGGGAATCTTGTCTCAAGGGATTAGCAATAATAATGATCTCTTAGTGGGGGGGAGTGATACGACATTATGGAATTTACGAGATCCTCAAAAAGGTGATAATGGGGGTTGGAAATATGAAATTGAACGACCAGATAATCTGAATGTGGATTTGGGGGCGGTAACACCAGGAGCGAGCCGTATAGCTTTTGGTTTGATCAGTCTTTCTGACTTTATGCTTGACCTAGAGTTATCTGCAGTACAAGCAGATGGTTATGGTGAAGTTATTTCAACACCAAAAGTAATGACTGCTGATAAGCAAGCTGCAAAAATTGAATCAGGAACAAAAATTCCATATGCATCTTCTACAGGTGGTGGTGCTAGTGCTGTTCCTAAAACAGAATTTATCGATGCGACTTTAAGCTTGGATGTGACGCCAAGTATTACGCCTGAAGGTAAAGTCATGATGAAACTCAACATTACCAAAGATTCACCGAGTAACCCAACGCCAACAGGCCAGTTGACGATAAATAAAAATTCGATTGACACTAATGTGCTGGTGGATAATGGTGAAACAGTGGTTTTAGGTGGTATTTTTGAGCAAGAAAATATTAACTCACAAACTAAAGTACCATTCTTGGGTGATATTCCTTACTTAGGTAAATTATTCCGTAGAGAACGAAAAACTGATAATAAACGTGAACTGCTTATTTTTGTGACACCGAGAATTGTTAATGACACTTTGACCAGAAATCATTAATATATTTTCAATAATTGCAATGAATATAGGTGGCGCGTTGCCAAGCAAAGCGTTTGAAACCCTACCAAATGTTTATTTGGTAGGGCCGATGGGGGCAGGAAAAACAACAGTTGGCCGACATTTAGCAGAATTGTTAGGTCGAGATTTTATTGATAGTGATCATGAAATTGAACGTAAAACAGGTGCGACTATTCCTTGGATTTTTGAAAAGGAAGGTGAAGTCGGATTTCGTTTACGTGAAACCAATGTTTTAAATGACTTAACCTCACGCCCATTATTGGTACTGGCGACGGGTGGTGGTGCTGTTACTCAACCGAAAAATCGAGAATTTCTAAAACAACGTGGCATTGTTGTTTATCTTTATACGCCTGTAGAGCTGCAACTACAGCGAACCTACCGTGATAAAAATCGCCCATTATTACAAGTCGAAAATCCAGAGCAAAAATTACGTGATCTCTTGGCAATCCGCGATCCTTTGTATCGTGAGGTTGCGCACTATATTATTGAAACAAATCAAGGCGCAGCGCGAGATTTAGCGCAACGTATTTTGCACGTTATTTTATCTAAACAAGTTTAAGTCGTTTCTGGTTGGTCTAAGTTTATGCAAACGTTACATGTTGAGTTAGGTGATCGTCGTTATCCGATCTATATTGGCAGTCATTTAGATCCTAAAAGCTTACTTGAGCCCTATCTACACGGCCGACAAGTCATGTTGGTGTCCAATACAACGGTTGCGCCACTCTATCTACAACATTATCTCAATGCTTTAACCCAATTGGATAAACAGGTTGCACAGTGCATCTTGCCAGACGGCGAAAAATATAAAGATATGCAGCATCTAAACTTGATTTTTGATGCTTTGCTGGAAGCGGGCTTTAACCGCGACTGTACGGTATTGGCGCTAGGTGGGGGCGTGATTGGGGATATGGCAGGTTTTGCATCGGCTTGTTTCCAGCGTGGTGTGAACTTTGTACAAGTGCCCACCACTTTATTATCACAAGTGGATTCCAGTGTCGGTGGTAAGACGGGAATTAACCATCCCTTAGGTAAAAATATGTTGGGGGCTTTCCAGCAACCACAAGTGGTGCTTGCAGATATGGCCCAACTGGATACCTTGCCTGATCGTGAATTGTCTGCTGGTTTGGCTGAAGTGATTAAATATGCCTTGCTTGGCGATGTTGATTTCTTGGTTTGGTTGGAGCAAAACATAGATGCCTTAGTTGGGCGTGATGCAAACTTACTGGCTGAAGCAGTCTTTCGTTCATGTGCGCATAAAGCACGTATCGTGGCCAATGATGAAAAAGAACAGGGTGAGCGTGCGTTGCTTAATCTGGGGCATACTTTCGGTCATGCAATTGAATCCTATCTAGGTTATGGCACATGGTTACATGGTGAGGCGGTAGCAACAGGAATGGTGATGGCGGCAGATTTGTCGCAGCGTTTAGGTTGGATCTCTGCGGAAGATCTGCAACGTACAAAAAATATCATTCAACGTGCTCATTTACCGATATCATGTCCGAAAATTCCATTAGATGAATTCTTGGCTTATATGTCGCACGATAAAAAAGTCTTAAATGGTCAATTACGCTTGGTTTTATTGAAGAAATTAGGGCAAGCCGTGATTACCAAGGACTTTGATGTTGAGCTGATGAAACAATCTATTCTTGCAAATCAATCTGCATAATTAATCATTTGGGAAAAGCATGGCTGTATCACGATCAATTTGGCAAAATATTCAACAATATAGCTGGCTCGTTTTTGCTGTGGCGTGTTTAATTGCTGCATTGATATTCTGGGGCGTGACGGATAGTAAGGCGCTCGTGAAAGAACAACAGCCAACTGAAAATGAAACTCAGGCCCAGATTCAGATTCAACCTGAAACAGTTGCAGCCACGACACATTTAGGTGCTCTCTCAGATGAAGTTAAGCCTTTGGATTTGACCACGCGTGTCGTGGTTTCCAATGAGCATGCACCTGAATTCCGTGGCACCAAATTTATTAAAGAGAATCAGCGCCAATGGACCATGGAAATTTTCCGTAGTTCAGATGAGGCGATTGTTAAAAACTTTTTGTTAAACCGTGAAGACCGCAGAAAGTTTGTGTATTTTCGCTTGAGTGGTGAAGATCAGGTTGAGCAATATGTGCTTGCGTATGGTGTGTTTGGTAGTGCTGAAGATGCAAGTCGCCAATTTGCGCAATTGAATTTGGCCTTACCTGAATCCATTCAACCTACCGCTCACCAGCTATCTAGTTATGCTGCCTTGGTCAATGATTTGGGTTCTGATGAAATGAAATCGGCAACCAATCAGCTCTATGCTGTGCAATTAAGACCTGCTGCATTGCCTCGCGTAGATGAAAGTTTATTGATTGGAACAACATCGACCTCAAGCAGCGCGCGTAGCACAGATACATCGAGTACGGTTAAAACTACAGTCACACAGCGTGATGCGCAGGGTAATGTGGTGAATGTAAAACAAACTCAATCTGCACCGAAACCACCAGCAACTGCTGAAAAAATAAAAGAAAATTCAGATGCTTCTAAGCGTGAAGTGAGTGACCCCTTTAATTAAAATTGCACCATTAGTGTGCATCAATGGTTCTTTTTATAGCACCATGATAGTTTTTGGTGCATTTTTGTGCGCAAAAATGAGCTTATCCTCCCTTATATCTTGATGTTATTTTAACTTTTTTAATGATTTAGTAAAAACATGCCTATATGGCATGTTTTTTGCTTTTTTGTGGTGCTAATTTGTCTGCTCATTGCCCTGTTTTGTGCTAAACAGTTCATTAATTGGGTGAAATGGAAAGTTTTTGTGCTTTACAAAGCTAGGTGAAGGTGTAATAACTGAAAACACTTTATAGGGTGCAATCTTGTAAAGGAAAGACGTATATTGCAAATTCGCCATGAAAAATGTTTTCGCGAAGCATTGAACTTTGTATGAGTTAATCGGCAATATCGCAGAAAATGAATTGATTGTTTGTTGCTCGAAAGAGCCATGTTGAAAGAAGGGTACGCTATGCACATGCCATCGCCTAATACTGTAGCTCCCGCTCAAGGTTTATATCAGCCTGACGAGTTTAAGGATAACTGTGGTTTTGGTCTGATTGCCCATATGAAGGGTGACTCAAGCCATCATCTGGTCGAAACTGCGATTCACAGTTTAAGTTGCATGACGCACCGTGGTGGTATTGCCGCGGATGGTAAGACAGGAGATGGTTGCGGATTGTTATTGGCGATGCCGAAACAATTTTTCCGTGAAGAAGCACAGAAATTAGGCAGTAACCTGACTGAGATTTTTGCTGCAGGAACTGTATTCCTAAACATCGATCCTGCTTTAGCGCAAAATGCCAAAAATATTTTAAATAAAGAAATTGCTGCTGAAGGTTTAACTGTTGCAGCATGGCGTGTTGTACCTACAAATAATGATGCCTTGGGTGAGATTGCACTACAATCCTTACCTGCATTTGAACAAATTCTCGTGAACTGCCCGATGGGTTTAACTGAGGTTGAGTTTAACCGTAAGCTCTTCTTAGCTCGTCGTCGTGCAGAACAACAATTACAAAATGATCCGCTTTTCTATGTGACTACGTTGGCGACAACGGTGATCAGCTATAAAGGTTTGATGATGCCAGCTGCGATTGCTGACTTCTATACCGATTTGGCGGATGCACGTTTAACCTCACATATTGTGGTATTCCACCAACGTTTCTCGACCAATACCTTACCACGTTGGCCGTTGGCACAGCCGTTCCGTTATTTGGCGCACAATGGTGAAATCAATACCATTACTGCCAACCGTAACTGGGCATTGGCACGTACGCCAAAATTTGAAAACCCATTACTTCCAGGTTTAACTGAGTTAAATCCAATTGTGAACCGTACTGGTTCGGATTCTTCAAGCTTAGATAACATGCTTGAAATCTTGGTTGGTGGTGGTATGGACCTGTTCCGTGCACTCCGTATGCTGGTTCCGCCAGCATGGCAAAACGTTGAAACTTTAGACGCTGACTTACGTGCTTTCTATGAATTTAACTCGAAGCATATGGAAGCGTGGGATGGTCCAGCGGGTCTGGTGATTCAAGACGGTCGTCATGCAATCTGTATGCTTGACCGTAATGGCTTACGTCCAGCGCGTTGGGTGATCACCAAGAATGATTACATCACGCTTGCATCAGAAATTGGTGTGTGGGGCTATGAACCTGAAGATGTGGTGTCTAAAGGTCGTGTGGGTCCAGGTCAAATTTTAGTGATTGATACTTTGACTGGCAAAGTGTTGGATACCAAAGATGTCAGCAACCATCTGAAAAATATGCGTCCATACCGTGAATGGTTGCGTGATCACGCCATCCGTTTACAAGCCAATCCACAGCTTGAAGAGCAGTTGCTTGATCAAGGCTTAACAGGTGATGCATTAAAAGCTGCGCAAAAAATGTTTATGGTGACATTTGAAGAGCGCGACCAGTTATTGCGTCCAATTGCAGAAAGTGGTCAGGAAGCAGTAGGCTCGATGGGTGATGATACGCCAATGGCAGTATTGTCCCGCCAAGTTCGCCATGTGTCTGACTATTTCCGTCAACAGTTTGCGCAAGTGACCAATCCTCCGATCGATCCATTACGTGAATCAATCGTAATGTCGTTGGAAACCTGTTTGGGTCGTGAACAGAACGTGTTTGAGCAAGGCCCAGAACATGCGGACCGTATCATCATTTCAAGCCCTGTATTGTCAAATTCGAAAATGCAGCAGCTTCGTGATGTTGAAAAAGAACGTGAAGGCTATGGCGTTGTTGATATCGATCTGAACTATGCAGAAGCTGAAGGTCTGCAAGCGGCAATTGCACGCATCTGTGAAGAAGCAGCTCAAGCCGTTCGTGATGGTAAAACACTGATTGTGCTCACCGATAAGAACTTGCGTGAAGGTTTCTTGCCTGCAAACTCTGCATTGGCAACAGGCGCTGTGCATCACCATTTAATTAAAACTGGTTTGCGTACCGATGCAAACATTTTAGTTGAAACTGGTTTTGCCCGTGATCCACACCAATTTGCAGTCTTGTTAGGCTTCGGTGCGACTGCGGTGTATCCATACTTGGCTTATGATGTGATCAATGACTTGGTTGCGAAAGGCGAGTTATTGGGTGACCCGATCCATGCACAAGCCAACTTCCGTAAAGGGATTGAGAAAGGCTTACTCAAAGTTCTTTCTAAGATGGGAATCTCGACCGTTGCGTCTTATCGTGGTGGTCAATTATTTGAAGCAGTCGGTTTATCTTCAGAAGTGGTCGATAAATGCTTCCTTGGCGTACCAAGCCGTATTCAAGGGGCGACTTTCGCTGACCTTGAAAATGATCAGAAAAAATTGGCAAGCACAGCTTGGCAAAATCGTAAGCCGATTGATCAAGGTGGTTTGCTTAAATTCGTATTTGGTAAAGAGTATCACGCGTTCAACCCAGATGTGATTAACTCACTGCATAAAGCGGTGCGTTCAGGTCAATACCAAGACTTTAAAGAATATGCAGAGCTGGTGAATAACCGTCCTGTAGCAACGATCCGTGATTTATTTAAGCTCAAAACCACAGATTCAATTGCCTTGGATCAAGTTGAAACGATTGAAGATATTCTGCCACGTTTCGACTCTGCGGGTATGTCACTGGGTGCATTATCACCAGAAGCACATGAAGCGATTGCAATTGCCATGAACACCATTGGTGGTCGCTCGAACTCAGGTGAGGGCGGTGAAGATCCTGCGCGTTATGGCACCATCCGTAACTCGAAAATCAAACAGATTGCATCAGGTCGTTTTGGTGTTACTCCTGCGTACTTAACCTCTGCTGAAGTGTTGCAGATTAAAGTGGCGCAAGGCGCAAAACCAGGTGAGGGTGGTCAGTTACCAGGCGGTAAAGTGAATGGCTTAATTGCACGTTTACGTTACTCAGTGCCGGGCGTAACGCTGATTTCTCCACCACCGCATCACGATATTTACTCGATTGAAGATTTATCGCAATTAATCTTTGACTTGAAACAAGTCAACCCACAAGCGATGGTTTCGGTCAAACTGGTGTCTGAGCCGGGTGTTGGTACCATTGCTGCGGGTGTGGCAAAAGCCTATGCCGATTTCATTACCATTTCAGGTTATGACGGTGGTACGGCTGCATCACCATTGTCATCGATTCACCATGCGGGGTCACCATGGGAGCTGGGTCTTAGCGAAGCGCATCAAGCGCTACGTGTGAATGACTTACGTGGCAAAGTGCGTGTACAAACCGATGGTGGTTTGAAAACCGGTCTAGACGTAATCAAAGCAGCCATTTTAGGTGCTGAGAGCTTTGGTTTCGGTTCAACCCCAATGATTGCACTGGGTTGTAAATACCTGCGTATCTGTCACTTAAACAACTGTGCGACAGGTGTGGCAACGCAACAAGATCATTTGCGTCAAGAGCATTATATTGGCGAGCCACAAATGTTGATCAACTTCTTCAAGTTTATTGCAGAAGAAACGCGTGAATGGCTAGCGGCACTGGGTGTTGCATCACTAAAAGACTTGATCGGTCGTGTGGACTTACTTGAAGTTTTACCGGGTGAAACAGACAAGCATGCGCATCTTGATCTCAGTGCATTATTGACGTCACATCCTGCGGCAGAAGGCAAGGCACAGTATTGCCAAGTTCAAGGCAATGCACCATTTGATAAAGGTGTCTTGGCGGAGAAAATGGTGGCAGAGATGTTACCAGCAATTGAAGCAGGCCAAGGCGGCTCATTCAACTTCACGGTGGGTAACTGTGACCGTTCGATTGGTGCACGTATTTCAGGTGAAATCGCATGTCGCTATGGCAACTTGGGTATGGAAAGCAGCCCAGTGGTGATGAATCTTGTCGGTACTGCGGGACAGTCACTTGGTGTCTGGAATGCGGGTGGTTTGCATATCAAACTGGAAGGTGATGCCAACGACTATGTCGGTAAAGGCATGGCGGGTGGTCGCGTATCGATCTTCCCACCAAAAGGCTCACCATTCCAAACGCAAAATACCGCGATCATTGGTAATACCTGCTTATATGGTGCAACGGGCGGTAAAGTCTTTGCAGCAGGAACTGCGGGTGAACGTTTTGCGGTTCGTAACTCGGGCGCTTTTGCCGTAATTGAAGGTGCAGGCGACCACTGTTGTGAATATATGACAGGTGGTGTGGTCACAGTATTGGGTAAAGTCGGTCATAACTTTGGTGCGGGAATGACAGGTGGTTTCGCCTATGTTCTCGACCTTGATAATGACTTTGTTGATTACTACAACCATGAACTGATTGATCTGAATCGTATCTCGACTGAAGCGATGGAAGACCATAAAGAAAACTTATTGCGTATTCTGGATGAACATATCCAAGAGACAGGTAGTGCTTGGGCCTACAAAATCCGTAATGAGTTCGACTTCTATAGTCGTAAGTTCTGGCTTGTAAAACCGAAAGCTGCTAATTTGCAAACGCTTTTGAAAACAACCCAAGCTGACCCACAATAATTCCACGACTGCAAAGACATAGGCAGGTGCAGCGGTGAAGGACATCACTGCGCCTACCCACGGAGAGAGACATGGCAGAGCGCCTTAATAATGACTTTCAATTTCTGGATGTAGCACGCCAAGATCCAGAGAAAAAAGATATTACTGTCCGCAAGGCAGAGTTTGTGGAAATTTATAAACCTTTTACCGCGGAAGTGGCTGCTAATCAGACCCACCGTTGTTTAGGCTGTGGTAACCCATATTGTGAATGGAAATGTCCAGTCCATAACTACATTCCAAACTGGTTAAAGCTGATTGCAGAAGGTCAGATTTTCCAAGCGGCTGAACTGTGCCATCAAACCAATACCTTGCCAGAAGTTTGTGGCCGTGTTTGCCCACAAGACCGTCTGTGTGAAGGTGCATGTACCTTAAATGATGGTTTTGGTGCAGTCACGATTGGTAATGCGGAAAAATATATCAATGATACCGCGTTTGCTTTGGGCTGGCGTCCAGACATGTCAGGCGTCAAATGGACCAATAAGAAAGTGGCGATCATTGGTGCGGGTCCTGCAGGTCTAGGCTGTGCAGATATTCTGGCGCGTGGCGGGGTGAAACCTGTTGTGTTTGATAAGCGTCCTGAAATTGGTGGTCTACTGACCTTTGGTATTCCAGAATTCAAAATGGAAAAAGATGTGATGAAACGTCGTCGTGAAATTTTCACGGGGATGGGCATTGAATTCCGTTTAAATACCGAGATTGGTGTGGATGTAACCATCGAGCAATTGCTTGCAGAATACGATGCTGTGTTTATGGGGATGGGAACGTATACCTATATGAAAGGTGGTTTCCCAGGTGAAGACCTTGATGGTGTTTACGATGCCCTAGACTTCTTGATTGCCAACGTGAATCGTTGCCAAGGCTGGGAAAAAGATCCAAGCGAATACATCAGTGTCGATGGTAAAAAGGTGATTGTACTTGGCGGTGGTGATACTGCGATGGACTGTAACCGTACCTCATTGCGTCAAGGCGCACATGATGTGACCTGTGCTTATCGTCGTGATGAAAGCAACATGCCAGGTTCTGCACGTGAAGTGAAGAATGCCTATGAAGAGGGTGTAAAATTCCTGTTCAACCGTCAGCCAATCGAGATTGTGGGCGAGAATGGTAAAGTCACTGGCGTTAAAGTGGTCACTACACAAATGGGTGAGCCTGACAGCCGTGGCCGTCGTAGCCCTGAACCGATTCCGGGTTCTGAAGAAGTTCTCCCAGCGGATGCCGTATTATTGGCATTTGGTTTCCGTCCAAGTCCAGCGGATTGGTTCGGTGGTGCGAATGTGAGTTTAGATGGTTCAGGTCGTGTGGTTGCGGCAGAACAGCAAGAATTCAAATTCCAGACCTCGAATCCAAAAATCTTCGCAGGTGGGGATATGGTTCGTGGTTCTGACTTGGTCGTAACCGCGATCTGGGAAGGTCGTCAAGCTGCTGAAGGCATCTTGGATTATCTTGGCGTGTAAGCTTTCTTTCAGTATTTAAGTTTTAAAAGCCCAAGCCTCGTGCTTGGGCTTTTTTATTTTGTCGATGGTTGATGGTATTTGCTTTTATGGACTAAGAAAATAAAAACTTTAACAAGCAGTCAATACCTTGCTATGCTATTGATGATAATAATTCTCATTTTGTTTGTGCTGGGTGGATAAAATAATGACATCGAAACTCAATGACAGGCTGTTAATTGCCGCACTGTATACCAGTACCTTTCTTTGCTTGGTGGATTTAAGCAGTGTCAATCTGGCTTTAGCTGCAATTCAGACACAGTTCAATAGTCATCTCGCCGATTTACAGTGGGTGATTGATAGCTATGCGCTGAGTATGTCGAGTTTGATGTTGGCGGTGGGGGCTTTAAGCCAATGGTTGGGGCGTAAACGCTTATGGTTAGTCGGTGTCGGGATCTTTATTTTTGGCTCGGTGATTTGTGCCGCAGCGCCTGATTTTGGAATCTTGATTCTTGGGCGGGTGATTCAGGGTGTCGCAGGCGCGATGCTGATTCCACTAACGTTGGCCATCATCGTGCATCATTTTACCCAAGCCGATCGCAAGGCACGAGAAATTGGCAACTGGAGTTCATTCAGTGCCTTTGCCTTAATTATTGGACCGCTGATGGGTGGTTTAATGGTGCATTATTTGGGTTGGCAAAGTATTTTCTGGCTGAACCTGCCTGTTGGAATGTTAGCGTTATATTTAGGTTGGAAAGGTATTGCCGACGATCAATATCAGCAAAAAATCAGTTTTGATTATTTGGGATTGATTTATAGTGTAATTGCGATTGCTACCTTGACCTATAGCATTATCATGGTTCAGCAAGCGCATATGGGTTATCTGATTGTTTTTAGTTTCCTGCTTTCGATAGTTTTTGCGCTGATTTTTATTCGACATCAAAACCATACGTTGCATCCACTGATTCCACGACATTTATTCCATAACCGCATTTTTTTACATTTCAATCTGATCTCTTTTCTATTGGGATTTGCAGGCTATAGCTCCTTATTTGTCTTTGCGCTGTTTTATCAGGAACAAGTTCATTTAAGTGCGGCCCAAACGGGTTGGCTGATTGCCCCACAATTTCTGATGCAGGCGGTGGTTTCCATTTGCTTTGGTCGGTTACAGCAAAGCTATGGCGTGTTACCGTTACTTAAAATGGGATTGCTCATTTCGGGAACAGCGTTAATCGCAATGATCAGCTTCCAGAGCAGTTCATCTTATCTGCTATTTATTGGCTTAAGTGGCATGATGGGGGCAGGTATTGGCTTGATTGTTCCGAGCTCCAGTACCTTGAGTCTACATTCGGTATCGCAGGCAGATGCAAGCTTTGCCGCAGCAATATTAAATATGCTCAGGCAGCTTGGCCTGACCTTTGGCATTGCAGTATTGGGGACCCTGACAGCATTTATTATTCAATGGACCGTTGAAACACTGCATTATTCTATGGCGCAAGCCCAGTTATTCGCTTTCCATAGTGTGGTTGCAATTATGGGCGGACTGTTTCTTGCAGCCATGCTGAGCCTGAAAAAAATTAAACCAGAAGAATGTATCGCACCGATTTCATCGGCCTAGACCAGTCATCATTTTGGTAGTTTTGGCAAACTTTATAAGCTTTTTGGCCCTGTCTTTGCCATTTTTCCAGCGTAATACTCGAACTCAGTCTAGGAAATGCTGCAGGCAATTGAGATGGCTCTTGCAAATGTGAAGGTAGAAAAAACTTATTTAAACCGGCCCAAAGCATTGGGAATTACTGTACGGCGTTTGCAATTTAATCCAAAAAAAATCAAACGTCATTATTTTGCCAATTCTCCAGTGATGTCTCATTTACTTACGGCACTGTCTTCAACATTTCCGATTGGAGAGCAGTATTTTGTGAATAGCGTGCGTAATGTCCGCGATAAAGTGCAAGATCCACAATTACAGGCGCAGATTGCGGCTTTTATTGGGCAAGAGGCAATGCATTCCAAAGCACATACTGAGTTTAATGATGCTTGGCGACGTGACGATTATAATCTTGATCGGTTTCAGGCATGGTTGGCGAAACGGGATGATATGTTGCGCAATATTCATCCGAAACTACAACTGGCTTTGACCTGTGCCTTTGAGCATTTTACCGCGATGTTAGGTGGCTATATTCTCAAACATCCAGAAATTCTCAGTACACTAGATGAGGATGCGATGAAGTTGTGGGTCTGGCATGCGATTGAAGAAATCGAGCATCGTTCGGTCGCTTTTGATGTCTACCAAGAAGTCTATGGTGATGACCGTATTCGCCGTTTGCTTATGCGCAGTGTGACCACAGGCTTTGCTAGCCTGACTTTTTATGCCACCACACGTTTAATCTGGCAAGATAAGTGGAAAAGCTTACCGAAACTCGGTGGCAATCTATTTGGCATGTACTTGCTGAGTAAAATGTTATTGCAGTTGATTCCTGAATATTTATCGTATTATCAAGCGGATTTTCATCCTGCCAAACATGACTATACGAGCTTGGTGAATTACTGGAAAGCGCGTATGGCCGATGAATATGGGATGGCAAGTTTTCAAGAACAAACAGCATCTAAAATCTATAGTTAATTTCAATTCAAAATTAAACGTTTATGCTTAGCACGGCATTACTTCAAGCTTGCTTGGGGTAATGCCTTTTTTATTTAAATACTGATAAATCAACTTTAATAAATGTTACACAGCTGACAAAAAATCCCATTACAATGAATTATCGCAAAAATATAAAGAAAAACTTGAGGATAAATTTTTATGAAAATCATCAAACAAACTGCACTGGCAACCGTATTGGCAAGCACCTTGTTATTTACCGGTTGTGGTTATAATACTTTGCAGGTCAAAGACGAAGCGGTGAATGCATCTTGGTCTGAAGTGCAGAACCAATATCAACGCCGTGCCGATCTGGTACCGAATTTGGTCAATGTGGTGAAAGGCTATGCCAAACATGAAGAGCAAGTGTTGGTTGAAGTCACTCAAGCACGTTCGAATGTGGCAGGCTTAAAAGTCGATAAAGAAGTGTTGGAAGATCCTGCATTATTCGAGAAATACCAACAAGCACAAAGCCAATTGACGGGTGCATTGTCCCGTTTGATTGCGGTTTCAGAAAACTATCCAGATTTGAAAGCCAATGAGCAGTTCCGTGACTTACAGGCACAGCTTGAAGGCACTGAAAACCGCATTGCGGTTGCGCGTAACCGCTATATCACCACAGTTCAAGATTACAACGCTTATGTACGTCAATTCCCGCAAGTGATGACGGCTAAAGTGATTGGCATGAAAACCAAAGAAAACTTCAAGGCGGAACAATCTGCACAGCAAGCACCGACAGTTTCATTTAATTAATCTTTGAAATTATTTTGAACTGTGAGGAGTCGCCGTATGTTGAACCTGTTTAAGCAGCACTTAAAACAGCGAATTTTGCCTGTTTTAAGCATCGTTTTTGCGACACTGCTTTTCCAGCATACGGTTTGGGCTGAAGTTGCGACCGCAACCGATCAAAGTGATCTGGTGGTTGCAGGTAAAATTATTCAGGAACAGCAAAAGAATAAGCCTGTAGCTTCGAATACTGAAACACCTGTATTGCCTAAAGTTGCTAATGACATGGCTGAGGGTGAATCGATTCGTGGTTTGCCGACTTTAAACCAACCTGTGATTGATCAGGCCAAAGTGTTGAGTGATGCCGAAATGCAACAGCTCAACCAGAAAATTTTGGGTCTGTATCAGCAAGGCAAAGCGCAAATCGGGGTGATTATCGTACCGACCACTGGGCAGGAAGCCATTTTTGATTTTGCCTTACGTGCAGGTGAAAAGTGGCAATTAGGCTCAGCCAAACGCGATAATGGTTTATTGATGGCAATTGCGGTGAATGATCGTAATATTCAAATCTTGACGGGTTATGGCCTGGAAGGTGTATTGCCTGATGTGGTGCTGAGTCGGATTATCCGCAATCAAATCACCCCCTATTTTAAACAGGGGCAGTATGCTCAAGGCATTGCAGCAGGTTTGGATGAGATTAGCCGTATCGTCAATTTAGACCCTGAGATTGCACAGCAAGCCGCACAAGAGTTGAAAGATCGGCACGAGCAAGCAATCCAAGCGCAGCAAGCCAAAGACAATACTTTGACTATGGCCTTATTTATCTTGATTTCGGGTGTGGTCGGTTCATTTATTGTCGGTAATCGTTTAAGTGCCTCCACTGCAGCTGTGGCTGCAACCGTTGCTGGTCTCGTCAATGGTGCAGGTCTGGTCATGAGCTTATTGCTCGGTGTCGGAATTTTCTTTTTATTGATCACCTCGTTGGCACAACTGATTTTCCAAGCCTTTCTATCGGGTGGTGGTCGCGGCGGTGGAAGCGGTGGTTTTGGCGGTGGCAGTGGCGGTGGTTATAGTGGCGGTGGCGGTAGCTTTGGCGGGGGAGGAGCATCAGGCTCATGGTAACCAAGACAGATACAACACAGATTATTACCCAACCTAAATTGGATGATCAGGTACAACCGAGTTTAAAACGTTGGTTTAAGCACTTTCTCTACGTCTCTTCCGCACATCGTTATTTTAGTAAGCAAGATCGATCCGAGATAGCCAAAGCGGTACAGCAAGCGGAAAAGGGCCATGTCGGTGAGATTCAAGTGGTGGTCGAAGGACATATCCCCTGTTCGCAAGCCTATCATCAAAATACCCGTTTACGTGCGCAACAACTGTTTGCTGAACTGGGTGTTTGGGACACCGAATTGAATAGTGGTGTATTGCTCTATCTCAATCTGTGCGAGCGCAAAGTTGAAATTGTAATTGATCGTGGTTTAAAAAATGCCACGCCGAGTGAAACATGGAGTGAAATTTGTCAGCGTATCGTGCTGCAATTGGCCCAAAAGCAGTATCTACACGCTGTGAATAATGGGGTTGCGGAAATTGGGCAAGTGTTGGATCAGTATTATGTGAAAACTGAGCTTGATGACCAAAATGAATTACCCAATGAGCCGATTATTTTAAATTAAAACGCGATCTTGCCATTTTAAAATGGGGCTTGTTGTTTTGACTAAAATCAATTAATGTGCAGAATGTTCTGTACATTAAATTTATTATCGGTTGATTGTTCCAAATATCTTCTGATAAGCGGTAAAAAAAATATTAATAAATTTTATGTGAATTGAGTCGCTCAATTTACATACAAGTAGAAAGTAGTCAAATTCGTTAGCAAAAAAAATGAAGAATTAAGCAGTAAAGATGACGTTATTTGTCATTTTTTTTCTTAAAGTGTCCGAATTGCTCTGATTTTATTCAATATGAATTTTTTTTAAGTCCCTGTTTTTTTAGGTTAAAATTAGCTAAGCTAAGGACTGGCATAAAACATGCTAATTACTAAATAGCTGAAAAAAGCTTATAAAAAAATATCCATTGGAGAAATGTTATGAAATCAATGCAAAAGGGTTTTACTCTTATCGAATTGATGATCGTTGTCGCGATTATCGGTATCTTGGCGGCAGTTGCGATTCCTGCATATCAAGACTATACGGTACGTGCGAAAATTTCTGAAGTAATTGCTGCGGGCGCATCTGCGAAATCTGCAATTTCAGAAGGTTTCCAAACTAACGGTATGGTAGGTGTTGCATCAGCTGCAAACTCAGTTGCACAAGGCGGCGCAACTAATGTGAGCAAATACTTAAAACAGATTGCTGCAGCAAGTACTACAGGAACAATCACACTTACAACATCTAACGATAGCAGCTTGCCAACAGATGCGCGTCAAAAAGAAGTGGTTATGGCTCCGTATACTAAATCTACAGGTACTGCAGCAGCATTGGCTGACGGTCAAAGTGGTTCGGTTGAATGGTCTTGTATGACTGCTGGAATAGCTCAAGCAACAGCTCGTGGCTTTGTTACCGGTGCACCTACAACTAATGCTTTACCAGCAAAATATGCACCTTCTGAGTGTCGTTAAGCTCAGCGTTGTATAAAAAAAGACTGGCAGTTTGCCAGTCTTTTTTTATTCGCAATTTTTAGTTGTGATTAAAAAATAATGTTTAATCGTCTTCAGGGGAAAAGATGGGAAATATATTGCAGTTAAAGCAGATGGATGAAAAGTTTTTTACTTTTTTTATTGGATTTGCTTTTTTATATGGAATCTTAAGTTATCAGCATTATGCGCCGAGTTACCATGATTTTTATATACATGCTGTCGTTTTTTTGTTTTGCTCTATTGGTGGTTTTTTTGCATTTTATAGAAAAAAAATAAAAATTTATTTTAGCAATTTAGCTTGGTTGTTCATTTTTTTAGTCTTATTGCTGCAGCCAATTTTAAATAATATTGTCTATGTGGATGGTCTTGTCTTTCCATTGGCGATCATATTGCTCATGTTTTTTTTATCCGTTGCGGTTTCTAATGTAATTGATAAAGAAAAGCTAATTGAAAATATGGCACTTATTCTTATTGTTGGTGCTGTTTTATTGTTATTAACACAAATGGTCCATGTTTTTAATTTCTCAACAGTTATAGACTTAATGAAGTTGCCATTACAGAAGGAACGTTTTTCTGGGAATTTATTTCAACCTAACCAAACAGCATTTGTTTTTGTATTAGGCATAGTTTCTTCAATGTTTTATATTAAAAATAATATTTTAAAAAATATTATATTATTTTTTTTAAGTGTAGGTGTTGCTTTTACTATAAGTCGAAGTGGATTTTTAATACTAATTTTTTGCGTAATTTTATTTAATGGGATGCAGAATCATTACAATAAGATTGCTTTGATGAAGTTGAAAGAGTCGTTTTTTTGTTTGATTGGATTGATCTGTGGGGTTTTGGCATATCCACATTTTTCGCAAACAACAACACTTGTAGAAAGAACTGCATCGAGTTTTGAAGATCCTCGAATCTCTCTTTTGTATCAATCATGGTTAAATATATCTGAGCATCCAATTACGGGAGTTGGCTGGAAAAATTTTACTGGTACAGGGCTAACTTATTTTGAGAAGCTGAAATGGTTTAGTTCAGCTGATCATTCTCATTTTTTTGTCAGTCAATTATTGAGCGAATTTGGACTTTTAGGTTTAGTTATCTTAGTTTTGTTTATTTACATCCTGATTAAAAATATAAAAAAAATATCTGGGATTGCTGAATCTTATGTTGCTCTGGTTTTATTTGTTATTTTAATTTATTCTTGCTTTGAATTTCCTTTATGGGAATTTAAGTATTTAATGGTCTTTTCTATTTTTCTTTCTTTGTTTGATCGTGACGATAAACCATTTTATTTTTTAAATAAAGGGTATTTGTTTTCTTTGGTTTTTTGTGTTTTTTCTATTGTGTCTTGCTACTATTATTTTCAGTATAAAGAACTAGCAAAGGTCTTTAATCTGATGGTTGATGACAATGTTGGTATAAATGAAAAAGCAAGAGAAATTATTGGATTAAAACCAGTTTTTGGCTTTGGTTTTTTTAATGATATTATGGCGTATGAGATTATTGCAGAAGGTAATTTTAGTTTAGAAGAAAAGATCGTGTTGGGAGGGAAAATTGTAAACTATTTTCCTACATATCCTTATCTTGTTAGACATGCTACATTCCTAGCAATGAATAAAAATACCGAGACAGCTATTTATTATTTTAGTGCTAGTTGTCAATATGAATTCCACCATAGATGTAATGAAACAAAGGAATATTTAAAGTCTCTTTCAGAACAGAATCCAATCGAATTTAAGGTGATTTATTCTACTATTAAAGATAAATATAAAAATTAAATTTTTGGGGAAATTACTTTGAGATTCTACCTCTCACATTATCAGAAGTGATGAGAGGTATGTATTCTAAAAGTGGAAAAAATTGTCACTTTTTTCAAAAAAGTATTTCTTCATTTCTTTTTATTGTATTAAGTTGTTGTTATTTATTAATTTATTTTTTGGCATACTTTTTGATTACATAATAAGAAGTCTATGGAGATATACCATAATGAAAAAAAATCATGGTTTTACATTAATCGAGCTAATGATAGTGGTTGCTATTATTGGTATTTTAGCGGCTGTGGCCATTCCAGCCTATCAGCGGCATGTAGCACGGGTAAAAATTAGCGAAGCCTTGGTTATTGCAAGTGCTACAAAAACTATGGTGAGTGAATCATTTCTGGTCGGCGGGATGGCTATGGTTGTGAGTACAGCAACAGACTATAATTCGAAAGCCATAACTGAAAAACAAACTCGCTATGTCTCAAATATGCAAATTGCTAATGATGGTGTTATTACGGTTACACTGACAACCAATACAAGTTTAGGATTGCCGACGGCAGTGCTGGGGAAAACAGTTGTGTTAACACCGAATGTTAGTAAGGCTAAATTAACAGTGACTTCGAATGGTACGATTGATTGGGCTTGTGCAACAGCTACATCTACTTCTGCAACTGCAAAAGGATTAGCTGCTGACTTGGGGGATTTGCCTGCCATTTATGCACCATCCGAATGCAGATAATCCTTAATTGATAAAATTATGTAGGTAATATTAGTGTCAAAACGCCTTAAATTTTTTCTGAGCCATTTAGCAATGTCATCTTTTGTTGCTTTAATGGTGATTGGTGTTGTTTTCTTTATTTGGTACCCCGTTCCACTTGCTCAAGCAGTAGGGGTGACGCATATTTTTCTTATGATGTTGGCAATTGATGTTGTTGTTGGACCATTGTTGGGATTATATGTTTATAAAGAAGCGAAAAAGAATTTAAAAATAGATTTAAGTATTATAATTTTAATTCAGCTGATTGCATTGAGTTATGGTGTATATAGTATTGCTCAAGGGCGGCCCGTATGGCTTGCTTATAATGTAGATCGTTTTGAGCTTGTACGTAATAATGAAATTCTAACGGAGCATATTGCACAGGCATTGCCTCGATATCAAAAGCCTTCTTGGCTTAAGCCTCAGTTTGTAGGGGTGGAATTTGCAAAAGATAAAGATGTTCGTAGTAATGAAATGTTCGCAGAGCTATTGGGGGGGATTTCAATTGCTCATAAGCCCGAGCGCTATGTACCATTAGAACGAGTAAAGCAAAAAATTCAGCATCGTGCTCAAGATTTAAAGTTATTAAGCCAATTTAATGATAGGGCTAATGTACAGACTGTACTAGTAAAATACCCGCAGGCGACAGCTTTTGTTCCTTTAAAAGCAAATGCAGCTGATATGACTGTTCTCATTAATAGGGAAAAAGGTGAGGTAGTTAAAATTGTTGACCTGCGTCCGTGGAAGTAAATTGTAGTTTTTATCTTATATTTAATTTGTAGCTTAAGGCTTAGCGATATAATTCACTAAGCTTTTTTTTAATGTACAAAGTATGCAGTTTTTATGCTTTTTTCTTGCCAGTATTCTAGTCAGCTTTGCTTGGCTCTCCCCATTCCATACTTATCCTTGGGTGACCTTTTCTGGTGAGTTTGCTAGTTTTGCTGCGGGCTTGGTTTTACTGACAGTTTTTCTCAATAAAAAAATCATTATTCCGAGAGCACAACTTTGGATTGCGCCGATTATTGCTGTTCCATTACTGCAATGGGGCTTTGGGCTAGTAGATGATTTTAGCTCAGCTCTTTTAAGTTCATTTTATGTATTCGCCTTTTGGCTGATGATTGTGCTCGGCTATAACCTTTCTTTACAAGTAGACCAGCGTGAAGCTTTAATGCAGGAGATATCAAAGCTCTTATTCGGTATCGCGATGGTCTGTAGTGTGATGGCGATTGTGCAGTGGTGTGGGCTAGATGGTGTCATTAATGGCATTATGCAACTCAAGGGAGACCGGCCTTATGCTAACTTTGGTCAGCCAAATCATTTAGCAACCTTTTTGATTATGGGCTTAATGGGAGCGTTATATCTCTATGAAAAAAGAGTCATGGCATCATGGTGGGTATTGCCATCAAGTCTATTGATTCTTTTTACAATTACCTTAACTCAGTCTCGAACCTCGTGGGTAGTCTGCTTATTTATCCTGTTTTATTGGATGTATAAGCAGTACAAGCAGAAACCACGCTTTAGCTTTGCTCAGCTTTGGATCTGGTGTGTTGGTTTTTTTGTGATTGCGGCTTGGGGCTTACCACAGCTGACCAATCTTATTGAAACCTTCTTTAATTCAGAAGTCATTCAAACAAGCAGTGTTGCCGAGCGCGCCAGCTCAGGTTATTTGCGTTTTGATATCTGGACGCAGATGCTTTTGGCGCTCAAAGAGCAGCCATGGTTAGGTTATGGCTGGAATCAGACCAGTGTTGCGCAAATCAGTATTTTCAATTTGCATCCTTCGCATGAGTGGGTAATTAGTGCGCATAATGTATTACTTGATATCTTGGTTTGGAATGGCTTGCCACTTGGATTATTAATTATTGCTTATGTGGGGCTGTGGTTCTTTTGGTTAGATCGAAATGCCAGAGATACCACTTCTGTGATTGCAATCATGATGGTCGCCGCAATCCTGATTCATGCCATGCTAGAGTTTCCACAACGATATGCGTATTTCCTACTGCCAATGGGCTTTTTATTAGGTCTGGTTCAAGCACAAACACCTCAGCTAAAAGCAGTGACTGTAAATAAAAATGTCATTCGCTTGATCTGGTTGATTGGTATCGTACTGTTATTATTGATCTGGCGTGACTATAAGCTTTTTCAGGAAAATAGCCGTTTAATTTTTAAAAAGCAGCAACCAACAGTAGAGATATTGGGAAGCTCTAAAATTCTGTTGCTGACGCAATTTCAGCAGCGACTTGATTGGATCACTCTAAAACCTCAAACACAAATGTTGGATACTGATTTGGAATGGATTGATGCTTTAGTCAAAAATAAGGCAACGCCTTATAATTTAAAAAAGTATGCACAGCTGCTTGCTTATAATCACAAGTTTGAACAAGCAGAACAACAGCTGTTTATTTTACAACAGCTGTATGGGCAAACACTTAGTTTGCCAGAAGTCATTGAAATGAATAAGCGAGTACAGTAATAAATAAAGCCCTTTATAGGGCTTTATTTTTGATTCAATCCAAAGAGTACTTTGGCTTAAAGCATCATTTTAATTAGATTTGGCTTTGAATATAATTCTCGATACCTACATTCTCAACCAGATCAAGTTGAGTATCGAGCCAATCCCAATACTCTTCTTCTTTCTCTAGAATTTCTTGGACCAGATCACGGGTCACATAATCCTGTTCTGCTTCTGCAAGTTCAACGGCTTGCTTGAGGGCTTCAATATTTTCTTTGACCTTGCGAATATCGCAATTCAGGACTTCTTCAGTATGTTGACCAATATACAGCTTGCCTAAGTGTTGTAGGTTCGGTAAGCCTTCTAAGAATAAAATGCGCTCAATCACTTTATCTGCATGTTTCATTTGGCGAATAGATTCTTTGTATTCCGCTGAACCTAATTGTTCAATTCCCCAATCATTAAACATACGAGAATGTAAGAAATATTGGTTGATCGCAGTTAAATGATGGTACAGCACTTGATTGAGCTGATTGATAACTTCGCGATTGCCTTTCATTGCACTTACTCCAAAAACACCAAGTGATGCCCTAGTTGCTAAGGCAATTTATTTTATTTTAATCAACAAAGGATCGTCTGGCGAGTAATTTATAGAACGGCAAATGAAAATCACAATCAAAAACATCCTGATATGGTTCTGATTTTTATAAAAAAACCGCTTAGATGAGGAACTTTTTAGGTTCTACAGGAAGCGGTGGAGTCGTAAAACATGAATTGAATTGGATGAATAATTTAGAAGATAAATCAGGCAGCTATAGAAATACGCGCAGCGATTTCAGCAAGTTCATCGCTGATAATAGCACGGGCTTCAGGAGCACAACGACCACAACATGTGCCTAGATCGAGTAGGTCACGGATTTCACGATAGCTCTCGGCGCCATTTGCAACGGCGTCTTTGATATCCTGATCTGTAATTCCACGACATAAACAAACATACATGGGAGTGAGCCACAAATATAAATGCGATAATTGATATTATTGATAATTATTATCGTTTGTCAATGAATTTCATTCTAACAATGAGTATATTCTTATTGGGAATTTGAATAAAAAAATACCGCCTGATCGGCGATATTTTTGATAATTTATATCTTTTTGATAAATATAAATTTAAAAAAATGCTTATGGAATGATCACAATTCCATCCATTTCAACCAAGGCACCTTTTGGTAAGCTGGCAACACCCAATGCTGCACGCGCAGGATAAGGTTGCGCAAAGTATTCGCCCATGATCTGATTCACCAATTGGAAGTGAGAGAGGTCAGTCAGGAAAATATTTAATTTCGCGATATCCGCTAAACTACCACCTGCAGCAGTACAGACCGCTTTTAAGTTATCAAATACACGACGAATCTGGGCTTCAATGCCTTCTACAAGTTCCATACTGTACGGATCTAAACCAATCTGGCCAGAAAGGTAGAGCGTGTTGCCAACGAGAATTGCCTGAGAATATGTTCCGATAGCAGCAGGGGCGTGTTCAGTATGAATAACTTGGCGTGACATTTAGCTCTCCTATGTCGTTTTTCTATCTTAAATCTCTGTGACTTTAACACAAAACCAGAGCGGCGAAAGAGCTGAATACTGCGTAGTCGCCCTAGCAGAAGTTCTTTATTTGCATATTTATGCCTGTAAGTAGCCTAAACGCTTGATTGGAACAGTATGTTTATATTGAGCTGGCGGTGGCTAATTTCGCCACTTCAGGCTGAACAATCGGCATATTTAAGCGTTCGATACGTGGGAAGCCAAAGTGCATCCGCAGGTCTCGAATAATCTGAGCAATTTGATTTCGGTTGCTGACCACGATATTCACGTAGGTTTTTTGGTCTTGCGAGTGCACCATTTCTACGCCGGTTTTGGCTTTACGACATTGGTAGATCAAATCAGAAATCTGTTCATCATTCATGGCCATATGGATGCATAGATAGGCACTAAAACGAACATCATCAATTTCTTCAGATTGCCAATGCAGTGGCATGATGTTCTCAGGATGCAGATGCTGTTCGTGTAATAAGTTTCGACAACGGGAGCGATGCACGATCAGGCCACGTCGCGATAAATGTCCCTGAATTGGATCACCCAATACAGGATTACAGCAATGTGCATATTTGACATCGACGCCTTCTGTACCGACGATTAAACGATCAGAGGCGTCATGATGCTGTGAATGATAGTCTTGTGCAAATAAATGATTGGCAACCAGTTGCGGGAGTAGATCACCCACTGCAATCTGTTCAAATAAGGTGTCTTTACTGCTTAAATGTCGCCATTCAAGTACATTGATCCAATCTGTTGGAGAAAGATCATTGATTGAACGCTGGAACAGTTTTAAGGCGCGATTTAAGGCCTGCTGTCCAACTAAGCGCTGCTCATCGATGTCTTGTTCTCTCAGAATATTCTGCAAGGCGCGACGTGCTTTTTGGGTATTAATGAAGCTGAGCCAATCTGGATTTGGTGTTGCCAACACATCAGTAATAATCTCAACCACTTGACCGCTATGCAATGGGGTGGATAATGGTCGAATTTCACCATCGACTTTGGCACCAACCGCGTGGTTACCTAAGAACAGACTGGCTGAATAGGCGAAATCAACCACAGTCGCACCTTGTGGTAATTCATGCAATTGTCCATGTGGGGTATAAACCCAAATTTTTTCTTGGTGCAAATAATCGAGCAGATCACTAAAGGTGGTTTTTGCACAGCCACTATCAATTAAGGTATTCAAGTTCTGCATAGATGCTTGAATCGCTGAACGACAGGCTTGCGGTGCATTTTCACCGAGTACCACACCAAAACGAGCTGCTTTACGCATCAATTCGGTTTGGATGGTCAATGAAAGTGTGGTTTTCTCACCTTTCAACTGGATCATGAGCGATTGGTTCCCGCCAGGTAAAGGACGGCGAATATGGTCGCGATATTGCAAAACTTGAAAATTGTCTTTTAGTGCATCAACCAGACGGTCGCAGTCCGCAATACTTTGTAAAATGATTTCAAAGGCATGGCTGTGGCTGAGTTCATTTAAGTCGATTTCATTTTTAATAAAATGACGCAGTAATTCGATGTTGTTGTTTTTCTTTTTAATTCGACCTTTGAGGTCATAAGCTTTTAGCAGTTCAGAAAGTTTTTGCTCCCAAACCGCTTGGTATTCACAGCGTTTTGGCTTGGTTTCCAATAATGCGGTTTGCACATCATTAAACATGTCTAAATCAAGGTTTTGATAACAGAGATGTTCAAGGTTATCTGCCATCTCGTTCATACCGACCAGACGTGCCATCGGAACAAAAATATCCAGCGTTTCTTGGGCAATACGTGCGCGTTTATCTGGGCGTAGTGCGCCCAAGGTGGTCATATTGTGATAACGGTCAGCCAGTTTAATAATAATGACACGCGGATCTTGTAAGGTTGCTTGCAGAATTTTTCGGAATGATGCGGCTTTGTTATATTCTTTATCGCTGGAATGGCTGAGTTTGGTGACACCGTCGACCAGTTCGGCGACGACGATCCCATATTTTTGCCCAATTTCATCTTTGGTAAATTCAGTATCTTCAATCACATCATGTAAAAGTGCAGCCATCAATGTGTCCGCATCAAGACGCATGTGTGCCAAAATGCAACTTACTGCAATCGGATGCAATACATAGGGCTCACCACTTTTACGTGTAATACCGCTATGCGCTAGATCAGCAAAATCGCAGGCAGCAAGCACACGTTGAACGTCACTATCTTTGAGATAGGCTTCAATAATTACTTTGAGCTGCTGCTTCGCTTGGCTGACTTCTTCGCCTGGCATATAACACCTTTTATAACTTGAATTCAGTAATGATCTGTCTGTTGATACTTGAACGATGTATTACATAAATGCTTTTGTGATTCAGTACAATCTTCACGTACTCAATCATATTGAATACCATTGAAACTCATTTTTAGCGCAAGTACTCAAAGACATTACGCTTATCTTCTAATGAAAAGCAAATTGAGAAACTTGTCAATTTGTTCATTATAAAAACTCGTAAATTTTTTCAATGACGGATATTGCTTTTATCAATATGCGTTGAATTTTGCAAGAAAGAAAAAAGCCCAGTGTATTCACAATGGGCTTTTCGCATAACAAATTCGATTTAGAAAGTGAAACCTTCTAAGTTCAATGAATTTGTAGACAATACCATATCAAGGTTTGATGTTTGGTAGTCTTGATCGCGTTGTTTTAAAATTTCTTTGGTGACATGACCAATCGCAATTTCGCGTAAAGCAACCACTGTTGGTTTGTCATTGTCCCATTCTACAGTGGGTTCCATGCCTTGACGTGCCAATTGACGTGCACGTTTACTCGCCACCAGTACCAACTCGAAGCGGTTATCTACATGGTCTAAACAATCTTCAACGGTTACACGTGCCATAAGTTGTCTCGTTTGAACATTACATTTGAAAAGACTGAGTAGTATAAAAGGCTTTTCGGTCAGACTCAAGTCATTCGCGATTAAGGGTAATCAAGTTTTCAATTAATTGTTGATGGCGAGTGCTTTGTTGCAAGGTCACC
Organism: Acinetobacter sp. C32I; assembly: GCF_023702715.1. Taxonomy (NCBI): domain Bacteria; kingdom Pseudomonadati; phylum Pseudomonadota; class Gammaproteobacteria; order Moraxellales; family Moraxellaceae; genus Acinetobacter; species Acinetobacter sp. C32I. The sequence goes on along the minus strand of NZ_CP098480.1, from coordinate 2,682,076 downwards.
AAACGGTTTGCGGTAATAATCGCTTCCAAGTCATGCACAGCTTTATTGAAGTCATCATTAATAATGACATAGTCAAAACTGGCAAAATGACGCATATCTTCAACCGCACAACTGAGGCGATGCTCAATCACATCAACAGAGTCTGTACCACGATTAGACAGGCGCTGTCTTAAGTCATATTGTGTTGGAGGGAGAATAAAGATTTGTTTTGATTCAGGAAAAAGGCGACGAACCTGTTCAGCACCTTGCCAGTCAATTTCGAGTAAAACATCATGACCTTGTTGCAGTTGTTCTTTAACTTTGGCTTGTGAAGTGCCGTAGTAGTTACCAAAGACTTCAGCGTATTCGATAAAACCGCCTTCGTCCACTTGTGCTAAAAAGCTTTCTTTACTGGTAAAATGATAGTGAACACCATCGAGTTCGCCAGGTCGTTGACCGCGTGTAGTATGTGAGACAGAAACGTGTAGATTGCTGACTCGATCGAGTAGGGCTTTGACCAAAGATGTTTTGCCTGTTCCTGAAGCTGCAGAAACGACAAACAAGAGACCCGACATGATATTTTTCCTGAATATGATAAAATATCTTGGCTATTGTAGTGTAGCGTGCCATTAAACGAAATAGTTTGGTGTAAAAATTCAGATGATGAGAGAGGATGTTATGGAAATCGTGTTGGCCAATCCACGAGGCTTTTGTGCTGGTGTTGACCGTGCTATAGCAATCGTCAATCGGGCACTGGAATGTTTTAACCCACCGATTTATGTACGCCATGAAGTGGTACACAACAAATTTGTGGTTGATGACTTACGCCAGCGTGGTGCTGTTTTTGTGGATGAGTTAGATCAAGTCCCAGATGATTCGATTGTGATTTTTAGTGCACATGGCGTATCTAAAGCGGTACAGCAAGAAGCGGATCGCCGTGGTTTAAAAGTCTTTGATGCAACTTGTCCATTGGTGACGAAGGTGCATATCGAAGTGACCAAATATGCACGCGAAGGGACTGAAGCGATTCTGATTGGACATGAAGGACACCCAGAAGTTGAAGGCACCATGGGGCAATATGATAAGTCTCGAGGTGGTGAGATTTATCTGGTTGAAGATGAGCAAGATGTCGAAGCGCTCATGGTCAAACATCCTGAAAAAGTCGCGTTTGTCACGCAAACTACACTTTCAATTGATGACACGGCCAAAGTAATTGATGCATTACGGACCAAATTCCCTTTGATTCAAGGTCCGCGTAAAGATGATATCTGCTATGCCACTCAAAACCGTCAAGATGCGGTACGTGATTTGGCTGAGCAATGTGATGTGGTTCTAGTGGTCGGCTCTCCGAATTCATCAAATTCAAATCGTTTGCGCGAATTGGCTGAGCGTATGGGGAAGTCTGCGTATTTGGTCGATAATGCAGATCAACTTGAAAAAGCTTGGTTTAAACAGGACAGTAAAATTGGGGTCACAGCAGGGGCATCAGCGCCTGAAATTCTAATTAAACAAGTGATTCAGCGTTTACAAGATTGGGGTGCAACTCCACCCAAAGAGCTACAAGGACGAGAGGAAAACATTACCTTTAGTCTACCAAAAGAGTTGCGTATCCAAGTGATACAAGCCTAATTTTATTAGAAAAATGTGAACTGGAAACGGATGGGTGACACTCCATCCGTTTTTTTTTGGTGCTTATCTGCTTTGTATTGGTTCTGTAAAAATAAAATTTAATATAGAGTAGTGAATTTTAATTATTAGGTGCAGGGGCGATGGGGAAAAGTCAGGGATTCACCTTAATTGAATTGATGGTGACGATTGCAGTATTTGCAGTTATTGCTACTTTAGCAGTTCCATCATTTGGTAATTTGATTACAAGAAAGCGGTTGGATACAACAGCTAAAGATTTTGCGCTTTTTTTTGGAGAGACTCGTGGGCAGGCGATTTCCTTACGTAAAAATATTACATTGAAATTAATCTGCCCAACACAGACAGACCCCGTCACTGCTCAAACAAAAATAGTATGTCCAAAAAATACAGCAACACTATTTTATTGGGTTTCTCCTCGTAATGATATCGAATTAACCAGCGATAAAATTGATGTTGTATTTTCAGGGCTAGGTAGTGCAAAACAAAGAACAAAAGCTGTGAATAATCCAGTATGTAATGCCCCTACGCCAAACTTATGTGATACAGATCCAACAAATAATCCTCGTCAGATTCCTGAAATTGTCCCTTTAGAATTTACTTTATGTAATGCAAGTATCCATGAAAGTCGAACAATTCTTGTATCAAAGATTGGGACTGTTGATGGAATTCGCACGGGGACATGTTAATGAAAAATAAACATTATCAACAAGGGGTTGGTTTGGTCGAAGTCTTAGTTGCACTGATCATTTTAGCGTTAGGTGTATTGGGTTTTTCAGCTCTGCAACTTAGAGCAATGGATGCTGCACAAGAGGCGACAGAACAAACAGTAGCAATGAATACGGCTCGAGATTTGGTTGAAAGAATCAGAGTAAATAGAACAGCTTTAACTAATTACAAAACAACGATCAATGCTAAGACAATTGATAATGGAAAAATGGTGTGTGTCGGGACTACAAGTCGTGATGCGGATCCTGTTACTACAAAAATAGACTTACCCAAATGCAATCCTGTTGCAATGGCGGAACATGATTCGACTGAAATTTTAAAAAAAGCAAACGACCATGGTCAGGTCATTGTCATGGCAAATTGTGTGGCTAGTTCAATGAATTGCGTTTACGTCGCTTGGGGCCCAACAACAATTACAGCAACGGATATTAGTCAATGCGTTGATACAACTACAGGAACTTATATTGTGGATGCTAAATGTTTAGTGATGGAGGCATTCTAAAATGAATAACCATATAACTAAGCAACAAGGTTTTACTTTAATTGAGTTAATGATCTCACTTGCATTGGGACTACTTATTAGTGCAATTGCAATCCAATTATTTCTAACAAGTCAGCGTAGTGCGACAACGCAGCAAGGAATGATGAACTTACAAAACTCAACTCTGTTTGGATTGGGGGAAGTAGTGAATCATTTACGTGTGGCTAATCTTAATGCATCACAACCTTTTATTGACGATACCGTTTTATACGGAGGGATCGTACTTAGACCCGATAATATTTCGGCAAATCTTTCTAGATTTTCGATTAATGCAAATCTATTGACTCGTGGTGGTATTGGTTTATCAAACTTAAAAGACCAGAAAAGTGATCAATTGGTTATCCAGTATAAGGTTAATACTCCGAATCAATTCGATTGTGAGGGTACTGGTTTGACTATAAGTGATTATGTTGTAGAGCGTTATTTTTTAAGAGCAGATACAAATAATGCGAATGATCCAAATCAGCCACTCGCTTTAGCTTGTAAAGCTGATCGTTATACGGCAGCGTCGGCAAAAACAAATACGACATTGGCCTTAAGTGGGAATGGAGAAATTTTAATTCCTCGCGTTGATCATTTTAGCGTACGTTTAGGTGTCGCCTATGATGGTGCAAATTCAACTTGTAATGCCGTGACAGAAACGAATGCAAGTGGGGTTGTTACAAATAATATTGCTCCAGATACGCGTTTAGACTGTTTTAGCTATATGGATATAGAGGATTACAGAGCTTTAGCTGGAAAGAAGCCACAAATTGTTTCTTTACAAATTGGTTTGCTGTCTCGTTCTACGGATACTGTCGGAAATAACCCATTTTTTGATGAAAATCAGAATTATCAAGTTTTGAATGTGAATGCAAAGTTGATTACACATGCTCGAAATAAATTATATCTACGCAATGTGGTTACACAAACTATTGCGATCCGTAATGGCTTTGGTATCGAGTAAGGAGCTGTGAGATGAAAAAAATAAAACAAAGAAATCAAACTGGCTCAGTCCTAATCGTGGTCTTAATTATGCTTGTGCTTTTAACGTTAGTGGGTACATGGGCTATACGGGGAAGTATAACTTCCTTAAAAATTGCAACGAATTCACAAGCTCAGGCTTTACTTAAACAAACAAGTGACTCTGTATTTTATACGTTAGAGAACAAAACCGATGATGCATTGGTTTTTACTCAAATGCGTATTGGTGATGGCATGTTGAACTATACCTTACGTCCTGAAAATAAAGGTAAAGAGTTAGTCTTTTGTGTGCGTGGTGCTGTTGTAGATAATTTTGCAGGAAGTCGTTTAGCAAGTGTTGCATATTGGGATGATAGTGGTGCGATTAATAATACAGAAATGGGGAAAAATGGTTTCTGCCAAAAGAATCGTATTACTGATTTCTTGAGTGGGCGAAATGCAGTAATGACGCAGGTTACAGTGAGAGCAGCTTCAAATGATCGGGATTGGGAGCATATGATGGAAGCTGACGATAAAGAAAGTTCAAAAAGTACAGGAATTCAAAAGGTTGTTATCACGGCAACATCTATTTTACCTAACTTTAGTGAGGCGACGACAAGTGATCTTAATACTTGTTTAACGGATTTCACCAGTTTTGTGGATGAGGCTAAGAAGAATATTACTGTTACGGATTGTTTGTCGAATAAGAATGTTCCATACAGCACGCAAGAAATGGAATATACCATCAAAACTGTAGGTGCATCCTCATAAGGAGAACTCATATGAAAATGCTAAAAGTAGAAAAAGTTTGCCAAGATGATGCACCACAGGTGCAAGGGGATAGTTGGGCTAATCAGTTTAAAGTTAGCACAATTGCGGCTGCAATTACTTCATTGATTTGTACAAGTGTCCCAAGTTACGCTGCAGACTTGGAAATCTATAAGATCCCAGAAGATAGTGTAGGTTCCACAACATTAATGTTGATGTTGGATACTTCTGGGAGTATGACTAGTAACGATTATAATGAAAATAGGCTTTTGGCCCTAAAGAATGGATTGAAAGATGCTTTGCAAGGTACAGCAAGTATTCCCCGAATAGAGGATAAGGTCATAATTGGCTTGTCTACGTTTAGTGGTTCTAAAGGGTATATACGTATTCCAGCAAAAGCATTGGGAACGACAACAGGTAATCAAGTACCTGATGGAGTGTATGTAAAGCCGCGTTGGCAAAGCTATAATAGATTGGTTAATAAACAGAAAAAACGGTATTTTAATGCTTGTACACAATGGGATTCTAAAAATTATAACTGTCTTTTGTGGTCAGGAGAAACAACAGTAACACCAACTGGTTACAGTACATCAAGCCCTTATTTAAAGAACACAAATGTTGGTTGTACAAATGGTGATTATGGTGACTGTATTTTTATTTGGGAAGAACCGATCAAATATCGTGATGAAACACATCGTGATACATTGTTGACCGCTATTAACAATTTGACAGCTGGAGGTAGTACCCCTACAGCTTATGCCTACGCAGATGCTGCAGCCTATTTAATGGGTTCTACAACTCAATTGCCTCAGGTTACGGTAAATGTTCCAGTATATGCAAAATATAATAATTCTAGTGGATGGGCTTGCCAAAGCTGGAATACAAATACACAAACTTGTACTAATTGGGGGGATTATATTGATAGAGGTTATTCAATACCTGCCGGGAGTTCTTCAAATGTACCTTGTACTATTCGTTATAATAGAACGAATTATAATGCAACGTGTTATTACTATAATAGTACATTAGATGATAGTGATGGTGTAGATGACAACAGTGGTTTTACAGCATCTGTAGAGTCTGCGAAGAGTGGAAATTTGTATGCGGCGCCTGCCTCCATAACCTCTCAAATAGGGGGAAGTGCAACTGCAAATGCAAAAAAAGAATGTAGCGGGCAAGGTATTTATTTTTTAACTGATGGTGAACCGAACCCTAAGGGTGGTACAGCTACTGGAACCGATGGTTTAAGTGGGACTGCTTATAAGTTGATGAGACAGTCTTTATCAACAAAGGGAAGTATGTTTAGCTGTGCCAATAGCCCTTTGGGAAATCGCAGTCGATATTTTAATCAGTCAATGAATGGATGGTCATGTATTGGAAACTATGCCAGAACTTTACTAGATCAAACAAAAAATCCAGTAGGATTACAGGTAAAAACGGTTGTTGTGGGCTTTGGTAGTGATTTCTCTGGTACTGGGAATGATGATGTTGAAGATGCGAAGACTTGGGGTAATTTGGGAGGCGGTGGATGGGTTGCTGGAAGCAGCTCACAGGATGTTGTAAATAGTATTAATAAATTTATTCAAGAACTTAATAAAGATATCCCGAGTATGAGTACGGGTTCCTCAACGGTCCCAATCGATACTTTGAATCCTGAGATTATTCAACCACATGCTTATTTTCCTCAGTTTGAGCCTAAAATTAGAACTGAGGACTCCCAACAATTATGGTTTGGAAATGTTAAAAAATACTATGTTGTTAATAATGGCGTATATTCCAATGAAAATGGTGGGGCGAATTATACAGTAGTTAAAAAGAGTGTCTTACAAGATCTAATCGATATTTGGGCAAAATCTGGTATCAGCTACCCTGATAACACTCCGATTTATAAAAAAGGTGGATTGTTAAGCCAGCAAATACTAGGAACTCAAACGACAACAAGTAATGGTAGTACAACTATTTCTACTGGTCGTAGAGTGTTGACTGATTATGTATTTGATGGAACCAAAAGTGCTGATAGCCAGATCAGTCGTAATTTTGATTTAAACCCGATTCTTTATACCTATACGACGGATGCGAAAACTAGAACTGATGCAGCTCCAAAAGTCAGGGGGTTGATGGCATTGTTAGGCTATAACATTAGTGCTGACACAGCGACGAATGGTCTAGATCTTACCAATACAACAGCAAACTTACGTCAAATGGGAAGCGTTTATCACTCATTGCCTGTACTTCTGACTCAAGAAGGTAAGGCGGTTGCAACTCGGAATGCAACTACAAACAAGATCCAAATTAGTACAGTTGGTCGTAAAGATTATGTGATGTTTGGTACAACACAAGGTTTGCTCAGTGTTGTAGATGCCTCTTCAGGTATCGAGAAGTTTAGTTTTGTTCCAAGTGAAATGATTGAAAAGCAGTCTGAGACATTTAAAGAGAATGCCGGAAATCTAGTTGGTGGTAAAAATGCTCTTTACTATGGAATGGATGGTGAATGGGCTGCGCACACTGTTTATGTGACTAAACCTGATGGAACGCTGACTGTAAGTGGGGCTGTACGTAATGTTGTGGGCGGAACAGCTGAAGATAAGGAAAATCTAAATGGTAAGCAATGGGTATATGGCGGTATGCGTATGGGGGGGCGTAGCTATTATGCTCTAGACGTAACTGATATTGATAATCCAACACTTAAATTTCATATTGATCCAAGTACAGGTAAGGTATATTCCAAAGCCAATCCAGCTGGTAAGGCATTTCCTGTAATTGAAAACATGGCACAGAGTTGGTCTAAGCCAAAATTAGATTATGTGAACTGGAAAGGTAAGCGTAAGTTAGTGATGTTTGTTGGGGGAGGATACGATGCTGGCGGTGATGATGGCGATGGTTTGAAATCAAATGGTATCCGTACAGGTTATGCTGGTTATGAAAACTATAATTATGATCAGACTAACAAAAAAGGTGCAGGCGTCTATATGTTTGATGCCAATAATGGTGACTTACTTTGGTATGCAGATTCAAATGCTTCAACTGATGATAATACTCCACCAGCTTCAGATGCAGGCAGTTCAACGACAGAGGCTATTCCGCATTTAGTTAACAATGATTTAAAGTATAGCGTCGTTAGTGAAATAAAAACTGTTGATCGCAATAACGATGGCATGGTTGATCATATTTATTTTGGTGATCTAGCTGGACAAGCTTTCCGTGTAGATTTTGCCCGAAGTTCAACAAAATTTATCACTCAATCGACTAAAATTTTGGATTTACATCAAACAACAACCGCAAAAATTGGTAAAAGTCCGCGTTTTTATTTACCGCCTGTGTTTACGGCGCATCATAGCGCAGCTCGTAAGGAAGGAGCTAATGTGGTTATTGCCACTTTTGTATCTGGGAATAAGAGTTCACCTCTTCTAGCAACAACCGATTCACCACTTGCAACAGGACAGCGAGATTCTGAGAATCTGCAGTATGATGGTGTCTATGCAATTTATGACTATGATATTCATCCAGACGGAACATTTTTCCCTAATACCAATACTGGAGCTAGAACTTTAGCGGCTACAGATGCGACGACAGTATCGACTAGCTTGTTAAAATATATTAGTAACAGTGATGTTGCTCGTAGTGATACAGATACAACTCTCGTAAAAGGTGCGGTAGCTGACTCATCTACTGGCTGGGGGGGGTGGTATTATCGTTTTGATAAAAAGTTCAGTGAGACTGGAATTGATCGTGAAAATGCTAATGCCTCAATTATTAAAGGTTTAACCCCACTCATTGCCATGGAAGGAAGTTTGTACGTAACTATGTACGATGCTTCGAATAACGGTACGTCTTCAAGTTGTGGTGCAGGTGTGAAGGGGCATAGCTTTACTCAGCGTTTATGCTTACCAACAGGTGTTTGTGGGCAAGATGCTAACTATATTTATAATTTAGGTGCAGGAATTGTAAATCTTAATGTAGGTTCTGTTGATGGTGGAAATAAAAAATCAATTATCGTACCTGATCCAGCAGACATTGGTAAAGGTTGCATAGGCACGGCTTGCCAAGCGGATAAGAAATTCATCACAGCGGGTGGTGATTTACATTTTATTCCAAATCGATGGTATGAGCGCTACGCGAAGGTTGAGTAAAATGATAAATATAGGCCTTTCTAGACACCCCCATCAATTCAATCGAGGTTTTACCTTGATTGAATTGATGGTAGCCTTGGTGGTTATTGCAGTGATTATCGCAATTGCGATTCCTAGCTATCAGTATTTCACTCGTCGTGCTGTTGCGGCTCAAGCTCAGCAAGAAGTGTATAAACTTGCTGAGCAACTTGAGCGGCATAAGCTAAAAAACTTCACTTATCGTGGGTTTAGTGCTCGATATTTATATCCTGCTCCTCCATCTCCGAGAGTGGATAGTTTTGCCGTAGCAACACAGACCCTTTCTTTTCCGCTGGAAAGCAACAGCCCTCAATATACAATCAGAATTAAAGATGGTGGGAATACTAATCCTTTATTAACAGCGGTTGGGGCGTTAGGACAGAGTTGGGTGATCACGGCCACAAGTAGTGACGTAAAAAATTTCTCATATTTGTTAACAAGTACAGGGGTGAAATGTAAGACGCTTACCCCTGCAAATATCAACATAAATCCTGGAACAAGTACTCCGCCAGCTAAAGTTGAGTGTGGCGTAGGGAGTGAGGACTGGTAGTGAAATATAAATACGGATTTACACTTGTAGAGTTAATGATTGTTGTAGCCATAATTGCGATTTTGGCTACAGTGGCTTATCCGTCATATCAGCAATATGTCAAAAGAACCAAACGAACAGATGCACAGTCTGAAATGATGTTGATCGCACATACACTCAACCAATTTAAAGTGACTAGAGGTACTTATACTGGTGCCGCATTGACTGGGGCATTTGGGGTGTATGGGAGTTCAGTAACGCCAAAATCTGGTGCACCACTGTATGATCTAACACTTACGACGACAGCATCTACTTGGACATTAACAGCCGCCCCTAAAACTAATACGGCGCAAATGGGCGATGGAAGTATTGTATTAAATTCTTTAGGTCAAAAATGTTGGACCAAAGGTTCTAGTTGTACTCCTACAGCTACTTCAAATTGGGATGGTCGTTAATACTTCTAGAACTTGCTAATAAATTTAAGAAGCAAACCTCAGTGTTTGCTTTTTTTATTTAGGTTCATTTTGTGATCTGTTTAATATTTTTAACAACAATAATTAATAAATGTGAGCTATTTATCATTTATCTGCCCTTACCTACCTTTTATCTCTTAAAGGTGGATTTTGGTACATTTTAGACGAAAATTGGTATTAAACATGAAAACAATCACGAAAATAGCGTTCATTTCATTAATATAAATATTTGATTTTACTTACTTAACCAAGAAACACCTTAAAAAGGTGCAGCGAAAATAATGTGTAGAGTCAAAGTTTATTAAAAATAATTGAAATGCTCGTTAAACAAAAAAGATTTGTGCATATGGAGGACTGTATGCAACAAGCACATGATGACTTACAGTCTTGCGCTCAGAAAGAGCATAGCTTTATTGATTCTTCTACTCGAAGCATAGCTTCTCGTCTTACGGTAGTGTCGAGTAATACTCGACTGTTTCCTACCTCAGGATTCACTCTGGTTGAACTAATTGTAACGATCGCTATTGTTGCGATTATCGCTGTGATGGCGGCACCTTCATTTGCAACCATGTATAGTCGCCAAAAGCTAGAATCTTCTGCTCGTGAACTCGTGATGAAAATTTCGGAGGCGAGAAGTCAGGCAGTTTTACTACGCCAAACCACAGGGCTCTGTTTAGCGACTCTATCAGATGATGATTGTGCAACTGCAATTGCTATTCCTAAGAATGAAACTCAGCGAATTTTTATTGCACGTTTGGATAGTGGCGTGGCTAGTGCAAATACGTCAGCAACGAGTCTCAGCTTTAGAAGAAATGGCAGCCTTGCTGCTCAAAAGGATTTTATTCTAGAACGAAATAATCTTTCTTACTGTATTCGAGTCGGGGTAATCGGAGATACAACAATCAAAGAGGGAGCTTGCACATGAATATTCAAAAACAGAAAGGTGTCGGGCTTGTGGAGATAATGGTTGCTCTTGTTTTGCTGGCAATTAGTGTATTGGGATTTGCTGCTTTGCAGTTAAAAGCGATTGATTCTAGTTTTGAAGCAAATAAACAGGTTTTGGCACTCACCATTGCACGTGATCTTGCAGAGCGGATGCGAGCTAACCCTCAAGCAACCCGTGCTGGAAAGTATAGGGTGAAAGCAGTTGAAGTTCCTAAAGCGGAAGTGACAAATGTGGCAGATAAACCAGAAAAAATTGCCTTGCAGGATTTACAGAATGCGGCATTGGACGCAAAGAATAATGGCATGAACCTATCAGTAGACCAATGTCCAACAGGCAATAATCGGCAATGTATTTATGTCGCTTGGGATGAAACTAACTTAGCTGGAGACCAGGGCATAGCAGCATGTATCAAGGATGGTGCTTATGTTTCGGGTTCGCACTGTTTGTTTTTGGAGGCATATTAAAATGGAAACGAGCCTCTTATATCATAAACATGCAAAAGCTCAGTCAGGATTTACCCTAATTGAACTGATGATTTCACTTGCATTAGGTTTGCTGATTGTTGCAGCAGCTATTCAATTGTTTATTACAGGAATCACCAGTTATAAATTGCAAAAAGCCATGGCACATATCCAAGACAATGCCAGTCTGGGCCTAAACTTCATTGTAGATGATATTCGAAAAGCTAATCTTAGCTCACCCACACCTGCGATTAATGATCAAACAAGTTATGCTGGAATTTTATTCAGCTCAAATAACGTGGGTGAAAAAATTGATCTGAATTGTACGGACTGTTTCTCAAATAATCAGATTGCTAGTTTTGGAAATGCCAACGTAACCGGTTTGACCAATGATCAATTGTTGATTCGTTATCAGGCTCCTCAAGGTGGGATTGATTGCTCAGGTCAGGATGTTGCAAGCGGAACTTTTGTGGTACAGCGCTACTATGTTGGTTCGACCTCAACAGATTTACGTCAATCTTTAAGGTGTCAAGCGGCACAATATACACAGGCTGCGTTGGACATAAAAACTACAACAGATCGTCTGAAATTAACGTGGGGCACAAGTCAGGTGATTTTGCCAAATGTTGATCTTTTTCAAATCCGTTTAGGTTATATGGACGGTGACCTCAATAGTGCCAATAGTACCTTGGCTTATACCGATGTTAAAAACTATATGGCATTGACCGCTGTCAAAAAGAATGTAGATGGTGTCATACAGTCGGTTCGTCCTCATGTGCATGCAATTCAAATCGGAGTCTTGGTCCGTTCTGATGATAAGACAGGCGACCAGTCAGTCATTAAACAAAGAAATAAAGAGCCCTTTCAAATCCTTGGAACCAAAGTGAATCTCACACCTACTTCTCAGGATAACTACTTAAGGCAAGTGGTAGATCAGACCATTTCATTAAGAAATGCGATGGGCTGGGTTTCTGAAGGTTGTGATAGCAGCAAAAGCACAAGCTGTACAAATGGGGGGGCGGGTACATGAAATATGCTCAACGTGGTTCAACATTGATTATTGTGCTCATGATTGTCTTGATGATTACGATTGTAGGCACATTGGCAATTCGTCAAAGTATCAGCTCATTGAAATTGGTGAGCAATCACCAGATACAGACACTATTGGCACAAAATGCAGATGCGGCACTGATGTATTTTCAAGATCCAAATACACAACAAAATTTGGCTTCTGCCAATGGTGTGGTGGGATTCTTTAAAAATGAAAATAACAAAAATGCAGAATTGGTTTTTTGTTTTTCAGGTACGGATCCATTTGCCTTGAGTAAGGCCGGGTATCGTTTAAATAGTACAACATTTGAACCAATGGCAACCAATAGTGGTGCCTGTAGGATCGATACCAGTAACGCAAGTAATGACACTGCCTCTCAATCGAGTGGTCGTAAGCAGGTGGTGACACAGGTTTATATTAAAAGAGAAATAGCACCAACAGCTCCTTTTGCCGACTTATCCCGTGGAACGGAGGTGTTAGGGGCCAAAACTGAAAACAATATCCGTTTGCGCGTCTATGTCATCTCAGTGATGCAAGGATTGTTAACCTCAGATGCTCTGTTTAAAGTCGATAATGATATTAAAAAAGGCTGCTTGACCAAAAGTATTGACAATAACGGAGCTAATGATGTCGCAACCTGTTTAAAGCAAAATACTGAAAAACCGTTATATAACATACAAGTCGCAGAATATCGTTTCTTGTCTGACTTTGAACCTTCGAGTTCATAAGGGAGAAATGTCATGAATAATAATAAGATAAAAAACCAGACTAAATATGAGCATCAACATAACAGCAAAACTACGGCCTTATGGTTGGGTTGTAGCATTGTATCGAGTTTCTTAGTGCTTTCATCAGTTGCTTCTGCTAGTGATATTGAGATTTACCAACCCGCAGCAGGTAATAAAAAACGCTTAATGTTAATGGTTGATCAGTCTCGTAGTATGGGTGGTGCAGGGCTTTTAGACTTAGTCAAAGATTATCCTTTGTGTATTGATCAAGGTGTGACTGATGTACTCGGTAAAAATGGTCTAAATTTGGGGATTAAGGTTGCTGGGCAGACAGATTTAATAGATGTGACCAAAGAGGCGACTGATCTGATCAATAAAGCCATTTTAAAAGGTTTGCTTGGTAATGGCCAAGGTCAAGGGTTGCTAGATTCAATCGCTGAGATTAAAACGGAACAGCCGAATAGTACGTATCCATTTCCTCGCCAGTCCTGTACTGTGGTGACCACGGATGCAACAGTCCGACTATTGGATAACTTGCTCAGTGGTTTATTGGGGGTAAAAACAGGCCTATCTGCTGAACAGTATATTCGTGAAACCTGTGATCCACTGATTGATATCAGCTTACTTAAATCCATTACCAATTCATCTACGGTGGGGATTTATCGTTGCTATGATAAAAATTCACGTGTCCGTATGGCGCTCACTGATGTTCTGAAAGGTAAAAAAGGGGAGGCAGGTCTACCAAATATCGATCAAATTCCTGATAGTACTATGGTCGGCTTATCGATTTCACCTTATAACCAAACCGTGAATGATCGCGCTGGTGCGATCGTATTTGAACCAAAGTTACTCAGTGATATCTATCTTTATAATGGGAAAACCCAGACACATCGCCAGCATATGATTGATTATATTGCTAGTGCAAATATGGACTCAAAAGGTGAGTTTAATTTACAAAGCCTGCTTTTGATTGTACCGAAGTTGGTCAGTGGTTTGCTCAATGATGTGGTTGCCACCCTAGGAAAAATATTAAGTAATCCACTTGATGCCGTCAGTGAATTATTAAATCTGGAAAATACCAATAACGCCTTAAATGATGTGCTCACCATGTTGGGACTTGGTGGTAATAATCCAATGGCGAGTACCTATGCTGAAACAGGTGCTTACTTATTGGGTAACACTACTAAGGGAACAGGCGCAAGACAATATGCTAAACGAAATGCCTTGTTGGGGCTCGGCGGGATATCATTGATATGGACTGACTATGAATGTAATGCTTGGAAAGCCGATGGCATGACTTGTGCCGATTGGAAATATGCAGGCTTGTTGGGTGTAAATACCAGTGGTTACAAAAAAGTCGATGGAAACTTATTGAACTTGTTAGGTATTTTGCAGGTTGGTAAGCAAGAAATTTTTTATGAGTATCGTGCTGATGTAGATGCTAAATATAGCGGTTTCAAAGATAGTCAAAAAAATAACAGCAGTATCAATCCACTGATTAAAAGTAATGGTAATTTTTATCAACCCCCATCTACAGCCCCGCAATGTGATGCCAATGGTTTAATGGTGATCGCAGGTGGGGTGCCGACAATTGCGCCGACCTTGACGGACTCTTTATTACAACCTCAAGGCAGCCAGTCTGATGCGACTAAAGTTGCGATGGAGCGCTTGATGGCGCGTTCCTTGGATAATAGTCAGGCTTTAAGTGTGCAATATAAAGATGGACGTTTGAATGATAATTGGGGATTTAGATGTAATTCAACAGAGCTAAAAGCCACGACTTTAGGAAATAATAAAAACTCAAATGATAATACTGATTTTGCAACGTGGCAGTGTATTGGTGCCTATGCTCGGGATATTCGGGCATTAAAAACTAATCCAATTAAAACCGCCGTGATTGGTTTGGATCGCTCATTTTTACAATTGCCAAGTTATATTGCAGGACAGGAAAATAGCACGGATACCAAAGGCTTAACCCAAATCTCAAGTACCAATGTGGCACAAGATCAGCTGTTAACAGGCATTGTACCGAAAGCAGTTCGAGATTTATTAGGGGTGACTGGTGCACTGCTTGATGGTCTATTGCCGAATAGTTTGATCGGTAGTGGTTTAACCACAGGAATTACCAGTCTGTTAGATCGTTTATTACCACGCAATCCAGAAGATATTAAAAATATGGCGCGTTGGGGAGTCATTGGTGGTGGAGGATGGTATAACGCCGCGAATAGCCAGAATATTGCACAAAGTATCAAGGATTTTCATGACGATTTAGGTGTCACTGACGGAGACCCAATAGGTTTACAAACTTTACCTGAAGACCCGCTCACGCCATATCGCATGAGTAATGAAGTCTATAAAAGTATGTTTGAACCGACTGAGAAAGCTAGTTGGATTGGTAACTTTAAAAAATATTATGTAGAAAGCGATAATTCGGTGAATAAACTCAAAGATGCATGGGATGCTGCTTCAACAACTTATGATGTGCAAGATTGGAATAAAGGTGGTGTGCTCGCCAAACTTAAAAATTTAAAGAATAAAACGAATAACTCGGATCCAACCAAACCGATTATTACCGAGCGTAAAGTATTGATAAACCGTGATTGCCAACAAATTACAAATACGACAACTTATCAATTTACAGAAGTGGGTGGTCTAAAAACGATTGATAATAAATATCTAGATGTGAAATGTGGCTTTGGAACAACTGCTCAGACGGATGCTAAAGGCTATTTACTGATGAATTTATTGGGCTACAACGTGGGTAATGCCGCAACAACAGCTGATTTGACTGAGGCAAATCGTACCAACTGGCAGGTGGGAATGAATCTGCACTCAACCCCGATTAAATTGACACAGGAAGCCGTTTTTAATGCGGACAATAGTGTGAAAGAACGCAAAGACTATATGTTGTTTGGGACAGCACAAGGTTTATTACATGTGGTTGATGCTAAAACGGGTGAGGAAAGCTTTGCCTTTGTTCCGAATGAAATGCTGGAAAACACACAACAAAGTAAAGCATTTTTGGAAAAACCATCGGGCATAAAAGCCAATATGGCCTATGGAGTTGATGGTGCGTGGACGCTGTATAGTGAATATGTCTATGGCATGAAAGCTGTAAGTAGCGGTAGTACCAGTAGTGAAGTGGTTGCAACTGTTGGTGAAATTAAAAAAGACGGAAAAGTTCTCGCAAAAGGTAAACAAGTTGCTTATGGCGGTTTACGTATGGGGGGACGTAGTTATTATGCCCTGGATTTAAGCGATATCACTCAGCCAAAACTGAAGTTTCATATCGATCCTGATAATAACCGTATTATTAGTTTGCAAGCAGATGGTAGTTATAAAACCACGACCAATACTGCATTGGCATTAATGGGGCAGAGTTGGTCTAAACCAACCATTACTACAGTCATGTTTAACGGTACCGTAAAACGTGTGATGCTGGTGGGTGGTGGTTATGATATGGAATATGAAAAAGTAACACCAAGTATTACCAATGCGACCAAAGGCCGAATGGTTTATATGTTTGATGCCGATAATGGGGACTTGATTTGGTATGCCGGTGGGGACAATCCAAGTACCTCTTGTGGTCAAGGTGATGCCAATCACGGTTTAAAAATGAAAGATCTATATAGTGTAGTAAGTCGGATCAATGCCGTAGATCGTGATGGTGATGGCATTAGCGATCATCTTTACTTTGGCGATTTGGGAGGGCAAGTCTGGAGAGTTGACTTAAGTAAGGACTTTGGTACAAAAGGTGGTGGTTGTGGTCGTTATAGCATGCTGTTTAAAGACAGTAGTAGCCGTTTCTATGAAGCACCAAACTTTAGTGTTTATGGTTATGAACAACCCCTTGCAGTGGTCAGTATTGCTTCAGGGAATCGTAGTTTGCCCTATAGTGACAAGGCATCGAGCAGCACGATTTATAACCTTTTCGATCAAGATGTCGTGAGTCGTAACTTTACTACTACGGGTAATGGCAATAACAGTACGCCTAAACTGCTCATCACAGATTTGAAAGCGATGCTCACTGCCAGTGATTTAAAAGGGAAAAATCTAGTACAAGTTAAAGCGATGATTCCAAATGGTTGGTATGCACTTGCCAATACAGTTGTGGGTAAAGAGTTGGATGCACAAGGCAATGAAGTGAATCTTACCAATCAAACAGGCAGCAAAGTGCTAAACGAGATGGTGGTGATGAATAAGAGCCTTTATGCCAGTATCTACAACCCAAATACTGTGGCAGGAGATGGTTGTAAAATTCAGGCCAATGGTGCCACGACAGTGCAACGTTTTTGCTTACCTTTTGGGGTTTGTGAGCAAGATGTCAAAGACGTGACTATGAGCTTTGGTGCAGGGCATGGCATTGTTGATTCGATGGTCGGTGCAGGAATTGGATTAAGTGATAAAAATGGTTTGACTCGTCAATTACTGAATCCAAATGCAAAAGATAAAATTGGCAATAGCAAGCTTCCTGTAAATACCATGCGTCGCCAATTGGTGCCACTGACTTGGTATGAACGCAATGAATAAAAAGAAGCTATATCCGTGTATTTATTCAGATGAGGGCGGGGCTTTGCACGCTCGCCTCCTTAGGTGGAGTCGCGGGCCTACTGAGCAGGGAAATCATTGTTGCAATTCAGGCTTTACTTTGATTGAACTAATGATTACGGTTGCAATCGTGGCAATTATTGCTGCGATCGCGATTCCGAGCTATGACACCTATATCCGCCGTGCAGATTTATCTACAGCACAGCAAGAAATGCTCAAAGTTGCCGAGCTATTGGAAAAACATCGGGCACGTAACTTTAGTTATGATGGTTTTGTGCTGAAAGGTACTGCGAGTAATCAAGGTGCTTACTACACTGTTCCGAGTGCAACCAATAGCAGCTTATTACTTCCTTTAAATGCGATCAGTGGCAATCAGAAGTTTACGCTCACATTAACTGTGAATGCTCAGACATGGTCTTTAAAAGGCGTCAGTCAAAGTCCAAGGAATTATTCCTTACTGATGACCAGTGCGGGTTTTAAATGTAAGACCAAAACAGCAGCTAATATTACGGCATCAAGTTGTGGTAATGAGACAGAAGACTGGTAACTCAGCAGATTTTATAAATTAAATTCAAAGCTGTGGATAACCTAAAATTTAATCTTTCTTTCAAGGCAAATATAACGTAGAATATTGCCCTCTATGAAAGGGGTTTGAAGTGTTTCCGGTGGTCGGTAGCAGGGATAATCCGTAAAAATTATAAGGTTGTTCTCATGGTTGTTATTCGTTTAGCGCGCGGTGGTGCAAAAAAACGTCCATTCTATCAAATCATTGTAACTGATAGCCGCAATGCACGTGATGGTCGTTTCATCGAGCGTATTGGTTTCTTTAACCCAACTGCACAAGGTAAAGCTGAAAAAATTCGTTTAGATGCTGACCGTTTTGCTCACTGGGTTGCTCAAGGCGCTCAACCTTCAGATCGCGTTGCTTCTTTAGCTGCTCAAGCTAAGAAAGCTGCAACTACTGCATAAGTGTAGTAGGTAGCCCATGACATCGACACAGAATGTGCCAGAAGATCGAATTCAGATTGGACAGTTACGTTCAGCTTATGGATTGAATGGGTGGCTCTGGGTTTATTCAAATACTGAACCGATGAGCAATATGTTTGACTACCTTCCTTGGTACATTGAAACCAAGGCAGGTTGGCAAACTATAGATGTAAAACGTTGGAAACCACATGGCAAAGGCTTGGTTGTTGCATTAAAAGGCGTAAATGATCGCACGGGTGCAGAAAACTTAGTTGGTGCGAATATCTGGATTGCCAAATCTCAGCTTCCAAAAGCAGATGTAGACGAGTACTACTGGTCTGATCTTAAAGGCTTAACGGTGTTAGGTCTTGATGATGAAGAGCAAGAAGTCAATCTCGGTCAAATCTACGAACTGTTTGAAACAGGTGCCAATGATGTCATGGTTGTCAAAGCGACCCCTGACAGTATTGATGCTGAAGAGCGAATGATTCCTTGGCATAAAGATGTGGTACAACGTGTTGATCTTGAAGCTGGTCGTATTTACGTCAATTGGGGCGTAGACTACTAATCCTTTCGGGGAGTGTAGCGCAGCAGGAAAATAGAGGAGTCTGCGGTGTTTTTTGCAGTCATCACATTGTTTCCTGAAATGTTTGAAGCGATTACAGCGTACGGGATTAGCGGACGTGCAGCAAAGCGTGACATCGTGCAAGTGACTTGCATTAACCCACGAGATTTTGCTGAGGGCAACTACAAACGAGTGGATGAACGTCCTTTCGGTGGTGGTCCAGGTATGGTGATGATGGCTGAGCCGTTGGCACAAGCAATTAACCATGCCAAACAACTTGCAACACAAGCAGGCTGTGTTCATGCGCCAGTGGTGTATATGTCACCGCAAGGCAAAACCTTAAATGAACAGGCAGTACAACAATTCGTTGATTATGATGGTTTGATTGTATTGTGTGGGCGTTATGAAGGGGTCGATGAGCGTTTAATTCAGCATTATGTTGATCAAGAGTGGTCAATTGGGGATTACGTTTTATCGGGTGGTGAACTACCAGCGATGGTGTTGCTTGACAGTATTATTCGTCGATTGCCTAATGTCATGTCTGACGAGCAATCTGCGATACAAGATTCTTTTGTGGATGGTCTATTGGATTGTCCACAATATACCAAGCCAGATCATTTTGAAGGGCTGGATGTGCCTGAGGTACTTAAATCAGGGCATCATGCCAATATTGAGAAATGGCGCTTTTTGCAGCGTTATCAACGAACTTTAGATCGTCGACCAGAATTGGTAGAAAAAGTTGAGTTGACCAAGCAGCAAATTAAATGGTTAAAAAATTCCAAAGGTTAAACTGATATCAGTTTGTCTTTGTACCCAACGAGAAGCTTTGCTTCGAGTTCTACTTAAACTTAGTTTAAGTTAAAAATAGGCTCTTTAAGACGTTGGTCTTAAGGGGAAAGTTAAACGGGAGATATGCGCTTTAGCCTCTATTCCCAGCGGTGTCAGAGACCTCTTCTCTCCCGCACATATTGGAGATTCCACAATGAGTGGTAAACATCCTTTAGTTCAAGCTGTTGAAAATGCACAGTTAAAATCAGACATCCCTGCTTTTGCACCGGGCGATACAGTTATCGTTCAAGTTAAAGTAAAAGAGGGTGACCGTGAGCGTCTTCAAGCATTTGAAGGTGTTGTAATCGCGAAGAAAAACCGTGGTTTAAACTCTGCTTTCACAGTTCGTAAAATCTCTAGCGGTGTTGGTGTTGAGCGTGTTTTCCAAACTCACTCTCCAATCGTTGCTAAAATCGAAGTGAAACGTCGTGGTGACGTTCGTCGTGCTAAACTTTACTACCTACGCGAGTTGTCTGGTAAAGCTGCACGTATTCGTGAAAAGTTACCAGCTCGTAAACAAGGTTAATTTTAACTTTGTTTTAAAGCAAGAAAATGCGCCTTTGGCGCATTTTTTTATGTCTGTTTGTGGCTAAAAGCCAATCCTTTTTTTAAATCCTAGACCGAGTTTTGCTAAAATAGGTCTTTATGCTTTGATTTTTCTTTTATGAAAAAAAGTTCTTATCGTCATTTGAGCGGTGTTTTCCTATTAAATAAACCTTTAGGTTTAAGTTCTAATTCTGCATTACAAAAAGTGCGCCGTCTGTTCAATGCACAAAAAGCAGGGCATACAGGTGCGCTCGATCCATTAGCGACAGGTTTATTGCCGATCTGTTTAGGCGAAGCGACCAAGTTTTCACATTACTTACTGGACTCAACCAAACGTTATCAAACTACGGTGAAATTGGGCCAAACTACAGCGACCGGTGATGTTGAAGGCGAAATCCTCCAGCAGAGAGAAGTGCCGGCATTGACCGAAGAACGAATTGAACAAATACTTGAGCAATTCCGTGGTGATATTCAGCAAGTACCGCCGATGTATTCAGCGTTAAAACGCGAGGGTCGTCCACTCTATGAGTTGGCACGTCAAGGCATTGAGATTGAGCGTGAAGCCCGCCCAGTCACCATCTATGAATTAACACTGATTAGTTTTACTGAAGATAGCTTAACGCTGGATGTGACTTGTTCAAAAGGCACTTATATCCGTGTATTAGGCGAAGATATTGGTGAGGCTTTGGGCTGTGGTGGGCATTTAACCCAATTGCATCGTACCCAAACAGGCCATTTTGAGATTAATCCAAGTTATACCATTGAATATCTCGAAAGCCTTACCCAAGAACAACGCGATGCCTTATTGCTGCCAGTTTATGCACCTGTTGAGCATTTTCCTCGGGTGCAATTGCCTGAAGGCCGTGAAAAGTATTTTGGTAACGGTCAGGAAAGCAATATTGATCATGAAGCTGCAGCTGAAGTGTTGGTTTTTGATGGTGAACGTTGCCTAGGTTTAGCTGAAATCACCGATAAAAAACGTCTAGTACCAAAACGCTTGTTAAATTTATAAGAGTATCGTCAATGGAATGGGAACTGATTCTAACTTTAGTGTTCTTTGCTTTTTGTGCAGGAACCATTGATGCTGCCGTCGGTGGCGGCGGTTTGATTCAGATTCCTGCCTTGATGGGAGCTTTACCACAAACCGCACCTGCCACCTTGTTTGGCACCAATAAACTGGCCTCGATTTGTGGCACAGGGTCGGCCGCATTTTCATTTGTGCGTCGGGTCAAATTGCAATGGTCACTACTCGGTGTGATTGCATTATTTGCCTTTATTAGTTCATTCATTGGCGCGGCCTGCGTATCATTGGTGCCGACGCACATCTTAAGACCGATTGTCTTGATCATGCTGATCGTAATTGCGATTTACACCTTTATGAAAAAGCAATTCGGGCAAGTGCACGTCGATCAAAAAATCACGCCAAAGTTACTGGTGCTGGCTGCGATGGGTAGTCTAGCGATTGGTTTCTATGACGGTATTTTTGGCCCGGGGACGGGCAGTTTCTTTATTTTCTTTTTTATTCGCTTTTTACAGGTCGATTTCTTACATGCTTCGGCATTATCTAAAATCGGCAACTTCATGACCAATCTAGCTGCACTCAGTTTCTTTATTCCGACAGGACATGTGTTGTTTGCCTTGGGAATGATGATGGCGGTTGCCAATATTGCCGGCTCGTTATTGGGTGTACGTTTGGCTCTAAAATACGGCAGTGGATTTATCCGTATTTTATTCTTGATACTGGTGAGTATTTTGATCTGTCGTTTGGGCTATCAAATTATTACAGGATAGCGGCTTAGATCTAACTAAGCTTTTCCACCGCGTAAGGTAACACCAATCGAAGCCACCATAATACAAGCCAAAGCCACCCACTGAATTAAGCTAATTCGCTCATGTAGCAGTACCAGACCTGCTAAGGCTGCCAATGCAGGCGCAAGGCTGGAAAGCGTCCCATAACTGAGCTTAGTTAGCCGTTTGAGTGCCATTAAATCCAGAGCATAAGGAATCGCAGTTGCCATTAGGGCAATCACCAGTGCTTTGCCCCAATATTGAGTATCTAGTAGCACTGGCGCGTTATTCCATAGACCAAAAGGCAGTAAGGTCAGAGCGGATAGACCAATAGCAATCGTTAGCGCATGCATGCCAATATTTTGCTGTACCACGCGATGCCCATAATAAATATATAAGGCCCAAAAGAATCCTGCACCCAGCGCACAGGCTGCACCGATATAGGAAAAATGCTGCGCATTGGCACTGTGCCAAGGCACCATTAAAGCAATGCCTAAAATCGCAAATGCCACCCAAATGTAATCACTGCGCTGTTTAATCGAGAGTAGGGCTAAACCCAATGGGCCAATAAACTCTAAACCTACTGCGATTCCTTGAGGTAACTTACCCAAAGAGGTATAGAACAGAATATTCATACAACACAAGGCTGCGCTATAACAGAGTAAATCTCGCCATTTTAGCTCCTTCAATTTGGAAATGATTTTCCATGAACGGAACATGATTGCCACCAGAATGGTCGCAAAACACAGTCTTAAAATTGTCACGGTGAGTGGATCAAGCGTGGCGATTAATTGTTTGGCAAAGGATGCACTGATCTGATAAGACAGCATGGACAATACCATGTACAGCACGGCAACCAATTGGAGATTTTTCATCTAAGATCTCCAAGATAAGCGAGAGCGTTTTTCTGATGTTGAGGCAAGATCATTTATTTGGCCTCTTTTTGCTGTCGAGCCTGTTGCGTGGTAAAGGTACAGCCAATCGAGGCAATAATAATGGTGCCCAATGCTAACCATTGATTCCAAAGCAACACTTCACCTAGGAAGATAAAGCCTGAGAGTGCAGCCACTGCGGGTTCCAAGCTCATTAAGGTACCAAAGCTGAGCGGGGTTAAACTACGCAATGCAATCATTTCTAGGGTAAAGGGTAAGGCACTGGCTAAGATCGCAAGACCAATAAAATAGTATAAGTTTGGCAGTTCAAATACCCGATCGATGGCGCCTGAAAAGAGTGCAAAGGGCAGCAAGCAGAGCATACCAATCGACATGCCTAGGCAAACTGTATGGTTGCCTGAGATGCCCGATGGTTTTTGCCCCGCAATAATATACAGTGCCCAACACGCACCTGCACTGATGGCAAAGAATACGCCAAGCAGATCGAGACCTTGTTGTGCCTGTTGCAAAGGAAAGAGCAACATTAAGCCCAGAATGGCACAGCCAACCCAGATGAAGTCATATTTCTGCCGAGCATGATATAGCGCGACACTTAAAGGTCCAATAAATTCAAAGGCAACGGCAAGGCCTAGCGGTAAGCGTTCTAATGATAAATAGAACAGCGCATTCATACCTGCAAGTGCCACCCCATAAGTGAGAATGGCTTTCCAACGCACTACTTTGAAATTGATGGTCCAGATTTTAAAAATCACCGCCAATATGATCGCACCAAAAAATAGGCGCATAGCGGAAACGGTTAATACAGGAAAGCTTTGAAACAGAATTTTGGCCAAAGAACCACTGCCTTGCACACACAACATGGCAATCATCAACAGCAATAAAGCATGTAGTGGTGTTTTCAGCATTGGGGTAGACATTTTATTATTTAACAGTTGGTATAATATTCACATAATAAGTCAAACGCCCATAAAAAAGCCACAGCATCAACTGTGGCTTTTTCGACATTATTCTAAATATTGCTTAGAACAATACGCGAACGCGGATGGTGCCTTCAACGTGGTTCAAAGTATCAAGCGCTTCTTGAGATGCAGATGCGTCAACATCCATCACCAAGTAACCGATATCACCTTTAGTCATTAACGACTGACCAGAGATGTTGATGCCTTGTTCAGCGAACAATGTATTGATTTTCGATAACACACCCGGAACGTTTTTGTGGATGTGCAGCAAACGGTGTTGACCATCAGAAAGTGGTAATGCGATTTCTGGGAAGTTCACCGCAGAAAGGGTCATCCCTTTGTCTGAATAAGCAACGAATTTTTCAGCCACTTCTAAACCGATGTTTGCTTGCGCTTCCATGGTTGAACCACCCACGTGTGGGGTTAAGATCACGTTGTCTAAACCGCGAAGTGGTGATAGGAACTCTTCACCATTGGCTTTTGGTTCTTTCGGGAATACGTCAACCGCTGCACCCGCGATGTGACCTGATTTGATCGCATCCGCTAAATCTTCGATCACCACACATGTACCGCGTGCTGCGTTCAAGAAGATTGAGCCTTTTTTCATTTTCGCGAATTGTTCTTTTTTGAAGAAGTTACGCGTTGACGGAACATCTGGAACGTGTAGCGTTACCACATCCGCAGTTTCCAAAAGTTCATCTAAAGAGCCAACTTGACGTGCATTACCTAATGGTAATTTAGTCACAGCATCAAAATAGATGACTTTCATACCTAAGCTTTCTGCCAAAACAGAAAGTTGTGAACCAATCGAGCCGTAACCGACGATACCTAAAGTCTTACCACGAGTTTCAAACGAACCCACCGCAGCTTTATTCCAACCGCCCGCATGTGTATCTTTCGATTTTTCAGGTACACGACGAAGCAACAGAATTGTTTCAGCAAGAACTAATTCTGCAACCGAACGTGTATTTGAATACGGTGCGTTGAATACAGGGATACCACGAGACATCGCCGCTTTTAAATCGACTTGGTTGGTACCAATACAGAAGCAACCGACTGCGATCAGTTTGTTCGCAGCTTCAAAGATTTCTTCAGTTAATTGCGTACGGGAACGAATACCAATGAAGTGAGCATCTTTAACTGCTTCTTTTAAAGCATCGCCTTCAAGCGCAGTTTTGTGATAATCGATGTTGGTATAACCCGCTGCATTTAAAGTATCGATGGCATTTTGATGCACACCTTCTAACAGAAGGAAACGGATTTTGTCTTTAGGTAGTGATAGATGTTGGCTCATTACGGCTCCGCTACAAAGGCCAAAATTTAGTTGCAGTACTATAGCATAGAGCTTTGAGATATAAATATTTGGTTTAAAATTAGCGCAGCAGAATTATTGATAATTTTTCAGTTGAAGCTGAATTTTATTGGTTATACACATTTTGTTATTACAGTATCTTTATCCTAAGCTTTATCCTATGCCTGCTTCTATGTAAAATGCAGAGATCTGATAGTCAAATCTGAAAACATCAGGTTTGCGCTGTTCTGCCGAGTTTCTATATGTTGAATACAGCATTTTAAGATATTGAAAAATATTGTGTTGTTATTCAAATGCTCTATCTTTACTTCTTGCTAGGCCTGTAAACGATGAATGCTTCAGTCGCTTTAACACCTGAGTTATTGACCCAATTAACGGCAATTGTGGGTGAAAACCGAATTAAAACCGATGCCGATAGTTTGGAAAATTGGGGACGAGATCATACCAAACATTTTGATCCGAACCCATCAGTCATCGTTTTCCCTTCAAGCACTGAACACGTTCAGGCCATTGTTAAACTTGCCAATCAATTTAATGTCGCGATTACCCCATCAGGAGGGCGTACTGGCCTGTCAGCGGGTGCGGTGGCGACCAATGGCGAGATCGTGATTAGCTTTGACAAGATGAACCAGATTCTTGAGTTCTTCCCAGCAGATCGTATGGTCCGTGTGCAAGCAGGCGTGGTGACTGAACAATTACAGAATTATGCCGAAGAACAGGGCATGTATTATCCAGTCGATTTTGCTTCAGCAGGTTCAAGCCAGATTGGTGGTAACATCGGCACCAATGCGGGCGGCATTAAAGTCATCAAGTATGGCATGACCCGTAACTGGGTACTCGGTTTAACTGTGGTGACAGGTAAAGGTGATGTGCTGCGTTTAAACAAAGGCATGATTAAGAATGCGACAGGTTATTCGCTGCAACACTTATTTATTGGTGGTGAAGGTACGCTGGGTCTAGTGACAGAAGCTGAAATCAAGCTTGAGCGTCAGCCACAAAACTTACAAGTGATGGTCTTGGGTGCGCCAGACTTTGAAGCCGTGATGCCTGTATTACATGCCTTCCAAAACGCAATTGACCTGACTGCTTTTGAATTCTTTGGTGAATTGGCAATGCAGAAAGTATTGGATCGTGGTCATGTACAACGTCCATTTGAAACACAATGCCCGTTCTATGTGTTATTGGAATTTGAAGCACCGTATGAACCAATCATGGACAAGGCAATGCAGATTTTTGAGCATTGTATGGAACAAGGTTGGGTGATTGATGGGGTGATGAGCCAAAGTCTTGAACAGGCTCAAAGCTTATGGCGTTTGCGTGAAGATATTTCAGAATCGATTGCGCCGTTTATTCCATACAAAAACGACATCTCAGTATTAATTACTCATGTACCTGCATTTATTGCGGAAATTGATGCGATTGTTGCTGACAATTATCCAGATTTTGAAATCTGTTGGTTTGGTCATATTGGTGACGGTAATTTGCACTTAAATATTTTAAAACCTGAAAACTTGACCAAAGATGAGTTCTTTGCCAAGTGTCAGGTGGTGAATAAATACGTGTTTGATACCGTGAAAAAATATGATGGTTCGATCTCTGCCGAGCATGGTGTCGGTATGACTAAGAAGCCATATTTAGAGTATTCACGTTCGCCTGAAGAAATTGAATATATGAAGGCATTGAAGTTGGCGTTTGACCCGAATGGGATTATGAACCCAGGCAAATTATTTGATCTTTAATGCTTGATTAGATAAAAGAAGTTTTGCTAAAAGCGTATCGAAAGATGCGCTTTTTTATTTTCTGTAAATCAAAAGTTAATGCTGTACTTTTTCTTATAATACAAAATGTAAATATATAAACTTAATTATCATTATTTGTTGACATTACATGCCAATTATAAGTGTTGTATATGGTTTTTATTGAATAAATAAAGAAAAATAATGTATTTAATATTAATTGTTCAATTAAATAAGAATGAGGATATATAAGTGAATCCTAAAAAACATTTATCTCAAGATGAAGTATCCAATTTATCTATAGAGGAAATTCATGAACGTATTGCTGCTGAACAAGAGTTTATGAATAAACAAAAACATAAAAAGTTCTTTGTTGCGACACATGGTTCTAAAACAAAAAATGGAGGTTTAATCAGAGCGACGATTAACCAAAAAATTAAAGCACAAGGACATCTTCTTGCTGTTGTTGGTGATGAAGCCATTTATGAGGATGGGACAACCTCTAAAATTATATCGGGTGCTGGCGAAGCAGGGTCGATTGAAGGATATGACATTGCACTTGTTGGTAGTCGTTTAGAAAATGGTGATGAAATCATTGAAAGCCTACAGTCTGTTTTTGAGTACCGTTTGTATGCTGATCGAGAAATCCCTCAAGGTTTTCTCAGTCATGACTAATTTCTTAGGAGACAATCATGGCTGTAGGCTTTGCAATTCATAACTCGATGACAAATCATGGTGGTATCATTCCTGCAACCCAAATGAGAACCTCTCAAATGGGTAATTTATTTTTTGGTAGCAGGTGATGGCCATTTTTGCCCTAAATGTAAATGTTGGTCAAAGATTATTAAAAGTCATGATCATATTATTCTTGATGGTAAAGCTGTTGCTTATGTCGGTGATCAGCTTACTTGTGGTGCTAAAATTTTACCGAAACAATCTCATGTTGTGGGAGAAAGTGGCAGTTCTAGTTTAGGTTCAGCTTCCTCTCTTTTTCATCCTACTAGGTCTCAACAAAGTTTCAATAACAATTTAACTGATAGCAAAAATGAGCTTTTGAATGGTTATTACTACAATATAAATACTGGGTTATATGAAGGAAAAATTTCCAATGGAAAAGGTAATCTTGAAAATGTATATGCCTGTAATGGAAAGAAATCAGATAGCGATTTTATCTCCCCTCAATATGCAAATATTACTCATAAAAAATTCCAAGAATGCTCAAGGGTTGTTTCACATGAATCTGGAACAGCGACCTTAGAATGTATATTTATTGCTTTCACTGCTAACAATTACGCAAAACAAGTAAAAAAGGATTTACATTCATTATTAATGTCAGGCTATTCTACGATGCCGGCTGGAACAAAGACCCCTTTACCAGATAAACCCAACAATGGGAAAGTGGAAGATCCTAAGTATGGACTTGCTCGTAAGGGGGTTTTAAAAGTTTGTCTAGGAGAGGAAGATCCTACAGATGGTGCAACACATTGGGATGGAACAGATTTCTTAGCATGGGGGTTAGAAAGTCCGTATAAATATAAAGATAATACAAATAAGCCACATGCTAAGTTTAGAGAATATAAGAAAATCACAATCTCTAAAGCGATATATGATGAATTCCTAGTCGGCTCATTGAAGGAATATCCTAAAGGACGAGTTAAATATAGTGGTATTTT
The DNA here is from genome assembly GCF_023702715.1 of Acinetobacter sp. C32I. NCBI lineage: Bacteria > Pseudomonadati > Pseudomonadota > Gammaproteobacteria > Moraxellales > Moraxellaceae > Acinetobacter > Acinetobacter sp. C32I. Next base: position 2,653,323 of record NZ_CP098480.1, on the reverse strand, counting down.
CTATGAAATTCCTGCAAAAGTTTTTAAAGATAATACAAACTGGACGACTGGTAATTTTGAATACAACACGGGTAGCAACGTTAGCAAATCACTAACTGCCAAAGTAACAGCAGGCCATACTATTTTTTGGAAAGCAGCATGAAGTTTAAAGTATTCAGTTTAATATTTATGTTTTTTTCATACATAACTATAGGGCATACAAAAACAAATAATGAGTTAATTAGCAACCATATTATGCCAAGCCATAATCTTCAATTAAGTGGTTCATATCCATCAATAAAAGGAAAACAATTTAAAGAGATTAATGATTCTATTTCTAAATTTATTGCAACTAATTTTGATAGAGAAGATGAGCAGTACCCTACAGAAATTAGTTTTGAAAAACTATTTCAGAATGAGGATATATTAAGTTTTTCAATTAATTATAACATCAGTAACTCAACAGAAAGATACTTTAATAAATATTACACACTGAGTCTATCCAATAAAAAGGAGCTAAGTCTTTCAGAATATCTTAAAGATAAAAAAATTTCTAAGTATGATGTATTGAAGAGTATAAATAGTTTTATTTTACCTTGCCTTTCCGTAAAAAAAGATCTACCTGATTACTGTGCTGATATGACACTACAAAGCCTAATTGAGAATAAAAAAAGGGTTGCTTATTCAGATATATCTAGTTTTTTTATTAAGAATAATAGTGACATAGGAGTAGGTGTTGACTCCAATAAATTTACTACTACTTTTATCTATAATATAAAAAGTAAAAAGATTGTTTTAAATTAGCCATTTATATTCTACAGCTCATAACCCACCTATGTTTAGGTTGGGAGTGTTTATTTCTGTTTTCCATTCTTTTATGTGGGTTATATTCGCTTTAATTATGAGATTTTTTGTGGCTGTGGTAAAAAATTGAATAGACAAGCCTATGAACTGTGCCGAACAGAATATGGTTATCACGTTCCAAAATCAGAAGAATATGAAAAATTTTAAGTTCAACAACTGGAATAATTAATGAAACGTTTATGCATATCTTTTTTAATTTTTGCTCTTTTCGGATGTAGCCATGCAAATAATACAAACAAAGAAGAAAGCGAAAAGCTTATTGGTGAAATTCTAAAAGCCAGATCAATAACTATTAGTGATGATATTAATAAATCTAGAAGGTTGTATGTTTCAGCTTATGAAAATGCTGATAAAAAATCAGCGATTAATAATGAACTACTCATTTATGCAGTAAATAAAACTGACTCTTTATTTGGCAGTTATGAGATGAATAATGAAAATTTTGAAAACGAAATTAAAAACAATAAAGATATTGATATTGAAGGAGTCGATGGACTTTGTATTTTTAATAAGTTTTTAAAAAATATTCTAATACAACCGATATGGAAAAATTTCCACAAAGCCTCCGAGAAGATATGAATAAAGCTTTATCATTGCAGCCGATTTATCTTGAAAAACTCAGAGGAAGTAAGGATTATTTAGATCAATTAAAATGTTTAAAATTAAAATAAACATGTAATCAATGAAGAGGAAAAGTTTATTTCAGAGCTAGCCAAAGATAGTTTTACTACTCGTATGGCAATTGCTAAAAAGAGTTTTGGTAAAGTTATAGATATAGCACTATGCAATGCCAGTAAACCAGTATTGGCAGCCAATGCTTTGGCTACCTTTACTAACAATGGACCATATGGAATCAACGAATACATGTATCAAAATGTCTTTGGTCGCCCATATGATAGAGCAACAGTATCTCAATATATTCAGAGTTACCTATACACACCACCTAAAAACCGCTTCTCACTATGAAAATTACTTTACTACCAATATTGGTACTTTCCTGTATCTTTTTAACTTCATGTAAGGCATCGACAGATAAAGAAGATATTGATAATTATGTGAAAGTAGATTTAAAAAATTATGCAACAGACAATTATAGATTGCTTATTGAAGCCAATAAAAACGTAAACACTGAGCCAGCATTGAAAAACTCCTTGTTTAACAATACATATGTTAAGTTAGAAACGGCTCGAAGTCTTTTAAACGAAGAGTACCCTGATTGGATTGATGGGTTGGAGAAAAATGGTTATGACTATGGAGATCTTAACACTGTGTGTTGGATGACAGTATTCATGGAAAACTATGTAAACAATATTGAAGGGAAATACAAAAAAGACCTTAAAGATGAAACCTTAAATGATGTTCATAATCTTTATAATGAAAGACAAAAAATTATCAAACTGCGTGATAGTAAAGATAAGACTGCTAAGAATTTTGTAGAGGTTTGCAAGTGATTTTTAAATCAATTATTTACACCCTCAGATATTGATACAGGTTCAAGTAATATGTTAGCTGCTAAAAAAATTATACTCATATGTCTTTTATTATTTTCTAGTGGTTGTAGTAATAAAACACCTCCAAAAGAACAACTTGCATTGCAAATACCATTGCCTCCTATTTTAATTGGTTTTGATAGTGTTGTTTATGCGAAAGCATTACAACAACAACCATCTGACTTAACAAAAAGTATTTATGATTCCTCAATATCCAAAGCAATGTTTTTTAAAAGGCTTTTAAATGATTCTGGTGAAAATGATGACTTCGAAAAAGATATTGAGATCACCCAAATTAATTCTCTATGTATAATGGGGAAATTCTTACTTTCAGATAAATATAAAGATGCATTGAACTTAAAAGGGGATGTTTATGCAGAATTCTATGGTTGGCTTAGTAAAAAACAACAAAAATGGGAAAGTTTATTATCCCGTCAAGATAAAAGAATATTTGATGTTCCTTGCTCAACTTTAAAGTAAATTCTCTATTCCCCCCAAATTTTTCTTAACTTTGGGGCTACATCCCAAAACTCATGCCTCAATCTTGTTTAGGTTGGGAGTTATCTATTTCCTTTTTCATTCCTTTATTTGGACGATCTTCGCTTTTTTTTATTTCTTATACGCTTTCCAACCCGTCAAAATATGATAAATCAGCGGTAAAAGGCAGAGTGCAAAGAAGCCACAAATTGCAACTGCCCAGACAGGTATATTCTGTGGATTGCCTAAAAAGAAATAAGCAAAAGCCGAATAAGACAGCATCCCAAACATCGCCATTGTGCCAAGTGGAAGGCTAACTCTAAAAATTAAGACATTAGCAAATGCTTTGTAAGGTGCCATATTCTGATTCAAAGCATAAGCAATAATCATGACCAAGATATAGCCCATAATAAACAGCATAAATAGGGTAGCGGTAAACAGCAGACCTGTGCGCCAACTCTTTTCTTGTGCGGAATGATCTCCTGCCTCATAAACGACTTGAATATGATCTCCGACTACAGGCACATCACCTGAACGGACTGAATTATCCAAGACCAATGTTCTGTTTTGATCATCTTTGAATTGCACCTGAGCCGTATGCATTAAAGTTTGGGTTTTATATTTACGCCCGTTGGAATCCGTACGTTCGGTATCGACCCATTCAGAGCTATAGCTCACGATGGTTGCATCGTAGCTCGGTTTGGTTGCTAAACCATATACAGCTTGCGACACCCAATAAGTAAAAGGAAAAAATAGGGAGCTGATGCTAAACACCACAACAAATAAATAAGCAAATTCAAACTTACTGCTGTCACGATTCTTAGCTAAACGTTTTAGCCAAAACTTTGTCAGCACAAAAGACCAGATACACAAGATCGCAACCACCACCAAGAAAACCTGTCCCGCATAAGTCAGTTGCATGCATGATCCTATTTGTTATATTGAATAGAGATTGATTTTATCAAACGATAATTTTTTAAAATCAAATGAATGAGTACGGTAAAAAATAGTATTGTCTCTCACAAGTATAAATTTTTAAATAATGAAGTCATCGCAATGAATATCCATCACGAAATCGAAAAACTATTTCAACAACGCCAAGATATTCCATTATTTTATATTGAAAGTGGCAGCCGTTTATGGGGCATGGCCAGTCCTGATAGTGACTACGATGTACGCGGTTTTCATCTACCCAGCAAAGACCAATATTTTGATTATAAAAAGCATCGTGACTTGATCGAGATCATGGATGGAGATTTCGACTTTGTTTCTTATGACCTCGATAAAATGTTTGGGTTATTGGCAAAAAGTAATCCGACTGTTCTGGAGTGGGTCAGAGCACATATTGTGTATTTTAATGCCTTTCCAGAATGGCAGATCTTCCGTGATGGATTGCTGGAGCGAATCGACTATAGCGCCTTGTATTACCACTATTTATCGTTGGCAAAAGGTGGCATGAAAGTGGTGCAAACCGCAGATAACTTTACCTACAAGAAAGTGTTTTATTCGATTCGTGGCTTGATGTCAGCAGAGCTAGCAACCCAGGAGCAGATGCCTGAATTACTGATTACCGATCTGTTTGCTCAAGTGGATGCAAATGATCCATTACGGCATTGGGCAGAAGATTATCTGGAAATTAAGAAACAGCAGAAAGAGAAAGCACAGCTTCCCCAAGCGGAACAAGCTGCGATTCTTGAGTTATTGGAAAGTAAGATAGAGCAACTGGCGGTACAGTCGATGCAGAAGGCGGATCGTCGTGCCAGTTTGGAAACCTATTTAACGGATTATAGCCGTCATTTAAAACAGCATTACTACCAGTAGAACAAGGCGTTTACTCATCAGCCGAGTTCGACTTAAAGATTCTATGATCTCATTTTCTGAATTTCATATTTTGTCGGACTCAGCTGTATGGTGTTATCTGTTAAATCCCACTGTTTAGAATACGGATTTTTACATCGGCAACATGGTCTTTGGTCGCTTCAAAATGTTGCTGCATATGGGCAGTTTGCATATGGGCTGCTAAATGAGCAGTACTCTGCCATTTCTCTAACATGACAATCGTATTCTCATCAGTGGCCTGCATCTCAATTGCAGGAAGATGATCAATCAATGGCTCATAGCCATGACAGCCGTCTTCTGCAAGAACGGTTGGAATAATTTTTTCAAAGGCATCTAAAACGGCTTGGCGATGTTCAGCGCCTGCATGTGTATAAATTTCAGCAATAATGGTTAGCATCTTATTTTCTCACTTAATGGCTTGCTGCAAAAAGTTGGTCTAAATGCGCTTTATACGCTTCGATATAACTTGGTACGTTTGGCGCTTTGATCACATCATTCACGATAAAGGTCGGCAGTGAATCCATACCCAAGAATTGATTGGCTTTATGGAAAGGTAGGTAAACGCCATCCACACCAACGCCGTGGAAGAACTGGTCTGGATCAGTAAAGGCTTCCATCGGTGCATTCCATGTCAAAGACAACATATATTTTTTACCTTGGATTAAACCACCTGAACCATATTTTTTAGAGGCGTCTGAACGACTACGGCCATCACTGGCATAAAGTGAACCATGTCCAATCGTGAAGATATCATCGATGTATTTTTTCATGGTCCATGGTGCACCCATCCACCAACCTGGCATTTGGTAAATCACCACATCTGCCCATAGGTATTTGGCAATTTCGGCTTGAATGTCATAGTCACTGTCCGTTCGGGTGACTTGTACCTGATGGCCTAAGGTGCTTAGATGTGTTTGAGAAAACTCGGTCAGGGTATCGTTCAACTCACCATTCGAATGTTCAAATTGTTTGGCGCCATTAATAATTAAAATATTGCTCATGCGATTACTCAAAAATAAATCTCTAAAACTGGAAAGCATTTTAGAAAATCTATTCATGAGTAAAAATGCATAAATGAGCAAAATACTATTGATCAAAAATCAATAATTGAACTATTCAGCTTTGGATTTTTTCGCTTTATACCAGCGACGAGCTCCCCATAAAATCGCAATCGCTACATACAGCGGCCACAGCATCACCAGCCAAATGATGGTTTCTCTAAAGCCGTACAAGCCTACTTTAATCGCTTCCCAGATCCGACTGAATAACGGATCACTGTCTAAAGTGGCTATACGATTGATATTCAGATCATGGGATTTACGCACTTGTGATTGTTGGAAGAATTCCAGTCGAATGGTGCTATAGGCCAAGCGGTCTTTGACTTCTAAATTGGTCAGTTGCTGTAGCTGATTGTTCACTGCATTTGATCCGCTGTTACTTTGATTGGCAGTATTCAGTTTTTCTTCGAGCAATTTTAATTCATAACGCTTGGCTTCATAACTTTGGGTATTAAAGTTCAGCATGAGTGGCAATAAATTATTTAAGAAGTTGGTTACCTGCGCATTGGGAATACGTACTGTGAGCTGGACGGTGGGGGTGATCTTTTCATAAATATCGACACTGCCATCAATACGGTCACGCTCAGATCGGTCACTGACTTGATAATTAATCTGTTTTTCTTCGATATAACCATTGTATTGCAATAACTGTTGTTCCAGTGCTGATGTGGTTTTTAACACGTCTTTTACTTCAAATTGCAATTGTGCGCTTTTGACCAATTGACGATTTTGTTCTAAAGCACTTTGTTGATTGCTAACCAGTTGTTCTGGATTTTGAACTGCATTGTCTTGCACTGCTTGACTGTCTGCCGCAGCAGTTTCAGTTGCCATCGCAGCTTCACTGGCAGGGCCTTCTTGTTTTTTCGAGCAGCCTAAGGCAGTGCTCCCAAGGATTAAAATAATGGTTAATTTCTTTGCTAAATCTGACATATCGGCATGTCCAAACTAAGGTGATTTTGATGTTATAAACTGTGTTTTTTTAATCATTTGTTATGATCATCATCATTAGACAATGACAACAAATTTAATGCACGCCACATACATTTTGTTGCGTGGCCATTTAGTTTTGCATAGTAGCATAAATGAGCTAAATGGATTGGATGGGTACAAAATGCATAAAATTGCATTGATGTTAGGTTCTGCTTTATTACTCACAGCATGTAATCAGCCGATAGCACCTTCACAGCAGCAAGCTGAGGTTCAAAAAAGTACGGTGATGCATGCAATTTTATCGGATCAGCCTGATCTATTTCATGCAGACAGCAATTTAAAAATCGATCAGCAATTTAACAGTGCTGAAAACCCAACCGATGCACAGGTCACGGTTGAGCAAGCACAATTAGATGATTCGGTGATTGCGGTACGGACAGAATATCAATTAAAACGAAATCAAGATGTTTGGAAAGTGGTCAATAAAAAGCAAAGCTACCAATGTGCCCGAGGAGAGAATACCGAAACTTTCCAATTCGAGTTATGCCCATAATTCGATGCACCATCAAACAGTGAATAAAAGATCAGCAAAACTGTGGATAACTTTTTGGTTATGCACATTGCTGAATCCTCGTTATGGGTTGTTTAAATTGCGGTCATTTTGAAAAAGTGCTACAGTTGCGCGTGGCAATTTAGCCAAACGGTAAAACATTTACCAATCTCACGTAAATAAATTGTTTTTCTTATATACACTTAGTGAATACGGTGTTTTCACATTTATCACATGCTTTCTCACAGCATGAAATCAAAATTTAATTTAAATCTAAGCCATAAAATCTTGTGGTGATGATCCCTTTTTCGTTTTGAAAAATGGGGCGTACACGAGTTGGTTATTTTTGTGAATAAAACATGATGACGAATAATCAGAACATGACGTTAAACCGTATAACGCTCATGTTTCCTTTAGCTTTAGTGCTATTCGAATTTTCAGTTTATATCGGTAATGACTTGATTCAACCTGCGATGTTGTCGATTACAGAACAATTTGCAGTCAGTGCAACGTGGGCACCGTCGTCAATGTCATTTTATTTGTTGGGTGGTGCCAGTGTCGCATGGCTGTTGGGACCGCTTTCGGATCGTCTCGGGCGTAAAAAAGTACTTTTGGCAGGCGTGGCATTTTTTACGCTGTGCTGTTTGCTGATTTTATTGACGCACAATATTGAACAATTCCTAACGCTGCGTTTCTTGCAGGGAATGGGGCTGAGCGTCATTTCTGCAGTGGGTTATGCAGCTATTCAAGAAACTTTTGAAGAGCGTGATGCGATCAAAGTCATGGCACTAATGGCGAATATTTCCCTATTGGCACCTTTACTTGGTCCTGTATTGGGGGCATTTCTGATTGATTATGTGTCATGGCATTGGGGTTTCGTCGCCATTGCTGCGGTGTCCTTTATCAGTTGGTTTGGCTTAAAGAAATTTATGCCTGCGACCCAAGAAAGTCGTAAACAACCGAAGCAGCCTTTTAGTTATATCTTTGATGACTTTAAAAAGGTATTGAGTAATCGTCGCTTCTTGGGTTTAAGCATCGCCTTACCGATGGTGGGGATGCCGTTGATGCTATGGATTGCTTTATCACCAATCATTTTGGTTGATGAGCTGAAATTGACTAGTGTGCAATATGGCTTGGCACAGTTTCCTGTGTTCTTTGGCTTAATTGCAGGCAATATCATCCTGATCAAGATTATTGATCGTTTCCCGCTAGGTAAAACCATTCTATTTGGTTTGCCGATCATGTTATTGGGTACTGCATTCTTGCTGCTCGGTGTCATTTGGCAAAGCTATTTGGTACCTTGTTTATTGATTGGTATGACCTTAATCAGTTTGGGCGAGGGGATTAGCTTCTCGGTGATGTACCGTTTTGCACTGATGTCTTCGGAAGTCTCAAAAGGAACAGTCGCAGCCGCGGTCTCGATGTTGATGATGATCAGTTATTTTGTCGTGATTGAATTGGTTCGTGTGCTGTATACGCATTTCCATATTTGGGCGTTTGCTTTAGCCAGTCTGGTCTTGATTTTATTTTGGTTTAGTTCACCACGTCATGCCTTGAAACAACATATGCTGGCACGTCAGCAAGACGGGTTGAATTAAGCTTAGGTTTATAGGGCTTATTTAGCTTGAGTTTAATGAAATTCATTTCCAACATTTGCGATGTGAGTAATCCTAACGGTGTCGTCCCGAGCTCTCACCTTAGTTTAGGATAAACCACTGCGTCTTGCTCTTCAGTTGAAATATATTTCAACCTCGTTCAGGTTCGACCTACTTTTCTTTCGGGATGAGGAGCGCAGCTCCGCAAGGGTAACCATCTTGCGCAGCTTTAGCGCTGCTCATCTGCAAAACCTATTCACTTCTTTCACCTGAAGAATAGTATTGCAAAAACAGTATATTATAGATAATCCGCAGGTTGCAGATGACACTTCCGAGTATCATATTTTTAGCTGATTTCAGTTTTACTTGCACTCATTACGCTCACTTGATTTCTAAGGCGAGCAGTTTATTTTTTAATAGGACTAACTCAGGTAAGGTCTCGAGTAACAGGCTCATTTGTTTTAATAGCAACGGGTGCTTTGCAGAGACCTGATGCTGTTGATTGAGGATCTCAATCTCTTCGAGCAAGCGTTCTACTTGTTGTTGTGAAACAGGTGCTTGTTCGATCAGACTTTGCTTGAGCACATGCTCAATTTTATCTAGTAACTCCAATAACGCCTGATCTTCGATTTTTTCCCGTTGATGTCCTAAGGCTGAGACATAGCTGAGTTGGCTATGGCTATAGACCAAATAGCGAAACGCATGTTGAATGAGTTCTTGGTTAGGCTGAGGTTCGGTACTCAGACTTGAAATCATATTCGACAGCTCGATCTGGGCATTGTGTGCGGCACGTCGAGTGGTTCGGTATTCCAGATTGAGTTCACGTCCTTGGTGATACTGCTGTACCACCACATGAAAATAATCGAAGGTGGTTTGATTATTTTTCTTGATGTTGCTGGAGATATTGCGAAAATTCCAATCGGGCCAAATGAAATTGACCGCCAGCCATGCGATTGCACAGCCAATAAAAGTGTCAATAATGCGTGGCAGGATAATACTAAAACCTGCACCTTTTAAATTAAAAATCAGTAACACCATCAAAGTGGCCATAACCGTGGCAAGTGCATATTTCTTTTGTCTTAAATAGAAAAATGAAACCCCACAGATAACGGTTAATAGCAATTGACCTTCAATACTTGGCACAAAATAAAGAATGGGGATACCTAATAACACCCCGAGTAAAGTGCCAATGGTTCTGAGCTTGAGACGGCTCTTGGTAGCAAAATAAGTAATTTGGCAAACGAATAAACTGGTGAGTAAAATCCAGTAGCCATTTTGGGCAAAGGGCAATAAGGAAATGGCATAACCCACTGCAAAGATCACCGCCAAACGCACGGCATGGCGGAACAGCGCAGATTGTGGACTGAGTTGCTGTTTGATTTTTAATATCAGATCCTGCACACCCTGAATATCATCATCGAGTAAGTTCAAATGATCTTGATGTTGCTGCGGTGAAAGCTGTTCAATATTTTGATTGAGTTGCAGTTGAGCAAACTGCTCATGCACACTCTTTAAATTATTGAGGATCAATTCCAGATTTTTAACTTCAAGATTATAGGGGTGTTGTTGCACCCAATCACGCATCGACAATTCTAGGTTTTCTAGTGCTTTACTGGCAGATTCATGGGGCTGATAACTTTGATGATCTAAGATTGCTCGGCTTAAATCATGGCACGCCAAGGCTTGCAGCTGCATGTTTTTTTGAATACGGAAAATTAAATCACTGCGGCTAAAATTCTGATGAATTTTTTCATAATGCAGATAGCTGGAGGTCACCTGTTCATGCATATCTTGGGCAAAATAATATAAGTTCAGCCAATAAATACTGGTGTTGTTAACCCGAGACGCTTTTAAGCGGGTCAGTAAGGAGTTCTTGGCTTGATTCAGGCTACTGACCACTTGGCTATTTTTGTGAGAAAGTTCGAATAGCAGTGTTTCGACATTATCAATATTATCTGGGTCGAATAAACGTGATTTGGCTTGAAGTAATTCAGCAATATCCTGAAAAATAGTAGAGATCTTTTCTTGTAAAGGTAAGGTTGGGCGAATAACAAAAAATAAGATTGAAGTCAGTCCATACCACAAGGCACCCAATACAAAATAACTCGGTTGCTGATACCAAGCTGGATATTCACCTAGACCGAACATGGTATAGATCGAAAGTAAAATCGTACCAAAGGAAATGGTGGCATAACGTTGCCCAAGTGCACCCATCATGACCAGTGCTGCACTGGAGAGGCTGAGATAAACAATGAACAAAAATTTATAGGGGGCAAGAAACTCTAAAATGGTACTGACCGTAAAGAACAGCACGCAGACATAGATCAGATTACGTAAACGGATACTGAGACGATCATCAAAGTCGGTCAGTGCGGTCGCAATTGCGCCTAAGGTGACAGGAACAATCAGTTGCCCGAATCCAAGCTGATATAAGCCTAATGTTGTACCGCACAGTACGATCAAGATTTGTAGGCAATAAAGAACAATTGAGTTGGAGCGAAAGCGATTGAACAGGCGGGATAAATTTTTCACGATTGTTATTCTTTAATATGTTCTGGATTCATCATACAAATAAATTTCCCAAAGGAAAGCATTGTTAACCAACAAGTAGCACTATTTTTTAGCATCAATATTTGCATGATTTTTCAAATAATAGATAAGATGCAAAAATCGTGCTCAGTTGTATTTTGTTATGATGAGATTAAAGAACACATAAAAAATGACTAAAAGCAAAGCAACTGTGGATAACTCGTAAGATACCCACAGTATTTAAATTACTTAATCACACCACAGGCAATACGGTCACCACCACCGCCTAATGGCTTAGGTGTATCCGAATAATTGTCTCCACCGACATGAATCATGATCGCACGATTTTGAATATCAGCCAGTTTTAAACGTGGCGCAATCACTGGAGTGGTTGCAAAGCCTTTGTCATTCACCACCAACACCGGTAAATCGCCTAAGTGGCCTGTTTCAGGCGTACCATGATGCGCGACCTTTTCAGGATTTAAGTGACTGCCTGCTGCCAAGGCTGCCCCCATTTTTCCATCTTTTAATGCAGCTTCACAGGATGGGTTCTCATGGATGTGGAAGCCATGTTCGCCAGGAGAAAGTTTCCAAAGCGCAGGGGTGATTAATAAACCTTTAGGCGTTTGTTGAAAAGCAACCGTTCCGATTGAAGCACCCACGCCATTGGCATCGACTTGATAGACTTGGATCAACTGCTTTTGATCCGTTGTGCTGGTTTTGGTCTGGATTTTAGCCGCATTGTTATCGAGAGAAACCGAAGAACAGGCTGCGAGACTTAAACTCAGACAGCCGAGCAGAGACATTTTTTGAAGCATTGAAGTCATTGCGAAGATATCCTTATAAATTATCTTTATTTGACGATTCAAACAAAGTAAGCGATATCTCGCAAGCAACATTAATCAATTCATGACAAAAAATTAAACAAAATAAACCTACTTAGTTTCGGGAGGAGCCTCCAAAGCCGCAACAGGCTCATCGACGTTTTCATGCAGCCATTCACGCCAAATCGCTAACAGGATAGCTAAAATCACAGGGCCAATGAATAAGCCGACCAGACCAAAGCTGGCAATACCGCCTAATACCCCGAACATGATCAAGATAAATGGAATCTGGGTCGCGCCTGAAATCACCAATGGGCGAATCACATTGTCTGAGCTACTCACAATCACCACACCCCAAACCACAACCCCAATGGCTTCCATGGTTTGCCCTTGCGCAAATAACCACAGGCCTACCCCAAGATATGAAATTGGTGTTCCAAACGGAATCAGTGCCAAGATAAAGGTGACCATGGTCAACAGCATTGGATTTGGTACGCCTGCAACAAAATAGCTGAGACCTGCTAATAAGGCTTGTGCAACTGCAGTTAAACCAACGCCGTAGACGACAGCACGAGTCGTTTCCGAAATGGTATCTAAATAATGATGCACACGCGGACCAATCACCATTTCCAAGGCACGACTCACTTGTGCCAAAATCATTTGTCCGTCACGGTAGAAGAAGAACAGAGTCATCAGTGCAAATGTGAGTTTGACCAAGTTACGGCTAATCTCGCTCAACACAAAACGGCCATAACTCAGATGGCTTTGAATCCATTCGGCAATATTTTTGGTAATGCTGTTCGGATCACTGCTCAGTTCATTGACCGTACGACTGATGTCTTTGCCGATGATCGGGAGGTTTTTGATAAATTCAGGAACTTGAACATGACCTGAAAACAGTTGTCGCTGTAAATTAAAATATAAATTACGACCTTCAAGTTGCAACATAAAGATTGCACAAATAAATGGCACACCAATCACGATAATGACCAAGCTAATCATCAGGGTGGCATTCAGTGTAGGTCGGTTTTCACCAAAGAAACGACGCTGTACCCATAGATATACGGGCCAAGTCATATAGGCAATAATTGCGGCCCAAAGGACAGGGACAATAAAGTATTTGAGAATACTAAATCCCAAAAAGAGCAGGACAAAGAACAGTCCAAACAGCAAAACGCGTTGTAAGATGGGAGCGTATTGTTGCACGATAGTATTTCTCTAGTGCTAGAAATTGAATAAAACCATCTTAACTGAAAAAGCAGGCAAGGGAAATTTTCATTTCCCCATTTTAAGATTTGATATCAAAAGATTACGTTTCTTTGCAAAGCCTTAGAACCACTCGCTTGGATCATCGACCAACTGGTTTAAAACAGGCTGCCATTGGCTTTGGATACTGACAAAATTTTTCTGGGTTTTATCAAACACACTCAGCCCTTGCATTGCCAATGTACCGTAGGCACTACGCTCAGAAATCCATGCCACAGGATCTTGCTCAATCTTGCTAAAGAAGTCCTGAATATCTTTGGAACTGGCGCTGTTCGGTTTGACACGATTGGCAATCAACAGGATTTGCACTTTACCTTTACGAATACGTTTAATGTCTTGTAAATGTTTTAAGAAGCGACGGGTACTGTCAATATCAAAGAACGATGGTTGCAACGGTGTCACAATCGCATGTGCTTCGCTGACCAATTGCTCTGCATGTTCACCTGAAAGTGCACCAGGTGCATCGATAATTAAATAATCTAAATTCTTTGGCGCTTCACCAATCGATTTTTCATGTCGCCAATCCAGACTCTGAATGTCTGTGACGGTTTCAGGACGTTGCTTGAGCCATTGCAAAGACGATTTTTGGTTGTCAGCGTCAGCCAGCGCAACCTTATATCCTTTTTGCGATAATGCTGCAGCCAGTGTAATAGCTGTCATGGTCTTGCCACAGCCACCTTTTTGATTTGCGATTAATATGGTTTTCATGAAATTAGATTTATTAACTAGGCTCTCGTATTCGTTTATACCTTAGCATCTTTTTCGGTCAAGTGTGTTACACATGACAAAAGTTTCATGTTGCAGTTAAATAGCTGCATTCAAGAATAGGAAAGTTGCTATGTCGGTTTGGTTGGCGATGCTGATTGGTGGTTGTATTGGTGTCGTGATCACCACGATTATTTTATCCAGTACCCGTAATGGTCGGATTCAGGCTGAGTATGAAAAATATATCGCTGAACTAGAGTTAGAACATAAGCAGGCTTTGCTTGATGCGCAGAAGCGCAGTGTCAATACCAGCCGTGCGGTATTGAAAGGCAAAATGGCGGAGCAGTTTGCACCGATCCTACCAGAGTTTCGTTATTTACCCAGTGATGCCAAGTTTTTAGGTGATCCGGTCGACTACGTTATTTTTGATGGTTATACCGATTTTCGAGATGGGGATGGCACAGCCGAAGATATTGAAGTGATTTTATTGGATATTAAAAGTGGTGGTGCACGCTTAAGCAAAGGACAGCAGGCGATTGCTCAAGCGGTTGCAGAAGGGAGTATCCGATTTGAAACCTTGCGCATTGATTTTGAAGATCAATGAGGTGTTTCTAATTTTTGTACACGCGCCAACAGCATTGTTTGTGCGACGGCAGGAATACCTTCTGCATCAAAATATTCTTTTTCGATGAATTTAAATTTGGCTTGCAAGAGTTGGCGTTCAATGTCTCGATTTAGATGACAACCATCAGCAATACGTTTCTGAATCGGAGTTAATAATGTCTGCAAGGACTGTATTTTTGCCGAGTTTGGATGTTTGACATGTTCAACCAAATGGAAGGTCCCTGTTGGTTTGAGTACCCGATGTATTTCGGCTAAGGCTTGTTCAAGATCAGCAATGCTACACAGTGTCCATGTCGACACAATATGATCTAAAGATGCGTCTGCGAAAGGTAATTTCTCTGCACTGGATTGTACATGCTTAATAAAGAAAGGTGCATGCTGTACCCGTTCAACGGCCAATTGATAAATATCAGGATTGGGCTCTAAGGCATAGAGTGAATCGACATTGCCATAAAAGGGAATATTCAGCCCTGTACCAAAACCAATTTCGAGTACTTCACCTTCGAGTGGTAGCAATAATTCACGACGTCGGTCCATCAAGCTGGCGGTTTGCATGACCTGATTCAGTAAATGAGGAAAGATATGACGTTGGTAAAATTGGTAAATCATAGAGATCCATTCGTCGGTTTTAATAAAGAGGATAGTTTACTAACAGCACAAAAATATGACTAAAGTGAGTTTGACTGTTACCAAAAAAAGCACTTTTTTTCACCATCTCAGCATACTATCAAGAGAAAGGCTTTTCTAATATTTTCGAGGATAATCGAGCCATGAAAAAACGTCTATGGATGAGTTTATGCATGGTGGCTGCAATTGGGCAAACACATGCATCAACCGGTCAGGCAGAATATAACATTGCCAATGGCTTAGCACCTGTTGTGGAATATCAATCGATTTCGGTATTAAAACCTTTTGATGGTAATTTCCGTATTCTCGGTTCAAAAGTCTATCATGACGATGAGCAAGCCAAATTCTCTCCGATCGACTATGCGGTGAGTTTGGGAGCATTTACTGATCCTGCAATCGCCCGAACGATTGATGTGCGTCAATATGATCGTTATTTGAATTGGAAAATGAATACACTGCCTGTGCCACCCGATCAAGCGATCAAACTGGTGTCCAATATGCATATTATTCCTGCCAATCCTGAGATTGCCAAACAAATCAAGCAAGTGAAACGTGGTGACTTGGTTCAACTCAAAGGTGAGTTGGTCGAGATCCGAGATAAGGACTTGGTGTGGAAATCGTCTTTAACTCCAGGTGGAGTGGGTGATGGTGCCTGTGAGTTATTTCGTGTGAGTTCCATTCACTGGATTGAGAAACAGAATATTTAACAATAAATTTGCAATGAAAAAGGGGCATCAGCCCCTTTTTATTTATTTCCGCTACTCAGCTTGCATTTTGCTTTCCGCTGTTTGCGCATTTCTCCAATGATGCAACTGGCTTTGTGCATGTAGATATTCATTCAGCTGATTGACTTGCTGATTTGCATCTGTGGTTTGAGCAGTATTGGCGTGTTCCAAGACTTGGGCTTGATGTTCCCAATAATCATAAAGCAAGCCTTGAATATAGCGACCCTGCTCAGTTTTGAGTTCCAGTTCTTTGAGCATCTTCAAGGCTGAGTTCACATTATCTTTTTGACGTTGCTGCTCGAATTCAGGGGTGAGGCTATTGGCTTCTTTCATCTTGGCCAATTCCATTTCCATACTATCGCTGATGTCGGTAAAGCGATGATCATAGTCATCCAATACCGCAATATCATGTCCATCATCTGCTGTGGCAGGAAATTGTTTGATCGGGGTTTGATTCAGTTGACCAATTGCATCATTACTTGCACTGCTTTGCTGTTGTTGCGTTGCAGCTGGCTCTTTGTCCTTATTACAAGCACTGAGCATCAGCGCTGAACTGAGTACACAGGTGATGGCAAATGTGGTTTTTAGGTTAGGCATAGCAGAGCTCGTTCAAGAATTAGTTGGATATTTTCTGAAAATGGTAGGCAAAAGTGGTATAGGGGAAACTAATCTGATCTTGCGCAGTTAAGCCCGTAAAATCAAATACAATTTGTTCAAACTTTGCTTTTAACTGTTGTTGCTCTGCGGAGGGCATCGCAGCGATAAAACTGGTAGACAGCAAGCGTTTACTCACCACTTGTTCGACAGTGCCCTGATGCGCCTGTTGAAAGGTGGTTAATCCATCCAGTTTAAATAAGGATTGTCCTTCAAAGACCTGTTTCCATAATTCACTATGATAACGCGGGGTATCACCTTCTAAAGGGGCAATTTCATCAGCCAAGGCTTTGACCCAATCGACAGCGGTATCGCGCTGATTCCAGATCAAACCAAGATGTCCTGTTGGGCTGAGTATACGATGCATTTCTGTTAAGGTTTCAATATTGGCAAACCAATGGAACGATTGTGCACAGAGAATGGCATCAATTGACGCATCGGAGAATGGCAGTTCGCTACTGAATGCTTGCAGACAATCGACTGTCGGATAGGCTTGTTGAAGCTGCTGTAACATTTCAGTGACAGGCTCGACCGCGATCACTTTTGCCTGGGTCTGAATCAAGTAGGGTAAGAATTTGCCAGTCCCAGCACCGAGGTCAACAACAGTGGAACTTTCATCTATTTGGAGCCGATCTTGCAGCCAAACCGCTATTTCTTGCGGGTAACTGGGGCGAACCTGTTGGTACAGTTCAGCCCCTAAACTAAAGCCTTTTTGAGCAGCAGGATGTAAGGATTGTGTCATTTTTTGCGCTTTTTAATCTGTCTTATCTCTATAAAATAAGATACTCCGCAATTATGGTTTGGCAAAGCCATCATTTGGTGACTTTTTGCTACAGACCTAGGATCAACTTTTCAGTGTGAGCATGGATAAGCAAATAATATTTGAAGATGAGCACATTCGCGTTATTTTTTTAAAAGGTTCAAGTGACACTTTAGTGATTTCGTTTGGCGATTTGATTAGTCGCGCTAAAGGCATGTCAATTAATGCTGAAAAATCCTTAATAAAATATCAATACAATGTGATCGGCATTATGCCGAAGCAAAAATCATGGTTTCCAAAAAGTAGCATGTTGCAGATGCAGCAGCAGATACAACCGATTTTGCAGCAATTTAAAGGCATTGTCGGCTATGGCGGCTCAATGGGCGGCTATGCTGCAATCAAATATTCAAATTTATTGAATATGCAAAAGATCGTGGCTTTTGTACCGCAGTATTCCATTGACCCTGATGTGGTACAGGATCGCCGTTATGCTGAGTTTTTTGATGCGTCTATCCACCAAGATATGCAAATTCAGGCAGATGAAGTCGATTCATCGCGTGAATACATCATCGTCTATGATCCATACTATGCAGAAGATAAAGAACACTTCTTAAAGATCCAACCGTTATTGCCTAAAATGCATGTGATTCATCTGCCTTTTACTGGACATGAAGCACTTTCGGTCTTGGCAAGTTCCCAGTTGCTGAATGATTTTGTGGTTAAACCATTTGAGATCACTTATTTCTATCAGCGGGTTCGAGAGGTTAAAAAGCAAAGCAAGTTCTATTATCGACATGTGTTGGATGCTTTGTTGCCGCGCCATCATCAAGCTTTATTAAAAATACTGCAACAGAACGACATTGCTTTAGATGAGCGTTATTTTGATGCGGTACTTAAACAAAAACTGGTACAGCAGCTGTTTAATCTCAAACAAGGCACTGAACAGAATTTACATAAGCTCGGCGTACATCTGCATTTTGCGCAACATACCGAGACTCAAGCAGCCAATGTGGTGAATCTGCAGAATCAGTTCTTGGTCTTTAATTTGGCAAGCTTGAAATTAGAGTGCTATAACGCTGAGATCATTGCGGCCAATCCAACCTATCTCTTGCCATTAAACTTGACGGCCAATAGTTTGGTGAAACTCAGATTGAATGATGAATATTATCTGTTGAGCATGAATGATCGCGGGATTCACAAATTGGTCAAAGAGGGTGAACCCTTTGCACTGGATCAATCGCCGTTGGTGTTTAAACACTATGCCGATTTTTATCATCTAAGTTATAAGCAGCTGACCTTAAGTTGTGATCCACAAGGCTTGACTCAGTTTATTGAAAATAATGCGGATGAACAGACCAGACTGCAATTATGCTGAATGACTGCACTGCAATAAAAAAAGCCCTTTGAATATTCAAAGGGCTTTTTTTAGCTATGATTTAAATTAGTTAGCACCAATTTTTGCATTGGTATTCACGTTGGCATTCACGCCTAATACTTTCACACCTACATTCGCACCCGTTTGTAGGCTCTTTTTATCTGCATTTAAGCCAGTTTGTGCATTCACCGCTGAAGTTTTGCCATTCACTTGTGCTTGAGCATTGGTTTCAGCCCCTAAATTTAAAGACTTAGATTGAGTTGCTGCTTTCTTGTCTGCAATT
This sequence comes from Acinetobacter sp. C32I, assembly GCF_023702715.1. Classification (NCBI taxonomy): domain Bacteria; kingdom Pseudomonadati; phylum Pseudomonadota; class Gammaproteobacteria; order Moraxellales; family Moraxellaceae; genus Acinetobacter; species Acinetobacter sp. C32I. The sequence continues at coordinate 2,634,169 of NZ_CP098480.1, read as the reverse complement.
CGTTGTTTTACATTGGCTGTGGTATCCGCAGCCAATTCCTTACCATCAACAGCTTTGTCTACGGCATAGTTGGTTGTGGTTTTTACAGCTTCACCGGTTTTATTTGCGACTTGTGAACCTACATGCGTAGCTGTGCTTACGGTTTTTTGAGTTGCTGCAACACCAGTATTTAGGGCAGTATGACCGACATTATGTGCAGTATGACCAACACCTTGAGCCACTTGACCGACGCCTTGTGCTGTGCCTTTCACTGCACCTGTGACACCTTTAAGTAGGCCACCTGATTGTACATTGACTTGAGCTGAGCCACTGGCATTTGCGCCTACGTTCTGCGCAAAAACTGAAGCAGAAGCAAGAATAGAAGTTGTCACGATAGCTGTTTTGATCATTTTTTTCATTGCGATTTCCTTAAGCGATGTACCGTATTGGGGTACTTCATTAACGCAATTGCATCATAGCGAGCAAAAAAACAGAAATGTGTGATTTTCATCAAACGTTACAACCAGATTACAGCTGAAAAACAATCTAGAGAGAAATTGTGGAGATTGTTTATGTTGATAGGCACGTGAAAAGTATAGTTTTTAATTGGTATAAATTATTGTAGTAAATCAATTTTGAGAAAAGTAATGATAATAATATTACTACTCTTCTGGTTATATTTCATCTAAATGAATATGAAAATTAAGAATATATAAATTGATTTAAACCGCTTTTAAAAAGATTAAAAAAATGGCATTTTTATTGCTTGGTATATCTATGTGAAATAATGATTGCACTTTTTTGGGTAATTTTATTTTCTCACAAGATGCTTCTTTGTTGCATTCACTGCATTTGTTGCAGTACACGATTAAGCAATATCATCATTTTATTTTTAGATCAATTTACGGTTTGAATCGTATTTTATTTAAAGATATAGATGAAATTTAAAGTGAATCTTAAATTGTATTCGCATTATTTATAGAAAAAGAATTGAAAACCAAGTAATGGCCAGTAAATAAAGCGCTGGAGAATATGAATGAAACAGATTGCAGCATTTCTACTTGTACTGATTGCACTGGGTGTGGTGGTTTTTTATTTTGAACCAGCAGAGCCCGCCGCTTCAAGCGATGAAACCGCGATTTATCAAATGACCTCTGAGCCTTCAGCAGGGCTGTCAACCCTTTTACCTAAGGAGGAAACCAAGACCGTTGAACATACCACCTCAACTATGTTGAATAAATTGGAGACAACTCAAAAAGATACCCAATTTTATGACACCAAAAGTGATCCTTCGATACAACCGATTGATCCTGACACTGATCCAGCCAATGAAATTAAAAAACTTTAAATCGTCTGGGCTTCTTTTATCCAAGAAAAACAGATATTAAGAACCGTTCTTTATCCAAGAACGATGGAGATCAATAGTGAACAATAAAACCTTACTACTTTTAAGCTTGTGTGCTTTTTATACCACCACAACCTCTGCTGCAGCACTCGATGCTGTCCAACTCAAACAACGACTCAGCACCGCAGCATTAAATAAAGTGTCGAATGGCAAAATTAATATTGATGCCTTAGTCGACAATGACTCAAATGATTTACTGATTGAATATGATAGCAGTGCAACGAGCACCACTTTAGGGCGAGAAAAACGTAGCCTGATTGCAGATGGTAAAAATCAGTTCAAAAGTAAATTCAGCAAAGCCGCAGGTTTTCAGACCTTGCGTGAGTTCAATGGCTTACCTTTAGGCTTATATCGGATTCAAAACCGTGAAACCTTAGCGCAAGTGTTAAATGATCCGACGGTGAAAGGTGTTTATCCAAACCGTAAAAATGTAACCACCACCATGGAAAGTCTTCCTTTAATTAACCAACCGCAAGCGGTTACAAATGGTTTTACTGGAGAAGGCTCGAGTGTGGTGGTGATTGATACTGGGGTGAATTATAAACATGCTGACTTTGGTTGTACCGCAGTCAATACCCCAGCTTCAACTTGTCGCGTGGTTTATGCTTTTGATAGTGCACCAGATGACAATACTCTGGATGATGATGGGCATGGCAGTAATGTGTCTGGGATTGTTGCCAAAGTTGCGTCTAAAACCAAAATTATTGGGATTGATGCGTTTAGAAAAGTCCGATCACAAGGGCAATGGGCAAGTACAGCCTATGACAGCGACATTCTGGCGGGGATTAACTGGGCGGTAAATAATGCACCAACTTATAACATTAAAGCGATTAATCTAAGCTTAGGTGTGCCTGGAGTGAAATACACCTCGGAATGTAACAATAGCAGTTACAGTACGGCATTTGCCAACGCACGTGCAGCAGGTGTTGTGCCTGTGGTGGCTTCGGGCAACGATGCATTTGCTGATGGGATTTCTTCACCAGCCTGTGTGAAAGGTGCAGTACGAGTAGGCGCGGTGTATGACAGCAATATTGGTGGCGTGTCTTGGGGCAATCCATTGAAATGCTCTGATCCAACTACAGCGGCGGATAAAGTGACTTGCTTTAGTAATGGTGGCTCCTTGCTGACTCTATTGGCGCCAGGGGCAATGATTACTGCAGGTGGTGAAACTCAAGGTGGAACTTCACAAGCAGCACCCCATGTAGCAGGGGCAATTGCGTTATTACGTGCCAATGGCGTGACACCATCAGAGAGCATTGACCAAACCGTAAATCGTTTAAGAGTGACAGGTAAACCGATTACTGATACGCGAACTGGTTTGGTATTCCCACGTATTGATTTACTGGCTGCAACCAGCGGACTCAGTTCGAATTAAGATGATTTTATAGTTTAAAGATCGATCCAAAAATAGTTTAAAAGCCATGACTCGTTGCAGCTAGCGATAGATGCAACGAGTTTTTTTATGTGTTTAATGACACTGTGCTAGCTTATCCGCACTAAAGTTACTTTGTAGTTTGTGAAAATTGGCTTGAACAGTTGCATCTTGCACATCAAAGGCGGTTGCGGTTGTTGGTTGAGCAAGCGTTTTATCTTGATAGTGTTGAGTGGTCGAGCTTGCTGAAATTAAACCATTTTGGTTAAAGCGCCAATGTTCAACCGCCTGACCGCCATCAAAATATCCCGTAAATTCGATGTTGCAGTGTTGCTCTTGTTTGCTTAGTTTTGCAATATTCCCTTCTGTGGATGGTGTGGCCCCAATATTCTTCACTTGCTGTAATGTTTGTGTGCCATTGTTCTGTGTTGAGAGCGCTGAGCAAGCAGTAAAACTGATTGTACTGATACAGGAAAGAAAAATTATTTTGAAAGTGCGTTGCGTCATGTGCAAAATTCCAGTCCGATGAATTTATGCGATTTAGTCTGTCGGCAAAATCGGTGAAGTTCAATGAATGTTTTGAGCGGACACTGTAAATTTAAAGTCTATTTTTCAAATCACTATAACAGCGCAGTCTTTAGAAAATGATATTTCAGATGATCAGGCTAGATGTTTTGAAGAAATAAAAAACCTCTACGGTGTAGAGGTTTTTGGGTTTAATTTTTTGAAGACTGACTCAGTTCAGCTCGTTCGATCGGGACATTGCCTTCATTGGTACCCACCACAGCATCTTTGGTGTCTTGCCATTTCTTGGCTGTGTATTGTTTGGCTTTTTCAGTTTGTGCTTGAACAACTTCAGATTGTTCTTCTGTATATTTCTTGGTGTCTTGCCATCTTTCACTGATCTTTTGTGAGGTGTTATCAGATGCACCTTGGATTGAGTCGCCCAAATTCTGCATGCCTTTACCTGTTTTATATAACAAGATACGACCTAGGCTTGGATTGTCACCATAGGGCATGGCTTTTTCAGGCACAGCATTAGAAGCATTGTTTGTGGTGCTAGTTGTGTCCGCTGCCCAGAGCGAAGACGATGCAATCAGTGCAGTCGTAACACATAATAGTTGTACTTTATTCATCATCTTGTCTGTCCTTTCCGCGATAGTGTCGCAATCGAGATTTTATATCTTATCGTTGGATTGAAGAAAAGAGTGGGGATGAGATGAAATTGATACGGTACGTAAAAATTATGTCTGTTCAGTTCGATAGTACATATGTTTGTAGCGTATTCGCTGCTTCATCAAATCAAGAAGATTGGGATATTAATCTGACATTTTATGATCGTTGACGCCTTGTTTTCCCCATGATAGTTTTAATTCAGCAAAATCAATATTTCCCCGTTCTATTTTTCATCACAATAGGTATGTTATGAAGCCGAGGTTGGGATATTATGTGTCACTTCTGCCGCATAAGCGTAGTTATGCATGGCGAGAGTTAAGGCTTTTTTATGGCAAGTGAAATATGCAACTGTTTTGAGCCATGCTATTCAAATAAAAAATGGCGATCAGAGTTAAAGGTTCACCCAGATACCCAAGACCGCACTACTGCTGAGTGGCGTGATCTTTTATGCCTCATTGATGAGGCGGCAAATGATCAGCGCGAAGTTTTTGCGCCTGCCAAAGATTTGGGAGTTAATGCATGGCAGAAAATTTCGACGCTACCATCTGAAATTTCTAAACTTAAAAACGTAAAGCATTTGTTACTTTATGGCAGCAATCTCACTTGGCTACCGCCAGAAATTGGAGACATGGAGTCATTAGCTGAATTTACACCATACACATCATATAAATTACATTGGTTTCCATTTGAAATTACGTATTGTAAAAATTTGAAGGCTAGTACTGTTAGCACGCGTGCGTTATACGGTAATTATAAGTTTCGAACACCATTTCCTTCTCTTAGGGGAAATCCTGTTGATTTATATCGTGAGCGTGCAAAATGTAGTATTTGTCGATGTGAAACATCGGATCGCGAATTGAATCAAGTATGGATTTCTTTGAAGGTGGCTACAGATGTTTTACCCCTATTAGTACATACGTGCTCTAAGGAGTGTTTGCAGCAATTACCGACAGGTGCTGTTAATTATATAACTGAGACACATAAAGGTGGCTTGGGGTTGGCTCAGCCTCCAAAAGAATGGTAGTGCATAACTTTTGCGTCAAGTGCGACAAGCACCCAGCCAATTATTGTGTTATTTTTTATGCTTCTGATGTACTCTCAGTTTTTAATTTTGTTATGGGTGCTTGCGCCTTACGCGGGTAGTTGGGCATGAGTAAAGCATGATCGAAATACTAGAAAATTTTGAAATATTGAAGAGTAGCTCACTTGAGTTAGATAACCTTTCTTTGGCTGGCGTGAAATATGGAAGTGATGTAAATGAATTCCCATTCGAAAAGATTACTGATATTACATTAGCTCCAATTGTGAAAGGCTCTTCTTGGTCTAAAGCAGAAGGCAGTCGATATTATGATGAAAACGAAAATGAGTTATCGAAAGCTGAAGTAATAAATAATGTAGTTCAAGAAGGTGGTGTTTTTCATTTTTATGAAAAAATTAGTTTTGTAGTAAAAAATGGAAAAATTCGTGAGTTTTCAATCTATGGCGCACATAAAGATTACTATAGTTACATTAAAAACTTTGAGCAATTTGAAGAAGAATTTGGAAAGCCAGAAAAGATGGAAATTACGCAAGCATATGGCGACATGATGAATTATAAATGCTTTTACAATAATGGTAAAAACCTAGTCGTTTGGGATGTAGATCAGAAAGCCATTGTTGTTATCTTGCTGAGAAGTGATCTTGTGTCGAAGTAAACACACCAACTTGGCACTCAACAAGGATAATGCCCCAACCACTTATGGGGCAATTTTTTAATAATTTTGGCAACCTTGAAATTACAATTTTGTTGTGGGCCATTGCCTGTTAATTTTTTAGTTAGGCTTCTGAAAATGATAACGAGATATCCAATAATAGATTTTCTAAATAAAATGACTGGTATCTATAAAACGGTTGAGGGCGAGTTTGAGCTAGAGCTTAGAAAGAATGGATATAACTTCGTTATAAATACCAAAGGAATCTCTAGTCTTAGCCAAATATATGGTTTAATTGGTGTGGCAGGTAAAAATTTAGAGCTGCATTTAAGTATGGGGCTTCCGAATATTCTTACTTTTAGTTGGCCTCATGCTTTAGAAGAAGCTAGCTCCCGTCAAGAGATTTTGTTTACAGAAAGTGACGAAAACTTGTCTGTATCATTTAATTTTGAAGGTAATTCTCTTATTTTTAAATTAATTGTTGGTGGTCAACAAAAGGCAAAATACTTCCTTCAAAAATCTTAACTCGCACTTTAACAAGTACAATGTCCAGTCACCTAGCAAATCGTTCAAGCCGAGAGGAGGCTGAATGCCAACGCTAAGTATCAGTAATATAATTCAGATGAATCACAGAATGGCAATTTGAATTAAAATTTGGCTGATGATTACCTGATAAAATAAACCCCACTAAATATATAGTGGGGTTTATTTGAAAGCTCAAGGATTATAAATACTTAACCCTGTAATACACTTACATCTGCAATCGCTGTGAATAAATCACGCAACTGAGCCAATAAACGTAAACGGTTGGCTTTTAATTCTGCATCATCTGCCATGACCATTACACCTTCAAAGAAGGCGTCGATTGGTGCACGAAGCGCAGCAAGCTTAGACAATGCTTCGGTATAATTACGCGCAGCAAGTAAAGGCTGAACTACTGGAGAGAGGGCAGACAATTCTGCATAAAGTGCTTTCTCAGCTGCTTCAACCAGATTGGCTTCAACCACAGCACCTTCAGGTGTCGCTTCTTTAGCAAGAATATTGGCAACACGTTTATTTGCCGCAGCCAATGCAGCCGCTTCTGGTAAGGTACGGAAATGATTGACCGCAGTCACACGTTTGTCAAAATCAAGTGGAGATTTTGGTGCAAGTGCTTGAACCGCTTGAATCACATCAACCGCTACACCTTGGTCTTCATACTTGGCACGGTAACGACCTTCAAGGAATGCCACTGCATCAGCACGGGTTTTATCGTGATCTTTAATGATGTCGCCATAACCTTGCAATGCAAAGTTAACTAGTTCTTCAATCGTCACATCAAGTTCATTTTCGATGATTAAACGCAAGATACCGATTGCAGAACGACGTAATGCAAATGGGTCTTTAGAACCTGTTGGTGCTTGACCAATACCGAAGATACCGACCAATGTGTCTAAACGATCCGCAAGGGCAATCGTTGTACCCGTCTTGGTTTGCGGTAATACATCACCAGCAAACTTAGGTAAATACTGTTCACCCAAAGCTTCGGCAACTTCGTTATTTTCACCTTCAAGGCGCGCATAGTACGTGCCTGCAATCCCTTGAAGTTCTGGGAATTCACCCACAAGTTCAGAGGTTAAGTCACATTTCGCAAGTAACGCAGCTTTCTCAGCATCAGCAACATTTGCCCCCGTAATTGGAGACAATGCCACAGCTAATTTAGCAATACGTTCTGATTTATCCCAAAGTGTGCCCAATTGCGCTTGGAATACCATGTTGGCTAATTTTTCTTTACGCGACGCAAGCGGTTGCTTTTGGTCTTGTAAGAAGAAGAATTCCGCATCAGACAAACGTGGGCGTACAACTTTCTCATTCCCTTCAATAATTTGAATCGGATCTTTCGACTCAATATTTGAAATGGTAATGAAGTAAGGCTGCAATTTACCTTCTGCATTGATTAAGCAGAAATACTTCTGGTTATCCTGCATGGTGGTAATCAACGCTTCTTGAGGAACAGCCAAATAACGCTCTTCAAAGGTTGCACGTAAAGCGACAGGCCATTCAACCAAGCTAGTGACTTCATCAAGCAAGTCTGCTGGCACAATTGCAGTCGCATTGACTTCATCTGCCAATGTTTTGACTTGTGCTTGAATGGTCGCTTGACGCTTTTCGAAATTCGCAACTACATATGCTTGTTCTAAAGTTGCCAAGTAGTCATTTGCATGCGCCAAAGTCACGGCTTCAGGTGCATGGAAACGATGACCATAGGTCACGTTACCTGCTTTATGATCTTGAATGGTTGCTTCAACCACTTGATCATCTTTCAGCAATACCACCCATTTTACTGGACGTACGAATTCAGTACGGCTTGCCGCTGAACGCATACGTTTTGCGATTGGCAAGTTATCCAATGCAGTTTGTAAAATTTGTGGCAGTAAAACGTCAAGACTTTGACCTTTGACATCTTTCAAGAAGCAAACTTTTTCAACTTTACCTGCTTGGAACGTCGAAAGTTGGTCAACCGTGATGCCTTGACCGCGCATAAAGCCTTCAAGTGCTTTGGTCGGTTTGCCTTCAGCATCATAAGCCGCTTGTACAGCAGGGCCATCAAAACGTTTTTGTGTGTCCGCTTGAGCAGCATCAATATCAACAATTTTCAATGCTAAACGGCGTGGTGCAGCATAGGCTTCGATCGCAGCGAAGTTTAAGCCTGCATCTTTTAGGCCTTTTTCGGTTTCTGCTTTGAGTGCATCACGCAATGTTTTTAAGCTTTTTGGTGGAAGTTCTTCACAGCCAAGTTCGAATAAAACAGTATGCTTTGTCATTATTTATTCTCCTTCGCTTTTTCAGCTTGGGCTGCTTCTGCTTCAACCTGTGCTTTAAGTTGAGCCAATACTTCATCACGCAAATGTGGTTCTGCCATTGGGAAACCAAGTTTCGCGCGGGCCGCCACATAACTTTGTGCAATTGAACGCGCCAAAGTACGGACACGTAAAATATAACGTTGACGTTCAGTCACAGAAATCGCACCACGTGCATCAAGCAAGTTAAAGCAATGTGATGCTTTGATCACTTGTTCGTAGGCTGGAAGTGGCAATTCAGCTTCTATTAAACGAGATGCTTCGGCTTCATAGAAGTCGAATAATTCAAACATTTTATCGACTGGTGCATATTCGAAGTTATAGGTTGATTGCTCAACTTCGTTTTGATGGAATACATCACCGTAAGTTACTGTACCGAATTGACCTTTGGTCCAAACCAGATCGTAAACTGAGTCTACACCTTGAAGGTACATCGCCAGACGTTCTAAGCCGTAAGTGATTTCACCTGTGACTGGGTAACATTCAATACCACCGACTTGCTGGAAGTAAGTGAACTGAGTCACTTCCATGCCATTTAACCAAACTTCCCAACCTAAGCCCCATGCACCAAGGGTTGGAGATTCCCAGTTGTCTTCTACGAAACGAATGTCGTGAGTTAGGGTATCAATCCCGATTGCTTTTAATGAATCGAGATAAAGCTGCTGGATATTGTCTGGATTTGGTTTAAGTACCACTTGGAACTGATAGTAGTGTTGTAAACGGTTCGGGTTTTCACCATAACGACCGTCTTTCGGACGGCGTGATGGTTGAACATAAGCCGCGTTCCAAGTTTCTGGCCCCAATGCACGTAAGAAGGTCGCAGTGTGGAAAGTACCTGCACCCATTTCCATATCATATGGTTGTAATACGACGCAGCCTTGCTCCGCCCAATAGTTTTGTAGGGCAAGAATTAAGCCCTGAAATGTATCAATATGCGATATAGCACGACTCATGGTGCATCCACTGGAATCAAACAAAAATTGTGGTTAAGTATAAGGATTTTGGGGAGGAGTGGCAAAGGCTTGTTCCTATACCTGTAAAAAATTATTGGAGCGTATTTGTTTGAGATTCTCTGGCACGTTTGGCTTTTAATTTTGGTTGGAATGAGGCGAAAGACCAAAAAATCAGGCTAAGAATAAAACTGATTGTCAGTGTAGAGGTCGATGCAAATGTACGTCCAACAGTGGAAAAAACGTATTCGAATATTGGTTGGTTATGGGAAATATTTTCAAAGATTGCAAGAAAGAAATAAATTAGGCTAAACGATACATGTGCGCCGAACCACATCACTGGAAAGATAAAACAATTTTTGGCAATCAGTATTTGGCAAATCCGAAGCAATAATGGGAATAAAAGTATGTAGTAAATACCAGTAAATAGACCCACAATATAAAGAAGATCAAGTCCGAATTTTCCTGTAAATAACGAAAATAGGATCAGCAGACTAATCGGAATAAGGGGGGTAATAATAAGAGAGGTTTTTGGTTGATAGTTGATATTTGTCGTTGTTGTGCTCATCATAAATAAAGTATTTTCAGGGTTTTAAAAATTTTAAGATGATCTGCTGTTCATGTCTATTGGTATTTAAAATATAACGATTATATTTTGTATTTAGGCTTCTATGAAATTTTGTTAGGATGGTGTGTACTGGTATAAATTAGATTGTTCTGAAATGAATTTAAAAAAGTATTATCTTGGTGTTTTTATATTATTTTTAGGGTTTTTGGGTTTTAACTATTTAAAACATAATTGGACTTACCTTTCAGCCTCTTATGATTACCACTTTAAAGATTTAAGTGCCGATGAATTAAATGATTATGCAGCCTTAGTCTATTATAAGAATATGAATGATCATATCCGAGATAGAAATTACGACGAAGCGACAAAAGCAAAAAAAGCCTTAGAAATTGAAAAGCTCTTTCAACAAGCGGCTGAACAAGGGAGTGCTTTAGCTAAATTGAATTTGACTACGCTTTATTATCGGAAAGAAGACTTAAGTACTTTTGTAGTTAAGATGTTCAAACTATCTGAAGGGGCTGCGCAAGCAGGCAATGCTGATGCTCAGTTCAGGTTAGGCACATTTTTTCATCTAGGTTATGGTGTAGATACAGATTATAAAAAAGCAATGTATTGGTATACAAAAGCTGCTGAGCAGGGTAATCCAGCCGGAATGAATAATATTGGAGTACTTTATCAGCAAGGTTTAGGGGTAGAGAAAAATGGTAAGGTTTCAACAGAATGGTACATAAAAGCTGCTAATATGGGTTATGCAAATGGTCAGGAGAATATGTTTCAAAATTATTATTCTGGACTCAATGGTTTGCCAGAAAATAAAGAAGAAGCAATGAAATGGCGAGAAATGTGTTATTACCGTACTGAGGAAATACCGATTCAGCCTGTTTTTGATTTTGACCTTAAGAGAAAAGAGACTTATCCAAATACTTGTAAGGATAAAAGCAGATTCTAGTGAATGTGAAAATAGGTATGAATATGATTTTAAGTTACACATATTTACACCTATATTATTTTAAACTCTTAATTTTTTGATAGTTATTAAATTTTTATACATTCTTTATTTAAGCGTCACCTCATGACGTATTGCATCTCACATGCTCTTAATTTCACAACTTTGAAATGTTAATTTTTAAACGATATTCTCTGTTCTCCTCAGGTCGTTTGAAATGTCTGATCGCATTCGTGAAAAGCTGCAAATTTTAGCGGACGCTGCCAAATATGATGTGTCCTGTTCCTCTAGTGGCAGTGACCGTAAAAATAAAGACAAAGGTCTAGGTGATGCCAGTCGGGCAGGGATTTGTCATAGCTATACCGAAGATGGACGTTGTGTTTCCTTGCTGAAAATCCTGTTTAGCAATGTCTGTATTTTTGATTGTGCCTATTGTGTGTCGCGCCGTTCCAACGATGTGAAACGGGCTGCATTTACGGTACAGGAAGTGGTTGACCTGACCATTAATTTCTATCGACGTAATTATATCGAAGGGCTATTTCTCAGTTCTGGGATTTTCAAGTCAGCCGACCACACCATGGAGCGTATGTTGCAGGTGGTGAAGAAACTACGCCTAGAAGAAAATTTTAATGGCTATATTCATCTTAAAACTATTCCGGGGGCTTCACCTGAATTGATTCATGAAGCGGGTCTGTATGCCGATCGCATGAGTATTAATCTGGAAATGCCAACCGAAGTCGGTTTAAAAGCCTTTGCACCTGAAAAATCACATCAAGAAGTACAAAAAGATTTAGGGCTGGTTCGAGATCGCTTGATTCAATTGAAAGATGAACGTCAGATTATCAAGCATGTGCCGAAATATGTTCCCGCAGGGCAGACTACGCAGATGGTGGTTGGCGCACATCAGGAAACGGATCAGGATGTGCTGTTTATGGCAGATCGACATTACAAAGAATTTAAATTAAAACGGATCTATTTCTCAGGCTATATCCCGATTAATACCGAGAATAATTATCTACCTGTGGTCGGCTCTGCACCACCGTTGCTACGAGAAAATCGGCTTTATCAGAGTGATTGGCTGATGCGTTTTTATGGTTTTCAGGTCAATGAAATTGTGGATGAGCGTTTCCCGCATCTAGATTTGGATGTTGACCCGAAACTCAGTTGGGCATTGCGGCATCCAGAGCATTTTCCAGTCGATTTAAATCGTGCTGATTACCTTATGATTTTACGCGTGCCGGGTATTGGGGTGAAATCTGCCAAGAAAATTGTACAGGCGCGTCGTTTTGGCAAAATTCATATCGATTTATTAAAGCAGTTAGGTGTGGCCTATTCACGCGCGCAGTATTTTATTCGTTGTGAAGACAGTCCGCGTTTTCAGAAGGAATTATCTTCTAGTTTTATTCGTCAGCAGATTTTAACCCAAGGCTCATCCAAATATATCAAGCAGCTTTCAGCTCAGTTGAGTTTAGGGTTTTAACAATGTCGAATGAGCAACTGAGCTATTATTTTGATGGTTCCATGACAGGTTTACTAAGTTGTGTATTTCGTGCCTTTCAGTTTAAAGAGTTTCAGGTTCAGCTTGGTTTATTGGATGGCGCACAACATGGCTTGTTTTCTGAAGTCATTGAGGTTCCGAGTCATGAACAGCATGCACAGCGGGTTTGGTCTGCTTTACAACAAAAACTGTCTAAAGCAGCATTAAAGCAGATTTATTTTGCGTCTTTGTCGGAGTCACTAGATGCCTACCAGCATGTATTTAATTACTGTATTTATGTCTTTCAACAGCAGCATTCTATAGAAAAAGATTATTTACATCCGAGTGTGTTGGCCATTTCTCAATGGACCAAAAAAGTAGGCCGTGAAAAGCATCGGATGGAAGCGTTTGTACGGTTTAAGAAAACCACAGATGGGCTATTTTTAAGTTTAGTTCGTCCTGATTTTAATGTATTACCTTTGATTCAATCGCATTTTAGGCGCCGTTATCAGGATCAACGTTGGTTGATTTATGATGAACAACGCAATTATGGACTTTATTATGATTTACATGATGTCTATGAGATTTGTATGGATGCAAATGAGATCGATCGCAATATTCACAATGGCAGCAGCCAAAGCTTCCAGTTGCAGCTTGATGAGCAGGAAGTTTTATACGATCAGCTTTGGAAAGATTATTTTAATAGTATCAATATTAAAGCCCGTCAAAATATCAAATTACATGTGCAATATCTGCCGAAACGTTATTGGCGTTATCTGAATGAAAAATTGATTTGAGTAGCGACGTATCGATTTAAAATATAAAAAAGCGCCGAAGCGCTTTTTTATTAAAGAAAGAATAGATAAACAAAACTTGAAATCAGCGCAACACAAAGGACATTGAGGATAATACCAACTCTCATCATCTCACTCTGCTGCACAAAGCCTGTACCAAACACGATGGCATTAGGTGGTGTTGCAACGGGAAGCATAAAGGCACATGACGCACCAATACCAATGACAATCACGAGAATTTCTTTAGGCATCCCCATTTGATCTGCAATGGCTGCAAATACGGGAACCAATAATGCTGCGGAAGCTGTATTGCTGGTAAATTCAGTTAAGAAAATAATAAAAGCAGTCACAATAATAATGATCAGCAAAGGTGAGGTATCACCAAAGGCATTGGCCAAGGTTTGCCCTAGGACTAAAGAGGTTCCTGAATCTTTAAGCACCGCGCTTAGGGTTAAACCTCCCCCGAATAGCATCAAGACGCCCCAATCGGTATTATCAGAAATGTCTTTCCATGTCGCAGTTCCTAAAATGACCACCAAACATGCTGCACTTAGCGCTACCCAAGTATCAGGCTGACTAATTCCAAACATTTCACTGATGCTCTTGCTGAAAATCCAAGCCATAGCTGTAGCGATAAATAACAGCATGGTGGCAATACGCATCTTGGTCCAAGGAATATGTTCTGTTTTAAACTCAACTTTATGATTGAGTTTTGGACGTAATGCTAAATACAGGCTCACTAACATGGCAGGCAAGATTAGTAACATCATTGGCAAGCCGATTTTCATCCAGTCTGTAAAGTCATAGCCCAAAGCTTTTGCAGCGATGGCATTCGGCGGTGAACCGACTAAGGTTCCTAAACCACCAATACTGGCTGAATAAGCAATGCCAAGCAGGATAAAAACAAAGGTTCTACGTTCTTTGGCAATATCCAAATGTGATAATAGGCCGAGTGCCAAGGGAAGCATCATTGCCGCCGTCGCTGTATTGGAAATCCACATGGATAAAATAGCAGTAACGATAAAAATGGTCAGAACGGAAATACCCAAATGCCCTCGGGACATGGAGATAATCCACATGGCAATTTTACGATCCAGCTTTTGGATATGCAGTGCTGTTGCAAGTGCAAAGCCACCAAAAAACAGAAAGATAATCGGGTCGGCAAAAGTGCTTAATGCTTTACTGGTACTAATAGGCACCAGCTCACCATTACTGTCGGAGGGCATTCCGATCAGTACAGCCAAAACAGGTACCAATAGTGCGGTAATAGTGATGTGAATTGCTTCCGTCAGCCATAAAATGGCAATAAACAATAAAAGACTTAAACCCTTATTGGCATGCTCGTCATAAGGCAAAACCTGATAGAGACCCAAAGATAACAAAGTGGCAATGCTAATAATGATCCAGCCTCTTAGTAGGCCTTTGGGCATTGCATTGGTTGGGGTTTCCAAGTGAGGTACATTCATACAATATCCTTATTCAAGCGTGAAGATACAACCGTTTTAGAACGCTTTGATGTGTTAAATTGAAACTATCAATAAAAAATAGGCGATTAAAATCAAAGAAAAGCCTAAGAAAAAAGGAAAAATAAAAGTTACTCAAAATATCCAAGGTCAGACGAGAGAGGCTCCTGAAGTATGAAAAATAAAAATAACAACAAGTATGACGAAAGCTTGAAGTATTCGGCTGATGTTAAGTGTAAATAGCTAAAGTCTGTTCACGTATACAGACTGCTTTGTTGAAACTACCAACAATGCTGAAAAAATCAAAATGATAGGTGCATAAAGGCATATATTCTCGCTAAATTTGGCCTAAGTTGCTAAGAAGGAATGATTCAATGTTATTCAAATTGCGTATAGCTGAAAGATATAACTTAAATACACCTTCATTGTAATTTAGGCGTATACTGCTGCATCGAATAAAACAACACGATTCCAGCAAGGTGCATTGTGAGCTTGACCCAATCAGACTGGCTAAATTATCTAAAACCCAACTATAAAGTTCTGCCTTTAAAAGAAAGGGGACTCTCTGCCTTTGGTGCATTGTGTGGCTTGGCAATTTCGTCACTGATCAGCTGGTATGTGCTTGGTGGCATGAATGCATGGTATATCGCACCGATGGGCGCATCTTCGGTACTGTTATTTGCGGTGCCAAATAGTCCTTTGGCACAACCTTGGAATGTCATTGTTGGAAATACCTTGGCTGGGTTTATCGGTGTGGTCTGTACGCAATATCTACCCGACTTAACTGGGGCTTTTAGTGTTGCTGTCGGTTTGGCCATCTTCCTGATGATGACAACGGATTCATTACATCCACCGAGTGGTGCAGTTGCAATTACTGCAGTATTAGGAGGGGATGCGGTGCATCGTTTGGGGTTTTATTTTATTTTGTACCCCGTATTGTTGAACTCGATTTTATTATTATTGTTTGCCGTGTTCTTTAATCGTTTGATTGGACGTCATTATCCACTGACCGCACATGTGAATGAGCGTTCAAAAGATCCGACACCCACCCAGAAAGTTTCGATTCAACCCAAAGATATTGAATATGCGCTCGAGCATCACACGGAACTATTGGATATTAGCCAGTACGATTTAGAAAAAATCATTCTGGAAGCTCAATCACATGCCAATGAACGTTTGGTGAACTCCTTTGTCTGTCAGGACATTATGAGCCGTGATGTGATTAAGTTACATGAGCATGATGATATTCATCAAGCCTTAGACAAGTTTAAGGCTGTGAATTTAATGAGTATGCCAGTTGTCAATGCCGATAATCAGTTGGTCGGGACCTTGGCCTTATATGAAGTGGTGGAGTGGTTTAAAGGAGCGGCTGATCCACGCAATTCGTGGCAGCATTATGTCCGACAAATCATGAGCCATAAAGTCGTGACAGTCAGCCCCTTACAGCCGATTCAGGATTTGGTGCCTTATTTTGTGGAAAAGTCGTTTAACTATATTCCTGTGGTTGAAGAACAGCGCTTGATTGGAATGATCAGTCGTGCCGATATGATTGCGGCTTTGCAACAGCAACTGAATCGGATGGGCTAATTTTTAAGAAAAAAAAGCTACGGTTGGATTAGGGGTAATTTCAACCGTAGCGACCAAAAAGGTAAAAGAGAATTAACGTTTTATGCTTTGGTCTTCATAAATGGTTTTTACAGGTTGGTTATAACCTTGCACATGATCAACACGCGCTTGCTGCTGTTTTGGAATCACCAACCATAAAATCAGATAGACCAAAATACCTGGAAAGGCTGCACTCATGAGTGAGATCACAACAAAGATCAGGCGTAATAAATTTGCGTTCCAACCAAATCGTTCCGCAATACCGCCCATCACACCAGCGATCATGCTTTGTTGGTTTGAGCGATATAAACCAGAGTTGGCCATCGAGTTTGTCTCCTTAAATTTATGAAACAGCAGTAAAAAATTAAATTTTTGCAGTTTAAGATGCTGTTATTTAAGAGATAGGGTCGAACTGAATTTTTTAAAGTTTAAACAGATGGGAAATTAGTTAAGTTGTGTAAATCTTTGATGGAAAAACCAACAGCATCGCCTAAAATGCACCGAATTAAAGCATACTGCTTTGTCAATTTGCTATTTCAGTCCTATCGCATTGGCTATTACCCATTTGGGGAATAGACGAACATGGCAATGATCCCTATATTTTCCGAGGTTCGGGGTCTGTTTGTGAAACGCACGCGATAACGATATTGATGTTAGAGATTTATGAATATGCAGTTCAGGTTATTCTTACAGTATGTGAGTGTAGGAGTTCTATTGAGTCTTGGTTTGAGTGCTTGTGATAGCCACCATCCCGAGCCAATGAAACAACAAGCCCAGATGCAATCGAGTCGTAATGCAAGCGAAGTACTGGCCGATGAACAGGAGCCAGTTGCATCTGATGCACAAGGGTTGTCATTGACCCAAGTGGCTGGCCAAGCAACATTGCCGTATTCTGCGGACCGTAAACATAATTTGAGTCAACCTTCCGAAGCCGATTTGGTATATGCGGGCCGTTATCATGCACGCATTCCTTGTAGTGATGCTTTTGCTGGCTGTGTGAATAACGAGAAAGAAGCGGAATATATTCTGAATTTAATGGAGGATGGCTCGGTATTCTGGACCAATACCAGTTTCAGCCGCCTCGGTTCAGATCCGTCACGCAACATTGCCAAGATTGAGCAAACCTGTAAACAGGTACAGTGGCATGTGCATAAAGAACTGAACGAAATTATGATTCGTTGTGATGCTGCGGATGTCAACTTGTACTATCAAGTCAGTCCGAATCAGGACTTGGTGATGGATTTGGACAAGATCTGGAATGGCGATAATGGGCGGAATCGTAAATTCTTTAAAGAATATCCATTCCCAGAACAAGCCTATGTATTCAAGAAAGTTGAATAAATCATCTGTATTCAAAATAAAAAAGAGCGCATTAAGCGCTCTTTTTTATTGCAGTATCGATTAGTAATCGAAGCTGAAATGTTCAGGTGCAAGTGAAGTCAAGGTACGAGATGTCGTTACCATTGATTCTGCATGACCTTGTGCACGTGGCAATAAACGGTCGAAGTAGAAATCAGCAACTTTAATTTTTGCTTTATAGAATTCAGGGGTTTCACTACCATTCCCTGCTTCTAGTTTCTCAGAAGCAACCACTGCTTGTTGTGCCCAGAAGTAAGCCATCATCACATAGCCAGAGAACATCAAGAAATCAACTGAAGCTGAAGAAACGATGTCACGGTCTTTACGTGCAGCAAGCATGATACGAACGGTTAAGGTATTCCATTGAGCGCAAAGCTTAGTTAAGTCCCAAGCAAAACGACGGAGATACTTGTTACGTGCATGTGTTGCACAGAACTTCAAGATTTCAGCGGTATAGTCACGAACCACTTTACCTTTTGAGCTGAGTAGAACTTTACGACCAATTAAGTCCAGTGCTTGAATCCCTGTAGTACCTTCATACAAGGTTGAGATACGTGCATCACGTGCGATTTGTTCCATACCCCATTCACGGATATAGCCATGACCGCCGTATACTTGCATACCGTGGTTGGCTGCTTCTAAGCCAAGTTCAGTCAAGAAGCCTTTTAGGATCGGGGTGTAGAAACCAAGTTTGTCATCGTAAGCTTCATAAGCGGCTTGATCACCATTAACCAATGCATCTGTCATTTTGTCTGCAAGTTTTGCAGCATGATAGATCATTGAGCGGCCGCCTTCAGCAATTGCTTTTTGCGTCAATAACATACGACGAACATCGGCATGGTGAATGATCGCATCACCAACGCGTTCAGGTTCTTTCTTACCAGAAAGGGCGCGCATAGACATACGGTCTTTTGCATACGGTAAAGCACCTTGGAACGAAAGTTCAGCGTGTGCAATACCTTGAACTGCTGTACCGATACGGGCAGTGTTCATAAAGGTAAACATTGCGTGCAAGCCTTTGTTGATTTCACCGATCAGATAACCAGTTGCATTGTCAAAGTTAAGCACTGCAGTTGCAGAGGCTTTGATCCCCATTTTGTGTTCGATTGAACCACAAGAAACAGTATTACGCTCACCTACGCCGCCATCCGCAGTTGGGATGAACTTCGGTACGATGAATAAAGAAATACCACGTGTACCTGCTGGCGCATCTGGAAGGCGAGCCAATACGATGTGGATGATGTTCTCGGTTAAATCATGCTCACCTGCAGAGATGAAGATTTTAGTCCCAGAGATTTTGTAGGTGCCATCAGCAGCAGGCTCTGCTTTGGTTTTAACTTGACCTAAGTCAGTACCACATTGTGGTTCAGTTAAGCACATCGTGCCAGACCAAGTCCCTTCAACCAATTTAGGCATATAGGTATTTTTTTGTTCGTCTGTACCGAACTGCATGATCGTGTTCATACAGCCTGTGCTCAAACCTGGATACATAGTGAATGACCAGTTCGCTGTTCCCATCATTTCAGATTTGATCAGGTTTAAAGACATTGGTAAGCCTTGACCACCAAATTCTTCTGGATAAGAAAGACCTTGCCAACCACCCATAACGAATTGGTCGTATGCTTCTTTAAAACCTTTAGGTGTAGTGACTTCGCCGTTGTTAAAAGTACAGCCTTCTTCGTCACCAGATTGATTCAGCGGAGAAAGTACGTTTTCGCAATAATCTGCTGCACCTTCAAGAATCATATCAACTGTTTCAGCATCCGCATTTTGACCACTTGTCAAAGTTTGGTAATGTGCTGGATAATCTAACATTTCGTTCATTAAGAAACGAATATCACGGAGCGGGGCTTTATAAGCTGGCATAATCTTAATCCTGTATTTGAATCATTTTGGATTATCTGTTTCGATACTTTGATTATTCACAATGGTGATAAAAATACATTGATAATCACTAGGGAAAAGAATGTCAGAAAAGCGAATTTCCTTGAAGATAAGTTCTTAGAAAAACCACATTTCTGTTGGTGTCAAAACGGATATGAAATGTGAAAATTACTCAATTTTAGAATTGAAAATATAATGATATAAAGGTGTTTGGTAAAGCTATGCGTATAAAATATTTAACTTTATGCTTAATGGGTCTGAGTCTTTCGGCATGTTCACAACATGTCATTAAAACCAATACAGCTTCGACCAATCTGGAACAGAAAGCCATCAATAGTATGAATGCGATGTACGAATATCCGAGCTATGATTATCGCGGAAAATTTAATATTCATGTTGAACCGAGTCAACAGCATAGCAATACAAAAGCAGAAAATGCTGTTCTGGATACGGCATTGAAACAAAAAGTCGATCAATATTTACGTGATCAAAAGGTCAATTTAAACACAAAACAAAAACAAGCCTTGTATGTGGCCTTGGCACAAGAACAAAAAAGCAATGGTCAGACCAAGGTAGATAAGTTTACCCAAATCATGGCCAATGTCCTCAATGACATGCAGTTTGAATATGATGGTTCAGTGCATTATCGCCAGAAAATGGGTTCATTTAACCTGACAGCACGTTATGAAAAGCCAACTTTGCTGGTACAAGCTAAAATACCGATGGTCATTGATCTGAATAATTATAAGTTTTATATCAACTATTTTGCCTTGATGCCGTATTTGGTCAATAAAGATAGTCAGAACAATCTGGCTTATTTAGATTTTTCTAAATATCAAGATATGTTCAAGCACGTGGATTACAAGAAATTTGCTGAATATACGAAAGCTTCTGGCGCTGTCTATTATCGTCTAGCAGATCAAAATAACCTTCAAGCTTTATCGGTTTCTTCTGCTGATCAAGCAGCAGGTGTGGTCGAGAAAATTCGTTTAAAAAGTTCAATTGAAGAACTGATTTTACAAGCCAGTTTGTATAGCAAGGTCAATGAAAAATACTTCATGCAAAATGTTCTCAACATTAAAGAAGAGAATCTTGAGAAACTGATTGCCAATGAGGTTGATGCAGCAAGTTCATCTAAATCAACCAAAGCCGCTTCATTGTTGGATAAGAAAGATTCAGCAGATGATGCCAGTGTGGTCAGCCAAGAATTGTATCGCTTGGTGAATAAACACTTTGGCGTGGAGGATGAGGAAACTGAATATGATGCTGAATCGGAAGATAGTGATCAAGCCGAAGAGGATACGGTAGAAGCAGCAGCGGCACGAGCAGTTGCAGCCGCGGCTGACGATCCAGAAGCTGAAGCATCTGATGATTCAGACGTATCCGAAGACGAACAGGTCGGTTTAACCGAGGAGCAATGTACGGCCCTGCAAAATACGGCAAAAACCACATATGGTGATGCACAGTATTGTCAAAGTATGTATGACATAGATGTCTTTGGTACACAAGCTGAATCTGGTTTCTTGAGTTATATCACTAAATTACAAACGGTCGAAAAACAGTTTGCTGCCTATGATCAAAATCAATTTATTGATGATCAGGCATTTAAGGCACTTTGGATCAAGCATCAAGCGGATATTGCAAAAGCATTGCCACCAGTTGAGAAACGAAATCCATTTATTATGGATATCGGTTTGGATGCCCAAGGGCGTGCGGTTAAATTAGACTATGATTTAAACTATGGTTTATCTGAATTGAAGTCACGTTTTAGTGTCAAAGCCGATATGTTGATTTCAAATTATGGTAAAGCAACACCAATTGATCAGGCACAATTGAAACGTGCGAAGAGTTGGTCAGAAACAAGCAAAGGCTCAATGCTGGAACAAGCAGTGAGCAGTTTTTCTGAGAAGTTAGGTCAAGCAGGGGTTCAAGAACGTTCAGCCGAACCATATACCATGTCTTTGGAAGATCAACTTAAAGCAATTGCGGAACAACGCTATGATGCAACACATGCTTATGATCAAACTTATAAAGCAGTGTTTATTGCAAAATTGACAGAAAGTGCGCCACAAATTGTACAGCGCTATTCAAGTCAAGAGTTGCAAGAAATTGCCACTGTATATGCGTACTGGTATGCCAATGAAGAGGTTTATAATCCAAAAGGGAAAGCGCTACAAAGCATAGAAGCCTTACAGAAGAAGCATCATCTTGAAAACGAAGACCAGTTTGATGATACATTGGGGCAAGCGGTAAATCGTATTGTACTGGATGCCGTGCATGGTGATACAGGTCGCCAAGCGTGGAAAAAGCTACAAGCGCAATATAAGCAACCACAGCAGTTATTTGCCAAGCAATATCAAATCCAGTTCGAACAAGAGAACGGCGCTTCAAGTGAGGAAAAAGTCTTACTTGGACAGACCGCAAATATCTTAGGACAAGTGTATGTGGATGCGCGTAAGAATAAATTGTCTGAGAAATCGATTCAGTCTTTAAAAATCGAGCATAACGAATTTATTGATTATGAGATTTTCAAAGAGGTGTATCAGAAGATGCTCACCGTTAAATAATTTCTTTATCCTCAATAAAAAACCTGCAAAGTGCAGGTTTTTTATTTTGTGCTTTGAAGATTATAAAAAGTCTTTCAGTTCAGGTTTAACCCCATTCCAGATCGAAAATGCTTCAATCGCTTGCCCAACCAGCATGCCGAAACCATCAGTAGACGGAATCTGGCGTTGTTTGGCCTGATCTAGAAAACTGGATGGTTTGCCATAAGCCATTTCATAAGCATGATGGAACACTAAGCTTTCAGGCAGTTCTAGGGCATCGCCTGTTAGACTTGCAGAGGTTGCATTAATCACAACATCAAACTCACCTGTCAATTGATCTAAGCCAATGGCTTTTAGCTCAGCTTGCGGAACCGCATTTTCTAAATCTGCAAGCAACTGCTCAGCACGGGCAAGGGTGCGATTGGCAATCACAATCTGTTTTGCACCTACCTGTACCAAAGGGTAGATCACACCACGGGTTGCACCACCTGCGCCTAAAATTAAAATACGGCTATTTTCTAGGTTCCAACCCAATGCCTGAATTGCTGCAACCAAGCCTGGACCATCAGTATTATCACCATACAGTTTGCCGTCCTGCATCCACAACGTATTGACGGCTTTGGCGATCTTGGCACGTTCAGTCAGTTGGTCGCAAAGGACAAAGGCTTGTTCTTTAAATGGTACGGTGACATTCATGCCGATGCCGTTGTGCGCAAAGAAATCTTTTACAGCACTTTCGAAACCATCTAAGGGTGCAAGAATTTTTTTATAGTGTAGATCGACCCCAGTTTTTGCTGCAAATGCATGATGAAGCTCAGGTGAGCGGGATTGTTCAATCGGATTTCCAATAACAGCAAATTGTTTGGTCATGAGTGATCAACATGGTGAGGTTGTTTGAAGTTTATAAAGTTGAAGGAGAAGCTGCAATATGGATTTACATCTATGGCATGGTAATACCGTGATTTGATCATCAGAACATGTTCTGATATTTCCAAACCATTATCTAAACATTAATCTCATTATGAGTATTTTCTTAATTCGACATGCACAAAGTGCAGCGAATATTAATGGGCGCGCTTTATCCCATGCATCGATCTGTTTGAGCGATCATGGAAAAGAACAAGCCAGACAATTATGCGAGCTATTACCAAAAATCGATCATGTCATTGTTTCTAAGTACTTGCGAACGTATCAGACAGCAGAGCCGATTTTGCAGAAATATCAGTTGAGTGCAGAGATTGATGAGAACTTGCATGAATTTAGCTATCTCTCAGAAAAGAAGTGTTTCAACACGAATCTAGATGATCGTAAGTTATGGGTAAATGCTTATTGGGAAAGGATGGATTATGATTATCACGAGGCTGATGATGCAGAGTCTTTTGCTGACTTGCATTCTCGGGTGCAACTATTTCATAAAAAATTAAGGCAATTAGAACGAGAGTATGCAGAAAAGAATTTAGTGGTATTTACACACGGTCAATTTTTACAATTATTGCTGACATTAAAGCATGAACCACAACCTTTGAGCCGAGAACTGATGCAAAGCTTTAGATCAGATTTAATTCATCGGCCAATTCAAAATACAGCAATTTTTTTATTTTAAGGCTCTTGAAAGACCTCATCCCTAACATCTGAGCTAGGGATGAGGAATATAATTTACTTCTGCAAACCCAACCAATCTCTTGGTTTGAGATAATAATCGGTAAGACGCTTTTCTGCCGAGTCCGCATCCCACTCAGGGCGATACGACCAGCCTGCAAGATTCGGCAAACTCACCAAGATCGATTCAATACGGCCGCCAGTTTGTAAGCCAAACAAGGTACCACGGTCATAAACCAAGTTATATTCGACATAACGACCACGGCGATACAGTTGGAACTCACGCTGCGCTTCGGTATATGGCTGCTCGCGGTGCTTTTCAAAAATCGGCAAGATTGCTGCTAAATAGCCATTACCCACCGCCTGGATATATTTAAAGCAAGTTTCAAAATCCCATTGATTTAAATCATCAAAGAATAAACCGCCTACACCACGCTGCTCATCACGATGCTTTAGATAGAAATAATCATCACACCATTGCTTATGTTCAGCATAAACCGTGTCACCAAAGGGCTGACATAAGTCATACGCAGTTTGATGCCAGTTGAGAACGTCTTGCTCATCAGGATAGAAAGGGGTTAGGTCAAAGCCACCACCAAACCACCACACTGGATCTTGACCTTCAGGCTCCGCGACAAATAAGCGGACATTGGCATGTGAGGTCGGAATATTGGGATTTTTCGGGTGAATCACCAGTGATACACCAAGTGCCTGTGCTTTTGCACCTGCAATTTGTGGGTGACGTTCCGTCGCAGAAGCGGGCAGTTTGCTGATATTGATGTGGGAGAACATGACCCCACCTTTTTCAATCACTTCACCATTTTGCAGAACGCGAGAGCGACCACCGCCACCTTCGGTTCGTTGCCAATCATCAATGATAAATTCTGCGGTACCACCGCCTGCACGTTCCTGTTGCTCTAGTCCTGCACAAATCCGTGCCTGTAGATCGAGTAAAAACTCGCGAACACGTTGAATATCAACTGAAGTTGGATGCTGCATGATGATCCTCTGAAAGTGATCTAGGGATTGCTTATATCAAAACATAAATCCATAAAAAAAGTAAGGGATTTTTAAATCTATATTCAGATACATGATTTAGGATGAAAAGTTTGGAGAGCCAATACTACTTTTTATTTAGACTGCGCAGCGCGATTCTTTTCGATAAGTCTATTAATTTCTTCGTTATATAGCCAAGTATTTAAAATACCCTCAGAACTTTCCAAGCCAGTAATATCTAAAAAATGTTCAAATGTACCGGCAACTTGCTCTCTATCATCAGTACCCAGTGAATCGGGATCAATTTGATGGATACCGTCCGACAGTATTTTTAGCCGTTGTTGTTTACTTGGTTGAGCAGAATGCTGATAGAGTTGGATATACGCTTCCGCAGTCTCAGCTACCTTTTTATTCAATAATTTTTTTAATTGAGAATCTTGAACGCCTGTATATAGATAGCCATCACTTAAAAAATGATCTTGCTGTTGAAATTTATGTAATTGATTGATAATTTTAGTATTTAAAGGGGATGCTTTATGCTCATTTGCTTGAGTGTAGCCACTTAGTAACAGGAGACCTGTTACTAAGAAAATACTTAATAATTTCATATTAATAAATACTCTTTTAATGAGTTAGATGACTCTACACTTAGAAGTCATCCTTTTTATAGAGATGATCCATACGCTCACGTTTGGTTTTTAAATATTGTTCATTGAATGGATTGCGGCCTACTGTTAAGGGAACCCGATCAACCACATTAATGCCTAAATCAGTCAGTGCCTTTAATTTTAAAGGGTTATTGGTCAGTAGTTTCACTTCTTTAATCTGAAGGTGATCCAACATAATGCTGCACATATCATAACGACGCGCATCGGCAGGCAGGTTTAATAATAAGTTCGCATCAACCGTATCATGCCCTTGATCTTGTAAGGCATAAGCACGGATTTTATTGGTTAAACCAATACCACGACCCTCTTGGCGTAAATATAAAATCACGCCTTGACCCGCCTCATTAATTAAACGTTGTGTGGCTTGCAGTTGAGGTCCACAATCACATTTCAGTGAGGCAAAAGCATCACCTGTCAAGCATTCCGAGTGAATACGCACGAGTACAGGCTGATCTGGAGCCGTTTCTAAACCTTTGGAAAGCGCCACATGTTCTTCACCTGTTGCGGGGTCTTGAAACACGGAAATATTGAAGTCACCAAAAGCGGTGGGAAGCTTTGATGTTGCAATAAATTCAATCGGCACAGAGAGCTCACTATGATAATAAAAACAGTTCGAGTATAGCTTAATGTGTGAAGATTGCGTGAATTGGAATTTCTGATTTTTCACATAAGTTTTTCTTTTTCATACAAAGCACACAATAATGGTTGATAAACAGTGACATAATTCAGGATAATCTACGGGCCATTCTTTAAAATTTGCATGAGAATGTTCAGCACTACATCATTCGCACGTGTGGCTGATTGAAGGCAGATCATATTTAATTGTATGATTGCCCCCATTTAAAACCCAGCTTCGGACTTGCCAGGCTTAAAAAGGCTTTGCCACATTATGTTGTATACCGAAATTCCAACTCAACGCCCTGTTACGCCATTGTTAGATGATATTGATCATCCACAACAATTACGTCAGCTCGAGCAAAGCCAACTCGCACAAGTGGCGGATGAGTTGCGTCAATATATTTTGTATGCGGCAGGGCAAAGTGGTGGACACTTTGGCGCAAATTTAGGTGTAATCGAACTGACGGTTGCGCTGCATTATTGTTTTAACACACCAAACGATCGTCTAGTTTGGGATGTAGGTCATCAAGCTTATCCGCATAAGGTCCTGACAGGTCGTCGTGATCGTATTACCACGATTCGCAGTAAAGATGGTTTGGCCGCATTTCCTGCACGTGATGAGTCCGCGTTTGATACTTTTGGTGTAGGGCATTCCTCGACTGCAATTTCGGCAGGTCTGGGTATGGCCTTGGCACGTCGCTATCAAAAAGATCCATGTGATGTGGTTGCAATCGTCGGTGACGGAGCAATGACTGCGGGCATGGCTTTTGAAGCGATGAATGATGCCGTTGCACACGATGCTGATTTAATCGTGGTTCTCAATGACAACGATATGTCGATTTCATGTAGTACCGGCGGTTTTGCTAAACACTTGGCTGCGATTTGGGAAACAGGTCAATTGGTCAATGTGAATGAACAAGGTGAAGCCTATGTTCAGCCACATCCAAAGTGGACCTATAACTCACGCTTACATCAATCTGCCACAGATGCCGCAGACAATTTATTTAAAGCGATTGGTTTTGATTATTTTGGACCATTTGATGGTCATGATGTGGAACAGCTGGCACAAGTTTTTCATGCGCTAAAAAAACGTAAAGGCCCACGCTTAGTTCATATTTATACCAAAAAGGGTAAAGGTTTTGCACCTGCAGAAGCAGATCCGATTACCTATCATGCGATTACTAAGATTGCACCCGTGGCGACTACAGCTATAAAAACATCGACAGTAAAAGCACCGCCTAAATATTCCGATGTATTTGGGCAATGGCTGTGTGATGAAGCTGCACAAGATGGGCGCTTACTGGCAATTACACCGGCGATGTGTGAAGGTTCGGGTATGGTTAAATTTGCTCAGCAATATCCAGAGCGTTTCTTCGATGTGGCCATTGCAGAGCAGCATGCAGTGACTTTGGCAGCAGGTATGGCATGTGAAGGTCTAAAACCTGTGGTTGCGATTTATTCGACCTTCTTGCAACGTGGTTATGACCAGTTAATCCATGATGTGGCATTACAGAATTTAGATGTGACTTTTGGTATTGATCGTGCTGGCTTGGTCGGTGAAGATGGCCCAACCCATGCCGGTGCTTATGACTATGCCTATATGCGTACCGTACCGAATATGGTGATCATGGCACCAAAAGACGAAAATGAATGTCGTCAAATGCTGCATACTGCTTATCTCTATGAAGGGCCAACAGCAGTACGTTATCCACGTGGTGTCGGTACAGGTGTTGAAATTCAACAACAGATGACAGCGTTGGAAATTGGTAAGGCTGAAATTGTCGCTGAATTCAATCCTGATGCTGAACAGCAGATTAGTATTCTTGCTTTTGGTAGTCGTATTGCAGCATCAGTAGAAGCCGCGCAGCAATTTGCGAACAAACATTCGATGGGTGTGCGTGTCGTGAATATGCGCTTTGTGAAGCCATTGGATGAACAAATACTGCGTGACTTAGCACCACGTTCTCAACTGTTTGTAACGGTAGAAGAACATGCGGTGATGGCAGGTGCAGGCAGTGCAGTGAATGAATTTTTGGCACAAGCACGCATCCTCAAACCGATTTTGAATTTGGGCTTGCCTGATAGCTTCTTGCATCAAGCCACTCATCAGCAAATGCTGCAAGATTGTGGTTTAGATGCTCAAGGAATCTTGGCCTCAATTGAGCAAGCTTGGTTTTAATCTATAAGCTTATGTAAAAGCGAAAATAATTTTTCGCAACATTTTTCCCCTAAAAGCGCTTATATTTGCTAGAATATACGCGCTTTTATGCATTATTCTTTGTCAAAATCTTCAAATTTGTAGTGGGTGTTCAATGGAACCTATGGTGGTTATGGCTGCGCGTGCGGCTCAAACAGTTGGTCAAGAGCTTTTAAAGGCACATCAAAATCGTCATAAACTCGATTTACAAGTTGAAGAAAAAGGCATTGATGGTCCAGTAACGCGTGTTGATCGTTACTTGGAACAACTTACAATTGATACCCTCCGTAAAAGCTATAAAAACCACAGCTTCCTTGGTGAAGAGTTTGGCATGCAAGAAGGTAAAGGTCACGATGCAGATTGGTGCTGGGTGATTGATCCTCTAGATGGCACACAAAACTTTATCAATGGCTTCCCACATTTCTGTATTTCGATTGCTGTACAGCATAAAGGTGTAACGCAACACGGCGTGATCTATGATCCAGTTCGTGATGAATTGTTCTCTGCTAGCCGTGGTCGCGGTGCAGTCATGAACCAACGTCGTATTCGTGTCAATGTAAAAGATAGCTTGGAAAATACCTTCCTTGCAGTCGGTCATCCATACCGTGCAAAGCGTAATGGTGAGATCGTTTCTTATGCTGAACAGCATTTCGCTTCATTATTGGCAGTGACTAAATCAGGCGCACAAATCCGTCGTGGTGGTTCAGCGGCACTTGACTTGGCTTATGTTGCTGCGGGTCGTTTTGATGGTTTCTTTGAATTGGGTTTAAAACCGTGGGATATCGCTGCGGGTGAGTTAATTGTGAAAGAAGCGGGTGGTGTGGTTGTTGATGCACGCGGTGGTAATGAATCATTTGATAATGGTCAGGTTATTGCGAGCTCACTTAAGATGTTAAAGCCGTTGATGCAAGCAGTTGTTCCAGCTTGGGGCGATGCTGCAAAATAATTTGTAGATTTATAAAAAAGCCCTCAATATTTGAGGGCTTTTTTTATAGGCTCAGAAAATAAGGTAAACAAATTGCTGATCTATTTCATTGGCCCAGGCGGGGCAGGAAAAACAACAACTGCAAAATTATTAGCATCACAATTAAAGTGTACTTGTTATGATCTAGATGAATATTTTATGACGTTAGAAGGAGATATCGCACAGTACATTACAACAAAAGGCTATGAGCGCTATGCTTTACGTAATTTTGAACTATTTCTTGAGTTGAAGGCAAAACAACAATCAGGTTCAATCAATTTGATCGTCTGTTCTTCAGGATTTATGACCTATCCAAATCATATTCATCGTGACTATATTAAAGTTAAAGAAGCAGTAGAAAATCATCCTTTCACGTTTTTATTACTTCCTGCTGTAGATCTAGAGTTGTGTGTTCAACTTATTGTAACGAGACAGATGAATCGAACTTATTTAAAGACAAGTAGAGAAAAAGAGGAATTGAAAATTCGTTCACGGTTCTTTAGTTATGTAGGTTTAAAATGTCATCTTATATTAACAGAACCGCCCCCTGACAAGGTTGTAGTAGGGATTAACATGCGCTTACATTCGTTTGCTTCTTTCAGTTTTTTGTAAAAATTAACAATTCAAGCTGAGAGAAACAGAAGATTAAATTTTGAATAATCGACTTTTTCACTGGTAGGCAACTTGCTGAAATCTCAATTGATATTTAAAGTTAATAGCGCTTATTTGAAGATGGAAAGTGGCTTGAGATACGAATAATAAAGGTGGTCCATGAGAAAAACCTATCAAAAAAGGTGACTTTTAAAATTATTCTGCTATAATCCGCCCACGCACTTAAATTCCAGTTCATTACCTGAACATTCAGTTCTATTCATATTAGCGCACGCTGTCCATAGAGAGGACCACATCTTGCGCCCAAATCGCTTAGCGATTCTTCAGGTTGAGGCAGTAATCAAGCGTGCGTTTAGTCCACATCGTCGTTATTCGGATCGCCGCTGAATTTCATCTATTTTCAGCTTGAGTCGCTTTGCCGCTTGTTGCCGATGTCTATTTTTTGTATTTATTAAAATGGAGCACCCACAAGGGTGAAACTCTCTATGAGCAAAACTTTTGCCGAATTTTCTTTGCACGAAACCTTACAACAAGCCCTAGAAGGTTTAGGTTTTACTACGCCAACTCCTGTGCAAGAACAAGCGATTCCAGCTGCGTTAGAAGGAAAAGATTTATTAGTTTCAAGCCAGACTGGTTCTGGTAAAACAGCAGCATTCTTACTTCCTACATTAAACGCGCTAGCGGGTCAGGAAACTTTTGTGCCATTTAAAGAGCGCATGAAAGCTGTGACTCAGCCAACAATTTTAGTTATTTCTCCTACACGTGAATTGGCTCAACAAGTAAGCCAAGACGCGATTGCATTTGTACGTCACATGAAAGGTGTTCGTATTGCTGCAATTATGGGTGGTATGCCTTTTGGTAAACAAATCCAACAGCTTAAAGGTGCACAAGTTGTCGTTGCGACTCCAGGTCGTTTACTTGACCTTGTTAACCGTCGTCAATTAAAGCTTGATAAAGTTGAATCTTTAATTGTTGATGAAGCTGACCGTATGCTTGATCTTGGCTTTGCTGAAGATTTAGAAGCGATTGGTGAATTAGCTGCAAACCGTAACCAAACGTTGATGTTCTCTGCAACTTTTGCAGATCGTATTATCCGTCTTGCTGAACGCATGATGAATGATCCACAACGTATTGCGATTGAAACAGGTCACAGCACCAACACTGATGTAACCCAAACATTACATTGGACTGATGGTTTTGAACACAAGAAAAAATTACTTACGCATTGGTTATCTGACGAATCAGTAGACCAAGCTGTTGTCTTTGCGAGCACGCAAGAAGATACAGATATGCTTGCTGAAGAATTGGCTGAAGCAGGTCACTCTGTTGTTGCGTTGCATGGTGCGATGCCACAAACCGTTCGTAACCGTCGTTTACGCAGCATCCGTGAAGGTCGTGCAAAAATCTTAGTTGCAACTGACGTAGCAGCACGTGGTTTAGACGTACCAACAATTTCACACGTAATTAACTTCGGTTTACCGATGAAAAACGAAGACTATGTACACCGTATTGGCCGTACAGGTCGTGCTGGCCGTACAGGTCAAGCGGTAACTTTAGCGACTTACCGTGAGCGTGGTAAAATCCGTGCTTTAGAAGATTATTTAGATGCACGTTTAAATGTATCTGAAATCGAAGGTTTAGAACCATCTCCACCTCCTGCACGTTCAGGTCGTGACGGTGGCGGTCGTGGTCGCGGTGGTCGTGATGGCGGCGGTCGTGGTCGTGGTGGCTTCGGCGGTGGTCGTCGTTTTGAAGGTGAAGGTAACTTCAAACGTCGTGAAGGCGGTGATGATCGTCCACGTCGTAGCTTCGATGACAAACCACGTGGTGAACGTCCATCATTTGGTGGTGAAGATCGTCCACGTCGCGAGTTCAACTCTGATCGTCCACGCCGTGAAGGTGGTTTCGAAGACCGTCCACGTCGCGAGTTCAATTCAGATCGTCCACGCCGTGAAGGTGGTTTCGAAGACCGTCCACGTCGCGAGTTCAATTCAGATCGTCCACGCCGTGAAGGTGGTTTTGATGATCGTCCAAAGCGTAGCTTTGGTGGTGAAGACCGTCCACGTCGCGAGTTCAACTCTGATCGCCCACGCCGTGAAGGTGGTTTCAATGATAAGCCGCGTTTTGATTCGAATGATGACAACCGTGGTAACCGTGTAGATTACAAACCACGTCGTGAAGGTAGCTTCGGTGACCGTCCAAAACGTGATTTCGGTGATCGTCCACAACGTGAAGGTGGCTTCGGCGACCGTCCAAAGCGTAGCTTTGGTGATGACCGTCCAAAACGTAGCTTCGGTGGTGAAGATCGTCCAAAACGTAAGTTTGGTAGCGATGATCGTCCAGCTCGTGGTTCACGTGAAGAAACTTTTGGTGGCGACCGTCGTCGCAAAAACGATTTTTAATCGCTAAAAACCGATGAAAACAAGAAGCCAGTTGAAAAACTGGCTTTTTTATTTTGTGTTAGTCATGTAAAATTGTAAAAATGTGTACTAATTCAAATTTTAAATAAGAAATGAATAGGGTTAAGCAAAATAAAAGTCTTTTGAGTCAAACTTGGTCTTTCATGTGTAGTGAAGGGCTGCCGTGTCTATTTGTCATTTTAATGCTGTGTAATGGCTTGTTTTTTGCCTATGCATTATTTGATACCAATCACTCAGACGCTTTTAAGGTCAATTCCCTGCACAGTACAAGCCAAACTGTTTCAAAGAATAACTACATAAATTAAATAATCTTCATACATCGGTTATCAAAATAAAAACAAGTGTTTAATGATTCGGTGTATAGTATGCGTGCATAAAAAGTGCAGGAATGATGCCATTATGAATAACAAATCTCCTCTCGATGCTGAAGCCTTAATTGAAGTTAAAAACTTGAGCTTTAATCGAGGAGAACGCGTCATTTATGACGATATCAGCCTCACCATTCGACGTGGTCAAATTACTGCAATTATGGGCCCATCTGGTACGGGTAAAACAACCTTATTACGTCTGATTGGTGGACAG
Source organism: Acinetobacter sp. C32I (assembly GCF_023702715.1). NCBI lineage: Bacteria > Pseudomonadati > Pseudomonadota > Gammaproteobacteria > Moraxellales > Moraxellaceae > Acinetobacter > Acinetobacter sp. C32I. Next base: position 2,601,458 of record NZ_CP098480.1, on the reverse strand, counting down.
TTGGTACCTGATCAGGGTGAAGTGCTGCTCGATGGCAAGAACATTGCAACCATGTCTCGCCATGAATTATTTGCTGCACGTGCGCGTATGGGGATGTTATTTCAGAGTGGGGCATTATTTACCGATATGTCGACCTACGAAAATGTGGCTTTCCCAATTCGTGCCCATACTCAACTTCCTGAACATATCATTGCAGAATTGGTAGCTTTAAAACTGGAATCAGTGGGTTTGCGTGGTGCTGAACAGTTAATGCCATCTGAACTTTCAGGCGGGATGAATCGTCGTGTGGCTTTGGCACGCGCAATTGCACTTGATCCAGAATTGATTATGTATGATGAGCCTTTTGCGGGCCAAGACCCGATTGTAATGGGTGTCTTGACGCGTCTAATTCGCTCGTTAAGAGAAGCGCTCGATTTAACAACCATTATTGTCTCGCATGACGTTGCCGAGACTTTGTCGATTGCAGATTATATTTATGTGGTTGCAGAAGGTAAAATTCAGGGTGAAGGTTCGCCTGAACAATTAAAAAATCATGCATCGCCATTTGTACGCCAGTTTTTAACAGGTTCGGTTGAGGGGCCTGTCGAATATCAATTTACTCACCAAGCATATTTAGATAACGAGGTTCGTCCATGAATGCGATTGCCTGGTTAGGTAGACTCGTTATTGAGCGGATAAAGGGGATTGGTGCTGCGGCATTGATGCTCTTGCAAGTTTTATTTTCCATGCCATCGAAAGGCGGGTTTCAGCGCTTTATTTATCAAATGTATCGTGTCGGGGTCATGTCCCTGCTGATCATCGCTGTTTCAGGTTTGTTTATTGGTGCGGTGCTTGGCTTGCAGATGTATAGCATTCTGGTCACCTTTGGTAGTGAGGCAATGCTGGGAACGGCGATTTCATTGACACTACTGCGCGAACTGGCGTCAGTGGTGGCTGCACTGCTCTTCGCAGGTCGTGCTGGTTCAGCATTAACCGCTGAAATTGGTTCCATGAAACAAAGTGAACAGCTTGCCTGCATGGAAATGATTGGGGTTGATCCACTTAGACAAATCGTATCTCCACGTCTGTGGGCGGGGATTGTTAGCTTGCCAATGCTCACTGTGATTTTTGCAACCATTGGTATTATTGGCGGCAAAATGGTTGGTGTTGATTTCTTGGGTGCGGATGAAGGTTCATTCTGGGGAGGTATGCAAAGTAGCGTACAGTTCTGGCATGACATTTTTAATGGCACCATTATCAAAAGCATTGTATTTGCTTTAATTTGTACATGGGTAGCGGTCTATCAAGGTTATGCTTGTGATCCGACGCCAGAAGGTATTGCGACCGCAATGACGAGAACGGTTGTGTATTCTTCACTTTGTGTATTAGGTTTTGATTTCGTGTTGACTGCGGTCATGTTCGGAGGGATTTAATGAAATCACGTACTAGTGAGCTGGCCGTAGGTATTTTTGTCATTATCTTCGGTATCGCTCTATTTTTTCTTGCGATGAAAGTCAGTGGTTTAGTCGGTACTAATTTACGTGATAGCTATAGCATGACAGCGCAGTTTGATAACGTAAATGGTTTAAAGGCACGTGCCAAAGTGACCATGAGTGGTGTGACGATTGGCCGTGTTGAATCGATTACCCTTGATCCTGTGACACGTTTAGCAACAGTCAAATTTGATCTGGATGGTAAGTTGACGAGTTTTAACCCAGAGCAATTAAAAGAAGTGCAAAAGAATGCACTTGAAGAATTGCGCTATAGCTCTGATTATCAACAGGCAGATGCTGCGAAACAAAAAGAAATGGAACAGCAACTTATTGCAAACATGACCTCCATCACAACTTTGGATGAAGATGCTTATATTATGGTTGCAACCAATGGTCTGTTGGGTGAGAAATATTTGAAAGTTGTACCCGGTGGTGGAGTGAACTACTTAAAACGTGGTGACGTGGTTTCAAATACCCAAGGAACAATGGATTTAGAAGATTTAATCAGTAAGTTTATTACTGGCGGTGCTGGCAAAGCCACATCAAGCTCAACTGCGACAGAAAGTTCAGCTTCGCAGCCTGCTGCTGAAGCAGAACCGTCTTTTGTTGAGTAATTCAGGTTAGGAGATTGAAGTGAATACATTATTGAAACAAACTCTAACGGCAAGCGTATTATCTACTATGCTTGCAAGTGCGGCATTTGCAGCACCTACAGAGACCCCGCCTGATTTTGTTAAACGTGTGGCTGATGGCTTGATTACACGTTTAAAAGCAGAGAAACCGAAACTACAGAATAACCCAGCTTTGGTTCGCACGATTATTCGTCAAAACCTTGATCCATATGTCGATTCACAAGCGTTTACCCGTATTGTGTTAGGGACATATGCGAATAATCAATACACAACAGCTGCTCAACGTGCTCAGTTTGAACAGAACTTCCGTGCGGTTATTATTGAGAACTATGGTGGTGCTTTCGCGAAATATACCAATGAAAGCTACACCATGCGTCCGTTTAAATCGACCAACAGCAAGAACCCTGTGGTGACTTTAGACTTCTTGCACAACGGCGAAAAAATTCCAGTATCGTTCCAGTTAACTGACAAAGGCGATCAATGGAAAGTACGTAATATCAATGTGTCTGGTATTGACCTTGGTTTGCAATTCCGTAACCAGTTTGCGGCAACGGTTCAGCGTAATGGTGGTGACATCAATAAAGCGATTGCAACATTTAAACCAGATGCAGACGCTGCTGTTAGCAAAAAATAAGTAGGTGACGGGTGATTCAATATATTGATCAGCAATTAATTGTGTCGAAAACAATTAATTTTGAAAATGCAGAACAGATCTATCAGGCTGGTTTAAAGCATATTCAGCAACATCAAAATTTTCCTTTGGTTGTTGATTTGGCTCAGCTTGAACAAGGAAATACTTTATCTTTGGCAGTATTGGTGCAATGGCTGCGTCAAACCCCTGAAAATAAAGGCCTGCACTTTAAAAATGTGTCTGAGAAGATGTTGAAAATCATCCAAGCTTGCCATTTACAAGATGATTTGAAATTGATTTGATTGATCTGGCAAAGTGGAAAAAGAGAGCTATTTTTAGCTCTCTTTTTTTATGCTTAACTTTTGGGAAAAGCTGAAAATAGCGCCTCACAACTTGGATATTTTTGATATAACTTTGCTAAATAATAATTTTGATCATATTCTAAAAAACCATCCAATAATTTGATGCTAGATGGGGCATTACTGCAGCTTTTAACTTGTCTATCCCATGCCGTAAAGGGGGCAATTGGATGATCGATCGATATGACGTTTTTCTCACAACCTAATAATGCCATCGTGCTGATCTGGTAATTGTTTGGGGCAGCAGAATCTGCGGAATAGGCAAGACCAATCACTAAATCATTGGTTTTTATTGTTTTATCATGGAAATCACTGTGCCATTGGGTGGATTTAGGTGTAAATAACTTGGTGAGAAAATGCTGAAATACAAAGTGAACAGGCTGAAATTCAAATTGATTTTGGGTGTCAGAAGACTGCTTATGTATAGATTGGACACGTGCTATAAACACATCTTTGGGAGAGTGTGGCGCACATGCAAACGCTGTTGAGATTGAAAGGATTATATTCAAAAATAGAAATAATCCTTTGCTGTTTAGATCCATTTTTTCCAGCGGAAGTAGAACATTGGCAGTACCAAGAAGGCCATCAGAATACCAATCACAATCCAGAAACTGAGACTGCCATGCGCAAAGGGTAGGACATCAGTGTTCATCCCATAAATACTGGCAATCAACATCGGTGGCGCCAGCATGCTCGGTAAAATCGAGAAACGACGAATGGTATCGTTCTGTTCGGTGTTAATGAAGCCTGAAGTGGTATCCAGTAAGAATCGCACTTTTTGGAATAAGAAGGCATCATGTTCCACCAGAGAACGGACATCCTCACTTAACTCACGAATATCCGCATCATAAATATGACTGCCTAAGGCACGCGGCCGTGCTAAAAAGGTCAATACACGGCGTAAATCAATTAAACACAGCTGTGCCTTTCCCAACATATCTTCTTGCTGGGCTAAGCGGGTAATCATGTCATCAAGGTCTAAAATTTTCTCACGATGATGGTTATTCAGAACTTCTGTGGAATATCGTTCCAAGTCCTTGTGGATATCTTCCAAGATATCCGCAAGCTCATCTAGTTTCGCTTCAAGTAAACCGAGCAAGATCCATGTTGGATCTTTATAGTCCATGTCATAGTCATTGCGGCGAGCCCGCGCACGGAAGGCACGGAATGCAACCAACTTCTCGCCACGCATGGTAAATAAGCGATCTTTATGCAAAATAAATGCAACCGTTTGCACCATGGCTAACATGGGTAAAGAGTCGTCAGTATCACCATCGACTTGAAAGTTTTTATTCTTTGTTAAAAAATAGGTGCTGATATGCAAAATTCCATCATCATCACGGTAAAATCGTGCCGATGAGGAAATATCTTCAAGCGACTTTAAGGTCGGTAAGTTTCGGTCATACGCATCTAGAACCCATTGTTGTTCTTCTTGGGAAGGGGCGATGAGATCAATCCAGACCAGTTCGGGGTGGAGATCGAAACCTCCGTTGATGGTTGCATCTTCTAGACTACCGCGCTCTGTGGCATAAAAGGCTTCAAGCATGTCTTTTTTCCTCGCGCAGTCGGTGTAATGTTTTCGGCCATTACCGAAAAGCAGGGTGTATTTTAGACAAGGATGAAACGAAAAACACTTGCCTAAACGTTATTTTCTCAAAAATCTTGTTACATAGCCTACTTTATCAGCATGACAGTTATATAAAACGGTTTTAATTGTATGAATTCTATATGTGTTTTCTGTGGTTCTTCTCTTGGTAATGATCCTATTTATCAGCAAATGGCTGAGGCGACAGGTCAGGCAATTGCGGCACAGGGACAAACCTTGGTCTATGGCGGTGGTCGTTCAGGTTTAATGGGTGTGGTCGCTAATAGTGCATTACAGGCGGGCGGACGAGTCATCGGCGTAATTCCAGAGGCTTTGGTCGATCGAGAGTTGGCACATACAGGTCTCACGGAATTGCATATCGTCAAGAATATGCATGAGCGTAAGACCAAAATGGCTGAGCTATCCGATGCCTTTGTGGCTTTACCGGGTGGGGCGGGCACACTGGAAGAAATCTTTGAACAATGGACATGGAGCCAATTGGGGATTCATCAGAAACCATGTGCATTCTTAAATGTGGATGGCTTCTATGAGGACTTGATTCGGATGATTCAAGGCTCTGTTGAACGTGGTTTTAGTCAGGAACGTTTTGTTAATAAATTGATTGTGGCAGAGCAGATTGAGGATGTTTTGGCTGCATTTTCGGCCTACCAACCTGCGACACCCAAGTGGACATCAACAACTGAAATACAAGCTTAAGGATGGATTTGTGAACATCATCACCGTGGCGGCGGCTGTCATTTTAAATGAACACAATCAATTGTTATTAGTACGCAAACAAAATACTCAAGCATTTATGCAAGTGGGCGGCAAATTGGAAACGGATGAGCCACCTGAAATCACGATACAACGTGAGATTTTGGAGGAAATTGGCTGTGAATGTGAATTGAAACAATTCATTGGTCGTTTTGAAACGGCTGCCGCCAATGAACCTGATCATGTGTTGGTGAGTTATGTCTATGCGGTTGAATTAAAGCAAGCACCAAAAATTGCCGCAGAAATTGCAGAAATGAAATGGATTGAGTTGAATGACCAATCTACTTTATTGGCACCCTTAACGAAAGACATTGTGATTCCGTGGTGTCAGCAAAATCAACTGAGTTAGGCGGTTTTACTTGTGCGGCTGCTACGCAGGCACTATAGATCTGTTGGCAGCCGAGTTGGTTTAGGACTTGGGATAAGGCACTGATTGAGCTGCCTGTGGTGAGCACATCATCGACAATGAGGACGTTGCGATAACGGATTGAGTTAGGTGGTGCTGCCACAAACTGTTGCTCAATATCTTCAAGACGTTCTAAACGGGATAGTCCTTTTTGTGAGTGCTGAGCCAAGCGTTGTACGGGTTGCCAAACGGGGATATTTAAGCTTTTGCTCAATGCCTTGGCGAGTAGAAGAGCCTGATTAAAGCCGCGTTCTGCTAGACGATCGGCCGAAATTGGCATGGGTACAATCGCATGTACTTTCGGAAGTTTGAGTTGTAATAGCAGACCATCTAATATTCTTTGATGATGCAGTTTTTGCTCATATTTAAACTGTTGAATGATCCGATCAATCGGATAGGCATAATCACAGGCGACCAAGACCTGTTGTTGGTTACGCTCAATGCTTTGCTTTAGCCAAGGCAGTTGTTGCCAGCAACTGTGGCATACACCAAACTGACGTTTCATCCCAATGTCGCAGAGACTACACGGTGTTAAATAATCAAATAATTGCTGTGCTGATGTGCCAAGTCGTTTAAACATAGGCATATCGTGGTGCTTCAGGCAGCCAGCGCTTGAGTAGACCATCTGCATGCTGGGGATAATCTTTCAGAATTTGCTCTGCCACATAATGCGCTTGGGTAAGCAGATGGTCATCCCGTTCTAAACGTGCCACACGAAAGCCCATATCTCCAGTTTGTTTGGTGCCGAGTAATTCTCCCGGACCTCGAATTTCCAAATCCTTTTCTGCGATCACAAAGCCATCATTGCTCTCACGTAAAATCGAAAGACGTTCCTGACCATTTTGAGACAAAGGGGTTTTATACAGTAGGGCACAGAAACTGGCGGTTGCCCCACGGCCTACTCGACCACGTAATTGATGTAATTGGGAAAGGCCCAAGCGCTCGGCATTTTCAATCACCATGATCGACGCATTCGGGACATCGACCCCGACTTCAATGACTGTAGTGGCAATTAACAGCTGAGACTGATTGTCTTTAAAGGCTTGCATGACACTTTGCTTTTCATCGGCCTTCATCTTGCCATGTACCAGACCAATGTTGATGTCTGGAAAACGCTCTTTAATTTCTTGATAAGTGGCTTCTGCCGCTTGCGCATCCAACGTTTCAGATTGTTCAACCAAGGTACAAACCCAATAGGCCTGTTTGCCTTCACGACAATTGCTTGCGATACGTTGCAGCACCTGCTCACGCCGTTCTAGGGGAATGGTTACGGTTTGAATCGGGGTACGTCCAGGCGGAAGTTCGTCAATAATCGAGGTATCTAAATCCCCATAAGCACTCATGGCTAAAGTACGAGGAATCGGTGTTGCAGTCATGACCAGTTGATGCGGGGTAAATTGATCGGCACCTTTATTTCTTAAAGCGAGGCGTTGATCAACACCGAAGCGATGCTGCTCGTCAATAATCACCAAACCCAGCTTGGAGAAACCGACTGTATCTTGAAATAGGGCATGCGTGCCCACGATCAGTTGGGCATGACCTTCTTTAATCTGTTGTTCAGCTTGGGTTCGGGCTTTGCCTTTTTGTTTGCCTGACAGCCATGCGACTTGAATACCCAAAGGCTCAAACCAGCGTTTAAAGTTTAAATAATGCTGTTCAGCTAAAATCTCAGTCGGTGCCATAAGCGCCACTTGCCAATCGGCTTCCAGCGCATGACAGGCTGCTACTGCTGCTACCAAGGTTTTGCCTGCACCGACATCACCCTGTACCAGACGTAACATCGGCTGATCTTGCTTCAGATCTTGTAAAATTTCTTTGGACACCCGCTTTTGTGCATTGGTCATTTGGAAGGGCAAGCCTTCCAATAGCTTCTTCGCCAGCACTTTGCTGCTACTAAAGCGTGGTGCAGAAATTTGCCGAATATAAGCACGACGGGTGAGTAGACTGATTTGATGGGCAACCAGTTCTTCAAAAATCAGGCGTTGTTGTGCAGGATGCGAACCTTGATTGAGTTGCAGCATATTGGCATCAATCGGTGGCTCGTGAATGTAATGCAGTGCTTGTTTCAGTTCATAGCCATTGCTGTATTTGCTGGGCAATAATTCAGGTAAGTCATCACTATGATGCTTAAGTGCTTGGCGTACATATTCACGCAGCTTGGGCTGGGTTAAGCCTTCGGTGCTGGGATAAATCGCAGTGAGTTGGGTCTTGGGTAATGCAGTATGCTGTTGAATGACCTGAATTTCAGGATGATATAACTCTAAACCCCGTGCACCAACGCGAACTTCACCAAAAATTCGTAATCGTTGCCCCATTTGGATGCGATCAGTCAGGCCTTTATAAATATGATAAAAGCGTAAAGTTACCTTACCAAAATCATCTTGTAATAGGGCAGCGAGCGATTTCTTTTTCCCCGGAGGGAAATCGACAGAACGGACTTCACCTTCAAGCAAGTAACTTCGTCCAACGATCAGCTGATTCATTGGAATAATAGTGCTACGATCTTCATAGTCACGAGGAAGATGGAATAACAAATCATCCGTGCTAAAAATATGAAGCTTTTCTAAAAGGGTCGCTGCGGCAGCACCAACGCCTTGTAATTGCTGAACTGATGTCATCTCTGCTCAAAGGTGTGTATGCATATTTTATTTATTGGTTATGGTAAAACATCTCAGCGTGTCGCTAAACACTTATTTGAGCAAGGTCACCACATTAGCACAATAAGTCGTAGTGAAAAAACAGATTGTTACGCGACCCATTATATTCAGGATGTGCAACACCTAAATTTGACAGGCTTAGCCCCGATTGATGTGGTCTATGTGATTTTGGCGCCCTCAGAAAGTGGGATTGATGCTTATCAACAAACTTATGTCGACAGTGTGGCACCGATTGTTGCAGCACTTAAAGGACATGCTGTGCAACGAATCGTGATCGTGTCCTCGACTCGGGTGTATGGCGAAAATGCAGGAGAGCGAATTGATGATGAATCGCTGATACAGCCTGCTGATGAGCAAGGGAGCATTCTTCGGGAGATGGAATTACTTTGGCAAGCGCATTATCCGCAACAAAGTATTATTGTGCGTCCTACAGGAATCTATGGAACTTCAATCGCTCGGCTAAAAAAGCTGGCTGAGCAAACATCGACTTATCCTGCAGTGCATTTTAGTAACCGTATTCATATTGATGATTTAGCAAAATTTTTAGCCGGATTGATTAATTTAGCTAAAGTTGAATCAAGCTATATTGTTAGTAATAATATACCTTTACCTATGCACGAAATTGTTCTCTGGTTTCAACAACAGCTACAGCTCCCCAGCTTGAAACTATTGACACAACAACAGACAGGCAAGCGGATCTATGCCACCCGATTATCGGATACGGGGTTTCGATTTGACCATTTGATTTGCTTTAATGACTATGCTGCTGCTTTATTGGCACATAGTAATGAAAAATAATTCGATTAGACTGTAAAGAAAGTTTAAAGAGTTGGTATGTATTTTGAATTATAAATACCAATAGATTCCTGAAAGGAACCGCCTAAATTGAGCACGAGGTTTGCTGTGAGGTGTAAAGGGTGATACATGAGAAAAATAATTTGCATGATCTTATTCGGATTGATGACAACCGCAAGTTGGGCTGTGGAACAGTCTTGGTGCGTGTTTGATCCTTTAAGTACACAGGGTGATATCAGTCGTCGTTTACAGGACATTCGTCTGTACGCACAACAAAATCAAGTTCAGTTAAGCTTTCAAACCTTTAAAAATGAAAAGAAGGCCATACAGGCATTTGATCAGCGTAAATGTTCAGGCTTGGTGGCATCCAATTTTAATACCTATCGCTATAACCGTTTTATGGGCACAAGTGGGGGGATTGGACTGATTCCGAATAATCGTGTGGCTCGGACATTTTTACAACTACTGAATAATTCAAATGTCGAAAAACGTATGCTGAGTGGAGATTATGAAGTGTTGGGCATGATCCCGATTGGGACAGCCTATATGATCATGAATACCCAACAGATTAATAAAGTGTCTCAGTTAAAGAATAAAAGCATTGGAATTTTAGAAAATAATCCGCCACAGCAGGCATTGGTACAAAGTGTCGGTGCAAAACCAGTCTATGTTGATTTTTCCAATGCGGTGGAATCTTTTAAGCAGAAAAAAATTGATATTTTGGCTGCACCTGCTTATGGAATATTACCGTATAACTTGAAAAAGGAATTTGGTGCAGACACACAGGTCGTCAACTTCCCTATGGCATATTTTGCGATGAATATCGTGATTCGGCCACAAGGTTACCCCGCGGGCTTCGGTCATCAAATACGCTCTTGGTTTGTACGCAACAGCAATGTGCTTGCTGCACAAGCCATTCAATGGGAAAACCATTTACCAGCTTATTACTGGGCGGATATCTCAGGTTATGAGAAACAGGGCTATGATGCGATGGTAGTGAAGATTCGAAACCGTTATGTCGACTCTGGTTATTATGATGCGTATTTTGTATCGCTCATTAAACGACTGCGATGTTTGGATGATCCGAAGTATTTAGAGTGTCGTTAGCGTATTAAAAAAGGCAACCGAAGTTGCCTCTTGATATTCAACTTATGAGTGAATGCTTTGGGATTAAGTCAAGACACCTTCGCGTAGTAGAATGCTGACAGCATGGGTACGGTTATGCGCAAGTAACTTCTTGACTGATGATTGGATATACTGGTTAATGGTTAATTCGCTAATCTCTAGAGCATCGGCGATTTCCTTGCTTCTTTCGCCCAATGAAACTCTTTTCATAACTTCGAGTTCTCTTTTACTCAGACGATTTTTTAATTGTAGGGCAGTTCCACCCGCCATGTATTGACCTACTAGGTGCCCAAACTGGGTCAAAGCATTGAGGAGTATTGGGTTAAGTTGAGCCCCAGCACTAAATTTGGTGCTGCAAATAAATCCCAACACTGCTGAGCCATTGCAGATGGGAGTCACCGTAATCGCTTGGACATGATTTGCAATTTGATAGCGACTACTCACCATTTTTAGAAAATCAATTCCTCGGCAAAAAGATGCCTTACGCTCCTGTATCGCTTGATAAATAATAGGAATAGAGCGAATGTCATCTCGTATTTCACTGATGTACTCGAGCTGTTCGCCCTCCATTGCAATAATACCCTCACCTAAAAAGCCGAGTGCAGAATATCTGGACAGTGTGGCATTCACCATCGGGAAAAGTGACATATAAGTCTTTAAAATCATAAAGAGCTGTTCTTCATGGCTTTTTGCCAATTGTATTTGTTGCACCTGTTTAATTATTCTGGAAGGTGGGATCAATGCTTATCCTCCTTTTTAGGGAATTGTTAGTATAGAAATCGGGAATGTCCGTATCCGATTCAAGCTCCTATGATGAATTTTTCATCAAAATTCAAAAGGAGTATTTGGATATGATAATAGAAGTAGCCTCAGGCACAAGCAATATATTTCTGGATGCAGTGGTCGTTGGAGCGGGATTCTCTGGGCTCTATATGTTATTAAAGCTGCGAGAAGCTGGGTTTAAGGTCAAGGCTTTTGAAAAAGGTGATGGCGTTGGTGGGGTGTGGTATTGGAACCGATATCCTGGCGCGAAATGTGATACAGAAAGTTTTTCTTATAACTATACTTTTTCTGAAGCCCTGTTTCAGGAATGGAGTTGGTCTTCACGTTATCCAGCACAACCTGAAATTCTAGCTTATCTCAATTATGTAGCAGATAAGTTTGATCTTAAAAAAGATATTCAGTTTAATCAAACCATCAGCTCTGCACATTTTAATGAACTAAACCAGCGCTGGGACATTACAACGCAGGACGGGCAGCAGTTCTCGGCGAAGTATTTCATTTCGGGTGTAGGATGTTTGTCTGCATCAAATATGCCTGAAATTCAAGGACAACATCTATTTCAGGGGCAAGCTTACCATACTGGGCATTGGCCGCATGCGAAGGTTGATTTTAAAGGAAAGCGAGTTGGTGTTATTGGGACTGGGTCAAGTGGGGTGCAAAGCATTCCAGAAATTGCCAAGGAAGCAGAACACTTAGTGGTTTTCCAACGAACTCCTCAATATGTTGCGCCTGCCAATAACCGTCCATATTCGGATCAAGAACGCCAACAGATAAAAAATAGTTTTCAGGCGTTGAAAACACAAATGCATCAAACCATGTTTGGGATGCCACAAGATCCTCCAAACAAATCCGCAATGGAGGACAGTGACGAACATCGTTTACAAGTATTTGAAAATGCTTGGGATAAAGGTGGTTTTTATCTTGCAACTTCTTATAACGATTTGTTAACCAATGAACAGTCTAATGCAGCAATAGCAGCGTTTTTTAGGGATAAAATCGCAGACAGTATTGAGGATGATGAAACAGCCAAGCAATTACAACCGCAATATTATTATGGAACTAAACGCCCAATTCTTGGAACACAGTTTTATGAAACCTTTAATCAGCCTCATGTAAAATTGGTAAATATTAAGGAAAATCCAATTGTTGCAGTTGATGCACATGGCTTGCAAACCATTGAGGAATATTTTGAATTGGATATTTTGGTATATGCCACAGGATACGATGGTATGACCGGCCCTCTATTTAAAATGGATATTCGTGGTGTTGATGGTATTTCACTGCAGGATAAATGGGAAAATGGAGCGGCAACTCGAACTTATCTCGGACTCACTACCGCAGGTTTTCCGAATTTCTTTATGATCACTGGACCAGAAAGCCCTTCTGTACTCAGCAACATGCCATTGTGTATTGAACAGCATGTCGAATGGATTATAGATTGTCTGAATTATATGCAAAATTGTGGATATGACCAGATCGAGGCAAGTGTAGCAGCTGAAGAGCAGTGGAGTACGCGTTGTCAGGAAATCGCTGAATACACGTTATTTACGAAAGCCGAGTCTTGGTATACCGGTGCAAATATTACTGGGAAGCCTCGTCGCTTTTTAATTTATTTACCAGGTATTGGACCTTATCGCCAGCTTTGTAATGAGATTGCCGCTGATCAATATCGAGGATTTCAATTCAAACAAAAAAACAGTAACAGCGTTGTTCGGAGTGCTTAATCATGGACTTTAAAGATAAATTTGGCATTGTAACAGGTGCAGGTAGTGGAATTGGACGGGCAACAGCTGTGCAGTTATGCAAGCAGGGGGCACAGGTTTTACTAGTAGATTATAACCGTGATGCCATTCTTGAAACCCAGCAATTGATCGAAGATCAACAAGGGTCTGCTTACTGTAAACAGGCCAATGTTGCGAATTATGCTGAAGTACAGGCGTATGTCGATCACGCAAATGAGCTTTTTCCACGTATTGATTTTTTTCATAACAATGCAGGTGTATTGCAGAAGCCTTCGTTGTTACATGAAACTGAACAGATTGAGGTAGAGCGTGTTCTCAATGTGAATTTAAAAGGTGCATATTGGGGGATGCAGGCTGTGTTGAAGCAGATGATGAAACAAAAATCAGGTACGATTGTCAATACTTCATCCCATGCTGGAATACGGGCTGAGTCCTATTTAGCGATCTATGCTGCAAGTAAGCATGCATTGTCAGGATTGACAGTATCGGCTGCACATGAATATGGCCCTTACGGCATACGTGTTAATGCAGTATGCCCTGGTGGTGTAGATACCAACATGATTAGTGGTATGGTCAATGAGGGGGATATGTCCCGTATGGGTCCCTTACGCCGACTTGCTTTGGCTGAGGAAATTGCCAATAGTGTCGTGTATCTATTATCAGAAAATGCCTCTTATATCAATGGTGTCCTACTTCCAGTAGATGGCGGTTTGGCAAGCTAATTCATAGTATTGGACAAAGGATTGAACTACATGAGATATGTTCATAAGGAATTAAAGCCTATATTGGAACAACTCCCTGAGCTAATGATTAGTACAGAACAAATGCCGGCTATTCGTCAGTTCCTGAAAGATCATTTGATTGGTGACTTTCAAGCTCATCCACAAGTTGAATGTCTAGAGCAGTGGATTCCGTCACAACATCGTGGACGAGAGATTCGAGTTTTAATCTACCGTTCGAAAACAGTTCAGCAGTCGAGTCCCGCGGTATTGTGGATTCATGGTGGTGGTTACGTGATGGGAACTGCAGAAATGGATGCAGGTCTTTGTGAGCGCTTTGTGCTGGAAGCAGGTTGCCAGGTCATTGCTGTCGATTACCGGCTTGCGCCTGAACATCCTTATCCTGCAGCACTTGAAGACTGTTATGATAGTTTGTGTTGGCTCTCTGAAAATGCAACTGCACTTGGTATTGATGCTGAAAAAATTGCGGTGGTTGGTGCAAGTGCGGGGGGTGGCTTAACTGCTGCGCTTAGTTTACTGGCCCGAGATCGTGGAGGGCCAAAGATCGCATTTCAGATGCCACTGTATCCGATGATTGATGATCGTCATCAGACCCGATCCAGTACTGAAATTCAAGATAGTCGAGTCTGGAATGAGCAATCGAATCGAAGTGCATGGGCTATGTATCTGGGAGGTCTGCCAGTGCCAAATGTTTCATCTTATGCTGCACCTGCAAGAGCCAAAGATTATAGTTGTTTGCCTCCAACGTATACTTGTGTTGGTGATCAAGATCCATTTAGAGATGAAACAATGGATTATGTAGCCGCACTGGCAAAAGCAGGTGTTCCTACTGAGTTTCATTTGTATCCTGGGTGCTTTCATGGTTTTGATGGCTACGCACCAATGACAGGAATTGGGCAACAGGCCATACAGCAATATGTTCAGGCACTAGCCATATTCTTTCATGAATAGTCAGTAATGGCTTTATTTGCTTTATTCCGCAGATAAAAAAAGCAAACCGAGGTTTGCTTTTTGGCTTGAAAATTTGGAGGTTAAGATTTTTTGCGTTTTAAGCGACGTTTGGCCTGTTGTGAAGCCATGGCTTCTAATGCTTCAGCCAGCTCTTCATCGCTGAAGGTGGTGATGTGCTGCAACATTTGTAAGGTGGTTTCATCTAACACCAGTTGAGCACCAGCGGCCATCTCACTGAAATTATCATCGTATTCAATGAGGCCTTGCTCATTGTTACGAATATAATTCTGTTGAGTAAGGACTTTAATAAAGCTTTGGAATAAGGCTTTATCGAAGAACTCTGGTGAGTTGAACTCATATAACACCGATAGACGTTGACCCAATAAATGACTCAACTCTTCAACTTGCTTGGTTGAAATATTGCCTGAACCACGTTGAGTAATCAGTGCAAGGGTCATGTAGTAACGCTCTAAACTCTGTTTCACTGGCATCGCCAAGGTCACAAGTTTTTGATGTTCTTCACTGTTTGGTGTTGGGCTAAATAGGTTGTCTTCATGATCTTGGAAGATAATACCGATCTGAACCAAAGCATTGATATAGCTATCAATTTGCTTTTGTAAGTCAGCAGCTTCCCATTTCATGAATAATTCAGCTTTTAAGAACGGATATAAGGTACGAATCACATTACTTAAATCATTCTTGTGAATTTTACCATTGTGCTCAACCAGTGAGGCCACCAAGGATGGCAAGACAAAGGCATGCAAAATATTGTTGCGGAAGTAGGTCAGCAATACCGCTTGATTATCTTCAATCGCAATAATATCGCCTAAAACATGCTGTACACGTTTGATCAGCTTGAGTTTTAGACCATAAGCAATAATTTCTTTACCTGATAATGAGGTCACTTGAGTGCGTTCATCATAAGGTTGCTGTGTGGCTAAATCACGGTAGATATCGAGTTGCTTGGCACAAATTTCTTCATCTAAGGTGTGTTTTGGGGTTGCCAATAAAATTAAAGAAAGCAGTGAAACTGGGTTAATCACCACAGCACGGTTGATATTTTCTAAAATGAGATTGGCTGAGCTTGCCACAACATTGGAAATTTCTGTGGTACTTGCAGTATCAGCTTGAATATTTTCAGCGCCTTGTTGCTTCAAAATGTCATTTAAGAAGACTGGTTCACCGAAGTTGACATGTACTTTTCCGAAGATACGTTCAATTTTACGCAAGGTTTTCACGATACCAAAAATCGATTCCGCTTCTTTCGGTTTACCTTGCATTTCACCGACATAGGTCGAACCTTCCATCAGGCGCTCATAACCAATGTAGGTAGGAACAAACACGATCGGTTTGGCTGGACCACGTAAATGCCCTTGAATGGTCATCGCCAGCATACCTGTTTTTGGCGGAAGCAAACGACCAGTACGAGAACGACCACCTTCAATAAAGTATTCGATTGGGGTGTTGCGCGATAAAATGCTGTACAGATATTCTTTAAATACCGAAGTATAAAGGGCATTGCCACGGAAAGAGCGGCGGATAAAGAAGGCACCACCACCACGTAATAACTGACCTACGAATGGTAAGTTTAAGTTATCTCCTGCAGCAATATATGGAATCATCAAACCGCGTTTATAAATGACATAAGACAATAGTAAATAGTCGATATGGCTACGGTGACATGGGGTGTAAACGATTTCGTAGTCTTTGGCCAGTTCGCGTACGGTGCTGAAGTTATGCACTTCAACGCCGTCATAGAGTTGTGTCCATAAACGAGTTAAGGCCATATCGGCAAAACGTACCGCAGATGCTGAATAGTCCGATACGATTTCATTGACATAGCCAATGGCACGGCGTTCAGCTTCGAGCATACTGATTTTATGCTGAATGCTTTCGCGGCGAATGGCATCTTGTACCTCAGGAGACTTCACCACCGATTGCATCACATTGCGACGGTCTGATAAGTCAGGGCCAAGCACCACTTCACGTTGCTGATCCAAATAGGTGTCTAATGAACTTGCAATATAGGTTGCTGGTGAAACATTGGGGTGATTGCTCTTGGCATAATCTACCAATTCACGTAATGATTGAGGCTCATGAAACTCTAAATACGATTGGCGACCATGTAAGCCAATATTCATGAGTTGTTTAACGGTACCGGGTGTTGCCCATGTATCTGAAAATAATAATTTGAACCAAGAATCTTCTTTATCTGGTGAACGACCCCAAAGTACCGTCACTGGAACCAGTTGAATATCAACCTCTGGGTGTTGCTCAAGTGCCTCGACCAGCTGTAACAGGCGAGGTGGGAAGGTTTGGGTATTGAAAAAATTATTTTCGTTATGATGTAAGAACAGGACTGAATTTTTTTCTTGATAAGCCCCAAAAATCAGTGGGTCTAAGGCGGGCTTTAAGTTTAGACGGCGGGTTTCACCATCCACCACCAATGCATTACTACGCGAATAATTTTGTAATACATAGCAAACCAGCTTATTTGATTCTGTTGGGTTTGGCTCTGCTGTGGTGGATTCTGTAGGAACTTCACCAAGAACATGTGGGGTTACCACAAGGTCAAGTAACTTACTCGAAAGTTGGCGATACATTTGACCAAATCCAGTCTTGGACATTACAAACTCCTAAATAATAATCCTGACATCGAGTCATGCTGAACCCGACATTCTGCGATATTCTTACATGAAACGGTATGTTATTTTCTGACAAAATATAGCGTATTTGGTAGATTTTATCGTTAAAAATCGTATTTTTAGCGGTTATAAATACAATTAACGTGACGGATGAATCATTTTATCCTGACCATTGTCATTTGAATTTGTGGCACAATCAAAATTATCAACCCTGAATGGATTGGTTGATCTCTCCTCATTGATGTTGGAAGGCTATTACATGAATGCGTTAACTCAAGAATTGGTAGAACTGTTGACTCTGGAAAAGTTGGAAGAACATATTTTCCGAGGCAATAGCCGCAATTTGGTAGGCAAGCGAGTGTTCGGTGGGCAGGTGCTTGGACAAGCATTAAGAGCCGCGTCATATACCACGGATCGTCCTGCACATTCTTTACATGCCTATTTCTTGTATGGGGGCGATGTCAATGCACCGATCATTTATGAAGTTGATCCGCTCAGAGATGGTAAAAGCTTTGCCAGTCGTCAAGTTCGGGCGATTCAGCATGGTCGTACCATTTTTTCTGCGATGGTCTCTTTTGCCAATCCAGAAGAAGGCTTGAATTATCAACATAAAGAGCCAGAGTATCCTGAACCAGAGACCTTAAAGTCTGAGAACGAACTGAAAGAAAGCCTGATTAATTTTGTCCCAGAGAATGTACGTGCCAGTTTTATGCGTGAGCGTCATGTAGAAATTAGACCGACTCAGTTGATTAATCCGTTTCAACCGCAGCCAGAAGCGCCGTTCTATGCACATTACATTCGGACCCATGATGCGATTCCAGTGGATTTAGATGAAATCTCGCTGCATCAGGCGATTGTGGCGTTTTACTCAGATTTTACCTTAATGACCACAGCATTACGTCCACATGGACTGTCTTGGATTTCTCCAAATTTACAGTGTGCCAGTATCGACCACACCATTTACTTCCATCGTCCGCTGCGTGCAGATGAATGGATGCTTTATGATATGGAAGCGACCATTAGTGCCAGCTCACGTGGCTTGAATTTTGGGCGAATGTGGCAAAATGGACAGCTGGTGTGTAGCACTGTGCAAGAAGGTTTGATTCGGCTCAGAGAAATCGAAACGCAGTGAAAAATGAATCAACACTAAAGCCATCATTCTGATGGCTTTTTTTATCATAAGCATGTGACAAAAAATTGCTCGATTCTTCAACATGAGCATGCCATAGTACGGCTAAGTTAAAATGTTTTATCCATTCACAATGAATCTAAATACACAAATTTTAATTGCAGCTGTGCTTGGTGTGGCCTTTGGTTTTCTGTTGCTGGCCTATCCGCAGACGGTATTTGTTGAACACAGCCTTTATGGACTGGGCATTTTAAGTAGCATTTTCATTGGTTTGTTGAAAATGTTGCTGATTCCACTGATTTTTAGTTCGATTGTGGTTGGGGTTTCCAATTTGCAAGCGGGCGGTCAATTTGGTCGAGTCTGGAAAATTACCGCTTTAAGCTGTTTGACCACTACCACCTTGGCTTTAATTCTGGGAATCAGCTGTGCACATCTGTTTGAGGTCGGTAAAGGGGTGGATATTCAATTATTCCAAGCCGCAATGGATAGCCATCAAACCCCAGATACCTTAACCCCATCAAGTTTTGTCACCACCTTTATTCAAAATACCTTAATCAATCCATTTAAGGCCTTTAGTGAAGGCAATGTGTTGGCTGTGGTGGTGTTTGCCTTATTTCTAGGTGTGGCCTTGGTCAAAGGTGGCGAACGTTTTAGTCTCGTCCGTAACATCAGCCAGCAATTCTTTGACATCATGATGATGTTGGTCGGTTGGGTCATGAAACTGGCACCGATCGGAATTTTTGCACTCTTGGCGAAGTTAATTGCCACCGAAGATTTGTCGGTACTCAGTCGTTTGGTTGAGTTTGCTGCGGTAGTAACCGGTACGACCATTTTCCATGGGGCGGTGGTGTTACCTGCTTTGCTGTGGATTTTTGGGCGGATGAATCCAATTACCTTTTTTAGAGGCGCCCGAACAGCCTTAGTCACAGCTTTTGCCACCAGTTCCAGTTCTGCCACCATGCCGCTGAGTATGAAGTGTGCGCAGGAAAATTTGGGTGTGCGTCCGCAAACGGCTGGCTTTGTGATCCCATTGGGTACACAACTGAATATGGATGGTACGGCACTTTATGAAGCAGCGGCGGCTTTATTTATTGCCAATTTGATGGGTCTGGATTTGAGCCTGACCCAACAGTTGATTGTTTGTTTGACTGCCATGATCGCATCCTTAGGTGCGCCGGGGATTCCAAGTGCAGGGATGGTCACCATGATTATGGTGTTACAGTCAGTTGGTTTACCTGCGGAGGCAATTGCGATTTTATTGCCGATTGACCGTGTCTTAGACACCGTACGTACAGTGGTCAATGTGCAAGGTGACATGATGATTAGTGTGGTGGTTGATCGTTACGCGAAACAGGCGGAAGCTGAGTCTAGTTAATTTTATAGGCATAAAAAAAGCAGGAGAGAGTTCCTGCTTTTTTTATCTTTAAACTTTAAGCGGCTTGTTGCAAGGCACGCTTTGCAGCAGGCGAATTATTTAGATAATTCACAGCATCTTGGGTATTGCCTTCTTTGACAGGGTCATACCACGGCATGAGGTAATCAATTTGTTGTGCAACCAACCATGCTGGGCCTGGCAAAATTTTCGCGTCTTTTAATGCAATCTTCGACCATTCAATCCAGATCCATGGTTTAAACAGACTTGGTTTCTTGTCGGCAAAACGAGGGTCTTGGCTCATGATATGTGCTGCACCATCGACCCAAAGGCCAAGTACACCAATAATCACAGCAACACTCATGTAGTAACGGGCGATATAGCCACCGCCCAAATGACGGTAAAGATCAAATGCCACGGTGCGATGTTCGATTTCTTCAGAACCATGCCATTTAATCAGATCGATCATTTCTGGATCTGCACCGAGTTCTTCCCAACGCTTGTTATACAGGGCATATTTGCCTAGTACACAGGTCATATGCTCAACAGTCGCAATCACACCCAAGCGGAATAAATCCCACTGATGCTCCAGGGCTTTTGGAATTTCTTTATCGAAAGGCTTGTCTGCCAAGACCTTGGTGAATAAGAAATCCATGATGTCGAGGTTACGCTGAATATCAATATTGCGTTGCGTCAAATATTCTTTATTGGCAGAGGTATGTGCAACTGCATGCATTGCTTCCTGACGAATAAAGGCTTGGACGTCTTGCTTTAATTTTTCATCGGTAATTTTTGGAAGGACTTTGTTATATAAACGGCAAAACCAAAACTCACCAGCAGGTAAAATATTGTTAATTTCATTAATAAAATAGCTGGCGAAAGGTTGGTTTGGAATCCAATCCACTGGCGTATTTTCCCAGTCAAATTTTACTTTGCGCGGGAGGATTTTATAGTCAATCGAAGAACCAAGAACTTTGTTCTTCACAAATGATAGTAATTTCATCGTTTAGTCCTAATCGATAGTGCAATGAACCAACACTAAGCAGTATATGAAAACTACCTAGTGTTTGTGTTTAGCAATTCGGGACAATTAAAAATTATTTTATGCATCAAGTTGCATAAAATGCACTTTTTATTCTTGGATGTCGCTTTCTGAGGCTTCAGGGATCTGACTTAGGTCAAATTCGGCAGGTTGCTCCAGAGTGAAATTCAGGCGGCCGGCCATCACACTGGCCAGTTCTTCTAGGCCAATACGATTGAGTGAAGAGAATAATTGAATCGAAAAATCCAGTTTCATCTTCTTCAATTGCTGTTTCACTTCTAACAAGACTTTATTCGCAGGGCCACGATTGAGCTTATCTGCTTTGGTGAGCAGGATATGCACGAACAAATGACGTGAATGTGCCCATTCCAACATCATCAAGTCAAAGTGCTGTAACGGATGGCGAATATCCATCAACAGGACCAAACCTTGTAGGCTTTTACGATGGATTAAATAATTTTCCAGTTCTTTCTGCCAGACAATTTTCATGGCTTCAGGAACTGCCGCATAACCATAACCGGGTAAATCGACCAAGCGCTGGTCAGGATTGCCCAAACTAAAAAAGTTGATCATTTGGGTACGACCAGGTTTTTTAGAGGCACGTGCCAGTTGCTTTTGATTGGTTAAGGTATTAATTGCACTTGATTTACCGGCATTGGAGCGGCCTGCAAATGCGATTTCATAACCCGTATCTTCTACGCATAAAGCCAGTTTCGGCGCACTCATCAAAAATTCAGCTTGGCGCAACCAAGTTAAAGACTGCACTGCATATTCAGTGATTGCAGGGTCAGTCTTTTTTTCATAACTGATTTTTTGTTTCGGTGCGAGTTTGGCTTTGGTGTCTTTCGATTTTTCACTGCGACGCATAGAAGCTTACTTTTGAATAGGAATAGCAACGACCATTATAAAGGATGTGAGGCGTTCGTGCGAATCCTCATCTGTATGCGATGTTTAAGCTTTCTGAATCAGCTCTAAAAAATCGATATTTGAGCGTGTGGAAGAGGGAATAATACCCTGTTGTACGACTTCGCCAAGCGTATATTGATCCAGACTTTGATAAAAGCATTCGAGTGCTTGATCCAAGATGCCTTTCAGTCCGCAATGTGAACGTAAAACGCAGGGCGGGGTATTGCATTCCACAATTTGATGATTGCCTTGTAAAGTTCGGACAATTGCACCTAATTTCAGATTTTTGGCTTCCGGATTGAGGCGCAGGCCACCACCTTTACCGCGAATCGTGACAATCCAGTGTTGCTTACCCATGAAGTGCACGACTTTGACCAGATGGTTTTGCGACACATGCAAGTCTTGGGCGATATCTGCAATGGTATACGGCACATCACTTGGACGAGCGACATACATCAGAATTCTGAGTGCATAATCGGTAAATTTATTGAGTTGCATGTGGTTTCACTCAATCGATTGCTTGAAATAGAAAGGGCCAGTCTAACATAGACTAGCCCTATGCAAAATGCAGTGTGGATTAGCTGAGTTTAACGCCACCTGTACCAAAGGCTTCACTATGAATATTGGCAGCAGGAATACCACGAGCAAGCAGTGCCTGATGTTGTGCTGCCATAAATGGCATTGGGCCACATAAATAATAATCAGCGTTGCTTGGTAATAGTGCAGCATCGATGCTGCTTAAATCTAAACGTCCAGCGACATCGTAGTCTTCACCAAGGCTGTCATTTTCATGTGGAAACTCATACGCCGTAAATGTACTTAAACGTGGATACTTGGTTTTCAGTTCCTGAATATGTTGCTTCATGGCATGTACTTGGCTGCTGCGGCAGGCATGAATGAAATTCACGGGTTGCGGCATATCCAAAGTCACCAATTGGTTCAACATTGCAATCATTGGGGTTAGACCAACACCACCACTGATAAAGACATTGCGTTTGCTGCTATCGATCAGATAGAAATTACCTGTTGGTGCAGAGACTTCAATTTCTGAGCCTTCAGCTAAGCCATGTAAGGTACTAGATACCCAGCCACCTGCAAGTTCGCCTTTTTCATCTTCACGTTTTACTGAGATACGTAAATAATCTGCCTGTGGGCTCGTTGATAGGGTGTATTGACGCGGTTGTCTTAAATTCAACTCGGGTACAAATACGCGAACTGAGATGTACTGACCTGCTTCATAGTGTGGTAATGCACCGCCATCCACAGGTGCAAGATAGAAAGAGGTGATCTCATCACTTTCCACCACTTTTTTGGCGATTTTGAAATTACGCCAGCCTAACCAGCTGCCTTGGGTTTGTTGGTGTTGATCATAAATGGCTTTTTCAGTACTGATAAATAGATCAGCCAATTGGCCATAAGCCGCAGCCCATGCGCCAATCAATGGATCTTGCATTGAAATATTGAGGACTTCACTAATCGAGTGTAAGAGGTTTTCACCGACAATGCCGTAGTCAGGGGATTGGATATTCAAGCTCACGTGTTTATGCGCAATCATTTCGACTACAGGTAGAAGTACCGATGGATCTTCAATATTTTCTGCATAAGCCAACACAGCACCTGCTAAGGCCTGCGCCTGCGCACCGCTACGTTGATGCCCCATATTAAAGGTTTCTTTTAAATCAGGATGATTACCCAACATGCGGTTATAAAAGTATCCAGTCAATGCGACACCATTTTCACGCAAAACAGGAACAGTGGCTTTTACTAGGTCAATTTGCTGCGGAGTCATGCTTGATCTCTCTTGGCTATCATTTATAAGATGTATTTAAAATACATCTTATAAGGTGTATTTGCAATGCATATTTAAATAAAAGCCATAAAAAAATTAAGGGATAATAAATTATCCCTTAATTTTTAGAGTGATAGGTTGTCTATTTGCCAAACAGTGAACCGAGTAGACCACGTACAATTTTTTGTCCTGTACTACCACCAAGGCTGCGTGCTGCACTTTTTGCAAAAGTTCCCACAATATCTTGGGTAAGCTTTTCGCGATCACGCTGTGATTTTTCTGCGGCTTTTTGCTGCTCACGGGCAAAGCGTTCTTGTTCTTTGGCCTGTTGCTTGGCCAAAGCATCCTGCTCTTTGCTTTGCTGTTTGGCTAATTCGTCAGCTTCTTTTTGCTGGGATTGTTGCAATACTTTTTTCTGCAGCATTTCATAGGCACTGTCGCGATCCACGGCTTGGTCGTAGACACCCGCCACAATACTTTGCCCAATAATCACTTGGCGTTCTTCAGGCGTGATCGGGGTAAAGGAGGAATAAGGAGGCATCACCCAACCGCGTTCTACAATCTGTGGTGTTCCTTGTTCATCTAGGCAACTAATCAGTGCCTCACCAACAGCCAGTTCGGTAATGGCTTGGTCGACTTTAAATTCAGGGTTGGCACGGAAAGTATCCGCTGCGGTTTTGACCGCTTTTTGGTCTTTGGGGGTAAATGCACGTAAAGCATGTTGCACACGGTTCCCCAATTGCCCTAATACGCTTTCGGGTAAATCCAGAGGGTTTTGGGTAATGAAATAAATCCCCACGCCTTTAGAGCGGATCAAACGTACCACTTGCTCAATCTTTTGTTGCAAAGCAGGGCTGGCATTATCAAACAGTAAATGCGCTTCATCGAAAAAGAACACCAACTTTGGCTTGTCCATATCACCGACTTCAGGCAACTGTTCAAACAATTCAGACATCATCCAGAGCAGGAAGGTCGCATAAAGCTTTGGTGTGTTCATCAATTTATCAGCAGCTAGGATATTGATGTAGCCGTGACCATTGGTATCAGTTTGAATGAAATCGAGAATATTTAGGCTTGGTTCACCAAAGAATTGCTCGCCACCCTGATCACCTAGGGCGAGTAAATTACGTTGGATTGCACCCAGACTGGCAGGGGATAGGTTGCCATATTCAGCTTTAAGGCTGGCTGCATTTTCACTGACATAGGTCAGCATGGCCTTTAGGTCTTTAAAGTCAATCAGTAATAGACCTTGATCATCGGCAACACGGAACACCGCCGAAAGCACACCTTCCTGTGTGTCATTCAGATTCAACATTTGCGCCAATAATAGGGGGCCAATTTCTGAAATGGTGGTGCGAATCGGATGACCTTGCTGACCGAATAAGTCCCAAAAAATCACAGGTGCGGCAGCAAAAGGAATGGCATCTAGTTGCAGGCTTTTCAGGCGTTCATCGAATTTGGGATTGCTGCTGCCTGCTTTGGCCAGACTGGAAACATCACCTTTGGCATCGGCAAGAAACACGGGTACACCAATACGAGAAAAACTCTCGGCCATCACCTTGAGGGTGACGGTTTTACCTGTTCCAGTTGCACCGGCAATCAAGCCGTGTCGGTTGGCAAATTTAGAATGTAAAACAATCTCTTGTGTTGTATCTGTGGTTTTTTTAGCAATAACGATTGGCGTACTCATTCTTCACCTGTTTTTAATCTCAATCGAGCTGTTTTAATGCGTTTTGGATATCTTGTATTAAATCTTCTGGATGTTCTAGTCCTATACAGAAGCGAACCAATAAACCTTGTTGTAAATGTGTATTTTGCAGCGTGCGCATGTGTTTGAGGTCATACAGCATGGCCAGGCTAACAGGGCCACCCCAGCTAAATCCCAATTTAAACAGGCTGAGATTGTCACAGAACTTTCGAATCGTATTGAGATCATATTCAGGTTTGAAAATGACACTGACTAAGCCTGCGCTTTTGCCAGTGCGACAAACTTCTGCCCAGAATTGATGGCCTGCTGCATCAGGATCACTTGGATGTAAGACTTGGCTAAACTGTGCTTGTTGTTTTAACCAATTCAACAGGGTGAGTGCACTTTGCGCTTGCTGTTCATAGCGTAAAGACATATGCGCCAAGCTGCGTTGAATCTGTGCGGTATCGTCGCCTGAAACAGAAATTCCTTGGATGGCATGCATGCGATAGAGTTTGTGATGGAGTGCTTGGTCATTTGTGACGACAGAACCCATTAAGATATCACCACCGCCGCTTGGATATTTGGTCAGTGCATGGACGGTGATGTTCACGGACAGATGTTCATCTGAAAAATCAAAGGCATTAAAAGCCAGTCCTGCACCCCATGTGTTATCCAGCGCAGTGAGTACATTGGCTTGCTGTGCTTTTTTCACCAAATTTTTTAAATCGGGGAATTCTAGCGTGACTGATCCCGCTGCTTCGAGCCAAATCAATTTCGCTTTTTCAGTCGGTTGAAAACTATTGGCATCAATCGGATTATAAATTTTAACGGTGATGCCATAACGATCTTGCAGATGATTTAAATGCTCAAGATTGGGGCCATAAATATTATCGGCAACCCAAACCTCATCCCCTGAACTTAAAATGGCACTATTCACGAGATTAATCGCTGATAATCCACTTGGTGCAAGTAAGCAATAACGTCCGCCTTCAATTTGGGCAATGTTGTCCCCTAATGTAAACGTTGTTGGTGTACCGTGTGTGCCATAACTATAGTCATAGGCATCGGTCCAATGGCGGTCAAAAAGGTGCGCTGTGCTTTTAAAAATAATGGTTGATGCACGAAATAAGGGAGGCTGGATGGTTTCAATGTATTGAGCGGCTTTTCTTGGTGCGTGAATCAGTTGGGTCTGTGCTTTATTGTGTGTTGTCATGGGGCAAAATCAAATCAATATAATGAGTTAGGTTAAGAGAAAATCAGCAAAGTCGCCAGTGCTTTGCAGGTTTTGTACAGAATCCGTACAGATTTGGCCCATCGTCTAAAACTGGCTTTATTTTTGCTAAGACTAAGTATCATTCTAACTACAATAGGTTTTAGCGCATGAAGTCGCATTTAAGAGTGCATTATTTTCAGCACATTGCTGGCGAGGGTTTTGGCAGTTGCTATGACTTTTTAAAAGCACACAAAGCAAAAATTACTGCAACTGAGTTTTTTGCTTTGCCGGTTGATTTGCCATTGGAATTGGAAGCCCTGCCACGTGTCGATGAAGTCGATCTACTGATTATTATGGGCGGGACCATGAGTGTGAATGATGAGGCGAACTATCCTTGGTTGAGGCTGGAAAAAAGATGGTTGCGTCGTTATCTGGCTGCAGGTAAACCTGCAATTGGTTTGTGTCTGGGTGGGCAATTGATTGCCAATGCTTTGGGTGCAGCTGTGAGTCGTAATCCGCATCAGGAATTGGGGTGGATGGATGTTGGGCGTGCTTCGCATGTCCCTGAAGACTATTTTCAAGTCCCAGAACAGTTAAATATTTTGCAATGGCATAGTGAGACCTTTGAGATTCCGAAAGGGGGGATTCGTCTGGCTGAGAATAAAGTGTGTCGTAACCAGATGTACCAAATTGGGCGTAATGTGCTCGGATTTCAATTTCATCCTGAAATGACTCCTCATGCGCTGGCGCTGCTGATTGAAAATGAAGAAGACATGGCTGTATTCAATGGTGAGTATGTTCAGCCAATGTCTGAATTAAAAAGAACCCTAAAGAGTAAATTTGAGCAAGGAAATCGATTGCTGAATCAGGCAATTGATTATGTGGTGAGCGCATAGTAAACAGGAATTTTATTAAAAAAAGAAAAGAAGAATTGCATAAGACTTAAACAATCGTTATAATGGGCGACCCTCAAATGGAGGGCGTTCACTACGAAGAAAGTAGTCAACGCATTACA
Organism: Acinetobacter sp. C32I; assembly: GCF_023702715.1. Lineage (NCBI taxonomy): Bacteria > Pseudomonadati > Pseudomonadota > Gammaproteobacteria > Moraxellales > Moraxellaceae > Acinetobacter > Acinetobacter sp. C32I. The sequence continues at coordinate 2,574,005 of NZ_CP098480.1, read as the reverse complement.
GTCGTGGCATCGATCACGACCATAGTGATTTTCACTGCCCTTGACACTTACCAAAAGGTGAGGTGCGTCATGGGTGATTCTTTATATATTTGGCTTGGAGTTTACTGGTATGTCTAACCAGAGAATTCGTATCCGTTTGAAGTCTTTTGATCATCGTCTGATTGATCAATCTGCTCAAGAGATCGTAGAAACCGCTAAGCGTACTGGCGCACAAGTGTGTGGTCCAATCCCGATGCCTACTCGCATCGAACGCTTCAACGTTCTTACTTCACCACACGTCAACAAAGACGCTCGTGACCAGTATGAAATCCGCACTTATAAACGTTTGATCGACATCGTTCAACCAACAGATAAAACTGTTGATGCATTGATGAAGTTAGATCTTGCTGCTGGTGTAGATGTTCAGATCGCTTTGGGTTAAGGCTTTCGGTTAATTAACTTTATTTATAAGTTAATTAGGCCGCTTTATTAGAGGTTTATGCACATGGCTATTGGTTTAGTCGGTCGCAAATGTGGTATGACTCGCGTCTTTACAGATGCTGGTGTATCTGTACCTGTTACAGTTATCGAAGTCGATCCAAACCGCATTACGCAAATCAAAACACTTGAAACTGATGGTTATCAAGCAATTCAAGTAACTACTGGTGAACGTCGCGAATCGCGCGTAACTAACGCTCAGAAAGGTCACTTCGCGAAAGCGGGTGTTGCTGCTGGTCGTTTAGTTAAAGAGTTCCGTGTTACTGAAGCTGAGCTTGAAGGCCGTGAAGTTGGTGCTTCTATCGGTGTTGATTTGTTCACAGTTGGTCAAATTGTTGACGTAACTGGTCAATCAAAAGGTAAAGGCTTCCAAGGTGGTGTTAAGCGTTGGAATTTCCGTACGCAAGATGCTACTCATGGTAACTCTGTATCTCACCGTGTATTAGGTTCTACAGGTCAAAACCAGACTCCTGGTCGCGTGTTCAAAGGCAAGAAAATGGCTGGTCACTTAGGTGACGAACGCGTAACAGTTCAAGGTCTTGAAATTGTATCTATTGACGCTGAACGTTCTGTTTTAGTTGTTAAGGGTGCTATTCCTGGTTCAACTGGCGGTGACGTTATCGTACGTCCTACCATCAAGGCCTGAGGGGAAATACTGTGAATTTAAAAACTGTTTCCGGCTCTGCTGTTGAATTGTCTGAAGTTGCTTTCGGACGTGAATTTAACGAAGCTCTTGTACACCAAGTTGTTACAGCTTACTTAGCTGGTGGTCGTCAAGGTACTCGTGCTCACAAATCACGTGCAGATGTTTCTGGCGGTGGTAAAAAGCCATTCCGTCAAAAAGGTACTGGTCGCGCTCGTGCGGGTTCTATTCGTAGCCCGATCTGGGTTGGTGGTGGTAAAACTTTTGCTGCTCGCCCACAAGATTGGTCTCAAAAAGTAAACCGTAAGATGTATCGCGGTGCAATGCAATGTATCTTAGCTGAACTTGTTCGCCAAGATCGTCTTGTATTAGTTGAAGAGTTTGCTGTTGCAGCTCCAAAAACTAAAGACTTGCTTGCAAAACTTACAGACTTGAATGCAACTCGCGCATTGATCATTACAGATGCTGTAGATGAGAACTTGTATCTCGCAGCTCGCAACCTTCCACACGTTGATGTGGTTGATGCTACTGCTATTGATCCTGTTAGCTTGATCGCATTTGATAAAGTTGTAATGTCTGTAGCTGCTGCTAAGAAAATTGAGGTAGAACTCGGATGAACAACGAACGTATCTATCAAGTCCTATTAGGACCAGTATTCTCAGAAAAAGCACAAGTTTTAGGTGATACTGCTGGTGTTCAAGTGTTCAAAGTTGCATTAAATGCAAACAAACTTGAAATCAAAAAAGCAGTTGAGCAACTCTTCGGTGTTGAAGTTGTAAAAATCAATACAACGATCACTAAAGGTAAAACAAAACGCTTTGGTAAAACATTAGGACGTCGTTCTGATGTGAAAAAAGCATACGTCACCCTGAAAGCTGGCCAAGATGTAGAAATGGCTGACTTGGGCGATACCGCTGAAAACGCAGCGGAATAAGGACGAGAATTATGCCAATTCAAAAATGTAAGCCAACGTCTCCAGGACGTCGCTTTGTAGAGAAAGTGGTTCATGACCATCTTCACAAAGGCGCGCCTTATGCACCGTTGGTAGAAGCTAAAAAACGTACTGGTGGTCGTAATAACAATGGTCACATCACTACACGTCACGTGGGTGGTGGTCATAAGCAAAACTACCGTATTGTTGACTTTAAACGTAACAAAGATGGTATTCCAGCGACTGTAGAGCGCATCGAATACGATCCTAACCGTACAGCTCATATTGCTTTATTGAAATATGCTGACGGTGAACGTCGTTACATCATTGCACCTAAAGGCTTACGTGCTGGTGATAAAGTTCAATCTGGTAACGATGCTCCAATTCGTCCAGGTAACTGCTTACCACTTCGTAACATGCCAATCGGTTCTACCCTTCACAACCTTGAACTTAAAATCGGTAAAGGTGCTCAATTAGCACGTTCTGCTGGTACTTCAGTTCAATTGTTGGGTCGTGATGGTTCTTACGCTATCGTTCGTTTACGTTCTGGTGAAATGCGTAAAGTCCATGTTGAATGTCGCGCTGTAATTGGTGAAGTTTCTAACCAAGAAAGCAACCTTCGTTCATTGGGTAAAGCTGGTGCTGCGCGCTGGCGTGGTATTCGTCCTACCGTTCGTGGTATGGCGATGAACCCGGTAGATCACCCGCACGGTGGTGGTGAAGGACGTAGTAAAGGTATTCAACCTGTAAGTCCATGGGGTCAAAAAGCTAAAGGGTACAAGACACGTACCAATAAGCGTACGACTAAGATGATTATTCGCGACCGTCGCGTCAAGTAAGGGAATCTGAATAATGCCTCGTTCATTAAAAAAAGGTCCATTCGTCGACGCGCATTTGTTCGCTAAGGTTGAAGCTGCGATTGCTGCTAACAACCGTAAGCCGATCAAAACATGGTCACGTCGTTCAATGATCCTTCCAGACTTTGTTGGTTTAACAATTTCTGTTCACAATGGCCGTAACCACGTTCCAGTAATTGTTACTGAACACATGGTTGGTCATAAATTGGGTGAATTCGCGCCAACTCGTACCTATCGTGGTCACGGTGTTGATAAGAAGTCTAAACGTTAATAGGTGCTATGATGGAAGTAACTGCTAAATTACGCGGTGCCGCTATCTCGGCACAAAAAGCACGTTTAGTTGCTGATTTGATCCGTGGTAAGTCGGTTGCACGTGCGATAGACATTTTAAACTTCAGCAACAAGAAAGCAGCTGTGCTTGTTAAAAAAGCACTTGAATCTGCAATCGCGAATGCTGAACACAACAACAGCTTAGATGTTGATGACCTTAAAGTAACTACGATTTACGTTGATGAAGGCATGAGCCTTAAACGTATCATGCCACGTGCTAAAGGCCGTGCAGATCGTATTACTAAGCGTACTTGTCACATCACCGTTAAGGTAGGGGTTTGATATGGGTCAGAAGGTTCATCCAATCGGTATCCGCCTAGGTGTTGTGAAACGCCATAACGCTAACTGGTATGCGAGTCCGAAACAATACGCTGAATACTTGCTTAAAGATCTTCAAGTTCGTGAGTTTTTAATCAAAAAACTTAAAAACGCGATGATCAGCAATATTCTTATCGAACGTCCTACAGGCGCTGCTAAAGTAACTATTAGCACTGCTCGTCCTGGTATCGTTATCGGTAAAAAAGGCGAAGATATTGAGAAATTACAGCGCGAACTCACCAACATTATGGGTGTTCCAGCTCAAGTTAGCATCAATGAAATTGATCGCCCTGACTTGGACGCACGTTTAGTTGCTGAAGCAATTGCTTCTCAATTAGAAAAGCGTGTTATGTTCCGTCGTGCTATGAAGCGTGCGGTTCAAAACACAATGCGTGCTGGCGCTAAAGGTATCAAAGTTGAAGTTTCTGGCCGTTTAGGTGGTGCAGAGATCGCTCGTACTGAGTGGTATCGTGAAGGTCGTGTACCTTTGCATACACTTCGTGCTGACATCGACTATGCTACTATGCGTGCAGAAACAACATACGGTACGATCGGTGTTAAAGTTTGGATTTTCCGTGGCGAGATCTTAGGTGGCATGAAACAAGTCATGAACCCTGCTCCTGCTGAAGAGCGTCCAGCTAAACGCGGTCGTGGTCGTGGTGAAGGTCAAGAGCGTCGTGGTCGTCGCGGTGACCGTGCTGCTGACAAGGGAGAATAATCCATGTTGCAACCTAAACGTACCAAATTCCGTAAAGTGCACAAAGGCCGTAACACTGGTCTAGCGCATCGTGGTAGTACAGTATCATTTGGTTCGATTGCAATTAAAGCAACTGAACGTGGTCGTATGACTGCGCGTCAGATTGAAGCTGCACGTCGTACCATTAGCCGTCGTATTAAACGTGGTGGTAAAATCTTCATCCGCGTATTCCCAGACAAACCAATTACCGAAAAACCATTAGAAGTTCGTATGGGTAAAGGTAAGGGTAGCGTGGAATACTGGGTTTGTCAGATCCAGCCAGGTAAGATCCTGTACGAAATTGAAGGTGTTAGCGATGAGTTAGCGCGTGAAGCTTTTGCTTTAGCTGCTGCTAAACTCCCGTTTAAAACCACTATCGTGACTCGGACGGTGATGTAATGAAAACTAAAGATCTACGTGAAAAGTCGGTAGAAGAGTTGAAAGCTTTGCTTGATGAGCAACAGCTTAACCAATTCCGTCTTCGTATGGCGAAAGCAACTGGTCAATTAGGCAAATCGCATGAAGTGCAAATTGCTCGTAAGACAATTGCTCGTATTAAGACACTCCTTACCGAAAAACAGGGGAACGGACAATGAGTGAAAAAACAGTCCGCACGTTAACCGGCAAAGTCGTAAGCGACAAAATGGACAAGTCTATTGTTGTGCTTATTGAACGCCGCGTTCAACACCCGTTGTATGGCAAATCAATCCGCCGTTCAACTAAATTACACGCTCATGATGAGAACAATGTTGCTAAATTAGGCGACTTGGTAACCATCAAAGAAAGCCGCCCAATTTCTAAAACTAAAGCTTGGACTTTAGTGGAAGTAGTTGAAGCTGCTGCTGAGTAATTAGACGTTCTTGTTGCATCATCGGACAATTTCGAGTACTCTTTGAGCCTTTCGAAATTGTGACCGGTGATGCTCGGTTTTGGAGTAGGGCAATGATTCAAACCGAAAGTATGCTCGACGTAGCAGACAACAGTGGTGCACGCCGCGTACAATGTATTAAAGTACTTGGTGGTTCACACCGTCGTTATGCTTCAGTTGGCGATATTATTAAAGTTACTGTAAAAGAAGCAATTCCACGCGCACGTGTTAAAAAAGGTGACGTGATGAATGCTGTAGTTGTTCGTACAAAATTCGGCATCCGTCGTCCAGACGGTTCAGTTATTCGTTTCGACGATAACGCAGCTGTTATTTTGAACAACAACAAAGCTCCGATTGCTACTCGTATCTTCGGACCAGTGACTCGTGAACTTCGTACTGAACAGTTCATGAAAATCATTTCATTGGCTCCTGAAGTTCTATAAGAGGCAATCATGGCTAAGATTAAAAAAGGCGATCAAGTAATCGTGATCGCAGGTAAAGAAAAAGGCAAACAAGGTATCGTTTTGTCTGTTTCTGAAGATCGAGTTAAGGTCGAAGGCCTTAACTTAGTGAAGAAGCATCAAAAGCCAAACCGTGTAACTGGCGCTGAAGGCGGCATCGTTACTCAAGAGGCGACGCTTCATATTTCAAACGTGGCAATTTTTAATGCTACAACCCAAAAGGCTGACCGTATTGGTTACCAAGTGATTGATGGCGCGAAAACTCGTGTTTATAAATCAAATGGTGAATCAGTGGCGGTAGCGAAGTAATAGGTTGAATAGGCAATGGCCAGACTTAAAGCACGTTACAACGACGAACTTAAAGCAAAGTTAAAAGAAGAACTTAGCGTTAAGAATGTGATGGATATTCCTCGCATCACAAAAATCACTCTTAACATGGGTGTAGGCGCAGCTGCAACTGATAAGAAATTATTAGATGGCGCTGTTGCTGATATGCAACTCATTGCTGGTCAAAAACCAGTTGTGACTCTTGCTCGTAAATCAATCGCTGGTTTCAAAATCCGTGATGGTTGGCCGATCGGTTGTAAAGTTACTTTACGCGGCGACCAAATGTACGAATTCTTGGATCGTTTGATCTCGATCGCAATCCCTCGTATCCGTGACTTCCGTGGTTTCTCTGCGAAATCATTTGATGGTCGTGGTAACTACTCTATGGGTTTAAAAGAGCAAATCGTTTTCCCTGAAATCGATTTTGACAAGATTGATCGTATCCGTGGTTTAGACATCACGATTACGACAACTGCTCGTAGCGATGACGAAGGCCGTGCGCTTATGCGTGCATTCGGCTTCCCGTTCAAATAAGAGGTCGATATGGCTAAGAAAGGTATGATTAATCGCGAATTGAAACGCGAAAAGACAGTTGCTAAATACGCTGCAAAACGTGCTGAATTAAAAGCAACGATTGCAAATGTAAATGCAAGTGACGAAGAACGTTTCGAAGCGACATTAAAGTTACAGGCATTGCCACGTAACGCATCTCCAGTACGTCTTCGTAACCGTTGTGGTTTAACTGGTCGTCCTCATGGTTACTTCCGTAAGTTCGGTTTAAGCCGTAACAAATTACGTGACACAGTAATGCAGGGTGATGTACCAGGCGTTGTTAAGGCAAGCTGGTAAGGAGCGACTAAATGAGTATGCAAGATACCGTTGCCGACATGTTAACACGTGTTCGTAACGCACAAATGGCAAAGAAACAAACTGTTTCTATGCCTTCTTCTAAGTTGAAAGTTGCAATTGCAAACGTACTTCAACAAGAAGGTTATATTTCAGACGTAGCAGTTGCTCAAGAAGAGACAAAAGCTACTCTGACAATTACTTTAAAATATTTCGAAGGCAAGCCTGTTATCGAAACCGTTAAGCGTGTAAGCCGTCCAGGTCTACGTCAATATCGTGGTAAAGATAAAATTCCTAGCGTTAAGCAAGGTTTAGGTATTGCAATTGTTTCTACAAGCAAAGGCATCATGACTGATCGCGCTGCACGTGCTGCGGGCATCGGTGGTGAAGTTATTGCTTTTGTTTCTTAATAGGTGATTCCTCATGTCTCGTGTGGCTAAAGCCCCAGTAACTGTACCTAACGGTGTAACAGTTACTCAGAACGGCCGGCAGGTCGAAGTGAAAGGCAGCAAAGGTACATTGTCTTTCAACCTGCATGCGCTGGTCGAGCTAAAACAGGAAGAAGGTAAACTTCAACTTGCTCCAGCTAAAGAGTCGAAAGACGCTTGGATGCAGGCTGGTACTGCTCGCGCTGTATTGAACAACCTTGTAAAAGGTGTTAGCGAAGGCTTCGAACGTAAGTTACAGCTTGTTGGTGTTGGTTATAAAGCTGCGGTTAAGGGTACTTCTGTAAACCTTAACCTTGGTTACTCACACCCGATTGACTACGCTTTACCTGAAGGTGTAACAGCGGAAACTCCAACTGCTACTGAAATCATTTTGAAATCAGCAAACAAGCAGTTGTTAGGTCAAGTGGCAGCGGAAATCCGTGCATACCGTTCTCCTGAACCATATAAAGGTAAAGGTGTTCGTTATTCGGATGAAGTTATTCTTCGTAAAGAAGCTAAGAAGAAATAAGGCGCGAGGTTCTTATGAACGAAAAGAAACAAACCCGTTTGCGTCGTGCGAAAAGCACACGCTTGCACATTCGTGCATTGGGTGCGACTCGTTTGTGTGTAAACCGCACGCCGCGTCACATCTATGCGCAAGTTATTTCAGCAGATGGTGGCAAAGTTTTAGCGCAAGCTTCAACTTTAGATGCATCTTTGCGTAGTGGTACTACTGGTAACGTGGAAGCGGCTACGAAAGTTGGTGCTTTGATCGCAGAACGTGCTAAAGCAGCTGGTGTTACCAAAGTTGCATTTGACCGTTCTGGTTTTAAATATCATGGTCGTATCAAAGCCTTGGCTGATGCTGCTCGTGAAGGCGGCTTGGAGTTCTAATCATGGCGAAAGTTGAACAAAACGAAGGTCTCGTTGAAAAGCTGGTTGCCGTTGATCGTGTAGCCAAGGTTGTTAAAGGTGGTCGTATCTTCTCTTTCACAGCATTAACTGTTGTGGGCGATGGTAATGGTCGCGTAGGTTTTGGTCGTGGTAAAGCACGTGAAGTTCCAGCTGCTATTTCTAAAGCACTTGAAGCTGCTCGTCGTAACATGATCACTGTAGACCTTGCTGGTACTACTTTACAACACCCTGTGAATGCTCGTCATGGCGCAAGCCGTGTATACATGCAACCTGCTTCAGAAGGTACTGGCGTAATTGCTGGTGGCGCTATGCGTGCTGTTCTTGAAGCTGCAGGTGTACATAACGTACTTGCTAAATGTTATGGTTCTACAAATGCTGCTAACGTAGTAAACGCAACTTTCAAAGGTTTGCGTGATATGACTTCTCCTGAGAAAGTCGCTGCGAAACGTGGTCTTTCAGTAGAACAAATTCAAGGGTAATCAATCATGAAAACGATTAAAGTTACCCAGACTAAATCTTCATCGCATCGTTTAAAAAATCATAAACTTTGCCTTCAAGGTTTAGGTCTGCGTCGTATTGGCCATACTGTAGAAGTGCAAGATACGCCTTCTAACCGCGGTATGATCAACAAAGTTTACTATATGGTTAGTGTAGAGGAATAAGCCATGACTCTGCGTTTAAATGAACTTGCACCTGCAGAAGGTGCTAAGCGTGAACACCGTCGTCTAGGCCGTGGTATTGGTTCTGGCGTTGGTAAGACTGGTGGTCGTGGTATCAAAGGTCAAAACTCACGTAAAAGTGGTGGTACTCGTCCGGGCTTTGAAGGCGGTCAAACTGCGTTATATCGTCGTTTACCTAAATTCGGTTTCACTAGCCAAATCGCTTTGAAAACTGCTGAAGTACGTTTGTCTGAGTTGAATAAAGTTGAAGGTGATGTTGTTAGCCTTGAAACTTTAAAAGCTGCGAATGTTGTTCGTCGTGACCAAATTCGTGCTCGCATCGTTCTTTCTGGTGAAATCACTCGCGCATTCACTGTTAAAGGTGTTGTGTTGACTAAAGGCGCTAAAGCTGCTGTTGAAGCTGCTGGCGGTAAAGTCGAGGAGTAATCTCGAGTGTCTATGACTCCTAGTTCTTCAGGTCATGTAAACATGATGAAAGGCCAACCATTTCATGTGAAATACCGTGAAATTATTCGTCGATTAATGTTTTTGATTGGCGCGTTATTGGTCTTTCGACTAGGAGCGCATATTCCGTTGCCGGGGATTGATAATGTAGCGCTAGCACAGTTTTTTAAAGCTAATGAAGGTACCTTCTTAGGTTTATTTAACATGTTCTCTGGTGGTGCATTAGAACGCATGTCGATTCTGGCGTTGGGAATCATGCCGTACATTTCTGCATCGATTATCGTGCAGTTGATGTCTACAGTAGTTCCTTCGCTGGAAGCTTTGAAAAAAGAAGGCGAGCAAGGCAAACGTAAGATCAATCAATATACGCGTTACGGCACCTTATTTCTTGCACTCGTGCAAGGTGTAGGGATGTGTGCTGGCTTGATTAGTCAAGGTATTACCTTAACGTCAGGCTTGGCATTCTACGTTCCAGCAGTAACTTCGTTAGTTGCTGGGACGATGTTCTTGATGTGGTTGGGCGAGCAAATTACCGAACGTGGTGTTGGTAATGGTATCTCGATGATCATCTTCGCAGGAATCGTGGCAGGTTTGCCAAATCTTGTGATTCAGTCGTTTACGTCTGTACAGAATGGTCAGGGTAGCTTAATTGGTTTAGCTGTATTCGGTTTACTCTCATTAGCCGTTTTAGCTGCGATCGTGTTTATTGAAAAAGCACAACGTCGTATTCCAGTGAACTACGCACAAAAACAGCAAGGTCGTCGTGTATTTACTGCACAGCAAACACATTTGCCGTTAAAAATTAATATGGCAGGTGTCATTCCAGCGATTTTTGCAAGCTCATTGTTATTATTTCCAGCGAGCTTGGGACAATGGTTAGGAAGTGCTGATCCAAATGCAGGGATTGTGAAGCGCAGCCTACAAGATCTGGCATTGGTGTTATCGCCTGGACAGCCGTTGTATTTAATGCTCTTTGGCGCGTTAATTATCTTCTTCTGCTATTTCTATACGGCGCTTGTATTTAGCCCGAAAGAAGTATCAGAGAATTTAAAACGTAGCGGGGCATATGTGCCTGGTATCCGCCCAGGTGAGCAAACGGCTCGTTATTTAGATCATATTCTTAACCGTTTGACCTTCATCGGTGCAATCTACATTACCGTAGTGTGTTTAATGCCTATGGTGCTACAAAGTTCGTTTGGTATTCCATTCCATTTGGGTGGAACATCTTTACTGATTGTAGTGGTAGTGGTAATGGACTTTATGGCGCAACTCCAAGCGCACCTTACTTCGCATCAATATGATAATCAAACGTTAATGAGAAAAACGACTGCTCATCCTAAGGGATAAGCGCACTTAGAAGGTTTCATCATGAAAGTACAAGCTTCTGTAAAGAAAATTTGTGGTAGCTGTAAAGTTATCCGTCGTAATGGGGTAATTCGCGTAATTTGTAGCGCAGAACCTCGTCATAAGCAGCGTCAAGGTTAATTTAATTAAGACCTGTTGATTTCAGTAGGCTAATTAGGTTATTATCCGCCCCTCAAGATTTTTGTGGGGCGGTTGATTATCTTGACTGCCTTTTTGGAGAAAATTGAATGGCTCGTATTGCCGGTGTAAACATTCCGGATAACAAGCATGCTGTTATCTCTCTCACGTATATTTTTGGTGTAGGTCGCCACACTGCTAAGAACATCTTGGCTGCTGTAGGTATCACTGAAACTACTAAAATCCGTGAATTAGATGATGCTCAGCTTGATGCGATTCGTGCAGAAGTTGCTAAGGTTCCGACCGAAGGTGATTTACGTCGCGAAATTTCCATGAACATTAAACGTTTAATGGATTTAGGCTGCTACCGCGGTCTTCGTCATCGTCGCAGCTTGCCTGTTCGCGGACAACGCACCAAAACTAACGCACGTACCCGTAAAGGTCCGCGCAAACCGATTAAGAAATAAGATTTCTGGAAGCTAAAAGATGGCTAAAGATACTCGCGCACGCAAGAAGGTCACTCGTACCGTCTCTGAAGGTGTCGCACACATTCACGCTTCTTTTAATAACACCATTGTTACGATTACCGATCGTCAAGGTAATGCATTGGCTTGGGCTACCTCAGGTGGACAAGGCTTCCGTGGATCACGTAAATCAACACCGTTTGCTGCTCAGGTAGCTGCTGAAGTTGCTGGTAAAGCTGCTTTAGATTACGGTTTGAAAAACTTGGACGTCCTTGTAAAAGGTCCTGGTCCTGGTCGTGAATCTGCGGTTCGTGCATTAGGTGCAGTGGGTTATAAAATTAACAGCATTACCGATGTGACTCCAATTCCGCACAACGGTTGCCGTCCACCTAAAAAACGTCGCGTGTAAGGAGAAACATTCATGGCTCGTTATATTGGTCCAAAATGCAAACTCTCTCGCCGCGAAGGGACAGACCTGCAATTAAAATCTGGCGTTAAACCGTTTGACGTTAAGACTAAAAAACATGCTAAAGCTCCTGGCCAACATGGCGGAGCTCGTGGTAGCAAACAATCAGAGTACTCACTACAATTACGTGAAAAACAAAAAGTACGTCGTATGTACGGTGTGTTAGAGCGTCAATTTAGTAACTACTACAAAGAAGCTGCTCGTGTGAAAGGCGCAACAGGTGAAAACTTGTTGAAATTGCTTGAAAGCCGTCTTGATAACGTTGTTTATCGCATGGGTTTTGGTTCTACACGTGCAGAAGCTCGTCAGTTAGTATCTCACCGTAGCATCACTTTGAACGGTCGTCGTGTTAACATTGCATCTATCCAAGTTAAAGCTGGTGATGTAATTGCGGTACATGAAGGCGCTAAACAACAATTACGTATTAAAAACGCAATTGAATTAGCTGCTCAACGTGGTATCCCTGCTTGGATGGAAATTGACCATTCTAAGTTAGAGGGTACGTTTAAAGCTGCGCCAGATCGTTCTGATTTACCTGCTGAAATCAACGAAAGCTTGATTGTAGAATTGTATTCTAAATAATCCTTGAGGTAGCAATAAATGACGCGTACTGCAAACGAGTTTCTAACTCCGCAAGCGATCAAGGTCGAAGCGGTGAGCGGGACCTCGGCAAAAGTGATTCTGGAACCTTTAGAGCGTGGCTTTGGTCATACTCTAGGTAATGCTTTACGTCGCATTCTATTGTCTTCTTTACCTGGCGCTGCTGTGGTTGAAGTAGAAATAGAAGGTGTCGAGCACGAGTACAGTACTTTAGAAGGCTTGCAGCAGGACATCGTCGAGCTCTTGCTGAACCTAAAAGGATTGTCTATTAAGCTGTTCGATCAAAATGAAGCATATTTGACATTAGAGAAACAAGGGGCGGGTGACGTAACTGCAGCTGACCTTCGTTTACCTCATAATGTTGAAGTGGTTAACCCTGATCATTTAATCGGTACTTTGAGTTCTACAGGTTCATTGAAAATGCGCCTGAAAGTTGCTCAAGGTCGTGGTTATGAAACATCTGACTCACGTTTCCCTGAAGGCGAAACACGTCCAGTAGGGCGTTTACAGTTAGATGCTTCTTATAGCCCAATCAAGCGTGTTTCATACACAGTAGAAAATGCTCGTGTTGAACAACGTACCGATCTTGATAAGTTAGTGATCGATCTTGAGACTAACGGAACTGTTGATCCAGAAGAAGCAATCCGCAAAGCGGCAACAATCTTGCAACAACAAATTGCAATTTTTGTTGATCTTCAGAAAGATCAAACTCCAGTTGCTCAAGAACCTCGCGAAGAAGTTGACCCGATCTTGCTTCGTCCAGTAGATGATCTCGAGCTTACTGTTCGTTCTGCTAACTGTTTGAAGGCAGAAAATATTTACTACATTGGTGATCTTGTTCAACGTACTGAAGTTGAGTTGTTAAAAACTCCTAACTTAGGTAAAAAATCGTTAACAGAGATCAAAGATGTTTTGGCATCGAAAGGTTTACAACTCGGCATGCGTTTAGAGAACTGGCCACCAGCTAGTCTCCGTATGGATGACCGTTTTGCCTATCGTAGCCGTTAATTAAGTAGGACTATCACCATGCGTCATCGTAATAGTGGTGTGAAATTAGGCCGTACAAGCAGCCATCGTAAGGCGTTGTTCCAAAATTTAACAAATGCTTTAGTAGAGCACGAGTTAATTAAAACAACTTTACCTAAAGCGAAAGAACTTCGCCGCGTTGCTGAGCCTTTAATCACTTTAGCTAAAAACGATACAGTAGCAAACCGTCGTTTAGCGTTTGCTCGTACTCGTTCTGCAGCAACTGTTGGTAAATTATTTACCGTTCTTGGCCCTCGTTACAAAGAACGTAACGGCGGTTATCTTCGTGTTCTTAAAGCGGGCTTCCGTGCAGGTGATGCTGCACCGATGGCTTACGTTGAACTCGTTGACCGTGAAGTAAAATAATACTTCTACGTGTAGAACAGTCAGTTGTTCCAAAAAAGACCGGTGTAATAACCGGTCTTTTTTATTATTCTTTTTTAATGATTTTTGGGCTTAGTTTTAGCTTGGGTATTCTGCTAAATTAGGTTGCACGACTATAAAAATTCAAATAGACAAATATGTTAAATATTGAGATTAAAATTCTAGGTGTGAATGAGCTAAATGACTTTAGAACGATCAGGCTTTCAGCATTGGCAAAAGCCCCTGAAATGTTTGGTTCTACTTATCGTATAGAAGTGCTAAAGCCATTAAGTTTCTTTGAAAATTGCTTATCTAGTTCAACAGTTTTTGGCGTTTACTATAACGATAAAATTATTGGTTTAGCGACTTTAACCCGAGAGGTCGCAACAAAGCTTGCTCATAAGGCTTATTTATCAAGTGTATTTATTGAACCTGAATTTCATGGGCGAGGAATCGCAAATAGATTGCTCACCACTGTTATTGAACATAGCAAAGCAGATCTAGAACAAATTTTACTTATTGTCGCTGATGACAATCAGCCAGCAATCCAGCTCTATCAAAAGTTTGGTTTTCAAACGTATGGGGTGGAATCAAAAGCATTAAAAAATAACGCAGAATATATAGATGAGCTGTTGATGAAGCTATTTTTATTCTAGGATATTAATGACATCTTCTATTTGAGATTAAAGCTACGATCTAAAATTGCTAAAGCATCTATTTTTACATAACGTTTTATCCAGAACTATTTCTTAAAAAGTGGTTCCTTACAGATATTGAATGGAACATGTTTCTAAGTATTCAGAACCTATAGCTAATCTTATTCTTTACTAAAGCAAACCTGCTAGTGGAAGAAATCCAAGCAGAAATCTCAGGATTTTTTACCCCACAATTTCTTAAAAATGTCCCGAAGTGATATGAAAAAACCGATGAATGACCAAACTTGACATTGTGTATTGTCAAATTTGTGCTTTAATAAAGTCATGGTTTATACAGGGTATAAAAAAAATGGAAAAGCAAGTTGATGTATTAATTATTGGCGCAGGTATCTCTGGGATTGGGTTAGCTGTGCATCTCTCTAAGAACTGTCCACAACGTAAATTCGAAATCTTAGAACGTCGTGACAGTTTTGGCGGAACATGGGATTTATTCCGTTACCCTGGTATTCGTTCTGACTCGGATATGTCAACATTTGGTTTTAATTTTAAACCATGGGCAAAAGACAAAGTATTGGCGAGTGGTGCTGAGATCAAGGGTTATTTAAGTGATGTCATCAGCGAAAATCAGTTAAAAGACAAAATTCATTTTGGTCATCGTGTGCTTTCTGCAAACTATGATTCTGCAAAGAAAAAATGGTCAGTTGAAATCGAAGATAGTAATAAGAAGAAGCAAACGTGGTCAGCAAATTTTGTGATGGGTTGTACGGGTTACTATAACTATGATCAAGGTTATGCGCCGAAATTTCCAAAGCAAGAAGACTTTAAAGGGCAATTTATTCATCCACAACACTGGCCTGAAAATCTAGATTATACAGGCAAGAAAGTGGTGATCATTGGAAGTGGTGCCACTGCAATTACCCTAGTTCCTTCAATGGTGAAAGGTGGGGCAGGACATGTCACCATGTTGCAGCGTTCTCCTTCTTATATCGCAACAATTCCTTCAATTGACTTTATTTATGAAAAAACCCGTAAATTTATGTCTGAAGAAACTGCGTATAAATTTACCCGTGCACGTAATATTGGTATGCAACGTGGTATCTATGCATTGGCACAGAAATATCCAAAAACAGTACGTCGCTTATTGTTGAAAGGTATTGAGTTGCAGTTGAAAGGTAAAGTGGATATGAAACACTTTACGCCAAGCTATAACCCTTGGGATCAACGTTTATGTGTGGTGCCAGATGGCGATTTATTCAAGGCATTACGTGAAGGTCATGCCAATGTTGAAACAGATCAAATTGAAAAGTTCACAGCCAATGGTATTCAATTGAAATCGGGTAAACACCTTGAAGCAGATATTGTGATTTCAGCAACAGGTTTGGAAATCCAAATCTTGGGTGGCGTGAAAGGCACAGTTGATGGCAAGCCAATGGATACTTCTCAACACATGCTCTATCAAGGTGTGATGGTTAGCGATGTACCAAACATGGCGATGATCATTGGCTATATCAATGCATCTTGGACTTTAAAAGTTGATATTGCTGCGGATTATATTTGTCGCTTGCTCAATCACATGGACAAAAATGGCTATGATGAAGTCATCGCCCATGCGGATCCTGCTTTACGCGAACAAGATACCATTATGGGTAAAATGTCTTCGGGCTATATTGCTCGCGCAGCCAATGTGATGCCGAAGCAAGGTAAAAAAGCACCGTGGAAAATTACCAATAACTACCTTGCAGATCGTAAAGAGTTGAAAGATGCATCATTTAGTGATGAGGTCTTACAGTTCCATAAACGTGGCGAGCAAGTTGATCGTAAGCCAAAATTGGTATCGTAATGATCCACTGAAATGATTAAAACCCTATGTGAATACATAGGGTTTTTTATTGGTGCTGGGTTTTAATCTAATCAATATCGCGTATATTGAGCTGATTAGAAAATGTAGATTAGGGATAATCCGATGAAACAATTGCTTATCTTGGGGACGTTATTACTCAGCACATTGGCCTGTGCTGATGAGCTAAAACAGAAACAAGCGATAGCGCAAAAACTGGTGTCTGTTGATGGGACAGAGCAAGGTTTGCAAAACACCGATAAGATGATTTTAGAACAAATGCGTATGCGTTTACCTAAAGATCTACCTGAAAGCTTTTATACCGATTTAAGCAAGAATTTGAATAGTGAACAGCGTAAGCAATTTATTGTGCAACGCTATGCTGAGAGCTTTAGTGAAAAAGAATTACAGGCAGCATTGAATTTCTATCAATCTGCTGAAGGCAAGGCATGGGCGAAGAAAGCCAGTGATGTAGGCAGTGAAGTCGCACATTTCACTACACAAAATGCCCGTACAGCATTGAATACCACCATGCAACAACATCTTGATCATCCAACGGTGAAACAACTGATGGCAAGAATGAATCCACAGCCTGTTGCTGCGGTTGAAAAAAAACAGTAGAAATAAAAAAAGATCGTGCATTTAGCACGATCTTTTTAGCTGAGCTTAAAGGGTACGTGAAATCAGTTCTTTCATGATTTCATTGGTACCCGCATAGATACGATTGGCACGGTTGTCGATATAGGCACGGGCAATTGGATATTCCAGCATATAACCATAACCACCATGCAATTGTAGGCAATCATCAACCACTTTTGAGAACATATCTGAAATCTTGTATTTCGCAGCGGCTGCGGCATCCACGCCTAAGCTTTCTTCAAGTTGTAGCTCCATACAACGATCGAGATAGGTGCGACAAAAATCAATTTCAGTGCGTAATTCTGCCAACTTAAAGCGGGTATTCTGGAAGGTGCTAATGGCTTTGCCAAAGGCTTTACGATCTTTGGTGTACTGCACGGTATGGGCAAAAGCCGCTTCAGCACCTGCTTGACAGATAATCGCAACCAGCATACGTTCCCAAGCGAGCTCTTTCATCAACATGATAAAGCCCATGCCTTCCATACCTAATAGGTTTTCTTTGGGTACACGGACATTATCAAAGAACAATTCGCAGGTATCTTGGCCTTTCATCCCAATTTTATTCAAAGGCTTACCTTTGCTAAAACCTGCACGATCTGCTTCTACAATCAATAAGGATAAATTGGCTGAGCCTTTTTCATTGTTGCCTGTCTTGCATACCACAATGGCCATATCGCAGAGATAGCCATTGGTAATAAAGATTTTTGAACCATTGATCACATATTCATCGCCATCCAGTACCGCTGTGGTACGCACGGCTTGTAGGTCAGAACCAGTATCTGGTTCAGTCATGGCAATTGCTGTAACGGCTTCACCTGTGGCCATTTTCGGTAGCCAATGTTGCTTTTGCGCTTCATTACCAAAGTTATTGATGTAATTGGCAACGATGTCTGAATGCAGTGAGAAACCCGTGCTTGAATCCATGGCATAAGCTTGCTCTTCGATCAGAATCATACTGTAAAGACGGTCCACACCTGAACCACCGTATTGCTCTGGCATGGTGGTACACAGCAAGCCAAGTTCACCGGCTTTATTCCATAAGTCACGATCAACATGCTGTTGTTTCTCATATTTTTCAATATTCGGAACCACTTCTTTTTCATAGAATTTACGCACGGTTTCGCGGAATGCTTCGTGGTCTGAAGTAAACAGTTTGCGTGGCAGCATGTTTGGAACTGGACGAATAGCACCTGATTGCATTTGTTATTTTTCCCTAGTGTATTGAATTTAAATCATCTTGATCACCATACAAGAAATTGAAAATAGTGAACAATGTGATCAATGCTCAATTTGCTTGATGTATTTGGTCACTTGAGAAAAAACGCTGCGAACTTAGAGGGGGATCGGGTACACTAGCAATGAAATTGTTAGCCAGTATGGAACCAATGATGTCTGATGAAATGACACTGGAAGAGCGTAAGGTTGTATATCGTGCCCGTCGTGGTTTAAAAGAAATCGATGTGTATTTCGACCCGTACGTTAAAAATTACTATTTAACTGCTGATGCTGATGAAAAAGCCTTATTTGCCGAGCTCGTCGATCAAGAAGACCCAGATTTATTGGATTGGTTTATGGAAGTGGGTGAGCCACCGCGTATTGAGTTAAAAGAGTTTATTCTCAAACTCAAACATTATGTGCATGGCTAATCCTGCTTTTGAGTTGCAATACAGTCGTTTTGCGTTTGTACTGCAACTCTTACTGTTTATTCTGATTCTTAGTGTACTTTATCCCTTACTCCCCCTTTGGTGGTGGTTACTGAGCTTTATGTTGATGACCATCGCGTGGTTATCGTTTTTGCGGCAACCCCAAATTAAACGTTTTGAATACTTAGATCATCAAGACTGTTCATTTGAATTTTCTGATCCTACCTTGAAAATTCAGCGTAGGCAGATCGTCAAAATATTAGATCACCAACTCTATATTGCCCTCTATTTTTCTCAGCAAAAGCATAAAACTTGCATTATTTGGTGGGATCAATTGTCACATGCACAGTGGAAAAAGCTAAAATTACGCGCAAAACTAGCTTGATTGTTCGACAATTCTACAACTGTATAAAATTAATAAAAATATAAATTTCAACAACTTGATCTGATTTGGTTGTCATCTTATTTAAATTGTTAGATTAAATACTCTAAAAAATCGTGAAAATTATGATTGTCAGACAATCTGGCGATCAAGTCCGATTTATTTTCGTTAAAGTACAAACACCAACGTAAAGGGTGGTGGAGGTCCTAAATGGAAATTCCAACATGGTCGTTTCTGGTGATCGCAATTATTTTTGCGATTGTAGTAGGAAGAGCAGGAACTTTACTCAGGGAATTTCTTGAATCACGTCAATCACAAGTTGCAGTGATCAAGAGAAAGAGATTGAAAGTGTCATCAATATATCACTCTCCCGTGAATATCGATGATGAACGCCAATCTAGTATCTATCAAAAGTAGATACACAAGTGTAGGAGGTCTCTATGGAGATTTCAATGTGGATGTTTCTAGTAATTGCAATCGTGATGGCGATCGTAGTAGGAAGAGCTGGAACATTACTCAAGGATTATTTTCAACAAAACTAAAATATAAAGAGTTTCACGATTTTACCAGTTAATAAGTAGCATGTGCTGAACCGTCGCAATGCTACTTTTTTTTGCCTGAAATTTCTGTTACCCCGCCCAAGTGTCAATTCATTCCTTTGTGATTTGTGTCAAAATGTCCAGGTTAAAATTAGAGCAATTACTCTTTAATTCAGGTTTTGCATCTGATAATGTACAGCTAAAAGGAAAAAACAAATTATTAGAGGGACAGGAAGTATGTCTAAACTCCAGAAAATTGGACAAGGTGTGGCGGTTGCTGTATTGACAACATCAATGCTATCAGGATGTTCATATGTGATTAAAACAGGTGCCAATGTGGCACTTGGTTTTGGTGAGAAGCATATTGTTCCACCAATTTTGGCGATGGATGATGCTGAAATGGTGTGTAACTCAGGCAATGCTTTAACCCCTGCCGTGATGTCCACCAAAGATATGGGTGCTGATCCGACCCGTATGGCAGTACTGCTTTATACCGCAGCAGGCGTTTGTGCTGAAAACCAAGCCTTGGAAGCTGAATTACGTTATCTACGTGCTTCTAAAGCTGGTCAGATTTCAGAAGCCCAAGATGCCCGTATTGAACAGAAACGTTGGGCGGGAATTGCTGCTGAACGTCAATATGCAGGCTATCAACTTTTTGCCAATCGTTGGGAAACTAAATACAAATATAAGTTGGGCGATTCATGCCCAACCATGCGTAATGATCTAGACCAAACCGTTTATTTACTCGGTATGGTGAGTGGTTTACAAGCCATGACCAACGATATTAACTCAGGCGGTGCGATCAATGTACCTAAGGATATTGCCGGTATCGTGGAACGTGGTATGGCGTGTTTAGATAATGAAAAATTCTGGGGTGCACCAATGGCAACCCGCGCAGTCATTTGGACCTTATTACCAGGTGCTGGTGATGGTAAGCCTGAACCTTATGCAACCATGAAACAGTCTATGGCCATCGGTGAGAAGAAGGGTGTTCGTTTAGCACATGCACTTTATGCGGTTGCAGCCCAAGCCAGTGGTGATGATGCCAAATTGCGTGATGCGTTCCGTTCATATGCTGCGGCAACTGGTGAAGATAAACCTGCAAATCCACAGTTCAGATTGATTGATAAAATGGCTGGTTTGATGGTTCGAGGTATTGCAGATCGTTATTGGACTGAAAATACCGGTGTCAGAGCCAGTGATGAAGGCTTAACCACATTCTGGGATGATAAACAAGAAAGCTCGGCAGAGTTAGATTCATTGTTTGATGGCGGTGGTGACGGAGCTCCCGCGCAGGATCAAGCTGCCCCAGCACAAGACCAAGCTGCCCCAGCACAAGACCAAGCTGCACCAGCACAAGAAACACCAGCTGAGTAACCTGAATTAAACGACCTTTTACCCATGAAACATCTAAACTTGTAAAAGGTCTGTTTTTTTTAAGAGGTAAGCGATAGATGAAAGATCAAATATGGATAAGGAAAATCATTTTGATCGCGATATGTATTTCCATATCGGCTTGTCTACAGGTATTTGCGGATCATTTTATTTATTGGCGGCCTATTTTACTCACTGAATTCTGGCGTATCTGGACCGCTCATTGGGTGCATGTGGGGTGGATTCATTTTCTACTGAATATGATGGCCTTTGCCTGTTTGCCTTTTATTTTTCCGCATGTGCGCAACTGGCATTTAGGCGCGTTACTCTTAATTCTGCCCCCGTTTATTAGTTTTATTTTTTATTTTTATCTGCCTTATATTGATGCCTATGCTGGGCTATCTGGGGTTTTGCATGGTCTCTATACCGCAGTCGGCGTAGTGTATTTGCAATATAAGAACGAACGAAAATTTGCAATCTTGGTCTTAGCCTTAATTGCGGTAAAACTGATTTGGGAAAATACCTTTGGGCAAACAGGAACCGCCCAATTAATCGGGAGTCCAGTATTGACCGAGGCGCATTTGATTGGCGCTATAGGTGGTTTGCTCTGTGGTTTGAGTTACTTGGTTATAAGAAAGATAAAAAAATAGAAATAACGATCATTTGATGAACAAGCTTAACAATAATTCCATGGGTACAAAGAGGGATTGGTTGTAGAGGATAAATGTATTCTCAATCAACCATGTACATTGCAAGAATCGACATCTTCGGAGGGATGTTGATCACAATAAAACTGGAATAGATATGCAACATGATCAACAGAAAAAAACTGGATTAGGTCTACTGAGTTATATTTGGACCGAGTGGATATCAACCTTTGTAATCCTCTTCTTATTACTTATGACATTGATTATTGGCACAGGAGAAATGATCCACGGCCAGTTATTACGCATGGGGGAGCGTTTGTATGGTGACCCTGCGATTGGAATGCAGTATTCCTTCCTTCGCGCCGAACCAGAAAAACCTACCTGTGACCGAAATCCCAATATCGATGCACAAGTTCAAGAGCAGATGCGGATTAATGCTGCCGATGAGTTTGCCAGTATGTTTGGTGTGGCTTCAGCATCAGATGTACGCGCATCCTTGATCGCAGCACAACAGCAATGTGAAGAAAAATATCAATTTTATGATAAGGCGATGACGCATATCGAGGAACATCCGAGTGTGCGAACCTATCGTCAGATTGAAACCAGTTTCTTTGGTATCTTTAAATTTGGTACAGAAAACCGTGCTTTATTTTTGGTAATTATGGTGGTGTTTGCGGCCATTAGTGCCACTTTAAAGACCCATCATATTGGCTTACGTAGTCCGGCAACGAAAATTGATTTCCGTGTTTATAGTATCGCCATGCTGATCGGGAATGGTTTGTTGACCTCATCGGTGATGAGTCAATATCGATCCGTGATGAACTCTGGTGTTCCGATCAGTACTGAAATGACGCTGATTTATTGGTTATGGATGATTTTATTTGCGGTACTGACCTTGATTAGTCTGTATCAGTTGATTAAGTCCCCTACACCAACCCGAGAAGGGGGAAGTCTTGGTTTAGCCTTCCTAAGCGTACCACTTTATGCCTATATGGCGATTATTACAGGGGTTGCCTTTACCTTCTTCATGGCCTATCCAATGGGTCAAGGCATTTACTTAGGGCAGTTGGTTGAGTTCTCGAGTATTTTCTTAAATCTAGCCCTGTTTATTTGGGCGGGGATGTTGTTAAAACAGACGCGGATTGTGGATTTATTCCTGAATATTCTGCGTCCGTGGAATCTTGCCCCTGAAACATTAACCTGGTTGATCTTAATTGCAGCAGCATTACCAACGGCCTATACCGGTGCTTCAGGTATTTTCGTGATTGCTGCAGGTGCAATTATTTATAAAGAAGTCTGGAATGCAGGTGGTCGTCGCCAATTTGCTTTGGCTGCAACGGCACTGTCTGGTTCGCTTGGGGTCGTGCTTCGTCCATGTCTATTGATTGTGGTTGTCGCATCTTTGAATAAAGAAGTGACCACTGACCTGCTATATAAATATGGCATGTACACCTTCTTGTTAACCTCAACTTTATTCTTGGTGATTGCGCTGTTTTTTGCCGAACAGAAATTTAGAGTTGCACCACTTAAAATCGCCTTACCCAAGTCGTTACGTGCATTTGTGCCAGTATCACCTTATATCGTGATTTTTATTTTGATCTGGCTGTTCTATAAACATGCTTTGGCCACAGATCTGAATGAATTTACTGCACCTGTAATGATGCCAGTAATTTTATTATTGATGGTACTGTTTGATAAGCTACGTAAAGAACCTGCACCCTTAGCACCCGTTGGGCATTGGGACAGTACGTTGAATAGTTACACCATTCCAGCGGATGGTTCTCAACCGGCCGCTTCAATTAACCCAGCAGATGATCCGCGTAATCCTGTACGCCGTGTTTCTTTCGGCAAAGCATTACATGCCTCCACCAGTGAGACAGTAGGGCATATTGGGGCTCTGGTGATCCTCATGGCGCTTTCAGTGAGTGTCGGTGGCTTTCTTGAGCAGATTCATATCATGGAAACTTTCCCGCAAGATATTAACAGCACCTATGTGGTGATCACGCTGATCGTGCTGCTGATGATTTTTGTGGGGATGATTATGGACCCATTTGGGGCGGTGATTTTAATTACTGCAACCGTTGCGCCAGTGGCTTATCAGTATGGGATTGATCCTGTGCACTTCTGGATGATTGCATTAATTGGTTTTGAACTGGGGTATGTCACGCCGCCAGTTGCATTGAATCACTTATTGGCGAGACAGTCGATTGGGGATGCTGAAGTGGCAGAGGCGGATGCCGAAGTACGCCATCAATCCTTTTTCTATCGCTATGAGCGATGGATTTTACCGTTACTGGTGATGGTGCCTGCAATTCTGATCATTGCCTATGTCCCTTATACTTTTAAATTATTTGGCTGGTATAGCTAGCATCGTATTTTAAGGATCAAAACAAGCACCTTTGGGTGCTTGTTTTTTTGTAGCAAAAACAAGATTGTCTTGAGTTATACAGATAAATTTCGGCTGAATGAAGAACAAGAGATGAATTTAGGCCAGAGAAGATTATTATGTGATTAAAATAACATTTTGAGATCGAACTAGTTATGCTATAAATAGACGGAAAAGGTGGAGCAGTCTACCTTAGCGCTCATTTATCTTGCGACAGAGGGAACTGTAAAAAAGATTATTTAGGCAACTAAGTTGTTAATTAAAAAAAGGATGGCAATAGAGGGCACACGAGAGTACATATAAATTGATAAAAACAACCAACAAAAAAGTGATTGCAGTCATTCTTTTTTCTAAAAGTTTGCTGCAAATTTAAGCGGTTTAAAAAGGGATTGGTGATTCAAAGGGTAAATTCATTTATCTATCAACCATGGACATCGCATGATTCAACATCTTTGGATGGATGTTGATAACAATAAATTGGAATAGACATGCAAAATGATCAAGAGAATAAGACTGGATTAGCCCGGTTAGGCTATATCTGGAATGACTGGATATCAACCTTCATTATTCTTGCTTTGTTGCTAATGACTTTGCTTATTGGTACAGGCGAAATGATTCACGGTCAGATGCTTCGTATGGGGGAGCGTTTATACGGTGATCAAACAACAGGGATGCAATACTCGTTTTTACGTGCTGAACCTGAAAAACCATCTTGTGATCGACATCCAAACATTGATGCACAAGTTCAAGCGCAGATGAAAGCCAATGCTGCCGATGAATTTGCAAGTATGTTTGGTGCAGCTTCTGAAGCTGATGTACGTGCGTCTTTATTGGCAGCACAACAACAGTGTGAAGAAAAATATCAATTCTATGATAAAGCCATGAAGCACTTGGAAGCGCATCCAAGTATTCGGACCTATCGTAAAGTTGAAACCACTTTCTTTGGTATCTTTAAATTAGGTTCTGAAAACCAAACTGTTATTTTGTTGGTAATGGTATTATTCGCTTCAATTACAGCGTCTTTACGTTATCACCACATTGGTTTACGCGCACCAAAAACCAAAATTGACTTCCGTGTTTATTCGGCGTTGATGGTTGCAGGTAATGCTCTACTTAGCTACTCCGTTGTCAGTCAATATCATTCAGTATTGAATTCAGGGGTTGAGGTTGCGGGTAAAACGGCAGTTTTATATTGGCTGTGGATTGCACTGTTTGTGTCTCTGACCATTATCAGTATTTTCCAGTTCATCTTTATTCCAAAAACAGCACAGCCGAAAGGTAACTTTGGTTTAGCCTTACTCAGCGTGCCGTTGTATGCCTTCATGTCTTTGGTGACAGGGATTGTATTTACCTTCTTCATGGATTATCCAATGGGGCAAGGGATTTACTTGGGCATCTTGGTTGAGTTCTCGGGTATTTTCTTAAATCTGGCCTTGTTCATTTGGGCAGGTATGTTACTGACCCAAACACGCGTGATGGATTTATTCTTAAATATCTTACGTCCGTGGAACTTAGCGCCAGAAACCTTAACTTGGTTAATCTTGATTGCAGCAGCGATTCCAACCGCTTATACAGGTGCTTCGGGGATTTTCGTTATTGCAGCGGGTGCGATCATCTATAAAGAAGTCTGGAACTCGGGTGCACGTCGTCAATACGCTTTAGCCGTATCGGCAATGTCAGGGTCATTGGGTGTGGTGATTCGTCCATGTCTATTGGTTATCTTGATCTCGATGCTCGATAGCCGTCATGTGACATCGACTGAATTATTTGATCATGGTATCTATGTATTCTGGTTAACCGCATTCATTTTCCTCGGTGTTTCATTGATTCTTGCCGAAGAGAAATTCCGTGTGAACTCACCTAAAATTGCTGTACCAGGGATGTTACGTGCCTGTGTACCAGTGATTCCTTATGTGATCATCGGTTTTGCTGTGGTGATGTTCTATAAGCTTGCTTTAGATACCTCAATCAACGAATTTACTGCGCCAATGATTTTACCGTTGGTGTTGATTGCCATGATCTTGTTTGACAAGTTATTTGCCTCAAAACTTGCGCCTGCGCCAGTGGTGGATGCGAAGCATGAAGCATTGGTTCGTGAGCATGAGAAAAAATCTGAGTTCTTGAAATCACATGATCCACACGGTAGCAAGAGCTTTGGTTTTGGTGGTGCACTACGTTTTGCAACCTCAGAAACAGTGGGGCACATCGGTGCATTAATCCTGCTGATGGCTTTGTCTGCAAGCGTGGGTGGCCTAATCGAACGTGCTGAAGTGGTTGAGTTATTACCGACTCACTTGGGCAATATCTATATTTCGCTTGCCTTCATTGCGTTGTTACTTGCGATTATTGGGATGACCACCGATCCATTCGGTGCGGTGATTCTGGTTGCTGCAACGGTTGCACCTGTTGCTTACGAAAATGGTATCCATCCGATCCACTTCTGGATGATCGTATTGGTGGCATTCGAGTTTGGTTATGTAACGCCGCCTGTTGCCCTGAACCACTTGCTGACGCGACTCTCCGTCGGGGATGAAGAGGTCTCGGCTGCTGATAAGGAAGCGAAAGAGAAATACACCAGTTTCTACTTCCGCTATGAGCGTTGGTTATTGCCGATTATCGTCTTGTTCTCATCGTTGGTGTTGGTGACCTATGCGCCGTATATCTTCCAGATGTTTGGTTGGTATAAGCATTAATTATTGAAACCCAAAAAAAAGCACCTTCGGGTGCTTTTTTATTTCTGTATATCAAACAGGAGTTGTTAGATGGAGATGCAAGTTATTCTAATACGTGTGCAATATTTTCCCATCCCATTTTATGCGCGAGGTCTAGGGCGGTCATAGATTGGTTATTTAGAGTTGATGTATCTAGTTTCAGTTCGAGTAATGCTTGAATGAATAAGAAATTACCCGCAATGGCTTCGCGGTGTAATAGTTGATTACCACTTTCATCTTTTTCATGAAGTACGCCTGGGTTGCTTTGGATAAAGTTTAAGAAACTATCTAGCATTTTCCCACACATGGGGTGTTCAATTAAGTTCTCTGGGTGTGCCTCTTGATCATAGACATATAAGATTTTATTGGGATCGCCAAAATTTATTCCCCAAGCCTCATCATATTCTTTTCGCTCAGCATCATTTAATTGCTTACGATATTCTTGAATTGTAAAGCCGCCATAGACTTGATCTTGAGTTAGAAACATCCAATCCACGATAGCTTCAAAGGGGCGTGCAACATTTTCACCTGCTTGTACATTATTGATCTCGTTTGGTTGATTCATCAACTGACCCGAAATGGTTGTTCCATCAAAATCAATTTGGTCGATCCACATATACTCAACTAGAGGCGAATCGGGCGAATCAATCTGTTCTTGTGTAAATGCACATTTAACATAAGCAAGATCAAAAGCAGGAACGATTCTGCGATATTCCCAATACAGCTCCCGCCAAAAGTATTTAAAGGTCTGTTGAGCTTTTTCGAAGGCTAAGATCATTTCAGGGGATTCATTTGCAAAAATAGTATTTGTTATGTTCATCGATTTGAATTGTCCGCATTGCGATTGTTATGAGTTTATCGAAAAGAGGGAACGTATTCTTAACCTTTGAAGCGCCATTTCTTATCTCTTTGTGTCAGAGGGCTACATAATAAAATCGCTGAGAGAATAATGCAAAAACCAATCAAGCTATATAAATCAGGCACTTCATTCCACAGTAAAAAGCCCCAAAGTCCTGCAAAAATAATCGCGATATAGTTGACGGGTGCAATCTGTCCAGCAGGGGCAAGACGATAGGCATGCGACATAAAGATTTGGCTGACATTGGCCAGCACGCCCGCACCAATTAAAAACAATAATTCCTGTAAATGATAAGGTCGCCATACCCAAAACATTGGAATCACGGACAGCAAAGAACCAATCAAGCAGAAATAAAATACGATCCGTTCAGGGGGTTCGGTTTGGGTGAGGGCACGCACGGTGACAAAGGCCATTGAAGCCAATAAACTCGAACTGATGCCAACGATTGAAATCCAGTTCAATAAACCTTGATCAGGCTTAGCTACACAGAACACCCCAATAAATCCGAGCCCGGCGGCACAGAGCATCGCTGTGGTGATTTTTTCTTTGAGAAACAGCCAAGCAATCAATGGAATAAAAATGGGGGAAGAATAGGTAAACACCATTGCATTGGAAAGTTTTAAATGCGCAATGGCATAGAAAAAACCGTACATGGCAGCAAGCCCAACAACACTACGCCAGGTATGCATCCACAGTTTTTCTGTTTTTACAAAGCGGGTTCCTTGCTTGAAGATAAAAGGTAAAAACAGGATCAGGCCCACCACATTGCGGAAAAACACAATGGTGTAGTTATCGACTGTATGTGAAGCGTAACGAATACAAATGCCCATCACAGAAAAAAGTAGCGCAGAAAGAGTAAGGCAACCAATCGCCATTATCAGGTTGCGATTGGTGGGTTGAGCATCCATAGCGATTCGGGTATTGGGAGATTGTGCTTATTTTATGCTGCTGTGAAGATGAAAGGAATGAGATTCTTCACTCAATCTATGCTCAGGGCACTTAACTCAATGTGTCAGAGAATTGTTTAAGATAATCACTCGGTGTCATGCTGGTTTCACGTTTAAACATGGCACTAAAGGCACTGGGGCTGTCATAGCCCAAGTCTAAGGCCACATTTAAAACAGGTTTGTTCAGGGCCAAATCAATCATGGCCTGCATCAGTTTGGCTTGACGAACCCAATGGGAAAAATGCAGTCCAGTCTCTTTTTGAAAATGTCGCGCTAACGTTTTACTGCTGATATGCAGTTGTTCAGCTGTATCTTCCAGATTCCAGTTAAAGCTGAGATTGTCTTTGATTTGCTGACAAAGTTGTTGCAGGCGTGGGTTTTGAGGATCTGGCAAATTAAAGGCAAGAGCTGGTAATACCCGAACTTCGTCTAAGATCAATTGCAGCAGTCTTTCATTACGACTTTCAGGCTGGATGGCTGTTTTGATCTGCATTGCACTACTCATCAGCTCCCGTAGTAAAGCAGGAATGGCAACAACACGACATTCGGAACTCAGATGAGGTTGTGCTGAGGTTTCTATAAAAATGCCTCGGGCTTTGACATCACCGCTACTGAGTAGGGCATGCGGTTTATGCGCGGGAATCCACACGCCACGTCCAGGTGGGGTAATCCAGATGCCTTCGTGGGTTTGTACTCGAATCACACCGGATAGGGTATGAATCAGCTGGATTCGATCATGGCTATGCCAGTCCTCAATATGGCCATGGGGGTAGTTTTCTGAAAATGCATAGACTGGATAATCTACAAATCCATGTTCAAAGTTTTTCCCCATGTGTGCAATGTCCAAAAATAATTTGTCTATTTCTCGATAGTAGTCGTCTTATTGTCGAGAAACAATAGATTGATTATTTTTTAGCATGATCGATACCGCAATGTAGAGGTCTAGCCTATGTTTCAGAAAGCTTATTTTTATCCCTTATTCGCGATTTTATTTTGGGCGGGCAATGTGGTGGTGTCTAAAATGGCCAGTCATGCCATTTCGCCTGTCGCAATTACGTTTTATCGTCTGGTGTTGGCACTCGCCGTGATGAGTACCTTTGTGCTGATTCCAGTCTGGAACAATCGACACACCATCAAACAGTATTGGAAACAGTTGGCATTGGGTGGTTTTCTGTCTGTGTCTCTATTCCAGTTCTTGTCTTATCAGGCAGCATCCACCACCACAGCCACCAATATGGCGATTGTCACCGCCTTGATTCCTTTACTGACCATGATCTTAAGTAGTGCGATGCTGAAAGATCGGCTGAGCTATGGCATGTTGTTCGGAGGCGCTTTATCTTTTTATGGCATCTTGTATTTGCTGAGCCATGGTTCAATTACCGATATCTGGAAGCAAGGTGTACATTTGGGTGATGGTTTGATGCTCATTGCGGCGGCAGGCTATGCCTTATATGGTGTGTTACTGAAACGCTGGAAAATGCCGATCCCTGCGTGGCAATCGAATTTTGTGCAATCCTGTTTTGCGATTGTTTATGTCTTGCCATTTTTTATATTTTTGCCTGCTTCGCAGATGCAACTGAATCAACAGACCATTCCACTGATTGTCTATGCCAGTATTTTTTCATCGGTGCTGTTGTCATATTTATGGATAGAAGGGGTGAGACATTTAGGGCCGAATCGTAATAGTATTTTTATGAATCTATTGCCCTTATTTACGGCATTGATTGCGGTGGCTTTGCTGGGAGAGCATTTGCAGCTGTTCCACTATATAGGTGGTGGCTTAACCTTGCTGGGAATTTTGATTGCTCAAACCCTTCAGAAACCGATTCAACTGAAATCAGCGTCCAAACAGCTTCTGGATTAAAGATACGGGCAATAAAAAAGCTTTAACCGAGGTTAAAGCTTTTTTTAAGTTTAAGAATGCTTTTGAGCTGCAATCTGGGCTTCTAAAAGTTTGATCTGATCTTCTTTCAGCTTGAGCAAAGTATCCACATCGCTATTTTGCTGTTTCAAATCATGTTGCTGGTCTTGCAGTTGCTGATGAATATCATCCAGTTTGGCAATTTCTTCTTTTGCCAAGCTGTCATTTGCTGGCAGTGGTGCTTTTACAATCGAAGCTTCAACCAATTGGATCGGTGCAGCGACATCACTGCTCGCCGTTGTTACTTCCTCAACGGTTGCCGTTGCTTCAGTTGCTACTGGGGCAACGGTTTTTTCAGCCACAGGCTGAGTAGGTACAGATGTTGTGGCTTGCTGATCTTTTTGAGCTAAGAACCATTGGACAGCAAGGAACAGCACCACGACAATACTAATTCCACCAATTATCATCCATAATAATTTGGAATTTCCTGTTTGGTATGTGGACATCACTTTTAACCTTCTAGTCAAAATGACGAGGTTTGAACTGTATCACCCCAATTTCATCTGGCTCAGCGGGTTGCGCTTGTTCCACATGGGTTGGGCGTTTTTCGCTATAAGCACATTCGATACATTCAATCCACTCGTCATCCACAGTGATGATCTTAACGACACGATCTAAGGCCCCACATTTCGGGCATTTTGCGCCCGCGATGAACTGTCTTTTCATGTCAGTTAATTACACCCTGTGAACAATAATGACGTAGTTTAAGCGGTTTTATTGGTGTTCGTCCAACCTTGATGACGTAATAATGCATCTATTTTTGGTTCTCTTTTTCGGAAATTGCGAAACGCATCAAGCGCTGTATCTTTTCCGCCAACTGCTAGAATAAACTTTCTAAACTCTTTTCCAGTCTCGGTATTAAAAATACCTTCGCTTTCGAAACGATCAAAGGCATCACTGGCTAAAACTTCTGCCCATTTATACGAGTAGTAACCTGCAGCATAACCGCCTGCAAAAATGTGGCTGAAGCTGTGTTGAAAACGGTTATAAGGAACTGCTGGAACCACGGCAAACCTAGCACGAATATCATCCAGCGTGGCCTGAATTTGCTGACTGTTTAAGGCAGGTGCTTGACGGTGAATGCTCAGGTCAAACAGGGCAAACTCAATCTGACGCAAGGTTTGCATACCAGACTGGAAAAAACGTGCATTCAACAATGCAGAGAGCAATTCTTGCGGCAAGGTCTGTTTGGTTTCAGTGTGCTCGCTGAGTACATCTAAACTTTCATTGTCCCATGCCCAGAATTCCATAAACTGACTTGGTAATTCAACTGCATCCCACGCCACACCGTGAGTCCCTGCAACCGAGATGTTATCCACTTCGGTGAGCATATGATGTAAGCCATGACCAAACTCATGGAACAAAGTAATCACTTCATCGTGGGTCAGTAGCGCAGCTTGATCGCCAATCGGTGGAGTAAAGTTACACACCATGTAGCAAATTGGTTTTTGCAGGCCATTGGCTGTTTGAACACGAGAACGGAAACCGCTCATCCATGCACCACCGCGTTTGCCACTACGGGCGTATAAGTCGAAATAGAAACCACCGACCACTTGGCCTTGATCTTCAATTTCAAAATAGCGTACATCATTCTGCCACACAGGCGCTTGGCGTTCGATGATCTGGATCCCGTAAAGGCGTTGTACGATCTGGAATAAACCTTGAACCACTTTCGGTGCAGGGAAATACGGTTTTAGTGCTTCTTGAGAAAGATTGAACTGTTGTTGTTTCAACTTTTCAGAATAGTAGGTTGCATCCCAAGGTTTGAGTTCATCAATACCTTCTAGTTGTGCAATCGCTTTCAATTCTGCAATTTCAGCCAGTGCAGGCGTACGCGCATGTTCTGCCAGATCAACCAAGAATTTATCTACGGTTTCAACATCAGGTGCCATTTTGCTGGCAAGGGAATATTCAGCAAAGTTGTTAAAGCCAAGTAGTTGTGCCATTTCCTGACGTAAGCTCAGGATTTCTTCCATCACAGGGGTATTGTCAAATTCAGTTTGGTCAGATTGTTCTGAGGCACGGGTGACATAGGCCTTATATAGTTCTTCTCTTAATTCACGATCATCGGCATAGGTCATAATCGCAAAATAAGCAGGGAAGTCCAGTGTGGCAACGGCTTGCTCAAGCTCTCGTTGTTGTCCGTATTGTTTTAACAGTTCAACACTGCTTTGTGGTAAGCCTTTAAGTTGCGCTTCTGTTAGCGGCTTGAAGTAGGCTTGGGTGGCATCGAGTACATGGTTAGAGAAGTCAGAAGACAGCTGTGATAAACGTGCTGAGATTTCGGCATAACGTTTTTTGGCTTCGCCTTCCAGTGCAACACCTGACAGTTTAAAGTCACGTAAAGCCAGTTTAATCGCACTTTGTTGTGCTACGCTCAGCGTTTGAAATACGGCACTGTCATGGATCTGTTGATAGGTTTGGTACAACGGCGTATGTTGACCAAGCTGGGTATAGTACTCACTTAAACTCGGTAATAGGGCTTGATACACTTCACGGGTTTCCGCATTGTTCATCACGGCATTGAGATGCGACAAAATGCCCCATGACTCACTCATGTTGTTTTCAAGTTGATCGACTTCCGCCAAGATTGTCAGTTGGGCTTCAGAGCCTTGCGGGACTTCATTGAGTTGATTTAAGAAATTTTGACCGTTTTGAATGGTTTGTTCGATCTGTTGTTTTAAATCGGCAAGTTGAATTTGATCAAATTGAGGAACAGGAAGTGTTGCTTGCTGGAGTGTCATTGTATTTTTGCCATATTCATCTTTAAACATAGTTATAGATGTAGGGCTTAGCGAGGGAGAAATCAAGGTTGATTATGCAAATCTCATTGGATTAATTCATTTCTTCAATTGATGCAAACTGTGCATCAATATGGGCTGGTTCATACATGACCTTGGCAAAATTTTTAGTCACGCATTCTGTTGCAATGATTTCGCCACTTTTGTATTTTTCTTTTTTATGTCGCCAGATTTCATTTTGGCGGTAAAAGTTGGCTCCGATCTTAATAAAACGGTGTTTTTGTTCAAAGACATGATAAATGTAGCCCAGATCATGTGAGCAAAGTAATTCACCTTCAAGGCATTTTGAGGAAAACCAAAGGTTGATCTGAAAAGTATATTCTGTTGGATTATAAAACTGATAATCAATGTAGTTATAAAAAATAGCAGCACCACTTCCAAAAGGTAGAATCCGCCCCTGATCTGGAAATGGATCAAAAGAATGCTGTGAGCGCTGTATGACTTGCAATGGGCTATGTAGTACCAACCAATGAATTAAATTCGCAATTTGACAGATTCCTCCCCCAATCCCGCCACGAGCTTGCCCAAAACTAAGCTCCATACCCTCTACATAACCTTGTTTGATTGTTGGTAAACCAACGAGTTGACAGAAGGAAAAGGTTTCTTGGGGTTTGATCAAAATGGTAGAAATTTTTTCGCTTGCGATTTTTAAATTAATCACTTTATTTTTTTGCCAATGCTGTTCAGTGTCACCTAATTTACGAATTAGGACGGATTGGTGTTTCTTTACTCTAAATGTTAATGGATTTGAATCAAAACTTTGAGCGTATTGGCGACGATCTGTTTTCCATTGCACATAACGAAGGCCCCGCCTTATCCAAATCATGATGAAATAGAGGGCTGGGTGATATTGGCTGACGGGTTTTTTAAATAACAGGCGAATGAATTGCATTTTTAAAGGAGGGCAAGTTCATGACTGAACTTGCCCTCACCTGAATTAGTCTTGTTTAGCTTTCGCATTCGACTTTTTCTTTTTCACTTTTTTCTTAGCTTTCTCTTTGCTTTCAGGCTTGGCCGAAGCTTTTTTTGCAGGCTTTTTAGTATAAGAGCTTGGTTTGTTCTTATCCTTTTTCTTGCGTACAGGCTTCTCACCATCTTCACTGACTTTAGAGCTTGTCGATTGTGGTTTTCCAAATACTTCTTCAGTTGTTGAAGCACGCTTCGAGCTAGAAGGATTCGCAGTACGTGGTGCTTTCTGACGAATTACACGCCCCAAATGTGTCAGCTGTTGTACCAGTTGGAAGTCAATCTTACGTTCTTCCAGATTGACGCCTGCCACTTGAATTTTGACTTCATCACCAAGGCTGAATGACTGTCCACGATTTTGACCAATCAAACTTTGGCTGGCTTGATCATACAGGAAGAAGTCTTCACCGAGCTGGCTGACATGGATCATCCCATCGACGTACAGGTCTTTTAGGGTGACGAATAAACCAAACTCGGTTACTGCACTAATCACACCTACAAACTCATCGCCTAAATGCTGTTGCATATAATGGCATTTCAACCAAGTGGTCACGCTGCGTGAAGCTTCATCGGCACGACGCTCAGTTTGTGAGAAATGCTCACCCGCATCATCTAAAGCGGCACCAGACAACGGATAAACTTTTTTGTCCAGATAGGCTTTAATGGCACGATGTAACAATAAGTCTGGATAACGACGAATTGGTGATGTGAAGTGTGTATAGGCTTCATAAGCAAGACCGTAATGTCCTGCATTGTTGGCACCATAATAGGCTTGCATCATCGAACGTAACAGCACCGCATGAATACTTGGCGCATCTAAACGATCTTTGGTCGCTTCAATGACCGCTTGGTAATCAGCTTGAGTGGGCTGTTCTGGGAATGGCAAACCGAGCAATTTGACAAAATCACGCACTTTTTGAATACGCGAGAATTCAGGTGCCTCATGCACACGATACAACATCGGAATATCATGTTCTAATGCGTATTCAGCTGCGGCAACGTTGGCCAACAACATACATTCTTCAATCAGTTTATGTGCATCATTACGAGTACGTGGCAAGATTTCTTTGATGCCGCCTAACTCATCAAAGGTCATGTAGGTTTCAATGGTTTCAAATTCCATGGCATGACGTTTGGCGCGTAACTCTTTCAGCGTTTGATAGAGTTGGAATAAGGTATTCAGTGATTTATGAATGCTCTTATCTTCAGGGATGGCATCGGTTGCTCCCTCAAAATATTGTCCCACTTGGGTATAGGTCAAACGTGCCTTTGAATGCATAACGGCAGGGTAGAACTCATAACCTGTGACTTTACCTGCACGAGACAGTTTTAAATCGCAGACCATACACAAACGGTCAACATGTGGATTTAAAGAACATAACCCATTCGATAATGCTTCTGGCAGCATTGGCAAAACAAAGTGCGGGAAATAAACCGATGTACCACGATCTTCAGCTTCTTCATTTAAAGGCGAATCTAAACGGACATAATGGCTCACATCCGCAATCGCGACCACAACACGATAACCACCGCCTGCGCGTTTCTCTGCGAATACGGCATCGTCAAAGTCACGTGCATCTTCACCATCAATGGTGACCAATGGTAAGTCACGTAAATCGACACGACCTTTAAGGTCTTTTGCTGAAGGCTCTTTAAAACTTTCAGCTTCTTTAATGACGGCTTCAGGGAATTCATACGGCAAACCAAACTCTAAGATGGTCTGCGGAATAATAATCTCGGTATCGGCTTTGTCTGCCATCGATTGAACGATGTGACCTGTCGCCAGCTCTTCGCGGGTCGGGTAGTCATCAATCGCAACACGCAGCATATCGCCCACTTTGGCATTGGCGTGTTGAATCAGTTCTTTTTCGAGGGTAATCGGTTGATGCTGATTCGGATTGCTCGGCTGAATAAAGTATTCACCTTCATGTTCCGCCACTTTACCAATAATCTGTTTGACGCGACGTTGCACCACCTCAGTAATAAAGCCCCATGCTTTACCTTTACGGTCTACAGAGGTTTGACGGACTTTAACGCGATCGCCATTAAACACCAGACGTAACTCACGTTCAGGTAACAAGATATCATCCTGACCTGAGATATTGGCTGTACCTAGACCTTTACTATTGATATAGACCGTTGCTTCATGGCTCGGTAAATCGGTTGCAGGCTGGTATTTAAATCCATCTTTCATCAATTGCCCGTCGCGAACCATGGCACTTAAGCGATGATTCAAGGCATCAATACTTTTTTGATCTGGGATATTAAAGTGATCGACCAGTTCTGCATGAGATTGTGCAGTTTTTAATTGTTCTAGTGTAGTTAGAATAAGAGTTCGGCTAGGAATAGGATTATCGTAACGTTGTGCTTCTGCTTTTGCTTCGGGATCGGCCCAATTTTTAGTCATATCGTTTCATTTCACATCTGGCAGATCGGTTTAGCATAAGTCATTCAAACTCTAACTGCACGTTAAAGATTGCAAGATTCTGTTTATTGCGCCGATCTAAATAAAGGAGATAAGCCTATATTAACAAGCGTAGCGCTAAAAAATGCTGAAAAAATGCGAAAATTGATTAAAAAGTATTTGATCGAACTGAAAAAGCAGAAAAAAACAGGAACATCCCTTGTGTAATACGGTTTTAGTTTGTATTATTGCGCTCGTGTTACGGTGAGATGGGTGAGTGGCTGAAACCACATCCCTGCTAAGGATGCATACGGGTAACTGTATCGAGGGTTCGAATCCCTCTCTCACCGCCACTTTACTTAAAGCGCTCATAGCTCAGCTGGATAGAGCACTTGGCTACGAACTAAGGGGTCGGGAGTTCGAATCTCTCTGAGCGCACCAAGTAAAGATTAATGTAACACACGCCTGAATAGGCACATAAGTAATGCGCTCATAGCTCAGCTGGATAGAGCACTTGGCTACGAACTAAGGGGTCGGGAGTTCGAATCTCTCTGAGCGCACCAACTTAATAGAAGAAACCGCTTAATTGCGGTTTTTTTGTGCCTGAATTTTAGGAGATATAAATCATCGAGCTTTCATAAAGGATTGAAATATAATACAAACCAAGTAAAGCAATCAGCGTAACTTTTATTTTTTTTGAACATATCTTTAATAAAGTAGAAATCATAAAAACAATCAACAAACATAGCCAAGCACCAATGAATGTGATGATCCACAGTTTCCAGTTGTGTTTTTGCATTGCAATCGGATCATTGGGTGCTATTTTATTGTAATTTAGATGAATTAAATTTCCTTTTAGATCCAGATAGTCAATGGCTTTGAGTTGATATTCGGGCGGGTTGTTTTGCATCGGTAGGGTTTGATAATAATAGATGGTTTGAATTGCCTGAGTGGGCTGTTTAAGCTCTTGTTGGCATAACTTCATTAATTTGACATCACACTGCAGGATCAAAGCGTTATTGTGGCTCGTCGGAAGGATGAGTGATGCGCCCACTCGTTCACGACGGATGTAAGCTTCGTTGCTCGAGTCGAGGTGTTGGCTTGAGACTTGCCATGTGTGGTTTCTGGCAAGATCGGCTTGGTGTAAGGCGGTTTGATGCGCTGAACTAAAAATTAATAAAATGATGAAAGAAAAAAGAAAACAGAGGTAGGCATATTTAAAGTGGTCTGTAATGCTGTCTTCTTCGGTATTGCTTTCGAAAATAGTTCTTTGCATTTGTTTCCTTGTGTTTTAGCTATTTGAGCTAGATTTTATCTTTCTGTTTTGTGCTCAAATAAGCGATAAAGATAACCGACCGTCCCGAGTACACCCACCATACGGACTACATGAAACGCGGTTACTATTGGCACACCAAGCTGTAATACATTGGCGGTTAATGCCATTTCGGCTACACCTCCTGGAGAAAGGCCTAAACCGAGTGTGGGCAAAGGAATATCGGTCCAGAAGCTGATGCCATAGGCGAGCAAGGCGGTCAGTAACAGCGCACCTAGATTACTTAAAGCCACAACAGTTAAATAATGTGGTGCAGTCTTGAAAAAGTCAGGCTTAAATTTATTTCCTAATGACCAACCCAGTAACACTTGGCCTAAATGCAAGATTGGTGTCGGTATTGCCGAGAGGTGAATATCTTGCATTGTCAGTAAAATTGCAACCAATAATGCACCAAAGGTCCAGGGATTGGGGAGTTTGTAGTATTGAAAAATACGACTGGCTACGTACGCTAAAAAGGCTAACAGTACAAGGCCGTAACCATCAACATCACTGTGGCGACTCATGATGCTATGATCAATACCGTGCCATCCCATAAATTGATAAAAAAAGGGAATGCTGACCACCACCATTAATACGCGTAAGGTATGAGCAGAGGCGACTTTATCGACACGCGCCTGATAGTGTTCGGCTAAATTCGACATCTCATTTGCGCCCCCAATAGCCGAAGCAAACCAGGCTGTTTTAAAGTCTACCTTGCCCCAGCGATATAAGATGACAGAACCTACACCACCTAAACCGAGGGCAAACAGAAGACCCAACAATAAGATATGCCATTGGCTTGCAATGAGCTGGATCATTTGTGGGGTAAAGTAGAGGCCGAGGGTGAGCCCTAAAATGGACAAACCAATATTGCGTGCGCTGTGATGGCATTCAATAGGCGCATGATTAATCTTGAGTAAGGCCGTAATAAATAAAGGTCCGAGTAGCCAAGGCAGGGGGAGATGTAACCATTCGGCAAGATGTGCACCGATGAAGGCAATGGCTAGACTCGAAATATATTTGAGGTAGATCATGAGCACAGTCGCCGATAAAGGATGGATAGAACGTGGCTAGAAGCCAATAGCTATGTATGATCGCTATTGGCTGAATGCATGACTATGAGTTCACTTGCTGGCGACTGCGTAACCAGCGGATGAGTGGTAAAACAATCATGATCCCCGCGAGAATCCAGAGCGTTTTAGTGATGTAACCGTCAAATAGAATAGAGAGTTCGCCTTGGGAAATAGACAGCGCTCGACGCAAACTTGATTCCATGAGTTCGCCAAGCACAAACCCGAGAATAAGTGCTGAAAGTGGGAAATTGAGCTTACGTAAAATATAGCCAAACACACCGAGTGCGACCATCAGGATCAGATCGAACATGGTGCTATGAATGGCATAGACACCCACAAAACTCACTGCTGCGATGGCAGGAAGTAAAATAAAATTGGGGACACTGAGCAGCTTGGCAAAGTATCGAACCAGTGAAATATTCATCAATAGCAATAACACACTGGCAATGAAGAGCGAGGCAATCAAGCCCCACACAATCGTTGGCTGTTCGGTAAATAGTTGTGGCCCAGGCGTGATGTTGTATAAGGTTAAGGCCCCTAGCATTACCGCGGTTGTGCCAGAACCAGGTACTCCCAAGGTCAGCATTGGAATAAATGAACCACAGGCAGATGCATTGTTTGCAGCTTCAGGGGCGGCAATACCACGTAAGTCACCATCACCAAATTTACCGTCTTTGCCTGCAAGTTTACGTTCGCTGGTATATGCCATGGCACTGGCAATGGTTGCGCCAGCGCCAGGTAAAATGCCAACAATGAAGCCCAGAAATGAACTGCGAATGGTTGAGCCGAGGGTGAAACTAAACTCTTTGAGATTAAATAGACTACGCTTGCCTTGACCTAAGGCTTTCTGCCCAATACTGGTTTTTTCGAGCATGATCAGGATTTCGCTGATACTGAAAAAGCCGATCACGATCGTGGTAAATTGAATGCCATCACTGAGACTAACGGAATCAAAAGTAAAGCGGTACACGCCAGTAACAGCATCTACACCAACCGTGGCCAAGAATAAGCCGATTAAGGCGGAAACAGCGGTTTTAATCGGTTGATCACTGACAAGACCGCTTAAGCAAGTCAAGGCAAAAACCATGAGTACGAAATATTCTGCTGGACCAAACACGATGGCCCATTTGGCTAAAAGAGGAGCAAATAAAATAATACCGGAAATGGCAATCATGCTACCAATGAATGAACTCATGGCTGAAAGCGAAAGTGCAATCCCGGCTTTGCCTTGTTTGGCGAGTGGATAGCCATCAATGGTCGACATGATGGCCGCTGCATCTCCAGGCACATTAATCAGAATTGCAGAAATTCGTCCACCAAATTCACAACCTAAATACACGGCCGCAAGAAGAATCAGTGCACTTTCAGGTGGTAAGCCAAGGGCATAAGCAAAAGGGAGAAGCAAGGCTACGCCGTTAATTGGCCCCAGCCCTGGCAATAAACCCACAATGGTTCCAATAAATGCGCCGATCAGCGCGATCAATAGGTTTTGTGGTGTCAGTGCGACTTGGAAACCATAGATTAAATATTCAAAAACATCCATTTATTCTTCCTTGATTAACTCAAAAATCCGAGTGGTAATGGCACATCCAAGATGTAATCAAATAAACCGTAGAATAGGCAGCCAAAAACAAGGCTTGAGATGGCGGAGGCCTTTGGACTTCCTCCAAACAGCATGCCGACAGTGAAGAACATCAATGCAGTTGCAATTGGAAAGCCTAACCATTCAAACGTCAGGGCATACATCAGCATCAGTAACATCATGACCCCGATTTTCTTCAGCACAGCGGCGGTATAGCCGAGATCAATTTGCTCAGTTAGTTTTTGAGGCCTAAAACTTAGATAAAGACAAGATAAAATTAAAAGTATTAAGAGCAGGACAGGATAGGGTCTCGGACCTAGTGGGTCATAAGCGATTGGGGCGACATAGCTCCAAGCCAAATATAGAAGACCAAGGCTGACGAGGCCTAAAGTCCCTGCAAAAATCCTTTCCACGGACATAAAATATTCCTTTTTGCATTCAGATTTAGGCGTATTTCGATCCGATCTTGTTGCCACGGAAGATGCGTGATCAAAATACTTTTATTGTTTTGGGATTATTGGGTGATGAGATCGAATTCTTTAGATAAGACACGTAATTGATTGGTTTGCTGCATAACAAACTGATCGAGTTCTTCACCTGTCATGGAGAGCGGGAGTAAATCGAATTGCTCTCTGGATTTGGCAAATTTAGGGTCGGCCATCATTTTTTCAAAAGCGGTTTTCCACCATTGATAGGCTTCATCACTGACTTTAGGGCCGACATAGTAACCCCGCACCACTGGCCATTGGATGTCATAGCCTTGTTCTTTTGCGGTCGGGATATCAGCCAGTGCATTGGGTAAGCGTTCCGGTGCGAATACAGCCAATGCGCGTAATTTTCCAGATTTGACGTGTGGAATTACTTCTGCAATTCCAGCACTGACCACTTGGATATGATTACCTAGAACAGAGGTTACCGCTTCACCACCGCCTTCTAATGCAATATAGGTCATCTCTTTAGGGTTAACGCCTGCTGCTTTGGCAAGCATCGCTGTCTGCATCCAGTCTTGACCACCGACACTACCGCCAGCACCAAAACTGACAGATTTTGGATTTTTCTTTAGGGCTGCGACCAAGTCATTCAAATTCTGATAAGGCGATTCTGCATTGACGGCAACGACCCCATAATCAGTTCCGACTACAGCTAACCAGCGAACATCTTTTTCGTTGTATTGTCCGAATTTTCCTTGGGCTAGATTCAGGAGTGAGCCCGTTGAAAAAGCGACGATGGCATTGTTATTGGCAGGATCATTGGCAACAATTTTATTGTATGCAACAGCCCCAACACCACCCGGCATATAAGTGACACGCATAGGGGAGCTTAAGAGCTCAGTTTCTTTAAATGCATTTTGAGTGAGTTTGCAGGTGAGATCAAAGCCACCACCAGGTTTTGCAGGTGCAATACATTCAGGGCGTTTGGGTTCTCCAGTGACCGTTTTATTCTTTGTACATGCTGTAAGACTTAAGCCTAAAATAATTAAGGTGCTGGTAAAGGTAACGCTTCTTAACATGTTTAATATGTCTCCATTCATCATTGTTTTAATATGCACAATGCATATATTTTATCT
Organism: Acinetobacter sp. C32I; assembly: GCF_023702715.1. Lineage (NCBI taxonomy): Bacteria > Pseudomonadati > Pseudomonadota > Gammaproteobacteria > Moraxellales > Moraxellaceae > Acinetobacter > Acinetobacter sp. C32I. Next base: position 2,532,097 of record NZ_CP098480.1, on the reverse strand, counting down.
AAGCGTCATTGCTTGATTATTGGGGTTAATACAAGAAGATTTAAAACTCCACTCTTCTCTATTTTTAGTGCTTTAAAAGGTACGTAAAAAGGTTAGCATTATCGCTTGGGTTGTAGAGATTCTTTTTTTTAATATAATTTTTCGTATAATTTATTTTTGAAATAAATATTGTTTTTATTGATTAAATTAAAAAGTGTTAATTTTTTATTTATCAATATAGGACGCTGTATTTGATATTTTAGGTTTTTAGTGCTCATTATTTGATAAATAATTTTTTATGGATGTAAAAAAGCCTAAAGTTAATGGGCTTTAGGCTTTTGGGAGGGATTATCTTTTTGTTCTAAAATTTAAATTCTAAACCAGTCCCAATGACAGGTTGCTTATCTTCTAAATCTGCCTGTTTGAAACTTGCATAAGCTGTGTAGCCATATGCCTTGACTTGTTTGTTAAATAGATAATCAACTCCTGTCATAATTTGTTTAGCATCATAGTTTGCATCGTCATTTTTAAAACGGGTTGAATTCTGGCTATATTGGGCTTTTACATTCCATTTCGAATCGTTTGACAAGCGATACTCAGCACCTACGAGCCAACCTATTGATTGATCAATATTGGCTGCACCTGCTTGATTACCGCTGGCTTCTTCAACCTCTGATGTTTGTATCAATGCTTTTAATGCCATTCCTTCGATGGGTTTAATTAGGCTTGTTAGACGAATCGTATTTGCAGCAGCAAATACACGATTAATATCAATATGAGGATCAGTAGCATTCAAGAAACCACGACCTAGGAAGTTGCTTGGAATCGCTTTGTCGTAGGCAATTCCAGCTAAAAACATTGGACTGGTATAGGTGAGGGAGGTTGACCATGCATCACCTAAACCATTGCCGTCTACAGTAACGCCTCCTTGACTACTGGCAATGCCTTGGGCCTCTCCTGTCGCAAGTAAAACACTGAACGCAAGATTGGCTTCATCACTGACTGTGATTTTGGGTGAATCATAAACCACGGAATTATTGATCCGATTTTCACCCGGCATAATGCCTCTCACATCGGCAGTGTTGCGCATATAATTATTAAAACTATCTACAGCACTCGACATTTTTTTTAAAGGAGAATTATTTTTACCCACTTTTAACGTACCAAACTTTTCATCTTTTAAGCCAATATATCGATCTCGATGAGACCAGTCCGTTCCATCTCCATCGGCATTAAATGCCCATTCGATTAAATACAGTGCACTTAAACGACTGGTTAATTTTTCCTCACCTTTAATCCCAAGAAATGAACTATTGCTATTCATTTTCCAGGTATCACGGTCAGCAGAATTCGCATTTTTTTCGGGGATATAATCAATACTGGTATCAATCTCACCATAGAATTTAGGTGATGAAAATGCTGAACTGGTTGCCATGCAAAGCATACTGGCGATAAAAAAATTAATTTTCATTGATGTCATCCTAACAAATTAAAAATTATGTGTAATTAATCCCACTCTCTTTTTACTTGAGGTTTAAGGGGTGATTAATCGAGCCTAATTTAAAAGGTTCTTTGGAATTTTATTTGGTTTTTATGGTTTTTGGTATTTAATTGTTTTATATTATTTTGATTGGTATTTTTATAATTTTATAAATATTAAAATCTATGGCTTTGAGTAATTTTGATTTTTAAATTAATAAACATTTTGTGCCGTAATTATAAACATAATGTGTTGGGTTGAAAAATAGAAGTACTAAATTTAACTGCAAAAATAGCACTCATAAATGTTTTAAAAATAAAAAGCCGCTGATATCAGCGGCTTTTTGAGTTGATTTATTTAGAAATGATTTACGGAACTAAATAGATGATCTGTCAGGTTGTTAAGAGGCGTTTGTAGAGATACAAGATCTGTTAAAGAACCGCCATTTGGATTTGGTTCGCCAACAGCGATGCCAGAAGTGACGGTTCCAGTCAATGCATCTAAAATTCCATCTATGCTGCCATGAAGGCTGTAATCTCCGTTGCCAACACTGACGCTGATAAGGTTATTGATGCTATCCAGTGAACCATCGCTGAATAGAGTGCTGACATGACCTTGTAGGGTATCTATTGCAATGTTGCCATTGCTAATGACAGTTTGAATCGGTTGAGCAATTCCTGCGATAACGTCTCCGCTATTTGCACCATTATTAATGGTTCCAAGAATATCTGTAATCACACTTAGACCACCTTCACCACCAATACCGCCAGTAATACCACCGATAATGCCAGTAACTGCGCCTAAAGGACCACCTTCACCGCCACCAATTCCACCTGTGATACCACCGATAATGTCTGTGATAGAACCGAGAGGGCCACCTTCACCTCCGCCGATACCGCCAGTGATACCACCGATGATGCCAGTGATTGCGCCAAGAGGACCGCCTTCACCACCGCCAATTCCACCAGTAATGCCACCGAGGATGTCAGAGATTGAGCCTAAAGGACCACCTTCACCACCGCCGATACCGCCAGTAATGCCGCCAATGATGCCTGTGATCGCGCCAAGAGGACCACCTTCACCACCACCGATACCACCAGTCACACCGCCGATGATACCTGTGATTGCGCCAAGAGGACCGCCTTCACCACCACCGATACCGCCAGTAATCCCACCGATGATGCCAGTGATTGCACCAAGAGGGCCACCTTCACCGCCACCAATTCCACCAGTCACACCGCCGATGAGGCCACCAACATCAGTGAGATCGCCTGCAATATGCTGAACCAGACCAGAAGCGGTTGAACCATTGTTAATTAATGTGCCGACTACACCTGTGAGAGATCCTGCAGCACCACCGATATCCGCACCTGCTAAATCAGAAATAGCTTCTAACGTACCGTTTACCGTATCGCGCGAAGTTTCAAAGGTGAGGGTACCTAAATTGGTGAGATCTGTGACTGGATGAACGCCCGGAAGAACACCGCTAATTGCACCACCTACCGTAGAGATGCCTGTGTTGATAATATCAGTTTTCAGGCTTTCAACGCCCTGAAGTACATCGATACCTGTTTGGATCACACCTGTGACAGGGTTATTGCCTAAGTCACCACCTGTAATCCCACCGATGATGCCAGTGATCGCGCCAAGAGGACCGCCTTCACCGCCAGTAATTCCGCCGATGATGCCAGTGATCGCACCAAGAGGGCCACCTTCACCACCACCAATACCGCCAGTGATGCCACCGATGATGCCTGTGATTGCGCCAAGAGGACCACCTTCACCACCACCAATACCACCAGTCACACCACCGATAAGGCCACCGACATCAGTCAGGTCGCCTGCAATATGCTGAACTAGACCAGAAGCGGTTGAACCATTGTTAATTAATGTGCCGACGACACCTGTGAGAGATCCTGCAGCACCACCGATATCGGCACCCGCTAAATCAGAAATAGCTTCTAACGTACCGTTTACCGTATCGCGAGAAGTTTCAAAGGTGAGGGTACCTAAATTGGTGAGATCTGTGACTGGATGAACGCCCGGAAGAACACCGCTAATTGCACCACCTACCGTAGAGATGCCTGTGTTGATAATATCAGTTTTCAGGCTTTCAACGCCCTGAAGCACATCGATACCTGTTTGGATCACACCTGTAACAGGGTTATTGCCAAGATCACCACCAGTGATACCACCGATGATACCCGTGATTGCGCCCAGAGGACCGCCTTCACCGCCCGTAATACCACCGATGATGCCAGTGATTGCGCCAAGAGGACCGCCTTCACCGCCACCGATACCGCCAGTAATGCCGCCAATGATGCCCGTGATTGCACCCAGAGGGCCACCTTCACCACCACCAATTCCGCCAGTAATACCACCGATGATGCCTGTGATTGCGCCCAGAGGACCACCTTCACCACCACCAATTCCACCAGTCACGCCACCGATAAGGCCATCGACATCAGTCAGGTCGCCTGCAATATGCTGAACCAGACCAGAAGCGGTTGAACCATTGTTAATTAATGTACCAACAACACCAGTCAGTGAACCTGCAGCGCCACCAATATCGGCACCCGCTAAATCAGAAATTGCTTCCAGTGTACCGTTTACCGTATCGCGCGAAGTTTCAAAGGTGAGGGTACCTAAATTGGTGAGATCTGTGACTGGATGAACGCCCGGAAGAACACCGCTAATTGCACCACCTACCGTAGAGATGCCTGTGTTGATAATGTCAGTTTTCAGGCTTTCAACGCCTTGAAGCACATCGATACCTGTTTGGATCACACCTGTGACAGGGTTATTGCCCAAGTCACCGCCAGTAATGCCACCAATGATGCCAGTGATCGCACCCAGAGGGCCACCTTCACCGCCACCGATACCGCCAGTAATGCCACCAATGATGCCGGTGATTGCGCCAAGAGGACCACCTTCACCGCCACCAATTCCGCCAGTAATGCCACCAATGATGCCAGTGATTGCGCCCAGAGGACCACCTTCACCGCCACCGATACCGCCAGTAATGCCACCAATGATGCCAGTGATTGCGCCCAGAGGACCACCTTCACCGCCACCGATACCGCCAGTAATGCCACCAATGATGCCAGTAATTGCACCGAGAGGACCGCCTTCGCCGCCACCAATTCCACCAGTCACGCCACCGATAAGGCCACCCACATCAGTGAGATCGCCTGCAATATGCTGAACCAGACCAGAAGCGGTTGAACCATTATTAATTAATGTACCAACTACACCTGTGAGAGAACCTGCAGCACCACCAATATCCGCACCTGCTAAATCAGAAATTGCTTCAAGCGTACCGTTTACCGTATCGCGAGAAGTTTCAAAGGTGAGGGTACCAAGGTTGGTGAGGTCTGTGATTGGATGAACACCCGGAAGAACACCACTGATTGCACCGCCTACAGTGGATATACCTGTATTGATAATGTCAGTTTTTAGGCTTTCAACGCCTTGAAGCACATCGATACCCGTTTGGATGACCCCTGTAACAGGGTTATTGCCTAAGTCACCACCTGTAATCCCACCGATGATGCCAGTGATCGCGCCAAGAGGACCGCCTTCACCGCCAGTAATTCCGCCGATGATGCCAGTGATCGCACCAAGAGGGCCACCTTCACCGCCACCGATACCGCCAGTAATGCCACCAATGATGCCAGTGATTGCGCCCAGAGGACCGCCTTCACCACCACCAATTCCACCAGTAATGCCACCGATGATGCCAGTGATAGAACCTAAAGGACCCGTGCTACCAATGTTGGTGACATCCCCGATAATATGTTGAACCAGACTTGATGCCGTAGACCCATTATTCACCAGTGTACCAATGACACCTGTTGCAGAACCAACTGCCCCGCCAATATCTGCACCAGCAAGGTGGGAGACGGTTTCTAATGTACCGTTTACCGTATCGCGAGAGGTTTCAAAAGTGAGGGTACCCAGATTTGCTAGGTCTCCAATTGGGTGTTCAGATTGATGCACTGCACTAATGACCGTGTCTGCGACAGTATTAATTCCTGTATTGATGATATCGGTTTTTAAACTCTCCAGTCCTTGAAGCACATCAATACCGCTTTGAATCACCCCAGTGACTGGATTATTCGCTAAATCTCCACCAGTAATGCCACCAATGATTCCTGTTACAGCACCGAGAGGACCACCTTCAGCCCCACCAGTAATGCCGCCGATAATGCCAGTAACAGCACCGAGAGGACCGCCTTCAGCCCCGCCAGTAATGCCGCCAATAATGCCAGTAACAGCACCGATAGGACCGCCTTCAGCCCCGCCAGTAATGCCACCAATGATTCCTGTTACAGCACCGAGAGGACCACCTTCAGCCCCACCAGTAATGCCACCAATGATTCCTGTTACAGCGCCGAGAGGGCCACCATGGGTTCCCCCTGTAATACCACCAATAATTCCAGTTACTGACCCAAGCGGGCCGCCATCAGTACCACCAGTAATCCCCCCGATAATGTTGGTTACTGCACCAAGTGGACTTCCACCTGCACCGCCAGTAACTCCACCAAGAATGTTTGTAACTGTTGAAAGAGGGCTGGCATTGCCTGTTACGCCTCCTAAAATACCTGTAATTGCGCTTACTGGATTGCTGGCTGCTCCGCCTGTAAGGTTACTGACCGTATGCGTTACGGTATTTGTTGAAACGATATTTGTAATTGTAGATAAGGATAGAGGAGCGAGGATTGAACCGCCAACAGGTGATGTTGAGGTACTACTATCAACTAAACTTGAAGTAATACTTTTAATGGGTGATAAAAGACTTTTGAAAAGCATAACGATACCTATATTTTTAAAGTTGTGTTGTTTTGAGTAATTATTAAATGGCTATGATTTTTTTGTGATTAAAGTCACATTAATCATATTTAGTGTTATATCTGGCAATTATTTTGTCAATCTGTAAGCGCCAAAAAACAGATTGTTAAATATGGGTTTAAAATATTGAATTTTAATACATTTATTTTTTTTTAATTTTAATTAAATTTACATTTGTATTTTATTTAAAATAGGACGGTGATGTTTTTTTAGTTCATTTAGTTTGTTTTATCAAGTAATTAAAGCCATATTTAAGCCTGAAACGGGTATCGAAATAAGGAAGTTTTAAGATTTGTTACTGCTTTGCAAAAAAATATTTCCAATCATTTTTAATTAATAAAGATCAATATTTTAAATTTTTTCTTAATTCATTTTTTTTAAATTAGCATAAATCTAAAGTCGTAGTATTTAGCATGTTTTGGGGATGTTGTTAAAAAAAACTTATCAATCTTTAGCTTATTTTCTGATGTCTTTAAGATATTTACATTCAAGAATGAGTGTCAATGGAAAGCCACTGCTTACAGTGGCTTTTCTTCGTATCGCTATATTTTAAAAATGATGAAGTGAGCCGAATAGGTGATCGGTTAGGTTTGTTAATGGTGAAGAAACTGAAATGAGATCGGTAATGCTCCCCCCATTTGGATTTGGTTCGCCAACAGCAATGCCAGAAGAAGTTGAAAGTGTGCCTGTAATTACGGTAAGCAGACTATCTAGACTGTTACTGCTACCATTATTGTCATAGTTAATATGGATAAGGTTGTTGAGACCTTCCATAAGATTGCCACTCGAGAGATCAACGAGACCCTCTTGTAGATTACTGATTGCTGAACTGCCACTGCCAATCACCATGTCGATCGGTTGGGCAATACCAGAAAGAATACCATCTCCATTGATACCACCTGTAATGCTGCCAATGATGTCTGTGATTGCGCCAAGAGGGCCACCTTCACCACCGCCAATTCCGCCAGTCACACCACCGATAAGTCCACCCACATCAGTCAGGTCGCCTGCAATATGCTGAACCAGACCCGAAGCGGTTGAACCATTGTTAATTAATGTGCCGACTACACCTGTGAGAGAACCTGCAGCGCCACCAATATCCGCACCCGCTAAATCAGAAATTGCTTCAAGCGTACCGTTTACCGTATCGCGAGAAGTTTCAAAGGTGAGGGTACCAAGGTTAGTGAGGTCTGTGATTGGATGAACACCTGGAAGAACACCGCTAATTGCACCACCTACAGTGGATATACCTGTATTGATAATATCTGTTTTTAGGCTTTCAACGCCCTGAAGCACATCGATACCTGTTTGGATCACACCTGTAATCGGGTTATTGCCTAAGTCACCACCTGTGATACCACCGATGATGCCAGTGATCGCACCCAGAGGGCCACCTTCACCACCACCGATACCACCAGTAATGCCGCCGATGATACCCGTGATTGCACCCAGAGGACCACCATCACCGCCAACAATTCCACCCGTCACACCGCCAACGATACCTGTTACCGTGCCGAGTAAACCAGTTGCACCTTCACCATCACCTGCCACAATATGAATAAGATTGGTGACGGGACTCAATGGATTGAACTCACCTTCACCATTTAGACCACTTAAATCAAGCACTGAGATGGCATTGCCTGAGAAGTTAATCGGAATCGTAATGGGTGTCACGATGCTTGCATCGTCGCCGTTACCATTGCCGATACCGAAATTATGGTCGCCATTACCAGAACCAATACCACCCAGTAGGCCACCAGAACCATTGCCACCGTTGCCATTAGCATTGTTCGTGACATCATTATCTTGGACATAGTTATTGGTTGTTGTGGATGAATTATTGTGTGAGTTTGCTGTTGCGCTGCCAAATAAAGAAATTGCATTGCCAGATAAATTAATAGGAATTGCAATCGGCGCTACTATACTGGCATTGTCACCAATTCCATTGCCTATACCATAATTGTGTTCACCATTACCGGCACCTACGCCATTGAGTAAACCACCAAGACCAAGGAGGCCTCCACCAGCACCACCTGTACCATTGCCACCGCTATTACTATTGTTTGTGGAGTCGTTGTCCTGAACATAGTTGTTGGTTGTGGTGGATGAATTGTTGTGTGAGTTTGCTGTTGCGCTGCCAAATAAAGAAATTGCATTGCCAGATAAATTAATAGGAATTGCAATCGGCGCTACTATACTGGCATTGTCACCAATTCCATTGCCTATACCATAATTGTGTTCACCATTACCGGCACCTACGCCATTGAGTAAACCACCAAGACCAAGGAGGCCTCCACCAGCACCACCTGTACCATTGCCACCGCTATTACTATTGTTTGTGGAGTCGTTGTCCTGAACATAGTTGTTGGTTGTGGTGGATGAATTGTTGACTGAATTTGAAGTGGCATTGCCAAAGATGGAGAAGGCATTTCCGGATGCATTGATTGGTGTCGTAATCGGTGCAACAACACTGGCATCATCCGCAATCCCATTACCTATACCATAATTGTGTTCACCATTACCTGAGGCGACTCCATTTAATAAACCACCACCGACACCATTACCTGCTGTGCCACCGATGCCCGTACTGCTGTTGCTATTATTGGTACTATCGTTGTCTTGGAAGATGTTGGTAGTTTTGGTTGAGGAATCATTGACTGAATTTGAAGTGGCATTCCCAAAAATTGAAAAGGCATTACCTGAACCACTGATTGGGGTAGTAATCGGTGCAACCACACTGGAATCATTACCGATGCCGTTACCAATCCCATAGTTGTGATCACCATTACCTGCAGCAGGACCATTAGCCCAGCCACCCACGCCATTACCTGCGGAACCACCGAGTAGACCTGTGCCACTATTACTATTGTCAGTACTGTCATTATCTTCATAATGATTGACGGTTGTGGTCGATGAGTTGTTGACTGAGCTTGTGGTTGAGTCCCCAAATACGGAGAAGGAGTTACCTAAACCACTGAGCGGCGTTGTAATTGGCATCACAACCCCGACATCATCACCGTTGCCATTACCAATGCCGTAATTATGTTCGCCGTTGCCTGACCCTACGCCATTGAGCAGACCGCCAATGCCATTACCGGAGCTGCCGCCTACACCTGTACCGCTATTGCTATTGTCCGTACTGTCATTGTCACGCACAATATTGGTAGTGGTGGTCGAAGCATTATTATGAGATGAGTTGTTGGCATCGCCCAAGAAGTTGAATTCATTTCCTAAGCCATTGACTGGCATCGTGATGGGTGTGGTTATACCGACATCATCACCGTTGCCATTGCCAATACCGTAGTTTTGTTCACCATTACCAGAACCAATACCACTGAGTAGACCACCAATGCCATTGCCTGCACCGCCTACTCCAGTACCATGATTACTATGGTCGATATGATCATTGTCTTCGACAATATTGGTGCTATTGGTTGATCCGTTATTGACTGAAGTATTGTCTGTATGGGTTGGATCGTTGCTGCCAAACCAAGAGACATTGTTGCCCATCGCATTGATAGGAGCGACCACAGGTGAGGTCCAGTCGGCATCATCTCCGTTGCCATTACCGATGCCGTAGTTATGTTCACCATTGCCAGCACTGACCCCATTCAATAATCCACCTAGACCATTGCCTGCGCCTCCCGCGCCAGCACCGTTATTGCTGTTATCTGTGCTGTCATTGTCCTGCACATGGTTCAGTGTGGTAGTTGGTGCAGCATTATGGGATGAGTTATCGTTGCTGCCACCCACTGAATTGCCGAGTACATTTAGTGGCGTCGTCCATGGAACAGTAACATCGACATCATCACCGTTACCATTGCCGATGCCGTAGTTTTGTTCGCCGTTACCTGCAGCAGGGCCATTGCCCCAACCTCCGACACCATTGCCAACACCACCTAGACCTGTGCCATTATTACTGTTGTTGGTTGTATCGTTATCCTGAATAATATTTGACGTTGTTGTTGGTGCAGTATTGGTGGAGTTAACATCGCCACCGCCTAAAACCGCAACTGAGTTACCGAGTACATGTACTGGCGTTGTCCAGGGAACCGTGACACTGGCGTCATCACCGTTGCCATTGCCAATTCCGTAATTGTGTTCGTCATTCCCTGCGCTAACACCATTCAGTAAGCCACCGAGGCCATTACCCGCGCCTCCAACGCCTGTTCCATTGTTACTATTATTGGTGCTGTCATTATCTTGAATGACATTGGAGGTCGAGGTTGGAGCAGTATTGACGGAACTGACATCACCGCCACCAAGTCCTGTAATCGAATTACCCAGTACCTGGAAAGGGGCTGTCACAGGAGTAGTGATACTGGCATCATCACCGTTGCCATTGCCTATGCCATAGTTTTGTTCACCATTTCCTGAGCCAATCCCATTGAGCCATCCACCATCACTGCCATTTCCTGCTGCAGCAGTGCCATTGTTGCTGTTGTTAACGGTATCGTTGTCTTGAATCTGTGTAGTCGATGTCGTTGCTGCTGTATTTATAGAATTAACATCAGCACCAGCTAAGCCTGTAATCGCATTGCCAGCCGCTTGAACAGGCGTGGTCCATGGCACAGTGATATTGACATCGTCACCGTTACCATTGCCAATTCCGTAATTATGCTCTCCATTGCCTGCGGCAACACCATTGAGGAGTCCACCAGCATTGCCATTACCAGCAGCTCCAGTACCTGTATTGCTATTATTGGTGCTGTCATTATCTTGAATGAGGGTAGTTGAACTGGTTGGTGTGCTATTGACAGAGTAAACAGCACCACCACCCAATGTACCGATTGAGTTACCTAAAGCATCAAAAGGCACCGTAACTGGTGTGGTGAGATTTGCATCATCTCCATTGCCATTACCAATCCCATAGTTATGATCGCCATTGCCTGCGGCAACACCGCTTAATAAACCGCCATTGCTACCATTACCTGCAGCAGTACCCGTATTACTATTGTTGATGCTGTCATTGTCTTGGATGTGAGTCGAAGATGTTGTTGTGGCCGTATTGATTGAGCTAATGGGTGACGAACCTCCAAGCCAAGGAAAAGAGTTTCCTAATGCATGAAAAGCTGTAGTGAAAGGAAGAGGGACGTTAAGATCTTGGCCATTGCCAACACCGACACCATAATTTTGATTGCCATTTCCTGTTATTGCACTGAATAAACCATTATTTGAGCCATTATTGTTGTTGGTGATATTAGTACTCTCGACCACAACATGGTTTGTGGTTGATACCGTATTTACAGCAGTCGGTACTGCTGCTTGGCTATTACTACTCGAATGAGAAAGAATACCCGTAATTGGTGATAAAATATTTTTAAATAACATGTCGATATACCTATAATTATTGGAATTTTGTTTTATTAAAGCTTAATAATTATGTGACTCCTGTCTCATAATGTATTTATAAGTATTTATTGGTTGTTTATTTAAAGTCAATATTGTGCTTTGTATCATATTTTTAAATGACTATAAAAACATGATAAAACAAAGAGATGTATTTCTTAGTGATCACTGGCTTATCGTTCTAATTTGGAATGCGATTTTTTTTAATTCTTTATTCAAATTATAGAATCGATGGAAATATAAGATCGCTGAAATATGAGTTATTTAAAGGGTAATCATTCACTTGGAGAGAACTGGGCATCTGAAATCAATCAACGTTTAAGTCAGGTATCGATAACCGCGAGATTTACACCCATTTCAATGAGGAGTTGACGCTGTTTTGCTCAAATAGTGGCGAAATGCTGAATCTATAGCCAGTTAAGTGCAATTTTGTGAAAAAAGACTTATCATTTGGGGGGAAATGCGTATAATGCGCTCCATCAAATATGCGCTCATAGCTCAGCTGGATAGAGCACTTGGCTACGAACTAAGGGGTCGGGAGTTCGAATCTCTCTGAGCGCACCAATTTGAATAAAAAAAACCGCTTAATTGCGGTTTTTTTGTGTCTTAAGTTTTTGCTTTGATTTTTTGTACAAATACAACATTGCCGCCTACAGCAGGCAGTACATCATGATAAGGCAGACTACGCATGGCTCTTAATAAGAATGGGGCTTTCTCATCGATTTTCATCGCGCTGGTCATGCTCAATAAGGTTCCTTGATTAAGTGAATTCAACTGCATTTTTCCTTTAATAAAACGCAAATCACCACCATTGGCATAAAAATTATTTTCAGCTGCTTGCGGATAGTTAAAGCGTAACTTAAAGGCAAAGGGAATATTGATGACACCTAGACCGACATTGACTTGAATATCTGCATCTTGTGCCTGATTCTGGATGGGGGTGGTCACCACTTTTTTAATTTGTCGAGGAAACAGTTCTTGATATGCCGATGGACTTAGCCATTTCTGCAAGGGCTGGGTCGGTTGTTTATAAAATTGATAGGTGGTGGTAAAGCGCATGGATTCTCGGCCATGGGTATAGAGCATACTGGTCGGTGCATGCAGGATACTGACAGGTTGTTGAGCAGATTGAATCAATTGTGTGATTTTATTCAGTTGAGCTGCATTCAACTGCGGATTTGGTATTTGTCCTGCATTGAGTGGCTTAAGGTCGGATTGAATAAAGCGGGCTCTTAAGGATTCTAAAATAAATGCATTACTACTACTTGGAATTCCGAGTTTGACCTCTGGAATGGCATTGAGAATTTTCTTAAAAATAAATCCCTTGGGTTGATTCAAATCGCCCCATTGGGTCAATGTGATTAAGGTGCGGTTCTCGTCCAGTGCAAACCATTCAAATTTACCGACGCCATAGGGAATCGGTGCATCAATCACCAAGCTGGCAATACTATTCGGCTTGATCTGATGTTGCAGGGTGACGTCTTCATTGAAGTTGAGTACGGGAATTGGGGTTGGAATCGAGACTCGATATTTCATTTGAACAATGTTACTAGACTGTTCTACGACTTTCGCCGATTTGAGCGTTGGGAATAATCCGACATAGTGGCTGAAATCGGTCAGTGTTTTGGCCACTTGTTGCACATTGACGGGAACAATAATCGCGGCCGAGTTAAAACTGACGTTGGGCTGAGGATTGCTTTTTAGTGTGGGAACTGCTGTTTTGGACGCGGGATGCCCGTAAATGAAAATGTTGTTTTGGGTATAACTGGCCAACAGTTGTGGATTATTTTGAAAAGGCTGTAAGGCACTCGGAATATTGTCGCTCCAAGGCAAGATTTGTGCAAAACAACTTTGTGTGAGCCCCAATAACAGACAGGGCAAGATTAGACGATTTAAATAAGCCATCACATTCCTTTGATTTTTATCCGTGATTTCATCCAATGACTTGATCCTCTCACTTGAGCGATCAATACTGCTTATTAAAATTTTTTTTATGCATGAAAAATAGTCGTATTGTGTAAAACCCGCTCAAGTGGATGTCTGGAGCGGGGCTGGGAAAAGTTTATTGTTCAGCCATTAAGCTTTTACGGCGATAAACAAACAAGATGGCACCAAGTGGCAATGCAATTTGCAAGATAATTGGACTATAGACCGTTTGCTGGAAGTAACCCGCACCTAAGACCAAGAAGCTCAGCATTTGAAAAGCGTAACTGCCATCGGTCCAATTTAGTGAAAATTGCATAAAGCCAAAGCAAATAAAAATTAACCACACCCATTTCCGTTTTTGCATGGGGGTTCTGATGCATAGGATAAAGGCATATATACAAAACAGCGGAATCGCAATGGCAAGGATAAACACGACATAATGTAGTAGACTTTTTCCTGCAAATGTAAAACCATGCATGGCTTGGACAGAATGCCCAATCGGTTCAACATGAATGCCAATAATACGGATTTGATCTGCCTGTTTACTGAGTACGATTTTATTCATCAGCCAATGATCCGCAAATTCATATTCAAAGCTTAATTGATAAGTGATGACATCTTTAAATAAGCTTTTGTTGGCTGCAATTAACTTGATATTTTTGACGGGTTCATCCGGAAATAAGCTCGCCATTTGGATCAAGGTGCTATGGGTGGATTCATCCTGGAGTTCTGGGCTGAGATATTTCTCAACTGCGGCATAGTTTTTGTTGCTGAGTTGATTAAACATATCTTCAGCAAAAGCCTTTTCTTGGGGGGGTACAATCTTTTCGAGAAAGGATTGTTGGCTACAGGCACTGAGTGTGATCAAAACACCTAAAATCAACAGTAACGATTTGAACTGTTGTTGCATCTTCATCATTTTCATACTGTTAAATTCATCTATAAAATTAAATTGATATAAAAGGGCGCGCCCAAAAGAGAGAAAACATCACATTTAAATTTTGTATTAAATCGCGATAAATGTGATTTCCCATTAAATCATTTATGTTCTAATAGGTCAGTTTTTTTTCAAATGTTAGAAATTAAAAATGTCTGAACAACGTCCAAGTGTATCGGTGCGCTATTATTTGAATTTAGAAGAATCACAAGATGGTTTTGCTTTGGTCACTTTTGGCAAAAAAACCTTTAGCCGCTTTTTAACCCCAGTGATCAGTATTGCGATTATTTTGTGGGGAATTTATTTAGGTTTTTCTGGTGTTGGGCGTTATTACGTTGCACTGGGCGCTTTTTTTCTGGTGATGCAAGCCGTTATGCGCTACTGGTTATTGCCAATGTTATTTAAGCGCCAATTTGTACGCTATCAGTTTGGCAAAAGTGAACAGGGGATTGATCTTTATCAAGATCATTTTGAACTGTATGCCGCAGGCAAAAAACAAAGTGCACAGTATGCTGAAGTCCAATCATTTGCGGTTGGCAAGTTGACTTATATGTTAGAGCTGAAAAGCCACACGGTGGTGATCGTACCTAAACGTGCATTTAGCGATTCAGCAGATCAAACAAAATTTGAAAATAGTTTTAAAAAGTAAATTTATCGACGGTTGAAATAACAAGGAGTTTTCATGAGTACACGTCCTTCAAAAATTGTGTGTGTGGGTCGAAATTATGCCGAACATGCCAAGGAACTGGGCAATGCCATTCCTGACCGTGCCTTGCTCTTTATCAAGCCGCCAAGCAGTATCGGTTCTTTAGCTCAAGGAGTGAGCTGGAATCAGGCTTTAGGGGAGTGTCATTATGAATGCGAAATTTGTTTGCAAATCGCACATCCATTATCACAAGAAACCGATCCAGCCAAAGCCTTGGAAGCCATTGGTGCAATCACTTTAGGTCTGGATTTGACCCTGCGCGATTTACAGGGCGATTTAAAATCCAAGGGTGAACCGTGGGAGCGTGCTAAAGCCTTTGATGGTGCCTGTATTTTGGCGGACTGGATTGAAGCAGACGAAATTGGTGACTTGCAAGAGCTAGAGCTGATTTTGAATATCAATGGTGTAGACCGTCAGCATGGTTTTACCAAAGATATGATCTTTGATATTGGGACTCTACTTGTTGAAATTAACAAATCGTTTAGTCTGGAAGTCGGTGATGTGATTATGACGGGTACACCAGCAGGCGTGGGGGCATTACGTGCCAATGATCAATTGACCATGAAATTGATTACGCAGTCTGGCGAATACGACTGGAATACTTTTGTAAAAGCCTAAGTTGAAATAAAAGGATGGTGCTGTTCTGAAGAGCAGCGCCATTTTTTATATCTGAAGGATAGCAATTTAACTGCCTTGATACAGCTTACGAAACTGGTCTGGGGTGAAATGCATCCAGCGTTTAAACATATAAATGAAAGCCGAGGAACTGGCATAACCTAAGTCCAAAGCAATCGTCTCAATGGTCTTGCCCTGATTTAACATCGACATCGCTTTCATCACTTTTAGACGTTGCCGCCATTCATGTAACGACATCCCCAATTCTTTTTGACTATAGCGGGCAAGGGTACGTTCGGTCATATTGATCATCTGTGCCAGCTGCTGCAAGGTACTGTTATCTGCAGGAAACTCATGTAAATGGGTCAATATTTTCGCCAGCGCGGGATGCTCGGTGGTTGGTAAATAACTGCCGACTAACTCCGCATGGGTCAGTGAATCGAGCAAAACTTGAAGTAAGCGTAAATATTCTGGATCCTGTTCAGCAAAGGGATGCTTACGAATATGTTCGAGCAGTGCAGAAACCAAGGGTGCAGACAATAAGATACCGGCTTGTTGAGGCATGTTTTGACAGAGTGATTCATGCACGTACAAGGTGCAATGCGTGACCTCGTTACGATTGATGCCGCTGTGTTGTAAATGTGGCGGCAGCCAAATCCCATAAGGTGGTGGAGTTAAATAATGAATTTGCTCAATATTGACCTCTAAAACACCGTCAAAAGCATAGATAAATTCTCCCCAAGCATGCGCGTGTTTCGGGTAAAACGTCTCTGCAGGTGCATCCCGAATCTGAAGCCATAAGGGCGCAGGAATATCGTTGTAGGTCGGGATGGCCTGAAAATCTTGAATCCGTTGTGCTGATTTTTTCATAACATGAGAATTGCCTGAAAATACGCATCTATTGTCGTATTTTCACTATATCATGAAAATACGACAGTCTTATATTGGTGCTCAAGCCATAGAATCAGGAGCACGCAATGGATGAGCGTAAAGCATTAGATGCAACCGCATCAGGTCTGATGATCGTACTGTGTATGATTTGGGGACTGCAACAAGTCATTTTAAAAATGGCAGCGCCTGATATTTCGCCCTTAATGCAAATTGCATTGCGTTCAGGGTTGGCTGCAGTGCTGTTATTGCCCTTATTGTATCTGGATAAAAGCAGTCAGCTTTTCAATCGCCAGAATTTAAAAGCGGGCGCACTGGTCGCCTTTTTATTTTCTTTGGAATTCTTTTTATTGGCACAAGCTTTACAGCTAACTTCGGCTTCACATGCTGTGGTACTGCTGTATACCGCACCGATTTTTGTGGCCTTGGGCTTACATTGGAAACTTCCTTCAGAGCGTCTCAGTTTGTTGCAATGGACAGGCATTGGGATTGCCTTTTTAGGGATTGTGGTGACGTTTTTACGTACTAATTCAGGCGGATCGATTGCGGATCGGCAGATGTTATGGGGTGACTTACTGGCTTTGGCAGGGAGTATTGCTTGGGCTGCAACCACCATTACCGTACGTTTATCCTCACTGGCGCAAGCTGCAGTAACACAAACGCTGTTTTATCAATTGGCGGGTAGTTTTGTGTTGTTGTTTGGCGCGGCTCTGGTTCTGGGTCAGGCCACGATTCATTTCACCCCGTTGGTGATGGGCAGTTTAGCCTTTCATACCTTGGTGGTTTCTTTCGCCAGTTTCTTGGCGTGGTTTTGGTTGCTACGAAATTATTTAGCTTCCCGCCTTGGCGTCTTTTCCTTCTTGACCCCCTTATTTGGGATGGCTTTTGGTGTCTGGTTATTGGGTGAAAAAATTGAACTGAATTTTGTGATTGGTTCTGCATTGGTCTTGCTTGGCATTGTAGTGGTGAGTTTACAGGGCTGGTTAAGGAAATAAAAAAGACCTCGAAAGAGGTCTTTTTGCTTACTTCTGTTCAAACAGAGTGGAAAGCGGAATGGAAAGCTTGGCTGCTAAATAATCATTACTTTCAACCAAGGAAGGGCCGAGTCGCTCCATCCATTCATCATCCTGATGGATGTGCTCAACATCGGGACGTAACGGGAGTGGATAAGGCAGGGCGGTGAAGAAACTCCAAAAATCCACCTGAGCCAGATTACGAACCAACACATATTCGTCTTTGTCCGTACGCATAATCAGGTTTTGGGCTTCTAGTTGTAAGATAAAAGACGGTAAGCGACCGAGTTCACCACGACCAATAATATTTAACAGCTCTTTTTCGCTGACACTTTGTCCGATTTGCTGTTTTTTATAAAATAATTCCAGAATGTCCAGCATCATTAATATCGGGTGTCGCTTTTGTTCTTTACCTGAATGGAAGGCGGTGAGTGCATAACTGATTTCGACCCCGAGTAAGATAATGTTCCAAGATAAATAAATCCATAGCAGAAAAATCGGTACCGCTGCAAAGGCACCATACACGATTTCATAGCTGGTAAAGTTACTCATCACCCAACCAAAAAAACGCTTTAAAATTTCGAAGATGGTGGCACTAAAGCAAGCTGCAATGAAGGCAGAAAAAACAGGAACAATACGATTGGGAATGGTCCAATATAAAATAAAGAAACCGACAATCGTTAATAAAAATGAAATCAACCACAGAATAAAAGAACCATCGAGTTGATAACCCGCAAAGTTATTACTGAGTACATTGATTGATGCGACGGTCGAAGACAGGACAAAGGCACTGCCCAAAACAATCGGACCCAATGAAATAATGGTCCAGTAACGCATAAAACCGACCAAGCCTGTTCGAGTCTCCTTAACCCGCCAAATTCGGTTAAATACATTTTCAATCGAGGTTAGCATCAGCACTGTGGTAACAAATAGGAACAGCACACCAATAATGGTCAAGTTACTGGATTTTTCGGTAAAGGCATTGAGGGCCTTGTCAAAAGCGATGGTGCTTTTTGGTAGAAAGTTACTATAGATCAGTTGTTGTAGCTGCTGTCTGGCAGGTTCGAGTGCTTTAATCGAGGAGATAATCACTAAAAAAACCGTCAGCATCGGCACGACTGCAAACAGGGTGGTATAGGTTAAACCTCCTGCTTGTTCCCGACAGCGATCCGCTTCAAAACGTCGTAACACAAACACAATAAATTGAAACCATGTTTCCTCTAAAAAAGGCAGTTTTTTTAGATAACGATTTAAGATCATGGGTTCTATCCTAGTTATTTTTAATAAAAATCCGGTGTAATCACAGGATTTACTACAGCTCAAAAAGTAAAAAATGTCGTATAGTGTCCTTTTTAACAAAATTCTTGAAAGTGATGCAACCTTACGTTCTTGTTCTTTATTACAGTAAATATGGTTCAACCAAGCAAATGGCGCATCTGATTGCCGATGGAATTGAAGCTGCAGGAATGACGGCACGCATTCGAACCGTACCGAATTTAGCTACCGTTGTGACTGAAGCGGCACCGAGTATTCCAGAAGATGGCGACATTTATTGCACTTTAGAAGATCTCAGCCATTGTTCGGGTTTGGCCTTGGGTTCGCCAACGCGTTTCGGCAATATGGCCAGTGAGATGAAATACTTTTGGGATCAAACCACCAGCCTATGGCTGAATGGTGCTTTACATCATAAGCCTGCTTGTGTGTTTACGTCTTCTGGTTCGATGCATGGTGGGCAGGAAAGCACCTTGCTAACGATGTTACCGCCGTTGTTTCATCATGGCATGCTAATTATGGGACTACCCAATTCGATTCCAGCCTTGTCCAACACCAAAACCGGTGGAACACCGTATGGTGCCAGTCATGTCAGTGGCCCACGGCATGATCAGAGTCTGAGCCAAGATGAGAAAATCTTGTGTGAAGCGCAAGGTAAGCGTTTAGGTGAAGTAGTGAAAGCGTTGGCTGGAAAATTTTAACTCAGCGAAAGTCGATATTGCCGTCCAGTTGCGACCATTCTCCAGAAAGTAAGATTATCAGTTGGGTAGGCAATCGGGGCTAAAGCAGGATTCAGGAGCTGTAGTTTTTCTGCACTTTGCTGATCTGCGATTAAACTTGCATAGAGATAATCGAGTAGATCAACTGCGCTAAACACCTGTTTATAGGCATCTTGTAATTCGGTGTTTTGGTTGGCGAAACACACCTGATGAGGTTCATTTTCGCTGATACAACTGAGTCCAAGTGATTTTTCGATTTGGCTGATCAGCTGCGGATTGAACTGTAGGGGAGAGAGGCTAAGAACAAGCTCATGCACTTTAAAGTGGGCGAGATGCTGACGTTGTTGCTGCATCGACTCTCTCCTGAATGGAATAGAATCAATATACGCTGTTTCTGAAAGATTGATAAATGGCCTAAATCATCGGCCTAAAAAAGGGAGCATTTGCTCCCTTTCTTATTATTTCTTTAACTGCCAGTCATAGATGTTTTTACGGTAAGCGTACCAGATCATCCACAGACCAATAATAATCATTGGGAAGCTGAGAATCTGACCTTTGGTCATCCAGCCAAATAAAATGTAGCCTTGGTCTGCATCGGGTTCGCGGAAGAATTCCATAAAGAAGCGTGCCACACCATAACCGACCAAGAATAAGGCTGAAACGGCCATACGCGGACGAGGTTTAGAACTGAACCACCACAATACGATAAAGAGGATCAAACCTTCACAGAGGGCTTGATAGATTTGCGAAGGGTGGCGCACCAAACCGAGTGGATCTGTTGGGAAAATCATTCCGAATGGATAGCTCGGGTCTTGTACTGGACGGCCATACAGTTCCCCGCCAATAAAGTTACCAAAGCGGCCAAACATCAAGCCTGTTGGTACGCAGGGCGCAATAAAGTCCAAGGTTTGGAACCATGTTTTTTGGTACTTTTTACACCAAAACAGCATCGCAATTATGACACCGAGGAAGCCGCCGTGGAAGCTCATGCCACCAGTCCAGACTTGGAATAACCACAATGGATTTTCTAAAAATTTACCAAATTCGTAGAACAACACATAGCCGACGCGGCCACCGAGCACAACACCCAATGCGCCGTAGAAGACCAGATCTGACACCATGTCGCCTGTCCAGCCATCACGTTGTTTAGCGCGATACGATGCTAAACCCCATGCACATAGAAAAGCCAGAAGATACATCAGCCCGTACCAGTGCACTTTGACTGGTCCTAAGCTCAGCGCAACTGGATCAATATTTGGATAGGTCAGCATCGCTGCTCCTCATCAATTTTATATTTTGAGCAGATTGTAGCGGAATGATGTGAAAAATGTTGTACATTCAATGTGAAAGATCAATGTCCCAAAACGTGGGAGAAAAAGGACTTATGTGTATTGTCGCTTTTGCATGGCAGGTATTGGATGAAATGCCGCTGTGTTTAATTTCAAATCGGGATGAGTTTTATCATCGACCAAGTGCTACCTTGCATGCATGGCAAAACAGCAGCATTGTGGCAGGACAGGACTTGCAGTCTGGCGGGACGTGGATGGGCGTGACAGCATCGGGACGTTGGGCAATAGTCACCAATTTCCGTAATGGTCGCGATCAAAAAAGTTATACGACTTCTCGTGGGCATCTGATTCAATCTTTTTTAGAAAGTGATTTAGCCCCGATTCGTTTTGCCCAGCAACTGGAGCAACAGCAACAGGATTATGCGGGCTTTAATTTGTTTGTCGGAGATACTGAACAAGCCGTTTATATGAGCAACCGAGGTGAAGCCCCACAAGTGCTCGCCAATGGTGTTTATGTGGTCTCAAATGGATTAATGTCAGAAGATTGGGAGAAAACCCGACATTTGCGTAAACGCTTTACTCAAGAATTTTTACCGATGTTGCAACAAGCACAAATTGCAGAATCCGCAATCGATGCCGCCGCTTGGGATATTTTGGAAGATGAGCGTAAAGTCATTGCCAATCTGTTACCCGATACAGGAATCAATCCAGAGATGGAAGCCTTATTGTCATCCACTTTTATTCAAAGTCCAATTTATGGGACACGATGTTCTAATTTTTTAAGATTAACGAGCAGAGAATGGCACTGGTTGGAGAAATCTCAACAAGGAGAGCAACAGGGACGAGTGGTTGACCTGCATGTCGATTTGAATTTTTAACTTGATATGTTATAACATAATTGTCTATATAAAACAACAAGATGAAATAATACTGTCATTAAGGTGACATAAAAGGGTCACCCAGCATTGTTATGGTGTAGCCAATCAAGTTACGTCCAAACAATACATCTGGGGATATTCTATGTTCTTATCAAAGACGGGCTTTTCCAAAAAGCTATTGGCGGTCAGTTTAATGGCAGTTTTGTCAGCTGGAATGACTGCTTGTAACGATAGTGATAACAATGAAAAAACAGAAGTACCAAAAACACCAACTGCAAAAAATGTAATTTTCTTCTTGGGCGATGGGATGGGGATCACCACCTTAACCGCATCGCGTATTTATTCTGTTGGGGAAGATGGCGATTTGACCATTGATACGCTGCCAGAAACCGCATTTGTTCGTACCTTTTCAGAAGATGGTCAGGTGACAGACAGTGCACCGTCTATGGCGGCGTATATGACTGGCGTGAAAATGAAAAATGAAGTCATTTCCATGCAGTCAGGCACCATCGCATCTCCACCGAAAGCAGATGGTACCAGCACCTGTGATGATGTTGCAGCCAATAAAGGCAAGAAACCCGCAGAAACCTTGCTTGAACTTGCTAAAGCGCAAGGTATGGGCACAGGGATTGTCACTACAACGCGTGTGACCCATGCAACCCCAGCCACGACCTATGCACATGTGTGTCATCGTGATGCTGAAAATGATATTGCTGCACAGCTTGTTCCTGCGGGTAAGGGGACAGGATGGGGCGCGTATAACACTAAATTAAACGATGGTGTGGATGTGGTCTTGGGCGGTGGTTTACGCCAGTTTAAACCAACGACGGTATCGGGCGGTAAACGGGCAGATGGTCGTGATTTGGTTAAAGAAATGCAAGATCAGGGTTATAGCTTTGTCGCGAATGGTAGTGACTTGACCAAAATTGATCCAAACAAAACCAAGAAATTATTGGGCTTATTTAATGCCAGCCATATGAACTATGACTTGGATCGTACCAATAAGAAAATTGATGAACCAAGCCTTGCCGATATGACCACCAAGGCGATTGATGTCTTACAGGCGAAAAACAAAAGCTTCTTCTTGATGGTTGAGGGTGGCCGTATTGACCATGCACTGCATGACACCAATGCCAAGCGCGCCTTACAAGACACGGTTGCATTTGATAATGCAATTAAAGCTGCGATTGATAAAGTCAAGCAAACCGACCCTGAGCTGAAGAATACCTTGATCGTAGTGACCGCTGACCATGATCACACCATGGTCTTGAATGGCTATGCAAAACGTACCGGTAAATATGTGAAGGGGGCAGAGACCAGTGTGCTCGGTTTAGTTAAAAACTATAACAAGGCAGGTTTCTCAACTGATGTGAATGGCAACCCATATCCAATTATCGGTTTTGGTACAGGTAAAAAGCGTTTAGACAATGACCGTATTGAAGCGCGTGGAGTATTGACCGATAACGATAGCTGTAATCCAGCCGTAGGTCCAGCGGGTAAATTTACCGATAGTCGTGGTACGGATATTGATAAAGAAGGTTGGTGTACAGGTACAGCTTCCGATGACTTCCAGCAAGAAGCTGTGGTGCAAACTGGTTTTGCGGATAGTGAAACGCATGGCGGTACCGATGTGTTTCTGGGTGCAATTGGTGTAGGGTCAGACAACTTCCATGGCAGCCTTGAAAATATTGAAGTCTTTAACCTAGTTCGCAAAGCCATTGGCCTAGATAAATAACAACAGATTGGAGAACGATGATGTTAAAACAATTTAAATTAGGTCAGTTCGGTATGAAAGCATCTGTTTTAACTGTTGCATTAGTTGCTGCAAGCACTGGTGCACAAGCTGCGGGCGAAGCCAAGAATATCATTTTTTTCTTGGGTGATGGCATGGGCCCAACCACAGTGACCGCAAGCCGTATTTATGGCTATGGTGAATCTGGCAAATTAACCATGGACACCTTGCGCCGTACTGTACGCATCAAGACCTATTCAGAAGATGGTCAAACCACCGATAGTGCGCCATCAATGGCGGCTTATATGACGGGCAAGAAAACCCGTAATGAAGTGATTGGAATGACACCAGGAACGATCGCGGTTGAACCAAGTGCGGGTACAGCGCCAGATGGTACCAAAGTATCTAATACCATCAATAATTGTCCAACCCCAGGTTCGAGTGTGGCTGCAGGGAGCCCTGCAGAAACAATTCTAGAATTGGCCAAAGCCAATGGCAAAAAAGTGGGCGCGATTACCACCACAGAATTGACTCACGCAACGCCTGCTGCGACCTTCTCACATGTGTGTAATCGTAATGCGCAGTATGAGATTGCACGCCAGGTCATTCCTGGTGGTGCAGGTTATAATACAAAACTGTTAGATGGCGTTGATGTATTGATGGGTGGCGGGCGCAATCATTTCACCCCTTATAATGCGGCGGATAACAAGAAGGGGCGTATTGATGGGCGTAACCTACTGAATGAATTAAAAGCCAAAAACTACACTGTTGCTGCGACCAAAGCAGAGATGGATGCAGCACCATTGAATAAAAAATACATCGGTCTTTATTCTGCTACTTCACATCTGGAATATGATTTGGATCGTGCGAGAACAGCGCCAAACCAACCAAGTTTGGCTGAAATGACCGCAAAATCAATTGACCTGCTACAAGCACAAGATACTGCGGGCAAAGGCTTTTTCTTGATGGTGGAAGGTGGACGTATTGACCATGCTTTACATGGCACCAATGCCAAACGCGCATTGCAAGACACCATTGCTTTTGATAATGCGATTAAGACGGCATTGGATAAAATCAAGAAAACCGATCCTGAGTTAAAGAATACTCTGATCGTTGTTACTGCCGACCATGACCATACTATGACCTTTAATGGCTATACCGCGCGTACTGGAAAAACGACGACGACTAATCCAGGTATTTTGGGTTTGAGCTATAGCTACCAAGAAGCCAAAGCGACCGATGCACGAACGCGTGTATTGGCTGATGGTAAAAAGCATGCGCCAAATCTGGATGTCAATGGTAAAACTTCAACCACTTTAGTATTTGGTAATGGTGGCGGACCTCGTCCAACCTCACGCATCGACATTACTGATAATGAAGCAGCAGCCGATGATTATTTACAAGAGGTTGGGATAAAGCTGGGCAATCCTGGTTCTGAAACGCATGGTGGTGGTGATGTACTGTTATTTGCTGAAGGTGCGGGTTCACAAGTATTTAAAGGTACACGTGAAAATGCATGGGTATTCAGTAAATTAAAAGAAGCCTTTGGTTTTAAATAGGGGCTGCTAACATTTCACAGATACTTGCGACAGAGGATGTTTTTAGACGATACAAGGCAGGTTTTGTGAAACTTAGCCATTCTAAGTAAGCAAGACCTAACAAAGTAGCGGCAAAAAACACCCCTGTCCCGTAGGGTTATGGCTAAAACTTCCATAAACTGCGTTATGAAACTTGACAAGGGGATAGCCATTGTCTGCGTTTCATGCCTTGTTTCTGTTGTTTTAGCCAATAACGCAAGACATGGTTGAAATGTTAACAGACCCTCAACACTTTATTGAAGATTTTCATCATATTGCAAACAACCTCAGTCACTATGACTGAGGTTTTTTTATGTAGGAAATAACATGCGTCTAGTGATGAGTGCGGTCTTACTGAGCGTAGGAATGACGTCTTTGCATGCAGCCCCAGTATTAAGTGCCAATATTACCCGAGAGACCCAGACCATTGGCAATGATGGAGTGACACGTACCAGTGTGTTTCAGGAACGCATGTATCGTAATACTCAGAATATTTGGATTGAACGTGTACTGCCTAAACATCACCAACATGGACATGAAAAGGGTGGGCATAAACATTTGGATTTAGCAGAAGCAGCCCAGCATTATTTTATTGATCAGAAAAAACAGCCCAAACTCAATTTGGTGTTGATAGAAGATAAAACCGTTGTGCATTTACAAGATGCCGATGTCGATATGTTAGGGCTTAGTAGCTGTTGGAGCTGTGTGTATTCATTGATTGATCCTAAAAGCTTAAAGGGAATGACCGTCAAGAAAAAAGACAGCAACAGCACTTGGTATGAAAGCCAGAATAAGAAAAATAAAATGAGTATTGAATGGGATAATCGCAATAACATTGCCAAACGGGTGGAAGTACGCAGTTTAGATGGTTTGCGCTATGATATCCTGAAAGCCACTATCCAACAGGTCAATATTGCAGAACCTTGGAAAAGCTACAGTAAATTTACCAGCAAAGATTATTCAGACTTTGGTGATTAATTACATAAAGCTGGATTGGCTGAATTGAGCTCCTTTTTAAAGGGGCTTTTTTTATCGTAAAAATAGATTGGCTAAGTGAATACGCTCATTTGAATACTTGAATAAAATGAGCCTACTATTCGATTCATTTTATATCAACACCAGCGCTAGCCGAAATTGGATTGTGATGGATTGAGATAAGAAAATGCCGACATGATGTCGGCATTTGCTTTTTAAAATGAACGCTAAGATTTAAGCTTTTTTCTCAATCGATGGTCCGACTGGATCAGCGGTGATATAGCCGACACTTGCACTATAACCACCATTGTAGTTAGCTAAAACTTTTGCTTTTAATTCAGCAGGAAGGCTTGAGCTATCACCCGCATGTTGGAAATTGCTCATGATATAGGTCCAGCCATTCACTGAGTCAACTGCATGTAGACCTGTTGATTCTGCACCTGCTGGTGTAGACAGAATTCGGTCTAAAGACTTGGTCTCAACGTTATAAGCCCAAAGGAAGTTATTGGTATGGTTACCACTATCTTCGCCAATGAACAAGGTACGTAAAGTTTCAGAGAATTTTAAGTTGTCTGGGCTGGCAATGTTATTTGGATCAGCCGTATTGCCCAAGCTGTCTGCTGGAATATCTTTGCCCATGAGAATCATATGGCTTTGATATGGTGTCCATTCACTATTGATCACATTATTTAAGTGGTCAACTTGGCTGCCTTTCAGGTCATGGGCAAGTACACCACCAGCTTTTAATGTGCTCTTGAATTTAACATTGTGTGCAGCAACCCAGCTCGATTTACCTTCGATCATCGAGTCTTGAATATTGGCAAGTGCAGAATAAGCCACCTTATCTTTGATATTCACGGTGGTTCCTTCCATCTTGGTGAAGGCCATACTACCGCCTTTGAGGGCTGCATAACGGTGCGTTTCGAGGAAGGCAGCAGCTAATTCGATTTCTGCTTTGCTGAAACCGTTATTGGCTTCTTTTAACTTGATCCAAAGCGTTTTCTTATCTAGGACAATCTGTGTGTAACCCGTTAAGTCCGCTGGTGCTACAGTTAAGCTCTCCATAATGTTTTCAGCTTTAATGCCGCGAACATTGACCAAGTCTTCAATGGTTTTACTGTCGGTATGACCCAGTTTGATCCATTTAATTGGTGCTGTAGAGGTTTCATTCAGCTCAGCAGTGTACTTTGCAACATATAGCGTTCCTGCAGATAAATCTTTTTCTTTATCTGCAACAAACATAAAGAAGCCGCCGTTGGTATAGTCGTCACCCATGATCACGGTACGGTTATCTGGCATGACTTGAATTAGCTCATGTGAAATACGGCCTAAACAGTAGTGCTTAACTGCAGTACCACGACCTTTACCATCCAGAATGATTTCTGGTAAATGACCATAGTTATAGGCATTGGCTGTATTTTCATTGCCATACAGATTTTTACTGTAGGCTCTTAATGTGGCTAAGGTGCTACCAATTTGATCAAAAGCATCTGGTTCATATTCTTCACTTGAAAGGTGCGTATTCCAAGGTGAAAGGCTAGCACCACAGGTAATCCAAAGACCATGCACTTTAGACATGTCCACATTGAAGTATTTTTTCAATGCAAGATGTCCTGTTTTTTGATCTTGGTCTAAGGTCAATACGGCAATTGGAGACGGTAACTGACCATACATACTTTGTTTGGCCAAGTTTTGTGTGGTGTATTCGAACTGAACCACATGGAACACAGGGTTGTTGACGCCGTCAACTTTTGCATCTTTGAGATGGATCATTGAAGAGCCATCTGGGCAGTCAGAGAAGAATTGACGTTCTTGACCTGCAACAGATGTATCTCTGATCGCTTTGTTATTAATGTCGTAATAGCTACCTGCGATAATTTTTCCGCCGTTGATATTGTCAACTTCCATACCTGTGCGGAAAAATTCTTGATAGCCTAATTTATATTCAGTGCTGGTATTGTCTTCCCAAGTCACTGTTAAACTTGATTTAACAGAAGTTGTTGCCATTTCTGCTGTGGTGGTTGGTGCCGCCATTGGCGTAAATTTGGCATTTTTAAATTTAACCAATTTTGCAGGTGGTGTAACAACGTTATTATCGTTGTCATCATTACAACCCGTTAAAGCTGCTGCTGTGCCCATTGCCCCTAGTGGTAAAAACGGAACACCCGCGAACCATTTTAAAATATCACGACGACTTGGCTGATTAGTATTGGCTGTCATAGTAAATCCGTATCTGTAATATATGGTAAATAAATCCTGATCGATTCTATGAAGCGGAGATGACAGTTTTCTGACAGTTTTAAGGCAGTTTGAAGACAATTTTTATTTTGTAAATAATTAATAAATATGGGATTAGAAAAAATAATCCCCGAAGTTTTTTCAGGGATTATTCACATATTTGAGTTAAGTAGAGGCTTTTCTTTTTTCCAGTATTTTTCCGAGGAATAATCCCAGTTCGAATAACATCCACATCGGAACGGCCAGCATAATCATGGATAAGGCATCGGGTGGCGTCACAAACATCGCGACAAAAAAACAGCCAACAACAATGAAGCGACGCTTTTCAACCAGACTTTGAGTACTGACCACACCAATTAAAATCAGTACCAAGGTAATGATCGGGATTTCAAAAGTGAAACCAAACACCAAAAATAATTTTAGACAGAAGCTTAGATAGCTGTTGATGTCTGTCATTGGTGCAACTGTTTCTGGGGAAACACTAATAAAGAAATGCAAAATCGCAGGTAAGGTAATGAAATAAGCAAATGCCACGCCTAAATAGAACAGCACAATACTACCTAACAGCAGGGGAATGGCCAAATGGCGTTCTTTTTCATATAGTGCTGGTTTGATAAATGACCAGATTTGATAAATGATATACGGCATTGCCAACATAAACGCGACAAATAAATTCAGCTTAAACGGTGCCATAAATGTTGCAGTGACATCGGTTGCAATCATGGTGGAGGTTGCAGGCAGCTGTTGTCTTAATGGCTCAGACAACCATTGATAGGTGGTATTTCTAAAGGGCAATAAGCAGAAGAAAAGAAAAATCGTTACCCCAACAATCTTAAATAGATATTGTCGCAGCACAATCAAATGCTGCATCACAGGCATTTGTTGTAAGGATTCCTCAGGAGTGACTGAAGTCGATGGTAATTGGCTCATACGGCAATCTTTAATTCTGTATCAAACGGTTGAGTCGGTCGCTTCGGCTCGAGTTTGAAAGGTAACTGCTTTTGATATTCAAGACTGAAAGGGATGATCGCTTGCTGAGAAAAAAGCGTATAGATGATTGGGGCTTTCGTCTCAGTTTTTACTTCGTCAGCTTCAGAAGGCGTTTGTGTATTTTTAAGCGCGTCTAGCTGTTGTTGCATTCTGCGTTCAAGTTCAGTGATTTTATCAATTTCTTTTTGCATTTCTTCGCGGAACTCAGAAAGGCGTAATTCTCGATCAATTTCGTTCTGAATGTTGTTGATAAACTTTTTAATTTTTCCATACCATTTCGCTACGAACCGTGCAGCTTCTGGCAATTTATCAGGACCGAGCACCAGCAATGCAATCACGGCAAAGCAAAAGATTTCGGTCATTCCCAAATTCAGCATAATCGTGCTCGCTTAGCTTTTTACTGAGCTTTCAGTATTTTTTACTTGAGCATCAATGGTGCGAGGTTCATTTAAAGGTGTAGCCGCTTCTTCTTCTTTCATGGATTTTTTGAAGTCTTTGACTGCACCGCCAACATCTTTCCCGAGGTTTTTTAGCTTCGATGTACCGAACAGTAGAATCACTACAATTGCAAAAATCAGTACATGCCAAATTGATAAACCAGCCATCGCTCTATTCCTATAAAACTTTGGATATATCTCAACAGCTTGGCATGACAAAGATGTGACACTTATATTGCAGTTTTAAGACAGTGCATTTACCCAACGGTAAATAGTGCTAGCATAAGCAGCATATCAAGACATGATAAAAACAGATCGACATGACCTTTATTCTCCCCATCAGTGCCTTTATTTTCGGGCTGTTGCTTGCTCAATTCAAAGTCGCGGAACAGGCAAAGAAAATTTTATCTTCTTTATTGGCACGCTTATTTATTCCTGTGGTGATCATCTACAACATGGTGTTCTATCAGGCAGGTAGCTTTGCACTAATGGGATTTAGTTTTATTACATCGATTCTTCTATTTTATGGTTTTTTCCACTTCTCAAAGGATCGCTTACAAGCGCTCTGTGTGAGTTATAGCAATATTGGCTGGCTGGGTTTTCCATTTGCCATCGCCTTATTTGGAGAGCAGATCAGTGGTGCCATGATCGCGCTGTATATTGGGGGTTCACTGTTTGGCAATATTTGGGCAGTTGCTGCGGTTTCAGAAGGGCCGACGAATTACCTTGCAACACTGCATAAAGTTCTTAAGTCACCGCCAGTCTTGGCCTTATTTGCAGCCTTGATGTTATGGCTCTTGGGGGCTCATCATTGGCAGGGCAATTTTGTTCTAGAGGGGTTGTATGATATTGCCAAATTTGGGATGAGCTTTGCGGGCATGTGTATTTTGGGGATGTGGCTGAGACATACCCGCGTAGATATGGCTGATTTGTGGCTGAGTATGCGAACCTTAATGTTCAAGCTCTTGTGTGGTGTGGTGATCTGTACGTTGACCTATTATTTTATTGCGATTCCGCAGATTGAATCATTGCTCCCTGTACTGTTTTTCTTATTTTGTTTACCGCCTGCCGCTAATATTGTTGCTTTGGAAACCCATTATCAAGGTACGGGCATTTCGGCTCGTTATATTGCTGCAGGAACCATCGTGAGCTGTGTGGTGATTGTGGTCTATGGTCTATTGCTGCATATAAAAAATGCCCTCATCTAGGAGGGCACTTTGATTAGTTAAATCAGACTGGCTTTAAATAACTGCATCGCTTGACCGCGATGGCTGATCTTATTTTTATCAGCTTTGCTCAGTTCAGCACTGGAAATATTTAATTCTGGTAACCAGAATAAAGGGTCATAACCAAAACCGTTTTCACCACGTGCTGCTGCTAAAATCTCACCTTTCCAGATGCCTTGGAAAATTTGTGGTAGTGGATCTTCTGCATGCGTGACCAGTGCCAAGACACAGACAAACAT
This sequence comes from Acinetobacter sp. C32I, assembly GCF_023702715.1. Lineage (NCBI taxonomy): Bacteria > Pseudomonadati > Pseudomonadota > Gammaproteobacteria > Moraxellales > Moraxellaceae > Acinetobacter > Acinetobacter sp. C32I. The sequence goes on along the minus strand of NZ_CP098480.1, from coordinate 2,500,781 downwards.
CCCTTCAATCGCTTCACCGTCTTTACGCAAAGGCGCAAGATCGGCCAACAGTTTTTGGTTGTTGGCAGCATCATTACCATGCTCACCGGCATAGCGTGCCGAGTAGATGCCTGGTGCACCGCCTAAAATTGGGACACACAGTCCAGAGTCATCTGCAAGTGCAGGTTTACCTGAAAGCTTAGAGGCATGGCGTGCTTTGATAATGGCATTTTCAACAAAGCTGAGACCGTCTTCAATCGCATCTTCAATATCAAGTTTACCTTGAGGGATAATCTCGACAGGAAGATCAAGTTGTTGAAAGAGATGTTCAAATTCGACCACTTTGCCTTTGTTATTACTTGCAAGGACAAGGCTGCCTTGGTTGAGCCATGGTTGGGTAGACATATCAGTTTCAGATTAGTTTAGATTGAGTGGAATTTTAGGGGGTTTTTATTGAATTAGGTAGTACTGAATTATCGCATTCTAAAAGTTAAGAGGAATTGCTTTTTTTCCATATCTTTAACTCTGTGTAGATAAGAAATCTTTTAAATCGTTTATGAAATCTTTAAATACAGTATCTGGTTCAGAAGGCGTATATCCTTCAAAACTTAAGTAGAACTGGTCATCATAGTAATTTAATAACTCAAAAAGATCTTCATTCTCTACAGCCTTAGATAAAGCCAAGAGCTTCTGAAGAAAAGGAAATAGAAGCTCTTGGCTTTTGACTAACTCTAGATGTTTTTCAATATAATCTTTTAAGAGGTTATTGACTGATTCCTTTGTTAAATCTGTATTAAATAGACTTCGGGATAATTGACTAAAATAGGTTCTAACTTGTTCTGGTGTTGATAGAAAGCATATTTCTAAAGCTAAATCATTTGATGAATCTTTTTCTAATGTCTCAATTGCCCACCTTTGGATTTCTTCTAGTGTTATTGTTTCCAATTCTAGTTTTGCTTTGAATATCGCCTTTTCTATATCGCTCATTGAATAAACTTAATTAAATATGAATGTTATCAATATAATAAAAAACCGACTCTTACAAGTCGGTTTTCTATCAATCAATAGATCTAAGCAAGATTATTGGGCTTGAATCCATTTATCAGCACGGTCACGTGCAGTACGAATCTGATCTTGAGTTAAGTTTGCAGCCAACGCGGTTTTCTTGCCTTCAGAAAGACTGATCACTTTGGTATCCAACATGCCATCACGGGTTGAAAGCTCATACCATTGGTAAGCACCAACAAAATTTTTCTTCTGCTCTTCCATCATTGCGAGATTAAAGCTGGCACGGTTGTCACCATTGCTTGCTGCTTTCTCGAAATATTTACGTGCTAAAGCATCGTCTTTCTTTACGCCAATACCATCGGCATACATACGGCCAACATTCAATTGTGCCGCAGATAAACCTTGATCTGCTGCTGCCTTGAATAAAGTGAAAGCTTGTTTTTCATCTTTAGCCACTTCTTTACCAAACTGGTAACGGGTGGCTAAGTAAAACTGTGCCCCAGCTTGACCAGATTTTGCCGCGCTTTGCAATTCATTGATACCCATCACTGAATAACGTGCTGCCTGTGTTGCAACCGATTGTGGTTGAGCAACATAGTCAGCATGCGCTTGTATACTGATCAGACCAAATAAAAATGTGCTGATTAATGTCTTTTTCATAGAGCGCTCACTCGATAAATTGCGACTTCACCAAATAGGTTCGGCATATGCTTACTGAGCATACTACCTTGTTGGTCACCATTAACGGCAAGTCGATTAATAATTTTAATCCGATTCTCAGCACATAAGGCTTCAAAGTCACGGAAAGTACATAAATGAATATTCGGGGTGTTATACCACATATAGGGTAAAGCTTCCGAAACAGGCATTTTCCCTTTCAAGGCAAGAAAAGAACGTGTCTTCCAATGCGCAAAGTTTGGAAAAGTAATAATGGCCTGTTTGCCGACACGCACCATATCACGAAGTAATACATCGGGTGCATCTACAGCTTGCAAAGCTTGTGCCATGACCACAGAGTCAAAAGACTGGTCGGCAAAACGGCTTAAACCAAGGTTTAAGTCCTGTTGGATAATATTTAACCCCCGACTGATGGCAATTGCAATCTTTTCTTGATCAATTTCTAGACCATAGGCACGAATATTGTGCTGTTTGCTCATATGAGCCAGCAATTCACCATCACCACACCCTAAGTCTAACACGCTAGAGTTTGGGTTAATCCATTTTTCGGCGAGTCGTTGATCTATACGCATTAGTGCTGCTCCTGCGATGTCGATTGCAACTGTTGTTCTCCACCTAAAAATGCGCGTAGCGTTTTTACATACAGTGGAATAGGGAATAAGAACGAGTCATGGCCTTGTTCAGCATCAATGTCTAAGTAGCTGACAGGCTTATGATTATCAACCAAAGCATCCACCAGTTCCTGAGAACGACTTGGGCTAAAACGCCAGTCTGTGGTAAATGAGATCACCAAAAATTGGCACTTCGGTTGACTCATGGCCTTCGTCAAAGAATGTTCATATTCACGCGAAGGGTCAAAATAATCCAAGGCCTTGGTCATAATCAAGTAAGTATTTGCATCGAAATTGCGGCTAAATTGTTCACCTTGGTAACGCAAATAGCTTTCCACTTGGAATTCGACATCAAAACCATACATAAATTTGCCTGATTTTAAATCACGACCAAATTTCTGTTTCATGGCTTCTTCAGACAAGTAGGTGATATGACCGACCATACGTGCCAAAATCAAGCCGCGTTTGGGATAACTGTCATTTTCCAGATAGCGACCATGATGGAAATCAGGATCAGATAGAATCGATTGGCGCGCAACTTCGTTGAAGGCAATATTTTGGGCTGATAATTTGGGAGCACTGGCGATAATGGCACATTTTTTTAAGCGGTCAGGATAATCCAGTGACCATTGCAGAGCTTGCATGCCGCCCAGTGAGCCACCAATCACAGAATACCAAACTTTAACACCTAAACGGTCAGACAACATCGCTTGGGTTTTGACCCAGTCACGCACCGTGACCAATGGGAAGTCAGGACCATAGGGGCGATTTTCATTTTCTGGATTTGGTGAAGTCGGGCCAGTTGAACCACTGCATCCACCGATATTATTTAAGGAAACAACAAAAAAGTGATTGGTATCAATGGCTTTTCCAGGACCAATACAGCTGTCCCACCAGCCTGCTTTTTTGTCATCTTCATGATGATAGCCTGCCGCATGGTGATGCCCTGACAATGCATGACAAATCAGAATGGCATTGGATTGGTCTGCATTGAGTGTTCCATAGGTTTCAACCATTAAATCGAAACGTGGCAATACGCGGCCACATTCAAGTTCTAAAGGTTGTTCAAACTGAAACTTTTGTGGTGTGACTACGCCCACTGAATCCGATGGAAAAGACACTGGAATGATTCGCCCTATAATAAATCATTAATAATAAAAGGATACCAATTCAGGTATCCTTTCAAAAGTCATTTTTTCTGATATTACAACTCAGCTTTACTGACGATTATGTGATATTTCACCTATCTAAACGGCTGCAGCAGCCACTTGATCGGTGGTCAATACCCCTTGTTCAATTAAACGATTGGTACATGCAATAATGGCTTCGATTGATGAAGTTACGATGTTGTCATGTACACCTGCACCAAATGCGCTCTTACCTGTGCCTTTCACTTGAAGCTCAATCAATGCAAGTGCTTTGGCATTGGCACCTGAACTGATACTGCGCTCTTCATAGTTCACCACATCAATTGGTAACTGTAAGGCATTCAGCATGGCTGAGATCGGGCCATTACCTTCGCCGCGGAGACGCTGGATTTCACCGTCGATTTCAATGTCTAATTCAATGATTTGTGTACCATTGATATCCGACAATTGATAATGTTTGGTTTGATAATGGCTGTTCTTCACATCCACATAAGTATTTTCAAATAAGGTCCAGATTTCATGCGCACTGATTTCTGTACCATTTTCATCGGTATGCTGCTGTACGATCTGACTGAATTCGATTTGAACACGACGCGGTAAGGCAACGTTGTAATTCGATTCCAATAAGTAGGCGATACCACCTTTACCTGATTGGCTGTTGACACGAATTACTGCATCGTAGTCACGGCCTAAGTCTTTCGGATCGATTGGTAAATATGGCATATCCCAGATTTCTTCATTTTTCTGGAATTCGAAGCCTTTTTTAATCGCATCTTGGTGTGAACCAGAGAACGCGGTAAAGACTAAATCACCTGCATATGGATGACGAGGATGAACAGGTAAACCTGTACATTCTTCAACTGTTGCAATGATTTCATTGATATTTGAAAAGTCTAAGTTTGGTGCAACGCCTTGGGTATACATGTTCAAGGCAATCGCAGCAACATCCACATTACCCGTACGTTCACCATTACCAAACACACAACCTTCTACACGGTCAGCACCCGCCATAATCGCCAATTCAGAGGCAGCGATACCACAACCACGGTCATTGTGACAGTGAACAGAGATAATCACGCCATCACGACGCGCCAAGTTACGGTGCATCCATTCGATTTGATCGGCATAGACATTCGGCGTAGACACTTCAACTGTTGCAGGCAAGTTCAAAATGACTTTATTGGTTGGTGACGCTTCCCAGATTTCAGTCACAGCATCGCAGACATCTTTGGCCACTTCTAATTCAGTTGCAGAGAAACATTCTGGGCTATATTGGAAAATCCAGTCTGTCGCAGGGTATTGCGCCGCATATTCTTTGACTTTGGTTGCTGCGTTAATGGCAAGTTGTTTTGAGCCATTGGCATCGACATTTAAGACTTTCTGGCGGAAGGTTGGAGAGTTTGAATTATAGATATGCACAATGGCACGTTCTGCACCGACTAAGGCTTCAAAAGTGCGTTCAATCAAGTGATCACGTGCTTGAACCAAAACCTCGATATAAACATCTTCAGGAATCAAATCTTCTTCGATCAATTTACGGGTAAAGTCGAAGTCAATTTGAGAAGCAGAAGGGAAACCAATTTCAATATGTTTGAAGCCGATTTTAACCAACATGTGGAACATTTTTAATTTTTGATCCATGTCCATCGGTTCAAAAATCGCTTGGTTCCCATCACGAAGGTCGGTGCTCATCCAAATCGGCGCTTGATTGATTTCATTATTCGGCCATTGACGATCGGGTAAATCCACTCGCTGGTACATACGGCGGTATTTTTTGCTTGGGTCAGCCAACATCATGAGAAAACTCCTTGTCGTAGCATGGTTGCTGAGTCAAATTAAAAGCAACGTGCTACAGATATATATGGTGTCTATAAGAATTAATTTAAAGCGAATTCGGGGATCGAGTGCCTAAAAAAGTAGGCGAAAAAATTTATACGCGCGCGAGGCGCAGCATCAGGAGAAGAGCAGCAAGATGTGTTGTATGAGACGGGTGGGTAAAGCCGCGATTTGTTTTCATCATCTACCATTCATATGGGGTATTTAATTTTGCAGTTATATTAATCATCTAACGATACTCAGTCTAGGCGAAAATACAGACGACTGCAAAGGTCTATAAAACATTTTAATTTGAATGAATGGAAAATATTTCCCTGTTTTTTGCACTATTTAAATTTCAATGGGGAAAATTTTCCGTAATTTTGTTAATTAGAGATAAAAAAGTTGTTTTTATCTCTAAACTTTGAAAAGTGTGCAAATTATAGCTCAGACCACATCCGAATCAGGTTATGGTAAATGTTGGTGAGTTTCATCACTTCTGGATAAGCATCGCCATGGGTTTTCCGTAATTCACGAATACTTTCATCTAAAGTAAATAATAGGTGACGTTTACTGTCATCCCGAATCAGGCTTTGTACCCAAAAAAATGAGGCGAAACGGGTTCCTGTGCTAATACTGCTGACTTCATGCAAACTGGTTGATGGATAAAGCACCACATCCCCAGCGGGAAGTTTAATCTCATGGTAACCGTAAGTGTCTTCAATGACCAGTTCACCGCCCTCATATTCTTCGGGTTCGCTTAAGAACAAGGTACAAGAGAGGTCGGTACGAATTTGCTCAGAAGTTCCCCGGATCAGGCGAATTGAATTATCGACATGGAAGCCAAAGCTTTCAGATTCATCGTAACGGTTAAATAGGGGAGGAATGATTTTATGAGGAAGCGCTGCGGCTTGGAATAATGGATTTTGCCAAATCGCTTTGATCACGATATCACTGAGTGCATGAGTGAGTGGATCTTGCTCTGAGAGTTGCTGATTTTTTTTCACGGAAGCAGAGAGTGTACCTGCGGTGACTTTCCCACCCACCCAATTTGCATCTGTCATCAAACGACGAAATTCAGCAACTTGTTCTTTCGTTAATACATTGGGAATATGATGAATCACTGTGAACACCTTTTGAGTATTTGCTTCATGTGTAAAAATAGCCTCATGTCGAGGCTATTTTATACGAACTGAGTTTAATTCCATAAATATTTTATGGATTTTGGCTTAGTATTTAAAGTTAATCGCTAAGACTGCATTACGTCCATTACCTTCAAAGGCATAATGTGCTGCATGTGCGCTAGTGAAGTAACGTTTATCACCAAGGTTATTCACATTCAGCTGAACATTCACGTTCTTATTTACATCATATTTTGCCATCGCATTATAGATAGTATAAGTCGGTAAATATTTTGGTGCAGTGCTGTTTACAAAAACTTGATCACGATATTCTGCACCAGCACCTAGAGTCAAGTTCGGTAATACACGATAAGTTGACCATAATGTTGCACTGTTTTTGGCAACGAATGGCAGTGGTTTACCTTCTTGGGCAATTGCATTATAAGCCGCTTTGGTGATTTCGCTGTCTAAGTAGCTATAGCCAGCAGAAATATCCCATTTGTTAGTAATTTTGCCGTTTAAGCTGACTTCAAATCCATCCACTTTACTTTCACCAGCATTGGTTGTAGTCGTAGGATCAATTTGAATACGTGTATTTTGCTTTTCAGTACGGAAAATTGCAGCCGTTAAATTTGCACGGTCATTAAACAAATCCCATTTGGTTCCGATTTCAAAAGTACGTGCTTCTTCAGGCTTAAGGTTATTTACAATATCTGTAGTGCCTAGAGCGTTATCGCTGCTATCGCCTTCAGCTAAAACACCCACTGGGTTTGCTGAGGTTGCATAACTTGCATAGATGCTACCTGATTCAGTTGGCTTAAATACTAAACCAGCTTGGTAAGTGAAGAAGTCTGAATCGCTTTCGTATTTCGTTCCTTTAGGAATTGTAATGGTTGAGTTATAAGCTCCACCAGTTGCACCGTAGACGTCTTTATTGTATTTCTTCTCGGTTTCAAATTTATCCCAACGCACACCTAAGTTAAGTAACCACTGTGGATTAAATTCGATGCTATCTAAGGCATAAACAGAAGCTGTACGGCTACGCGTAGTTGATTGCCCTTTAATACTGCCCATTGTGTCGGTAAACACACCATTACCAGGGTTATTTAAACTGGTACACCAACCATTTGACGTAGCGGAAACTGAATTACAAGAATCAATATTAGATTGCAAAATTGTAGAAGTGGTCTGTCCAGCAGCATTGGTAAAGGTATACACACCTTGATCGGTATTTTGATAGCTCCACTCAGTGCCCACATTAAAGGAGTGTTTGAATGCACCAGTGTTGAATTTTCCTCTTAAAGAAAGTTGATCGCTATAAGCGTCGGTATCTAAAATACGGCTTAAAGCACGACGAGCAACCGTACCACGGTAAATATTGCCTTTAGAGTCATCCGCATTGGTATACACATAATCTGACTTCGACTTGTTGTAAGTTGCAACGTTTGACAAGGTTAGATTTTCATTGAAATCATGTTCTAACTTAAATGTACCAATATGATTTTCACGTTTGTCAAAATCACGATCTTTCCAACCATAGTAAGTTCCAGCTTTGACACTCACTGGACGGCCATCACTAGGGTTAAGTGTAACACCAGGAGGAGCTTTCGTTGGATTAGCATTGTTGAAAGGAATGCCTGCATCTGGTTCGTCATTGCTACGTAGGTAGTAATAACTCAATGTTCCACGTGTTGCTGTATCTAAGCCAAAAGCAAGGCTTGATGCGAGACCCGCACGAGCAAATTCAGCACCGTTGTGTTGACCAGGTTTTTCATTTTCATGTCCCATCACTACGACACGACCTGCAACGCCATTGCCAAAATCTTTATTGGCATCAAGTTGGATATGGCGATAGTTATCGGTACCACCTTGAATACTGCCCTGATAGACATCACCTTGATGTGCCACTTTAGGCACGAGGTTGATACTACCACCCACACTACCGCCACCACCAAGGGTAGACGAAGAGCCTTTAATGACTTCAACTTGTTCAATTGCAAACATATCACGGCTTTGTGAGGTGGTATTGCGTACGCCGTCCACATAAATAGAGGATTGACCGCTATAACCACGGATATAAGGCATATCCGTAAATGGTGTACCACCTTCACCAGCGCCTAGAGTAATACCTGGCTCATAACGAAGTGCTTCAAGTAAGGTATTTGAGTTGGTTTCTTTAAGTAGTTTTTGCGACAGAATCGAAACTGACTTTGGTGTGTCTTTCAGTGGTGCTACAAATTTTGCATTTGCAGACTGATCTACTTTTAAAGATTCTTCTTGAGTGGCATGTGCATGAATGGTTGGGAGTTGAACTGCTTGATCCTGAGCAATCGCTGGGACTGCAATGACTGAAAGTGATGACGCAATTGCAGAGGAAACGAGCTTCTTCCGTGATTTAATAAAAGACATTTGGCACGCCTAAACAGTGTAAAAATTTATGCAAAGAATAATCATTCTTATTTTTATATTCATTTGTTTTGGATTGGATTTTTCAATTGTTTCTAATTATTACAATGGAAACTCAAATAATTTTTTATCCTGAATTGTTTAATAATGTTGTTAATTTGTTGATTTTTTTATTTAATCTAAAAAAACGATTGTATTTTAAGTTTTAACTCTTAATTTGGATGTTATGAGTTTTGTCATTTTACTGAAGTTTTATTTATATGATTTATCTTCAAAAGCCTGAAAGTTTTTTGAATATCAGTTTGTTAAGGTAACGATACGCAGTAAAGCGGATTATTGATCAATAAAGTCATGATTAATCTCTTTTAATGTTGTTGTTCCCATCAGGGCCATGGTGATCTCAAATTCTTCCTTTAAAATTTTAAGTACATGGGCAACACCTAAGGCACCAGCTGTTGCCAAGCCATAAATATAAGGACGGCCAATCAGTACGGCAGATGCACCAAGCGCAATTGCTTTAAACACATCTGAACCACGACGAATTCCGCCATCTAAGAGTAGGGGATAATTGGCTGGAACAGCTGCTCTGATTTTTTGCAGTGCAATTAATGGGGGAATGGTGGTATCCAGTACGCGACCACCATGATTGGAAACGATCAGACCTGAGACACCATATTCGACCGCTTTCTTGGCATCGGCAGGATGTAATACACCTTTAAGAATCACGGGCAGTTTGGTGTTTCTAATTAACCACTCGATGTCCTCCCATTTTGGGGCCATTTTCATCAGACCTTGAAAAATAGGGTGTTCGTCAGCAGCCAAATTACCAATTTCTACATGAGCCAGTGCATGTGGATGGGGCATCTCATTGGGAAGTTGAAAGAAGATTTTACGCTCTCGATCACGGATGCCTGTATGGGGGGCGTCGATGGTGATCACGATCGCTTTATAATTGTGTTGTTCTGCAAGCTGAATTAAAGCCAATGAGTTTTCTCTGTTACCTTGCCAATAAAGTTGAAACCATTTGTAGGGATTCTCTTTATTCAAAGCTTGCATATGTGTGTTGCTTAATGTACTGAGGACAAAATTACTCTGCATTAACTCAGCTGCAAGTGCTGTGGCTTGCTCGGCTTGAGTGTGGAAAAGTGCCTGATGCCCAATGGGAGCAAGAAAAATTGGATGGGGGTAGTCCATCCCAAATAAATTGACTCGAGTATTACCTTGAGAAAAGTCATTTAAATGTCGCGGAATAAGATGAATATCTTGAAACTGGAGCTGATTTTCTTGCACGCTCAGTTCATGCATAGCACCGCCTTGTAGATAGTGCCAAGTCGCATCTGCTAAATGTTGTGAAGCCTGTTGTTGGTAATCCGCCACGGTTTGTAAATGCGCTGGGATTGTGGTCAATGGCGGAAGAGGTGACATTAGAAAATCCCCCATTGTCTTAATAAGTTGTGATAGTGACTGGTCAAAGCAACCACCTCCTCAGTATCACCAAGCTGTTGTCGTAATTTTAGAATGGTCATATCAAGGTTAAACAGCATGGTACGTTGCCAATCATCTTTGACCATACTTTGAATCCAAGTGAAAGCGGCAATGCGACTGCCTTGGGTGACAGGTTCAACTCGATGCAGACTTGTTGACGGATATAAAATAGCATCGCCAGCATCGAGTTTCACTTCATGGCTACCATAGGTATCCTCAACAATCAGTTCTCCACCTTCATATTCATCGGGTTCGGATAAAAAAACTGTAATGGAAACATCGGTGCGAATCATTTGTCCTGTTTTTGAAGACGCCTGAACAGCACTGTCGACATGATTGCCATAATTGCCCTGATTCTGATAGCAATTAAACATTGGAGATAAAATGTGTTGAGGCAGGGCGGCTGAACGTAACAGTAAGTTGTGTTGTAAAGCATTTAGAACAGACTGACTTATGGATTGATAGATTTCACTATGAATATCGATCTGTAAATTATTTTTAGTTTTCTGAGCTTGTGCACCTGCGCTTTGAGCACCATTGATCCATGCTGAGGCTGGCTGCATTTGTTGGCGTAGTTCTAACACTTGTTGTTTACTGAGTAGCTCAGGAATGTGCAACATCATATTTAAAACCCTTCAAAAAAGTACAGCCTGTCGAAAAAGTATACCTTTTCTGACAGGCTGAGTTCATCTATTCAATCTTCAATTTTGATTGAATAATTTAGAACTTGTAGTTGAATGTTAATGCTGCTGAGCGAGGTTGCCCGAGCACAAAACGGCTACCGCCATTGTTCAATGCGCTGATGTAGTCTTTATCTGCTAGGTTGTAAACATTCAGGTTAAGCGACGCATTTTTATTGAAGCTATAACCTGCCATAGCATCAAAGACCACATAAGATGGTACTTTTGGCATGTTGGCTGGTGCAGTGCTGTCGGTAATGACACGTTTTTGTTCATCTACATAACGTGCACCTAAGCCTACTTTAAAGCCAGCAATGTCATAAGTGGTCCACAATGTTGCAGTCCAATCAGGTGACCAACGTACAGAATCAGTTACTGTTTTTTCTCCAGCATTATTAAAGCTTTGCTGATTTTTTTGCTTGGTCTTCATATGAGCAATGCCCGCAGAAATATTCCATGCATCGGTAATTTGCCCAACGACACCGAGTTCAACACCTTCAACTCGTGTTTTACCTTCTTGAATAGATGCTTTGGTTACTGGGTCAGTAGTAAATTGGTTTTCATTTTCAGTGCGATAAACGGCAGCGTTTAATGCCAGTTTATTTTTCAACACATCCCATTTTCCACCCACTTCATAGTGATTGGTTTCTTGTGGCTTAGCCGCAGAGCTATTAATGCCTGTATCGGATAGTCCGAAGTTTGCACTACCTGGAGGTGTGAGTGATTTTGCATAAGAGGCATAGACACTGCTGTTTTCAGTTGGCTTAAATAAGCTGCCCAATTTCCAACTGACTAAAGTGTCATGTGCTTTTAGGTTGGTCGGTGTTTTAGTGACTGCAAGCGTGTTTGAATCTGTTGCTACAGCAAGTGCTTCATAATCAGTTTCGTAGTAATCAACACGAACACCACCATTAAACTGCAAGCGATTGTTGAGTAATTTAATGGTATCAAACAAATATGCCGCAGCTGTCCGTGTTTCACCATCCGTATATGCACCCGTATGGACTAAGCTTGGAATAACATCGTAATGATTTGGATTGTATAGATTTGCAGCTGGTGTTGTTGGTGCTTTTTGACCAGGTGTTTGTGTTGATAAAGTACGTGAAATCTGCTCTTCTTGTAAGAACTCTAAACCTGTAACCAGATCATGCTCAACGACACCTGTTTTAAAATTCACATTGAGTGATGAGGTATTGGCAAGAATTTTATTTTCCTGATCAACCCCTTGATGTGAGCGAGAAATCGTCCATGCATCTGGATTGTTTGATCCATTCTTATTTAAGGCATTAATACCTGTTAATGCACGATTCATTTTTGACTTACCGTAACGAGAGGTATTGGTAAATTTAATTTTATCGCCAAAATCACTTTCAACTTTTGCAGTCACCATATCAGCGTCAATATCTTCATAGTCATTGACACTGCCATAGTAATTCGAACGATCAACTTCTTTTGCCTTATTTAAATCTGCATCAGCATTGTAGAAGCCTTTCATTCCGACTGTAGGAATACCACCATCAGGAATATTATTTTGGCGAACATGCTGAGAATATAGGTAGAAGCGAGTGTCTGTGTTCAAACCGAAAGCAATCGATGGTGCAATTGCCCAGCCATTATTTTCTAAAACATCTCGTCCTTCAACGCCGCCGTCTTGTCCCATGACATTTAAGCGAACTGCTGTGCTTTCATTAATTGCTTGATTGATGTCTGCAGTTAAGCGTGCATTTTCAGCAGTATTGTAACGTGCTGAAACTTCACGACTACTTTCAGCTTTCGGTAACTTGGTGACTAAGTTGATATAACCCGATGCTGCACCACGACCTGCTTCAGAGCCAGAAGGGCCTTTTACAACTTCAATCTGTTCTAAGTTGAATACATCACGACTGACAGCACCCAAATCGCGGATACCATCGACATAGGTTGATGTTTGCGTCGAGAAACCACGCATCTGGAACGTGTCGCCTGCGCTGGTATTACCATTTTCACCCATTTGTAGTGTGATACCTGGGGTATTACGCAATGCTTCCATTAATGATGCAGCGCCTTGTTCCTGTAACAGTTCTTTTTTGATGACTTGTACAGTTTGAGGTGTATCGAGTAGGGGTTGTGTATATTTTGGAGAGCTAACAGCATCTACTTTATAGGTATTTTCTGCATTTACTTCAATTGTTGGAAGCTTTGCCACACTTTCCTCTTTAGGGGCAGCATGTGCTGCTAGAGGAAGACTTGCTGCAAGCGCAACTAAAGGTGTGGTACGAAAATGTTTACGACTTTTGATTTTTGCCATTGAGAGAACCCCTGAAATTGAAGTGTGAATGACAGAACTTTCAACCTGATGAAACTTTTACAGAAAAAGGAGTAAAAGTAGATCAATTGTTAATCTGTGTAACAATATGTGCGAAGTCTATTGATAATTATTATCGTTATCAATAGCTTTAGTTTCTGTATAAGAGTCTGTATATATTTATTATTTTGAAATTTAAAGATATTTTCTAAAATTGGTATTAATGATGAATAATTGTGCAAAATAGCAATATAGTGATGGTTATATTTAATTTATTGATATAAAAGTTTTTATTTAAATTTTTATTTAATTTAAGGGTGGGTCTTAGAAGGTCGAATATTTGAACATAAGGGGCAGAGAGTGGGGCTGAATGATCTTGATATGAATGTTTCTGTAAAATTGATTCATGGATAAGAATGTTTGACTGCTCTGAATAAATCAAAACCCTGCAAATGCAGGGTTTCTCAAATCATAATTGCAAGTTATTAATTAAAAGTCATAAGAGACTGATAACCAGAAGTTACGTCCTGCAAGGTAAGTGCCTGACATCCCGGAGCCAATCATCATATAGTCATAATAAGAGGCTGGATTTCCATTTGAATCAGTATATGAACCATTGCTAGTGAAATCTTTGTCGAGCAAGTTATTCACTGCACCATTGAAGCGTAATTGATCATTCACACTATAGCTTGCACCTAGGTTGAATAAGTTATAACCCTTTAACTTGTTGTTGGTTGCATTGTAAATCAGAGCATCGTCACCTGTAGTTTGCGCGATATCGTAGCGTTTACGCTCAGATTTATACTCATGTTGTAACCATAGGTCAAATGCGTCGTTAATATGCCAAGTTGAGGTCATGTTAAATGCATTTTTAGGAACATTACTTAGATATGAACCTTTATTCTTACCTTTGGTAATTTCGGTTTCCATATAGGTATATGCAGCTTTGATATCCCATTCAGGAATAATGCTGTATTTCAAACTGAGTTCAACACCTTTAGTTTCAGCTTCATCTGCATTGACTTTTTGTGCAAAAGTATCCTGAGTGATATGTGAGCCATAACTTACACAACCTGGCTGGTTCGGATTGTTTGCGGAGAAACAGTTCTGTAAGGCTGAACCCTCTGTAATTCGGTTTTTAATTTTGGTAAAAAACGTGGTCGTACTCAGATCTAGATTGCCGTTGTTATAGTTGAAGCCGAGCTCATAGTTGGTTGACTCCTCAGGTTTTAGATTAGGAGAACCAACGTTAAAAGTGGTGCCTTGTCCACTAATACTCACAATGCCATTGTGAAGATCTTTTGCTGAAGGGGCTTTATAACCAGTGCTCACGCCACCTTTTAAAGTAAGGTCATCAGTTGCATTCCAAACGAGATATGCGCGTGGACTAAATTGACCACCAAAACCAGAATGGTCTTCATAGCGACCACCAAGTGTAAAGCCGAGAGTATCGAGAATGCGCCATTCATCTTCTGCATAGATAGAGAAAGAGTCTTTTTTGAATGTCGCGCCAATGCCTGCAATATCATCTGCAATTTTAGCTTCTTTATATTCAGCACCAACTGTGAGTTTATGATCTGCGATCGGCATAACCACATGTGAGTCGGCGACGAAATCCGTATTTTTTAAAGTACGATCCTGACCAGCTGAAGCATTACCAGGGAATGTATTGCGCGGAATGGTACGCCCAACGGTCTCTGTTTTAGTTTGACTGATATACGAATTCCATTGACCAAAGCTATAGTCACCATTATGACCGACGGCGATTTGATCACGTTTAAATTCTAATTCATCTTTATAACCATTGGCACGTGCAGGTGTATCAAGTGTGCCTAAACGATTATCATCATTCTTATAGGTTTGGCTGGAGTGAAAACCATCAATCCAAAAATTATTTTGTCCATTTAATTTAAAGGATAGTTTCCCGCCGACATCGTAGATATCTGCTTCGCTTGGGCGTGGATCACGGCCAGAAGTCCCGGGAATGCGTTCAGATTTTTGACGATCTAAATAAGAACCACGAAGTTGTACGCCTAGCTTGTCTTGAATAATCGGACCATTGACCACGACACTGGTTTTCCATGAATCCGCTTCACCGCCATGTTCCATGACATTGCCACCGACGGTGACATTGCCATTCCATTCGTTACTAATTTTTTTGGTAATAATGTTAATCACGCCGCCCATGGCTTCTGAACCATAACGGGTTGCCATTGGTCCTCGAATCACTTCGATACGCTCAATTGACGCCAATGGTGGTAAGAAACCATTTGCAGACTCCCCAAAACCATTTGGAGTGACATCTGAAGAGGTAGTTTGACGACGGCCATCAATCAGAATCAGGCTGTATTCACTGCCTAAGCCGCGCATTTTAATATTTAAACCCGATGTTTTCCCAATACCATCTCGGATATCGATACCTGGAACATCTGCAAGTAGATCGGCAATGCTAGTTGCATTTTTCTTTTCAATATCTTCTTTTGTGACAACACTAATCGAAGCAGGTGCATTTTTAATATCTTGTTCAAAACCAGCTGCGGATACCACTATGGTTGGAAGTTGGTGTGGGTTGGTATTTTCAGATGCTGTCGTCGTATCTGCGAAAGCGGATGTGGTCATTGCCCCAAGTAATGCCAATGAAAGGGGATTCAAATTAAATTTACTCATAACTAGAGTTCCAAAGCTGGACGAGAAAATAGAACAAATGTTCAAAAAGAATGCAAAGTATAGTGATAATACTTATCACTAACAACAAAAAATAACGTTTCTTTTAAGATTCATTTAAGAAAACTATGATTTTGGCTAAAATGAGAAATATATTTGCTTTTTTAGCATCCGATTTTGTATATCCAGAAAGTTGTCATATAATGTGGCACTTTAAAAATTGTTATTACTAACTAATATCGAGGAAGCCATGCAAGTAACGACTGAAGCGGTTTCGGGCGTTGCCCGTCGTTTAAATGTTTCTGTACCGACGAGCCGTGTTAACGAGCAGTTTGAAGCTCGCTTACAACGCACTGCCAAAACTGTGAAGATCAACGGCTTCCGTCCAGGTAAAGTGCCTTTGAATGTTGTTCGCCGTGAATATGGTGCGGGCATTTATCAAGAAGTTGTGAATGACATCATTCGCGACACCGTATTTGAAGCAATTCAACAAGAAAAAATCAATGCGGTCGGTATGCCGAATATTGAGAAAGTTGAAAACAAAGATGATGCTTTAGTTTTTGAAGCGACTGTAGAAGTTTATCCAGAAGTTGAAGTGAAAGCTTTTGCTGACTTGGAAGTTGAACGTAAATCATCAGAAATCAACGACAAAGACGTTGATGTTATGATCGAAAACTTGCAAAAACAACGTCAAACTTGGGCTGTGACCAAAGGTATGGCGAAGAAAGACATGCAAGTCACTTTCGACTTCGAAGGTACTGTTGATGGTGAGAAGTTTGAAGGCGGCGCTGCTGAAGACTTTAAACTGGTACTTGGTTCAGGTCGTATGATCCCAGGTTTTGAAGATGGTATCGTTGGTATGAAAGCTGGCGAAGAGAAAGTCATTGATGTGACTTTCCCTGAAGATTACCAAGCTGAAAACTTAGCGGGTAAAGCGGCTCAATTCAAAATCACTGTGAAGCAAGTTGAAAAAGCAAAACTTCCAGAAATCGATGCTGAATTCTTAAAAATCTTTGGTTTGACTGAAGAAGAAGGCTTAGACAAGTTAAAAGCTGACGTTCGCAAAAATATGGAACGTGAAGTTCGCAACGGTCTTCGTAACCAAGTTAAACAAGCTGCATTTGATGCACTTGTTGCTGCAAATGAAATTGAAGTTCCAACTTCAATGGTTGCTCAAGAAATTGACCGTCAACGTCAACAAATGATCCAGCAGTTCACTCAACAGTTTGGTGCTCAAGGTGCAGGCGCATTTGACAGCAGCATGCTTCCAGATGAATTGTTCAAAGAACAAGCTGAAAAATCAGTTAAGCTTGGCGTACTGGTAAGCAAAGTATTGGCTGATGCTAAACTTGAAGTTGACCAAGCACGTGTTGATGCTTACATCGATGACATGGCTTCTTCTTATGAAGATCCAACAGAAGTTGTTGAATACTTCAAAAATGACCAACAGCAACGTGCTCAAATCGAAGCTGTGGTGTTAGAAGATCAAGTGGTTGATCACATCTTAGCTGCGGCTAAAGTAAAAGATGTTGCGATCAGCTATGAAGACTTATTAAAAGAACAACAAGCTCGTCGTGGCTAATCTTTTAAAAAGTTGATTCAAGAAAAAGGCGCTTAATGCGCCTTTTTCTTTTAGGCACTGCTTCGCTTTTATTGATGCATGTTGTGATAAGCCAAAACATCGTGGAAAGTGCTGCAAAGCCTCTGTTATGAAAGTGTTAATTTAATTCGAAATTGCCAGATTTTAGTCTAAATAATCGAATATTTCAGATTGAACCTTTTGCAATTTCATTGATTATCCCTCATATTGTTGGCATAGATCGAGTCACAATAATTTAGGAATAAGTAAACGTATGTATGTTCCAACAATTGAAAATGCTTTAGTTCCTGTTGTCGTTGAACAATCATCTCGCGGTGAGCGTTCATTCGATATTTTTTCACGTCTATTACGTGAGCGTGTTATTTTCTTAACGGGTGAAGTTGAAGATAACATGGCGAACTTAATCGTTGCGCAGATGTTATTCTTAGAAGCAGAAAATCCAGAAAAAGATATTCATCTCTATATTAATTCACCAGGCGGTTCAGTGACTGCGGGTATGGCGATTTATGACACCATGCAGTTTATTAAACCTGATGTTGTGACTTACTGTATGGGGCAAGCTGCATCAATGGGTGCCTTCCTATTGAATGCGGGTGCCAAAGGCAAACGCTATTGTCTTGAAAATGCACGTGTCATGATTCACCAACCATTAGGTGGTTTCCGTGGCCAAGCTTCTGATATCGAAATTCACGCCCGTGAGATTCTGTTTATCAAAGAGCGTTTAAATCGTTTAATGGCTGAACACAGTGGCCAAGATTATGAAACGGTTGCACGTGACACAGATCGTGACAATTTCATGACTGCACAAGCAGCCAAAGAATATGGTTTAGTCGATGAAGTACTAAGCAAACGTCCCTGATTTTTTAGGACCTAAGTTTAAGATTTAAGTTGTGGAGTAAATATGTCCGAACATCCTCAAGGACAAAAACATTGTTCATTTTGCGGTAAAACGCAATCTGAAGTTGGAAAGCTGATTGCAGGTGAGGACGCATATATTTGTAATGAGTGTGTAGATGTCTGCTTGGACTTGGTTCAAACCAGTCAACAAGTTGAAGCGGGTGATTGGGCAACCAAAGCCTTGCCGAAACCACATGAAATACGTGCTGCCTTAGACCAATATGTGATTGGACAAGATGTTGCAAAGAAAACCTTATCGGTTGCCGTATATAACCATTATAAACGTTTGAAAGTGGGTCAATCGACTCATGGGCATCAAGAGATTGAAATTGCGAAAAGTAATATTTTGCTGATTGGACCTACAGGTTCAGGTAAAACATTATTGGCGCAAACATTGGCTCGTTTGCTCGATGTTCCGTTTGCGATGGCTGATGCCACCACCTTAACCGAAGCGGGTTATGTGGGTGAAGATGTTGAAAACATCGTGCAAAAATTATTGCAAAAAGCGGATTACGATGTAGAGAAAGCGCAAAAAGGCATTATCTATATTGATGAGATTGATAAGATTACCCGTAAATCTGAAAACCCATCGATTACCCGCGATGTGTCAGGCGAAGGCGTACAGCAAGCATTATTGAAAATGATTGAAGGTACGGTTGCGTCTATTCCACCTCAAGGTGGTCGTAAGCACCCGCAGCAAGAGTTCATCCAGATTGATACAGCCAACATCCTGTTCATTTGTGGTGGTGCATTCTCTGGTCTGGAAAAAATTGTCCAACAGCGTCAAGAGAAGGGCGGTATAGGTTTCACTGCAGATGTGAAGAATAAGGACGACAGTAAAAAAGTCTCTGAATTGTTCCGTCAGGTTGAAGCGACGGACTTGGTTAAATTCGGTTTGATTCCAGAATTTATTGGTCGTTTGCCTGTGATTGCAACTTTAGAAGAACTGGATGAAGAAGCGTTGATGCAGATTCTCACAGAACCTAAAAATGCATTAACACGCCAGTATCAATACCTGTTTACGATGGAAAATGTAGATCTTGTATTTGATGAGTCTGCATTACGTGCCGTGGCGAAGAAAGCACTTGAACGTAATACAGGCGCACGTGGTCTGCGTTCTATTCTAGAAAATGTATTGCTGGAAACCATGTATGACTTACCAAGTCGTACTGATGTGGGAACCGTGATTGTGGATGAAGCTGTCATTAATGGCACAGCCAAACCAACGTTCAAAGCAGAGCGTTTACCACAAGTCGGTACGCCAGAACTGATTGAAAAGAAGGATTTGAAGGTGATTGATTCTAAATCAGCTTAATTCTCATTCATCTAAAAAAGCATGAAAGGCTTGGCTTTTCATGCTTTTTTTATTTGCAATTGGGCGTTGAGGTGTTAATCTTAAAAAATTGAAAAAATGTGCATAGTTTTGCGCGGTTAAAAATAAATCCAAGAAAACGCCTTGAGGGATGTCATGCGTTATTTAATATTGTCATTATGTTGTGCAGGGGTGCTGGCTGGCTGTCAAAGTCATAAGACAGTTGAAGAAAAACCAACCGCACTGACTGCAACACTACCCCCAGTTGATACAGCAAAAGAACCAGGTCTATTGGATCAATATCACGTTGGTGGCTTTAGCGTAGGTGGTTGGGTCAATCAAAAGTTAGGCCAATATTACACACCCATCAAACCACAAAATGAACAAGCTGCGGTGGTCTATTTATATCGTCCAGATACCCGTTGGAATCGTCAAGAAATTGCAGCGGCCAATTTATTTATTAATGGGCATCGAATTCCGAGTTTATTACATAATCATTATTACTGGTTGGAACTTCCTGCGGGCACCTATCGTCTGAGTGTGAGTCGTCCTTTGGCAGGATTACATTTCCAAAAGCCTAAGTATTTAGACTTCACTGTCGATGCTGCACAAACTTATTTTATTAAATACGATGAAGAAAATAAGATTTCGCGCAGTGAACACACAGGTCCTTTTATGATCACACCTGATAAGGTAGCGCATCAAGAAATTGCCTTTACCCGATTAAAATCATCGAGTTATAACTTCGTGGCTCAAGATGCTACAGGTAAAGTCCGCTCTAAACCACAAGAATTAAAACCAGCGAAATATGATGAAAAATCAGAAGTGCATTTGGTTAAGCCATTTAAACTCTGGAATCCTTTGACTTGGTAAGAAGGCTCATCAAAAAAAAGCCGTTTATTCTTCTTGAATTAAAGGTTGGATGATAGTGAGAAACTGCTGTTGCAGTTTCGAACTTTGCTCTGGATCATTTAAGGTTTTTTGACTGAGGTTATTCATGTATTGAAACACATTGGTGCTGATTTGCATGGTTTTTTGATTGATGGATTGGCCTTCAGGTGTTTTTAAAAACTTTAAATAAGCCTGTATTTCTTCTTCACTCAGTGCATCGGCATAAATCTTCTCAATCGCCTGTAGTGTTTCAGGACGGGCAAATACTTTTGAGCTGGTATCTTTGAGCAATTGGCTTAGCTCTAAAACGGCGAGATGCTCTTGAGTTGTGGTCAGTTTTTCTTTACCGAGCACCCGCAATAGAATATTTTCAGCTTCGAGGTCAAGCGTCGGTTGCATTTCATCAAGTGAGGTATTTAACACATGTTCAAGGTCACTGAGTTTAATCAGTTCCTTGACCGATTTGCTCTGAGCTGGGGAGGCAAAAGTACTTGGCATACTACCGAAAAGGCACAGTCCAATGACTAAGCTGAACATCGATTTATTCATTTGCGGATTCCCTTATTCTTTGCCTCTTTTTTATAATTTAGCAGAAGTTATAGGCAAAAAAATAGTCGAATACAGAGATCCGACTATTTGAATATTACGCTGTAGCAAAAGTATGGATTAGGTCTTAGACCGGGCTCTAAAATTAAATTGATTACTTTAGCTCTAATGCAGGTTGCCCTTGTTTAGTTTTACTTTCTTGTTCAAAAAGAGGCATCAGAATATTTTCGATTTTCTGATTAACTTCTTTTTGGACTTTTGGGTCCTGCATCATTTGGCTCGACATCTCAATACTATTCTGCATGATTTTACTCATCAGCAAGCTATTTTTCTTATTGATTGATTGTCCGATAGGGGTTTCAAGAAATTGAATATTTGCTAAGACTTCTTCTTCTGTAAACGTTTGCATGTAGGTATTTTTCAACATTTGCAGAAACTTTGGATCAGAGATGAGTTTATTACTAAATGATGCCGTGACATCAGCAATTTGATTCGCTGCTTTCTTTTGTTCAGCGTTTAAGGTTAAGGTTTTGAAGATGTTTTTTAGCATCTCTTCCGCTTGCTTATCATAAACAGGGCGCATTTCTTGTTGGGACTGAGCCAGTGTTGCTTTAATGTCGCTCAGTTCCATTGCTCTTTCTACGGATTTACTGGTGGCAGGTTGAGCAAAAATAGAAAAACTGCAGGTAGATAATAGGATACAGCTAAGAGTTTGTTTGAATTTTTTCATAAGATATTGAGTGATCTTTAATCTGAGTGTGATGAGTTTTTGAGTGAAAAATACCTGATTTTTGATTTTAGCATGTTGAGAAGGAAAAGAATAAAATGGATATTGATATGCATACGAGCCCATTTATTTATAATTTAAATCTATCCGTATTCAAATAAAAAAGGAGCATCGATCTGATGCTCCTTTTTGGCTTTTATGACGCAGCAGCATCTACCACTGGAATCTTACCGATTTTTGCTTGCCAGATTTTTGGTGCAGTGGCATGGATTGAGGTACCATTCACATCAACTGCAACAGAGACAGGCATATCTTCAACCACGAATTTGTAGATTGCTTCCATACCTAAGTCTGCAAAAGCAACAACTTCAGCCTCACGAACTGCTTTAGATACAAGGTAAGCAGCGCCACCAACAGCCATCAAGTAAGTTGCTTGATTGTCTTTGATTGCTTCAATTGCAGCAGGACCACGGTCTGCTTTACCAATCATACCGAATAAGCCAGTTGCTTCTAACACTTGACGAGTGAACTTATCCATACGGGTTGCAGTTGTTGGGCCAGCAGGACCAACCACTTCATCGCCAACTGGATCGACTGGACCCACGTAGTAAATGAATTTACCTTTGAGATCCACTGGAAGTTCTTCGCCATTATTTAACATGTCGACCATGCGCTTATGTGCAGCATCACGACCTGTATAAATGGTACCGTTCAATAATAATGTATCGCCTGGCTTCCAAGCATTCATTTCTTCTTGAGTAATGGTATCCAGGTTGACCCGCTTCGATTGAGACGAATCCCACGTTACAGCAGGGTAGTCTTCAAGTTTTGGTGCTTGAATATGTGCAACACCAGTACCATCTAACTGGAAGTGTGCGTGACGAGTCGCAGCACAGTTTGGAATCATACCCACTGGCTTACCTGCCGCATGACATGGGTAATCCTTGATTTTAATATCAAGGACTGTGGTTAAACCACCAAGACCTTGTGCGCCAATACCCAACGCATTCACTTTCTCGAAGATCTCGATACGGAGTTCTTCCATTTTGCTTTGTGGGCCACGATGAAGTAATTCGTCCATGTTGATTTCTTCCATGAGTGCTTCTTTTGCAAGCATCATGGCTTTTTCAGCAGTACCACCGATACCAATACCGAGCATACCCGGTGGACACCAACCTGCACCCATAGTTGGAACAGTTTTAAGTACCCAATCCACGATTGAATCAGATGGGTTTAACATCGCAAGTTTAGATTTATTTTCTGAACCGCCACCCTTCGCTGCGACGGTAATATCAACTTTATTACCAGGAACGAGTTTGTAGTGAATCACGGCAGGCGTGTTGTCTTTGGTATTTTTGCGACCAAAAGCTGGATCTGCTAAAACAGAAGCACGGAGTACGTTTGAGTTTTCTAGATAACCTTGGCGTACACCTTCGTTTACAGCATCATCCAAGCTCATGGTTAAATCAAATTTAACGTCTAAGCCAACTTCAAGGAAAACGTTAACAATCCCTGTATCCTGACAGATTGGTCGGTGACCTTCAGCACACATACGTGAGTTGATCAGGATTTGGGCAATAGCATCTTTTGCAGCTTTGTTTGCTTCACGATCGTAAGCACGGCTCATCGCTTGGATGAAGTCTTGCGGGTGATAGTAAGAAATAAACTGCAGGGCATCCTTGATTGATGTAATCAAGTCATCTTGTTTGATGATCGTTGTCATATCAAATTTCTCTTGAGCGGGCGATTAGCTGGCGGGCTAAATTATATGACAAAAAGGAATGAATGTGGGAGTTTTAGCTTAGATTTGGCGAAAGGTCTAAACTGAGCCTTCGATTAAATTGCATCAACAAAAGATGCGCTGTGGATTTTAGTTTTTTCTCAGTTGAGATGGACTATAGCCAAACTGTTTCTTAAAGCGATGGCTAAAATGGCTGCTGGAGCTAAAACCATATTGCACAGCAATCTCTGTCAGATTCGCTGTAGTCTGTTCCAGTGCTTGATGAGCACGCTCAAGACGGCGTTGCATCACATATTGATGCGGTGGCATCTGCATCGATTGTTTAAACATATGCGCAAAATGATACTCGCTGAGTTGCGCTTGTTGCGCCAGATCAGACAAGGTCAAACTCAAATGGAGATGTTGATCAATCCATTCCAATAACTGCTTAAGCACATAAGGCGAGAGCCCCCCTTTAACTTCAGGTGCTTGCCATCGGGCATGACTGTAATTTTTGATCAGATGATTGAGTAACAGCGTTGTTGCGGTACTCATCTGCAAATGGTTTTCACGATCTTGCCATGCGCCATTGAGTAAGAAGTGTCGATAGATCATCGAAATTTGTGGGTCAGCCACAAAAATTTGTGGGTTTAAAATGATCTGACTCGGTTCCCGATCCCAGACTTGTTCGGCCACACGTTGTAAGTGCTGTTCAGTATAGTAAAGATGTACGAAGGTGAGTGGATCACGTAGGTCCCAAGTCGACTCGAAATCTTGTGGCATTAGGCACATCCGGTCAGGGCCACCGCCATTGTGCCAGCCCTGTTGGGTTTTTTGATAGCTTTCATAACCGCCCTGAATATACATACTCAAAGTGTGGTGATTGCTACAGACGCTGACACGGTCTTGGTTATTTTGCCACATGGCCAACTGCATACCCGAACCCAGTTCTACCGAGTCGAGCAATTGCGCTTTATATTGCTGTAATTGATCTAGAATCTGATATTTCATCTTCTATACGCAGTGCCAAATATGATCCAGTTTAGTGTAGAACGTTCAGCCAGTTTTGTCATCTGGTCAAAAAATCTAGAAAAACGCAAATCCATGACAATCACCGCAAGATGGTGCAAGTAATCATGACCGCAAAAGCAGCAAAATAGTCGTCGAGGTAATTGAATTTGGTTCTAATGATATGAATGCGCTGTTATATGCTTTGGTGGTGGTGATCTGGGGAACCACATGGATTGCGATCAGTCTGCAACAACAAAGTGGGATATCAGCCAGTGTTGCGGTGTTCTGGCGTTTTTTTATTTCTGCAATGGTGTTATTTGTTTTCGTCGCTTTGAGCCGAAAGTTGCAGAAACTCGCCGGTAAAGATCATCTGTTTTGTATGTTGCAGGCCTGCTGTATTTTTGGCTTTAACTTTGTCTGTTTTTATTATGCGGTGCAATATATCAGTAGTGGTTTAGAGGCCGTTATTTTCTCTATGGCGGTGATTTTCAATACCATCAATGCCCGATTATTTTTCTCTCAGCAGGTTTCTTCGCGCTTTTATCCTGCGGCCTTATTAGGTGTACTCGGGATTATTGCTCTGTTCTGGCATGACATGGTAGGCACCACTTTAAATCGCAATACCTTGATCGGTATCGGGCTCTGTATTTTAGGCACCTATGGTTTCTCTTTGGGCAATATGATCAGTACGCGCCATCAAAAACATGGCTTGGATATTTTTACCACCAATGCCTACGGGATGTTGTATGGCTCACTGCTGATGGCGTTGATTTCATGGTTTAGACAGGATCAGTTTTTCCCGAGTATGCAATTCAGTGCAGTCAGTGCTTTACTGTATCTCGCGATCTTTGGTTCGGTGATTGGTTTCACTGCCTATTTCTATCTGGTCGGACGGATTGGTGCGGGTAAGGCAGCCTATAGTACCTTGTTATTTCCTTTAGTGGCCTTAGTGATTTCGACGGTATGGGAGGATTATCATTGGCAAATGAATGCGGTGATCGGGGTGGTTTTAATTCTATGTGGCAATGCAATTTTCTTTGTGAAAGGGCCGCAAACCAAGAAAATTCAGACATTAAATAAGCCAGAATCTTGTTAAGATTTTGCTCAATGGCTTTAAAAAAGTAATGACGCATCATAGGCAATGACATGGTACAGGAATATCTAGCACAGCATATTATTGAACTCTATCAGCAGCATGCTCGTGAATGGATTGAACTACGAGGTAAGGTGCTATCTGAGAAAGTTTGGCTAGATCGGTTTCTAGCATTACTCCCAAGCTCGGTAAGTATTTTGGATTTAGGTTGTGGTTCAGCTCAACCTATTGCTGCGTATTTTATTGCTCAAGGACATCAGGTAACAGGGGTAGATGCTTCGGAATACATGATTGAAATGGCACGGCAGTCTTTCCCTGAACAAGTCTGGGTGCAGCAAGATTTTCGGGAGTACTTTACTGAACAAAAGTTTCAGGGCATTGTTGCGTGGGATAGTTTCTTCCATTTAACCCAAGATGATCAACGCAACATGTTTAAACGTTTTGCCGAATATGCACAATCAGGTACAGCTTTAATGTTTAGCAGTGGGCCTGAGCAGGGTGAGGCGATTGGTTCGTTATGTGGAGAGCCACTGTACCATGCCAGTCTCTCAGCGGAGGAATATCAGACTTTGCTGCAACACAATGGGTTTAAGCTGATTAAAATGATTGCTGAAGATGTTGAATGTACGGGGCATACGGTCTGGTTGGCTCAATACTGCAAATGAAAAAGCCCTTTCAATGTAAAGGGCTTTTTCAATTTCAAGCGAATAGTGGATTTAATCTTGTTGCTTCGCCTGAATCGCCGTCAGGGCAATGGTAAACACAATATCATCGACCAAAGCACCGCGAGACAAGTCATTCACAGGTTTATTTAAACCTTGTAGCATCGGGCCGACACTCACCACATTGGCAGCACGTTGTACCGCTTTATAGGTGGTATTACCTGTGTTCAGATCAGGGAAAATAAACACATTGGCACGACCTGCGACTTGTGAGTCTGGCGCTTTTTGGCGACCGACACTTTCAACCGAAGCAGCATCGTATTGTAATGGACCATCAATCAATAAATCAGGACGGCGTTGCTGTGCGATTTTGGTCGCTTCAGCCACTTTCTCAACATCTGCACCCGTGCCCGAAGTTCCTGTGGAATAACTGATCATGGCAATACGCGGATCAAGACCAAAGGCTTTGGCTGAATCGGCAGACTGAATCGCAATCTCGGCAAGTTGTTCTGCATTTGGATCTGGATTGATGGCACAGTCACCATAGACATAGACTTCATCAGGCAACAACATAAAGAAGATTGATGACACCAGTGAGTAGTTTGGAGCGGTCTTAATCAGCTGGAATGCCGGGCGTACGGTGTTGGCCGTGGTATGAATTGCACCAGACACCAAACCATCAACTTGATCGAGTGCCAACATCATGGTGCCGAGTACCACGGTATCTTGCAACTGTGCTTTGGCTTGTAGTGCGTCGAGCTTACTTTTACGCAGTTCTACCATCGGTTCGATGTATTGATCACGAATGGTATCAGGGTCAATGATCTGTAAATCATCGGGTAACTGAATACCGCGTGCTTTAGCCACTTCGGCAACCGATTCAGGTTTTGCCAATAAAATACACTGTGCAATGCCACGGGTTTGACAGATGACAGCCGCTTGTACCGTACGTGGCTCATCACCCTCAGGTAGGACGATGCGTTTTTTCGCAGCAATGGATTTTTGTACCAGCTCATAACGGAACGCTGAAGGTGACAGGCGAGGATGCAAGTTGTTCTGGGTATGTTGATCCAGCCAATTGCTATCCAAATGACTCGATACGAAACGGGTGACTTGCTCGGCACGTTCAGTATCATCTATTGGAATTTCATTGCCAAAGCGATGTAGCAATTGCGCCGTTTCCAATGTATCTAAAGGCGTGTGTAAGATCGGGAGCCCTTGCTTAATCGCACTTTGGCAAAACTCGAGTACATTGCTTGCAGGCGCAGCTTGTTCGGTTAACACCAGACCCGCCAGCGGTGTACCATTACTGCTGGCAAGGCTGGCAGCCAAGATCGCATCGGTGCGTTGTGATGCGCTAATAATCAATTCGCCCGCAACAAATTTATGCAATTCTGATTCGATATTGGATGCAATTAAACTGGTATGCAGAATACGACGTTGTTTGGCCTCACCTTGATGTAACCATGTACCATTGATGATCGAAGCGATATCTAAACTACGTGGCACACTGAGGGTATTGCTGAATGGCACCAGTCCAATAATCGGCAGCTCATCGGTGCCCATAAAGCGGTTATAACGTTGTAATTCTAAGGCAAACGCATCGATGTGCTGGTCTAGGCGTAGACTCGGATCAAGTGTGACCGGAATTTCGGCCGTACCCTCAGGCAAGCCTTTGGTCCGCATAAACAACACGCCTGTCGTGCGTGCTGAGGCCGCGCCACCGAATTGACGTAAGTGCGCGTCGACTCTTTCTGCTGTTTTACGTGGATCAGCTAAATCTGCGGTGCTGACCAAAACCACTTGCGCATCCAGTGCTTGTGCCAGTGCGGCATTGATTTCACTGACAAAATGATCTTGTCCATTCGGAACCAAACCTTCAACGATAATCACATCATGATCAGCCGAAATTTGGCGGTGTAGTGCAACAGCCTCCTCAAGTAACTCATCTGTTTCACCCAAAGCGATTAGTTGAGTCAGTCTTTCATAGGTGATTGGCTCGGCAGATTTATGCTGAAATAAATGGCGATAGAGTGTCGTGGTACGGTCAACAGTGGTGTCTGCAATTTGAGAGTAGGGTTTTAAGAAACCCGCATTAATCCCTTTACAATCTAGCGCGTAGATCATACCTAAGCAGGCTGAAGTTAAGCCAACACCTTCACCTGTGGGGATGAGTAAAATCGTATTCATAATGACCTTAGAATTGTCTAATATTTTGATTAAATCGTGTGTTCAAGTACTTGGCGTGTTTCTTTGGCGATACGACCTTCTTCATCTGTTGGAATCACCCAAATTTGTGGTCCTGCACCATTGTCGATACGACCTTCACTACCGCGAGGCAATGCATTATTTTTCTCTTTGCTGAACTGCAAACCAAAGTGCGCTAGGTAAGCTAAGGTTTTTTCACGGACATATGCTGAATTTTCACCAATACCACCTGTAAATACTAAACCATCCAAACGCGGTAAACCGCAACTTAAAGCCGATAAAGATTTGGCTAAGCGATAGCAGAACACTTCAATCGCAAGGGTTGCACCATCATGACCATTTTCAGAGGCTTCAACTAAGGTACGCATATCATTGGATAAACCAGACAAGCCCAATAAGCCACTTTCTTTATTCAACATGCTGTCAATTTTTTGGATATCCCAGCCGAGGTTGCTGGCAAGGAATAGATGTAAGCTTGGATCGACATCACCACTACGGGTGCCCATGACTACGCCTTCAAGCGGGGTCATGCCCATTGAGGTATCGACGCTATGACCATTCCATACTGCACAGGTTGAACTGCCATTGCCTAAATGTGCACTGAGCCAGCCGCCTTCATTTTTATGGCCTGCCAATTCGCTGGCGCGTTCAGTCACATAAGCATGGCTGGTTCCATGGAAACCATAGCGACGCACTTGATGTGCTGTATATAAAAATTGTGGCAAGGCATAACGGTAGGCGCGTTCAGGCATGGTTTGGTGGAAGGCAGTATCGAATACAGCAACTTGTGGTAATTGTGGGAACAAGCGCATGGTTGCTTCGATCCCAATCAAATGTGCTGGATTGTGTAGAGGGGCGAGAGGCGTTGCGGCTTCAATACGCTCAACCAACTCTGGTGTGAGTAATTCTGCTTTAGTGATGTCGCCGCCGTGAACGACACGGTGTCCAATCGCCTGCGGGTTATAGTTGGCTAAACGTGCCAATAAGGTTTCGAGTGCTTTGGCATGATCTGCATACGGAATTAAAAGTTCCAGTGGTTCGCCCCCAAGCGTGATGCCTTTGATACGGGCATCTGCCGAGCCTAAGTTTTCTGCCAAACCATAAATACGATCTTCACGACGTTCAGAAATGAGCGCGTATTTGATTGATGATGAACCACAGTTAATTACTAATACAGATATAGCCACGTTTGAACACCTAACAGATTTTAAATTTTATGATGAACACTTTGATTTTGCTGCAACGCATGAGGCAGTGGAATCAAGCGCAATGTTTTAACATGGGATGTCGTCTTGGCGAAGATAGACTTTAGCCTATACGACCCGTTTATAAATCAACCTATTCAGTATAGTTAGGAAATGAGCAGTTGTTTTGATTGATCTGTTGATTTTGTCATTGTTTTTTGTATGTAAATATATAAAAACACGATAAAGATCAAATGAATGGCCTTTATCGTGTTTCTGTGTCCGAATACTCGATTTTGTTATTGGCGGATTTGACCGTCACCAAAAACGATCCATTTTTGTGAGGTTAAACCTTCTAGACCAACTGGACCACGAGCATGGATTTTATCGGTTGAAATACCGATTTCTGCACCTAAACCATATTCAAAGCCATCAGCGAAGCGGGTTGAAGCATTGATCATCACCGAACTTGAATCCACACGCGCCAAGAACTCACGGGCTAGACTAAAGTTTTCAGTAATAATCGCATCGGTATGGTGTGAACCATACTTATTGATATGTTCAATCGCTTCATCCATGCCAGTGACCACTTTAACTGCAAGAATGGGTCCGAGATATTCGGTATACCAATCTTCCTCTGTCGCTGTTTTTACGGATACACCTAAAATACGTTGAGTTTCGGCGCAACCTCGTAGTTCAACCTGTTTTTCAGCATAAAGTTCGGCAATACGCGGTAAGAATTCTTCCGCAATGGCTTCATCGACCAATAAGGTTTCCATGGCATTACACACACCATAACGATGTGTTTTGGCATTGAGTGCAATCGGTAAGGCTTTCTGTAAGTCTGCTTGTGCTTCAACAAAAACATGGCAGTTGCCATCTAAATGCTTAATCACAGGAATACGTGCTTCATTGCTGATACGTTCAATCAGGCTTTTACCACCACGTGGCACTATCACATCAACGAATTCAGTCATGGTAATCAGGTGACCCACTGCGGCGCGATCAGGGGTATCAATCACTTGAACCGCATGTTCAGGCAAGCCTGAAATTTGTAGGCCATGTTGAATCGCAGTTGCAATAGCTTTATTCGATTCAAGTGCTTCTGATCCACCACGTAAAATAATCGCGTTGCCAGATTTTAAAGCCAATGAAGCGGCTTCAAGGGTTACATTGGGTCTTGATTCATAGATCATGCCAATCACACCCAAAGGAACACGCATTTTTCCAAGCTGAATGCCTGATGGGCGATAGGCCAAATCGGTAATTTCTCCAATTGGATCAATCAAGGCAATCACATCTTTTAAGCCTTGCAGCATGCCTTTGAAACGTGCGGGGGTAAGTTCTAAACGGTCAAGCAAAGCACTGTCGAGTTGACGTTGACGGCCATTGTCCATATCAATTTGATTGGCTGCTAAAATTTGGGCTTGATTATTTTCCAAAGCCGTATAGATTGCAGATAGGGCATGGTTTTTCAAATGCGTTGATGCGCTCGTTAATACACGAGAAGCTTGACGCGCTTGAGCACCGACCTGTTGCATATAATTTTGAATAGAATCTTGCATAGCAGTTTGAGATTTGCATGTATTTATAAAGATAGTAACAGTCAACGGCTGAACAATGAATAGGCTGAACTGACAATTCAAAAAATTATGAAGCGTTAATTGGCGCAAAAGTTTTTATTTTAATGCGATGAAGATATTGAATCTAAAGCTGAGATTACATATTTTGCAAAAGATTAATGTTCTAAACAAGATAAGTGGTTAAGGAAATGATTGCGTATAAAACGTGCATATGTATAGAATGAAAAAGTATAGGATAAATGTAATACAAATTTTATAAATTTGTTAACTTGCAAGTAGAAATCGCTGAAAATGAGATTCTTGCAACAAAAAAATAAACAAGGATGGAGGAAGGACATGAATTCCATTATCCAAATGGACTCGGATATAAATCATACCTACACAGGCTTTGGTTTTTTCGACATTTACAATAAAAACAGTTTTAAGCAACCAGCGCGTACTACGTGGATCGATGGTTGGAAAATTGAATATATGGCAATTGCAGATCCGAAAACGATCCACAACACGCCGATTGTAATTGTCGGGGGCGCATTTCAAAATTTTAACTCTTATAAGTATTGTGTTGAGCAACTCTTTGAGAGTGGTCCTGTTATTTTAATCGATTTACCGTCAATGGGTGCGAATCAACAAATTCGCAATGTTGATACAGGTGAGTCTGCTGGAATTCTGGAGCTGCCTGATTTATCTAAAATGCTCGGTCAATGGTTGGATATTGTGGGCTTTGATAAAGTTTCAGTGATGGGCATGTCATTGGGTTCTGTGGTGGCTTCTTCATTTGCAGATCAACGCCCTGAGCTGATTGATCGCATGGTGTTGATGGGGGTGATGCAGAAAACCCGTAAAAGTTGGCGGATGCTGCTGGAGGAATCACTGCATTTAATGCGTGAAGACCGTATGGAAGAATTTGGCCAAGCCGTGATTCTGTATTTGGTGAATCATGCCAAGCTTGATAAAACTCGGATGTCACCAACAGCCAAGCGTTTATTCTTCAGACAGATGGCCGAGTTTAGTGCAACTGAACGTGAGCGTTATGAAATTAACTGCAACCGTTTATTGCGTTTAAGTGATGTGCCTGTGCCTCAATGTAAAACTTTGGTGGCTGCTGGGCAGTATGACAGCTTTACTTTGCCGCACGAAAATGCTGATTTTGCTTTGCAATGCCAAGATATGCAGTTCGCTTTAATTGCCAATGCAGATCATGTGCCGCAACTACAACGCCGTAAAGAAACCATGAATTTGTTTACCACCTTCTTAAAGGGAGAATCCATCGACAATTTAGATGGCATTATCACAATGAGTCGTGAACAAATGCAGCAGATTGAGCGTCGTGGGGAAGAGCGTATTGCAGTATTACAGCCTGAAAGCAAACTGTCACATCGTCATCTTGCGATAGAAGCGGATGTGAAGATTGTCGATATCACCTACTTTGGGGTGTATTTAAAACTTCACAATCTTGAGCTGCTTGATTTTGTAAATCAACACCCGCGTGACTTAGCGCTGCATTTAGCAGATGAAGAAGGCGAGTTTAAAATTGAATGTTTAATCTTTGATGCAACTGAGCAAGGACTGCGCATCTTGTTTAAACATGGCAGTTTTGATATCGCAGAGCGTTTGACGCGCTTTATTCAACGCCAACAGCCAATTGAATAACGCGTATTCCAAGATTAAAAAAAGTGGCAATTTGCCACTTTTTTTGTGGATGTTATTGATTGGTCGCTTGGATCACCCAGACCAAGTCACCTAAATGCTGCTGCGTATTTTCTAAAGTCGCTTGCTCAAAAAATTGTTTCGGTTGCAGGACTTCAACTTGATTAAAACCTGCTTCGTGGAAAAATTGTTCGATTTCGGCAGGGGTCTTAAAATGAAAGCTAAAGGCACTGCGAGACATCCATTTTAATAAACGACTACTGTTCCAGATAATCGTCGCTAATTTGTTTTGAGTGGGTTCTGGGTATATATCAGTTAAATAATGCAGCTCTTTAAAGCCTTGACCATAGTTGGCAATGGCTTGAATCAATTGTTGTAATAGTGATTTTTCAAAGTAATTGATGAGTCCTTCACTAATGATCACCAATGGACGTTGAGGATCAAATACTTCAAAAGCAGAGGCAAAGGCATCGGTAAATAAATCGACAGACAGAACTTCATCTACATTGTTTTCAATTTGTTGCAGTGCTGCCTGTTTGGTGGCGGCCATGTCAGGTAAATCTAGTTCACGGTAGCTGATGTTTGGATAATGTTGTCTAAACCA
Source organism: Acinetobacter sp. C32I (assembly GCF_023702715.1). Lineage (NCBI taxonomy): Bacteria > Pseudomonadati > Pseudomonadota > Gammaproteobacteria > Moraxellales > Moraxellaceae > Acinetobacter > Acinetobacter sp. C32I. The sequence continues at coordinate 2,467,217 of NZ_CP098480.1, read as the reverse complement.
CCAACCACGTGGCGATAGACCACAAGCAATTTCAAGCACTTGTAGGTCAGGATGTTGCTCAATCAATTCTTTTAACTGGTTGTCGAGCATGCTGTGACGTTGTTTGAGCGTGGTGCGCATACTGCCACCGACATATTTTTCTGCCCAACTTTCAATTGGGTGAACTAAGGCTGCCAGCGTTTTTCCTTTTGCTGTTGCCAGTGCTGGATGTGAGATCCCCATTTGGTACCAGATGTAGCCGGTGTAGTGTGCGGTAAATGAAATGTGGCGATGTTTCGAAAGTTGTTGTGTCATCTGTCCTAGACTCTATTTTTCCTAATTGGGATATATAAAATTAATCTCTTTTTTTTAATTGAGATTTTTCTATCAAATCCGATTTTAGGTTTGTTATTTACTATCGTGGGGCGGCATGGATGCCGCCGTTGGGCTGGGGTTACAAGAATGTACCCTCAGCCTAACAAAGGATTTTTGCTTACTTTTCATCCCTGAAAAGTAAGTCGAGCCGAAGGCAAAATTCTTTAATCAGATGAGCACTCGGCAAGATTCCATTATGTTAATAAAGCGATGAAAAAACCTAAGTAAAGTTAGAACGAATTTTTAAACTCTTCAATGACTTTTCTGACGCTGTGCCAGTTTTCATCGTCTAAAGACAATGTGGTGCCAACCTGAATATTTGGAATTTTACCGCGCATACGCTCTAAACGTTGTTGATTTGGTAAGGCCAAGGTTTGAATTCCATCTAATGCAGTACATGCCGCTGCACGGTCATTACACACTAAGCCCATATCACAACCCGCATTTAAAGCCGCTTGAATACGTGCATCGGCACCGCCTGCGACACAGGCAGCCTGCATGCTTAAGTCATCTGAGAAGAGTACGCCGTCAAATTTAAGCTGTTGACGTAAGATTTCTTGTAACCAGAACGGTGAGAAGCCTGCTGGATTTGGATCGACTTGATCATAGATCACATGAGCTGGCATGAGCGCATCAAGCTGAGGCATCAACTTGATAAAGCTCTGCATATCTTTGTCATAGATTTCTTGGTATGAGCGACTGTCAATTGCAGCGGCAACATGTGAATCCGCTTTGACTGAACCATGCCCAGGGAAATGTTTGCCCGTAGTGGCCATGCCTGCTTTTTTCATACCACGCATAAAGGCATCAGCCAGTGGCACGATGTCTTGCATGTTTTTGGCAAAACCACGATCACCAATCACATCACTCACATCATTCAGGTCCAAAACAGGCGCAAAGCTAAAATCAATGCCAACGGCGAGGACTTCAATCGCCATTAACCAGCCGCACTGCTCAGCCAGTTCAAGTGCTTGTTGTGGATTGCTGAGGTAGCGTTCGCCCAATCGGCCCATGGCAGGAAGTAGAGTAAAGCCCTGTCTTAAGCGTTGTACACGGCCGCCTTCCTGATCAACGGCAATCAAAATCTCAGGACGGATTTGACGCATATGGTCGGTTAAGGCACGGACTTGTTGAGGGGATTCAATATTTCGTGCAAATAAAATCATGCCACCGACTTGCGGAGCTTGTAATAGTTCAATATCTTCTTGAGTAAGTTCTGTGCCAGCAATATCTAGCATCAACGCGCCGATCATAAGGATTCCGTTTGATTTTTGATAAAAAAATTGATGAAAAAAACGATAGCTAAATTGTGCAATGATTTGCTACATTTTGTCAGTACAGAATATGATAAAACTACATGATATTGATGATAAGTGCTTGTTGGTCATTTATTTATGGTGACCGATGAGTTTTACATGTTGGGAAGTACTTGGGTGAAATATGTTCATTTCAATCAGCCCCACATGTAATAATTGCCATATCCAAGGAAGTACCAAAATTTTATGAAACTTCAAATGATAGCGTGTGCAGTTGCAATCGCGACTGGTGGTTTATTTTTCTCTCATACCATGAATGAGGCATTTGCGGCGACTGAGGCACCTGTCGTTTCAACGGTAATCAAGCCATCACAAGAACAGGCCTTGGTTGCACGTCAGTTAGCCACATTGGTTGATCGTCAGCATTATTTAAATATGCGCTTAGACGCAACCACGTCAAACCGTATTTTGAATATGTATTTGGATAGTCTGGATCCAGATCATTCATTATTTCTGAGCGGCGAAGTGGAAGACTATCAAAAAAAATATGGGTCAACCTTTGGCAGTTCGTTAAAAGCAGGTAACTTAACTGGACCATTTCTGATTCATGCGCAATATCGTGATCGTTTGAAACAATTCTATGAGTTTATGTTGGCTGAGTTGAAAAAGCCGCAGAACCTGAATCAAAAAGACGTCTATCTCGATACAGATCGTGAAAAAGCACCGTATTTTAAAACCACGGCTGAGCAACAACAACATTGGCAAAGAATGTTGGTTTCACAGTTGATCAATTTAACCATTAGTAAAGAAGAAGAGCAGGCCAAGCAAAAAGCGCTGAAAGCAGACCCATCACTGGCGAATGGTCAGGATTTAACAGGGCCTGAGGACTTAACCCCTGTTCAAACTTTAACGAAACGTTATACCCGTCAGTTAGAGCGTATTGGCCGTGTGAAAAGCGATGATGTGCTGGATAAAACCTTAAATGCCATGTTGGCAACCTATGATCCACACAGTAACTACTATCCACCGATTGATGCGATGGAGCTGAATCGTCAAACCACTTTACAGTTGGAAGGAATTGGGGTTTCGATTCGTCCTGAACGTGGCAATGAAGATTACACCAAAATTGAAACCATCGTTGAAGGTGGGCCAGCCAGTAAATCAGGTCAGGTGAAATCAGGCGATCGTATTATTGGCGTCGCGCAAGACGGCGAGAAAATGGTCGATGTGATTGGTTGGCCGAGTTCGGAAATTGTGGGACTGATTCGTGGTAAACGCGGTACCAAAGTAGTAGTACGGTTACTGGGTGCGGGTGCATCGATGAGTCAAGCCCGTAATGTGACTTTAACCCGCGATATTATTCAAGAAGAAGATGCGGGTGTTCGTTCTCGTACGGTTGAAATCACTCGTGATGGTAAAAAGTATCTGTTTGGTGTGATTGAAATTCCGTCGTTCTATTTTGACTATCGCTCACGTCGTGCAGGGACCGAATATCGTTCAGTCTCTGAAGATACTGCGAAGGCTCTAGAGTCACTCAAAGCACAAAAAGTTGAAGGTATTCTGGTCGACTTACGTAATGATCCAGGTGGTTCTTTGGAAGAAGTGGCACGTATGCTTGGTCAGGTGATCAAGTCTGGCCCAGTGGTACAAATCCGTGATGGTAACGGTAACGTGAATGTATTTGAAGATACCGATGGTGGTGAGCAGATCTATGCAGGTCCAATGGCTGTTTTAGTGAACTTGGCATCAGCGTCAGCAAGTGAGATTTACTCTGCGGCGATTCAGGATTATGAGCGCGGGATTATCATTGGCAGTACCACCACAGGTAAGGGAACAGCACAGGTTCAGTTAGACTCTTTGGCTTATGGTCAGGCGACGTTAACTCAACGTAAGTTCTACCGTATTACGGGTGGAAGTACCCAAAACAAAGGTGTAATTCCAGATATCAAGTTGGTTGATATTTACAACGAAGAGTTTGGTGAGCGTAAAGCGAAAAATGCCTTGAAGTGGGATACCATTCCAACCGCACCATTTAAGCGTGAAGGCTCTGTTCAACCTTATGTGGCAAAACTGTCACAGTCATCTGAACAACGTGTTGCAGCTGATTCTCAATTTAAATATTTAGAAGCACGTAAAGCAATTGCCAAGAAAACTTCAGATCAGAAGAAAGTGGTACTCGATATTGATCAGCGTCGTGCCGAATTGATTGATCTTGAGAAACAAACCTTGAATGCCGAAAACCAACGCCGTAGTGCGACAGGTTTAGTACCTTATGCCAACTGGGAAAGTTATCAAGCTTCAATCGATGCCTTGGTGGAGTCACGTGCCAAAATGAAAGCACACCTGCGTCCACCATTGCCTGAGGAAGAAACCTTTATCAATGAAGCGGCAAATGTCCTGTTAGATTACTCGAAGTTGCAGTCTCGTTAACCGTTACAGTGAACTAGCCATAAAAAAGCCCTGTGTGATACAGGGCTTTTTTTATGAGTGTTTTAGTTGACCCGAATCCAGATTTGACTGCGTCCTAATACTGAGACGCCGACATAGCCACGTAAGTGCAAACGTTGTCCATTAGCGCTGAGCTTTGCAGTCAAGCTATAAACACGGCCACTATTGGGGTCAAGGATTTTTCCACCTGTGTAGGTGAGGTCCTTTTTATGTTTTAGCTTGGTGATGGCATTCAAACCTAAAATCGGTTTGTTGGTATAAGGTGCAGGGCAGTTTGTACAAATTTCTTTAGGGGTATAGCCTGTGCGCGGGGTAATTTTGATAATTTTGCCTGTGTAGGAACCGTCCGCTTCTTGTGTAATTTCAACCTGTCCTTTGGGTGCACCTGTTACATCATCCACGCTTTGCCAAATCCCCGTAATATCTTGGGCAAAAGTAAAATGACTGAGGGTCAATAGGAAGAAAAAAGAAATCAGTTTGTGCGAGATGTGCATGTGAAAGCCTCCTTGCTGCCATGTATCTGGCTATTATTTCGGATTTCTAATCACAGATTCAATCATTATTTTACAGTTGTAAATTATTAATCGTTGACGTTTCAATCAATTTTATGGGACGAAATAAAAAAGCTTCTTCATCTTTTTATGCGAATGAAGAAGCTTTTTGACTGCAACCGAGATCAAAGAAAAGCACATCATGTGACTTTTAAGTGAATTGATTTTACTCGGCACGAATCCAGATTTGATTACGACCTAAAGCGGATACACCGAGATAACCCCGTAAATGTAAGCGTTTACCATTGGCACTGAGTTTGGCTTTCATACTATAAATTTTGCCAGTATTCGGATCTAAAATACGGCCATTGGTATAGTTTAAACCTTCACTATATTTTAAACCGGTCACCACATCTAAACCCACGATTGGTTTGTTGGTATAAGGCGCAGGACAATCCACACAGGTTTCTTTCGGTGTATAGCCAGTACGTGGCGTAATTTTGACTACTTTGCCTGCATAGGTGCCATTCGCTTCTTTACGAATTTCAACCAGTGCCTTTGGCGCCCCCGTTTTGTCATCAATACTTTGCCAGAGCCCCGTAATATCCTCTGCAAAAGTAAAACTGCTCACCGCAGATAAAAGTAACGCACTTAATAATTGTTTGCCCATCATTAAAAATCCTTTTAACGTTTAAGCTTACATTATGGAGGATATCTGACAACTAGTTCAATCTTTATGTGATATTTGTGGCAAATTTTAGGATAAAGAGAGGATGAATGTCGGGAGCCAAATGGCTGTAAATACACCATTTACTGCCATACCAAAGGCCGCATAGCGTCCTGTAACAGGGCCACGTTGCCAAGCTTGCGCTGTACCGATCGCATGGGCAGCTAAACCTAAGGCCAGACCCGAAGCACGTTCATCATGAATATGTTTTAAGATCCACGGCGAAAATGCAGCCCCAATCACCCCTGATAAAATCACAATCAGCGTGACCATCATTAAAGGAGCGTGCAGTAGCGTTGCGATGTTCAAGGCAATGGGGGTAGTCACAGCGCGGGTGGCAAAAGCCATGATGGTTGGTTCAGACATGTGCAGTAAATAGGCCAAGCCCATCGGTAAAGCAACGGCACTGATGCTGGCGAAACATAAGATGCCAATCATTGATTTGAGCGGTAAATCATCATAACGCATGGCGGCCAATGGAATGGCCAAAGCAACTGTGACATAGCCAAGCAGATGACTAAAAACGTTGTTCACATTATCCATATATTGTTGATAGGGAATACCGAAAATGGCTAAGAATGCGATGACAATAAACATGCCAAACACAATCAGAGGAATCTGTGGAAATTTCTGATTCAGCGGTTTGGCAAGCAGATAACTGATGAAGGTAATGATGAAGCCATAGATAACCATTGACATAGATCAGCTCCTTATAACCAACGTTTCGCCATTTTGGCATAGACCCATAATGGCAATAATGTACTGAAAGTTAGAATAAATAAAAATGCAGGAATTTCTTTGCCCATATGCACCAACATGATTAATGAGCCTGCGCAAATAGGCAAAAAGGCAAAGCCACTTTCTTTCAATATCTTATTGTTGGTATCAATCAGGCGATTGGAGATTTTTTTAAACCGTCTCCAAATCAATAAGGTCATTAATAGGCTAATCAGTCCAACCAAATTACCCAGTTCCGGATGACCCAAAGCCTTGGTGATCGCAACAGCCCCTTCACGATAGACAATAATTAACAAAATCGTGCCAAACCAAGCTGTCCAATCAATATTCTTCATTTTCTTTGTTACTCTCGTTTATCTGAACGATGGCTGATCGCAATTATTGTGATGGATGATCGATCTCAAATTCTTCCAAAGGTCGCTGAAATAGGGAAGCTTTTTTTCCAAGAATTTCGTCTAATGGTAAATGCGCCTGTTTGATGAGTTGTTCCAGTTTATGTGGTGCAATACACACGGATAAATGCAGATCACCCTGATCATCATACTGTTCGGATTGAATTACATTCAAGGTATAGAGTTGCGTACGTAATTTACCGTAAGCGGGTTTTAACACTAAATCAAACTGTTGTAATTGTCCCATTAGACATTGTTGTACGGCTTGACTGAGTAATTCAAGTCCTTGAGCTGAATGGGCAGATACATAGACCCGATCAGGGACATCAGCTGTTTTATAAATGATTTTGGCGGCATCACCGCTGAGATCAATTTTATTGTAAACATGCAAAATCGGGGCATCCGCACCAATTTCTTTGAGGACGGACTCTACGGCTTCAATCTGTTCAGACATATTCGGACTACTGCTATCAATCACATGTAAGAGCAGCGTCGCTTCTAGTGTTTCTTCTAAAGTGGCTTTAAACGATTCCACCAAGTCATGTTGTAGATTACGAACGAATCCAACGGTGTCGGCCAGTACAACGGTGCCAATACCGTCCCAGTCTAGGCGACGTAAAGTGGGATCGAGCGTTGCAAATAGTTGATCGGCAGCATAGACATCGCTTTTGGCGAGGATATTAAACAGCGTGGATTTTCCAGCATTGGTATAACCCACTAAAGAAATGGTCGGAATGGCGGCTTTTTGACGTGCAGCACGACCCTGCAAGCGGGTTTGCTGTACTTTAATCAGTTTATCTTTGAGCTGAGTAATACGGACGCGGATTAAACGACGGTCAGTTTCCAGTTGCGACTCACCTGGCCCACGTAGGCCAATGCCGCCTTTTTGTTGTTCGAGATTACCGGTAAAACCACGAATTAAACGGGTGGATAAATGTTTGAGTTGTGCCAGTTCAACCTGTAATTTACCCTCATGGGTGCGTGCGCGTAGCGCAAAAATATCCAGAATTAAACCTGTGCGGTCAATCACACGACATTTCAGAATTCGTTCAAGATTACGTTCTTGGGCAGGCGACAATGAATGGTCAAAAATGACCAACTCGGCTTCGAGGCTTTGGACCAATTCAGCAATTTCATCGACTTTCCCTGAACCGATAAAAAATTTCGGGTCAGGTTTATTACGTTGCACAATGAGATGTTCAAGGATTTCAGCGCCAGCAGATTGAGCGAGCAATCGAAACTCTTCAGCATCAAGATCGTCGAGGAGCTGGACAGACACACTGACTAAAATTGCCCGTTCACCGCTTTGACGCTGCTCAAAATTTTCCACGTGCTTATGAAATCCTTATATTTAAAGCCTTATTCTAGAATAAACTTTAACTAAAGGGCAAAGGCTTCGCGGATTTATATGACATTACGACGGATCAGCTCAATGAATCCGACTAAGGTTCCCATATATAAAATCGACCATCCCAAAAACATTCTTAAAGCATAGCCATAAGCAATGGTGGTTTGGTTTTCAGATGTCGTGCTTTGCGGGTTCATCACATCACCTTTTAATCTGTAAATTCGATTTATTTATAATATTTGATCTGATAAATCTTTTAAAATTGAAAAAATTTATGCTCACATTCGTTTTTTGTTATGAAGGAAACTTCTATAAGGCAATATCGACATGATATAACAGAGTTAATTCAATGCACATGTGCATCTATGCGTACGGTTTTAAGAATTTATGACTCAACAAGCAACAGCAGTAAATAACACACCTTTAAGTCTGTTTTCGAAATTCAGTTTATATAGTAAAAAATTAGCCGCAGGTTTAGAAACCATTGGTGAGGGCTTCTATCTTATTTACCGTCATGGTTTATATAAAGATCCAAATAATCCTGTAAATACTCGTTATGTGCAGTATTTTTGTCGCCGTTTGTGTGAAGTCTTTAATGTCGAAGTTGAAGTGCATGGCGCCATTCCGCGTGAACCAGCCTTATGGGTCAGTAATCATATTTCTTGGTTGGATGTGGCTGTTTTAGGCTCAGGAGCACGTATCTTTTTCTTGGCCAAGGCAGAAGTGGAAAAGTGGCCTATTTTAGGAAACTTGGCCAAGGGTGGCGGGACTTTATTTATTAAACGAGGCTCAGGAGATTCGATTCGAATCCGTGAGCAAATTGCTGAGTTTTTAAAACAAGATATTCCTGTCCTGTTCTTTCCAGAGGCCACCACGACCGATGGTAGTAAAGTTAAAAAAGTTCACGGACGTTTATTAGGTGCAGCGATTGAAGCACAGCGCCCCGTGCAGATTTGTGTAATTTGCTATGTCAACCAACAGGGCGAATTGGATTTGGTTGCGCCATTTATTGGCGAGATGTCTTTTGCAGAACATGTGCAACGTGTGCTGGAGATGCCTAAAGTCACAGCACATTTATTGACTTTACCTGCGATTTCAGTCGAAGGGCATACGGTAGAAACGCTCACCAAGGAAGTCGACCGCCAAATGCGGGCTGGTCTAGAGCGCTTGCAACGAAAAGTACTCTCCGTGCTACCCAAAAGCTTGGAAACTACATAAACCCTTCAATCGGTAGCCATGAAATCACTTTCATGCCTGCTCTTTGCCACCATTTCATTTTGGGTTCTTTGGTATAAATCAAAGGACCTTGTGGCGTTTCACGTTGCCAAGTGATTTTCTTGTTGGCATCTAAAACCAAACGATAGGCATAGGTTTTTAAGTTTTGATCCATGGTGGCATGTACTGCTTGTGCCAATGGCGGGCTATTCAGTAAGACACCAATCTCGGTATTCAAATAAGCGGAACGCGGGTCAAAATTAAAAGAACCAATAAAGACCTGTTTTTCATCCAGTGCCATCAGCTTGGCATGTAGACTGGAACGACTTAAACCTTTGATGTTGACCTTGGCTTTTTTTGCCAGCTCCTCCGTGTGTTTATCTAAATCACTTTTATCAAGTGCAGGTAAAAACTCATACAGTTGTACGCCATTTTCCAGCAGTTCTTGGCGGTATTTCCCATAAAAAGCATGTACCACTGCTACGTCATTGGCTTTAAATGAGTTGGTCAATACTCTGACTTCGATACCATCTCTTGCCAAATCACTTAAAATTTTTGTTCCTTTCTTTTCAGGAACAAAATAAGCAGAGATTAAATCGATATTCTTTTCGGGTTGTTCAAGGTGGTTAATTAACTGGAAGTTGAGATGTTCTTCTTTTTTAGCTTTAGATTTGATTTTATCAGGTGAGTCTTTGACCACCTCTGCCTTGACCCAGTCGAGGGAAATATCCCGATCCATGAGGGCATCGACAGCTTGGGAGCGACTGGTTAAATCAAGATAATTTTGTACGGTAATCCGCTTATAGTGTTCATCGAGTTGCTCTTTAAGACTTTCGTAGCTCAAACGGTGCGCACTTTGTTTTACGACCTCGCGCACATCGTAGGCATATTCGTGATTCCAGTAATCATCAAATGATTTGGAGATGTCATTTACCGCGGTACCAAACAACATCACATCTACATCAGAAAATTGATAGGTATCACTGACGTTATAATATTGGTTGGTCATATTGCGACCGCCAATCAAGGCAACCTGATGATCGGCAATAAAGCTCTTATTGTGCATGCGCCGATTAATGCGCTTCAAATCCAGTACCATATCAATTGCACGATATTTTCGGAAACGGTAAGGATTGAATAGTTTTACCTCGATATTGGGATGTTGTGCCAAAGCTAAAAAAATACCTTCGGTATGCTTGGCATTATTATCATCAATCAGTAGTCGCACTCGTACCCCGCGATCTGCAGCACGGATCAGTGCATGTAAGGCTAGGGCACCAACCTTGTCGTTATCCCAAATATAATATTGTAAATCTAAGGTCTTCTCGGCTTTATCAATTAAACGCAGTCGGGCTGCCAGTGCCTCTAAAGGTTCATATAAAACGTGATAACCAGTGAGGTCTGGATGTTGTTGCTGTAAGGGCCTTATGACCTGCGCCAAGGATGTTTCTGAGGTGTCAATTTGTGTGGTTGTTTGTATGACAGGCTCAATTTTATGTTTGGGTAAGGTGCTACACCCCGTAACAGTGAGCGCAATTGAGCAATAAATCGCAAGCATACTTTTATTGTAAGTACTTGTACTTATCTTTGTATGTTTGCTATTTAAATGAGAAAATTGCGTCATAATCGTTACTGATTAAAAGTTGGGCTCGAGTATACCACTTCATCGAAAAAGATAAATATAAGATGAGATGTATGCCCCTAAGGTAAAGTTAATGAGGGCTGTAATGTCGAATTCGGATACTGTTATTTTTGGTTTTTATCTTATTTTTGCCGTTCTGGCATTTTGGGCATTGATTCAAGCTTGGGTTCATCAAGCACGTACAGAAACCATCCATCCCTTTAAAGCCTTTGTACATTTATTGGCGTTTTATCTGTCTTATTTATTGGTTCCACTGTGGTTCTTTAGTATTTATGCTGGTTGGGGTGGATATTACAGTCTTCATCAGGCAGGATTTGTTTTTCTACTCAGTAGTGTGTTGATCTATGCGCGTTTTATTGAACCACACAAAATTCATGTTCAACATCATCAGTATCGTTTGAATTCAGAGCGTGAGTTTCATCAACCGGTCAAAGTGGCTTTGGTTGCAGACATGCATGTCGGATTATTTTCAGGGCATGAACGGCAATTGAAGAATATGGTCAAGAAGTTGAATCAGGCGAAACCTGATTTGGTGGTGGTCGCGGGTGATTGGACTTATGAACCTGAGAATCGCTTGGTACAGGAGCTTGAGGTACTCAAGCAAATTGAAGCACCTGTGTATTCGGTTCCTGGTAATCATGATGAACAATACCCAGGGCCCCCGATTCAAGCGTTGCTAAGTCGGGCACTTGAACAGAATAATGTTATTGATATTGAAGGAAAGATTGTTGATTTTGATGAGTTTCGGTTAATCGGAATTGGAGATCTGTGGGCAGGGAAGGCCAATATGCGCTTTATGCCTGATTTACCCCAAGATAAACCTTGGCTGATTTTGTCGCACAACCCTGATACGGTTGATATGGTGCCGGAACTGCCAACCCGGCCATTAATGCTTTCAGGACACACGCATGGCGGGCAGATCGAGTTGCCTTGGATCACCAGTTATATTATGAAACGGGTTTCTATTTTGGGCCATAAGAAGGGTTTCTATACCCATGAACATGCCGATGTGTTTGTTACAGTCGGGACGGGGATGGTAGGAGTCCCATTTCGCTTTCGGGTGCCACCAACGATTGATATCATCGAACTAATTTAAATAAAAAAACCGACGGCATTGCGTCGGTTTTTTATTGAATCGGTTTGATTATGGAATGATGATGACATTGACGCGGCGATTGCTAGCGCGGTTTTCATCAGAGGTATTTGGAACAAACGGCTGATGTGAACCACGACCGACTACAGTCAAGTTGGTTTGCTTGAACCCTTGAGCGACAAAGATATTTGAAACACTTTGAGCACGCTCTTCAGAGAGCTTTTGGTTATATTCTGGATTACCAATATCGTCAGTATGTCCCACGATTTTTAATTTCTGTAGATCATACTTATTCAATTGAGTGGCTAAACGAATAATCTCTTGTTGATGTTCAGGTTTGATTTCTGCCTTGTTGAAATCAAATAACAAACGTTCAGGTAGGCCCAAGGTCCAGCCTTCATTCGTGAGAACAAAACCTTCTTTCTTGAGCATTTTGACCTGACGGTATTTCAACGGGCCAAAACTCAAACAGCCAGCCAATGTTAGGCAGAGCAACGCAATAAATGAAATTTTAATGGTGTGAGTGCGCATAACATGTCCTAAATTTCTGGTTTATAAAGAAACCAATGTGGGTTTAAATTTTTAGCTTTATACATGGCTTGATCGGCTTGCATAATTAAATCCTCTGGATTCTCTGCAAACTGAGAAAAAGCAACCCCTAAGCTAAAACCGAAATGAATCATTTGTCCGTTAAACGCTAATGGCTGTTCGCAACTTGCGAGAACCCCTTCAGCGATTGTGGTTAAATGATCAGCGTGATGAATTGAATGTAAAATAATGGCAAACTCGTCACCACCTAAACGCGCAATAAAATCTTCATGACGAACTGATAGTCTTAAACGAGACGCCATTTCTTTTAAAACGGCATCACCAGCTAAATGCCCATATTCATCATTAATCACTTTAAACTTGTTATTGTCGATAAATAATAAGGCAGAGTTGTGACGGTATTGTGGGTTTTCAAAGATATTAAATAATTCTTGATAAAAATAATGACGATTTGGCAAGCTGGTTAATTGATCATGATGGGCTTGGAATGAAAGTTGACGATTTTCTTTTTGCAAATGGGTATGCCAAATTTGGATTTCTTCTAACAGTTCATTAAATACGGTATTTAAATTTTGGAATTCGTGAATATGGTTGTTAGGAAAACGTAAATTATAGGCCTTTTGATCACTGACCAATTGTGCAATATGGGTGAGTGGCTTGATTGCTTGCATAATTTGGCGGTAGGTAATATTCACTGACCACAACAAAGCAATCACAATGAAGAACATTGAAATTGCAAGACCAATAATAATGGTTTTTAAAAAGTGCAAAATATTTTCGGAGCTACCATACAGCACCAGTTCGCCTACTTTTTTCTTATGGTGAACCACCATGAGCTTAACTGGGTCATGTAAAAACCAACGATCCATTAAATCTTGCATCACGGATGTGTGTGCAACTTTTTTGGTACTTTCAGCCAATAGTTGTTGCTGTGGATCATAAACATGAATACTACGGATGGCATGTTCACTGGTGTAGTCATCAAGAATCTGGTCAATTGCACCTTTATCTCTAAACACGACGGCTGGTTGAACACGCTCCAAAACTGTTTGACTTAATAATTGTAAATTCTGTTTTGCATAGGTTTCCATGGTGAACATGGAAATTGTGGCAAAAGTAAAAGAACAGATGACAAAGGTAATGGCAAAGATCGCAAATTGTGATTTACGGAATAAGGCGTGTAAGGACGTTGATTGATATAAATTTGAAATCACTGTCTTACCCCGCATTCTTCGCTAAAAGTAAAACACGAGGATCAATATGCACCTTGGAATAAGTTAAGGCATCCAAATTCACCTTGAAGGTTGAAAAGGTCTTTTTATTATATAAGCAAAAAATGCTACCCACTTCGCAGGCTGGATTATTGGTGCTTAATGAAAGCAGTGATCGGGATGGGTAGGCTTGAATCAAGTTCTGTTGTTGTTGTGGTGATGTTGTTGTGAAATAGGCAACATGACATTCTGTTTTGGGGAAGTCTTTAGCACTGACGGCCTGAACTTGATACTCATAAGCAAGCTGGCGAATATTGCTTTGAAATTGATTCGCTGCATCTTGATTGTCTATGACACAAATGGTTGGGCGATTTGTGTTGGACCATTTGCTATAACTTAATATTGATAAAGCCAATTCATAAAAGTTATGCGTTGATATGGCATAGCAAAGCGGGCTCGCAGCAAATGATGCAGCAAGCAATAAATATCGAGCCTTTTTACCAGCAAACCGTATTTTCAATCAAAAGTGCCAAAAAATGTGAAGCAAGAGACATATTCTACTGGACTTAATTGTTTAAAAAAAGTTCTTAAACACAAAGAAAAAGCATTAAAAGTAACTGTTCAGTTCAAAAAATAGGCGGTCGGAGCAATAAATCAAGATAATTTAAAAAATGGGGTTGTATTGGGTTGGGAATGCTGTAGAATGCACATCCATCGGCGGTGATGCAGATAAAAACTTGTTGAGAAACAAGGATTTGGCTAAAGTGGTTGAGTTCTTGGGTTGATTGATAAGTTTGTTAAATATCTAAATTACCTGTTGACTTTTAAGAAATTGAGAGTAATATAGCCGACCTAGCTTGATGATGACGAATCATCGAGAAGATCATTAAGAGAATAGAAGAACAACTTGTGTGGATTTTTACTAGTTGATCAATCGAAAATATTTCATTGATTGAAGAGTAGAAATTTCTCGAAGTTTATTTGAGCGAATTTTTAGTCAGAAAATTGATGAGCCAAGATTTGTAGCCATAAGCTACTAATGATTTTAAACTGAAGAGTTTGATCATGGCTCAGATTGAACGCTGGCGGCAGGCTTAACACATGCAAGTCGAGCGGGGAAGGGTAGCTTGCTACCTAACCTAGCGGCGGACGGGTGAGTAATGCTTAGGAATCTGCCATTTAGTGGGGGACAACATTCCGAAAGGAATGCTAATACCGCATACGTCCTACGGGAGAAAGCAGGGGATCTTCGGACCTTGCGCTAAATGATGAGCCTAAGTCGGATTAGCTAGTTGGTGGGGTAAAGGCCTACCAAGGCGACGATCTGTAGCGGGTCTGAGAGGATGATCCGCCACACTGGGACTGAGACACGGCCCAGACTCCTACGGGAGGCAGCAGTGGGGAATATTGGACAATGGGCGGAAGCCTGATCCAGCCATGCCGCGTGTGTGAAGAAGGCCTTTTGGTTGTAAAGCACTTTAAGCGAGGAGGAGGCTACTTAGATTAATACTCTAGGATAGTGGACGTTACTCGCAGAATAAGCACCGGCTAACTCTGTGCCAGCAGCCGCGGTAATACAGAGGGTGCGAGCGTTAATCGGATTTACTGGGCGTAAAGCGTGCGTAGGCGGCTTTTTAAGTCGGATGTGAAATCCCCGAGCTTAACTTGGGAATTGCATTCGATACTGGGAAGCTAGAGTATGGGAGAGGATGGTAGAATTCCAGGTGTAGCGGTGAAATGCGTAGAGATCTGGAGGAATACCGATGGCGAAGGCAGCCATCTGGCCTAATACTGACGCTGAGGTACGAAAGCATGGGGAGCAAACAGGATTAGATACCCTGGTAGTCCATGCCGTAAACGATGTCTACTAGCCGTTGGGGCCTTTGAGGCTTTAGTGGCGCAGCTAACGCGATAAGTAGACCGCCTGGGGAGTACGGTCGCAAGACTAAAACTCAAATGAATTGACGGGGGCCCGCACAAGCGGTGGAGCATGTGGTTTAATTCGATGCAACGCGAAGAACCTTACCTGGCCTTGACATACTAGAAACTTTCCAGAGATGGATTGGTGCCTTCGGGAATCTAGATACAGGTGCTGCATGGCTGTCGTCAGCTCGTGTCGTGAGATGTTGGGTTAAGTCCCGCAACGAGCGCAACCCTTTTCCTTATTTGCCAGCGAGTAATGTCGGGAACTTTAAGGATACTGCCAGTGACAAACTGGAGGAAGGCGGGGACGACGTCAAGTCATCATGGCCCTTACGGCCAGGGCTACACACGTGCTACAATGGTCGGTACAAAGGGTTGCTACCTAGCGATAGGATGCTAATCTCAAAAAGCCGATCGTAGTCCGGATTGGAGTCTGCAACTCGACTCCATGAAGTCGGAATCGCTAGTAATCGCGGATCAGAATGCCGCGGTGAATACGTTCCCGGGCCTTGTACACACCGCCCGTCACACCATGGGAGTTTGTTGCACCAGAAGTAGGTAGTCTAACCGCAAGGAGGACGCTTACCACGGTGTGGCCGATGACTGGGGTGAAGTCGTAACAAGGTAGCCGTAGGGGAACCTGCGGCTGGATCACCTCCTTAACGAAAGATTGGTGACTGGTAAGAATCCACAACAAGTTGTTCTTCGAAGATGTATCTGAGGGTCTGTAGCTCAGTTGGTTAGAGCACACGCTTGATAAGCGTGGGGTCACAAGTTCAAGTCTTGTCAGACCCACCAAATCTGATTGCAGTAGCTTGGATTGAAAGATATGTCGTTCATTAAGTGATAAGCTGGGGACTTAGCTTAGTTGGTAGAGCGCCTGCTTTGCACGCAGGAGGTCAGGAGTTCGACTCTCCTAGTCTCCACCAAATTCGAGGGTAAACAAAGCAACGCTTTGTCCGAGAATTTAAGCAAACAGCTATGCTGTGCGCAGGCACACATAGGATGTAGCTTGAAGCTAAGAAGATTATAGAGTTTAGTGAATACAGTCCAAGTTGACTGGTTTATTAATCTCTGTGATTTATCACAGTTTACTACTCACCGACGAGGTGGTAGTTAATCATTAACAGATTAGAAAATTGAGTCTGAAATAAATTGTTCAAACTCGATTAGATATAAGCTTAACAAGCAATTGTTAAGAAGATATTTAATCTGAGAACTAGCAAAAACACTGAATCAAGCGTTTTGGTATATGAATTTAGATTGAAGCTGTATGGTGATTAAGTTCACAGACAACAAACCAGTGGCAATTAAGTTTGCAACGATAACACTCACTTGTATGTGTTAACGACTGTTTGGGGTTGTATAGTCAAGTAATTAAGTGCATGTGGTGGATGCCTTGGCAGTCAGAGGCGATGAAAGACGTGATAGCCTGCGAAAAGCTCCGGGGAGGCGGCAAATATCCTTTGATCCGGAGATTTCTGAATGGGGGAACCCACCCGCTATAAGGCGGGTATCATAAGCTGAATACATAGGCTTATGAAGCGAACGAGGGGAAGTGAAACATCTCAGTACCCTTAGGAAAAGAAATCAATTGAGATTCCCTTAGTAGCGGCGAGCGAACGGGGAGCAGCCCATTAAGTTGTGTGTGTTCTAGTGGAACGCTCTGGGAAGTGCGAACGTAGAGGGTGATATTCCCGTACACGAAAGGGCACACACAATGATGACGAGTAGGGCGAGGCACGTGAAACCTTGTCTGAATATGGGGGGACCATCCTCCAAGGCTAAATACTCCTGACTGACCGATAGTGAACCAGTACCGTGAGGGAAAGGCGAAAAGAACCCCTGTGAGGGGAGTGAAATAGATCCTGAAACCGCATGCATACAAGCAGTGGGAGCCGACTTGTTCGGTGACTGCGTACCTTTTGTATAATGGGTCAGCGACTTATATTCAGTAGCAAGGTTAACCGCATAGGGGAGCCGTAGAGAAATCGAGTCTTAATAGGGCGTTTAGTTGCTGGGTATAGACCCGAAACCAGGCGATCTATCCATGAGCAGGTTGAAGGTTGGGTAACACTAACTGGAGGACCGAACCCACTGTCGTTGAAAAGCCAGGGGATGACTTGTGGATAGGGGTGAAAGGCTAATCAAGCCTGGTGATAGCTGGTTCTCCCCGAAAGCTATTTAGGTAGCGCCTCGGACGAATACCATTGGGGGTAGAGCACTGTTTCGGCTAGGGGGTCATCCCGACTTACCAAACCGATGCAAACTCCGAATACCAATGAGTACTATCCGGGAGACAGACTGCGGGTGCTAACGTCCGTAGTCAAGAGGAAAACAATCCAGACCGCCAGCTAAGGCCCCAAAATCATAGTTAAGTGGGAAACGATGTGGGAAGGCATAGACAGCTAGGAGGTTGGCTTAGAAGCAGCCACCCTTTAAAGAAAGCGTAATAGCTCACTAGTCGAGTCGGCCTGCGCGGAAGATGTAACGGGGCTAAAACTATGTGCCGAAGCTGCGGATTTACGCATTAGCGTAAGTGGTAGGGGAGCGTTCTGTAAGCCGATGAAGGTGTATTGAGAAGTATGCTGGAGGTATCAGAAGTGCGAATGCTGACGTGAGTAACGACAAAACGGGTGAAAAACCCGTTCGCTGAAAGACCAAGGGTTCCAGTCCAACGTTAATCGGGGCTGGGTGAGTCGACCCCTAAGGCGAGGCCGAGAGGCGTAGTCGATGGGAAATTGGTTAATATTCCAATACTTCTGTGTAATGCGATGAGAGGACGGAGAAGGTTAAGTCAGCCTGGCGTTGGTTGTCCAGGTGGAAGGTTGTAGGCATGCATCTTAGGCAAATCCGGGGTGCTCTATGCTGAGAGCTGATAGCAAGCTGTACTTGTACAGTGAAGTGGCTGATACCATGCTTCCAGGAAAAGTCTCTAAGCTTCAGTTACACAGGAATCGTACCCGAAACCGACACAGGTGGTCAGGTCGAGTAGACCAAAGCGCTTGAGAGAACTCTGCTGAAGGAACTAGGCAAAATGGTACCGTAACTTCGGGAGAAGGTACGCTGCTGACGGTGATGGGACTTGCTCCCTGAGCTATTGGCAGCCACAGAAACCAGGCCGCTGCAACTGTTTATTAAAAACATAGCACTCTGCAAACACGAAAGTGGACGTATAGGGTGTGATGCCTGCCCGGTGCTGGAAGGTTAATTGATGGGGTTAGCGTAAGCGAAGCTCTTGATCGAAGCCCCAGTAAACGGCGGCCGTAACTATAACGGTCCTAAGGTAGCGAAATTCCTTGTCGGGTAAGTTCCGACCTGCACGAATGGCATAATGATGGCGGCGCTGTCTCCAGCAGAGGCTCAGTGAAATCGAAATCGCTGTGAAGATGCAGTGTACCCGCGGCTAGACGGAAAGACCCCGTGAACCTTTACTGCAGCTTGACATTGAACTTTGACCTTACTTGTGTAGGATAGGTGGGAGGCTTTGAAGTACGAACGCTAGTTTGTATGGAGCCGTCCTTGAAATACCACCCTGGTAATGTTGAGGTTCTAACTCTGCCCCGTAATCCGGGGCGAGGACCATGTCTGGTGGGTAGTTTGACTGGGGCGGTCTCCTCCTAAAGAGTAACGGAGGAGTACGAAGGTGCGCTCAGCGTGGTCGGAAATCACGCGTAGAGTATAAAGGCAAAAGCGCGCTTAACTGCGAGACCCACAAGTCGAGCAGGTACGAAAGTAGGTCTTAGTGATCCGGTGGTTCTGTATGGAAGGGCCATCGCTCAACGGATAAAAGGTACTCTGGGGATAACAGGCTGATACCGCCCAAGAGTTCATATCGACGGCGGTGTTTGGCACCTCGATGTCGGCTCATCTCATCCTGGGGCTGAAGCAGGTCCCAAGGGTATGGCTGTTCGCCATTTAAAGAGGTACGCGAGCTGGGTTTAGAACGTCGTGAGACAGTTCGGTCCCTATCTACCGTGGGCGCTGGAAATTTGAGAGGATCTGCTCCTAGTACGAGAGGACCAGAGTGGACGAACCTCTGGTGTACCGGTTGTGACGCCAGTCGCATCGCCGGGTAGCTATGTTCGGAAGGGATAACCGCTGAAAGCATCTAAGCGGGAAGCCTACCTCAAGATAAGATTTCCCTAGGAATTTATTCCTCTAAAGAGCCGTTCGAGACTAGGACGTTGATAGGTTGGGTGTGGAAGCACGGTGACGTGTGAAGCTGACCAATACTAATTGCTCGTGAGGCTTGACTATACAACACCCAAACAGTTGTTGTATTCAAGATAAATTCAATACATAACTTGATTTAGTGTGAAATCTAGTTACAATACAGACCAATTATCTAATCCGTTAATAACTCTTTCGGTACTAAGTGGCAAAAAATGTAAGACCACCCAAAACCAAAACAGTTTGCTGGCGACAATAGCAAGAGTGAACCACCTGATCCCTTCCCGAACTCAGAAGTGAAACCTCTTAGCGCTGATGGTAGTGTGGCACTTGCCATGTGAGAGTAAGTCATCGCCAGCTTTTAAATCTAAACACCCCCAACCTAACTGGTTGGGGGTGTTTTTTATTGCGTGGGGAAAAATAGAAATATGCTGCTCTTAAATAATAGAATGTTTTTTATTCGTAAAGTTTTTATATTAAAAGGCTGAAATTTTTTATTCATCATTTATTCGTTAAAAGTTATAGAGAATATCTCTATTTAATAAAATAGTTTGACTGAGTTCACTTTAATATTTTTTACTTGAAGATAAACTTTATTTACACAAAATCTATATTATGGTTACATTAGACATATTTTTATAATGAAATATCTAATTCTATTTGGGGATAAAAAGGAATGATCATGAATAAAAAGCAGCTTACATTAAAGTTGTCTGCAATTGCTGTCTCTATTTTATTAGCTAGCTGTGGTGGTGGCGGTGGTGGGTATTATGGTAGTACTGGTTCATCATCTGGATCGGATAATACTGAGAAGCCAGTAACTGAAACACCTGTTGCAACCAATTATCATATTATTATTACGAGCTCTAAGCCTACATTGGTTGCTTCTGGTGATACTGCTATAGTTACACTTAAGTTAGTTGATGTAAATGGCGGTGGTGTCGCAAATCAAACAGTACAATTAGCAATTCAAGATACTGCATCGACCAATATCACCATTGATGGTGCTTCATCTGCTGTAACAGACAGCACAGGAAGTGCTAATTTTACAGTTAAATTGCCTAAAGATTTGACTCAAACTCAGCTAAGTGCTTTAGTTGCAAATGGGATAACAATTAAAGGTAGTTTTACTGATGCTACAAAGAAAATAACGACTCAATCTTTTATGCTTAATGTTGTTGATAATACAGCTTCAATTTCAGCTACTGCGCAATATAGTCTAAATATAGCCTCTAATAAACCGACATTGCTTGTAACTGGTGATAATGCCGTTATTACAGTAAAAGCTGTAGACAAGAATGGTGGTGGTGTTTCTGGACAAAATGTTGTTTTAAGTATTCCTGATTACAAAGTTAATGGTGTGACGATTAATGGGCCATCCACAGCTGTAACGGATACCACAGGCAATGCAAATTTTACGATCCTTTTGCCTAATAAATCTGCTCAGGCAGCAAGTTTAATTGCTAGTGGTATCGTTATTAATGCTGCTTTAACAGATAGTAATGGTGTGACATCGAAACAAACAACCACGTTAAATGTCTCAGCGGCTCAGGTTGAACAACCTGTTGCTAATATTACTTTTGGTAACTCAGGACAATTACAAACGAGTACAGATGGCACATATTATACGGAATCTGTTTCAGTACAAGTTACAAATATTGATGGTAAGCCAATCGCTTCCCAGCCAGTGGTAATGTCAATTAGTAATTTAGGTTATGCCAAAGGTGCTTTAGTTTATAATCCAGATGCTAAACCAAATGCAACACGTCAATTCGTAGCACCCTATACTTATTGCCCGATCACAGTTGCAGTTCCAGCACCAGATTTTGTACAGCTACCAACAACCTTTGTAGCACCATCGGTTTCAACTGATGGCACAGTAACTTATACAACAGATGCAACGGGTAAGTTTGATTTTCAAATTCGTTATTTAAGAAGATATGCGAGTTGGCACATGGTTAATATTGTGGCGACCACGCAGTTATCTGATCGTAAAGTCACCTCTAATATTCCATATGCTTTAACACCGTTAAAGACAGATATGGATAATCCAGCTGGAATGCCATTTGATGTTAGTCCTTATGGTGTAGGAGTGAATTGTAGTAATAAAGACTAATTTGAAAAACAGCACTTCGGTGCTGTTTTTTTATAGCGCTGTACCCACGCTCACTGTTGCTGTTGGACGAACCTGAAAAGAACTACAAGCAGAAAATGAGAGGATGCATAACAGGACAATGGCGAGTTTTGACATGGTTCTTGATCTATCGAAAAAGAACCATCATCTTATAAATACCAAGCTTTAACTATTTGGATCAGGTAATGAAATGTAATGAATTTAGTCGTCTAATAAATCCATTTGTTTTGCGATTTGATATAGATTATTTGAGCGATTACCGGTACGGCAGAACATCAAAATTGGTTTTGGCAGTTCATTATAGTGATTGGCAAAATTACGGACATCGAGTTCAGTGATTTGCCCTGCAACAACGGGTTGATAGACATAGTCTAAACCTGCAGTTCGAGCAGATTCTTCGATCTGTGCGCTGGTCGGCTGTTCAGGGCCACCTTCCATGTCTGGTCGGTTATTAATAATCGATTTAAATCCTTTTTCAACCACTTGCTCAATATGCTCAGGGCCGATTTGACCTGCAAAACCAACATTCTCTGTCATCTTGTCACTCCAAAAACAAACAAAACATTTTATGCTCTATCATAGCATTAAGCTCGATCTTGAGTTTAAATGTCTGTATTAAATAAATGATGATAAGTAAAAGATAAGGGCAATGGAGCGCGCATGCATACCTATACTGTTGAGCCGTTGTATGTTCCAAGTAGTGATGAAACCATCGCTGCGGATTTTTATCTGCCTAAAGCCAATACCAAAGCTGCTGTGATTATCATGGCGCACGGTTTTGCAGGCTTGCGTCAATTTAAATTGGTTCAATATGCACAGCGCTTTGCTCAGGCCGGTTATGCAGTCATTTTATTCGATTATCGTAATTGGGGAGGCAGTACAGGCAAGCCGCGTGAATTGGTTTCTCTCAGTGCCCAGCTTGATGATTGGAAGACCATGATTCAATATGCCTCGAATTGTAAACTGATTGATAATCGACGTATTGTTTTATGGGGAACTTCACTCAGCGGTGGATATGCCCTAAGCTTGGCATCGGATCTGAAAAACATTCAGGCGGTCATGGTACAAGTTCCCTATGTTGATGGGGCTGAAACAGCCAAGCTTTATCCCTTACAGCGCTATCCAGAGGCATTGAAGCGTTCCAGTCAGGACTATATGGGTTCCAAGATGGGCCTTGTACCTAAAACTTTACCTGTGGTCGATCAATATCGATTGTGTTTTTTACCAACTTCAGACAGTTTTTATGGATATCACTCGATTGTAAATCCTGACTACTATTGGAGCGGAGAAGTCCCTGCACGGGTGTTTTTTAATTTAATGCGTTATCGTCCGATTCAGTTTGTACGGAAAATTAATATCCCGGTTTTATTTATTGCCGCCAAGCATGACTCTCTGATTCCAATTGAATCGAGTCGGGAAGCCGCGACCAATATTGCGCCATTTGTGAGCTATCACGAATGGGAAATGAAACATTTTGATGTTTATCATGGTTCTTGGTTTGAAAAAGCAGTCACAACCCAATTAGAATTTTTACATCAACATATTGGAGTGATGTAGATGATTATTGTCTGTGCATCATGTGGTGCAAAAAATCGTGTACCCGAAGAAAAATTGGCGGTTCATCCCAACTGCGGGCAATGCCATAAAGCGTTATTGCCTTTAGAGCCGATTGAACTCAATGAACAAAATTTCAGTAACTTCATCAGCAATTCAGATCTGCCTGTATTGATTGACTTGTGGGCTGAGTGGTGTGGTCCCTGCAAGATGATGGCGCCTCACTTTGCTCAAGTGGCGAAGCAAAATCCCTATGTGGTTTTTGCCAAAATTGATACCGAAGCCAATCCACGTTTAAGTGCTGCATTTAATGTGCGTAGCATCCCAACGTTAGTGCTGATGAATAAGACCACGGAATTGGCGAGAATCAGCGGAGCATTACGCGCACCCGAGTTACAACAATGGTTAGACCAGCAATTACAGCAACACCAAGGACATTAACATGAGCGAACGCCCAACTCATCCAGAAGGGACTTTATCACTACAAAACATTGCCATGCCCGCAGATACCAATTGGAGTGGTGATGTTTTTGGCGGCTGGATTGTCTCTCAGATGGATCTCGCAGGAGCGATTCATGTTGAACGTTTTAGTAAAGGTCGTTGTGCAACGATTGCGATCAATCAGATGACTTTTCTGGTACCGGTTAAGGTCGGGAATGTGATTAGCTGTTATACCAAAATTTTGAAAGTTGGCAGTAGTTCAGTACAAGTCCAAATTGAGGTATGGAACAGTCATGATGATTCTCGTGAGCCAGTGCGCATTACCGAAGGTGTATTTACCTTTGTTGCGGTGGATGTGAATGGCAAGAAACGTTTGATCTCAGAAGAGATTAAACAAGCATTTGCAGCAAGCTAAGTTCTCTTTTATCGAGTGAATGAAGCCAAGACTATTTTTGATTTGGAATGAAGCATGGCAGAAGAATTAGTTTTGCAACATGGCCATAAGGCCGAGCAATATCAAAGTATCCTTCCTCAGATTCAGGCAATTGTTGAAGATGAAAGTGATGTGATTGCCAATCTCGCCAATATCTGCGCGGCGTTAAAACAGCAATTTGGCTGGTTTTGGATTGGCTTTTATTTGGTCAAAGAGAATGAGTTGGTGTTAGGCCCATTTCAAGGCCCAATCGCCTGTACCCGTATTGCCAAAGGTCGCGGCGTATGTGGCGCGGCATGGCAACAGCAGCAAGTGATTGTGGTGCCAGATGTAGATCAGTTCCCAGGGCATATTGCCTGTAGTTCTGCCTCTCGCTCTGAGATCGTCTTGCCAATGATGAAAAATGGTCAGTGTGTTGGCGTGTTGGATATCGATAGTGATGAACTGAATCAATTTGATGAGGTCGATGCAGCATATTTACAGCAGTTGATGACTATGATTGAAAAATTTATTTAAGTATTTAAAAAATAAAGCCCAAATTCGTTTGGGCTTTGTTTTTTGTGCCGCTTAGAACATGCTGTTGGCGTTCTGACTTTTTTCAGGAATATTTTGTATCACATCCCAATGCTCTACAATTTTTCCATTTTCTACACGGAATATATCAATAATCGCTCGGCCTCGGTCGCTGTCATTCTCTGTAGAATGCACATGCAGAACGACTAAATCTCCTTCCGCAATTGCTTTCTTGATGACATTTTTTGCCTGAGGGTTATTGCTAAATTTTTGGCTAAAGAAGTTTACAAATGGTGCCTTACCGTCAGGTACATTCGGATTGTGCTGAATATATTGATCCCCAATATAACGATCGGCATATTGTTTAACTTGGTGTTTTAAGAAAACACCTTCATAAAAATCGACCACGATTTTCTTGTTTTGTTCAGCTAAAGAATGGCGCTGTTTTGAAGGAATTGAAGCTGAAGCATCAGCGGCGAGCACTTGAGCAGAATAAGTCGCGAGGTTGAGCGCAATAAAAAAATGAGAAAGCAGAAGTATTTTTTTCATTTTTAGCATCAGAACACAAAGAGTGATCATTGCATCCTGATGCTAATACTGCCACTAGAATAGTCTAGGTCAGTTATTATTTTTTACGTTTTGGTAACCAAGCCCAAAGCATTTGGCATTGGATTGGTTGATTGCCTGCATCATCAATCACGGTAATAGGGACCAATAACTCGCCTTTTTCATTCTCTGCGATAAACTTTTGTTGATCAGCTGATAATGTTGCTGTTGCCGTTAAACCACCTTGCGCAACTTTTAAGTAATCGACATGCAATGATTTGATCAACAAAATCCGATCATCTGGGACATGTAAACCCGTTAAAAATCCAGTCGCAGTTTCACCCAGTAGTGCCATGGCTGCTGCATGGACACCTTTAATATGATTTTGCATATTACGCTGGTTTTCAATACGAACAGTCACGTGGTCTTTATCGACTTCTAAATAACGAATATTCGCTGTTCCGACCATCGGAACCACACGACCAAAAGCCTTACTCCAGAGCGTGCTACGGATGCCTTTGGGAAATTTAGATGTGGTTTTAACCAGCGTATAAAGACGGTTATCTTTTGCCATAGTGAACCTATTGCTTAATCTTTGAAATTATTAAATTGCAGTGGCAGACCAAATTGTTGTTCACGTAAAAAGTTCATCACTTGTTGCAAAGTATCGCGCTTTTTATCGGTGACACGGATTTTGTCTCCTTGGATAGAAGATTGCGCTTTGATACCGCTTTCTTTAATGGCTTTATTAATTTTTTTTGCGGTATCTGAGTCAAGTCCATCTTTAAGTTTGATCACTTGCACCACATTTTTACCCGAAGCTGTGGCTTTTTGTGGATCTAAAGCTTGTACATCAATTTTACGTTTATAGAAGTGATTTTCGAGCATGGTATAGACTTGTTCACATTGGAAATCGCTTTCAGTTGAGATTTTGATTTCTTTATTTTTCTCATTTAACTCAATTGAAACGTCTTGTCCACGGAAGTCAAAACGAGTCGCAATCTCTTTTTCTGTGTTTTGCACAGCATGATTGACTTCAAATAACTCTAATTCAGAAACAATATCAAAAGAAGGCATGGTTAGACCTTTACAAAGGGAAAGAATATTTGAGATGCTAAGGGGGTTTTCTTCATTTGCCAAGTGTTGTTTACATCAAAGGAGTGCACAATGATCCGTAAACAAGAAATTACAACATTTGAGTTCCCAGAAGGCGCAGTCATCTGGGATGTCCGTGATACCAAAGCGTATGCAGAGGCTCATGTTAAGGGGGCGGTGAATCGTCCAATTGCTGAGATCACTGCGGACAGTCTGACTCAAGTTACAGCGGATCAACCGATTTATATTCTATGCGGTGGCGGCAGCAAAGCACCGCGTGCAGCAGAGCTTTTAGACGGTATCGATGGTTCTCGTGAATATGTTGTATTGATGGGTGGCACACGCGCAGCGCGTGATGCGGGCTTGCCTTTAGAACAAGGCGCTTAAATCACTCAAAAGATTGGCCAAAATACAGCTGTATTTTGGCCAATTCAAAATTCTAGATTTCTGTCATTTTAAAATTAAAAATATTTAACCAGAATAATAAGGCTTCTTGGCTTTTACTTTCTTCTGAAAGCGTTGAGGATTCAACTTATCCAACAGGTTTTGAGGCACTGGACAAAGCTCACCCAAGACAAGGGCTGCCAAGACTTCGCTACACAAGGGCGCAAACAAGAATCCCTTAGAACCTAGGCCTGCAAAGGTAAATATCTGTTCATCATTTTTCATTTTCCCAACCAAAGGAAAATAATCCAAACTTTGTGCACGCACAGACGCACGACCTTGCCATGTTTCGGTGGATGGAAGCTGTTGCGCATATTCAGGGAAGACACTGTGGATAAGTTCATAGTTATGCACATGGTCTTCTGCTAGAACTTCAACATCGTCTCGATTGGGATAAAAAGATGCGCCTAGAATCAATTGAGCGGCATCCAATTGCATACAATAACCGCCATAACTATAGGCTTGATCTAGAGCTAAAGCTTGTTCGCGATTCTCAACCCAGCTGACTTGTCCACGAATTGGTTTTAACACGGGGTAGTTTTCAAACAGCTCAGCACTTTGCTTGGCACAACACACAATCACATCATCGGCTGTTGCGATGAGCTGTTGTTCTTGCCAAAGCTCAGTTTGCTTATCTGCGCTATTTAAGCGAGAAATTTTTGCTTTTATGCATTGGATATTCGGATGCTGTAACATTTCATCACGCAGTTGCTGTGGAGAAACTGCACCTGCTTGATGCAGGGCCAAGCTTGGATAAGCTGTTTCAGGGGGAGCATTCTGCTGATCATGTACAGAGAGCACAGCTTCAGGATATTGTTTCGCTAAACCAAGCAATTCATCCGTATTTTTTAAAGCGATTTGCTGGACTTGAATCGGTCTAAATGCTTTGAATTTAGGATAAAAATTCAAGGCATGTTGCCAGCTCAAGGTCATCAGATGTTCATGGGCTTGTTCAATTGGACAGAGCTTGGGATTGAGCAGAGCAAGGGGATTGCCTGATGCACCTGAGAGTGGCTCATTTTGCTCGTAGATCGTGACTTGATGGCCACGTTGAGCAAAGGCCCATGCACAGCTTAAACCTGCGATTCCAGCGCCAATAATCGCGATCTGGCGTTGTGTCTCTTGTGATGTATTGGTCTTAGATTTAGATTGCGTGGCACCTTGTTCTACTGAATCTGATTCCGCTGTTATACCATCAAGCCAAATGGCTTTTAGCATTTCACGTTTATGGCCAAAACCACGTGGGCGGCTAATGTGCACACCATGTTGCTTCAGTCCACGTTTCAGTACCCCAGCGACACTAAAGGACGCAAAGGTCGTCCCATAGTCTGATAAACGCACGATGTGATTGAGTACATTTTCCTGCCACATGTCAGGGTTACATGAAGGCGCAAAACCATCAAGAAACCATGCATTTACGGCTTGGGTTTTCGGGATACTTGGAAAAATATCTTGTGCATCACCCAACCATAAATCAATACTAAAGCGTTCTTCTGGAAAACTTAAGCGATGGCAGCCTGCAATAGGCAGGGGATACTGCTGAATCAGCTGTTCTGCAAGTGGCTTAAGTTCAGGCCAGACATTCAGTGCGCGGATCAGATCGGCTTTGCTCAGCGGAAATTTTTCGACGCTGATGGCATGTAAGTGACTGTGATTATCTGGACGAACCTGCTGCCACAGTTGCCACAGGGTCAGAATGTTTAAGCCCGTACCAAAACCTGTTTCGCCCACACAAAAGTATTGAAAATCTGCCAGTTCTGATAGGCGTTCAGTTAGGTCATTACCATTTAAAAACACATGGCGTGTTTCAAGTAAACCGTTATCTTTGGAAAAGTAGACATCACCAAACTGTTTAGAAATGGGAACTTCGATACCATCAACCAGTTCCCAATCTAATTCGGCTGTTTGTATTTTTGCGGAGTGAGACATAAATAAAGAAGTGGTTTTTACCACTGACGGCGACGTTTAGTATGAATATAACTGGCAATCAAGAAGCCCAGAATCACACCCACAGCAATGGTCATTGCGCCATATAAAAACATTTGTGCGCTGCGTTCACTTTGTAATACCTGAACCTGTACGGTGAGGTTGTCATTTTTTAACTGTAATTCTTGATTTTGAGAAAGTGCTTCCAGATTGGCATGCTCAAGTTGCTTCAAGCGGCTGGCCTGATCTTGAATCATGGCTTTAACTTTGGCATCTTGTTGTTGCTTGGCTTTGGCAATTTGCTCAGCGGTCAGCGGTTTGGTCGCTGCGGTAGTTGCATTGGTTGGCGCAGCAGCTGTTGTATTCGCTGTTGGGGTTGTGCTGGCTGCTGGAGCCGCAGGTGTTGCAGGCTCAACTGCCCATGCAGTAGAGCTAAATAAACATAAAGCCAATATGCTTTTGACGACAACGTGCATGATTTACCCTTTTGGAAAAGCTTTGTTGAACGGTTTTACCTCAATATTTGAGTAAATCCCTTCTTTTAAAAATGGCTCTTCCTGAATCCAAGCATCTAAGGATTCACGACTATCAAACTCGACAATCATGGTACTGCCCCAAAAACCAGCCTGCGGATCGTTTGGATCTTTTGGATGTGCACCTGCCGTAATTAAACGTCCTTCATCATCTAACTTTTGCAGACGTTCAATATGTTGCGGGCGGGTGGCTAAACGTTTTTCCAAAGTACCTTCGCGATCAGTACAAGTCAGCACAAAATATGGCATGGCAGTAGCTCGATGATTTAAAATCTATTCAGTGGTTTTAAAATGCTTTCTTAAGAAAAACAGTATAGCAGCTAGGTAACTGATAGAAACGATAATATCGCCGAAAGCGGTGAATTCGCCCCAATATTTTCCTTGCATGTAGACAAAACCAAAGAAGAAATGCAAAGCCGCAAGTAAAAAGAATTGACCACACCACGCCCAGTTCAATTTGAGCCAACCTTTAGGGCTAAGCTCTAACAACGAGCCTAAAAGTTTTTGGATAATTGGCATACGTTCTTTATTAAAGAGTGGCGTCACCAGAAAGCCTAATCCAATACCAATATTGATGATGATCGCCTTCATTTTAATATAGGTCACATCACTAAAGATCAGGGTAATTCCACCAAAAACCACAGACATTAACACGATAAACCACTGCATTTTTTCCAATTTAAATTTTTGGAAAAAGAACAGGCAGCCATACACCACAAGTGTCGAGATGAGTAATGCACAAGTTGCAACAAGAATATGATTTTGATCGAGATTTCCAGAACTACCCACCAACTGTAGCAGCGGATGATGACTATCTTTAGGATCGGTGGTTTTATAAAAATAAAAGAAGATAATAATCGGTAGATAGTCGAGCAACGCTTTCATGTTACAGTACGATGATGAAATAGGTCAGATAGCATAATACAAACCATGTTCGGTGTCGATTTACACACACATACGCTCATTTCCGATGGTACCTTCTCTCCTGAGCAGTTGGTACAGGCGGCTGTCGATTTAAAAATCCACACCCTTGCCGTGACAGACCATGACACCATGGATGGCTTGGGGCGTGCCCAAGATTATGCACAAGCGCATGATATTCAAATTATTTCTGGCGTGGAAGTTTCTAGTCAGTGGTCTAGACCGAATACCAAAAAGAGTTATGGGGTACATATCGTTGCCCTGAATATGCAAGATGAAGCACCGATCAAAGCCATGCTGGAACAGCAGAAAAAAGTCCGTGCTGAACGGGCAAAAGTGATTTGTCAGCTCTTAGAAAAATGTATTGATTTTGATATCTATCCTGATGTGATTGCCCAAGTGGATGGGGAAGCAGATCGGGTGACTCGAACCCATATTGCTAAAGCCCTAGTCGAAAAGAATATTGTCAGTCGCCCACAGCAGGCCTTTGATCGTTTTCTGAAAGAAGGCAAAAAAGCCTTTGTGAAATTTGAAGGTATGGGCTTAAAAGAAACCATTGATGTGATTCATGCCAGTCAGGGTTTCGCCGTGCTTGCTCATCCGACCCGTTATGACCTGTCTGCCA
This sequence comes from Acinetobacter sp. C32I, assembly GCF_023702715.1. NCBI lineage: Bacteria > Pseudomonadati > Pseudomonadota > Gammaproteobacteria > Moraxellales > Moraxellaceae > Acinetobacter > Acinetobacter sp. C32I. Next base: position 2,436,492 of record NZ_CP098480.1, on the reverse strand, counting down.
CCAATATCCGTTATTTGATTGAACTGTTTGCCGAGTTGGGTGGTGATGCCGTGGAACTACCACCGAGTATCGAACCTGCTTCGACACGCCAAATGGTGGATCGGATGATTCAACAGTGTGATTTAGCTGTTTCGATTGGCAGCGATTTTCATGGCGAGAATATGCCGTGGATTAAATTGGGACAGACGCCACGCCTTAAAGAGGGGCAGAAAGGGATTTGGGAACACTTTAAACCATCGGTGACATGAAAAAAATAGAACTTTGCCTCATGCTTGTTTTTTTCATGCTGCTTGTATGGGGCGTGCAATGGATGTTTCATGGTTTTGCAGGAATGCCATAATCAATATTGCAAGGTGGATTGGTCTGAAGGACTAAAGTTTTATCATTCACGCTGTTGAAAGTAATCGATTAAATAATCTAAAAAATGCTGCACTTTGGGCGCGATCATCTCTCGATGCGGAAACACCGCATAAATTGCCGTTGTTTCTACAGGATAGTCAGGTAGGACTGGTACTAATCTTCCAGTAGCAAGATCCTCAGCCACATGCCAGATCGAATGATTGGAAATACCAAGACCAGCTAAGGCCGCTTGCCGAACGCCTTCACCTGAGTTGGTCGCAAAATACCCCTCGACATGAACCTGTTCAACCTGACCTTCTGCATTGATCAAGTGCCAGTGATCGGTCAGACCCTGACCATGCTGTTGCAAGATACAACGATGTAATTTGAGTTCTTCCAAGCTATGGGGCTGACCATATTTTTCCAGATAGCTGGGCGAGGCACAGAGTAAGCGTTGATTGGTACTCAAGCGTTTGGCAACCAAGCTGGAACTTTTTAACTGACCAATGCGAATGGCCAAGTCCATACCTTGCTGAATCAGATCGATGTTCTGGTCATTCAGATCTAAATGAATTTTCAGTTCAGGATGCAAAAGTGCAAACTCGGCAATCACAGGCATCAAAACTTTTGTGCCAAAGGTTGCGGAGGTGCTAATCCGAAGTGTACCTGTGAGCGGCTGATCTTTAAGCTTTAATGATTCTTGCAAGTGAATAAAATCAGCAATCCAATGCCGACCATGTTCAAGTAAAGCACGGCCTTCCTCGGTTAAGGTCAGCTTTCTCGTGGTGCGATGAAACAAGCGAAATTGTAGGTTTTGTTCTAAGCGTTGCAATTTCTGACTGGCAACTGACACCGAAATATTAGCGTCCTGAGCGGCTTTACTGATTGAGCCTAAGTCTGCCACTCGAATAAAAAACTGAAAATCTTCTGTATTCATTATCAATAAAATCAGAAAAGTATTTCTTGATTATCGTGGTTTTTCGAATAAATCCCTAGCGCTATTTTTGTACTGAAGCAATCACAGCTTGAAGAGACAGATCATGAAATATCATTTTTTAGGAAACTCGGGTTTAAAAGTGTCAGAGTTGGGATTTGGTGCAGGGACTCTAGGTGGGCAGGGACAAATCTTTGCTGCTTGGGGACAAGCCAGTCAGACTGAAGCCAATCAGATGATTCGCGCTGCTTTAGATGCAGGCATTAATTACTTTGATACAGCAGATGTCTATTCAGATGGAGAATCTGAAAGGATGCTCGGTAAGGCACTTGCATCAGAACGGCAGCATACTATTATTTCGACCAAAATCGGTATTCGTAGTTCAGAACATCTAAATGATGCGGGATTTAGTCGGCATTATCTATTGTCCGCAGTTGAACAGTCATTAACTCGATTGGGAACGGATTATATTGATGTATTACAGCTACATCAGTTCGATAGCTTCACCGCATTACCTCAGTTAATGAAAACTTTAGATGAGTTAGTGCGTAGTGGTAAAGTCCGTTATATCGGCGCTTCAAATTTTGCAGGCTGGCAACTGATGAAAGCCCAAGCCATTGCTGAACAATATGGCTATGAAAAGTTTGTGGTGAATCAGGTCTATTACTCATTGATCGGTCGTGATTATGAATGGGAGCTGATGCCCTTAAATGATGACCAGCAGATTGGTGCGGTGGTATGGAGTCCTCTAGGCTGGGGCAGATTGACGGGGAAATTTGATCGGGAGAATCCGATTCCAGCACAGAGTCGCTTACATGATACCGCGCAATTTGCGCCGCCAGTGAATGAAGCGCATCTCTATGCTGTGATTGAGGTGTTAAAACAGATTGCAGCAGAAACTGGCTATACGATTCCGCAAATTGCCTTAAATTGGTTATTACAGCGCCCAACGGTATCCAGTGTATTGATTGGTGCGCGTAATCAAACTCAACTGCAAGATAACCTTGTTGCCAAAGATATCCAGTTGTCGATTGAACAGATCGAACGTTTAAATCAGGTCAGTGCGGTCTATCCGCCTTATCCTTATTATCCCTATTGGAATGGACAGTTTACCGAACGCTTTAAGTCTATCGTCCCGTCCCAATTTATTTAACTGATGTTAAGTCACATAAAAATGCCCTCATTGGAGGGCATTGTCATTAGAGTAGGTTATGGTCATGCGCCTGAATCGGCGGTGGGGTTGGTCGACCTAAAGTTCCAAGTAATTCAATTTCAATCGAACGTACCATCGCATCCAGCGGTAAGTCATTGCTTTGTGTGCCAAAAGGTTCTTCTATTTCAGTGCTTAAAGCATCCAGACCTAAAAAGGTATAGGCTAAAATACCGACCAATAGCGGTGTCACCAAGCCCAATAACGAGCCAAGACTGAATGGCAGCATAAAGCAGAAGAAATACACGGTACGATTCAGTAAAACCGAATAGGCGAATGGAATTGGGGTATTCGCTATCCGGTCACAACCCGTTTGCATTTCACTTAACGCGGCCACATGGCGGTTCATCTGGGTATAGATAATATCCGAGATTTCGCCTTCTTTCATGGCTTGTAACAGTTCCCATTGAATTAGGCTCAAGGTGTACTGCGGTGCATTATGCTGCTGATAAAGTTGGGTCAGTGCTTGTTGGCTCAGACCACTGGTTTCGGTCAGCTCGGTTGGATTAGCGGTTTGATGACGCAGACGATCACGCAGCACATTGGCAAACACAATCACGTTTTGAATGATACGTTCACGACGTGCCTGGGTCAGGACGCGGCAATCACGGTCAAAATGGCGCGCCGTGGCAATCAACACGCCCCAGAGTTTACGCGCTTCCCACCAGCGGTCATAACAAGCGGTGTTCTTAAATCCCAAGAAAATGGACAGCACCACACCAATCAACGTGAAGCCGACTAATGGAATTTCCGGGAAACGATATAGATTGACATACTCGACCCCGCCAATGATGGCAGAGATCAGCATCACGAAACCGAGAGAGGGCAAAATTTTGGGTAAAATCGTTCCTCGCCATGAGAATAAAACTTTAAAAATACTCGGCTGGTCACGGACAATCATGTTATTTGAATCATTAATTTTATGTCTTGATATTCCTGTTTGATTTAAGCTTTGTCAAGGCGAGATTGCTTGGTTTTAATAGGGTTGAGTAGTTGTTGTTCAGAAAATGAAAAATAGCCTTCTGGCGAAATAATAAAATGATCGATCAAGTGAATTTCTAGCAGTTTACAGGCTTGTTTGAGCTGTTGGGTTAGATAAATATCTTCAGTTGAGGGTTGGGCAGTGCCATAGGGATGATTGTGTGCCACCACGATTTGACAGGCCTGTTGTTGCAGGGCATAGCGTAGGGTTTGATTCAGTGAAACAGCGCAGGAATGATGGGAGCCAAAGAACAGCTTTTTAAAATGCAATTTTCTGAGTTCGGCATCCAAACACAGTACTGCAAAAACCTCCTGTTTTTCACCTTGCAGTTCATAGCGTAAATAGTCGAGCACCAGAGTTGACGTATCCAGACAAAGTCGTTGTTGCTGGAAATGATTATTCAGATAACGCCGCCCAAGTTCCTTTACCGCCATCAGCTGCGCATATTTGGTTGAAGCAATACCATTAAATTGTGATAAATCTTCAAAATTGGCATCAAATATCAAATTAAGTCCGCCAAAATGTTGAATCAAAATACGCGCCAATTCCACCGCAGAGTGCTGTTTTGAGCCTGAACGCAGAAAAATCGCCAACAGTTCCGCATCGGATAAGCTTTGCGGTCCTTGGGATAAAAGACGTTCTCTTGGACGCTCTTGCTCGGGCCAAGTTTTAATAGATTGATTCAATCGTTAATTTCCTTTTGATTTTATTGTGATTATTTTTTTAACAGGCAAAAATAATTGCGCGTCTTTTCCTTTTATATTACGTCATGTCAACACGATTTTCGATTATCGTCAGTGCTGAAATGTTGAGGGTGCTACTTGGGTATCCACTTATTTAATGCTATTGTGAGCGCCACTGCAACAGTAAGGTATCCTGTTTGTGAGCTTCGATCTAAGTGTTATTCCCCATAAAAACATTATATTAGCGGTTACAGGTGGTATTGCTGCCTATAAAAGTGCCATCTTGGTACGCCGTTTAAAAGATTTCGGTTTTGATGTCCGTGTGGTCATGACTCATGGCGCACAAGCATTTATTACCCCACTTACTTTTCAAGCACTTTCAGGCAATCCTGTGCATACCGAATTGCTTGATCCTGAAGCCGAAGCAGGCATGGGACATATCGAATTGGCGCGTTGGGCTGATTTGGTTCTGGTGGCACCTGCCAGCTGTGACAGCATTGCAAAATTTGCCAATGGCTTGGCGGATGATCTGCTCAGCACTTTATATTTGGCAACCAAAGCACCTGTTTGGGTTGCACCGGCCATGAATCAGCAAATGTGGGCAGCAAAAGCTACACAGCGCAATCTGCAAACGTTAGTCGAAGATGGTGTTCATGTGATCATGCCCGATGCAGGCGAGCAAGCCTGCGGTGATGTCGGTTTAGGCCGTATGCCTGAGCCTGAAGATTTGGCTCGCCAAGTTGCAGCCTATTTCCATAAAGCACAACGTGCATTAGCTGAAAAATTTGGTCTGTTGGCTGGAAAACGTGTCACCATTACTGCGGGCCCGACCCGTGAAGCAATTGATCCAGTCCGTTATATTTCAAACCACAGCACGGGTAAAATGGGCTTTGCCTTGGCCGCTGCATGTTATGCCGCAGGGGCAAAAGTCACCTTGGTGGCTGGCCCTGTTAGCTTGGATACGCCGAATGGTGTGCAACGTATTAATGTCAGTTCTGCAATGCAGATGCTTGATGTCAGTATGAATCAACTGAAAGATGGCTGTGACATCTTTATTGCAACGGCAGCTGTGGCGGATTATCGTGTGGCACAAGTGGCTGAGCATAAGATTAAAAAAGCAGGTAATGAGCTCGCGGTGGCTTTGGTCAAAAATCCAGATATCGTAGCGACCATTGCACAGCAGGAACAACGTCCATTCATGGTTGGCTTTGCTGCTGAAACGCAAAATGTCGAAGAATACGCTGCTGGTAAACTGGTGGCGAAAAAACTGGACATGATTGCCTGTAATGATGTGTCACGCCCAGATATCGGTTTTGCCTCAGATGAAAATGCCATGACCGTGTTCTTTGCCCAGTCTTATCACATGAAAAAGCGTGAGTTGGAAAAGGCATCAAAACAAGAGATTTCGCAGCAGTTGGTTGAGTCGATTGCCGATGCTTTACGCCGTCGCCTATAAAGTCTAAACGCGATCTTTTTTATCAAAATGCAACGATTTCGTTGCATTTTTTATGTATGCTAAATCAGCAATTGCCATTGATGCTTTGAAGTCAAAGCACGATGTTTTGCGTCAAGAAATTAAGCATAGCCACAGTTTTTGATAGGATATCCTAATGATTAAAAAAACTTTAGCCACCGTTGTGATGTTATCCGCGTTTGCATTTAGCCATACGGCAATGGCTGCGGGTTTAGAAGATGACATGAAAACGCTGGGCAAGAATTATAAAGCGTTTAACCAAGCTGCAACGCCACAGGCGGCAACCACAGCTTTAGATAATATGCGTGCTGCTGCGACTCATTCAAAACAGTATAAATTGGCGCCGAATACCACTGAAAAAGTGCCAGCCTCTACCGCTTTATTTGACCAAATTATTGTAGAAATTGATAAAGCCAAATTGCTGGTTCAAGCGGGCAAGCTGGATGATGCTAAGAAGCAAGGTAAAAAGATTGCCGAGTTACGTGACCAAGGGCATAAGTATTACACCCATTAAGCGATAAAGGTCGTTCATCGACATGATAGAGCCGTACTTCCAAGAAGTACGGCTTTTTTCATCGGGATTTGAGATGCTAGAAAGACAAAGCTGAGACTGAGCATGATTCAGATTTTCATGGAATGGCAAAGTTGCTACAGTGAAAACATGAATGATGAGAGGTGATGATATGTCCTCACAACAACGTAATTATGAGCGTATTGCTCAAGCGATTGACTATATTCAACAGAACTTTCAGCAACAGCCACAATTGGATGAGGTCGCTGCACATATTCATTTAAGTCCTGCACATTTTCAGCGTTTATTTACTGAATGGGTCGGTACCAGTCCGAAAAAGTTTTTGCAATATATTAGTGTTGAGCATGCCAAGAAGATTTTAAAACACGAGCAGGGCAGCATTTTTGATGCAACCTTTGCCACAGGACTGTCCAGTACCAGTCGATTGCATGACCTGTTTATTCAGATTGAAGGGATGACCCCTGCTGAATATAAACATGGTGGACAGAGCCTGACGATTCACTATCAATTCGCAGAGACCTTGTTTGGTGAAGTGCTGATTGCATCCACACATAAAGGCATTTGTGCACTGAGTTTTGTGGACAATCGGGCTGATGCTTTGCAGCAGTTAACCGCACAATTTCCTCAGGCCGTGATTATTGAACAGATCGATGCATTTCAACAAAGTGCTTTAGCCTTATTTCAAAAGGATCAACCTCAACTGGCAGAGATTAAATTGCATTTAAAAGGCACCGAGTTTCAGCTTAAAGTATGGCAAAGTCTGCTCAAGATTCCTATGGGACAACTCTCTACCTATGGCGAGTTGGCCAAGGCAATTGAACACCCCAAAGCTGCACGAGCGGTCGGCACCGCCATTGGCAGTAATCCTGTGGCATTCCTGATTCCGTGTCATCGTGTAATTCAGTCTACAGGTGCTTTTGGTGGTTACGAATGGGGAACATTGCGTAAAACAGCATTGATCGGTTGGGAAGGTGTACAAACCCATGCAGCCATCTGAATTGACACAAATCCAAACCGTGATTGATAAGATTCAAGCTGCGGATTGGGAGGCCATCACTGAGCAAATGCATCAACAGGGCTTTGCCCTGATTGAGCAGGTTCTATCAACCGAGTTATGTGAGATGCTGAAACAGGCATATCCGCAAACCGAACTGTATCGTAAGACCGTAGAAATGCAGCGTTATCGTTTTGGTCGAGGTGAATATAAATATTTTACCTACCCATTGCCGAATCTGATTGAACGGATACGGCATGAGATCTATCCTTATTTGGCACCGATTGCCAATGCATGGTTTCGGGTGCTGAAGTTAGAGCACTCCTTTCCACCCTCCCATCCTGAATTTCTACAGCAGTGCCATCAACAGGGACAAACGTTGGCAACGCCACTGATTTTGAAATATGGACAAGGCGGCTTTAATACGCTTCATCAGGACTTATATGGCGAGGTATATTTCCCGATACAGCTAGTGATTGTATTGAGTCAGCCGAATGTGGATTTTAGTGGAGGAGAATTGGTTTTTAGCCAGCAAACTCCTAGAGCGCAATCCAAAGCCATGGTGGTACAGCCACAGCAAGGCGATCTGTTGATTTTCACCACGCAGTTTAAACCTGAAAAAGGCAGTCAGGGCTATTATCGGGTGCAGATGAAGCATGGTGTCAGCCCAATTCACCAAGGGGAGCGCTATAGCTTAGGCATCATTTTCCATGATGCGGTGAGTTAGTCTGATGTGGCGGCATCTAGAATTAACGCAGACCGAGCTACATCTGAAACTAAAACAGCAGAAAATTTTGTATGCTGGAAACGTACAGCTTAAAATTTATGGCAGATTGACCTGTGCATCAGGGAAGCGCATGCTGAAAAAGAATCGGCTATTTTTTGTCGATGAGCAAGAAGCAATTGCACAAGGTTTCCGACCGTGTGGACATTGTATGCAGCAAGCCTATAAGAAGTGGAACGATGCAACTATTTGATATTGAAGCTGATCCAAAGCAGAATCATTTGCCTTATGATGGTACGGTACAGTACTACGGCAAAGTGGTGCAGACCACGGCGGCAGATTATTATTTTGATCAACTGATGCAGACCATTGCATGGGAAAATGATCAGGCGCTGATCTTTGGAAAGTTATTGACGACTAAACGTAAAGTGGCGTGGTATGGAGATCGACGCTTTGAATATACCTATTCCAATATGAATAAATATGCCTTGCCGTGGACACCGGAATTACTGGAGTTAAAACAACTGGCCGAAAATTTAACGGGGGAGACATTCAACTCTTGTTTGCTCAATCTTTATCATAGTGGTGAAGAGGGGATGGCTTGGCATAGCGATGGTGAAACGGATTTAAAAAAAGATGGTGCGATTGCCTCATTTAGTTTTGGTGCCGAGCGTAAGTTCGCATTTAAACATAAGCAGAGTAAAGAAAAAGTCGAACTTTATTTAGAACATGGCAGTTTATTGGTGATGAAAGATACCACGCAGACCTATTGGTTGCATCGCCTACCGCCGACCAAAAAAGTCAGTACGGCACGGGTGAATCTGACCTTTAGAACCATTGTGGAATAAGGCTACTCAATATTAAACATAGTGATAGAGCTCAACATCTGAAAACGTTGCATTAAAAGCTTCAATCAGGCGATTAATCTGCTCAGTTTGGTCGGGAACCAGCATCCAATAAGGATTTTCATTCGAGATCAATAACAAGGCCAGACCATGTTGTTCTGCAACCGCATCGATATTGTCAAATAAAATCGCATAGATATGTTCAGCAAAATCAATTTCATTCTGCTGTTCTGGGGCGCTCTCTGCATATTCAGCAAATAATTGCTCAACTTCAGCTTCAATACGATTATTCAGTTGTTCAATATCGACTTGGGCTTGTTGCAGTTGATAACACTTGTCGGTGCCATTGTCATAGTATTCTTTTAATTCAACGTATTGAATGTTGGAATGTAAAGTATTGACCCAATTGATAAATTGATGAAAATCCTGTGCATGGGCAGGATAAGGTACCTGTGTCAACTCAGGAAAGACCTGCTGGCATAGCGGATAAAGTGTTGTGGTCATGGTTTATTCTCGTTTTATTCGGATCATTTTTATTATGATAAAAAAACCACAGCAGTTGCTGTGGTTTTTTTGATTCAAGGCTAAAGCCTTATGCTTGACCTTGTGCATCTGCATCCGCTTGGAGGCGTTGCATATTTGCTTCAAATTCAGCATCAAAGTTGATTGGTGTAAGCAGCAATTGCGGGAAGCTACCTTTAGTCACTAAATCATTGACTGCTTCACGTAAGAACGGGAACAAGATATTTGGGCAGTACGCGCCCAAGATGTATGGAAGGCGATCTTCTTCTACACCATCAACCAAGAAAATGCCTGATTGCGTTACATCTACGATGAACGCAGTTTCATTTTCGTTGTTGGCTTGAACCACAACTTTTAAAGACACTTCATAGTGAGTTGGATCAATTTTTTCTGCAGCAGAAGATAAATTGATATTCAGTTCAGGTTGCCATTGCTTGGTAAAAACTTGTGCACCTGGAACTTCAAAAGAGATGTCTTTGGTATAGATACGTTCTAACGCGAGTTGTGGTTGAACTTGTTCTTCGCTCATTGTTTTTCCTTAAATCTTGGATTTAGATGTTGTTAAGCTAATAATTGGTCGAGTTTGCCTTCACGCTCTAAAGCATAAAGTTGATCAAAACCGCCAATGAATTGGTCTTTGATAAAAATTTGCGGCACCGTACGGTGATTGGTACGTTGCATTAACTCAAGACGTACTTCTGGCGCTTCATTGGAAAGATTAATTTCTTTATAAGCAACGCCTTTGCGCTCAAGTAATTGTTTTGCGCGTACGCAATATGGGCAAGAAAGCGTTGAATAAATGGTGACGTTTTGCGTAGTCATTTTATCTCTCCTTAAGCTTTGGTTTTGCTTTTCACTAAAGGTAAGCCCTGAGCTTTCCAATTGCTAATGCCGCCGTCTAAACGGTAGCTGTCGGCATGACCAACTTTCTGCAATGCTGAGCCTGCAACCTGACCTAAGTTACAAATGAAGACCAGTGGACGATCACTTGCTTTTAATTCATCGACATGACTTGTAATCTGGCTGTATGGAATGTTACGGCTACCGCTGATGTGACCATCACGGAAATCTTTTCCATCACGTAAGTCGATCAAAATGGCATTTTTTGCCTTGACCAAAATACCTAGAGATTGTGGTGAAATTTTACGACCATTGCGTTGTCCCTCTAAAACAAAGAACAACACGATTAACACGCCGAGCGCACCAAATAAGAAGGGGTGATTCCCCATAAACTCTAACCAGCGTTCCACAAGTCACCTAAAGTTAAAATCAAAATTGACCCTGAGTATAACTTATCTCAATGGTGATCAAAATCTTTAGTTCAAGGGCAAGCAGCGAAGAAAATTAACTTTTTTGCTGCGCTTCCTGAATTTCATCCAGTAAGCGTAAATAACTGTCCAAACGGCGTGGCAAAATCTCGCCTGCATCAACCGCTTGTTTCAGCGCACAATTTTTCTCATGGGTATGGGTGCAGTTACGGAACTGACATAGCCCTAAATGTGCTTCAATCTCAGGAAAACCAGTACGAACCTTTTCTAAACTGAGGTGCCATAGTCCAAATTCACGGATTCCTGGGGAATCAATCAACGCACCGTTTGTTCCAAATTTAATCAAACGAGTGGAGGTGGTGGTGTGCTGACCTAGTGCCGAGTTCTCAGAAATAACATTGGTCTTCTGGGCTGCATCGGGAACGATGGTATTGATCAATGAGCTTTTACCGACACCTGATTGTCCAACGAAAGCCACTGTTTCATTATCAATACGATTTGAAAGCACAGATAAGTCACCTTGCGAATGACAAATCAAGGTTTCATAGCCCAAAGATTCATATTCACTCAGTAAGGTGAGAATCGGGTCATTTTCAGTGAGCAAGTCAGATTTATTCAACACCAACAAGGCTGGAATATTGGCATCGGCACAGGCCACTAGATAGCGGTCAATCAATGTCGGCGCAGGTTCTGGTAAGGGTGCAAATACAATCACAATCAAACTGATATTGGCTGCGACGGGTTTCACTTTGTGATAACGGTCGGGGCGAGTCAGTAACGATTGTCTTGGATAAATCGCGGTGATAATGCCTAAACCTGTAATCGGATCGGCCTGCCATTTAACCCGATCGCCAGTCACCAACAGTTCTAGGTTGGTACGGGTATGACAACGCCAAACGCTGTCGAGTTCAATCGGTTTCCAGAACGGTTCGGGTTCACCTTCAGCCACTTGTGGTTTTTCAGGGTGCTGTTCAGGCACAGATAAAGCTTGTACTTCGAGTTGACGACCATAATGCTGAACAACCAGTCCATCCAGATCTTGCGATGTATCAATGTCGTCTTGACGTGATTTATGCTGTTTCTCAATACGACGCTGCTGTTGTTCGGTTAAACGACGCTTACGAATTAAAGCCATTCATATCCCAAAAAATCCACACTTTGAAGACCGCAAAAATAGCACGAAGCCACTATAGAATTACAGCCAAGATGTAATTAATTTGCTACTATTGATGTTTTTAAGCACTTTAGAATCGCCATCCATGAGCAGCACCCCTGATACACGATTAATTTGGATCGATCTGGAAATGACAGGTCTCGATACCGATAACGACAAGATTATTGAAATTGCAACAATTATTACAGATGACCATTTGAATATCTTGGCTGAAGGACCTGTTTTAGCGGTACATCAATCTGATTTGATTCTAAATGCGATGGATGAGTGGAATACCAAACAACATGGCCAGTCGGGTTTGATTGAGCGAGTACGCCGCAGTAAGTTAAAGGCTCAAGATGCAGAACAGCAAACCCTTGAGTTTTTAAAGAAATGGGTGAGTCCAAAATCATCACCAATGTGTGGGAACTCGATTTGCCAAGATCGCCGTTTCTTGCATCGTTTGATGCCTGAGTTGGAACAGTTTTTCCATTATCGTAATTTAGATGTGTCTTCGGTGAAAGAGCTAGCGAAACGTTGGAGACCTGAAATCATGAGTGGTTTAAAGAAAAATGCATCCCACTTGGCGATGGATGATATCCGTGATTCGATTGCAGAATTAAAATACTATCGTGAATACTTTTTTATCATGAATAACGATAAGTAATCAGTTTATGAGCAATGTATAAAAAGGAGCGTATGCTCCTTTTTTAATAGATGAAAAAATTTGGGCTTGCTCAAAAAATCGCTTAAACTCGATGTTTAATTGCAAACTATAAAAAAGAGAGCGTACATGCAAAGTACTAACCCTATTTTAACACGGGTAGAAACCTATCAAGATTTGGCTGAGCCAATGACCATTCAGGGTGCGATTCAAAAATCCGTACTGTTGACGGTGATTGCAGCTGTTTTAGGCATGGCCTTATTTTTCTACTGTGCGATGACCGCTAACTTGTCGATTGCCTATGCTGCAACGATTATTGGTGCGGTAGGTGGTTTAATCCTTGCCTTGATTACCACATTTAAATCCAATACTGCACCCGCTTTAGCGATTCCTTATGCTTTATTTGAAGGGGCATTTTTAGGCGGGGTGTCGTTTATTTTCCAGTTAAAGTATCCGGGTGTTCCTTTACAAGCATTGCTTGCGACTTTCGTGACCACATTGGTTTTATTTGCCTTATATAAGTTCCAAGTGATTCGTGCCACTGAAAAGTTTAAAGCGGTTGTGATTTCTGCCTCGATTGCCATTGCCTTGGTATTTGTGGTGCAAATCATTCTACGTTTAGCATTTGGTTCGAGCATTCCTTATATCTTTGAAAGCAACTGGTTGGGTATAGGTTTTGCAGCCTTTGTTGCGGTGATTGCTTCATTGAATCTAATCTTGGACTTTGACTTGATTGAAAATGCGGCTGCACAACGTGCACCAAAAGCATTTGAATGGATCTGTGCCATCGCCTTATTGGCAACTTTGGTGTGGATGTATTATTCATTCTTGCGTTTATTGAGTCTGTTACGCGGTGATGATTAAGTTCTGAGTCAAATAAAACTACGAATCGTCTTCAAAGGAAGGCGATTTTTTTATGCAAGATTGTAAAAAAGATGGATTATGCAATTCCGCAATGCGCTGATTATTGGCATCATGTGGTGAAAATTTTTCGAGTGAGAATAAGATGTCACAAGGACTTTTAGCTGGTAAACGTTTTTTAATTGCCGGTATTGCAAGTAAATTATCGATTGCTTTCGGTATTGCTTCTGCGTTACACCGTGAAGGTGCGGAGCTTGCGTTTACTTATCCAAATGAAAAGCTGAAAAAACGTGTCGATGATTTTGCAGCACAGTTTGGTTCAACACTGGTTTTTCCTTGTGATGTTGCTGTTGACGCAGAAATTGACAATGCTTTTGTTGAATTGGCAAAACACTGGGATGGTTTAGACGGTGTGGTACATTCAATCGGTTTTGCACCTGCACATACGCTTGATGGTGACTTTACAGATGTAACGGATCGTGAAGGTTTTAAAATTGCACATGACATTAGTGCCTATAGCTTTATCGCGATGGCACGTGCAGCGAAGCCATTATTACAAGCGCGCCAAGGTTGTTTATTGACTTTAACTTACCAAGGTTCAGAGCGTGTGATGCCGAACTATAACGTGATGGGGATGGCAAAAGCATCACTTGAAGCGGGTGTTCGTTATTTAGCATCAAGCTTGGGTGTAGACGGTATTCGTGTGAATGCAATTTCTGCAGGTCCAATCCGTACTCTGGCAGCATCAGGCATCAAGTCTTTCCGTAAAATGTTAGATGCCAATGAAAAGATTGCACCGCTAAAACGTAATGTGACCATTGAAGAAGTGGGCAATGCAGCATTATTCCTTTGTTCGCCGTGGGCTTCAGGTATTACAGGCGAAATCATGTATGTTGATGGTGGCTTTAATACGGTTGGTATGAGCCAAAGCATGATGGATGATGAATAATTAGATTGCTCTAAATTATTTGATAAAGCCGCTTTTATAGCGGCTTTGTTTTTTAGAGTATTAAATTTTAGCGTTCGGAATTAGTGGAGTCGCTGATTGCTTTTTATATTTCGTATAAACTCCAATAAACTTCTGTATTTTGAGTACAAAAAAAGCCTTCAAATGGTTCAATTTCTAAAATTTTATCAATAGTCTCTTTAGAAGAACAAAGAAATGAACAGTGGCTATCCCAATGTGTTGTTATGAGTAGGCTATGATCGTGTGCAAATACACAACCATGAGCAGGTATTTCATCTTTTTCAATTAGGTCTTCAACCCAGTAAAGCTTCCTTTCTGTGCCGAATTCATCTCCGACCCAAAGCCAATTATGCCCAATTATTTTGATGGCATTCAAGAGTTTATTTTCAATAAAGGGGGATAAATAGCCCTCTTGTGGAAGGATAATATGCTGACTTTGAAGCGCCGTAAGCTTTTCGGAAAAATATTTGTTTGATCGTTCTGGCTTTATGCCATTAATTATGGTTCTTAGACCAATATCTATATCTGAAAACTTTGTAAGTCCTGAAAGTAATAGAGTTTCACTCCAGCTTATTGTAGAGCACTCCTCAATAAATTGATGCTTACTAGGCCATCTTGATGGGGGGGAATACTCGAGTTTAATTTTAGTAGACATAAAAAAAGGATGAAATATGACAAAGACACTCTCAAATTGCCCCTCATAAAATGAAAGGATCTTCTTGTCATAAGGACAGGATGCGAACTTTTCTGGTGTTGGTAAAATTCTATTAGTCATTAATTATCTAATTATGAAATATAACGTTGGAGTTAATGATGTACCAAGTACTCTTGAACGACTTATTATCGCTTGCTAACTAGATGTAAAGGTTAGTATTAGAATCGAATAGAAAAATCTGAACTTTTTATTTCTACTCCATTATCATTATTCATCTAATTTGCAAGATATCTCGCTGTATACCTATAGGTTAACGTGAGACTTTGAAAGAAATTCACAATTAATGTGGCCTATATACTCTCTTTTGAACGCCTTGAATTCTATTTTGAATTCCATTTTTATAAAAGGATACAACTACACTTATACTCCAGACTTACTGTATAACCAATTATATTTTTTATATTATGTATCTATGTTTTGTTCAAAGATAAAATCACAATATTTGCATAAATAGAATAAATCGAGGAATAAAATCAAAAGTCCTCGGTTTATTTAAAATGAGCCGAGGACTTTAAGCGATTAAACAATAGTATTAGGACTATTGTTTCGGCAGCTCTTTAACAGGACTCCCACCCATGGCTTGCATTAAAGTCACATAGGCATTGTATTGATTCTGCTTGGTTTCCACCAAGCTGAGTCGTGCATTACGTGTGGTTTCCTGCGCATCCAATAAGTTCTTTAATGCAATCGCACCATTGCGATAACGCACTTCGGTTAAACGTTCTGTCTTATCTGCCAGCTCGACATTACGTTGCTGTAACTGCACTTGCTGATTGAGTTGAGTGCGATTGGATAAAGCATTTTCGACATCGGCAAAAGCTTGGTATAGCGTCTGACGATATTGGGTAATGGCTTTTTCATATTCAAGGTCACTGATCGCAATGTCTTTCTTCATATCATTATATTGAAGAAAAGGCAGGCTAAGACTTGCACCCAAGGTCAATGCAGGATTCTTTAACAGTTGGGTTAAAGACGTGCTTGAAGAACCAACATTTCCAGTCAAATTAATCGAAGGATAATAGCTGGCTTTGGTCGCATCCTTATTGGCTAAGGTCTTGCGTAAGCGTAACTCAGATGCTTGTAGGTCTGGGCGGCGCGATAGAATATCAGCAGGGAGTCCGACCGCGATATTCGGCAGGGCATTGCGAGGTAACTGCGCAGGCTCTTGAATATTTAATTGTTGTACAGGTTCATGCAACAGCACTGCAAGGGCAGTGCGAGCTTCAACACGCTGCTGCTCAATCTGACTGAGACTGGCTTTTTGGCTTTGCACCGATTGTTCAGCTTGGGTGAGGTCCAAACCAGATACTGCACCTGCTTTATATTGCGACTGTACCAAAGAATAGGTCTTTTGAGTTGAGGCTAAATTTTGCTGAATGGTTTGATAGCGCTCATTCAGATAGCCTAGCTGCCAATACAGTTTTGCTGTCGTGCCAACTAGACTTTGTGCTGTCGCTTGCAAATCTTGTTCAGTGGCTAAAGCTTCCCATCTGCTTGCTTCGGTTTGGCTGGCAAGCTTGCCAAATAAATCGAGTTCATAGCTAACGCCAACGCTAGTCGATAAACCACGATCAGAGCCATCGCCAGAACGTAGATCATAATTATGACCCGTAGAGACACTAGAACTGGTTCGAATCCCTTGTTTATTTTCAGCGAGCCCTGCTTGTAGTCGGGCTTGTTGCAGGGTGATGCCTGCGACACTTAAGTCACTATTTTTAGCCAACACTTGATCGACCAATTGATTCAACTGGGCATCATTAAATAGCGTCCACCATTGATCAGTTAAATTGATACTTTTACTTTTTTGGGCATCGTATTGGAACTGCTGCGGCACTTGGACGGTTGGTGCGTTATAGGGTGTTTTGACCACAGCAGAACAGCCAGCTAAGGAACCAGTGAGTACCAGTGCAAGTCCTAATTTTGTGAATTGAAAAGACATACTCAAATTCCTTATTCTCTCGCTAAAGCAGCAACTGGATCGAGTTGTGCTGCATTTCGTGCTGGCAAGAAGCCAAATACAATACCAATCATGCTTGAGCAGACAAAGGCTGCAACAATCGAGGTGGTGGAATAACTCATCTCAATTACGCCTTTGGCAAAGTGTCCGATGATTTGTCCAATCCCTAAAGAGAGCAGTACACCTAAGATACCGCCCAGTAAACAGACCAGAATTGCTTCAATCAGGAATTGCTGCAAAATATCGCTTTGACGTGCACCGACCGCCATACGTACCCCGATTTCTTGAGTCCGCTCGGTCACAGAAACCAGCATAATGTTCATTACCCCAATGCCACCCACCACCAAAGAAATCACGGCGATTGCTGAAATTAGCAAGGTCATGGTTGCAGTGGTTTGTTGGATGGTTTCGCGAATACTGTCAGAGTTTTGGGTAAACACATCTTGTGCGCCGTGACGCTGTTCCAGCAAGGTCAGAATCGCATTTTCAGCAGCGCTACTTGGGTATTCATCTTTGATACGCACGATGATGCTACGTACATTGGATTGCCCCAGCATACGGCTCATGACCGTCGAGTAGGGCAGATAAACATTCAGGCTGTCTGAATTTCCCATAAAGCCTTGTTGGGCATCAATCACGCCGATAATTCGACTTGGCACACTACCTAATAGCAGCACTTGACCGACAGGATTGGTGCCATCTGCAAAGAAGGTCTTTTCAGTATTGGTATCAATCACCACATCTTGGGCCCGTTCAGTCACACTTGCCTTGTCAAAAGGTTGCCCTGATTTAAAGGTCATACCACGGACATAGAAGAAATCAGAACTGACGCCATTCACCGTTGCCGCTGCTTCGGTATCTTTATAACGCAGGGTTAAACTGGTATTGGCAGAAGGGCTGACCCCATCCACATAGGGCTGTTCAGCCAATGCTTCGGCATCGGCAGGGACCAGTGTTTTGGCTTGTGAGGTCCGAGAGTTATCACCAAAGCCACGCCCCTGATACACGGTGATGGTGTTGGTACCCAGACTACTGATATTTTCTAAAATTTGCTTCTGCGAGCCATTACCTAGCGCCACTACGGAGACCACGGATGCAATCCCGATAATAATCCCAAGCATGGTCAAAAAGGTCCGCATACGATGCGCATTCATGGCAAGCAATGCCATGCGGAAGGCTTCACCAAGACGGTCGAAGAACGAGCGCCAAGCAGAGGTTTTCTTCTGCGGGTTACGCTCTAAGGTTTGATGCTCCAGTTCTGGATCACTATGTTCAGGCTCATTGGCACGGTCGGAAATGATATTTCCGTCACTGATCTCGATAATACGGGTCGCATTTTTCGCGACATTGAGATCGTGCGTGACCAGAATAATGGTATGGCCTTTGGCATTCAGCTCACGCAAAATGCGCATTACTTCGATACCGCTATTCTTATCCAAGGCA
Organism: Acinetobacter sp. C32I; assembly: GCF_023702715.1. Classification (NCBI taxonomy): domain Bacteria; kingdom Pseudomonadati; phylum Pseudomonadota; class Gammaproteobacteria; order Moraxellales; family Moraxellaceae; genus Acinetobacter; species Acinetobacter sp. C32I. Next base: position 2,418,225 of record NZ_CP098480.1, on the reverse strand, counting down.
CCTGTGGGTTCATCGGCAAGAATCACATCACCACCATTCATCAGCGCACGTGCAATCGACACACGTTGTTGCTGACCACCAGATAGCTGGCTAGGGCGATGATGCAAACGTTCTTCTAGTCCAAGTTCGGATAATAGTTCAGCAGAACGTTCTTGGCGAAGATGACTGTCTACACCCGCATAAATGGCAGGGACTTCAACGTTTCCTGAAGCACTCAGATCACCCAATAAGTGATAGCGCTGGAAAATAAAGCCAAAATATTCACGGCGCAGTTGTGCCAGTTCATCAGGTTCAAGCTGACGGGTTTCCCGCCCATTGACCCGATAGCTGCCTGCGGTCGGTTTATCCAGACAACCCAAGATATTCATCAGGGTCGATTTACCTGAGCCGGATTGCCCGACAATCGCAACCAACTCGCCTGCATAAATTTTTAAATCAATGCCTTTGAGAATCTGTACGGTTGCTTCGCCCGCGGGAAATTCACGGGTGAGCTGACTGACCTCAAGCAATGGCTGTGATGAATGTGTTTGATTTTGAGTCATATTACATTCTCATTGCACGTTGATTGCTACGTTTGGCTGCTTCATTCGAATTGTCAGAGGCATCTGCAATCACTACTTGGTCGCCTTGTTTTAAACCTTTCAGCACTTGTGCAGTGACTCGGTTATTCAGGCCAATCAATACAGGTTGTGGTTGAGCCGTACCATCAGCTTGTAGAACACGAACCATACCTGTTGAGGCTTTGCCCTGTGCAACTAAGGCCTTTTCTTCGTCACTGAGTTCTAGGCGTTTTGGACGTTGAGTCTTGTCAGTATCGGATTTTTTCGCTTGATCAGCTGATGAAGCAGCATTGGCTTGGTTACCTTTAGCACGGTTACCACGTTGAGTCTGGATAGCTGCCGCAGGCACAGTCAGTGCATTCTTTGCTTCTGCCAACACAATATAAACCTGCGCGGTCATATCAATACGAAGTTTGCCGTCTTCATTCGGCACATCAAATAAAGCGTTGTAGTACACCGCAGCATTCGACGTTGATGAACTGCTGCTACTGGTGGTTTCTGTATTAATTGAATTCGGTGCAGGTTCCACTTGGCGCAATTTAGCGTAATGTTTTTTATCACTATTGCCTAAAGTGGTGAAATACACGGTTTGGCCTTTTTCAACTTTCATGACATCGGCTTCAGAAATCTGCGCTTTAATGGTCATGGTGTCGAGTTTGGCCAATTTCACAATCGTTGGCGCAGTCTGGTTGGCGTTTACGGTTTGACCTTCTTCAGTCACAATCGCCACAATGGTGCCATCCATCGGTGCCACGATACGGGTATAACCTAAATCTTCTTTCGCAGTTGCCAAGGTCAGGCGAGATTGCTCGATCTGTGCATTAATCGACGCAATTTGTGCCTGAGCTGTTTTAAAGTTTGCCAACGCACTTTCGAGTTCAGCACGCGAAGTGGCATCTTGGCTGTACATGGCTTGTTGGCGTTTATATTCCGCTTCAACTTTGGCTAAATTGGCTTGCTGTACTGCCAGCTGCGCTTGCTGATTTTTAATACTGGCATCGGCTGTTTTGAGTTCGTTTTCTTGGCGAATTGAATCAATTTGTGCGATTAACTGACCTTGTTTAACTTGGTCGCCTAATTGCACATACATTTTTTTCACCTGACCCGATACCTGCGCACCGACACTGACCATTTTAGTGGCTTCCAGTACCCCTGTTGCCAATACCGAATTTTCGATATCGCCGCGAGAGACTTCAGCGCTAATATATTGTGGTGCTTGGGCTTTGGGCTTGAAGAACATCCATCCGAGCGCTGCAATAATCAGCACTCCGATAGCGATCATGATGATTTTGCGAGGCTGGATTTTTTTAGCATTTGTTTTTGGCATGGCAGCAGGTCAAAAGTGAAAAACTGGACTTAGTATAAAAGTGAAATAAGGATAAAGCGTGAATATTTTTAATCTAGAATGAGAATTATTTGCTATTTTGTTGGTAAGTTATTCTATAAAAATCTGATAAATACTGCGGACTCCTTGTTCGGCAGTTGTTGCAAGGGCGATGCCACCTGATGCAGGGAGCGTATATTCACGTAGGTTAATTCGAATCAGACCTGGCGCAAATTGCTCACTAAAATAACGTACGGTTGGAATGGCTGTACCCGCACCCATTTCGATCACCACAGGACGCTGATGATCTTTTAGAAAAGCTTTTAAGCGTTGTGCCTGCTGATCATGTTGATGGCTGATCCAACCCATATCATTGAACATTAAGATATTTGGTCGTGCCAAACCGCCACAGTGTGGGCATTGTGGTAACTGTCCTCGCCATTGGCAGTCTTGATGATCAATTTGTGGCCTTAATTCATCTGCGGACCAAATGGTCTGTGTACACGCGTCCAGACATTGCAGGTGGTGAATTGAACCATGACATTCATAAATGTGATCAGGATTAAATCCCGCTTTTTGAAATTGACCGTCAACATTCGAGGTAAATACAAAGGTAGGAAGTTCTAATATTTTTGCCAGTTGCTTGAGTTGTTGAAAACCAGAATGGGGCGTGGTCTGACGATACAGTGCCAAGCGATGCCCGTAAAACCCCCAAGCCAAACGTGGATGCCGTTTAAATGCGGCAGGATTGGCAATTTCGGTAAAATCGATACGTTGTTTACCCAGCTCGGGATAGGCTTGCCACATGCCTTGATTACCGCGGAAATCGGGCAACCCCGAGTCAACGCCCATGCCTGCACCAGCGCTAATGATTAGACTATCGGCTTGTTGGAATAGACTTTTGATCTGCTTGATTTGGTCAAGGCTTAAATGGAATGACATCGGCTGATCCATTATTTTTATTATGTACGCTGTGGTTTAAGCAGGTTGAGCAAACAGGGTGGTACCACACAGTTCAGCTAAGGCTTGTAGCATCAGCTGTTCAGGGTTTTCTTTGGACATGCCTTTGATCGAAGCATCAATGCGCAGTAATAAATCAGACCAAGTTAGGAATTGTCTCGGATTTAAACGACGTAGTGCTTGTTGATATTGTGATACTTTGGTTTTCCAGATCCCGAGTTGAATCGCATTATGCGGTTGTTCAAACAATTGCATCAATAAGCGCATTTCTTTGCTTAAGGTCCATAAGATCAGGCTATCAGGCTCGCCCGCAGCAATCAGGTATTGATAAATCTTGACCGACTGCGCCAAGTTTCCAGCAAGCAAGGCATCACTTAAATCATACGTCGTATAACGTGATTGATCCTGTAAGCAGGAATATAGTTGTTCAATCTGAATCTGTTGAATATCGGGGAATGTATCGGCAACCCGCATTAAACTGTTTTTAGCAGCCAATAAGTTGTGTTCATGATGCTGCATCAACCATTGCCATGCATCATGATTCAGTTGAATCCCCAGTTTTTCGGCTTCGATGCTTAAGATGCGTTGTCGATCTTGTGGATAGGTCGCGGTCAGCGGAACCACTACACCATTAGCTTCAACCACTTGGAAAAAAGCTGACTTTAAACTGCTGCTGTCTTGCTTCGGTAAAACAATCAGCAAGAGATTATGTTCATTATGTTGAATATAGCTTTTCAGCAGTTTTAAGCCATTGGCATCAGGTTTGATATTGCCATGCACTTCAATCGCAAGCTGTTGCGAGAACAGGGATAAACTATTCAGTGCGTTAAAGACATTTTTCCAGTCATTGGCGCTACTGATATCATAACGCTGCCGCTCAACTTCTTGTTGTTGCCAGCTTTTACGGAATGCATCAAGCAAGTTTTGTTCAAGTAGAGGCTCTTGTCCATGCATGATCCATGCACCGCGAGCCTCGTGAACCCGTTTTAAGGCTTGAACATAATCCAGTTTCATAATGACAAACTAAGGCTGTGCTTTCGGTAAACGATTGGCTGCGATTTGACGCGTAATTTGCTGTGCCACATCATCAATCACAATACGATTCAAATACGCTTCTTGTTGGTTATCGGTGTTGACCGTTGCCACGTCGTATTGATAGGTACGAGAAGCGGTTAAGGTACGTGGTTCAGTGATCTTTTTACCTTGACGGTCTTCGATCTGGAAAGTCACGGTTAAACGCAGCAACACTTCAGTCAGCTTACCATTCAGTAATTGGCGACGCGGGGTGTAATCCAAAACACGGAGGACATAAGCATCATTGGCATTACTGAGTTGTACACCAGTTGCTCCAAGATAAATGCTGAGTTGGTTTTCAAGCTGATCGGTATTGTCAGGCAGGACTAAAGTCAGTTTGTTGTAGACCAAGGGTGCCGCTGTAGGATTGCTTCCCTTTAAATGAAAGCCACAGCCGACCAAGCCTGCACTTAGACCTAAAGTTAAAACGATAGCAGCTAAACGTTGAGCTAAATGCATGCTTTGTCCTTATGATATTCCATCAAATATGGAAGATTTAATCTTGGTAAATTGACCACATTTTAGAATCAAAGCCCGATGAATGACAGCGGGCTTTGATGAGGTTTTGTTTCGATAAATTCCGCCGCCTGTTTAGGAGGGGGAATTTAAGCAGCACATTAAACCACTAAATTAACAAGTTTATTGGGTACTACAATTTCTTTCTTGGTTGGGCCAGTCAAGAATTGTTGTACTTCTGGTAATGCTTTTGCCAATGCCAATAACTCATCTTTTGAGATATCGACTGCGACGTCTAACTTACCACGAAGTTTACCATTCACTTGTACAACAATCGTTTGCGTATTACGGGTTAACGCAGATTCATCCACTTGCGGGAATTCAATGGTCGTTAATTCCAAACCAAACTGAGTTAATAAAGTTTGACTCAAATGCGGTGCAAATGGGGCAAGTAGCGTCAATAAGGTGGTGATTGCTTCACGTGCAACAGCAACATCATTGTCATCTTTTGCTTCAAACTTGTTGCTGGCATTGAGCAATTCCATCAATGCTGCAATTGCCGTATTGAACGCATGACGACGTTCGATGTCATCACCCACTTTCTGGATGGTTTCATGGGTTTTACGACGTAAATCCTGCGCATCTTTCGATAAGGTTGCAGTATCAATTGCCGTTGCTGGGTTGCCTTTTTCCAAGAAACCAGCAGCCAAACGCCATACACGTTTCAAGAAGCGGTTAGCACCTTCAACACCTGCATCAGACCATTCGAGTGATTGATCTGGTGGCGCAGCGAACATCATGAAGACACGAGCTGTATCTGCGCCGTATTGATCAATAATCGCTTGTGGGTCGATGCCGTTGTTTTTTGACTTCGACATTTTTTCTTGTCCACCAATCACAACTTCCTGACCATCACCTGAATATTTCGCAGACAGGATACGACCTTTTTCATCACGCTCTAATTCGATGTCAGCAGGGTTGAACCAAGTTTTCTTACCATTCTCTGCTTCACGATAGAAGGTATCCGCCAACACCATGCCTTGGGTGAGCAAGTTAGTAAATGGTTCGTTACCTTGTACCACACCTTCATCGCGCATCAATTTATGGAAGAAACGTGCATAAAGTAAGTGCAAGATTGCATGTTCAACCCCACCGATATATTGGTTCACAGGAAGCCAGCTTTGTGCTGCTTCAGGTTTTACCATACCACCTGTGAAATCAGGAGATGCATAACGTGCATAGTACCAAGATGATTCTACAAAGGTGTCCAAGGTATCGGTTTCACGACGTGCATCGCCGCCACAGCTTGGGCATTTGGTTTCATAGAATTCAGGCATCTTATTCAATGGGTTACCTGAGCCATCTGGAACTACATCGGTCGGTAATACCACAGGTAATTGATCTTCTGGAACAGTGACTTGACCACAGCTGTTACAGTTGATCATTGGAATTGGGCAACCCCAGTAACGTTGACGAGAAACACCCCAGTCACGTAAACGGAATTGAACCTTAGAATTGGCTAATGCCTGTGGTTCTAATTTTGCAAGGAAGGCATCATAAGCAGCTTGGAATGCAAGACCATCAAACTCGCCAGAATTAACCAGTTTGCCATCTTTAGAACCATACCATTCTTGCCATTCAGCAACTGAGTATTCAGCATCGTCAGCGCCTTTGGCATCAATTACTTGTTTGATTGGTAAGTCGAATTTATTGGCAAATTCAAAATCACGTTCGTCATGCGCAGGAACCGCCATTACAGCGCCTGAACCGTATGACATCAATACATAGTTAGCAATCCAGACAGGGAGGTCTTCGCCAGTCACTGGATGTTTAACAGATAAGCCTGTTGCCATGCCTTTCTTTTCAGCCGTGGCTAAATCCGCTTCTGCCACTGAACCCATACGGCATTCTTCAATAAATGCAGCAAGTTCCGGGTTGCCTGCTTCTGCTTGGAGGGCAGCCGCTTTAAGCGCCATTGGGTGTTCTGCTGCAACAGCAACATAGGTCACACCCATCAAGGTATCAGCACGCGTGGTATAAACGGTTAGGCCATCTGCATAAATTTCAGTATTGGCAGAAGGGAAGGTAATTTCCATCCCCGTTGAACGACCAATCCAGTTACGCTGCATGGTCAAGACCTGTTGCGGCCAGCCATCTTTTAACGTATCTAGGTCGTCTAATAATTCTTGTGCATAGTCGGTAATGCGGAAGTAGTACATTGGAATATCGCGTTTTTCAACCAATGCACCTGAACGCCAGCCACGACCATTTTCAACTTGTTCATTCGCAAGCACAGTCTGGTCAACAGGGTCCCAGTTCACGGTTGAAAGCTTACGATAGATCAAGCCTTTCTTATAAAGTTGTACGAATAACCATTGTTCCCAGTGATAGTACTCTGGTGTACAGGTCGCAAATTCGCGATCCCAGTCGACAGACAGACCCAATTTTTTTAATTGGTCACGCATGTAAGCGATGTTTTCAAAGGTCCATTTCGCTGGTGCAACTTGGTGTGCAATCGCTGCATTTTCAGCCGGCAAACCAAACGCATCCCAACCCATTGGTTGTAATACTGTTTCGCCTTTTAAGCGATGGAAACGGCTGATCACGTCACCAATGGTGTAGTTACGCACATGCCCCATGTGCAGTTTGCCACTTGGGTAAGGGAACATCGACAGGATATAGCGATGTTTGCCCTCTACAGTGTCTGCAACTTTAAAAACTTTGCGATTGTCCCAGTCTTGTTGAACTTGAGGCTCAATGGCACTTGCTTGATATTCGGAGTCAATGTGAGAAGTCGTCATAGGGATATGCGATACAACAAAAAAGTAAAGTTAAGATTGCTGCACAGCATAGCGCAAAATTGTAGGAAATGTCAGTTTTTAGATCGGGATTTTATCTGCAAGGCCGCCGTGTTGAAGATGACCTTGCAGGATTATGCAGGGGTTTAGCGATCAGATGATGCTGCTGCAGATGGCTGGCTTTGTGGTTTCACTGTGTTAGTCGGCGTGGATGGCGCTGTCTGCGGTGCTTGCTGTGTTACATTCGGAGTGGCTTCAGAATTCGCTCGATGGCCTTGCTGAGTCGTTGGGTTGCTGCTTTGAGGGCTATTGCCATACGTTGAAACTTTGTCCAAACGCTTGGCACCTTTTGGCGGCGGCGTGGTGGTGTAATGGGTTGAACCTTTGGCATCAACCCATTTGTAATATTGTTGTGCATAGTTCTGGCTGGAACACAGTAGTATTGCAGCGGTTGATGTTGTGTAAAGTATTGTTTTTAAATAAGATAAATTCATGTTTAATCTCCCCAAATGAATGCCGTCTATATTCGATCAAAGTACTTAAATAAGCAATTTACAATGCCTATTTTTCATTAAAAAGAAAATAGTTTTTTGATAAATGGGCGTTTTGACAAGACCAAATAATTCCGTGAAATGTGTCTAAAAAAACAACAGCTAAAAAATATTCGTTAAAATCCTTTTCTTTGTTCTTGACATTGCTTATGAAAGAAACAAGAATGCTTTCTCAAGTTTTATATGTGTTTATTTGATCACCCTTCGAATAAATGTCATGGCTTGCAATGGACATTCTTTCTAGCCGAGAGAATGATTTTTTGAAATATGCTTATCCCAGCACATTTTGATTCGAGATGTCATCAAGTTTATACGGCTGATGAGTCTCAGAAAATTTTTCCTATTGCAGCAAAAACGAGTAGAATACGCACACTTATAAGAAGTGCAAAAGTTAATGAATGAACACAATTTATGTCTCCCATAAATTGTGCAAAATACTAGGGTGAATCACGTTGGAACTTTTATCTGGTGGTGAAATGCTCGTTCGTGCGCTTGCGGACGAAGGCGTAGAGCATGTTTTTGGGTATCCAGGCGGCGCTGTATTACATATTTATGATGCGCTATTTCAACAAGACAAAATCAACCATTACCTCGTTCGTCATGAGCAAGCTGCCGGTCATATGGCAGACGCATACTCACGCGTAACAGGTAAGACAGGTGTGGTACTGGTCACTTCTGGACCGGGCGCAACCAATACCGTCACTCCAATCGCAACAGCCTACATGGACTCAATCCCAATGGTGATTCTGTCTGGTCAGGTTGCAAGCCATCTGATTGGAGAAGATGCATTCCAAGAAACAGATATGGTTGGTATTTCTCGTCCAATCGTAAAACATAGTTTCCAAGTGCGTCACGCTAGCGAAATTCCTGCAATTATTAAGAAAGCATTCTATATTGCTGCGTCTGGCCGTCCGGGTCCAGTTGTGGTTGATATTCCGAAAGATGCGACCAATCCTGCGGAAAAGTTTGCCTACGAATATCCTGACAAAGTGAAGATGCGTTCATATCAGCCGCCTTCACGTGGTCACTCGGGTCAAATTCGCAAAGCGATTGATGAGTTGATTACGGCTAAACGCCCAATGATCTATACCGGTGGTGGTGTGGTTCAAGGCAATGCGTCTGGCTTATTGACTGAGCTTGCACATTTATTGGGTTATCCAGTTACGAATACTTTAATGGGCTTAGGTGCTTTCCCTGGTAATGATCCACAGTTCGTGGGCATGTTGGGGATGCATGGTACTTATGAAGCCAACATGGCGATGCATAATGCAGATGTGATTTTGGCCATTGGTGCACGTTTCGATGACCGTGTAACCAACAACCCTGCAAAATTCTGTACCAATGCAAAAGTCATTCATATTGATGTTGATCCAGCAACCATCTCGAAGACCATTATGGCGCACATCCCAATCGTGGGTGCTGTAGAGCCTGTACTTCAAGAAATGTTGGCGCAACTCAAACAAATGAATGTATCTAAGCCAAACCCTGAAGCAATTGCGGCATGGTGGTCTCAGATCAATGAATGGCGCAAAGTACACGGCTTACGTTATGAAGCAGGTCAAAATGGTGTAATGAAACCTCAGCAAGTGGTTGAGGCATTAGATCGTGCGACCAATGGTGAAGCCATCATTACTTCTGACGTGGGTCAGCATCAGATGTTTGGTGCAAACTACTATAAATACAAACGTCCGCGTCAGTGGATTAACTCAGGTGGCTTAGGCACCATGGGTGTAGGTTTGCCGTATGCGATGGCTGCAAAGCTTGCATTCCCAGACCAGCAAGTGGTTTGTATTACTGGTGAAGCATCGATTCAGATGTGTATCCAAGAATTATCGACCTGCAAGCAATATGGCTTGAATGTAAAAATTCTCTGCTTAAACAACCAAGCCTTGGGCATGGTGAAGCAGTGGCAAGATATGAACTACGAAGGACGTCATTCAAGTTCTTATGTAGATTCATTACCTGATTTTGCCAAGTTAATGGAAGCGTATGGTCATGTTGGTATTCAGATTAACCACGCTGACGAGCTCGATTCTAAATTAGCTGAAGCGATGGCAATTAATGATAAATGTGTATTCATTAATGTCATGGTTGATCGTACAGAACATGTTTATCCAATGTTGATTGCAGGCCAGTCCATGAAGGATATGTGGTTAGGTAAAGGAGAGCGTACATAATGAGACATATTATTTCTGTACTCGTTGAAAACGAAGCTGGTGCGCTTTCTCGTCTTGTTGGCTTATTCAGTCAACGTGGCTACAACATTGAAACACTGAATGTTGCACCAACAGAAGACGAAACCCTATCGCGTTTAACCTTAACGACTTATGGCGATGATCATAAAATCGAGCAGATTACCAAGCAACTGAACAAATTGGTTGAAGTGGTAAAAGTGGTTGATCTCTCAGAAGGTTCGCATATCGAACGTGAGTTGATGCTCATCAAAGTGAAAGCATTGGGTGCTGCACGTGCGGAAATCAAACGTACAGCGGATATCTTCCGTGCGCAAATCGTTGATGTGACACCGACGACCTATACCATTCAGATTGCCGGTACCACTGAAAAGATTGATGGTTTTATTGATGCACTCGCAGAAAATACCATTCTTGAAGTTGTACGCTCTGGTGTTTCAGGCATCGCGCGTGGCGAAAAAGTTTTAACAATTTAAGTTTTTAAAAACCCTCATCCCAACCTTCTCCCAGAGGGAGAAGGAGTTCCCTCTCCTTGGGGAGAGGGTTAGGGTGAGGGGGAAATACCCAACATATTTTAAAGTTTTCATGGAGAAAACAGATGCAAATTTTTTACGATAAAGACTGTGACTTATCAATCATCCAAGGCAAGAAAGTTGCAATCATTGGTTATGGTTCACAAGGCCATGCGCATGCACTTAACTTGAAAGATTCTGGCGTAGACGTAACTGTTGGTTTACGTGCTGGTTCTACTTCTTGGAAAAAAGCTGAAAACTCAGGTCTTAAAGTTTCTGAAGTTCCAGCTGCGGTTGCTCAAGCTGACTTAGTCATGATTTTGACGCCAGATGAGTTCCAATCTCAACTTTATCGTGATGTGATTGAACCAAACATCAAAGAAGGTGCAACTTTAGCATTTGCTCATGGTTTCTCTATTCTTTATAACCAAGTTGTTCCACGTAAAGACCTAGACGTAATCATGGTTGCACCGAAAGCACCTGGTCACACTGTACGTTCTGAATACCAACGTGGTTCAGGTGTTCCTGATTTAATCGCGATCCATCAAGATGCTTCTGGTAATGCACGCAACGTTGCACTTTCTTATGCTTCAGGCGTAGGTGGTGGTCGTACAGGTATCATCGAAACTTCTTTCCGTGAAGAAACTGAAACTGACTTATTTGGTGAGCAAGCAGTTCTTTGTGGTGGTGCCGTTGAATTGGTTAAAATGGGCTTCGAAACTTTGGTTGAAGCTGGTTATGCACCAGAAATGGCTTACTTCGAATGCTTGCATGAACTTAAGTTAATCGTTGACTTGATGTTCGAAGGCGGTATCGCGGACATGAACTATTCAGTATCTAACAATGCTGAATATGGTGAATATGTGACTGGTACTGAAGTCATCAACGAACAGTCTCGTGAAGCAATGCGTAATGCGTTGAAACGTATTCAGTCTGGTGAATATGCGAAGATGTTCATCCAAGAAGGTGCGTTGAACTATCCGTCAATGACTGCACGTCGTCGTCAAAACGCTGCACACGGTATTGAAGTAACAGGTAACAAGTTACGTGCGATGATGCCTTGGATTCAAGCGAACAAAATCGTAGATAAAGAGAAAAACTAAGTTTTAGTTTAATCTTTAAAAGCCCTTGTTTGTACAGGGGCTTTTTTATTGGGTAATCCTGATGCTGCGTGCGTTAGCGAAGCATAGCTTCACTCTTACGCAGGGGAAAAGCGATGCTTTTCTATTTCCCTGCTCATGCCTTGGATTCAAGCGAACAAGATTGTTGATAAAGAGAAAAACTAATTTCTCGAATCAATTGATTTGAACGCGAAGACCCACTCTATTTGAGTGGGTTTTTTATGTTTATCTTTACGTGCCTCAAAAAGATGAAAGCAGTGCTTTCATCTTTTTTCGTACCTTGGATTCAAGCAAACAAAATCGTAGACAAAGAAAAGAACTAATTTTTTCTAAGTCAAATAAAGACCCTTGTTTATTCAAGGGTTTTTTTATGGAAAATCCTAATGTTACGTACGTTAGCGAAGCATAGCTTCACTCTTGCGCAGGGGCCTTACGAAGCGATGCTTCTCATGCTTTTCTATTTCCCTGCTCATGCCTTGAATTCAAGTAAACAAAATCGTAGACAAAGACAAGAACTAATTTTTACTCTGAGTTAAACAAAAAATCTTGTCGAAGATAAACAAGGTTTTTTTATGGGGTGCGATAACAGAGTTATAACAATATAGATGAATAAATCAGCTTATATTGTTTATGTTTTAATCATATTGCTGAGGATGAGCAGTTCGGATTCAAGCTAAAAAAGTGTTGCATGCTTTGGGGTGTCTGCACGACTAAAAATAAACACATTGTAATGACTTAAAAATTAAAATGATTTAGCAAAAATAAATGAGTCTTTTGGTCAAAAAAATGAAATAAAAAAACAAGATTTTTCATTGGTTTGAAATGATTATGTGCTTTTATTCTATTGATTTATAAAGTGAAAAAGACTTGACCTTATGCTAGATGATGTTATTGTTAAGGAAAGTTTATGAATACACTATTCATGACTTCTTTGGGTGTGAAACGTCGTTCGGATTTCGAGCATTTTGCTCATCATATAAAAAAAAGTACTGAATAATCATGGAAGTCCTTTATGGTTCACGTTGATTACGATAGCACATTGGTCATCGTTTCCATTTTGGTTGCAGTCGTGACATGTTACGTTGCAGTATCGATGGAAGAACTCGTCTTTAAGGGTGCTTATAAAAAGTTTGAAAAAAGCATTTTGATTGCGAGCGGGCTAATCTTAGGCTTAGCCATATGGTCAATGCACTTTGTGGGAATGCTGGCTAGCCATTTGCCAGAAGGCTATCATTTTGATGTTAATTTAACCATACTATCTTATTTAATTGGTGCTGCGGCTTCGATTTTTGCCGTTTGGCTCACTTCAAGACCCACTTTACCGATCCCTCGTTTAATCCTTGGTGCTGTATTCATGGGCTTGGGAATATCTGGGATGCACTATACGGGGATGGCCGCATTGATGGTAGAACATCATGCCATGCATTATGATCCGCTTTTGGTTCTGTGTTCTGTTCTCATTGCAATTAGTGGTTCTGGTCTGAGTTTCTTCTTTATTTTTAAATATAAAACCGCAGTGACATACCGGACCTTACTGAAAGTTGTGGTTGCTGTCCTCATGGCCTTAAGTATCGTTGGGATGCATTACACGGGTATGGCGGCAACTTATTTCGATGAAAGTTTGGCGCAAATACTGACGTCAGAACATACGGAACAAAGTGTCTTGCTGTTTACCATTATCTTTATTACCAGTCTTGTTCTGGTGGCGGGTTTTGCCGTTGCAGTGCTTGAGGCCCGACTCGAAGAGAGAAATGAACAACTCACCTTAATCAATAAAGAACTAGCGACTCAATCTTTACATGATGCATTGACCAAGCTCCCAAATCGTTTGTATCTGACCGAACATGCAGAAGTGGTGTTTAACCATCATCGTTTAAATGGGCAAAAAGCGGCATTTCTGTATATTGATTTAGATCGTTTTAAATCAGTGAATGATGCTTTTGGCCATCATATTGGCGATCAGCTCCTGATCCAAATGGCAAACCGTTTATACAATAAGCTGGATTCGAGTCATAAGTTGTTTCGGATTGGCGGTGATGAGTTTGTCTTAATTTCTGAAGATACCGATATTAATGAAGCGATGCAGCTTTCAGAAGATATTTTGCACTACATTCAGGAAACCTATCTGATTGCGGCAAAGGATATTAATATTTCTGCCAGTGTCGGGATTGCCATGTATCCTGAGCATGGTTGTAATGTACAAGACCTGTTGATTAATGCCGATGTCGCGATGCTGATCTCCAAAGATCAAGGCCGTAACACCTATACCATGTTCCATTCCATGTCCGATCAGCAAGATGTACGCAGTCAGTCCAAACTGATTAATGACTTGTATAAGGCTGTTGATGAGCAACAGTTTGTCTTGTTCTACCAACCCAAATTTACTTCGAATTATGAGGTCTGCGGGGTGGAAGCACTGATTCGATGGAAGCATCCAACCCTAGGACTACTGACCCCACAAATGTTTATTGAAGGGGCAGAAAAAACCGGTTTGATTATTCCGATGGGATATTGGGCACTGGAACAAGCCTGCCAACAAATCCAGAAGTGGGAACGAAGTAAGAGTCCGTTTTATCCAATTGCTGTTAATCTTTCTGCACTACAATTTGAAAATAAAAAGCTGTTTAGTGTCCTCGAACAATTATTAGAACAATACCAAATCCAACCCCATCACCTCATTCTTGAAATTACTGAATCTACAGCCATGCATCATATTGATTCCAGTATTCGTACTTTGGAGCGCCTGCGTAAGCTCGGCATTCGCATTGCCATTGATGACTTTGGTACAGGCTATTCAAGCTTCTTATATTTAAAAGACTTGCCTGTAGATGAACTTAAAATTGACCGCGGTTTTCTGATCGACCTCAAACCGAATTCTAAAGAAGAAGCAATTCTGGAAAGCATTATCCATTTGGCTGCAAAACTGGGTTTGGTCGTAACAGCAGAAGGCGTCGAAACACAGCAACAAGCAGACATCCTAACCAGTTTAGGTTGCAACCAGTTACAGGGCTATTTATTGGGTACGCCTGTCAATGTGGAAGGTTTGGTATTGCATCGTTATCAACATTTTGCATGATCAAGCTGCATGGGAATTAAAAAAGGCTGCCTAGATGGCCGCCTTTTATTTGTGTAGATGAGTGACATTTATTCAGAACGTGGCGCTAACCACTGCGTTACCACAGGCCAGACCAGTTCTGGTGCTTGGCTGCCTGAGACCAGCCCCATATGTCCGCCGGGAACAATTTCAAATTGCTTGTCGCTACTGCTGATTAAATCCATCAGTGGACGTACTGCTTCCGCAGTTACGATAATGTCGCTACTGCCGCCAATTGCCAGTACTGAACAATCAATATCTTTTAGATTTGCACTTTGCTCACCAAATTGAACCGAACCCGTCGATAGTTCATTATCAATCCAGAAGCGCAGAATAATATCGCGCATTACACCGCCTGGATAGGCCAGCATATTGTCGACAAAGGAGCTTGAGGTGGCGTGGTTAATCACAAATTGGCGATCATTCAGGTTTTTTAACAGATCCCAATAGTTTTTAAAGTTTCCGATTGGATCGGTGAGTTTAAATCCCAGCGTATTTTGCCAGCCATGAATATGGAACACTCGGCTCGGCACTTGATGAATACGGAACTTGGTATTACTCCGAATCCATTGCGCAGGTACGGTAAGACGCTGATAAAACTTACCCATATAACCTGATTTATGCGTGTTGATAGGTGAAGCCAAGATCATCAGATTCTGGATGTTTTTATCTTTGAATAGAGCGGTATAACACAAGGATAAAGCGCCGCCTAGACTCCAGCCAAACAGTGAAAGTTGTTGCTGACCGCTATGCTCACGAATCTTTTCGATAAAGTCGGGCATAAACGTTTTCACGTAAGTACCAAGATTATATTTGGCTTGGCGTAGGCTCGGGGTACCCCAGTCAATCAGATACACATCAAAACCTTGGGCCAGAAAATAGCGCACGAGGCTGCGATTTGGAAATAAATCATAGATCAGCATATTGGCAGCCAGAGGGGGCACAATCACCAAGGGAATACGATGCTGGGTTGTGTTCTCCGTTGCCGCTGTATAGTGACGTAGGCTGATAATTTCACGTTGATACACAATATCAAAAGGTGTGCTTCCAGAAAGCGCAAGTTGATGCCCACGTAAAATGCGATCAGTCGCATTCGAGAAGATATGGCGTGCCTGACGTCCGCTACGGCTATTCAGCAATTTTTTCGCAGTTTGCGAGTTGAGAAGACGACGTTTAACTTTTGGCAATTGAGTCATGTGAACCTAACGCTCGAAGCTTGCTATTCAATAGCCGCATATTAGAAGAAAAAATAAATTTGCTCAGTGACTCATTTACTGAACTTATCTTTCAAAATGATCAATTCGGTGAGAAGTGAACATCTACTAGAGTTGAAATAATGAAAAATATGTAAAGTATGCTTTACATTATGTTGTGTGCTAAATATACTGATGTAAAGCTTACTTTACATGGTGTGGTATGAATTATTCTCGGAATTTGTTGCAGCTGCTGATCGCGATTGCAATCTATGTGGTGGTTTTGATCGGCTCATTAAAAGTTTTAAATTTTATTGATCAACAATGGCTTAAAATTGTTGTTTCATTAACGCCAATGTTGCCGGCATTGCTGATTGCATTTGTGATTATTCAACAATTCAAACGTTTTGATGAACTGCAACAGAAGATACAATTACAGGCGCTTGGCATCAGCTTTGTAGGCACATCTCTGATTACGTTTAGTTATGGCTTTCTGGAAAATGTGGGCTTTCCAAAACTGACCATGTTTATCATTTGGCCGATGATGGCGATGCTTTGGTCAATTGCAACCGCCGTAGGAACTTGGAAATATCGATGAAAAATAATGTACCCCAGTTGAGAAAAGACAAAGGCTGGTCGCAAAGCGACTTGGGGGATCATGTCAGTGTATCGCGGCAAACCATTAATGCCATTGAAAAAGAGCGCTATGACCCGAGTCTAACGCTTGCCTTTAAAATTGCTCATGCATTTGGGTTGAGCATTGAACACGTGTTTCTTTATGAGGACGAATAAGTCTTTAGGGGCTGATGTGTAGATGTAAAAGCGGATAGGGGTTTCCCTGACCATCGAGCTCTGAACGACTCATCGTCTGAAATCCCATTTTTTGATAAAACTGAACGGCTTGTAGATTCTGCTCATTCACATCAACTTTATAGATCTGAAGTTGTGTGACTGCAAAATCGAGTAGGGCCTTGCCGATCCCCGATCTTCGATATTCTGGCAGAATAAACAGCATTTCAATATTGTCGCTACTGCTGCCAAGAAAGCCGACAATTTTATGCTCAATCACATATTTATATAGTGCAACATGATGAAAATATTCATTCATGATCAGTGGCTTGAGCTCTGCAATCATCGCTTCAGGTAAAAAGTCATGCGTCGCTCTGACCGATTTTTCCCAGATGTCTAATAAGGTTACATGGTCTTGTTGGGTCGCTTTGATAATCATAGATTTACTTCAGTCATCGCTACTTATTCAAGTTCTAACTGATCATCGTCCTTGGTCAGTTTGATTTTCAGTTTCTTGTATTTACGTTTATTCGGATCGAGTGCGGAATTTAGGACTTCGTTAGAAAAGTTTTGGTCTTGCATGAGGGTGGTATAGGCTTTATACCCGAGAATAATTCGTGTTGGTTGATATCCATTCCGTGTCACATAATAATGAATCATTTGATTTAATTCAGTTAACAGACCGACATCGCTCATTATTAAATATCACATTTAAGAGACCTATACAGCATAGTCTATAAAAGAAAACTTATCTAGCTGATGTTCATTGATTTTTTCTGAATTATTAAACTGTCATAAAAACGTCATCTAAAAACATTATCGTGATTTATATAATAAAAACTAAATAATAATAAAAATGCTTCCACACGTATCAGAATAAATTTAAATCATGGTGAATGAAGGGGAAGGGCTGAGAAAAACGAGGAGCGATTTATATGCAGGAGAAAGCGTTTACATTAAGAGAGAGCAAGCCACTAAGCCATCGTTTAAGTGTATTGCTTGCAGCTTATCAGGCATTTTTGGCAGCTAAAGGTTTGGTCAACAGCGAATTTAGCCGTCTGATTTTTGTTGAAAACTACACTCAAACCCTGAAATTTAAAATTTATGATGATGATTTAAAGAAACAGCTCATTGATGAACTGGAACGCTTTAGCGCTTTTCAATAATTCAACCTCCATCCACGATTTAAAAAAATAGTTCAAGTTGAGTCTCTCTATCTTTTTGATTTTTATCGGGTCTATTAAAAAATAGATTGAGCGCTAAATATATGGAATTGCATATATATGAATATTCATATATAAAAGGTCTATTCTCTTATTAAAAGATCAAGTGCAATGGACGACATCACGATTTACCACAATCCTGCGTGTGGAACTTCACGCAATACACTGGCTTTGATTCGCAATACTGGGGTTGAGCCGACCGTGATTGAATATCTGATTCACCCACCAACAAGGGATGAGCTGATGGGTTTGATTCGGGATGCACAATTAACGGTCAGAGAAGCAATCCGCCAGAATGTCGAGCCTTATCGTAATTTGTCACTTGATCGAGACGATTGGAGCGATGCTCAACTGATCGAGTTTATGCTTGAATATCCGATTCTGATCAATCGTCCCTTTGTGGTCACGACTTTGGGTACACGTTTATGTCGGCCATCGGAACGTGTACTCGACATTTTACCTTTCCCTCAAAAAGGTGCATTTCGCAAAGAAGATGGTGAACAGGTGATTGATGAACATGGTCAGCGAATTCAGTAAATCTTAAGCCCGAAAATTGAAGATCTAAATAGGAAACTGAAATGGAAGCTGTCGCTTTTTTTAAGTGTTTATCTGATGAAACCCGACTCAATATCGTAATGTTGGTTGCCCAGCATCAAGAGTTATGTGTATGTGATCTGACTGAAAAATTACAATTGAGTCAACCGAAAATTTCGCGTCATCTGGCTTTATTACGTGCATCAGGTTTGTTGCAAGATCGCCGTCAGGGGCAATGGGTGTATTACCGGATCAATCCGCAACTTCCCGCATGGGGGCATGAGGTTCTGTCGGTTTTAGATACGCAAGCGGTGACCTTATTACCAAGTTTGCAAAGCTTGGTATCAAAAAGTTGCTGTGATTAAAAAGCCATGCAGACCCTTTCCTTTTTAGATCGTAACCTGACGCTCTGGATTTTTATCGCCATGGCTTTAGGTGTTGCGATAGGTGTGTTTATCCCGCAAGCCTCGGTCAGCTTAAACCAAATGAGTGTCGATTCAGTCAATATTCCAATTGCGCTGGGTTTGATTTTGATGATGTATCCACCCTTAGCCAAAGTGGATTACGCCACACTACCGCAAGTGTTTAAAGACAAAAAAACTTTAAGCTTGTCTTTAGTGCAGAACTGGGTGATTGCACCTGTGCTGATGTTTGCATTAGCCATTCTTTTTTTGCATAGCTATCCAGAATATATGACTGGACTGATTTTGATTGGTTTGGCCCGTTGTATTGCAATGGTCTTGGTCTGGAACGGTTTGGCTTGTGGTGATAATCAATATGTCGCAGCCTTGGTCGCTTTCAATAGTATTTTCCAGATTCTATTCTTTAGCACCTATGCTTGGTTATTCCTAACATTTTTACCGCCTTACTTTGGGATTGCAGGGCAAGTGATCCATGTTGATTTTTGGACCATTAGCCATGCGGTGTTGATCTATCTCGGTATTCCATTTTTACTTGGGTTTTTGACCCGTTTAATCTTGGTCCGTGCCAAAGGTTTACAGTGGTATCAGCATGTTTTTTTGCCCAAGATCAGTCCGCTCAGCTTGTTGGCATTGCTGTTTACCATTGTGGCGATGTTTAGCCTGAAAGGTGCTGAGGTTGTGAGCTTGCCTTTGGATGTGCTTCGTATCGCACTTCCATTGACCATATACTTTGTCGTGATGTTCTTCATCAGCTTCTTTATGAGTAAATGGATGGGCAATGACTATGCGAAAACCACCGCGATTTCATTTACTGCAGCAGGCAATAATTTTGAGTTGGCGTTGGCTGTTGCAATTGCGACCTTTGGTTTGGCTTCACCTGTCGCTTTTACCACGGTGATTGGGCCATTGATTGAAGTCCCTGTGTTGATTGCGCTTGTCAGTGTGTCTCTGTGGTTAAGAAAGAAATATTTCTCTAATAGATTGGATTAGCACTTTATTTAGAAAATTATATTTAAAGTATAAATTGGTAAGGCTAAAAAATAAAAAGCCTCAGTTGCCTAATTCGGGGTATCGACAACTGAGGGTAAACTGAGGGCTATATAAAATAGCAAATTTTATTTAATAATGAATAATGCAATTCATTATTAATGTGTGTTTTGAATAAAAAGCCTCAGTCGCCTAATTCGGGGTATCAACAACTGAGGGGAAACTAAGTTTTTATAATGTATCTGTCTTTTTTTAATAATGGAATAGTTTGGGTGAAAAATGCATATTATGTTTAAATTTATGGTAGATAATGTTTAATGTGTTGAGATTGATAATGAGTGAGTTATTTATATAGTTTTTTAGCCTTTTCAATAGAATAGCTTTTAATTGAACTGCGTTGTTCACGAATATAATCACTTGGTTTTTTACCTGTCCAGCCAAAAAAAGCCCGAGAAAAAGCACTAATATGGCTATAACCCAGTAAATCAGAGATTTCTTGAATATTACGATTTGAGTCAATCAACTTTTTGGCAAGCTCAAACTTCTTTGATTGTAGTAGTGCAGAAAAAGTTGTGTTGGCAAGTGCTAATTCTCTTTTTAAGGTTCTTTCTGAGAGTTTTAATTTTTCAGCGACATCAGTTAGGCTTGGAAAACCGACACCAGGGGTAAATTTGAGTTGTTGGTTGACTTTTAAAATAATCTTATTGTCTAGATCTTGGTAGAAAAGGTATTCCTTATTCACCATTTCTATTGCAAGTTGATAAGCGCTATTTGAGTTAAACGTCAGTGGTAGATCCAAACATTTTAGATCAAAGCTAATCTGATTGTGCTCTTGATTAAAATGCATCATGGGTAAGCGCTTTTCATAAAATGAATGATAATCCTCTTTATCCCAGGTCACATGCATATTAATTCCGGTTAAATTAAAATTAGTGATCATTTGTAAGTTATTAATAATATCAACCAAAGCACTTTCGATAAAAAATTTATTAACAGAATTTTTTTTGCTTTCATTGAGTTGAGGTGAGAGCTGATACAGTGGATTAAGCCTTAGAATGATTTTATTATTTTTATTTAGAACGGCTAAATCCATTTTATGAATACGCATACTATAATATTTTTGTAAATCAATAAGGACTTTGCCGATTGAACTATTAGTAATTAATAGAAACCCAAGTGCACCATGTGTGGTGGGTTTACAATTTAAACCAAATTGATAACCCACACCTTTATCGGGTAAAAGCTCTAACAAATGAATAATAATCTCTGTCCATTGGTCAAAACTAATACGTTCCTGTTTATTATTATCAGTAAGTAAAGATAAAGGGATTTGGCAATAGCGAATAACTTCAGCTTTGGGGACACCAAATGTGGTTGCGGTATCCACAAGTAATTTTAGGTAATCATTATGGATGTTAAGTAACTGTTTTTTCATAGCATAGGAATAGAAAAGGTGTCGAATGTCGAGATGACACACTTATACCTGAGCCTAAATATACAGTTGTGATTTATCTTAAAATAGTCCCATTATGTTTATTATTTTTGTTTAATATGTATTTTATTATGCATTATGGGAATACTTCATTAAAATTACTAAAAATGTGACGCAATTGTTAAATATTGGGCTTAATTGTTAATAGTGTGTAGGTTTTGTTTATTTAAATTTGTACGGGTTAGAATCCTCTAAGAAGTACTGATTATGAATAAAATTTATCGTTTGGTCTGGAATAAAAGTCTAAATTTATGGACTGTTGTTTCTGAAAATGCACGCGGCGTCACAAAAAAACGTAATGTAGCTGCGAATATATCTATAAAAACAGAGACCACCTCATCTGCTGCAACATATCAACAAACTCTGCTTAAACCTAGCTTAATTGCACTTACGATTAGTTCAGTATTCTGGAGCGTAGGTGCTTTTGCTGCTGTCAATACTGGGGGCGGGACTTCAAATAATAGTTCAAGCATGGCCATTTCACCGTCTTCATCACAATGTGGTACTGGGGTGAATGAAGCAACTATCAGTGGTGGTAATGGTACAGCGGTGGGATGTGGTAATGATATTGCTGGCACTAACGCTGCATACCAGCAGGGTGTTGTCAATCGCCGTGGTGCAGGTAATGTTGCTTATGGTACAGGAGTAGCTACAGGCAACCAAGGAGGAGTATTTAGTTCTTCAACAGCTGTAGGCCGTCAAAATACAATTCGTGGTGTAGGAGGAGCAACTGTTGTTGGGGCTGCTAATAATTCAACCACATCTTCAAACTTTCATAATGTTTTGATCGGACAGGGGAATAGTACAGCTGGTGCAGGTGGTTACAATACTTTAATGGGGATTGGTAACCAAGTGGTAGATGCCTCTAATGCGACATCTGATGGTACTGGAGTAGGTACCAACAGCATTGCAATTGGTGTGGCTAACCGTGTCACAGGTCAGACCGCGATTGCGTTTGGACGTCAGAGTTATGCCGATGCTGATTATGCGATTGCCCAAGGGAATACTGCGACAGTCAATACTGGTGCAACGGGCGGGATTGCACTCGGATATTCTGCAACAACCAGTGGACAACGTGGTATTGCGATTGGTAGTAGTGATGGTCTTAGAAACTATGATCCGAATAATGCACCGAATGCAGCAGGCGTTGACTCGATTGCGATGGGAACGCGATCTAAAGCAACAGGTAATGAAACCATTGCGTTAGGTCGACAAAGTACTGCAACCAATGAACGGGATATTGCTGTAGGACGTAATGCAACAGCACAAGGACGCACAGAAAATGGAACAATTTTTACGGCAATAGCTGTAGGTGATGGGGCGAGTGCAACCAATAAAAATACAATTGCGATGGGTGAGTCGAGTGAGGCTTCTGGTGATGGCTCAGTCGCTGTTGGTGGAGATACGCAAGCTACAGGTGATTTTTCTACTGCGACAGGTAATGATGCTAAAGCAACTGCTGACTTTGCGACCGCAACAGGAAATGCAGCCGAAGCAACAGGTGTAGGGGCAACGGTAACAGGTTCAAATGCAAAAGCCAGTGGTGAGACGGCAAGTGCTTTTGGTGCATTAGCAAATGCTATAGGTAATGAGGCGACAGCCATCGGTGCGGGTGCTCAGGCAAGCAGCGATTTTACTGTGGCATTAGGTGCAGAATCTCAAGCACGAAGTAATGGTGATATTGCGGTCGGTTTTAATGCAGCCACTGCGGCTGGAACAACTGGCGATAATATTGCGATGGGGAATGGTGTAACCACAGGGGCAACTGGTAAAAATGTTGCCATTGGCTCGGATGGCACCACAGCCAACTCAGAAACAGCCTCAGGTGGTGCAGTCGCGATTGGCCGAGATCAAGTTGCCAATGGTGATGGTGCAGTCGCCATCGGTGATCCAAACCGTGCCAGTGGTAGTGGTGCGGTTGCTTTAGGTAAGGACAATACTGCCGCTGGGGATACAGGTGCAACGACTTTGGCCAGTGGAGCAGTTGCAATTGGTAATACCAACCAAGCCATTGGTCAAGGTTCAGTGGCAATCGGTAATACATCCAATGCGGCAGCAGCAGGCGCGATCGCTTTGGGTGATACCGCAAATGCACAGGCAAGCCGAGGTGTAGCGCTGGGTTCTAATGCCGTGGCAACTAATGCGGATGATGTAGCATTGGGTTCAGGTTCAGTTACTGCAGCAGCCAATCCAACCGCGAACGGGACAGTTGGAGATATTACTTATAACTATGCAGGTACCAGTCCGAGCAGTGTAGTCAGTATTGGTAGTGAAGGTAATGAGCGCCAAATCACCAATGTGGCAGCAGGTCGTGTCAGCGAAAGCAGTACAGATGCAATCAATGGTTCACAGCTTTATTCAACCCAACAGGCTTTAGGTAATCTGGCAGATTCTACTGCAAATCATTTGGGTGGTGGTTCAACCGTGAATCCAGATGGTTCTATAACCGCACCAAGCTATATTGTGAATGATACTCCAATCAATAATGTGGGTGCTGCGATAGAAGCTTTGGATCAGGGTTGGAATTTACAAAGCAATGGTGCTGGTGCAGATGCCATTAAGGCAGGAGACATAGTTGATATCGGTACGGTCGATGGTGAAGAAAATCTCACAGTCACTAAGAATGGCAACACGATTCAATATGGTCTCAACAAAGACCTGAAAGTGGACAGTGTGACTGCGGGCGATACGGTTATTAACGACAACGGTGTCACCATTACTAATGGCCCAAGTATCACCAAGTCAGGGATTAATGCAGCAGGGAATACAATCAGTAATGTTGCAGATGGCACAGCACCAAGTGATGCAGTGAATAAAGGGCAGTTGGATAAAGCTGCTGCAGCCTCGAAGACCGAAGTGACTCAAGGCAAGAACATCACCGTTTCTAAAACCACGGGAGCAGATGGGCAAGACATCTATAACGTAGCAACAGCGGACAATGTTGACTTTAACAATGTCACTGTAGGTGATGTCACGATTGATGGCAGCACGGGCAAGATCAGTGGTGTAACTGCGGGCGAAGTCAGTGCAACATCCGATGAAGCGATCAATGGTAGCCAATTGGCAGGAACAGCCAAGAGCGTATCTGATGCTTTAGGTGGTGGTTCAGTAGTGAATCCAGATGGCACTGTCAGCGCACCAAGCTATACCGTGAATGGTGTAGAAAGCAACAACGTTGGCGCAGCGATTTCAGAACTGGATAAAGGCTGGAACTTGCAAAGCAATGGTGCCAATGGTGCAGCAATCAAAGCAGGTGATACAGTTGATATCGGTACAGTCAATGGTGAAGAAAATCTGACGGTGACTAAAGCAGGCAACACCATTCAATATGGTCTCAACAAAGACTTAAAAGTGGACAGTGTGACTGCGGGCGATACGGTTATTAACGACAACGGTGTCACCATTACTAATGGCCCAAGTATCACCAAGTCAGGGATTAATGCAGCAGGGAATACAATCAGTAATGTTGCAGATGGCACAGCACCAAGTGATGCAGTGAATAAAGGGCAGTTGGATAAAGCTGCTGCAGCCTCGAAGACCGAAGTGACTCAAGGCAAGAACATCACCGTTTCTAAAACCACGGGAGCAGATGGGCAAGACATCTATAACGTAGCAACAGCGGACAATGTTGACTTTAACAATGTCACTGTAGGTGATGTCACGATTGATGGCACCACGGGCAAAATCAGTGGTGTAACTGCGGGCGAAGTCAGTGCAACCTCGGATGAAGCGATCAATGGTAGCCAATTGGCAGGAACAGCCAAGAGCGTATCTGATGCTTTAGGTGGTGGTTCAGTAGTGAATCCAGATGGCACCGTCAGCGCACCAAGCTATACCGTGAATGGTGTAGAAAGCAACAACGTTGGCGCAGCGATTTCAGAACTGGACAAAGGCTGGAATTTACAAAGCAATGGTGCCAATGGTGCAGCAGTCAAAGCAGGTGATACGGTTGATATCGGTACAGTCAATGGTGAAGAAAATCTGACGGTGACTAAAGCAGGCAATACCATTCAATATGGTCTCAACAAAGACTTAAAAGTGGATAGCGTGACTGCGGGCGATACCGTCATTAACGACAATGGTGTCACCATTACTAATGGCCCAAGTATCACCAAGTCAGGGATTAATGCAGCAGGTAATCCAATTACCAATGTCGGTGCAGGTGTAAATGATACCGATGCAGTGAACAAAGGTCAGTTGGATGATGCCGCGGCAGCAGCGAAAACTGAGGTTGAAGCGGGCAAGAACATGACCGTAGAAAGCCGTACAGGTACAGATGGTCAGACCATCTACGAAGTTGCGACAGCTGATGATGTGTCATTTGATTCAGTCCAAGTGGGCGATGTGAACATTGATGGGTCGACAGGCAA
This sequence comes from Acinetobacter sp. C32I, assembly GCF_023702715.1. NCBI lineage: Bacteria > Pseudomonadati > Pseudomonadota > Gammaproteobacteria > Moraxellales > Moraxellaceae > Acinetobacter > Acinetobacter sp. C32I. The sequence goes on along the minus strand of NZ_CP098480.1, from coordinate 2,392,573 downwards.
GATTAGTGGCGTTACAGCTGGCACGATTGCCGCAGGTTCAACCGAAGCGGTTAATGGCGGTCAAATCCATGGCATTGCGGATAGTGTCAAAAACTCGATTGGAGGTGAAACAACGCTGAATCCAGATGGTTCGATCACTACGGCTAATGTCGGAAATACGGGTCAAGATAATATCCATGACGCGATCAACTCTGTACGTGGGACCGCAGTTGCTGCGAAAACTGAGGTTGAAGCGGGCAAGAACATGACCGTAGAAAGCCGTACAGGTACAGATGGTCAGACCATCTACGAAGTTGCGACAGCTGATGATGTTTCATTTGATTCAGTCCAAGTGGGCGATGTGAACATTGATGGGGCGACAGGCAAGATTAGTGGTGTAACTGCGGGCGAAGTCAGTGAGACTTCCGATGAAGTCATTAATGGTAGCCAATTGGCAGGTACAGCCAAGAGCGTATCCGATGCTTTAGGTGGCGGTTCGGTAGTGAATCCAGATGGCACAGTCACAGCACCAAGCTATGAAGTCAATGGAGAAACAGTTCGTAATGTTGGCGCTGCGATTTCAGAATTGGACAAAGGCTGGAACTTGCAAAGCAATGGTGCCAATACAGGTGCAGTGAAAGCTGGCGATACGGTTGATATTGGCACAGTTGCAGGCGAAGAAAACCTGACGGTGAGCAAAGATGGCAACACGATTCAGTACGGTCTCAACAAAGATCTGAAAGTGAATAGTGTGACAGCAGGTGATACCCGTTTAGATACCAGTGGCGTAACCGTAACGGATGCAGTGGGTAATAGCAGTTCGATTGTTGCTGGTGGTACTGTTGTTAAAGATGCACAAGGCAATAATACAGCGATTACTGCAAGTGGAACCACGGTTAAAAACGCACAAGGCGATACCACCCTTATTAACAGTACGGGATTAGGTTTTACCGATGCAGCAGGTAATCCGACAGGACCTCGTGTTGATCGTACTGGTATTGATGCAGGCGGTTCTAAATTGACCAATGTTGCAGATGGTACGGTTGCAGCAGGCTCTAAAGATGCGATCAATGGCGGACAACTCAATGACAGCATCACGTCAACAGGCGATATCTTAGGCGGTGGTGTGACCAATGAAGGCGGTAAGCTGAATGGTCCATTTACCGTGAGCGGTAAAGGTTACGATACGGTTGCCGATGCAATTCAAGCTGAAGCAGCAGCAGCGAAAACCGAAGTTGAAGCGGGCAAGAACATGACCGTGGAAAGCCGTACAGGTGCAGATGGACAAACCATCTACGAAGTTGCAACCGCAGACGATGTGTCATTTGATTCAGTCCAAGTGGGTGATGTCAACATTGATGGCACGACAGGTAAGATCAGCGGCGTCGCAGATGGCACAATTGCCGCAGGTTCAACTGAAGCGATTAATGGTGGTCAAATCCATGGCATTGCAGACAGTGTCAAAAACTCAATTGGTGGTGAAACGACGTTGAATCCAGATGGTTCAATCACAACGGCCAACGTGGGGAACACAGGTCAAAACAACATCCATGATGCGATTGACTCAGTTCGAGGTCAGGCCGTTGCAGCTAAAACCACGGTGACCGAAGGCGACAATATGGTGGTGACGCAATCCACTAATCCAGATGGCAGCACCAACTATGAAGTTGCAACAGCACGCGATGTGGACTTTGATTCAGTCCAAGTCGGTGACGTCAACATTGATGGCGCAACAGGCAAGATCAGTGGTGTAGCAGATGGCACGATCGCAGCAGGCTCTAAAGATGCGGTCAATGGCGGACAACTCAATGACAGCATCACGTCAACAGGCGATATCTTAGGCGGTGGTGTGACCAATGAAGGCGGTAAGCTGAATGGTCCATTTACCGTGAGCGGTAAAGGTTACGATACCGTTGCCGATGCGATTCAAGGCGAAGCTGCTGCTGCAAAAACCGAAGTTGAAGCGGGCAAGAATATGACCGTAGAAAGCCGTACAGGTGCAGATGGACAAACCATCTACGAAGTTGCGACAGCAGACGATGTGTCATTTGATTCGGTTCAAGTCGGTGATGTCAACATTGATGGCACGACAGGCAAGATCAGTGGCGTTGCAGATGGCACGATTGCCGCAGGTTCAACTGAAGCGATTAATGGTGGTCAAATCCATGGCATTGCGGACAGTGTCAAAAACTCAATTGGTGGTGAAACGACGCTGAATCCAGATGGTTCAATCACAACGGCCAACGTGGGGAACACAGGTCAAAACAACATCCATGATGCGATTGACTCAGTTCGAGGTCAGGCCGTTGCAGCCAAAACCACGGTGACCGAAGGTGACAATATGGTGGTGACGCAATCCACTAATCCAGATGGCAGCACCAACTATGAAGTTGCAACAGCACGTGATGTGGACTTTGATTCAGTCCAAGTCGGTGACGTCAATATTGATGCAGCAACAGGCAAGATCAGTGGTGTAGCCGATGGCACGATTGCGGCAGGCTCTAAAGATGCAATCAATGGTGGTCAGCTCAATGACAGCATCACATCAACAGGCGATATCTTGGGCGGTGGCGTGACCAATGAAGGCGGCAAGTTGAATGGTCCATTTACTGTGAGCGGCAAAGGCTACGATACGGTTGCCGATGCGATTCAAGGTGAAGCCGCAGCCTCTAAAACGGAAGTGACCGAAGGTAAGAATGTCACGGTGACTAAAACGACAGGTGCAGATGGTCAAGATATTTACAACGTTGCGACCAAAGATGACGTGTCCTTTGATTCAGTCCAAGTGGGTGACGTCAACATTGATGGCGCAACAGGCAAAATCAGTGGTGTAGCCGATGGCACGATTGCCTCAGGTTCAAAAGATGCAATCAATGGTGGTCAGCTTAATGACAGCATCACATCTACAGGCGATATCTTGGGCGGTGGCGTAACCAATGAAGGCGGCAAGTTGAATGGTCCATTTACCGTGAGCGGCAAAGGCTACGATACGGTTGCCGATGCGATTCAAGGTGAAGCAGCAGCTTCTAAAACGGAAGTGACTGAAGGCAAGAATGTTACGGTGACTAAAACGACAGGCGCAGATGGTCAAGACATCTACAACGTTGCGACCAAAGATGATGTGTCCTTTGATTCAGTCCAAGTCGGTGACGTCAACATTGATGGCGCAACAGGCAAGATTAGTGGTGTAGCAGATGGCACGATTGCCGCAGGTTCCACTGAAGCGATTAATGGTGGTCAAATCCATGCTATTGCAGACAGTGTCAAAAACTCAATTGGTGGTGAAACTGTATTGAATCCAAATGGATCAGTAACGACCAGCAATGTGGGGAACACGGGTGAAAATAACATCCATGATGCAATTGACTCGGTTCGTGGTCAGGCCGTTGCAGCCAAAACCACGGTGACCGAAGGTGACAATATGCTGGTGACGCAAACCAAGAATGCTGATGGTAGCACCAACTATGAGGTTGCCACTGCAAAAGATGTGAAATTTGACAGTGTTACCTCAACAGATGCAGAAGGGAATGAAACCATTCTGGATGCCAAAGGTGTGAGCTTAAAAGATCAAGCTGGAAACACCACGATTCTTGGTCAGGATGGTCTTGGTTTCGCTGACCCGATGGGGAATAGCGTTGGTCCACGTATCAGTGCAAGAGGCATAGATGCAGGCAATACGGTGATTACAGGTGTTGCAGCAGGGCGTATTGCAACTGATTCACAAGATGCAATCAATGGCAGCCAGTTAAAAGGTGTTGCGGATAGTGTTGCAGGAGCGATTGGTGGAGATACCACGGTGAATCCTGATGGCAGCATTAGCACAAGCAACATTGGCGGAACGGGTAAAGACAACATCAATGATGCAATTGGTGCTGTGGGTAAAGCCGCACAAGAGGCCAAAACCACGGTAAGTAAAGCGGCTGGCGACGAAAATGTCACAGTTAGAAGTCGTCCAAATGCTGAAGGTGGTACAGACTTTGAAGTTGGCCTATCGAAGGATATTAAAGTCGATAGCGTGACTGCGGGTGATACGGTCATCAATGGCGATGGTTTAACCATTGCGGGTGGTCCAAGCGTGACAAAAGACGGCATTGATGCAGGTGATAACAAAGTCACGGGTGTTGCCGATGGTACGGTCGCGGCAGGTTCTAAAGATGCGATCAACGGTGGTCAATTGCATGGTGTTGCTGACAGCGTGAAAAACGTGGTCGGTGGTAATGCCAAAGTGAATCCAGATGGCTCAATTACGACCAGTAATGTGGGTGGTACGGGTGAAAGCAACATTGATGATGCGATCAACTCTGTTCGAGGTGCGGCTGCAGCAGCCAAATCGACGGTCAGCAATAAAGATGGCAATATTTTAGTCACGCCAACCGCCAAAGATGATGGCAGTAAGGACTTTGAAGTCGGTCTAGCCAAAGACATTACCGTAGACAGTGTCACGGCTAAGGATGTCAATGCTAATCAGGTCAATGTGGGCGGTGCTGGTGGAACCACAATTGCTGCTGATGGCGTGCGTATCGTTGATGGGCCAAGCATGACCAAAGAAGGCATCAATGCGGGTGGCAAGAAAGTCACAGGTGTTGCCGATGGTGCGATTGCCAGCGGTTCTCAAGATGGCATCAATGGTGGGCAGTTACATCGTTCTTATGAAGATGTTGGCAAGGCGCTTGGTGGCGGCGCGGGTTACGACCCAAGCACAGGCTGGAAAGGGCCAAGCTATGAGGTTGCTGGCGGAAAATATGACAACGTTGGTGATGCCTTAGGTGCAGTGGATAACCGTGTGACCAATCTTGGTGATCAGTTACAACAAGCCTTCTACGATACCAACAAGCGTATGGATAAGCTGGAAGACAAAATGTCTGCAGGTATTGCTGCAACTGCTGCACTTGAAAATGCGCCATTTGTTCCTGGTAAGGTCACCATGGCGGCAGGGGCGGCATATTACAACGATCAAAGTGCGATTGGTGTGACTTTCCGTAAAACAGCCGACAATGGCCGTTGGTCACTCACGACGGGGGCGGCAATGGGAAGCCAAGGCAATAGTCCACTTGTTCGCGTTGGTGTCAGCACCATCATTGATTAAGTCTTTTGAGGAGAGCCGTTTTGGCTCTCCTTTCTTCAAACAATAATTAAGTGAGAACGGATATGAAAAAGATTCAAGCTTTCATGGTGATTGCATTTGCAGGCATGGCATTTCAGAGTTATGCAGAAGAAACCCAAGCCGAAGTCGAACTGGAAACAACTCAAGAGGTGACTTTTCCCGAGGTGAACAGAAGTTACCTAAAACTGGTGAAACGTTATGAATATAACGATGTTGCCCGTTTAGATGTCGGTATGAACAAAGACCAATTCCGTCATATTCTCGGCAATCCACACTTTAGTGAAGGTGTTTTTGCGGTGAAAACATGGAACTATGTTTTAGATATCCGTGTACCGAATACACAGGATTATAAACGTTGTCAGTTACGCATTGATTTTGATAAGAAATACCTTGCCAATCGTTTGTCTTGGAAAGGTGAGGAGTGTCAAGGTTTGATGACTTGGGGCGTGAATAACGCTGTTCCAGCCGTATTGCCTGCACCGATTCAAACGGCAGCTCAATCAGGGACGGTATTTTTTGCGTTCGACCGTTCTGATGCCAATGCGATTGAAGCGGGTTCAGCGAATATTGGCAGTATGGCCAGTGCCATTCAACAATCCAAAAATCCAGTCATTATCTCGGGCTATGCTGATCGCTTAGGTAAGTTTGGCTATAACCAAGATTTATCTTCACGCCGTGCCAATACCGTGGCGCAGCTTTTGGTACAGCAAGGTGTGGATCCGAGTCGTATTCAATTGCAGGTGAGTGGTGGAACCAGTGTTTATCAGGAGTGTTCTGGTCAAGCACGTAATACCCAATTGGTTCAATGTCTAGCGCCAAACCGCCGTGTGAATATTCAATGGTAAGTTCAACTTAATCAACAGAGCAAACGATTTTTAGTTTGCTCTGTTTTTATATCAGTGTTTATTGAATAAATAATGTTGAATACTTAAAATAAGAAATGATTATTCGTATCACATTTGAATATTTAGTTTTATAGCATCGTGTTTTAAATTGAAATTGATTAAGGTAATGTGTTGGTGATAAATTAAATTTACAAAAGCAAATATTATATTTTCTTTAACTGTTTCTATTTATAAAGTGTTTCAATTGTAAATATTGTCTGCCTATTCTGTTTATAAAAAACTCCTGTAATGTTAATGTTTGTCTGTTTTTTGGTTTGATTTTATAACTTACAAAAAAAGCAACTTAAATGTTAAATTTTTGGATGCAACTGTTAAATGGTCTCTTATTTTATTCTCTAAATTAAATAGTGCTTGATTAATAATAAAGGCACTGGATCATGAATAAAATATATCGCTTAGTTTGGAATAAATATTTAGGTTTATGGACGGTTGTTTCAGAACTTGCACGCGGCACAACGAAAAAACGTAACGTTTCTGCGAATGTAACAGCAGCTCTTAACCCTCCCGTAAATACAGATTCTCTTTATACAAAACCTTATCTAACGCCAGTCATATTGGCGACGATGATGGGTTCAATTTTTTATAGTAGTCACGTGTTTGCAGGTTATGAAGCAGGTGGTGGAAGTACCTACCAGAATTGTAATGCAGGTGGTGTTGTCGGAAGTGGCTCTAAATCGAATAATAGTGTAGCGATTGGAGCAGGTTCTTGTGCTGCGGGGCATGGTAGTGTTTCTCAAGGTTATAGAGCCACCAGTCGTGGTTCAGATAATATTACGCTTGGTACAAATGCTTACACTGGGAATGTACAGTCTCCGACAGGTGATGGAACTCCACTTAATGGTGGCGGACAGATTGCCATTGGTAAAAATGCGCAGACACAGGTCGCAGGTTCAATTGCCATTGGGAATGATGCGAAAGCGACTGGACAAAATTTTGGTATCGCCCTTGGTGGTTATGCTGAGGCACTGGGAAATAGTTCGATTGCGATAGGTCGACGTGCTGCAGGGAATGGTCAAAATAGTGTGTCTGTTGGAGCATTTAGTGCCGCATCTGGTTTGGGCTCGACATCCGTCGGACAGAATGCACAATCGAGTGGTCTGTCTGCCAGTTCATTGGGGAGCAACGCTTCGGCCGCAGGTGCAGAGTCTACTGCTATTGGTGCAAACTCGGTCACCAGTGGACAGGCGGCAACAGCCTTGGGAAATCAAGCCGCAGCGACTGCTCGTGGCGCCACCGCACTGGGTTTTGGTTCTCAGGCGATCACAGTGGGGGCGGTGGCTGTAGGGATAAACTCCTATGCTGCTGGGAGAGTCAAAGATGGTGAGGATTGGGAGTCAAGCGCATTTGGTTCTAATTCCAGAGCGGATGGTGCTGGTGCAGTGGCTTTGGGGAATTATTCAAAAGCGACTGCAGATGAAACACTTGCAGTGGGAAATGGTGCGCAAGCAACTTCTCGTTATGCTGCAGCCGTGGGGACTTTAGCTGAGGCAACTGCAGAAGAATCAGTAGCAGTTGGTCATCTTTCGAAGGCGAGAAGTTTTGCTGATATTGCGATAGGAAGTGATGCAACTACAGCAACGGGTACGGGGGGTAAAAACATTGCGGTGGGTAATGATGTAACCACGGGTGCAACGGGCCAAAACATTTCCATTGGTTCAGATGGCACAATAGCTAACTCAGCAACCGCTGATGGTGGTGCAGTTGCGATTGGCCGTGCTCAAACCGCAACAGGTGATGGTGCGGTGGCCATCGGTGACCCAAACACCGCAAATGGTGACGGTGCGGTTGCGCTGGGGAAAGACAACACAGCGGCGGGCAATATTGGGGGGACGGCTGCGGCAAGTGGCGCAGTGGCAATTGGTAATACTAATCAAGCGATTGGTCAGGGTTCTATAGCCCTTGGTAGTACATCTAGGGCGGCAGTGGCAGGTGCGATCGCTTTGGGTGATACCGCTAATGCACAGGCAAGCCGAGGTGTAGCACTGGGTTCCAATGCCGTGGCAAGCAATGCAGATGATGTGGCATTGGGTGCAGGTTCGGTCACTTCAGCAGCCAATCCAACTTCGAATGGTACAGTGGGTGGAGTTACTTATAACTATGCAGGCACTAGTCCGAGCAGTGTGGCCAGTGTTGGTAGTGAGGGTAACGAGCGCCAAATCACCAATGTTGCGGCAGGTCGTGTCAGCGAAAGCAGTACCGATGCAATCAATGGTTCACAGCTTTATTCAACCCAACAGGCTTTAGGCAATTTGGCTGAGTCAACCGCAAATCATTTGGGTGGTGGTTCAACCGTCAATCCAGATGGTTCTATAACCGCACCAAGCTATATTGTGAATGATACTCCAATCAATAATGTCGGTGCTGCGATAGAAGCTTTGGATCAAGGTTGGAATTTACAAACAAATGGTGCTGGCGCAGATGCTATTAAGGCAGGCGACACAGTTGATATCGGAACCGTTGCAGGCGAAGAAAATCTCACAGTCACTAAGAACGGCAACACCATCCAATATGGTCTCAACAAAGACTTAAAAGTGGACAGTGTGACTGCGGGCGATACGGTGATTAACACTGACGGTGTAAGCATTAGTAATGGCCCAAGTATCACCAAATCAGGCATCAATGCTGCGGGTAATCAGATCAGTAATGTCGGTGCAGGGGTTGCTGGTACAGATGCGGTGAATAAAAGCCAGTTAGATGCAGCCACCGCAGCAGGTAAAAACACCGTGAGTGAAGGTAAAAATATCACGGTCACAGAATCAAGCAATGCAGATGGCAGTACCAATTATCAAGTCGCAACTGCAGATAACGTTGAGTTTAACAATGTCGCAGTCGGTGATGTCAGGATTGATGCAACTACGGGCAAGATCAGTGGTGTAACTGCGGGTGATGTGAGTGCAACTTCTACTGAAGCCATTAATGGTAGCCAATTGGCAGGTACAGCCAAGAGTGTATCGGATGCTTTGGGTGGTGGTTCAGTAGTGAATCCAGATGGCACTGTGACTGCGCCAAGCTATGAGATCAACGGCAACACCATGACCAATGTGGGTGCTGCCTTGACTGAGTTGGATAAAGGTTGGAACTTACAGAGCAATGGTGCTAATGCAGGTGCAGTCAAAGCAGGTGATACGGTTGATATCGGTACAGTCAATGGTGAAGAAAACCTGACTGTGACCAAAGACGGGAATACCATTCAATTTGGTCTCAATAAAAACCTTCGCGTTGATAGTGTACGGGCTGGCGACACCTTAGTGAATGATAATGGTGTGACCATTACCAATGGCCCAAGTATCACCAAGTCAGGGATTAATGCGGCGGGTAACCCAATTAGCAATGTCGGTGCAGGCGTGAATGATAGCGACGCCGTCAATAAAGGTCAGCTCGATGATGCCGCGGCAGCAGCCAAAACCGAAGTCACCCAAGGCAAGAACATCACCGTTTCTAAAACCACGGGAGCAGATGGACAAGACATCTATAACGTTGCAACTGCAGATAATGTTGACTTTAACAATGTCGCAGTCGGTGATGTCACGATTGATGGCACTACGGGCAAGATCAGTGGTGTAACTGCGGGCGAAGTCAGTGCAACCTCAGATGAAGCAATCAATGGTAGCCAATTGGCAGGTACAGCCAAGAGTGTATCGGATGCTTTGGGTGGCGGTTCGGTGGTGAATCCAGATGGAACCGTGACGGCGCCAAGCTATGAGATCAACGGTAACACCATGACCAATGTGGGTGCTGCCTTGACTGAGTTGGATAAAGGCTGGAACTTACAGAGCAATGGTGCCAATGCCGGTGCAGTCAAAGCAGGTGATACCGTTGATATCGGTACGGTCAATGGTGAAGAAAATCTAACTGTGACTAAAGATGGTAATATCATTCAATATGGTCTCAACAAAGACCTGAAAGTGGACAGCGTGACTGCGGGTGACACTGTCATTAACGACAATGGTGTGACCATTAGCAATGGCCCAAGCATCACCAAGTCTGGCATAAACGCCGCAGGTAACAAAATTACCAACCTTGCCGATGGTGCAATTGCAACAGGTTCACGCGAAGCAGTTAATGGTGGCCAACTACATGGTGTGGCGGATAGTGTGAGGAATTCAATTGGAGGGGAAACAACTTTAAACCCTGATGGTTCAATTAGCACTAGCAATGTTGGGAATACGGGGCAAAATAATATCCATGATGCGATTAATTCGATTAGAGGAACGGCTACAGCAGCAAAAACAACGGTTAGCGAAGGTGACAATATTGTTGTAACCGAATCGACCAATGCTGATGGCAGTACGAATTATGAAGTTGCGACAGCGCGCGATGTGGATTTTGATTCAGCCCAAGTGGGTGATGTCACGATTGATGGCACTACGGGCAAGATCAGTGGTGTAACTGCGGGCGAAGTCAGTGCAACCTCAGATGAAGCAATCAATGGTAGCCAATTGGCAGGTACAGCGCAGAGTGTATCCGATGCATTGGGCGGTGGTTCAGTGGTGAATCCAGATGGAACAGTGACTGCGCCAAGCTATGAGATCAACGGCAACACCATGACCAATGTGGGTGCTGCCTTGACTGAGTTGGATAAAGGTTGGAATTTGCAAAGCAATGTTGCCAATGCAGGTGCAGTCAAAGCAGGTGATACGGTTGATATCGGTACAGTTGCAGGTGAAGAAAATCTAACTGTGACCAAAGATGGCAATACCATTCAATATGGTCTCAACAAAGACCTGAAAGTAGATCGCGTGACTGCGGGTGATACCGTGCTTAATACCGATGGTGTGACCATTACTGGTGGCCCAAGCATCACCAAAGCAGGTATTGATGTTGCGGGTAACAAAATCAGTAATGTTGCACCAGGCACAGCGGGTACCGATGCAGTGAACAAGGATCAATTAGATTCAGCGGCTGCGGCATCAAAAACCGAAGTGACCGAAGGCAAGAATATCACGGTGACTAAAACCACAGGTGCAGATGGACAGGACATTTACAACGTTGCAACTGCGGATAATGTTGAGTTTAACAATGTCACAGTGGGTGATGTGAATATTGATGGAACCACAGGCAAGATCAGTGGGGTAACTGCGGGTGATGTAAATCCAACTTCGACTGATGTAATTAATGGTAGCCAATTGGCAGGTACAGCGCAGAGTGTATCCGATGCTTTGGGTGGCGGTTCAGTGGTGAATCCAGATGGCACGGTCACAGCCCCAAGTTATGATATTAATGGAACAACGGTGAGTAATGTTGGCGATGCTATTAGCCAGTTAGATAAAGGCTGGAATCTACAAAGTAATGGTGCCAATGTAGGTGCAGTCAAAACGGGAGATACAGTTGATATCGGCACGGTGGATGGCGAAGAAAATCTGACTGTGACCAAAGATGGGAATACCATTCAATATGGTCTCAACAAAGACCTGAAAGTAGATCGCGTGACTGCGGGTGATGCCGTGCTTAATACCGATGGTGTGACCATTGCTGGTGGCCCAAGTATCACCAAAGCAGGCATTGATGTTGCGGGTAATAAAATCAGTAATGTTGCACCAGGCACAGCGGGTACAGATGCAGTGAACAAGGATCAATTAGATTCAGCGGCTGCGGCATCAAAAACCGAAGTGACCGAAGGCAAGAATATCACGGTGACTAAAACGACAGGTGCAGATGGACAAGACATTTATAACGTTGCCACAGATGACGATGTTGATTTCAATAATGTGACAGTAGGTGGCCCAACTGGGGTGTCTATAGATGGCACGACGGGCAAGATTAGTGGTGTTGCAGCAGGTGAAGTCAGTGCAACTTCTACTGAAGCCATTAATGGCAGTCAGTTGCAGACTGTTGCGGAAGGCGTCAGAAATGCAATTGGCGGTGAAACGACTTTAAATCCAGATGGTTCGGTGACAACCAACAATGTGGGTAATACTGGTCAAAGTAACATTCATGATGCGATTGATTCTGTACGTGGTCAGGCTGCGGCATCTAAAACTGAAGTAACCGAAGGCAAGAATATCACGGTGACTAAAATAACGGGTGCAGATGGGCAAGACATCTATAACGTTGCAACCGCAGATAATGTTGAGTTTAACAATGTCGCAGTGGGTGATGTCACGATTGATGGAACCACGGGCAAGATCAGTGGTGTTGCAGCAGGTGATGTCAATCCAACTTCAACTGATGTCATCAATGGTAGTCAGTTGGCAGGCACAGCGCAGAGTGTGTCGAATGCTTTAGGCGGTGGTTCGGTAGTCAATCCAGATGGCACAGTCACAGCACCAAGCTATAACGTCAATGGGGTAGCAAGTAACAATGTGGGTGATGCCATTAATGCCTTGGATAAAGGTTGGAATCTGCAAAGTAATGGTGCAGACCAAGCTGCAATTAAAGCAGGTGACACGGTTGATATTGGTACAGTTGCAGGTGAAGAAAATCTGACGGTAAGCAAAGAAGGTAACACCATTCAATATGGTCTCAATAAAGACCTGAAAGTCGACAGCGTAACGACAGGTGACACGGTGCTAAATAGCGATGGACTAACCATTGCAGATGGTCCAAGCATCACCAAGTCTGGGATTGATGCGGCTGGGAATAAAATCAGCAATATTGCAGATGGCACAATTGCAGCGGGCTCTAAGGATGCCGTCAATGGTGGTCAGCTCAATGACAGTATCACGTCTACAGGCGATATCTTGGGTGGTGGTGTGACCAATGCAGGTGGCAAACTCAATGGTCCATTCACAGTAAATGACAAAGGCTACGCTACGGTTGCCGATGCGATTCAAGGTGAAGCCGCAGCCTCTAAAACGGAAGTGACTGAAGGCAAGAATGTCACAGTGACTAAAACGACAGGTGCTGATGGGCAAGACATCTACAACGTTGCGACCAAAGATGATGTGTCCTTTGATTCAGTCCAAGTGGGTGACGTCAACATTGATGGCGCAACAGGCAAGATCAATGGTGTAGCAGATGGCACGATTGCCGCAGGTTCAACCGAAGCGATTAATGGTGGTCAAATCCATGCTATTGCAGACAGTGTCAAAAACTCAATTGGTGGTGAAACTGTATTGAATCCAAATGGATCAGTAACGACCAGCAATGTGGGGAATACGGGTGAAAATAACATCCATGATGCAATTGACTCGGTTCGTGGTCAGGCCGTTGCAGCCAAAACCACGGTGACCGAAGGTGACAATATGCTGGTGACGCAAACCAAGAATGCTGATGGTAGCACCAACTATGAAGTTGCCACTGCAAAAGATGTGAAATTTGACAGTGTTACCTCAACAGATGCTGACGGAAACGAAACTGTCCTAAACGCAACTGGAACACAAGTTAAAGATGCTGAGGGTAATCAAGCTGATTATGGTGCTAAGGGGATCTCCCTGAAAGATCAGGCAGGGAATGGCACAGTCATCAATCAAACTGGCATTGGCTTTATCGATGCAACTGGCAATAACCTTGGGCCAAGTATCAGTGCTGCTGGTATTGATGCGGGTAATACGCTAATCCGAGGCGTTGCAGCAGGACGTATTGCAACTGATTCACAAGATGCGATTAATGGCAGCCAATTAAAAGGTGTTGCGGATAGTGTTGCAGGAGCGATTGGTGGAGATACCACGGTGAATCCTGATGGCAGCATTAGCACGAGCAACATTGGCGGAACGGGTAAAGACGACATCAATGATGCAATTGGTGCTGTGGGTAAAGCTGCACAAGAGGCCAAAACCACAGTAAGTAAAGCGGCTGGCGATGAAAATGTCACTGTAAGTAGTCGTCAAAATGCAGATGGCAGTACGGATTATGAAGTTGGCTTATCGAAGGACGTTAAAGTCGATAGCGTGACTGCGGGTGATACGGTCATCAATGGCGATGGTTTAACCATTGCGGGTGGCCCAAGCGTGACTAAAGACGGCATTGATGCCGGTGATAACAAAGTCACGGGTGTTGCCGATGGTACGGTCGCGGTAGGTTCTAAAGAGGCCATCAACGGTGGTCAATTGCATGGTGTTGCTGACAGCGTGAAAAACGTGGTCGGTGGTAATGCCAAAGTGAATCCAGACGGCTCAATTACGACCAGTAATGTGGGTGGTACGGGTGAAAGCAACATTGATGATGCGATCAACTCTGTTCGAGGTGCGGCTGCAGCAGCCAAATCGACGGTGAGCAATAAAGATGGCAATATTTTAGTCACGCCAACCACCAAAGATGATGGCAGTAAGGACTTTGAAGTCGGTTTAGCCAAAGACATTCAGGTTGATAGTGTGACCGCTGCCAACCAAGTCAATGTGGGTGGCGCTGGAGGTACGACCATTGCCGCAGATGGTGTTCGTATCACGGGAGGACCAAGCATGACCAAAGGAGGGGTGAATGCTGGAAATCAGAAAGTTACAGCTGTGGCTGACGGTGCAATTGCAGCAGATTCAAAAGATGCGATTAACGGTAGCCAATTGCATCAATCTTATGAAAATGTGGGCAAGGCCTTCGGTGGCGGCGCGGGCTATGATCCAAGTACAGGTTGGACCGCACCAAGTTATCAGGTTGGCGGTAACACACATAACAATGTGGGAGATGCGCTCAATGCTTTAAACAATGCTGATCAGGCCTTGGGTGATCGAATCACGAACCTCGGTGATCAAATGCAGCAAGCATTCTACGACACCAATCAACGGATTGATGATGTCAAAAAAATGGCGAATGCTGGGGTTGCCGCAGCGATGGCACTGGAAACCGCGCCGTATATTTCAGGGAAATATACTTATGCGGTTGGGGCTGCTTATCACGGTGGTGAAAATGCAGTGGGCCTCACACTTCGTAAGACAGCAGATAATGGGCGTTGGTCGCTCACAACAGGCGTGGCAACAGCCTCACAGGGTGATCCAAGTTTCCGTGTTGGTCTAAGCGGCGTATTTGATTGATTTGAATTTAGGGGGAACCATTTCGGTTCTCCCTCTTTCAGCAGAATAAAGTGAGAATAAAAATGAAGAAGCTACGAGTTTTCATCATCACGACACTGTTTGCTGTTGTTGGGTCGGACCACGCCTATAGCAAGCAAGACGTTGAACAGGTGCAGGACGTCAATTTTCCGGAAGTGGATAAGAGTTATCTGAAATTGGTTAAACGTTATGAGTTAAATGATGTTGCGCGTTTAGGTGTGGGAATGAATAAGGATCAGCTCCGTCACATTCTGGGAAATCCACACTTTAATGAAGGATTGATGCTGGTCAAAACCTGGAACTATGTATTAGATATTCGCGTACCCAATACACAGGACTACAAACGTTGCCAGTTACGTATTGATTTTGATCAGAAATATAGAGCAGAACGATTGTCTTGGAAAGGCGATGCTTGTCAGGGCGGAATCGTTTAGAACTGAGCAGAATCATGTTATTGCTGATCAGGACGCAGCAAGTTTTAGTTTGAATTTAAATTAAGCAAACAAGACAAGAAAGACTTGTTTGTTTAATTTTCCTAAAATGGTTATTTATAAGATATAAAGTGTCAAAAAAATAAGACCAAGGTTTGATAAGCTCTTAAGAATTGAAATATGAGATGGATCATATGTTTCATACTTTTTCACATTGTGAAAAAAATATCAGACTGCATATTATTGAAGTCGGAAATAAAGATCTAAAGCATGCAGTTATTTTTTTTCTTTTAGATATAGATAGGTTTTTTTCTTTAATTAATAGTTTGTCTTTGGATCATTTTCGTATTGTCTTAATTTATCGCTGCGAAATATTAAGTCAGGATTTTATCGGCCAAGATCTGCTAGATGGATTTAAATGTTTAACAGATCGTTTAATTGTAGAAAATACACATTTTATATTTGAACCAGACTTGAATGATTCCTATAAATATGCCTTATATGACAGTGATTTATTTGATTCTATAACGATTTGTAAGAAGTTCGATGAGCTGTGTATGCAGGCATTTTTTGCATCCTGTCCACATAAGAATGAGGCAACTGTAGACTTTATTGAGAAAGTGAATATTCAAATTAGCAATATTTTATCGGAAGGAGAGCCATATCTTATTAAAGTAGCAAAAAAAATGAGGTTAACACCGCGGGTGTTGTCTAAAAGAATAAGAAGTGAAGGCGAAGAATTTAAATTATTAGTCAAACAAAAAAGGCATGAGAAAGCCTTGTTTTTATTAAAAAATGAAGATGTGAGTATGTCTGATATCGCATATACATTGGGTTATACGGAGCACAGTGCTTTTACACGCGCATTTAGAGGCTGGACTGGATGTTCACCTTGCCAGTTTAGAAAGTATTTAAAGTAATTCGATCTGAGGTCTAAAGTTTTGGATATTAGGGACTTAAAAACTTTTATATATGTAGCTGATCATCAGTCTATCACCATCGCTTCTGAAAAATTAGGTGTGAATCAATCGACCGTGACCAAACGTATTTTTAATATGGAAGCGGTTGTTAAAGGCGTTTTATTTAACCGCAGTACGCGACCATTACAATTAACCAAATTAGGGAAAAAAGTTTATTTCAAAAGTTGTTTTATTTTAAAGCAGTTAGAGTCACTGAGAAACGTTCAGAGTGAGGCCCATGAGGGGGTTAAAAGAAACATTAAGATAGGCATTGCTCAGGCATTGATTGACGATCTATTGGATGCTGTGACGAATGAATCAAAAAAAATTAACCCGCATTATGAGGTTGATATTTATAGCGGATGGGGGTGCAGCCTGATTCAACAGGTCAATGAGGGGGAAATTGACTTAGCCGCTTTGATGATTCCATCAAATCTGACTTTTAGCAGCAATATTTCCTTTTTGGAAGTTGGGACGCTACCTTTTGTGGTGGTTGCTAGAAAGAGTGAGGCTTATAAATATCGCAGTCTAGAGAAGTGTAGTAAGAGAGGCTGGATACTTCATCCTGAAAGCTGCTGCTTTAGAGAAAGCTTAGCCAAGCTGTTATATGAAAGAAAGTTAGGCTTTTATATTAATAAAGAGATTTTTGGATTAGAACTCCAATTACAAAGTATCTTAAAAGGTGAGGGCTTAGGGGTTTATCCAAAATCGTTTTTAGATAAATTTATGTTAGAGCATGAAGGATTGGCCGTCATTGAGTTAAATGATTTTCCTGTCCATTTACATGTGGGAGTAGTCAAATCGCAACAGATGAGTATTGAAGAGACCAACGCATTTATCGAGATCGTGAAAAATCATTATTTTTAGTCGCTCGGAATTGTATTTCGAATAAAAATTTTCGAATGGCTTTCATTTTTGATGAATGAAAGTGCTAAAAGCCCTAATTTGATTAGGGCTTTTTTATCTTGATTTTAATCACAGCTTATTGCGCTTGATATTCATTGATGACTTCTAGTGCTGCTCGGAAAGCCTCCTGTGTTGCAGGTGCGCCACAATATGGCAAGCTATGCAATAACACTTCTTGGATTTCCTCAACTGTTGCACCATTGTTCAATGCACCACGAATATGCCCTTTCAGTTCGGTTGGACTTTTTAGTGCTGTCAAAAAGGCAATGGTCACAAGAGAGCGGTATTTACGCGGTAACACACCCTCACGCTGCCATGTTGAGCCCCAAGCATGTTCATTGATCCAGTCTTGTAATGGTTGGGTAAAAGGTACGGTATTGTCCTGCGCGCGTTTGACAAAGGATTCGCC
The DNA here is from genome assembly GCF_023702715.1 of Acinetobacter sp. C32I. Classification (NCBI taxonomy): domain Bacteria; kingdom Pseudomonadati; phylum Pseudomonadota; class Gammaproteobacteria; order Moraxellales; family Moraxellaceae; genus Acinetobacter; species Acinetobacter sp. C32I. The sequence goes on along the minus strand of NZ_CP098480.1, from coordinate 2,374,956 downwards.
CATCACTTCAGTACGAACTTTTAATCCATTTTCATAATCTTGTTGTGACATATTTTTACTCTTATAGCAGTAAGAAAAGGTGGGATGAGTTAGTAAGAAATAGTCTCAATGGTAACTAAATTGTAATGAGAGTAAAAGCAGCGTGATAGATTTTAAGGTTTAAGCGCTGGAAGGGGAAAGGCTGAGCTAGATATGTAGGCGTGAATGAAAAGCTAAGTATATTGTTTAATGTTTTATTTATGCCCTATTGCATTTTTTTACTGGGGGTTGTGAAGATTTTATTAAATATTTCGTAAAGTGATTTTTATTTAAAAATAATAAGGGTTTTAGTTGTGGGTGGATTATTTTTTAGATTATTTCAATGCTGTTTAAAGATAGGCTTAATCTTAATTTAAAACATATGCACTTTTTTCTGATGCTGAATTTTAACTAAGAAGTTACTTATTTCTTGTTTTTCTGTGCTTGTTATTTATTTTTAATAGATGGTGTGTGTTCTTAATTCAAGGTGGAGTTTGAGTTAAATTGATATTGGTGCTATTTTTTGATTTTTTAAATGAGTCAGTTTGATTCATTTTTATTATCAGAGAATGTTTAGGTATCAATAAATAATGAAAATTTATGAAATGATATTTCAGAAAGGTTTGGACGAAGCGACACGTTTTTTTTGTGAAAGTAATACTGTAATTTCACGGCGTTATTTTATGAAATTAATACGTGAAGAGGTTGATAGAGAGTTAAAAGACTTTAAGAAAAATTGTGTTGAGAGTTATTCACGAGACATGCTTATTTTGTTTGAAGAAGTTTATAAGGAAAGTCACTTTCATCTGGATATGATGGAAGATTTTTTCATAAAAAGTGGTAAAGCAAATTTTTGTGAAAGTGTTTATTTAAATGTAGAAGAAAGACAGTTGTTCAGGATTGAAGACATAGCTGAGTAATTTTTAATATGTGGGTTTTATTTTTTGTTTTTATGCATGTGTTTAATAATATTTACATCTTTGAATCAATGGATAAATATAAAATTTTTGTGAAATTTTATGAGAAGTTGGAAATGTGAGAAATGTGGTCAATATATTCCTTTTAATATTGATACTATAGAATTTAATGATGTTGTTGTTTTTAATATTCATAACCAGTCCAGGCGGTTTAGAGGCCATTTGACAATTCATGCACGTGTTTTGTCAAAGTCTAATCATTTTTTGTTTGTGGTGAGTGGGATTGATTTTTATTGTATTGATATTAAATATGTTTACCCAAGAGATGCTCCTGTAGCATTTATTTATAATATGTTTGGTGAGTGTATTTGTTAGTTTTTGCTTTTAATCAGAAATGTTTGGTTTTTAACTCTTGTGTGTATTAAACATATTTTAAATATTTAAAATCTATTAAAAATAATATGTTAGTCTGTTTTTTCTCGTTTTTTTTGTTTCTGATGTTTTTTTATTCTTATATTTAATTATTCTCTAAAAAATTTTCCAATAAAAGTAAGGTTTTGAATTTTTTTATGAATATATGCTGACCACCTTTCTTATTTTTAGTATTTCAAGAGTTTAGATCTTCTGATGAGTAAAATATCGTTTCCAAAAAATCAGCTTCTATTTATATTTAGATCAACTACCCAATTCTTTTTTTGTTTTTGTATTGCTTCAGTTGTATCTACAGTAAGGGCAGAAACAATTCCAACCAAATCAGAAAAAGGTTTTAAGAAAAAGGTCTCTCAATTCTTTATGCCTGTACCTGATCAAAGCTATAGGTCCGTAGATTTACAAAAGTTAAGTCATCTTCAGTCAGGTGGAAGCCAATTTCAAAGGTTTGGGAGTGAAACTACTTTCTTAGCTCCATCCACATTAATGGCTAAAAATACCATTAATTTAGTAGATGCTATCCATTATTCGATTCAACAAAATCCTGATATTTCTCAATCAATTGCTAGTTTATCCTCACAAAATGCTGGTATCGACGTTGCGAAAGCTGGTTATTATCCTCAACTCTCTGGGGGCGTTAGTACTGGCGATTTAACAACTGGAGAGCGAGGCAGGCAATTATTGAGCTTAAATGCTACCCAGATGCTTTATGATTTTGGCAAGATAAAGTCTGGGGTTTCTGTAGCTCAAGCTAAAGTTCAAGTCGAACAAGCTAATGTGTTGGTGAGTATTGATGAAAATGCACAAGATGTGGCGCAAACAATTATCAATATTCAACGCTATCTTCAATTAAATAAGATTGCTGAACAGCAGATAGCTGGTATTCAACGTATTCAAGAAATTGCAAATCTTCGGGCAAAAGCCGGAATTAGTAGCCAAGCGGATCCTATTCAAGCGCAATCTTATTTAGAGTCAGCTCAGTCAGGTTTAATTGCTCAACAATCTTTATTACGTCAATATCAGCAACATTTAGCTACGCTTTTAGGCATAGATGTTTTTAATAAGGTCTGGCTCATCCCCGCAGATTTAGTCAAGCAGTCAGATTTATATGGTGAGCCACAGTTTAATATTATTCCAAAAATGATTGCTGCTCAGGCCAATGTGGAGGTTGCAAAAGCCCAAAAAGACCAGACTCGTTTAAGTCGTTATCCAACCTTAGCTGTTAAAGGGTCATTAAATCAGGCCTTGAATGGTCGCAATCCGAATAATAATAAAGATGATGGGTTTTATAGTTCAATCATGCTAGAAGCGACAAGCCAGTTTTATCAAGGAGGAGCAATTTCCTCTCAGGTCAAAATGGCAAGTTATGCAGAAGAAGCAGCAAGATCTCAAGTCAACTCTGTTTACCGAGAAGTTCTTGATCAGATTAGAGCCAGTCGCGAGCAAATTGAAAACAGGCAGCGCCAAATGCTGGTCTTAGCCAATCGACAAGCTACCACAGTTCGTACCCGAGAACTTTATCAGGAACAGTATAAGCTCGGCACACGTTCCTTGGTCGATTTACTCAATGCCGAACAGGCAATTCATAGCGCAAATACAGAACTCGAAACAGCACGATATGACATCTATAACAGCATTGTTCAATACATTGCTGCGACAGGTCGTTCCAGACAGGCCTATGGCTTAAATAATATTTCAATTCAGGGGTTTGAAGTTCAACCATGACGACAAAGATAAACTATCAACCTTGGCTACAAGCAATTCTTACGGTTGCCAAATATTATCGGATTGAACCATCTGAAGAAAGAATTCGCTTGCAGCTAGATTGGACTCAGGATCAAAAGCTGGACAATATTTTGCAGCTGATCTCGCGTCAGGTTGGTCTCAACTTACGCCGATCCACGTTTTCGCCAGAGCTTTTAAACCCTTGGCGTTTACCTGTTATTGTTGAATTTAAAGATGGGCATGTCGGAGTCATTGATAAAGCAGATACAGAAGGTAATCTCAGTATTCAACTGAGTGGCGATCAAGGTTTATCTCAAACCTTCCATGTGAATGTATTAAAAAATACAATCAAAAACGTCTATATTTTGCGGCCAGAAACATCAATTCCAGACGCGCGTGTTGATGAATACATTAAACCTTATGAGCCAAGTTGGTTCTGGTCGATTGCGTTGCGTGATTGGAAACGCTATATCGATATTATGTTTGCCTCTTTAATTGCCAACGTTTTGGCATTGGCAACAATTGTGTTTTCCATGCAAGTTTATGATCGGGTTGTACCTTCGCAATCCATTCCTACACTATGGGTATTGGCTGGTGGCGTATTAATCGCAGCAGTTTTTGAATTTATATTACGTGTATCAAGAATTTATTTATCCGATATTATTGGTAAAAGAGCTGATTTGCGCATCTCAGACCGAGTTTTTGGTCATGCCCTACGAATAAAGAATAAAGATCGTTCAAAATCTACGGGAAGTTTTATTTCTCAAATTCGTGAACTCGAAGGGGTTCGAGAATTGGTCACATCAACCACAATAGGCGCAATTGCTGATTTTCCTTTCTTCTTTTTGTTCTTGATTATCTTTGCGCTGATTGGTGGAAAACTATTTTGGGTGATGTTACTGGTTATTCCACTGATGATTTTGCCAGCTATTTTGGTACAGAAAAAATTAGCTCAATTGGCGCAAGAGGGGATGCGTGAGTCTTCGATTCGGAATGCAATTTTGGTTGAGGCTGTACAAGGCTTTGAAGATATCAAATTATTAAGAGCTGAGTCTCGGTTTCAGAATCAATGGAATCATATGAATGAGATTTCTGCTGATATCGGTATGAAACAACGCAAAATTGTTGGCATTTTGATGGCTTGGACACAAAAAATTCAAGGCCTGACTTATGCGATGGTGGTTTTAGTAGGTTGTTTTGCTGTCATGGATGGTGAAATGACGACGGGTGCTCTGGTTGCATGTTCAATTTTGTCATCGCGTATGCTAGCACCAATTTCGCAGATTACTGGCATTTTGGGGCGCCTACAGCAAGCTAAAGTGGCCAAACAAAGCTTAGATGAATTGATGAAACGCCCTGTAGATCAGGCTGATCGTGCCCATTTAGTACACAAGACTGTTTTGAATGGAGATTATGAATTAAAAAATATTCTGTTTCAGTATTCACAAGATGACCCAAAACCAAGTCTGGCAATCCGACATTTAAAAATTCGTGCTGGTGAAAGAATTGCAATATTAGGTCGTAATGGTGCGGGTAAATCAACTTTGCTGCAATTATTAGCAGGTATGCAGGAACCAACTCAAGGGGCAGTTCATCTTGATGAACTAGATTTATCTTTAATAGATCCATCTGATGTGCGTCGTGATATGGGTTTATTGAATCAGAATGCCCATCTATTCTACGGAACTATTCGTGAAAATCTGACTTTAGGTGCTCCTTTAGCTACAGATCAAGACATATTACGCGCATTGACGGTCACAGGCGCTTTACCTTTTGTTCAAGAAAAAAAAGAAGGCTTAGATCATTTGATTCTGGAAGGTGGTGTTGGTTTTTCTGGTGGCCAGAAACAAGCATTTTTATTAGCCCGCTTGTTAATCCGTCAACCTAATATTCTCTTATTAGACGAACCTACTGCATCGCTTGATGATGTTGCAGAAAAGCAACTCATCAATCATCTCAAAGAATGGCTTTCATATCGAACCTTGATCGTTGCAACACATCGACGTGCAGTATTGGAACTGGTAGATCGTATCATTGTTGTGAGTGATGGTCAGATTGTAATGGATGGTCCAAGGGATCAGGTATTAAGTCAGTCCACAGCCCCACAGAAGAAAGTTACACAAGGAGATAATTGATGAGTGACCAACAACAAGGATCAAACCGCTCAATAAAAGTCTCCTACACTGAGCCCCCTTTACCTCGTGCAAGTCTAGTGATTTGGGTGGTGGGCATTGGTTTATTAATTCTTTTAGTTTGGGCTTGGATTTTTAATCTTGAGGAAGTTTCTACAGGAACAGGTAAGGTCATTCCCTCTTCAAAAGAACAGGTTATCCAATCTTTAGAAGGAGGGATTTTGACTAAGTTAAATGTACAAGAAGGTGATATCGTCCAAAAAGGCGAGATTTTGGCGCAGTTGGATCCTACTCGCTTCGCATCAAACGTCGGTGAGTCTCAATCGTTGTTAATTGCGGCTCAGGCAACGGCAGCTCGTTTACGTGCAGAAGTTAATGGAACTCCTTTGAATTTTCCTGAAATTGTTGCCAAAGATCAAAAACTTGTAGATGAAGAAACAGCGTTATATTTATCGCGTAAAGAGGATCAGGAACAGACTTTGGCTGGTTATAAAGAAGCCTTACAACTGGTCCAGCAAGAGTTAACGATGACTGAACCATTGGTTGCTAAAGGCGCTGCCAGTGAGGTTGAAGTTTTACGTTTAAGACGTTCAGCAAATGATTTGCAAAATAAAATGAATGATGCTCGGAATCAGTATTATGTTAAAGCCCGAGAAGAATTATCCAAAGCAAATACAGATATTCAAACCCAACAACAAGTCGTTATGGGGCGCAATGACAGTTTAGAACGAGCAGTTTTTAGAGCGCCTGTGCGTGGTGTTGTGAAAGAAATTGCTGTAACAACACATGGTGGTGTAATCCCGCAGAATGGCAAATTAATGACGATTGTACCCATTGACGAAAAACTTTTGATTGAAGCCCGTATTTTGCCTCGAGATATTGCTTTCATCCGCCCTGGGCAAGAGGCCCTAGTCAAAATTACAGCATATGATTATTCAATTTATGGTGGTTTAACTGGGAAAGTGACCGTGATATCCCCTGATACAATAAGAGATGAAGTGAAACAAGATCAGTTCTATTATCGCGTATATATTCGAACAGACTCAGATAAGCTTTATAACAAGGATAAAAAAGCCTTTGCTATTACTCCAGGGATGGTTGCGACCGTAGATATTAGAACTGGTGAGAAAACAATTCTTAATTATCTTCTTAAACCATTTAATAAGGCAAAAGAAGCATTGCGAGAGAGGTAGTTAAAACTAGAAGGTGTGGATTGTAAATAAAGATAATTCACACCGTTAATATTTTTGTTTTAAAGATGTGGTTTTTATTTTTTATAGTTTAAAACATAAAAACAATTAAATAATACTATCAATAATAAGCTTAATTAAGCTACTGAAAAACAATGATTATTTTTTATTCAATCATGTTGGTTAATAATTACACTACTTGCTTACTAATTTTTTGTGATGTAATTCATGTTTATAATTTATTTCCGTGTTGAGGTTGGCTTTTATTTTATCTAATTTATCCCCTAATTTGGGCTCTTTTTATTTTCTTAAATTTAAGAGCTTTAAATTGGATTTGTTTAATAAATAATCCTAATAAGGGGCAGAAAATATGTCGGAAATAAGGGTTGTTTCTAAGGAAAGTCATGAGACTTTAGAAACCACAACAAAAGATACTGTTTCGCTTTCGGAAGCATCAGTCGTTTTAGTCAAAGTGAATAAAGATGATGTTGCCGAAATCAAACAAGATGGTAACAACGCAATTATTACTTTAAAAAATGGTGAACAGATTGTAATAGTTAACTTCTTTAATGGAGGGAATTATTCAACTGATAACAGCCTAGTTTTTGAAGATAACAATCATAAATTAATTTGGGTGCAATTTACTGATAGTAATGGAGCTTTATTAGAAAATATTACTTATAGCTATATCGATGATATAGAGCCTTTACTTTATCACGATGGTATAGCATCCCCATGGGCATGGTTATCAGTACCATTAGCTGGTGCCGGCATTTTATGGTGGGCGCATAATGGCGATGATAAAGATAGATCTTCTCCTAGTGAGCCAAAAGACACGACTCCACCAGCGGCGCCAACGGGTGTAGTGGTTAGTAAAGATGGCACAACTGTTACAGGTAAGGGTGAGCCTGGAACCAAAGTTATCATTAAAGATGAAAATGGTAATGTGATTGGTGAAGGTACAGTTAAGCCGGATGGTACATTTGAAGTCGAACTGGACAAGCCGTTAACCAATGGAGAAGAAATTACCGTAGGTCTTGAAGACCAAGCGGGTAATAAATCTCCTGAAGTTACAGTTAATGCCCCAGATACGACAGCACCAGCAGCACCAACAGATGTAGCCGTTAGCGAAGATGGCACAACTGTTACAGGTAAGGGTGAGCCTGGAACCAAAGTTATCATTAAAGATGAAAATGGTAATGTGATTGGTGAAGGTACAGTTAAAGCCGGATGGTACATTTGAAGTCGAACTGGACAAGCCGTTAACCAATGGAGAAGAAATTACCGTAGGTCTTGAAGACCAAGCGGGTAATAAATCTCCTGAAGTTACAGTTAATGCCCCAGATACGACAGCACCAGCAGCACCAACAGATGTAGCCGTTAGCGAAGATGGCACAACTGTTACAGGTAAGGGTGAGCCTGGAACCAAAGTTATCATTAAAGATGAAAATGGTAATGTGATTGGTGAAGGTACAGTTAAGCCGGATGGTACATTTGAAGTCGAACTGGACAAGCCGTTAACCAATGGAGAAGAAATTACCGTAGGTCTTGAAGACCAAGCGGGTAATAAATCTCCTGAAGTTGCAGTTAATGCCCCAGATACGACAGCACCAGCAGCACCAACAGATGTAGCCGTTAGCGAAGATGGCACAACTGTTACAGGTAAGGGTGAGCCTGGAACCAAAGTTATCATTAAAGATGAAAAAAATGAAGGTACAGTTAAGCCGGATGGTACATTTGATTGGATGAAGGTGAAAAAATCAAAGTAGGCCTTGAAGACCAAGCGGGTAATAAATCTTGAAGTTACGTAATCGCTCCAGATGATGGCGACAGCGACTCAGACTCTGACAGCGACTCAGATTCTGACTCTGACAGCGATTCTGACTCGACACTCTGATTCTGACAGCGACTCTGACAGACTCTGACAGCGACTCAGATTCTGACTCTGACAGCGATTCTGACTCTGACAGCGATTCTGACTCTGACAGCGATTCTGACTCTGACAGCGATTCTGACTCTGACAGCGATTCTGACTCTGACTCAGACTCTGACAGCGATTCTGACTCTGACAGCGATTCTGACTCTGACAGCGACTCAGACTCTGACAGCGATTCTGACTCTGACTCAGCGATTCTGACTCTGACAGCGATTCTGACTCTGACAGCGATTCTGACTCTGACAGCGATTCTGACTCTGACTGAGCGATTCTGACTCTGACAGCGATTCTGACTCTGACAGCGATTCTGACTCTGACAGCGATTCTGACTCTGACAGCGATTCTGACTTGACAGCGATTCTGACTCTGACAGCGATTCTGACTCTGACAGCGATTCTGACTCTGACGGCGAGCGATTCTGATTCTGATTCTGACTCTGACAGTGATTCTGACTCTGACAGCGATTCTGACTCTGACAGCGACTCTGACTCAGACTGACTCTGACAGCGATTCTGATTCTGACAGCGACTTGTTCTGACTCTGACAGCGATTCTGACTCTGACAGCGATTCTGACTCTGACAGATTCGATTCTCAGACTCTGACAGCGATTCTGACTCTGACAGCGATTCTGACTCTGACAGCGATTCTGACTCTGACAGCGACTCTGACAGCGATTCTGACTCTGACAGCGATTCGATTCTGACTCTGACAGCGATTCTGACTCTGACAGACTCGATTCTCTCTGACAGCGATTCTGACTCTGACAGCGATTCTGACTCTGACAGTGATTCTGATTCTGACTCTGATTCTGACTCAGACTCTGACAGCGATTCTGACTCTGACAGCGAGACTCTGACTGATTCTGACTCTGACAGCGATTCTGACTCTGACAGCGACTCTGACTCTGACAGCGACTCTCAGATTCTGACAGCGATTCTGACTCTGACAGCGATTCTGACTCTGACAGCGACTCTGACTCTGACAGCGATTCTGATTCTGACAGCGACAGCGATTCTGACTCTGACAGCGATTCTGACTCTGACAGCGACTCAGACTCTGACAGCGACAGCGATTCTGATTCTGACGACTCGATTCTGACTCTGACAGCGATTCTGACTCTGACAGCGATTCTGACAGTGACTCTGACTCTGACAGCGATTCTGACTCTGACAGCGACTCAGACTCTGACAGCGATTCTGACTCTGACAGCGATTCTGACTCTGACAGCGATTCTGACTCTGACAGCGATTCTGACTCTGACAGCGATTCTGACTCTGACAGCGATTCTGACTCTGACAGCGATTCTGACTCTGACAGTGATTCTGACTCTGACAGCGATTCTGACTCTGACAGCGATTCTGACTCTGACAGCGACTCAGACTCTGATGACTCTGACAGCGATTCTGACTCTGACAGCGACTCTGACTCAGATTCTGACTCTGACAGCGATTCTGACTCTGACAGCGATTCTGACTCTGACAGCGATTCTGACTCTGACAGCGATTCTGACTCTGACAGCGATTCTGACTCTGACAGCGATTCTGACTCTCAGCGACTCAGACTCTGACAGCGATTCTGACTCTGACAGCGATTCTGATCTGACTCTGACAGCGATTCTCTGACAGACTCTGACAGCGATTCTGACTCTGACAGCGATTCAGACTCTGACTCTGACAGCGACTCAGACTCTGACAGCGACAGCGACTCTGACAGCGATTCTGACAGCGATTCTGACACGATTCTGACTCTGACAGCGATTCTGACTCTTCTGACTCAGACTCTGACAGCGATTCTGACTCTGACAGCGATTCAGACTCTGACAGCGATTCTGACTCTGACAGCGACTCAGATTGACTCTCTGATTCTGACTCTGACAGATTCGATTCTGACTCTGACAGCGATCTGACAGCGACTCGATTCTGACTCTGACAGCGATTCTGACTCTGACAGACTCTGACGATTCTGACTCTGACAGCGATTCTGACTCTGACAGCGATCTCTGACTCTGACAGCGATTCTGACTCTGACAGCGATTCTGACTCTGACAGCGATTCTCAGCGACTCTGACAGCGATTCTGACTCTGACAGCGATTCTGACTCTGACTCAGCGATTCTGACTCTGACAGATTCTGACTCGACAGCGATTCTGACTCTGACAGCGATTCTGACTCTGACAGCGATTCTGACTCTGACAGCGATTCTGACTCTGACAGCGATTCTGACTCTGACAGCGATTCTGACTCTGACAGCGACTCAGATTCTGACTCTGACAGCGATTCGACTCTCTGACTCTGACTCTGACAGCGATTCAGCGACTCTCTGACAGACTCGACAGCGATTCTGACTCTGACAGCGACTCTCAGACTCTGACAGCGATTCTGACTCTGACAGCGATTCTGACTCTGACAGCGATTCTGACTCTGACAGACTCGACTCTCAGCGATTCTGACTCTGACAGCGACTCAGACTCTCTGACAGCGATTCTGACTCTGACAGCGATTCTGACTGACAGCGATTCTGACTCTGACAGCGATTCTGACTCTGACAGCGACTCAGACTCTGACAGCGACTCGATTCTGATTCTGACTGACAGCAGATTCTGACATTCTGACTCTGACAGCGACTCAGACTCTGACAGTGATTCTGACTCTGACAGCGATTCTGACTCTGACAGCGACTCTGATTCTCTGACAGTGATTCAGACTCTGATTCTGACTCTGACAGCGATTCAGACTCTGACAGCGACTGACATTCTGACTCTGACAGCGACAGCGATTCTGACTCTGACAGCGACTCAGACTCTGACAGCGATTCTGACTCTGACAGCGATTCTGACTCTGACAGCGACTCAGACGACTCAGACTCTGACAGCGACAGCGCGATTCTGACTCTGACAGCGACTCAGACTCTGACAGCGATTCTGACTCTGACAGCGATTCTGATTCTGACAGCGACTCAGATTCTGACAGCGACTCTGACTCTGACAGCGATTCTGACTCTGACAGCGATTCTGACTCTGACAGCGATTCTGATGACACTACTGCGCCAGATGCTCCAACAGCTGATGTTGTTAATGACGGCACGCAAGTTACAGGTACAGCAGAACCAGGTTCAACAATCACTGTTAAAGACCAAAACGGCAACGTATTGGGTACAGCGGTTACCGATGAAAACGGCAACTACACAGTAGATCTCACGACGCCATTAACCAATGGTGAAGTGGTTGATGTAACTGCAACAGATGCTGCTGGAAATGAATCTGAACCAACACAAGCGACAGCTGATGACACAACTGCACCGAATGCACCGACTGCGGATGTTGTTAATGACGGCACGCAAGTAACAGGTACAGCAGAACCAGGTTCAACAGTGACGGTTAAAGACCAAAACGGCAACGTATTGGGTACAGCGGTTACCGATGAAAACGGCAACTACACAGTAGATCTCACTTCACCATTAACCAATGGTGAAGTGGTCGATGTAACTGCGACAGATGCTGCTGGAAATGAATCTGAACCAACACAAGCGACAGCTGATGACACAACTGCACCAAATGCACCAACTGCGGATGTTGTTAATGATGGCACGCAAGTAACAGGTACAGCAGAACCAGGTTCAACAGTGACGGTTAAAGACCAAAACGGCAACGTATTGGGTACAGCGGTTACCGATGAAAACGGCAACTATACAGTAGATCTCACGACGCCATTAACCAATGGTGAAGTGGTCGATGTGACTGCAACAGATGCTGCTGGAAATGAATCTGAACCAACACAAGCGACAGCTGATGACACAACTGCACCAAATGCACCGACTGCAGAGTTCAACGATGACGGTGATGCAGTAACAGGTACAGCGGAACCAGGTTCAACAGTGACAGTTAAAGACCAAGACGGTAATGTATTGGGTACAGCGGTTACCGATGAAAATGGCAACTACACTGTTCCAGTCAACCCAGCGGATCTTGCGAATAATGAAGTAGTCGATGTGACTGCGACAGATGCTGCAGGTAATGAATCACAACCGACAGAAGCAACAGCACCATTGTATTTAGATGCAATTAGTGATGTAGCAACTGTTTTAAGTGAGATTACTCCTGTAGTCACTAATCCAGACATTCCTGGTGGTGCATTAGTTACCTTCCCATCATTGTCATTCATCGGTCCAATTATTGATCTTAAAGGTCAAACACCTATGGAAGTAACCGTACCAGAAGGCGGAGTAATGACATTTGATGTGTCTTTCTTCGGTGTTCTCGCTGGTGGAGGCTTAGGTGCTTATGATCTCAATGTGCTTCGTTACAATGAGAACACAGGTGGTTATGAACCGTATGACAAACTAGATAGTGTTGGTCTAATGATCGGTTTCATCGGAGGTATTATTTCAGGTGGTGCTACGATTACTGACTTACCTGAAGGTAAATATGCTCTGGTATTAACTCCTGGAGTCGGTGTTAACGTTACAGCAATTGGTATTGCTGGAATTAATGTTTCCAACGAAGTATTAAGTGATTATGGTGATGTCGTTGCGAAAGGTAATGTGATTACAGCGAATAATCCTGAGAATCCAACTGATGTAGCTGATGTGATTCATGCTGGTCAAACAGCAACTGTTATTAGCGTAGCGAATGAAAGTGGCGCAGTGATTGCTTTACCGCAAGATCAGAATGGTGCAACACGTATTCAAGGTGAATATGGTGAACTGTTTATTGATAAGAATGGTAATTATGAATACATCCGTGATTTCACCATTCCAAATAGTCTAGGTAAAGTTGATAGCTTCACTTATACCCTTCAAGACAGCGATGGGCATCAAGATACAGCGACTTTGAATATTCGCATTGATACAAATGATCTTGATATCACGTGGCCAGAAGATCCAACTCAAGATGGCGTAGTAGAGTTGACGGCAACTGATAATACAGCAGCAGCTGCGATTACTTTAGTTCCATCAACCAATACAACTGTTGATACGGGTAGTATGCAAGCAAGTAGTACGAAACCATTATTTGGTGCTGCTACTTCAGTTGCTGGTAGTGATACGAGTGATGTGATTAATGTCGCTGCAAATACTGCCGCATCGATTAATTTCTCTGTTACTACACAAGGTGGTATCTTCGATAGCTCTGCTAATGGTGATACTTTCAGTTATCAAGTACAAAAACTTGTGAATGGTGTTTGGACAACTCAACCAGGAGCGTCAGCGTCTGTTGTACATTCATCACCAATTTTAGGTGATGCTGGTGGTACCGTGTTGATCAGTGGCTCTTATCAGGTTTCTGCTTCAGATACTACTAGCCAATGGCGAGTCGTGTTTGGTAGCACAGAATCGAATATTCCTCTGATTGCTGGAACGAATACAACCACTGTCAACACTACAGTAAATGCTACTTTCACACATTATGACCAATTCGTTGGTAATGGTGCGACGGTAACTGCTACGGGTAACTTGTTAACAGATGATTCTGGTAATGGTGTCGATGTAACGGGCGGTGCAAGTACGAAAGTATTTGTAGAAACATCACCTGGTACATATGTACAAGCCAATGGTCAAACAATCTCGGTTGAAGATGGTACCTTCGTTGTTTCGGCAAATGGAACATATACGTTCACAGCAAATGGTTCTGCGACTTCTGGTGATGTTGCTACATTGAACTATAAACTGGTTGCTGCAACGGGTGACGAAAGTACACCTGCAACATTGAGCGTGAACATTGGTAGTGAGGTTATCAGTACGGCTAGTCATGACATCATCACGGCTGGAGCTGGAGCAGATACAGTTGTCTATAACTTACTGAACGCTGCAGATGCAACGGGCGGTAATGGTAAAGATGAATGGACTGACTTCAATTTGGCACAAGGTGATAAAGTTGATGTTAGTGCATTGTTAGATGGTGCTAATGCAGACAATATTGCAAATTATGTGTCTGTAACTTCTGACGGTGCGGGTAATACTTTGATTAGTATTGATCGTGACGGTACAGGAAATGCCTATAACTCGACAGATCTCATTGTGCTGAAAAATACAGATACAACACTGGATGAGTTGTTAAATAACAATCAGTTGCTGTTTTAATTGATTGTTATTGATATAAGCTTATAAATAAAAGAGAAGGCATAAGTGCCTTCTCTTTTTTATTTAAAAAAAAGCAATGACTGCTAGAGAGTAGTTTATTTAGTTTTTTATGAAAATAAAATTAATGAGGTTTTTAATTTTTGATGATTTTTTTTAAAAGTTTTTGAAAATTTCTTTTCTCTGCATGATGCTGATTTTCTTTTTCTAAAGTTATCAATAAAGTATTTAAAACTTGCTGATTAAAACGAGCTGATTTCTGATCGCCTTCTTTCCAGCGATACAAATCCCAATTATTTAAATGAGCAATTTGTTGATCTTGCTTGCCAAGATTTTCAAGAAATGTCCTTATAAAGAAAGTGCCTTTTAGATAGGGATCTTGAAATACTGGTTGTCCATCAGTGTATTTCATTTCTAAGAGGGGTGATGGTAAACGTAGTTCTTCATTAGATGTATCATCTATAAGGACGGTGAGTCGGTTCCATAATTGAGAGGTCTTATACGTTCTTTGCAAAATATATTTATTAAAATCTTCTTCATTTTCAGGCAAGTTTCTTTGGCCATATGCACCAATCTTACCTTTCCTAATAATACCTTCTGACCAGGCTGCTAAGCTTTCGGCGAGCCAGGGTTGTTTAAACATTGTATAGCCATAGGTATAAAGATGAAATAACTCATGGGCAACAACCGAAGAGTTTCCCGTTAGATTTGGAATATTATTGCTAATCAATATAACTAAAGCACATGCATTTTGCTTCAATGGATTGTTGACATGTCGATGGGGCTCATCAAAGGCAAGGCCGAGACCATTTAATTGCTGTATTTGTATATCAATATATTGGACCCTTTCTTTATAACGTGGACTTTTTAATGGATCCTGATAACCTAGTAATGTCCAAGCTTGACGTATTGAATTTGCTTGAATTGCAATATTTTCAATATAATCGGGTACTTTATTTTTGTTTTTATCTACAGGAAATTGCAGGGCATTTTCTCCAGATTTTGTATAAAAAATCCGGAGATTAGAGCTTGCATAATAGACATGATCAAGTTGAGCAACGACAGAAGGACTGCTAGAGTCACAATCGGCATTTGCATTAACGTAAAAGCCGAAATGAAGTATTGAAAATAAAAAAATGACTCCTTTATTTGAAGAAAATTGCTTTATCATTGAATTGCATCAAAAAGAGCTTGCCATTTTTGAGCAAATTTTTGTTGATCTGTCAGATGAGTGCAAGCATAGGCTGCTTGACTAAACTGCTCTCGCTTATGTTGATCTTTAAGTAAAGAAATGACTTTTTCAGCATATAGTGTTTCATCTTGGAAAGGGATCAAGAAGCCATTCGTATCATCTTGAATCATATCTGATGGACCATAATCGATATTGTAACTGACAACTGGGCAGCCATGACATAAGGCTTCTAGAACAGCCATACCAAAGCCTTCAGAGCGGCTTGAGAACAGAAATAGACTTGCTTTATTGTATAAACTATCAGTATTTTCATCATAGCCCATCAGCTTAATATGACTATTTAACTTATGATGATCAATCTCATTTTGCAAAAAATTCTGCTCGCTACCAAAACCATAAATATTTAAATAAGCATTCGGTACTTCCTCAATAACTTGTTTGAATATTCGAATAAGACTGTCTAGATTTTTAGCTTTATCATAACGAGCTATAGTTAAGCAGAATTGAGGATCTCGTTGGCTGTGATTGACATGATCAATGGGTTTTTCATAAATATGTGGAATAACAAATAGTTTTTTGTCTAACCCAAATCTCTTTTGAATATGATCTTTTTGGTGTTCAGTTAAAATGACGAGTGCATCTAGTGCGTCACTATTGTCAAAATAACCTCGATAATGTCGGTTAATACTCGATTTATAAATGTCTGATCCATTTAAATGAGTAGCATGAATTGTGCCAACGAAACGCATATTTTTTTGCTTTATTTTTTGAAGAGGTTCAAAAAAATGAATAGCACGATCAATCAAAATATACATGAGATCATTTTGATAGCTTTTTGAAATTTTTAAAAACCAATATTGAATGAGTTGAGCTTCCGTATCAAATACTTCAGTAATAACACCACTTTCATTCAATAAAAAAATATTAATAAGCGTATTTTTATTTTTTTCATTTAGTTGGTAATTTTTAATAATTACGGGGTGGCCTTTGGTATGAAAATAAGTCTCTGTTATAACGGTTTGAGAGCTAGGGCTGATAATTTGAATACAGCTTAGAAAACCATAGCTATCATATATAAGACGTCCATTTTTAATACCCTTTTGAAATGTATTTACATAGCGCAAAGTAGGAGATTCTTCTTGTCGTATTTCGTATAGGTAATTTTTATTACTAAAATCGTGAAATCGTTGATTAAAAGTATTTGATATTTGCATGTTTAATACGTTTTCATTAAACATTTTTTTCTCATGGATATGATGTTTTTTTTCAGCAAGCCGTAAAGGAGTTCCTTGTAAGTCGCCATATAAGTTGAGATAGCCAATAGTCGAAGGAGCTAGATCAGTAGAAATTAAGTTCCAATAATTTTTAGCTAAAGCACGATCAAAATCTGTTGTAATAATGATTGGATCAATTCCCAATCTTTCATGAAGTATTTTTGCACGTTTTAATAGGGCAAAAACCAATCCATTTTTTTTCTCGTCAATTTTTGGAAATAAGAAGAAATATTGCTTTTTCATAATATTAAGTCAACTTGAATTAGAGGGCTAGGTGGTTTTTGCATTGATTTTGCTTAATAGATCATCTTTTGTAAAAGATGGAGGAGAGTATTCTTTCAATTTTTCTAATTCTATATTTTCTCTAAGGGAATCTATAAATAAATAAGGTTCATCAAACATTAACCCCTTTAAATCCTTTTTATGGAATCTCCACCATTTTAAGTCTATTAATTTTTCAATAATATCATCACTAAATCTAGGTCTAATGATTTTTGCTGGATTACCACCAACAATCATATAAGGAGGAACATCCTTAGTTACGATACTATTCGATGCAATAATAGCGCCATCTCCAATGTTGATATCGCTTTTTAAAACAACATCAGCACCTATCCATACATCATTTCCAATAGTAACATTTCGTTTAGTTCGGTGAATATGGGTCACCATTTGAGGGTCAACACTATGGTAACTTTCAGCATAAAAGTGGGGGGAAGTTGATATCCATTCGGGGAAATGGTGTGCTCCCATAATTTTTATATTGGCCGCTAAGCTTGAGTAACGACCTATAGAAACACCATAGCCTAAATTTGAAGAGGAATAGGAAAATGCACCAATGGTGCATAAATTTAAGATATTACTATAGAAGTTGTTATATCCTTCAATTCTTAAGTCATTGTTTAAATTAATAAGCTTATGAGGGTTTCTTTTTAAGAAAAGCATATTAATATTTATTTTTTGAAGAAATTTTTCAATTTTAAAAAATTCAATTTGAGTGGTTTCATTTGATAGAATATATTTATGTTTGTTCATGGTTTATCCTTAAAATGTAAGTAATAAGCAATATAACCAGATAGGTTGTGTTCGTTATCATCAATCCGAGTACGAAAGTTTTCTTGTCTAACAAAAAAACTATTTAAAATAATATTCGGTTTTTTAAAATACATCGCAATTTCTGGGTAAAAATAACCAATTACTCGTTGATATTCTAATCTTGTATTTATAACATCGCATAATTCAGAAAATTTAGATTTTTCAAATAGCGCGTTACTTTTTTGATGTGGGAGTCTGGAAACCATTTTGTAAGAAGCCATGAGCATTTCAAGAAATGTTCCTCTGGCAGTTCGGCGGTATTTATATCTCTTTAAATATGGTAAATAATTTTTTATTCCAAATTCAAAGTATTTTTCCTCAGGACATATAAGGCTAAGTTCGTTTGTACAGTAACTAAGCCAGTGGTCATTATATTTCCAGTAGTCATTTTTGATAAAGTGCTCATACATTATTTTTACTGTTGTAAGTAGATCTTGATCATTATTCAATTGGTAAAGTCGGAGTAATGCTAAAGCTGCTTCACCATCATAGTAAATAACTCTATATTCTTCTTTAATTTCTAGTGATGGATAATCAATGATATGGATGGTTTGTCCATTTGGCTTAATCATCGTTTTAATGCCATTGGCTAATTTTTCAGTAATAAATAAAAATTCATTACTACCTGTAATTTCTTGATGTTTTGTAAACATTAAGATGGCAGCAGCATTTGCCCCCAATTTTATTTCAATATTATCTTTGTTTTTTTCAATAATGAAAGCTGATGATTTATCATCACTGAATTTTATAAGGTTGTTGATGGTGTAGTTAATTCCTGCTTTAATTTTGTCATGGTTAATAAAATCATCAGAAACTTCAAATACCTCCAATAAAGAATATAGTGAAGTACAATGACGAATACTGTTGTAGCTTATTAATTTTTCATTATGGGCTGGAACATATCCGTAGATAAATTTTCCTGTTTTGGGGTCTATTTGTGATTCTAAATAATTTGCATTGTTCTTGATTATTTCTAATAGGTGTTGTTTTTTTTCATTTTTTTTAATGACTCTGATACCGCTGCTTATATAGTCAGTGTTTAATTCATAAAATTCTGAATTATTAATGAAAACCCCGACACTTTTGAAAGTATAGATTGAACTTTTAGGGTTTATTTTTTCTCTCTTTTTGATGTTATATTTTTTTTCAATATATTGATTTAGTTTTTCTTCGTGGAATTCACTTGGTTTATCCCAAATTTTACCTTGAATAATTGCATTTCCATAAATTTCTTGTTCTAGAAAAGCTATACTGAAATTTTCATCAAAAGAAATTCCACTTCTAAAATAATTGTTTAGCTTTTCTTCTTTAATCATGGTTAAAAGGTCACTAAATTTTAATTCTTCTATATTATGTACGAGATCTATTTTTAAGTAATCAGGGATTTTATTTTTCTTTTCGTAGATCTTTTTAATGTGTTGTAAAGTTTTTTTTACAGCGAGATCTTTTGGTAATGGCGAGGTGTTCCATACATTGGCTCTTAAGTTTTTGGGACCTGAGGAAATAAAAATTATAACTCTATTATCTTTATTTGATGAAGATAAGTTAGTGTTGGTACTATTAATATTTTTTTCTATAAAACTAGATATTTGAGTATCGAGTTGATTTAGGTAATTGAGAGATGTATTCATCTGTAATCCTGTGCTTTTAATATTTTAGGTTTGATAGGCCTATTCATTTTTGATTAGTATTCAATATTGCTTTTATTTTTTCAATATGTTGTAAATTATAATTTTAATACTATTTTTTATTTATTTTTTTGTTAAAAATCAATATTTTGAATTATTTCTTAAATTGTTATAAAACTGTTTTTTTGATGGTCAATGCTTTTTATATGGTTTGTTTATTTTTATTTTTTTGTTTTCTTTTAATATGGTAAGTGTTGATTATTTTTAGTTTTTTGGTGTGATTGGTTCGGAGGGGCGGGTTTAAAATTTGAATTTGTTTTACTGTGAATGGTTTTGAATTTTGAGTTTGGTTAGTGTTTTATTTTTATGTTTTAAATAAAAACATAATTTAGAACATGTTTTTTAATATTGTTTTTTTAAGATTAATTTTAATTTATCTTTAACCTTATTTTACTAAGTGTAGTTATGACTTTAGCTTAAATGGTTATGTATTTAACTATTAATTTGGGGAAACTTAAGATTTTTTGTATTGTTGGCATAATTGGTTGATTTTATTTAATTTTATTTAATTTTTATAAGTGTGTTTTAAACATTGTTGAATACAATAGTGTGATTTAGTTCATATTTTTTTAAAAAAATGTATGGTAGTATCGTTTTATTGTGTTTAATTTTGTTGCTTTCTGGTGTATTAATATGCGTACGTATGCCTATGTTAGAATTGATCCATGTGTAGATACTGAATCACGGAAGTTCCTTTCTTTTTTTAATGAGTACGGTTACAAGATCCAAAAAAATAGACTGGTTTTGGAAGAGGTTTCAGTTAATAAATCGATTGTTTTTAGAGATAAGCTTTTGAATTTAATTAACTACTCTTTAGAGGAGGACGATCTGTTGGTAATAAAAAGTATTGATTGTTTAGGAAGTAGTTTCGAAGAAATTTTATCTATAACGGATAAAATTTATCAGAAGAAAATTCGATTGATTTGTTTGGATTATTCTAAAAGTGAAATTAATGGCGATTTAAAAATATTTTTCCTACATTTTCTTAAGCTTTGTTTTGAGTTTGAAAAGCAATTTAGTGTGAACAACGAAAAACAAAATAAAATCGTTAAAAAGGTTGGTCGGCCTGAAATTTTAACAAATGATCAAAAGAATCAGGTGATTGAAATGTTTAAAAGAGGAGAGAGTGTTTATTCTTTGGCTAAACAGTTTTCAGTAACACGTACTGTTATACAAAGAGTTCTCGATAAAATGGCAAAAAAGTGATTTTAATAGCGAGCTGATAATAATATTAATAAAATATGTTTTCTGCTCGTTTTATAGCTTTTAATAATGTATTTAATGATGGGCTTGTTTTTCTTTTTTGAATATAATTTTTTAAAGTTAGTTTTTATAGTAATACTTATCCCCTTGAAGAATTCTATATTAAATTGTTTGATGGTACTGAGCTAAAGGTTCTAAGAAGTATCAACAATCGATAAATATATTTTCGAAATCTGCTACAATTGCGCCAATTTTAAATTCTTTCGCACGCCATCTGTTCTTGCCATCATTTGCAGATACACATGGGTGCACAAATTGTAGATTTTTAGCATGTTTAAAGATGAATTAGTGGCACAAGTTGCCCAACGTCGCACCTTTGCGATCATTTCCCACCCCGATGCGGGTAAGACCACCATGACCGAAAAACTGTTGTTATGGGGTAAGGCGATTCAAGTTGCAGGTATGGTCAAAAGCCGTAAGTCTGACCGTTCTGCGACATCTGACTGGATGGAAATGGAAAAAGAACGTGGTATTTCGATTACTACGTCGGTGATGCAGTTCCCTTATAAAAAGCACACTATTAACTTACTTGATACACCGGGGCATGAAGATTTCTCGGAAGATACCTATCGGACCTTGACCGCAGTGGACTCTGCATTGATGGTGATCGATGGTGCAAAAGGTGTCGAAGAACGTACCATTAAATTAATGGAAGTGTGTCGTATGCGCGATACACCTATCATTTCATTCGTCAATAAAATGGACCGTGAAATTCGTGAGCCTTTAGAGTTGCTCGATGAAATTGAAAATGTCCTGAATATTCGTTGTGTGCCGATTACATGGCCTTTAGGTATGGGGCGTGATTTTGCGGGTGTTTACAATCTGCTAGAAAACAAACTGTATGTCTATAAAGCAGGTTTTGGATCAACCATTACCGATATCGAAGTGCGTGATGGTTATGATCATGCTGATATTCGTGAAAAAGTCGGCGAGTTGGCATGGTCATCATTTGAGGAATCACTTGAATTGGTACAAATGGCTAATGAGCCATTAGACCGTGAGTTATTCTTGCAAGGTAAACAAACCCCTGTATTGTTCGGTACCGCGTTAGGTAACTTTGCGGTTGATCATGTATTGGATACCTTTATTAATTGGGCGCCAGAGCCGAAAGCACATCCGACGCAAGAACGTATTGTTGAAGCCAATGAAGAAGGTTTCACAGGCTTCGTGTTTAAAATTCAGGCCAATATGGATCCGAAACACCGTGACCGTATTGCCTTTATGCGTATTTGCTCAGGTAAATATGAAAAAGGTTTGAAAATGAATCATGTGCGTATCGGTAAAGATGTACGCATCAGTGATGCATTAACCTTCCTTGCGGGTGAGCGTGAGCATCTGGAAGAAGCTTGGCCAGGCGATATCATTGGTTTGCATAACCACGGGACCATTCAGATTGGCGATACCTTTACCAGTGGTGAAGATCTACATTTCACCGGGATTCCGCACTTCGCACCTGAAATGTTCCGCCGTGTTCGCCTAAAAGACCCTTTGAAATCGAAGCAATTGCAAAAAGGTTTGAAAGAATTATCTGAAGAAGGTGCAACCCAAGTATTTATGCCACAGATCAGTAATGACCTGATTGTTGGTGCAGTGGGTGTGTTACAGTTTGATGTGGTGGCTTACCGCTTAAAAGAAGAATATAAGGTTGACTGTATTTATGAGCCAGTCAGTGTGCATACCGTGCGCTGGGTGCATTGTGATGATGACAAGATCCTGAATGAATTCAAGAAAAAAGCACATGACCAGCTTTCAGTGGATGGTGGTGGTCATCTGACTTATCTTGCACCAAGTCGTGTAAACTTACAGTTAATGCAAGAACGTTGGCCAGATATTCAGTTCCGTAACACACGAGAACACTAAACTGCACAAAAACAGCTTCTAATTAGAGGCTGTTTTTAATTGAACGAACTAAAAATAAAGGATGATGCAATGAACACTTTAAAACCACTTTTAGCTGTCAGTCTGATGATTGGCATGATGGCTTTAACGGCATGTGATCATCCGAATAAAAATGAAAGTACTGCGGAGCAGACCAAAGAACAGGCTGCGTCATCAGTCGAAAAAGCCGATGTTCTTCCATACTTAAATATGAAAGAAGCCAAGGCCGATTATGCCTTGCCATTTTGTGAAAAAAAGAACTGTATTGATGTCGATATTCAAACCATTAAAACCCAAGATGAATGGCTGAATGCATGGATTGCAAAAAATCAGGCCAATGTGATTCAGCAACAAATTGAACAGAATAAAAACCTGACCCTGCAACAGGCGATTAATGCCTATGTGAAAAAGTCAGATGAGTGGCAGGATAAGTATTCTAAAAACAAAGCCTATGAACTGCATTTAACCACACGTATTGCCTCGCAACGGAATCAATATGTGTTGTTGCAAGTGGGCGTGGATACGCAACAAGAAGATATTGCGGTGAAAGATCGCTTCTACTTTTTTGTGGCAGATCGTAAGTTGCAGAAAAGTGTGAGTGTTTTGGATGTGATTCAGAAGAATCAGCAAAATGCCTTGAACCAGATTATTCAAAGCCACTATCAAACCTGGGTAGACAAGCAATCGGCAGAAGTCAAAAAGCAAGTGCCGAAAAAACTGTATTGGGGACAGGCCGATTGGTTCTTTGATGGGGAAGGAATTGGAGTGCATTATCGTGCCAATGAAATCAGCAAAGATGCGCCACAACTAGATATCTATCTCACCACCGAACAAAGTAAACAGATGCTACAAGCTGAAATTTACCAGCAAATGTTTTAATTGAGACAGAAGTCACTATTCTAAGTTTCGTATAGAAATTGCATGTGCCTGTAGCGGTTTTGCTTTAACTTCGATAGCATTTAAAAATCTTGTGTAATAACAATGCTGATAGGTTTTAAATGAAAACAATTTCTAAATTTAGCGTTCTCGCATGTGCAATTCTGCTTGCCGCTTGCCAGCCGAAATCAGAGCCTAAAGAATCACAGGATAAACCGGCCGATCCGCCAGCGGTACAGCAAACTGCCGAGCCAATTTTACGCGGTGAAACGGTGAAGCTGCAGGTGAATTTACCTGAGTGTAAAGGCAATACCTGCCCTGATTTTACCGTCGAACGATTACAAAGTAATTTCCCGTTTATTGATCAATTACTGGATCAGCAAATTCTTGAACAACTGGGTAAGATTTTAGATGTGGTCGATGTCGATGCTTCTGCTGCCTCGGTGCCGAAGACTGCCGAAGATAAATCCAGTTTGGATGCTCAGGCACAAGCTTATGCCAATGCCTTTGTAAAAATTGACGAAGAGTTAAAAGCGCTCAGTAGTAGTCATCAGATCAGTTTGATGATTAAGCCAAAGATTTTACAACCGAAAGGAACATTGGCAACCGTAGTGTTGAATAGCAGCAGTTATTTGGGTGGGGCACATGGCTCGACTTCACAACGCTATTACAACTTTGATTTAACCACTCAAAAACAGGTGCAGTTACACGACTTATTGTTGCCGAAGCAAAAAGCGAGTTTAGACAAACTGGCACATGAGGCGTTTAAAACATGGATTGTCGATTCCAAACTTGCAACAGATCCGAAGGAGTATGAACAGGCTTGGCCTTTCCAAGTGACTGATAATTTCCTTCTGGGTGAGCAAGGTTTAATTTTACAATATGGCGAATACGAGGTTGGCCCATATGTGGTTGGTTTACCACGTTTGGTGATTCCATTCAGTGAGTTGCAAGGCGTGTTAAAACCTGAATATTTGCCAAAAATTGATACGCCAGCAGCGTCTACTCCAGCTGCAAGTACGCCAAGTCAAAGTTAATGCAACTGTTCGATACCCATACTCATTTTGATGTTGCCGATTTTGATCATGATCGGCAACATCTGGCTGAACAAGCAAAACAGGTTGGGGTCGATGCTTTGGTGTTAATCGGTTTTGTTGAATCACGATTCGATGAACTGATCCACACCCATCAACAATTACACGCTTGGGACAAGGTGCCGACTTCTTATCTGGCACCTGGCTTACATCCTTTTTATATCGAACAACATCAGCCAGAACATTTACAGCAGCTTGAGCAAGTCCTACAGCAGCATGACTGTGTGGCTGTAGGTGAAATTGGTTTAGATACTTTTTTAAAACAACATAAACAACCCGAACTGTTTGCCAAGCAACAGCACTATTTTAGTGAGCAATTGGCATTGGCAACACAATATCAAAAGCCAGTGTTATTACATATCCGTAAGGCACATGCAGAAACCCTTGCCATTTTAAAAGCACAAAAATTCAAATTGGGTGGCATTGCCCATGCGTTTAGTGGTGGAGTCGAAGAGGCCAAGGCCTTGGTTAAACTGGGCTTTAAAATTGGGGTGACAGGACAAATCACCAATCCAAATGCCAAAAAGCTGCATCAAGTGGTGCAGGCGATTGGCAGCGAAAACTTGGTGATCGAAACCGATTGTCCAGATATGACGCCGTTGTGTTGTCAGACTTCGACCGAGCACCGTACCCGTAATACCCCAGTCAACCTACCTTATGTTCTGGACAGTTTGGCTCAGACTCTTAATCAGCCTGAGTTACAGCTGGCAGCACAAATATGGCAAAACTCCTTGTCTGCATTGCGACTTAAATTTTAAGAGAATAAGCAAATAATCTCGTTAAAAATAAGATACTAAAAGGGAACACATACTTTTCTAAACAGGGGTACATTAAAAGAACAATTTGATAATAAACAACCAGCCAATACTGGGAGGGCAACCTTATGGCCAGATATAGCAAAATCAATAGTTTCAATGCATTACAAACACTCAGCGTCGGTTCGACATCCTATCAAATCTTTAGCTTGGCGCGAGCAGCTCAAACACTGGGTAATATTGATCAATTACCGAAGTCACTTAAGGTTTTGCTAGAAAATTTACTCCGTTTTGAAGATCAAAAAAGTGTAAAAGTAGAACATATTCAAGCCTTGGTTGACTGGCAGAAAAGCAAACGCTCGGATCAGGAAATTCAATATCGGCCAGCACGGGTGTTAATGCAGGATTTCACGGGTGTCCCTGCTGTGGTTGACCTTGCCGCGATGCGTGCCGCAATGGCACAGGCTGGCGGTGATCCTAATCTGATTAATCCTTTATCTCCTGTGGATCTGGTGATTGACCATTCGGTGATGGTGGATCATTTTGCCGATGACAATGCCTTTGCCGAGAACGTTGAAATTGAAATGCAACGCAATGGCGAGCGTTATCAATTCCTGCGTTGGGGGCAATCTGCCTTTAATAACTTTAGTGTGGTGCCACCCGGTACAGGGATTTGCCACCAAGTCAATTTAGAGTATTTAGCGCAAGCGGTCTGGTTGGGAGAAGATGAAGGTCAGACCTTTGCCTTTCCAGATACCTTGGTGGGAACAGATTCGCATACCACCATGATCAATGGATTAGGAGTCTTAGGCTGGGGTGTGGGCGGGATTGAAGCCGAAGCAGCCATGCTCGGGCAGCCTGTATCGATGTTGATTCCAGAAGTCATTGGTTTCAAACTCACAGGCAAGTTGAATGAAGGGATTACTGCGACCGATTTGGTGCTCACGATTACCCAGATGCTGCGCCAAAAAGGCGTAGTGGGTAAATTCGTTGAGTTTTATGGCGATGGTTTGGCTGATTTGCCTCTGGCTGATCGTGCCACGATTGCCAATATGGCACCTGAATATGGTGCAACCTGTGGTTTCTTCCCGATTGATGATGTGACATTGGGGTATTTAGCCCTAACTGGCCGCAAACAAGAACGTATAGATTTAGTAGAAGCTTATAGTAAGGAGCAAGGGCTATGGCGTCATACAGGAGATGAACCTGTATTTACCGATACCTTGAGTCTGGATATGAGTACCGTACAAGCCAGTCTGGCGGGGCCAAAGCGCCCACAAGATCGGGTTTTGTTGGGCGATGTTCCGAAAACGTTTAGCGCCTTGATGGAGCTGAATCTTAAACCAGCCAAAGACGCTAAAGAACGTTTAGAGAATGAAGGCGGCGGCGGTACGGCTGTTGAAGCCAAGAAAGCGAATTTAGCGCATGAAGAACCTTCTTGCACCATTGAAGGTAAATCTTATCCATTGAATCATGGTGATGTGGTGATTTCCGCGATTACCTCATGTACCAATACCTCGAATCCAAGTGTCATGCTGGCAGCAGGTTTGCTGGCGAAAAAAGCCATTGAAAAAGGTTTGCAGCGTAAACCGTGGGTGAAAAGTTCATTGGCGCCGGGTTCTAAAGTGGTGACCGATTATCTGGCTGCGGCAGGTTTAACGCCGTACTTGGATGAGTTGGGTTATAACTTGGTCGGTTATGGTTGTACTACCTGTATTGGTAACTCTGGGCCTTTACCAGAACCGATTGAAGAAGCAATTCAGTGCCATGATCTGAATGTGGCTTCGGTGCTTTCAGGTAACCGTAATTTTGAGGGGCGTGTCCATCCATTGGTAAAAACCAACTGGCTGGCTTCACCGCCATTGGTTGTGGCTTATGGTTTAGCGGGGAATATCCGTACTGATTTAACCACGCAACCAATTGGGCAAGATCAAAATGGACAAGATGTTTATTTGAAAGACATTTGGCCGAGTCAGTTTGAAATTGATCAAGTACTGCAAAAAGTGAATACCGACATGTTCCATAAGGAATATGCAGCAGTGTTTGATGGAGATGCAACTTGGCAGGCGATCCAAATCCCACAAAGCCAAACCTATGCGTGGCAGGATAACTCGACTTATATTCGTCATCCGCCATTTTTTGAAGAAATTAATCAACCACCCAAAGCCATTCGCAATATTGAACAGGCACGAATTTTGGCGGTATTGGGCGATTCAGTCACCACCGATCATATCTCTCCAGCAGGGAATATCAAAAAAGACAGCCCAGCAGGACGTTATTTACAGCAGCAGGGAGTTGAACCGAAAGATTTCAACTCTTATGGTTCTCGACGCGGCAACCATGAAGTGATGATGCGCGGGACCTTTGCCAATATCCGAATCAAGAACGAAATGCTGGGTGGTGAAGAAGGTGGCAATACTATCTTTATTCCAACGGGTGAAAAGCTGGCGATCTATGATGCATCCATGCTGTACCAGCAACAGCAAACACCGTTGCTGATTATTGCAGGTAAGGAATATGGAACTGGTTCGTCACGAGACTGGGCTGCAAAAGGGACCAATCTCTTAGGCATTAAAGCGGTCATTGCGGAAAGTTTTGAGCGGATTCATCGTTCGAATTTGGTCGGTATGGGCGTCTTGCCATTGCAGTTTATAGATGGACAAACCCGTCAATCCTTGAACCTCACTGGCCGTGAAGTACTGTCGATCCATGGATTATCTGATGATATCCAACCGCATCAAACGCTGGATATTCAGGTGCAGCGAGAAGATGGTAGTCAAGATCAGTTTAAAGTGTTATGCCGCATTGATACCTTGAATGAGGTGGAATACTTTAAAGCAGGCGGTATCTTGCATTATGTATTACGCAATCTGATTGCTGCATAAGGAAACACCCACTTAAATCAAAGATGAAAGCTGGTCTTTCATCTTTTTTTGTTTGAATTTCAAGCATTCAGCGTTAAGGTAGTCAGGCCCGATTAAATTGGATAAAGGCTTTGAATCAGTTACCACGCTATGTTTATTATCTCTTGGCTGCGCAGGCATTTAATTTAATTGCTGCTGTTCTGTCTGTTACTGTAGCGGCAATTGTGGGGTTGAAATTAGCGCCAACACAGGCTTTGGCTACGGTTCCGTATGGTTTGCAGTTTTTAGCGATGTTACTGACCACCTTTATTTTTTCATTTTTAATGAAAAAGCTAGGACGGCATTTGGTTTTCCAGTTTGGTTGTGTCTGCTTGTTCTTGGCAGGTGTCCTCGGTTATTTGGCCCTACAGCAGCAACAATTTTATTTATTGTGCCTGAGCCATTTTTCATTGGGTTTATTTATCTCAACTGCGAATTTTTATCGTTTTGCTGCTTCTGATCGGCTAGCAACAGATTTAATTCCGAAAGCCACCGCGATGGTGATTTCGGGTGGGGTGATTGCAGCAATTATTGCACCAATGTTGGCAATTCAGTTTCAACAGGTAGCAGGCTTACCTGATTTCACTGCGATCTATTTCATCTTCAGTGTCTTGGCCTTGTTACTCTCTCCGATCTTGTATCTATGGAACAAAAAATTCCAACGCCAGCAGATACAGCAAGTGCTGATTGAACCAACTCAACGTCGCAAACTGCCAAGCACTTTGATTATTGCTGCGGTGATCAGCGGTGCATTTGCCTACTATATTATGAATGTCATGATGATTATGTCCTCCTTGCATCTTAAGGAACATCACTCATTTCATTATGCTTCGATCTCGATTCAGCTACATGTGCTGGCAATGTTTATCCCATCTTTCTTTGTGTCAAAGCTGATACAACGCTGGGGCACGCACACCACGATTTATGCTGGTTTTGCTTTGTTGATGTTATCGTCTTTAATTCCAATGTTTGGACAGGTTGGCCTCTATATTAATGTTGCCTTGATCGTTCTAGGTGTGGGTTGGAATTTTGCTTATTCAGGCGCATCAACCTTGTTAGCAGGTCTCAACGAGCAGCAAAAACATCGTGTCCAAGGCATCAATGAAACAGGAATTGCTTTGTTTGCAACATTAGGAGCATTTTTACCTGCACCGATTTTGAGTAGCCTCGGATGGATCAATGCAAACCTGTTGGCTTTGTGCATGAGCCTGATCGTTTTTATCTTGTTGGTTATTTTAATTCGTCGAGATCAACTATCAACTAAAGTTTCTCTGGGCTAACCTAAAACCAGTTAAACACGGTAAAATAGTGCTTTGACTGCAAAGATAGACCACGACTGTGATGACCGATGTTCCTGTAAATGATGAATATGAGCGCCGTTTTGCGGGTGTCGCCAAAATTTATGGAGAAACTGCCTTTGCGCATTATGAACACAGTCATGTCATGGTGATTGGAATTGGTGGCGTCGGCAGTTGGGCGGTTGAGGCACTGGCGCGGACAGGGATTGGTGAACTGACCTTAGTCGATATGGATGTGGTGGCCGCATCGAATATTAACCGTCAATTGCCTGCGATGAGTTCAACACTGGGGCAAGAAAAAATTGAAGTGATGGCAGAGCGTTGTCGCCAGATCAATCCACGTATGAAAGTGAACGTGATTGATGATTACCTGACGCCTGAAAATGTCAAAGAAATTTTAAATCCAGTACCAAGCATTGTTTTGGATTGCATTGATGACGTCAAAGCCAAACTTGCCTTGATGCTGCATTGTCGTTTTAACAAAATCCCGTTGATCGTTTCGGGAGGAGCGGGCGGTAAACTTGATCCACTGAAGATTCGGGTGGCAGATTTATCCAAGACCGAACAAGACCCAATGTTGGCGAAGCTGCGTACTCAACTGCGTTCCATGGGAATTTGTAAAAAACCAAAAGAGAAGTTTGGCATTACTTGCGTGTATTCGATTGATAATCCATTTTCCAGTGCAGATGTTTGCCCAAGTGCGGGCCTACGCTGTGGCGGATATGGTTCGGCGGTGGTGGTGACTTCAAGCTTTGCCATGGTCGCGGTGGCTGAAGTCCTAAAAAAGCTGGATAAAAAATCAGGGCTGAAATAATTGCCCCAATAAATTAAGCCTGCGGATACTGTGGTGCTAAGCGGTAATAGCTATATGTCACATTCGGATCTTTATAGACATCATAGCTGCGTTGCTTATAATCAGACACCCATTGTGAACCGGTAAAGCCTGCGATGTGTCCGTAACGATGTTTTTTGGTGCGATGGATAATATAAATGTCGCCTGGCTGTGGGTTGTTAAATTCAGGTGTAATTTTTTGATAACCAATTTGCTGCAAAGTACGCCCCCAGTCTGATGCTGCAACAGGGTGTTGTACAATTTTAGCACCTGCTGACTGTAAAGCGATTCTGACAAATTTGGCACATTGTGATGAGCTACGATAAGACGCTCTTTTAGCCAACTTTTGAGAGAACTTACTGACATCAATGGCTGGCTCTAATGCAGGCTTCGGCATTTCTCGATAAGGAATAACCACCTGTTGCGAGGGTGGGTGAATCATACTGTGATCAACTGAAGGTACATCATAAATCATTGTGAATCTCTACCGCATTTTCAAAACAACTGAACGTGTGCCAGAATTTATTACGGCGCCCATAGTAAGCGATAAATCTTAAAAAAACTGAAATGTAACGTAATAATATAACATTTGAGCGAATATAAAGATCACTTAGCGAAATTGCTATTTAAGAATCTTTTTCATTATCAGTAAGTTGTTGGTTGATTAGTTTAGATAAAATGATTTGTAAGATTATATTTCATTTTTGATTAAAAAACAGACATGTTAGAGTGGGGTGCTCGATCTGATTTGATGCTTGGTTTTTATCTAAGTTTCTGTTTAATATCATGATATAGGATAAATTGTTTGGAGTGATCCATCCTGCGAAATATTCTAATCTTCATCAGCATACTGCAATGAATTCAGCGATATATCAAAGATTTTGTTTTAAATAGCTGAGTGTTTAAAATATTCAGTTCATTATTACGATGCTTGATGGTGAATACTTGAATATCAATCACCTCATTCTTAATAAAAAACAGAGCCATTTCCTAAGACTGCTTTTTGCATAAAATCTAAAAATATTCCTTTGGCTGACATCCGTATTGCCGCACTTGCCATGGCACCATTCCTGAACGTATAGTGATGCGCCGCGTTATGTTGAAGCTGCGCTGAATGTTAAATATTGAGTTTGAGGGAAATCGTATATGAAAAGGACATTACTGACTTCCTTTGTTTTTGCCAGTATCAGTTTGGGATGTTCACAGTCTAATGAGGCAAAAAATCAAAGCAATACGCAAGCACAAACGCCAGATCTACACTCAAATAAGCAACATTTTGTTAATCATCCTGAGCTTAAGGCATGGGTCGGGCATTATTCTGGCGTGGTTCCATGTGCGACTTGCGTAACCAGTTGTGATGGCTGTTTGGGTACAGGAATTGATCTTAAAATCAACGCAGATCAAACCTTTGTCTTGGAACAAACCAATAATAATGATAATAGCCCAGCTAAAATTTATGCAGGGCAATTTAAGTTTCTGGATAATGATCAATTAAAGATTCAGCTACAAGGTGTTCCCACCCGGAATATGCTTATGTTAGGTGATGAACTGACTGAAATCATTGATACAAAAACACAACTGCCTTTTGATTCTTATGAAGAGTTCCAGTTAGCTAGAAAAGCTTAACTTTGGTTATGTTTATATTGAAAGGGTGTCATCGCATGCCGACAACCTGCACATTTTTACATTTTTTCTAGATCGACAAGTCCTGCAACAGGTAATGTCAACTTTGTTTGTTTCTGGAAGACAAAATTATGAAATCACGCTTGAGCATAACCATGAGTTTAAGTGGTTAAGCTCAAGTGATTGGTGAGACTTTTAGGTTATCGCAAGCTCAGTGGTGGTGGAACATAGCGGATTGCGCTATGTTCCTATGCAGAAAAGTGATGTTTAGCAGATCAGATTAGTTCTGATGCTCTTTTAAATAATCTTCCGTACGTTGCATCGCAGCCTGAATATTTTGAATGGCCTGTTCAATATCAGCGATGGTTTTGGCATTACCGCCACTCAGCGCTTGACGCCATTTACGTGCGCCCGGCAAGTTTTGAAATAAGCCCAGAATATGACGGGTGATAATTGAAAGCGGTGCACCTTCGGCCACACGTTGATGAATATAAGGCATCATTTGCTGCATGATCTCAAAACGATCAGGTGCTTCCAAATTCCAGAGTTGGCCCATCTCTGCCAATAAATACGGATTGTGATAAGCCTCACGACCAATCATCACCCCATCAACATGCTGTAAATGTTGCTGTGTTTCTTCAAAGGTTTTAATACCGCCGTTAATCTCAATGGTGAGGTGTGGGCGTTCTTGTTTAAGACGATAGACATCTTCATAGCGCAAGGGTGGGACTTCACGGTTCTCTTTTGGAGATAAGCCCTGCAAGATGGCAATACGCGCATGTACGATAAAATGGGTACAGCCTGTTGCTGCTACCGTATCGACAAAATGTAGCATTTCTTCATAGGAGTGCATGTCATCAATCCCGATACGATGTTTTACCGTTACAGGAATCGAAACAGCTTTTTGCATGCTGTGAATACATTCAGCCACTAGATTGGGTTCAGCCATTAGGCATGCCCCAATTTTGTTGTTTTGCACGCGATCACTTGGGCAGCCGACATTTAAATTGACTTCGTTATAACCCCAGTCTTCAGCCATTTTGGTACAGGTGGCTAACTCTTGTGGATTGGAGCCACCGAGTTGCAGCACAATTGGCTGTTCTTGTTGATTGAAGTCGAGATGGCGATTGGCGCCGCCATAAATAATCGCCCCCGTGGTCACCATTTCGGTATAGAGCACCACATTGGGATTAAAAAGACGTGCAAAGAAACGATAGTCTTTTGTTGTCCAATCCATCATTGGCGCGACGGAAATACGTGGCTTTAATGATTCAAGTGAGTGCATAAACGGATCTCGGATGTGGACAAGCAAAGAAAGGGCAGCATTATACGAGTTTTGTGATCAATTCACCAATGCTGATCCCCGTCACTTCAATTTTCACTATAAGGATGAAGATCTAGGATGTGACGATCTTGTTTTTCTTTGTCAAAAGATGGTCGAAGAAACTAAACAACATACAGGCAAAGACCAGACTGATTCCAGCCAAACAGGTCATGCTCCAGCCGCCATGATTCCATGCAAAAATACCAAGGGCCGAACCACATGCACCACCAGTAAAGTAGGCGGTCATATAAATGGCATTGATACGGGATTTTGCATCAGGACGTAAACGGAAAATCACACTCTGATTGCTGGTATGGACCAAGGCCAATGCCAACTGAATCAGCGCAAAACCAAGGATATAGCTGAATAACACGCTTTGCCCAAAATAGAAGCAGATCCAACTCAAGATAAATAAAGCACAACCCATCCAAGTCAGTTGGCTGGTATAGCCCTGATCTGCATATTTACCGATATATTGCGTAGAGAGGGCACCAAAGATCCCGACCAAAGGCACCATACCAATCAACAGATCTTGCAGATGATGGGCCGAGGTCAGCAGTAGCGCGATCGTTGAATATAGAATACTAACTGCAGCGAAAGCAAAACCGCCTGCAAGCGCACGTAATACTAAGCGTTTTTCTTGCTTGAGTAACTGCGCCATGGAGACAAAGACTTGCCCATAATTCATTTTCATGCGCATGGCATAAGGCAAGCGGCTTTTCAAGGCATAGGCCAAGATCAGCATGAGCACGCCGCTGACCACATAAATGACTTTCCAATGAAACAGATTAGAAAACAAGCCTGCAAGACTGGTTGAGAGTAAAATACCGACCAGTAAACCACTCATCAAGAAGCCAATCACTTCCCCCGTTTTTTCGGGTTTCACTGTCATGGTGGCAAGCGGAATTAAGACCTGTGCTGCCACCGAGAACAGCCCTGCCATGACGGTACCCAGCCAAAGCATGGGTAGGTTGACCGAGAAAGCACTAATAAATAAACCTACAGCACAAAATACCATGAGCAAAGGAATGAATTTGGTTTTGTTCACCACATCGCCCATCGGGACAATAAACAGCAGGCCAAGTGCATAAGAGACTTGAGCAAAAGTTACCGTGAGCGCTGCTTGACCTTCAGTCACTGCAAAATACTGCTGAATCGAGTGAATCAAAGGCTGACTATAATAGTTGGCACCCGCACACAAACCACATGCTGCAGCCATAAACCAAAGTAAGGTTTTATTTTGACTAATATCTTGAGGGGCAGACATAATTTTCTCTATTACTGGTTTATGCGGTATAGGCGGTTGCTTCAACTTCAATTTGCATCCCTGCTAATGCCAAACCTGATACAGGAATAAGGGTACAGACTGGATAAGCTTGTTGCGGCCATAAGTGTTGTATGGTTTTAGCCAAGATTTGAAGTTTCTCAGCATTGTGATCAACCACCAATATCCGTAAAACGGCAATGTCTGATAGTTGTACTTGGGCTGAAGCTAAAGCATGTTGAATATTATAGAAGACTTGTTGTACCTGTTGGTCAAAATCTTTAGGCAACTCCCCCTTTTTATTCTCACCACCCTGACCGGCAATATGAATAGTACGCATATTGGGTGGAACAATGCTCACATGACTATAGCCATTACTGCGTGGATCATAAAGTTCACTGGGATTGATCATTTTAAATGTCGGTTTCATCGTGACTCATCACATGGAAGATGGAGATGACTCAGTATCAAAGCTCAACCTAACTTGAGGTCAAGGGTGTTTTGCGCCCAAAGCAAGCACGGTTCATAATAAATGAGCGATTTCTTCGCATTTTGGTTTTTTAGGGCTTCAATTGAAGAGATGAATTGAGTAGGTGTTTAATATTTGCACCAATGTTGTGCAATAAAGCAGCTTTTGCTAGACAAAACCATACAAATATCACTTGAAAAAATGCCTATTTAAGTTTTTTTCATTCTTTTAAATTTTTCTGAGCAACTAACTTCATCTCATTCAGATTTACTGATAAGCAAAAATGGTCTTTCATCCTCACTCTTTGATGGCTTGTTATAAATTGTCAGATAAAAACTCGCCGAAAAGACCAATAAAAGTTCAGTGAAGCCAATCCCTCGCCACAACTGCATGATTATGATGCCGATTCAACCAATGCATCGGTAGAGCGTCAAAGAAATAACCAATGTTGATGAAAATAGATTTGGTTAAACGTGACTGATGATCAGGATGAGGGTAGAGATGTTGAATAGATATCTCAGTGATCTTCCAAATCAGGAAGGGCACTGTATAGAAATGAACTGATGATGTGCGTAAGCAATCAGATTTATATGTGAAGCAGAGATGAAAAATCTGTAGTGTTCGATCAAAAGGCAAACCTGCGGATCATACAAGCTCTAAATATAAATGTGAATCATCAGTTCAAAATATAGGTATTTATTAAATAAATATTGGGTGGCATTTTAAAAAAGTTCCATTAGAATCCAAATTTCTACAAAGAATACTCCTGGGGGAAACATTGCTCTTGGCGATGTTTACTTAAGAAAAACTAGCTTGAGGAACGCTCATGCAGATCGGAATCCCAACCGAAACTGTTGCAGGTGAAAGTCGTGTAGCGGCTACACCAGAAACAGTTAAGAAGTTGATTAACGCAGGTCATAGTATTGTCATTCAACGTGGTGCTGGTGTTAAAGCCGCGTATATTGACAGTGCTTATGAACAAGTTGGCGCAACCATTACGGACGATGCATATACAGGCAGCCAAATTATTTTGAAGGTACGTGCCCCTAAAGGTGACGAAATTCAAAAGCTTGCGGCGAATACGACTGTAATTGCAATGTTTGACCCTTACCGCAATCCAGAATTAGACCAGTTTGCAACTCAGCAAGTGTCTGCTTTTGCATTGGAATTACTGCCACGTACGCTATCACGCGCACAAAATATGGACGTACTTTCTTCTCAAGCAAACTTGGCAGGTTATAAGTCTGTATTGTTAGCTGCGGCTGAATATCAACGTATGTTCCCAATGTTAATGACGGCTGCAGGTACTGTAAAACCAGCACGTGTTGTGATTATGGGTGTTGGTGTTGCGGGTCTTCAAGCGATTGCGACTGCGAAACGTTTAGGTGCAGTCGTAGAAGCAACTGACTTACGTCCAACAGCAAAAGAGCAGGTTGAATCTTTAGGCGGCAAATGGCTCGATGTGCCAATGTCGGATGAAGAAAAACAACGTGCTGCTGAAGCTGCGAAAAGTGGCTATGGTTGGCAGCCGGGTGAGCAATACATCAAAGATCAAGCTGCGATTGTAGATAAAGCTGTATCAAATGCTGACATCGTAATCACCACTGCATTGATCCCGGGTCGTAATGCTCCGCGTTTAATTAAAGCTGAAACCGTTGCCAAAATGAAACCGGGTTCTGTCATTTTAGATATGGCAGTTGAAACTGGTGGCAACGTGGAAGGTTCTAAAGAAGGCGAAACAGTCACAACTGAAAATGGCGTGAAAATTTTGGGTATTCCAAATATTCCAGGCACAGTAGCGACTGAAGCATCTGCACTGTATGCACGTAACGTTTTTAACTTCCTTGAGACATTATTCGACAAAGACAAAGCCTTTGCGATCAATCAAGAAGAAGAAATCCAAAAAGCGTTACTCGTGACTCATGGCGGTCAAGTACTGCTTAAGCGCGGTTAAGGAGAGTTCTCATGGTTGAAACGATTACAATTTTCGTCCTTGCTATCTTCGTGGGTTATTACGTGGTGTGGGGTGTAACACCTGCGTTACATACTCCATTAATGGCGGTAACCAATGCGTTGTCTTCCATTATTGTGGTTGGCGCGATGATTCAAACAGTGGGTATGCCTGCGATTGGTGTAGATGCTAATGTTGCATTCCAAAGTGTAAACGTGGTGAGTATCCTTGGTGCGATTGCTGTGTTCTTGGCAAGTATCAACATCTTCGGTGGATTTGCTGTAACTGCTCGTATGCTTGAAATGTTCAAGCCGAAGCAAAAGAAAAAAGAGGGCTAAGCAATGGAATTCATTCGAGACTATGCGGATTGGTTCTACCTGATTGGTGCTGTCCTCTTTATCTTAACTTTACGTGGCTTGTCTGGTCCTAAGACTGCAATTGCCGGTAACCGCTACGGTATGATCGCAATGGCGATTGCGGTAGTAACCACCTTCTTTGTTGCTGAACATCCGGTTGTTTGGATGATCGGTGGTGCAATGGTCTTGGGTGCTGTCGTTGGTATCGCACGTGCGAAAACAGTGCCAATGACACAAATGCCTGAGACGGTTGCGTTGATGCACTCTCTGGTCGGTTTGGCTGCGGTATTGATTGCAATTGCGGCGATTCTGCACAACAACCAACTTACTGCATTATTTGAACAAAACGAGGCGGCATTAACGGCTGCGGGTGTTCAACATGCACATATGAGTTCAGTTCATTTATTTGAATTGTTTGTTGGCTGCTTCGTTGGTGCGATCACATTTACTGCATCTGTATTTGCTTACGGTAAATTGGCTGCGAAGAAATGGGCAAAAACAATTTCGGGTGCATGGGTTAAACCCGTTCAAGCAACCATCTTTATTGCGATGCTTGCATGTGGTTTCTACTTCTTTACTACGGGTAACATGACTGCATTCTGGGCAATGACAGCACTTGCACTTGCATTTGGCTGGGTATGGATTGCGCCAGTCGGTGGTGGTGATATGCCAGTTGTGGTCTCACTTTTGAACTCATTCTCGGGTTGGGCTGCGGCAGGTATTGGTTTCACACTTGAAAACAATATGTTGATCGTTGCAGGTTCGCTTGTGGGTTCATCTGGTGCGATTCTTTCTTACATCATGTGTAAGGCGATGAACCGTTCAATCATCAATGTATTGTTTGGTGGTGCAATGGGCGGTGCAGCAGTTGCATCAGCAGATAAAGGTGAACAAGTTCAACGTAACCACCGTTCTGGTTCAGCAGATGACGCAGGCTTCCTGATGTCAAATGCAGACAGCGTTGTGATTGTACCAGGTTATGGTATGGCGCAAGGTCGTGCACAGAATGCGGTGAAAGAATTGTGTGAAATCTTGAAAGAGCAGGGCGTAAAAGTTCGCTTCGCGATTCACCCAGTTGCTGGTCGTATGCCTGGTCACATGAACGTTTTACTCGCTGAAGCAGATGTTGCCTATGAAGACATCTTGGAAATGGATGAGATCAACTCAGATTTCCCTGCAACAGATGTGGTACTGGTGATTGGTGCAAACGATGTGGTTAACCCTGCGGCGAAAGATGATCCGACCTCACCGATTTATGGGATGCCGATTCTTGAAGCGCATAAAGCACGTACGATTATGGTGATCAAGCGCTCTATGGCGACAGGTTATGCTGGTTTAGACAACGACTTGTTCTACAATGAAAAAACCATGATGATCTTTGGTGATGCCAAGAAAGTTGTGGAAGACATGACCAAAGCAATCAATGGTGGTGGTCACTAAACTGGCCTTAATCAAGATTGTAAAAGCCACCTTCGGGTGGCTTTTTATTTGGCTTATTTTTAAAGAAACTTTTCAACCAATTGCATAGATTGTTGATAAAGATCACGTGCCAATTGCTGGTTTTTGGCATGTGGAGATTTCCAATCTGGCATATGCGCACTGACATACGCTCCATTACGATTTTTCCATTCGTCTCCAATTGCCATTTTGCTAATCAAATTTGCAGGAACAGAGGTTGGGACTAAACCTAATTTCATCGCCGCATAGACAGGTTTGGGTAGATCGCGATAAATATCCGAAGCGACGCCACCTGGGTGTAACGCATTATTGGTAATTGAGCTATCTGCTAGTTGTTCTGCTAATGCATTGCTGAATAGTAAATTCGCGAGCTTGGATTGTCCATAATAAAATAGTGGATTATAAAACCCCTCTGCGCGGAATTTGTTGGGTTTGATTGAGCCTGCCCAATGTGCAATTGAGGCTAAATGGACAATACGTGCTTGAGGCGATTGTTTTAAAACAGGAAGCAGTTTTTGGGTCAATAAAAAATGACCGAGATAATTGACACCAAACTGTTGCTCGAAGCCATCAGCAGTCAGTTGTTTGGTTTTGGCAAATAAGCCAGCATTGTTGATCAACACATCCAGATTGCCATAACGGTCTACAATTTCATCTGCTGCTTTTCGAGTTAATTCAAGGCTGTTGAGGTCGAGGGAGATGAGATCGACTTGCCCTTGGTCGAGCGCCCGTAATTTGTTTTGTGCTTGTTGTGCTTTCTGTGGGTTTCGGCAGGCCAGAATCACGTGTTGCCCTTGTTTAACCAGCTGTTCTGCTGTGGCAAAACCAATGCCTGTATTGGCACCTGTAATCAGTATTTTCACTTCCTGTACTCCAGTTATGCTATTTATTGGTGGGATTGCAAGAATCTGTATAGTGCTGCAATTTTGACAATTTGTCATGTCAAATTTAAAGGTGGGAGATGGTCGACATTTGCTCATCTTTTGGTGAGAGCGATATTGTTGTTTGGGGATTATGTTTTTGATGAGTTCTTTAAATTAGAAGTTAGTCGAAATAAGTATTCTCCGGTAATCCCTGTAGTAACTCAAAAAATTGATGGATTTGTGCCTCGGTAACACGCGCTGTAGAAATTGGAGGTAATTCATCCTTGCCAAAGAAAGCCACCTCTGAGGTTTCGATGCTTGGTTTGAGTTCGCCACCAATCAGTTCACACCAAAAAAAGGCTTTATACACGTGTAAGAACATGGCAGGGTGAGGGTGCTTTCTACGATCTGTGAGTGCGAGGAGTCTAACGGCTTTCACCTCTAACCCAGTTTCTTCAAGGACTTCTTTTTCAGCATTTTCTGCAGCGGAATAGCCAACATCTGCCCAACCTCCAGGAATAGACCATAAGCCATCCTGTGTCTCTTTGGCTAATAGAAGTTTATTGTCCTTAAAGACAACAGCGCGCACATCGATTTTGGGTGTTGCATAGCCAATATCTTGCAAGACATTGGAAATAAAATGAGTGGTATCAATTTCTTTTAATTCAATCAGGGTACGGACGTGATCAAGTAATTGCTCATAACGCTCTTTATCGTATACATCTTTGCTGTAGTGCAAACCTGATTGAGCCAATCCAGTAATCTTATGGAGTGTTTCAATCCATGCGGCTGAATCTTTCATCTTATTCTAGCTGTACTTGAGGGGAGGATTTAATACTAGCACTGCGATTATATTTTACAACGAATGGTCGGAAATTTAGGGCTAAATCGGCTTGTTACGTGTTCTTGTTTAGGGCTATTTTTGACTTGAATTCGCTATAAAAAAAGCGACCTATTCGGTCGCTTTTTTGAGGAGCTTTACGCTACAGATTCGGGCGCACGCCATAAGCTTTCTAAGTCGTAGAACTTACGCGCGGTTGGTAACATTACATGTACCACAACAAAACCGAGGTCGATTAAGATCCACTCAGCATCGCGTTCACCTTCGACACCGATTGGGCGGAAACCTGCTTTACGTGCTTCATCAGCAACATTGTCTGCAAGGGCTTTAACATGACGAGTCGATGTACCGCTTGCAATCACAATTGCATCGGCAACATTACTGATCGTACTTACGTCAAGTTCAAGAATATCTTTGGCTTTTACATCAGTGAGAGCTTCATGTACAACGTTTAGGCACGCTTGTACATCTTTGTTCGCTGTTTTGATTTTTAGGTCGTGAGAATTAGAAGCGCTGGGCGATGGTTCTAAATTCATAGAGGGTATATTTTCCTGACAATTGCTCATTGTCAAATATACCGTTTTTCTCTAAAAAGTTCAAATTTTAGCAGTAACAGTTTATGTATTCACATCATTGGAAAAATACTTGTTTTTCCATGCAAAAGATTGATCTGACTGCGTTTTTGGTCTGTATTCCGCTGCAATTAGACCTCGATAGTCACTTTGTAGCAACCAGTCAAAGATTTGTTTATAGGGGATATTTCCAGTATCGGGTTCATGCCGGTCTGGACAGTCGGCAAATTGGATGTGCCCAATCTGATCGATATTTTCCTGTAATCCCGCTAATACATCTTCACCCATCATCGCCATGTGGTAACAGTCATATTGCATTTTCAGGGCGGGATGGTTGATGGCTTCCAGCA
The DNA here is from genome assembly GCF_023702715.1 of Acinetobacter sp. C32I. Taxonomy (NCBI): domain Bacteria; kingdom Pseudomonadati; phylum Pseudomonadota; class Gammaproteobacteria; order Moraxellales; family Moraxellaceae; genus Acinetobacter; species Acinetobacter sp. C32I. Next base: position 2,333,317 of record NZ_CP098480.1, on the reverse strand, counting down.
TTTCTTGGGCTTGGGCAATGTTCTGAACCAAGAAGCGTGGCATATCAGTACCATTGATCATTTCAAAAACGGGTTCAATACCTTGTTCCGTGAGCATGTGACAGGCTAGTTTTAGATTGCTTGCAAGTGTATTCAGACACGGCAGCAGATCGGCATCCAGCGGTTGTTTACCGGCGAGAATATTCACACGTGGCACATCCAGTGCAGTGGCATAACGAATTGCCAGCTCAAGCGCTTGATGGAATTCAATTTCTCGCCCCGGCACACCTGCAAGCCCATTGCCGCCTTGCATCAAGTCACCCGCAGGGACATTAATCAGGCAGAGGGAAAGATTGTGTTGTTCAAGTTGAGTTCGAATATCGATCACGTCGAGTTCATAGGGAAATTGAATTTCTACATGCTGAAAACCATGGGCGTGCGCTAAAGCAAAGCGCTCAATTAAAGGGACTTCAGTAAAAATCATGGATAAATTGACTGCAAGATGGCTCATTTTCAGACTCCCTGAATCAATAATTATTGTTCTGTAATTTTGATGATAGTCGCTAAATCCTTATCAGCAAAGCCATTTTCTTGGTGAGCTTGTAACTGTAATAGAGCTTTTTGTGCCACAGGTATCTTTAAGTTAAAACTCTGTGCCAGAAGTAATGCATTGTTTAAATCTTTTGATAGGGTTTGCACCTTCCATTGTACTGGCTCAAAGGTCTGTGTTGCCATACGCGGCGCAAGGATTTGAAAGGGTTTTGAGTCGGCAAAACCACCCGCGAGTGCAGGTGCAAGTAATGCGGTGTCGACGCCTGCTTGGTCGGCAAGGGCGACAGCTTCTGCAATCAGGGTACTATTGGCGGCAACAATTAATTGATTGCAAATTTTAGTCGCTTGTCCTGTACCCGATGTTCCCATACGGGTGACACGCTGTGAGAGTACATTGTAAATTGGGGTGAGTTGCTTGATCGTCTTCGCATCACCGCCTGCAAAAATAACCAATGTACCTTGTTCGGCTCCCATGGTTCCGCCTGATACGGGAGAGTCAATCCATGTGACCTGTTGTTGTTGAGCAGACTGAGCCAATTCTTGAGTTGCAGAGACTGACAAGCTCGAGAAATCAACAATGATTTGCTCAGCTTTCAAATAGGGTTGAATTTGGGTGAAAACATTTTGCACCGCTTGATCATCGGCTAAACAGGTCAAAATAACAGGATAGCTGCCGATGTCATCGAGCTTTAAGTGTAATGCACCTTGCTGCTGCAAAGGTTCACATGCGAGCGGACTACGGTTCCAGACCGCCACAGGATAACCTGCTTGTAAGAGTCGGCTGGCCATACGTGTACCCATTAAACCCATACCCAAGAAAGCGATTGGTGTTTTTTGATTCAAGATCATGGCAATGTATTTCCTTTTTGGGTGCGGCAAGCTTCGCTAAGCAAGCGGTCTGGCGTACTATTGGGGATCGGTTGAACAGAACTATTGAAGCGTTCAGGATAATTTTTATGACTTCCATCCTTTGCATAAAAAGTTTGTTCTATTGGGCTGAATTCATGGGTAATGCAATTCATCTTGCTTTTATAGGTTAAATAAGCCTGACCTTTATAAATTTCCTCACATTCTTTCATTTCACTAAAATCATATTTTTCGAGCAGAATGTTTTTTTGAGCGGAAGCTTGATCATAAAAAACATGAATATTGCAGGCATTCTCTTTGGCAGGAATCTCAATCCATTGAGTTGCATAAGCCGTTTGTGCACAGGAAAAGAGTAGGATTAAGCTGATTATTTTAGAATTAAACATAAATTGATAATTATTTAAGAAGTTGAATATCAGATTTCAAATGATCTGATATTCAATGTCTATGATTATTTGTATTGACGTGGTAAGAATTGAACTTCTGGGTTCTTGTCCTTTTTACGCGCAAGGCTACTGTTTTTACCTAAAAGTAGTTTGAGTTGCCAAAGTTTTTCTAAGCGTAATGCTTTTTCAGGTTGGTGCTCCATCGCATCCAAAACACGTTTCGCCGCCATAATGGCATCTGGTGAACGTTGTAAAATTTCTTCGGCAATGATATTCGCTTTCGCTAATGGGTCATTGTCTAAATGGGTGACTAGACCAATTTTTTTGGCATATTCAGCATCAAAGATACGCGCAGTTAAGGTCAGTTCTTTGGCCAAATCAACGCCAATCAGCCCTTTTAGTGAACGGGTGAGCCCCATATCGGGTACCAGGCCCCAGCGACTTTCCATGATTGACATTTGCGTGCTTGGTGTCGCAATACGAATATCGGCTGCGAGTGCGAGCTGCATGCCTGCACCAAAGCAATAGCCTTCGATTGCTGCAATTACAGGGATCGGCAGATTCTGCCAGATCAGGAAGGCTTTTTGAAACAAGCTTTGCCCTGGTTTAATCAGTTCCCATGCAGCAAAAGCAGTATTTTTAGGATTGTTTAAATCAGAAAGGTCGATGCCTGCACTAAAGACCTGTGCTTCACCAGTGAGAATGACACAGCGGATTGAACGATCTTTTTCAATTTTTTTTGCAGTTGCCACCAGCTCTTTGAGTAAGGCAAAGCTCATTGCATTACGTTTATCTGGACGGTTTAAGGAAACTGTTGCGATTCCATTGTTCTTTTCAACGCGTAAAAGTGCCATCTGCCTTACTCTTATTGTGTTTGATTTGGCAGCATAACATGAGTCCCAGCATCGAAACATGACAGGGCAGTCACGTTAATTGTCATGCGCATGCAAGATCAAATTGGCAGCCTGTCTAACCTGTTCAATGGCGGTACTGAGTTCATTGAAGCGATGACTGGTCTCACGAATAAATACATCATCGGCCTTACGACGCTCTTTACGTAAGGTTGAGACAAATTGCTCAAACTCGCCTGATACTTGCTGCAAGTTTGGTGTGCCGACATAGCGGGTTGCGCCATAGAGACGGTGTAGAACATGTTCCAATTGTGGGAAATCTTCCATCTCAATCAATTGTTGCATTTCAGCCAGTTCGGTATCAAAGCTGTCCACCAGCATATTCAATAAGTCTTGTGCCAAATCTTCTTTGTTGGCTGCAAGCTGCACACTTTGTTGCCAGTTCAGAATTTGGGGATCAATTGATTCGGTTGGGCGCTTGGGCTCAGTTGTCGTAGGTTGAGTCGTGAAATTGTTCTTGGTCCAATGGGTCAGGATTTGAATGATTTGCTCCATCTGGATTGGTTTGGTCACATAATCATTCATACCGACTTTGAGCAGCTTTTGTTTTTCATCGGCCAGTGCATGCGCGGTGAGCGCAATGATTGGCAGTTGCATGCCTGAATCAAGTGTGGATTCTAGTGAGCGAATGGCACGCGTAGTATCAATCCCAGACATGACTGGCATTTGAATATCCATAAAGACCAAATCAAACGGCGGCGATTTTTGTTCAATTCGCTCTTGAATAATGTCGATAGCCTTTTGTCCACTCAATGCTTTGGTGGTGGTGACATTGAGCTCACCGAGTAAGGCTTCAAGCACAATCAAGTTTGGGAGGTGATCATCCACCGCCAACACATGCAAACCCTGACCGTTAAAGTCTTCAGGCTCTTGCTCGAAAACAGGTTGATTGCCGAGGAGTTGTACCAACTCACGACGACTCAGCGGTTGATACAGTGGTCGTGCACGGTATTCATTGAGCATATTTGGCTCAAGGCTCATCTGATAACCATAAACAGCCAAGTTACCATGATAACGCTGACGAATCTCTTTGAGTAAGGCTTCGGTATCACCGCTATGATCGACAATCAGCCATGTATTTTCCTGCTGATTCAGATGATTTAAGCGGCTGAATAGATCCAGAATCGATTGGGTCTCAATATGTGAGACATGGTAATTCTCGAGGTATGAACGCAGTACGCTGGCCGTTGCAGGGTGAGCGAGATAAGACACCACTTGCAAATGATCGAAACGTGGATGTTCCACAAACTCATCTTGCTCTTCGACTTTAAATGAAGCCGTGAACCAGAAGGTTGAGCCTTTTTCGGTTGGGGCACGTTCTTGGTTGTCCTCAAAGCCAATCTGACCATGCATCAAATGCACCAGCTGTTTGGAAATGGCCAGACCAAGTCCTGTGCCACCGAACTGACGGGTAACTGAAGCATCGCCCTGAGAGAACGATTCGAACAGCTTCTTACGATCTGTACCGCTCAGACCAATGCCGCTGTCTTGTACACTAAAATGTAGTAAGCATTGTCCGATTTCATCATCTTCCATACGCACACGGACAATGATTTCCCCATCAGGGGTGAACTTGATGGCATTGGAAATCAGATTGGTCAGAATCTGTTTAAAGCGTAGTGCATCACCGACCACATGCTTTGGAATATTCTCTGCATAGTAGAAGGCCATATTGATATGCTTTTGTGCCGCCAAAGGCGAGAGCATATCCATCACATCAAAAATAGCTTCCTCAAGGTCAAAGGGTGCGGTTTCGAGCTCGAGTTTACCTGCATCAATTTTAGAGAAATCCAACACGTCATTGATCAGTGCCAATAGATGTGCCGATGATTTTCGGATGGTTTGCAGATAGAGATTTTGCTCATTGCTCAGGTTTTGCTGACGTAGTAATAAGTGAATAAAACCATCAATACTGTTCAGCGGTGTTCTGAGTTCATGGCTGATATTGGCCAAAAACACCGACTTAGATTGATTCGATGAAATCGCTTGGTCACGTGCTTGGCGGTAGGTAATGTTCTGGACTTCTAAGGTGTCCAGTGTTCGACGTAAATCTTCTTCGGTTTGTTCAGTATGTTCTTTTAATTCTAAGAAACTAAAGTGTAGGCGTTTCACCACATTGGCGATATCACGCTGTAGCAAACGCAGCTCACCGGTACTGTTCACCACAATATGCTGATCAAGCGTGTCGGCGTTGAGGCGTTGCATTTGCATGCGAATTTCATACAGCGGTGCGAGCCAGCGACGAGAGAACACATTTAAACAGAATAGGAGAATCAGTATGGTGATCAGTCCAGTCACGACCAGGGACAGTAGAATTTTATAGCGAGCCAATTCCAAGGGTTGGTTGTCTAATTCAATCATCAACCAAACAGAATTAGGATCGCCACTGTCGAGTTTCGAACCATAAATGCTATTGTGATTATGCGAAATTGGGCCAAAGAAGTTACTGTTTTCTGGAAAGTTTGGCCAAAAGCGATTGTTTTGATAGCCAACGCTTAAATAAGTCTGACCACGATTATCAATCAGTACCGCACGCTGTAGATTTTTTTCATCAAACATCTTCTGCATGATGTTTTGAGCACGATCATATTGATCGGGTTGTTCTTGGACCAGTTTTAATAAATCATTCGCAGTTTGGTGGTAACGTGCCAAAATTGCAGACGCATCAGAACGTTGTTGTGATTTTGCAGAACTGGTGGTTTCGGATAAAACCCAAAGAATACCAACACCTGTCAAGATGGCAATCGGCACTAAAATCAGTGCAATCAATTGTCCGTAGGCATGATTGAGGCGTAAGCGTTTCGATATGGTTTTATTGAAATTTGACATAGTTCGGTCAGATTTATCATTCTGCGCAACATCTTAGCATGCTTTGCGATAAGCGAAGACATCTGCTTGCCAATAAAAAGCAGAGTGAAATGGTGCAGTATTTCCGTTTTTTTCATACAATAGTCGCCACCTTAATATCGGTGTCGATCATGACGAATACGCAAACTGATTTTTTAGCAGATGAATTTTTACTGGATTACTATGTCGGTAAAACCCCTTTGGTGCGTTTGCAACGTTTAGCGTGTCATACCCAAGCCACGGTATTAGCAAAATTAGAAGGCAATAATCCAGCAGGATCGGTCAAAGATCGCCCTGCCTATAACATGATTGTTCAAGCGGAAAAGCGTGGACAGATTCAACCTGGGGATACCTTGATCGAAGCGACTAGTGGCAACACGGGGATCGCGTTGGCCATGGTTGCAGCCATGCGCGGCTATAAAATGAAGCTGATCATGCCGAACAACATGAGCCAAGAGCGTAAAGATGCGATGTTGGCCTATGGCGCAGAGCTGATTGAAGTCACGCAGCAGCAAGGCATGGAAGGTGCACGCGACCTTGCTTTACAAATGCAGGCTGAAGGCAAAGGCTTTGTGCTGAATCAGTTTGGTAATCCAGACAATGTTGAAGCACATTACCTGACCACAGGTCCAGAAATCTGGAAGCAAACAGGTGGCAAGATTACCCATTTTGTCAGCTCAATGGGCACGACGGGAACCATCATGGGAGTGTCTAAATATCTGAAAGAGCAAAACCCAGATATTCAAATTGTGGGTTTACAGCCTTCAGATGGCTCAAGCATTGCAGGGATTCGCCGTTGGCCAGAAGAATATTTGCCAACCATCTTTGATCGCAGTCGTGTCGACCGCATCATTGATATTCCACAGATTGAAGCGGAAAAAACCATGCGTAAGCTGGCGCGTACTGAGGGCATCAGTGCAGGAACATCTTCTGGTGGTGCGGTTTGGGCATCAATTAAAATTGCAGAAGAACAACCAGATGCGGTGATTGTCTGCATTATCTGTGACCGTGGTGATCGTTACTTATCAACGGGATTATTCTCAGTACAAGATGAAGACTAAGATCCGACCTGACACTGTTATACTTACAGTTCACCCTTGGCTGCAGGGAGCTGTATTGCAGCTCTGTAAGGGAATTCTGAAATGAATTTACGTTTTCCGATTTTAGTTTTTGATATTGAGACCCTGACCGATTTAAAGGCGGGTGCACATCTTTATCACCTTGATTTACCTGAAGCAGATGTCGAGCAGGCACTCACCAAAATTCGTCGCCAAGAGTCGGGGATGGATTTTCAACGTCTGCCTTTGCATGAAATTGTCTGTATTTCTGGTTTATGGATTGATGAAAAAGGCTATCGCCTGTTTTCATTTAGTCAGGAACAGCATAACGAAGCTGAAATGTTGGCAAAATTCTTATCGATTTTTGACAAGAAGCAGCCGACACTGGTCAGCTGGAATGGCTCGCAATTTGATTTGCCTGTGATTCTGTTTCGTGCCATGTATCACGGTTTGTCTGCACCGAGCTTGTTTGACCAAGGTGAAATTGATCAGCAAAAACGCTTTAACAACTATCAGAACCGTTACCACCATCGTCATGTTGACTTGATGGATGTGATGGCGATGTTTAATGGTCGTAATTTTCAGAAACTGGATGATATTGCCTGTTTGCTTGGTTTTCCTGGCAAGCGTGGTGAAACGGGCTATCACGTGCCTGAATATGTACGTAATAAACAATGGTTAGAATTGACCCGTTATTGCGAAGGCGATGTGTTGAATACGTGGTTGGTCTATCTTCGCTGGTTGTTGCTCAAAGGCCAGTTGAATCAAAAAGATCATCAGTATTTAGTTCAATCCACTATTGATTATTTACAAACGCAAACGCAACAAACAGATTTTTTACAGGTATGGCAGCAAACATCGCAATATACTGTATTCACCGCAGATACTTTTGCGCCAAAAAATTAGGTTCATCTTTTGAAACACAAAGCGAAACAACGTCCAACGCAATATCCAAGCTATACCTTTCAAATCGAGGCATTTTCGCATGAAGGGCGAGGCATTGCGCATTATGGAACGCACCCAGATCATCCTAAAGAAAAACACGGCAAGAAAGTTTTTATCCGTTATGCCCTTGTCGGCGAAACGGTGCAGGCCAAGATTACCAATCAAACCTCACGCTTAGAAGAAGCGGACATGGTCAAGCTGGAAAGTGAGGCCGCTGAGGGGCGAGTTGATCCGATTTGTCCTCATTTTGGGGTGTGTGGCGGCTGCAGTTTGCAGCATATTCATCCTGATGAACAGATTGTGTTGAAACAGAATGTTTTAAAATCGCATTTGCAACATTTTGCAGGATTGCAACCTGAACAATGGCTCGATCCGATTCGTTCGGTTAAAGCAGATTATCGTCGCCGTGCCCGAATCGGGGTGCGCTATATTGCCAAGCAAAATCGTTTGGTGATGGGTTTTCGTGAGCATCATAGTAATCATTTAACTGAAATTCAGCAGTGTAAGGTACTTGATCAAACCTTATCTGAATGTTTACCAGAACTTAAGAAACTACTCGAAAGTCTTACAGGCAAAGCGCATATTGGTCATATAGAATTGGCGATGGGAGACTCTGAGGTTGCATTATTAATTCGCCACTTAGATGAATTAAATGTGTCGGATGTCAACCAATTACGTCAATTTACGTTACTCAAAGGATGGCAGTTGTATTTGCAGCCAAAAGGGGCGGATAGTTTACATCGCGTAGATGATTCACAGGCAGAAATGCGTTTGCATTACAGTTTGGATGATTTTGCAGTCAAATTTGCATTTTCACCGTTAGATTTTACGCAGGTCAACAGTGGTGTAAATGCGCAGATGATTCAGTTGGCATGTGAATTGCTTCAATTACAGAAAGGGGAAAGAGTACTTGACCTATTCTGTGGATTAGGTAATTTTTCTCTACCGATTGCACGTTGTGTGGGTGAGGCAGGTCAAGTGGTCGGCGTTGAGGCGAGTGATGAGATGGTCAACAGAGCAACTGAGAATGCGCAAGCAAATCATTTGTCTCAGGCGGCGTTCTTTTCACAAGATTTAACAAAAGACTTTTCGCATCATTCTTGGGCGAAACAGGGATTTGATGCATTATTAATTGATCCTCCACGATCGGGCGCATTTGAAGTTATGCAATATGTACCTAATTTTGGAGCGAAAAGAATCGTTTATGTTTCATGTAACCCATCAACACTGGCAAGGGATGCAGGTGTACTGGCACAATATGGCTATCAATTGAAGAAAGCAGCAGTCATGGACATGTTTACGCATACTGAACATGTTGAATCGATTGCCTTGTTTGAAAAAGTTGAACGGCTTGAAAAAATCGAAGAGATAAACGATTAAAAAATGAGTTACATATCCAGAGGAGAAAGGTATGGTCACAGTACGTGAGCAGTTACCTGGACGACTCCAAGAGTTGTCTGAGGAAGCGACTGTAGAACATGCCGCTGAAGCGCAAAGTAGTCTTGTCTCTTGGCTAGATCGAGTGCGTGGTATTTTGGATGGGGCAGAGCTGAAGCAACTTCAACAGGTTGCGGAGCTAACCTTAGCAAAAGAGTTACAAGCGACGGGAAATCATCGTATCAATACCTTTAGTACCGGGATTGGTATGGCGGATATTTTGGCCCATTTACATGTCGATGAAGACACGCTTTCAGCGGCGGTGTTATATCGGAGTGTACGTGAGGGTTTGATTACCTTAGAGGACATTCAGCAACAGTTTGGCGAGCAGGTTTTGGGTCTGGTGAAAGGCACACTTGCGATGGGTAAACTGTCTGAGTTGATTGAAAAGAACAAACGCTTAGAAGATCATTTTAATAATAATCAGCGTGAACACTTAAACGGCATTTATAAAATGCTGATTTCAGTGACGGAAGATGTGCGGGTTGTATTGATCAAACTGGCAGAGCGAACCTATGCACTGCGTGAATTGGCAACCGCAAGTAAAGAACGTCAGGAACGTGTTGCACGTGAAATTCTCACCATTTATTCACCATTGGCGCATCGTTTAGGCATTGCCCAGCTCAAGTGGGAATTGGAAGATCTCGCCTTTCGTTATTTAGCCCCAGAACGCTATAAAGAGATTGCCTCTTTACTGAATGAGAAGCGTTTGGAACGTGAGCAGTATATTCAGTTTGTCATCGATAAATTGAAAACTGAACTGGCTGCCTATGATATTCAGGCCGAAATCACCGGGCGTGTGAAGCACATTTATTCGATTTATCGAAAAATGAAAAGCAAGAACCTCAGCTTCGATCAGCTTTACGATATTCGTGCAGTGCGTGTGTTGGTGAAAAGTGTTCCAGATTGTTATCACGCTTTGGGTATCGTACATCAGATATGGCGCCATATTCCGAACCAGTTTGATGACTATGTCACCAATCCGAAAGCCAATGGTTATCGTTCATTGCATACCGCAGTGATTGCTGAGAATAAATCTCTGGAAGTACAAATTCGTACCTTTGAGATGCATAACGAAGCGGAATTGGGGGTGTGCTCGCACTTTAACTACAAAGAAGGTGCCAAGAATACCGATCATTCCTTTAATGATCGTTTGCATTCATTACGTGCTGTGCTTGAGCATTATCAAGAGCGCACTGAAACTACACCGCATGGTGAAGATGAAGAGTCGAATGGCATTGATCAAATTCAAGATTTTGAGAATTTTGAAAAGATCTATGTGTTTAGCCGTGATGGGGATATCAAAGAGTTACCACGTGGTTCAACCGTTCTAGACTTTGCGTACCATGTGCATACCGAAGTCGGTAATAAGTGCTATGCCGCTCGTGTGAACCAGCGTTATGTGCCTTTAACTTATACCTTAAAGACAGGTGAGCAGGTTGAGATTTTAACCAAGAAAGATCGTGAGCCGAACCGTGACTGGTTGGTGAACTCTTTGGGGTATATCAAGACCGCACGTGCACGTGACAAGCTACGTCATTGGTTTAGACAACAAGATCGCAGTAAGAATGTTGAAGTTGGGCGTGAGTTACTCAATAAAGAGTTGGCTCGTTTAGCGATTCACCCGAAAAGTATTGATCTGAAAGACTATTCATCACATTTCAACCTGAAATCTGGTGATGATATTCTGGTGGCATTGGTCAGTGGTGATATCAGTCTGCATGCTTTGATGAATCAAGTGAATCGTCAGATGCATTTGGATCAAGACGAGCCAGAATTGGTGTTAAAACCTGCGTTAAATCCTCGTGCCAGCCATACGTTATCGGCGCATGGGATTTTGATTGATGGGTTGGATAATGTTGAATTGCATATTGCACAATGTTGTCAGCCGGTACATGGCGAGTCGATTGGCGGTTATATCACCTTGAATCGTGGGGTCAGTATCCATAAGATCGCGTGTCCTGACTACTTACGCATGACCACTCAAGAACCTGAGCGTGCTGTTGAAGCCGATTGGGAAATGCAGCCGACCCGTGGTCAGAGCGTTCAGATCGTGGTGGAAGCTTATGATCGACGTGGTTTACTCAAAGATCTGACTCAGGTGATTTTCTCAGACCAAATCAATATTCGTCAGGTCAATACCATTTCTGAGGCAGATGGTATTGCCAATATGAAGTTGTTGATCGAAGTCAAGGGTTTGGCACAGTTGTCACGTTTGTTGGCTCGTTTAGAGCAGCAACCGGGGATTATCAGTGCCAGACGGTTGGTTCAAGGCAGCTAATTTCATCATATTTCTGAAAGGATGATCATACGATGCCTCGTGCAAAGTTAATATCAACTCGAGGACGATATTTAGATGCTGTGATCGAGGTTGATCAACAGATCTATCATGTATTTGATGAGTTTAGCCTTGATGAGATTGATAACAAAGAGCAGCACTGTTTTGATTTTGACTGGTCTATAGAGTGTGCTGATGATGAAAGTTGGGATGAGATATTTATCAATAACGTTGAACAGAAGTATGGTTTAGTACATCTCAGTGGATGGACTTATTATGCATTTGGTCAAATTGTTAATGTTAATCCCGTTGTAGTTGATTGTCAGGTTTTACAGGTTGAAGATGTTGTTATCTCAAGTGATGAGCAGCTTGTTGGTGAATGGGTTCGATTCACGATTTGCCGTTTAGGGTGTTTTAGCAATTAACGATTCAATTTATTAAAAAGAGGCTTTAATTCATTTAAAGCCTCTTTTTTTTAGCGTTTGGTTAAAAAGATATTGGTAAGTCTATTTAAAAACTGTGGGCTAATACTGGACAGTTGATACATCAATTTGGTTTTTATCCCAACAGGTGTGTGGGTTGGGATTAGGGCATGGTCTTTTTGTTGTGCCAAATGCAGCACTTGTTTCGCCACATCGGCAGGGGTTAAATCCACACCAATATGTTGAATGCTGCCCGCATCCATATCTTTCACCATACTGGTTTGTACAAAGAGCGGCATGACGTCTAAGACACGAATATTGTATTTTTTCCATTCGACATCCAAGGCTTCGGTTAAACCGCGAACTGCAAATTTGCTGGCAGAGTAAGATGCTAAATCCGCTTGACCATAAATCGCGGATGCTGAGGATAGGTTAATTACACGTGCAAAACTGGCTTGTTGTAGATGGGCTAGGGCGGTGTGGCAGCCATTGAGAACACCCTTAACGTTAATATCAATGGTGCGGTGATGTGATTGAATGGGGGTGTTTTCAAACGCACCTGAATAGAGAATCCCGGCATTATTGACCAAGATATTCAGTTCACCGGCCCAACTTTTAAATTCCTGTAGTGCGATCTGCCATTGACGCTGATTACTGACATCGAGATAACCTGCTTTGGCATGCATTCCAAGTTCGGCAGCCAAAGCCTGAGCCTGCGCTTCATTGATGTCATAAATACCCACTTTAAAGCCTTTTTGATGAAAAAGACGAGCGATTTCGGCACCAATTCCTTGTGCGGCCCCACTAATAAAAACACTATATGGCATGACTTTCCCTTGCTTTATATTGATAATTTTTGCGTGCGTGTATATTACGCATATGCAGCTGAGTGCTGCAACAATTTGCTTATTTGGGTGTGGAGATCATCATGGAAAAATTATTGGCAATCATGCAAGAGTTAAGACAAAAATGCCCGTGGGATCAACAACAAACCCCAGAAAGTTTGACACGATATGCCATTGAGGAGGCCTATGAGGTTGAGGCTGCAATTCGCTCTGGTGAAGTGGATGAAATCCGCAATGAACTCGGCGATTTATTGTTGCAAGTGGTGTTTCAATCTCAAATGTTTGATGAAAAAGGATTATTTAACTTTCAGGATGTGGTGGAAGCCATTAGTGAAAAATTAATTCGTCGTCATCCGCATGTTTTTCAGGCTGAAAAATATCAAAATTTGGATTCCGAGCAGGTCGGTGAGTTGTGGAAACAAATCAAACAACAAGAAAAACAAGGTAAGATACAGTCACGCTTAGATGAGATTAAACATGCGCCAGCCTTGGTTCAGTCACATGAAATTCAGAACAAAGCTGCTCAGTTAGGCTTTGATTTTGAAAGTGTGGATGATGCTTATGCCAAATTAGATGAAGAGTTGGCCGAGTTACAACAGGCGATAACAAGCCAAGATGTTGATCATATTCAAGAAGAGTTTGGTGATTGTTTATTTTCTTTAATTAATGTGGGGCGAAAGCTGGGGCTGTCAAGTGAGACCGCACTACTGGCAACAATCCATAAATTTAGAAGCCGTTTTGCTTTTATTGAACAACAAGCTCAGCAACAACAGAAAGACTTGCAAAATATGAGTTTGGCAGAAATGGACGAACTCTGGGAGCAAGCTAAACAACAATTAAAATCTCAGGAGAAAGACCATGACGTTGCCGCATCTGCGCAGCAAACTTAATTTTTTTATAGGCTTTATTCTCTGCTTGGGAGGTGTTACACACCTCCACGCACAGCAGTTTGATCAATCTTATCAGCAGTGGAAGGCACAGCAGCAGGCACGTGATCAGCAATTGGCAAAGCAGGCTAACAACAACTATTACTTGGCTCGGCCAACGCAGCAACAAACTTCAAAGCAAAATTCATCATCTGTAAATATTCAAGGCGATAAAATAAGTTTGAATCAAGCGAATCTGCAACAATTACAGATGCTCAGTGGTGTGGGGGAAAAAAAGGCACAGGCGATTATGGAGTATCGGCAAAAACATGGTGGTTTTAAAAGCATCGATGAATTAATGAATATCAAAGGGATTGGGCCAAAATTACTTGAGAAAAATAAGAGTAAGCTTATGTTGTAAACTTGAGAAAGTAAAAATCGGATTGATTAGATAGACTGAACTGTTGAAACTTCCAACAGAATAAATTGCCCTTTGTGTGTGTTAGAGCTATGATTAGCGACAAATTGTTATTTACGTCCTGACGTAGGAGACAGTGTCTTTTGCAAACTTTGCGTGCGTCAAAATGTGGTTTGTCCACAACTCAACTTCCTTCCTCAATTTTAGATGTGATCGATAGTCTGACTAAAGCAGGCTACGAGGCATATATTGTGGGCGGTGGTGTTCGAGACATGATGTTAGGTCTTAATCCAAAGGATTTTGACGCGGTTACTAATGCTACACCAGCCCAAGTGAAAGAGGTTTTTGGTCGACGTTGCCGAATTATCGGACGACGTTTTGAGTTAGCACATGTATATTCTGGTCGCGAACTGATTGAAGTTGCGACCTTCCGTGCCCCACCGAAAAAAGCAGTCACCAGTGCATCTGGGATGATTCTTCGTGATAATAACTGGGGAACGATTGAGCAAGACTTTGCTCGTCGAGATTTTTCGATCAATACCTTGTATTACCAGCCACGTAAAGGCATCGTGCTTGATTTCTGCCATGCGGTGGATGATATCAATAGTCGTACCTTACGGTTCTTGGGTGAACCTGCACAGCGCTTTGAAGAAGATCCAGTGCGGATGTTGCGTGCTTTGCGTTTTGCAGCAAAATTAAATTTCCAGATTGATCAATCGATTTTGGATGTTTTTGATCCTGAAATGACGCAATTGTTGCGAGATGTCTCGCCACATCGTTTATATGATGAGTCGCAAAAGCTATTCACCATGGGGCACCTGACCCGTGTATTACCGATGTTGATTGAGTTTGGTGTTTGGAAGCAGTTATTTGCTGAAATTCCACCGAACCTGACCGCTTTTATCGACCGTGCAGCACGTAATACTGATCAACGAATTCAAATTGGTAAAACCATCAATCCTGCATTTTTCTATGCGGTGTTGTTATGGAAACCTTTCTTGGAACGCTGCGATTTCTATTTGAACAAAGGTGTCGTGCCAGCGGAAGCGCGTGCACAAGCAGGTTTGGATGTGTTGAAGCGTCAAGCAACGCGGACCATCATTCCACGTTTTGCTGAAACCTTTATTCGTGAAGTTTGGGAAATGCAAACCCGTTTGCTCAATCCAAAGCCACAGCAAATTGAAGCTTTGGCTGGTCATGCACGTTTCCGTGCAGGCTTTGACTTCTTGTTATTGCGTGAGAAATCAGGCGATAGCGGTACTGAAGGTATGGGCGTTTGGTGGGAAGCCTACCAAGAAATGAGCACGGATCAAAAAGAAGCAGTGATTCGTCAATACAACCGTCAACGTAGTAAGACACGTCGTAAGGCTGTTGAAGTTGATGAGCCGAAGACTGCTGAAATTGAGCCTTTGGTGAATGTACCTGAGCCACGAAGCCGCCGTGCCAAGAAAGAACGGGTCAGAGCGGATGAATCAAGCAGTCGTTTCATTGAAAAAGCGACTACGGGCTCAGTGAATGCCGATCACCCGATCCTCAAGCGTAAACGTATACAACGTGATCTCAGCCAAGTGGTTTTTGGGCCAACACAATGACCATTCGTACTTATATTGGTCTAGGCAGTAACTTAGGCGATTCGCGGCAGATTCTGAGTGAAGCTGTTGCGAAGCTTGCAAGCTTGGGAGCTGTACAGGTATCGCGACTATATCAAAGTCCGCCGATGGGGCCGCAAGATCAACCTCACTATTTAAATGCCGTTGTTCAACTGGACACTACGCTAGCACCGCTTGCTTTACTTGATCAATTACAACAATTTGAGCAAGAGTCAGGGCGTGTCCGTTTACGACGTTGGGGAGAGCGTACCCTTGATCTGGATTTATTAATCTATGGTCAAGAGCAGATCCAAAATGAACGTTTAACCGTACCACATATCGGTATTCTGCAACGTGATTTTGTATTGCTTCCCTTATTAGATTTAGATGCTCATTTGCAATTAAATGGTCATTCATTAAAAGATTTAGAACTGGTGCAGCAAGCAAACTTGACTGTAATAGCAGACCAGTCTTGGGCAACCGCTTAAGACTGTTTCGTTCTGGAAACGCCTGTAGAGGACATCATCATGATTAGTCTAAGTGACTTAAGAAAGTTTAAAGCCGAAGGACGCAAGTTCTCATGCCTCACTTGCTATGATGCAAGTATGGCTAAAGCTATGGAATTGGCTGAAATTGATACGATTTTAATCGGTGACTCTCTAGGAATGGCGATTCAAGGCAGAGACTCTACACTTCCTGTCACAGTTGAAGATATGGCTTACCATACTGCAGCTGTACGCCGTGGTAATGCACATGCCTTAATCATGACTGACCTGCCATTTATGAGCTATGCCACACTTGAAGATGGCTTGAAAAATGCCAAGTCGGTGATGCAGGTCGGCGCACAAATGGTCAAGATTGAAGGTGGGGCTTGGCTCAGTGAACTGGTGACGGTATTAACCCGTAATGGTATTCCTGTCTGTGTACATTTAGGCCTAACACCGCAATCTGTGCATGTGTTTGGTGGTTATAAGCTTCAAGCAAGAACACGTGAAGCAGCAGATCAATTGATTGCTGATTGCCAAGCGGTGGTTGATGCGGGTGCGGCGGTTTTATTGCTTGAATGTGTCCCAGCTCAACTCGGTAAAGAAATTGCTGAATTATTCCCGAATACGCCAGTGATCGGAATTGGCGCGGGCAATGAAACCGATGGTCAAGTGCTGGTGGTACAGGACATGCTCGGTTTAACCTTTGGTCGCGTGGCACGTTTTGTACGCAACTTTATGAAAGAGCAAGCAGGTGAAACTGCGATCGTCGATGCATTTAAATCGTACCATGCCGCAGTGCAAGACCAGTCGTTCCCAGCCAAGGAACATACTTTCCAAGTTGAGCTTTAATTCATGAAAACTGAAACAACAATACAAGGCTTAACTGCATCACTTGCGCCTGCGCGTAGTTCAAAAAAGTTGATTGGTTTTGTACCGACTATGGGGAACTTGCACGAAGGGCATTTGACTTTGGTGCGTGAAGCAAAAAAACTGTGTGATGTCGTGGTGGTGAGTATTTTCGTCAATCCAATTCAGTTTGGTGCAGGCGAGGATTTTGATAGCTATCCACGTACTTTAGAGCAAGATAGTCGTTTATTGGCAGATGTTGGTTGCGATATTATTTTTGCCCCGACGGTTGAGCAAATGTATGGCACACAACCACGTTTGACCAATATCAGTGTGGGTCAAATTACCGATGACCTGTGTGGAAAATCGCGTCCAGGTCATTTTGATGGTGTTGCGGTTGTGGTGACCAAACTATTCAATATCGTCCAACCTGATTTTGCTTTCTTTGGTCAAAAGGACTATCAGCAATTGGCCGTGATTCGTCAGTTGGTACAAGACTTGAATATGCCATTGGAAGTGATTGGCGTACCGATTGTCCGTGCTGAAGATGGTCTTGCTTTAAGCTCGCGTAATGGTTATCTGACTGAACAGCAACGTGCCGCCGCGCCGACGATTTATCAATTGCTCAAACAAGCCGAACAGCAGTTACATGAAGGCCAAGCTTTGTCGCAAGTGTTAGAAAATATCTCTGCTCAATTGACACAAGCGGGTTTTGTTGTGGATTATGTGGAGGCTCGACAAACCAACTTGCAACCGATTCAACAGTTTGATCAAAACTTGGTGTTATTTATTGCAGCCAAGCTTGGTTCAACCCGGTTGATTGATAACCTACAAATCGACTTTAAAACATAAAAAATGAAGGGCAAAACGCCATGAAGCGTATTCTTATCGTTACAGGTCAATCCGGTTCGGGAAAATCCTCAGCCTTACAAGTACTTGAAGACTTGGGCTATTATTGTATAGATAACTTACCTTTGGCGTTATTGCCTGAAATTGTAGCCAAACTTGATCATGAAAATAATCTGGAGCAACTGGCACTGGGGGTCGATATTCGAAGTACCCGTGCCGATATGCAAGAGTTTGATCATGTGTTTCAGCAATTACAGCGACATGGTACCGTCGATATTATTTATCTGACCACGCAGGATCAGGATTTGATTGCACGTTTTAGTGCATCCCGTCGTCCTCATCCTTTGGCTAGTCGCTTTAATAGTTTGTTGCAATGTATTCAGGAAGAGAAACAGCTATTAATTCCGATACAATTCCGTTCTACAGTACATATTGATACCACTGATAAAAGCGTTCATGATTTAAAACATATTTTATTGTCTAAGCTTGGACAATCAGATAATTTGATCGTCATTTTACAGTCCTTTGGTTATAAGCATGGTATTCCACTGGATGCAGATTATGTATTTGACGTACGGCATTTACCAAATCCACATTGGGATTTAGAATTACGCCGTTTTTCAGGTTTAGATGAACCTGTGCGCCGCTTTTTGGAAGGCAGTCAACAAACCAATGACATGTTTGAAGATATTTATACTTTCCTAGAAAAGTGGTTACCTGCTTTTGCAGAAGGGCATCGCCATTACATGACCATTTCGGTGGGATGTACTGGTGGGCAGCATCGTTCAGTTTATATCGTGGATAGACTCAAACAAGCCCTTGAGGCAAAATGGACTGTCCAAATCTTACATAGAGAAATGAAGCACTGGTCATGATAGACACAACAATTGATGTAATTAATAAACTCGGCTTACATGCGCGTGCATCTGGTAAACTGATTGAAGTGACGACCAAGTTTCGTGCTTCGATCCAAATTGGCAAGGGCGATAAGTTGGTTGATGCAAAAAATATTATGTCATTGTTGATGTTAGGTGCGGGTAAGGGCACCACATTAAGACTGGTAATCGAAGGTGCTGATGAAGAGCAGGCACTGGAAGAAATTCAAACGCTGTTCGCAGCAAAATTTTATGAGGCAGAGTAATAGTGGCACGTGGTCCCCAACGTTATACCGATGAAGATTTTGAGTCATTAGACGGGCGTGCAAGTCGAACCGAGCAAAAGAAAGCCGTACAACGCATGGCCGCTTTGGGTGAGCAGTTGGCTCAACTCAATCCTAAGCAGATTCAAAAGCTTCCTGTCGATGAACGTTTAATTGATGCATTGCTTGAAGTGCAAAAGATCAGTTCATTTGAAGCACGTCGTCGTCAGTTCCAACGTGTTGGTAAGTTATTGCGTAATGAAGATGAAACAACGATTTTGTCTTATCTCACTCCGCAACAAGGCGCGAAAAAACAAATGCAGTTGATGCGTTGGGTTGATCGTATGATTGATCAAGGTGATCCAATCATTAATGAATTTAGCAAAGTATTTAATGCATCTGAACGTCATACTTTACGTCAGCATGTATTGCGAATTCACCGTGACATCAAACAACAGGTGAGTGAAGAGGAGCTAGAGGCTTCGAAACGCAAATTTGTGAACTATGTACAGCAGGTCGCGCTGCTATCTGAACAGTAATTAGCATGTTAAAAGAAGTT
Organism: Acinetobacter sp. C32I; assembly: GCF_023702715.1. Classification (NCBI taxonomy): domain Bacteria; kingdom Pseudomonadati; phylum Pseudomonadota; class Gammaproteobacteria; order Moraxellales; family Moraxellaceae; genus Acinetobacter; species Acinetobacter sp. C32I. Next base: position 2,314,037 of record NZ_CP098480.1, on the reverse strand, counting down.
TCCACGGAAACTTCTTTTTTTATCTGTGAGTTTAACCGCCAAACTCGCTGCTTGCCCGTTCTTTGGCCCACTCCCTTAAAATAAATTTCTGCAATTTTCCTGTCGAAGTTTTAGGAATCTCGGTAATCACCACATCTTTGGGGACTTTAAAACGAGCCAGTTCTTGCTGACAATGGGCAATGATTTCCTCAGCTGATGCGGATGCTCCTTGTTTGAGTTCAATAAAGGCACAGGGTACTTCCTGCCAACGCGGATCAGGCTTAGCCACCACTGCGGCTGTGAGTACCGCAGGATGCCGATACAGCACATCTTCAACTTCCAAAGATGAAATATTTTCACCACCTGAAATAATGATATCTTTGGAACGATCAGTAATTTTGGCGTAACCATCCGCATGACTGACGGCCAAGTCTCCGGTGTGGAACCATCCTCCTTTAAAGGCCTCTTCAGTGGCTTGGGGATTCTTTAAATAACCTTTCATGACAATGTTGCCACGAAACATGATTTCCCCCATGGTTTTTCCATCATTGGGGACGGGCTGCATGGTTTCTGGATCAAGTACCCGCATACTATCCTGTAACGGATAAGGCACGCCTTGGCGAGAGTGTAGTTGCGCTTGCTCCTGAATGGATAAATCACTCCAGCCTGCTTGTGACGCACATAAGGCTGAAGGACCGTAGGTTTCGGTCAAACCATAGACATGATTGACGTTAATGCCGATATTGCGCATTCCCTCGATGATTGCCACAGGTGGCGCAGCGCCCGCAACCATCACTTCAACATCATGCTCAAATGCTGTTTTCTGTTCGCTTGGTGTGTTGATCAGCATGGACAGCACAATTGGCGCACCGCAGAAATAATCCACTTTATATACTGCGATGTATTTGAAAATTAACGCGGGGTCGACACGACGTAGGCAAATATTAGTACCGCCACTGGCTGCAATTGACCAAGCAAAGCACCAACCATTGCAATGAAATAGCGGCAGGGTCCAAAGGTATGTAGCCCGAGGTTTCATGCCACAGGCCAAGATATTACTGGCAGCATTCAAATAAGCACCACGGTGATGGTAGACTACACCTTTAGGGTTGCCTGTGGTACCCGAAGTATAACTCAGGCTAATTGCATCCCATTCATCTTGAGGAAGTCGCCATTCAAATTCAGGATCACCTTGGGCGATCCATGCTTCATATTCATACTGTCCAAGCGCAATTTGTTCACCTTCAAATTCAGAATCAAAGACATCAATCACAATAATTTCTTGTGAGACAAGCGTGAGCGCTTCTTCAGCCACTTGACGAAATTCAGGATCAACCAACAGCACTTTGGTTTCCGCGTGTTCTAGCATAAAAGCAATGGTCTTGGCATCAAGACGGGTATTCAAGGTGTTGAGTACTGCACCTGCCATTGGCACGGCAAAATGTGCTTCGATCATGGCGGGAATATTGGGTAAGAGTACTGAAACAGTCTCGTTTTTTTGAATGCCCAAACGGCTTAACTGGTGTGCAAATTGACGACAACGCTGATAAGTCTGCTGCCAGGTAATCTGACGTTCAGCATGAATAATCGCGGCATGCTGCGGATAAATATAAGCCGCGCGTTCTAAATAACGTAACGGGGATAAGGCAACAAAATTTGCAGGGGTCTTGGGTAATTGATCATATGCACTCACCATGTGTCTTGCTCCATTTCTGTTCTTTTCATTGATAACTAAACTATTCTGTCATCGAGTCTAAATCATTTAGGCTTTAGTCGGAGATGAATCTGGACTGATCTTGGGTTTTTCTGGCTTAGAGGTTTCATCCACAGCTAAACCCGTGTAAAATCTTGGATACTTTTTTATCCGCCGTTTTTTATCTTTTGAGGCTGCGCCTCAATACATAATCTCGCGGTGATATGCTCCTTCGTATAGGGCATCACTCCTTAAGGATTTTATTATGCCAATCATTACTTTACCAAATGGTGATCAGAAGCAGTTTGATCATCCAATTTCCGTGATGGAACTTGCTCAGAGCATTGGTCCGGGTCTTGCAAAAAATACAGTTGCTGGCCGTATCAATGATCGCTTGGTGGATGCTTGTGACTTAATCACAGAAGATGCAACAGTTCAGATTATTACCCCTAAAGATGAAGAAGGTTTAGAAATCATTCGTCACTCATGCGCGCACTTGGTCGGACATGCAGTTAAGCAATTGTTCCCAGAAGCGAAAATGGTGATCGGTCCTGTAATCGAAGAAGGTTTCTACTACGACATCTGGATGCCACGTCCATTTACTTTGGATGATATGGCTGCGGTTGAAGAGCGCATGAAAAAGCTCATCGATCAAGATTATGACGTCATCAAAAAGATGACTCCACGTGATGAAGTGATTGCAGAATTCACAGCACGTGGTGAAGAATATAAATTGCGCTTGATTGCAGACATGCCAAACGAAACACAAATGGGCTTGTACTACCATCAAGATTATTTGGATATGTGCCGTGGTCCGCACGTACCCAACACTAAATTCTTAAAATCATTCAAACTCACTAAAATCTCTGGTGCTTACTGGCGTGGTGATGCGAAGAATGAACAGCTACAGCGTATTTATGGTACGGCTTGGGCGGACAAAAAGCAGTTAGCTGCTTATATCAAACGTATTGAAGAAGCTGAAAAGCGTGACCATCGTAAAATTGGTAAAGCTTTAGACCTGTTCCATATGCAAGAAGAAGCACCGGGTATGGTGTTCTGGCATCCGAACGGCTGGACGATTTACCAAGTGCTTGAACAATACATGCGTAAAGTTCAGCAAGACAATGGTTACCAAGAAATCAAGACACCACAGATTGTTGATTTCACTTTGTGGGAAAAGTCTGGACATGCGGCAAACTATGCTGAAAACATGTTTACGACGCATTCTGAAAGCCGTAACTATGCAGTGAAGCCAATGAACTGCCCATGTCACGTGCAAGTGTTTAACCAAGGTTTGAAATCTTACCGTGACTTACCAATTCGCTTGGCGGAGTTTGGTTCTTGCCACCGTAACGAACCATCAGGTTCTTTACACGGAATTATGCGTGTTCGCGGCTTTACTCAAGATGATGCGCACATTTTCTGTACCAAAGAACAGATTGGTAAAGAAGTCGCTGACTTTATTAAACTGACTTTAGATGTGTACAAAGACTTCGGTTTCGAAGAAGTGCAAATGAAATTGTCTACACGTCCAGAAAAACGTGTGGGTGATGATGCACTTTGGGACTTAGCTGAAAAATCTTTAGCGGATGCTTTAGATGATGCTGGCTTGGCTTGGGACTTACAACCAGGTGAAGGTGCATTCTATGGCCCGAAAATTGAATTCTCATTGAAAGACTGCTTAGGTCGTATCTGGCAGTGCGGTACAATTCAGTGTGACTTCAACTTGCCAATCCGTTTAGACGCGTCTTATGTCACTGAAGACAATGATCGTGATCAGCCAGTCATGTTGCATCGTGCAATTCTTGGCAGTTTTGAGCGTTTTATTGGTATACTAATTGAACACTATGCGGGCTTCATGCCACCATGGCTCACTCCAATTCAAGCTTGTGTCATGAATATTACGGATTCACAAGCCGAGGCAAGTGAGCAAGTGGTCGCAAAACTCAAAGAAAATGGTCTTCGTGCTATTTCTGACTTGAGAAATGAAAAGATCGGATTTAAGATTCGTGAGCGTACCCTAGAGCGTATTCCTTACCTTCTGGTTCTTGGTGATCGAGAAGTTGAAGAAGGTACAGTTAATGTGCGTACTCGCTCAGGAAAAAATTTAGGTACTATGTCAGTAGATGCATTTATTGACTTAGTGAAATCTGCCGTTGCCGAACGTGGCCGGTACATCGTGGAGTAATAAAGATTAAACAGCCTGACCGTAACCAACAACAAGGTGCTAAAAGTAACCGTCCTGCAATTAACGATGAGATCCGTGCGAAAGAAGTACGCCTCGTCGCTGCAGATGGAGAACAAAAAGGTGTTGTTTCATTAAATGAAGCATTGCGTGCTGCAGAAGAAGCTAATCTTGACCTTGTTGAGATTGTTGCTAATGCAGAACCACCTGTTTGTAAGATCATGGACTACAACAAGCACTTATTTGACTTGAAACAGAAGCAAAAAGATGCGAAGAAAAAACAGCATCAAGTGCAAGTGAAAGAAATCAAGTTACGTCCAGCGACGGACGTAGGTGATTACCAAGTAAAATTGCGTGCAATTTTACGTTTCCTTGAAGAAGGAAATAAGGTGAAAATCACTTTGCGTTTCCGTGGTCGTGAGATGGCACATCAACAGCTTGGTTTAGCTCAATTACAAAAAATTGAAGCTGACGTTGCTGAGTTTGGTGTTGTTGAACAAGCTCCGAAGATGGAAGGCCGTCAGATGGGCATGTTACTTGGTCCGAAAAAGAAAAAGTAATTTTTTCTTAGAAAAAGCACCGCAATAGGCGGTGCTTTTTTATGTCTATAATAATGCATTATTTCATTAGAAATGTTCTAAGTATCATCAACAGGCATCCGAATCAAAATATGATAGGGTAAATTAAACATCCCAGAACTTAAAAATAGGAACAAGATATGTCAACAATTACAGGTACTGAACAGCTCTCTGAAATTAATCAAAAAGTGGTGCAAGAAGGCGAAGTTCTGCCTCAAGTTAAACTCAAAGATGGCAGTCGTGTCCAAACAGGAACGGTTGCCACCATGCTGCATAATATTAATCTTTATAATGTTGGTGTTCGAGGTGCTGTCGAAGACGAACTGATTTTAGCTGTACCGACCTTGTTTAAAGTCGGGATGTTTGATTTATTCACCGTTGATGAATGGATCAATGGCAGCAATGCAGGTCGTAAATTTGTCGGTGAAAAGGCCAAGGAGTTCTTGGAAAGCCAAGCTTGAATCTTCACAACATTATCTTTGAAAACACGGCTTTATTGTTTCTTTTCGTGCCTATTTGCTGATTGAGATTGATGAAATGTGCTATAACGCAACAACAGTCAAGATAATGATGAACAGGACAATATAAATGATTGACTTATATTATTGGGGGACACCCAATGGGCATAAAATAACAATTGCTTTAGAAGAAATGGGACTCGAATATCAGATTTTCCCAATCAATATTTTAGAAAATGATCAGTTTCAACCTGATTTTCTAAGAATCTCTCCCAATAATAAAATTCCAGCAATTGTTGATCAAAATGGTCCACGAGGCGAACCCATCTCAGTGTTTGAGTCAGGCGCAATCTTGCAATATTTAGGTCGAAAAACAGGTCTGTTCTATCCGACTGATGAACAAGAGCGAGTTGAAGTGGAACAATGGTTGATGTGGCAAATGGGTGGATTTGGTCCAATGCTGGGGCAAAATCACCACTTTAACAAGTTTGCCCCTGAACGGATTCCTTATGCCATTGATCGTTATGTGAATGAAACCAAACGCCTTTACACTGTTTTAAATAAGCAGTTAATTGGTCAAAAGTTTGTAGCAGGTGAATACTCGATTGCAGATATGGCGATCTTACCTTGGGCCTTGCGTTATGAATGGCAGGGCATTCAGCTTGAAGACTACCCGTATGTGCAAGATTATATTGAACGCTTAACAGCTCGTCCTGCGATACAAAAAGCCTTGTCGATCAAAGTGGGATGAGTCTGAATCAAAAGGCTGGATGGCGTTGCTATTTCAAGCATTGGGTGATTGCGATGGGATTGCTGTTGCTTACGGCAATCCTTTGTGCTCAGTTGCAAAAGCTCTATTCAGAGAGTCATTTGGCGGTTTTGGTATTTGCATTTATTACTGTTTTAGGGCTCTTATTTTCTACACTCTTTGCTTGGCTACAGCTAGAGACCAAAAATTCATATTGTAGTAGCTGGTTTTTTACTGGCTTTTTAAGTTTATCATTGGTGTTATGTAGCTATCTTGACCATCAAGTGTCTATGACTTTGGTGGCTGTTTCAAATGCAGAAGTCCAACTGAATCTGTATCAGAAAATTGTAAGCTCTGATCTTACATTTTGGCTGTTATTTGTTTTTCCATTCATTTTTTCAGTTATGTATTTTTCTATTCGGTCTAAAAAAGCGAAAACTAAAAATTAATCTTTGCAAAAGCTATGATTTCGGGCATGTAAGCCTGACTGTTTTATAATTGTGTAATTTTTCATCTAGTCTATGCATGTTCAGGCTACGATGCTTTAAGTTCAAAAAAGATAACGCATCATGCAAGCAAAAATATCAGCCCTTTATTTAAAAAAGCTTGGTTTTGAAGGTCAGTTTTTACCGACCTTGGAGCATCTTAAGACCTTATTAAACCTTCATGTGCAAACGATTCCTTTTGGTAACCTATCCTCTTTTTTAGGAGAAGAGGTTTCATTAGCGTCAGACGTACTTGTGCAAAAATTATTGATTGAAAATCGTGAAGGCTATTGTCTAGAACACAGCACCCTAACCAGAATTGCCTTAACTGAACTGGGCTATGAGGCCTATAATGTGCTCGGTCGAGTCTATTATCAGAGCTCGCCGATCACGACTCCTGTACGCACGCATTTGGTGACTCTGGTGCGTATAGATCAGCATTTATTTTTATATGATCCAGGGTTTGGTGGGATGACTCCAACCACGGTTTTATCGCTGGATCAGGTCGGTGAAACACAGCAGACACCACTTGAACCGTTTAGGTTTGTTGAGCTTGAACAGAGTGGTTTGGATGCGACAGTGCTGACGGATATGACTTATATGCTGCAAGTCTATCTTCATAATGAATGGATCAATGTCTATGCGATTAACCCCCAACAACACATTGCAGATGCTGATACCTTGATTGCCAATTGGTATATTTCGACTTCTCCAGAATCTCTATTTACCCAGCATTTAATGTTGTTTACAGCCAACAATGATGTGCGTATGACGCTTAAAGATCGTGTACTTCGAATTCATGGCAAAGGACAATCTGATAAACAAGAGTTATCCACTTTTGAAGCGTTTGAGCATGTGATTAAAACCGTATTTCGAATTAATATTTCGCAACAGCAGCTTAAAGAAGCTTGGGCTAAATTAGCCTTGAATCCATAGTGTTCACGTTATATGGTCTGCTCTTGATGATGTGCTGATCCTAGTTTGAGTGAATCCTGTTTTGATGTCCTATTTTTTATTATTTCTCTCAGCCTTTGGCGCTGCGACCTTATTGCCGTTACAGTCTGAAGCGGTATTAATGACATTATTGGTACAAGGACTTTCCAATCCTTTTTATCTAATTTTGGTTGCGACCATTGGTAATGTCTTGGGTTCCTGTGTGAATTGGTGGCTTGGACTGAAAATTGAACATTTTAAAAATAAGAAATGGTTTCCTGTTTCAGAGCAACGGTTGCTGCAAGCACAACAGATTTATCATAAATATGGTTTTTATTCGCTGCTACTGAGTTGGACTCCTGTGATTGGTGATCCCATTACCTTGATTGCTGGGTTGATGAAAGAGAACTTTTGGCGATTCTTGTTGATTGTCTCCATTGCCAAAGGTGGACGTTATCTCACTTTATACGCACTCTATTTAGGAATTTTTTAAAAATGGGAAAGGAGAGATGAGCTTTCCCGTTCAGTTTATTGTTCAGTTCCTTTGGTAATATCGACTGTAAATAAGTCACTGGTTTTAAACCAGCAATAACTCACTACGGCAAGGGTCATACATCCACCCAGAATGGTTGCTGTAATGGTACCGAGGTATTTGGCGGCAAGACCTGATTCAAAAGCCCCCAGTTCATTACTTGAAGAAACAAACATCCCATTCACTGCTGCGACACGGCCTCGCATATTTTCAGGCGGGAAAATTTGCAAGATGGTTTGACGAACTACGACTGAAACACTGTCACAAGCACCAGTCATGGCCAAAGCAAATAGGGACAGCCACATATTGTTCGAGAAAGCGAACAGAATGGTAAAAATACCAAAGCCCGCGACCGCTAAAAGCATATTGCGCCACGCATGGTGCATTGGCGGGAACTTGGTCAGCACAATCATGGTGATCAGTGCACCGATAGATGGGGCTGCACGTAAGTAGCCTAAGCCTTCAGGTCCAACCTTTAAAATCTCTTCAGCAAAAATCGGCAACAGAGCAATCACCCCACCAAATAGTACTGAGACCAAGTCCAGCGAGATTGCCCATAGAACAATTTTGGTTTTCCAAATAAAGCGGAAACCATCGGTCAGGCTTTGCAAGACATTCTCGGTTTCCATTTTTGGAAAGCTGCGTTTCTGTAAGCAATTAATCAAAATAAAGCAGATTGCCAGTAATGCGGTCACGGCAAACAGACTGCTTTCTCGACCAAGAAATGCCAACATAAAACCACCCAACATTGGCCCGATAATGACACCACTTTGCCAGCCGATAGTAGTCCACGTGGCACCATTGGCATACAGTTCGCGTGGAATCAAAAAGGGTTTCAGTGAGGTTGCTGATGGATTGTAAAAGCCCCGAATGGTACCTAAGGCGAATATGACGGCATAGATGCCCCAAGATAGTGTGCTAATGCCAATTTTTTCTAAGCCATGTAAATGGAACAAACCCCAAAGAACCAAAGGCAAAGGAATGGAAAAGAATAAACAGACTTTCATAATGCTTTGTTTATTCAGCTTATCCGCGAAATAACCACCCCATAGGGATAGGGTAATGAATGGAATTGCTTCTGCCAGACCAATAAAACCCAGTGTCAGAGGGTCTCGCGTGATTTGATAGAGTGAATACGCCACAATAATTTCCTGAATCAAGATGGCCAGCGTCAAGCAAAATTGATTGAGGGTTACGATAGAGAAATCCCGATACCGCAAGGCGGCGAAAGCATCATTCTGTATATTCATATGGATAGAGATTTAAGAATTTGTTGTTATTATATGCGCTGATTTTGTGCATGTTTCTCACAATTTGAGAATTAATTATGGGAAATAACGTTTGCTGAAAACAGCATTATTTCTGTCAAAAAATGAGCATTTTGCTTTTGTTTTGGGGGGAGATACTATATGATACTGCCTTCCTTACCTGCAGGTTGATTTGCAATAGTGCAAACGTGCCGAACAGGTGCCCAAAAGAGGTTACTATGGCTAAGTTAAAAACTCGCCGTGGTGCAGCTAAACGCTTTAAAGCGACTGCAAACGGTTTCAAGCGCAAACAAGCATTCAAGCGCCACATTTTGACCAAAAAATCTGCTAAGCGTATCCGTCAATTGCGCGGTTGTGTAATGGTTCACGTAAGTGACGTTGCATCAGTTCGTGCTATGTGCCCATACATCTAAGGAGATTATAAATGGCTCGTGTAAAACGTGGTGTAGTGGCTCATCGCCGTCACAAAAAAATTCTTGCTCGCGCTAAAGGTTACTATGGTGCTCGTTCACGCGTTTATCGCGTAGCGTTCCAAGCGGTAATCAAAGCTGGTCAATACGCTTACCGTGACCGCCGTCAAAAGAAACGTCAATTCCGTGCTTTATGGATTGCGCGTATCAATGCTGGTGCTCGTCAAAACGGTTTGTCATACAGCCGTATGATCGATGGCTTGAAAAAAGCTCAAGTGATCATCGACCGTCGCGTATTAGCTGACATCGCTATGCATGATGCAATTGCATTTGCTGCTTTAGCTGAAAAAGCTAAAGGCGCATTAGCTGCATAAGCTTAGAGATTCAAAGAAGACCGCTTTTTAGCGGTCTTTTTTATTTTTAGGGTATTAAATTTTCAACAATAGAGAATAATCAGAGATAGATAATGCAAGACGAACAATTTTTAAATGATTTAATTCAACAAGTGCAACAAGGCCACCAATTTAAATATTTATATTTCTGGGGACATACCCCAAAGCAAGCCAATCATGTGGACAAGAGTTGTTTTAGCCAGTGGTTTCCATCGCCATTCAAACAGGAGGGCATCGAATATCTCACGGCAGAACATTACATGATGGCGCAAAAAGCAAAACTTTTTAACGATGATCAGATGTTGAATCAGATTTTGAAGGTCACACATCCGAATGAAGCAAAACAGCTCGGTCGAAAAATACAGCACTATGACGAACAACTGTGGCAGGAAAAGCGTTTTGAAATTGTGGTACAGGCAAACTTGGCTAAATTCTCACACTATCCGGAATTAAGAGATTTTTTACTTGCCACGCATGATCGTATTTTGGTTGAAGCATCGCCTGTTGATAAGATTTGGGGAATTGGTATGGCACAAGATCACCAGCATATCCTAGACCCGAACCAATGGCAGGGATTAAACTTACTTGGTTTTGCACTGATGCAAGTACGCGCTCAGTTGCTATAGGCACAAAATGAAAAAGACCGCATTTTTAGTGGTCTTTTTCATTGGCTAATTTTTTAAGTACTTTATATATGGCATAGATAAAAGCAAGAATCAGAATAAAAAGATTACCCCAATCAACTGCGAAATAAGCTAAGGTCCATAACGCACAATAACACCATAGCATGGACCATAGAAATTTTATGATTCCTGACCAATGAAAGTGGGGTTGAGGTTCTGTGAATGAAGAAGTTTCATGCTCTGCCAATGGAGGAGGAGTGCTTGAAAATTCGATAGTATCTAGAGATTTAGGAGAAAATTTAAACGCATTGTGTTGGTCATGCTGATGACTGATATTTGAGTTCTGATATTGGTTGGCCGTATATTTTAAGATAAGGATGTGGAATTCTTCGAGTGTATTACGTGCAGTATCAAATTCTAGTTTTTCAGTTTCAGACATGTGCCAGTAATCCCCATTGTCATTTTTGATATGAGATTCATTATCAAACTGACTTTTTAAGCGAGCAGCATTGAGCATTAAAATACTGGCATAGTTCTTTTTCAGATTATAGGGGAGTACTGGGAACTGTTCTTCAATTTGATACATATCGCCTTCATAGCAATTATTATCAGTCAACGGAACAGGGTAACTTCCAAAGCGTCGAGCCACTGCAAAATGATAGATTTTTTCTTGGTATTCATTGAAAAAGCTTTGCCAAGAGATAGGTTTTAAATCTTCAGTAATACTCGAAATAGCCACGACAGGAAGATCGATCAACACATAGTTTTCAACACTGTCATGGTAATTGTTATAGTCTGAGTATAATGGGTATCCATCGTTATCATAGCTTTGCCAAAGTGATTTTTCTTCACAATGGATCAGTGCTTTTAACTGTTGTTGAGGAAAATGGCAGACAATACAAAAGTCACTATCACCTTGGGTGAAATTAAAAAGTTCCGATTCGTTCAAATAATTTGAGAGATTGGATGCCGAATGTAAACTGATTTTTTCTAGACCTTGTGATTTCAGAAAACTTAAAAAATGTGAAGCAGAGCCTGCCAGTAAATTACCTTGCTCAATATTTCGTAAAATAGGAAAGTGGGTGAAGAGTAAAGGGTGGCGGTCTAAAAGCTCGGAATCTACGCCGCCAGTTAAAAATTCATTTCCATAACTGACTAATGCGATTTGACGGTAAATTCTTGGTAAATGGAGATACACTCTTCTTCCTATTATAATCGTTTTGAATTGGAGATAGAGTGATCAAAAAGTAATGAGAAAACAATATCATTTTCGCAATATTGGACAAGATCTCTATATTTGGGATGTTCATCATTTACTTGAGTTGACGAAAAACTTGATGCCTAAGACGGTTTTACTGGCTGATATTCAAGAGCTAAACGAAGCCTATTGGTTTCCAGATCAATCTCCAACAACACAACAAATCATTGAGCACTTTCAACTGATTCAAGACGCTGATCTGAGTTATCCAATTATTTTATGTGCACAAGGGCGTGTGATGGATGGAATGCATCGCGTCGCTAAAGCTAGTTTACTTCAACACACAGAGATTCTCGCCGTGCAATTTGAACAAACCCCTGAACCTGATTTTCTCAATATGGATGAAGATGATTTAGATTATGATGAGTAAGATACTCTATTGATTTATTTAATGATTACATAACCCAAACATGTTCGATTAGACTTTTGCGCTGAAATCTTTTTACAGTAAAGAAAACAGCATCAGGATAAAAATATGTTAGTGAGCGTAGAAGGGTTACAGCAAGGTGCATTTGAAACAGAACTGAGTATTGTGCCGAGAAAGGGTGAAACCATCCGAATTTTCTATGGGCCAGATGCAGAAGTTGAAGGTGAAATTGAAAATGTACATCACATTGTTAATCAGCATGATGGTGGACATAAAGTGATTATCAGAATTCGACCGACTTTCTAAAACGATAAAAGAAAAACCTAGATGGCGTGATCTAGGTTTTTTATGCATGGTGTTGTTACAGACCAAAATAATAAGCAAGCAGACAGATAATTACAGTCAGGATAATCAGTTTGATAACACCTGATGTACCAACTTTATGATGTTGGGTTTTATCTAGTTGATGTGGGATTTCCATGGTTCGATCAGTAATTTCAGGCTCTTCTGCTGTGAGTTGGGCCATTTGGTAATGATTTGCTGTTTTCACAATCAATTTTGCAAATAAATCATCAGTCTTCTGAGCGAAATTACGCAAATTGATTTGTTCTTCGGGGCTGATCAATTCACCTGTCGCATGATAAGGATGTTGTCGTTGTTGTTCTAAATAATCAGCCAAAGCTTGAGTACGATGTAACAGGCGATGCGCACAATCAGCGGGATAATCGGTTGGAATCAATGCGAGTTGCGGGTTTGGTGGGCTGGTCGAATCCAATTCATAGCCATAGAAAGGGAGGTCCTGTTGTTCTGGCTCAGAAAAATGTTCTGCATATTTGCTGTCAAATAGTTCTTTTTCCAGGAAAATGGCCACCTGATTCCAATTCACTTTCTGTAAGTCAGCATCAATTTTTTTAGCGAATTTATCATTCAATTCATAACGCCAAAATGCTTCTTGGCGGAGTGTTGTTTGTTGGGATGCGGGTATATCAAAGGCTTGATCACTGTTATCCCATTCAGCCAGTTCCTGTCCACAAATCCACGCGTTTTTTTTATTGCCTTGATGGCTCACAATAAAATGTGCGAAGGGAAGCAGCTCTACATTGGCATTGGGATTTTGCTCATCATTGAGTACGCTGGATAAATGTAGGCTGAGTTTTTTAACCCCTTGTTTTTTTAGCCCTTCAAGCCAAATCTGGAAATGTTGTGCTAACAGGTGCTGGGAGAGTAAATCCCTAAAGATCAGCCGATTTTGATTGAAAATCGGATGTTCAATCCAGCGACTAAAATTGAGTTCACCTGCGAGGAACTCATTGCCATAAGTCACAAGTGTAAGCTGTTGTTTCCAGATCTGATCAAGCGCCATCGTTATTCTTTCTCATTGACGATATCGATATCTTATACATTTTATTCAATTATTGATTATTTTTTACGAAAATTTAAATGATTGATCGGCAAAACTGACGATTTTATCTTCAGATTCTAGCCTGAAAAAGGATGCTATTTAAACAGCGGTTTAGCTTCATAAAATAGGTAAAAAGCTGATAAACTATAGCGTTTTATTATATTTCTATATTTTGTTGCTTTGAGAGTTACTATGTCACTGGAAGCCCTGACCACTGAAGCGCTTGCTGCCATTGCAGCGGCTCAAGACCTTGCTGCACTCGATCAAGTCCGTGTGCAATTTACAGGGAAGAAAAGCCAGCTTGCAGAGCAGTCGAAAGCACTTGGAAAAATGGATCCTGAAGAGCGAAAAGTACAAGGTGCTGCAATTCACGCTGTGCGTGAAGCAATCAATACAGCTTTGACTGAGCGTCAACAGACATTACAACAAGCTGAACTTGCAAAAAAATTAGCAAGTGAAACCATTGATATTACTTTACCGGGCCGCGGTCAGCGCATGGGAAGTATTCATCCTGTTACTCAAGTACAAGAACGGATTTGCCAATTCTTTACCAAAGCAGGTTTTAAGGTTGCTCATGGTCCAGAAGTTGAAGATGATTATCACAACTTTGAAGCTTTAAATATTCCTGGACACCACCCAGCACGTGCTATGCATGACACCTTCTATTTTGATGCAACGCATTTGTTACGTACCCATACTTCGGGTGTTCAAATTCGTACCATGGAAACCAGTCAGCCGCCAATTCGCATCGTGTGTCCAGGTCGTGTATATCGTTGTGACTCGGATCAAACCCATTCGCCGATGTTCCATCAAATCGAAGGTCTGTACGTTGCTGAAAATACCAGCTTTGCTGAATTAAAAGGTTTATTGATTAACTTACTCAATGAATTTTTTGAGAAAGATTTGAAAGTACGGTTCCGCCCATCTTATTTCCCATTCACTGAGCCAAGTGCTGAAGTGGATATTATGGATGAACGTGGTCGTTGGTTAGAAGTTTTAGGCTGTGGCATGGTACATCCAAATGTACTGCGTGCTGCGGGGATTGATCCTGATAAATACAAAGGCTTTGCTTTTGGTTTAGGGGTAGAGCGCTTTGCAATGTTGCGTTATGGCATCAATGATTTGCGTATGTTCTACCAAAATGATGTGCGTTTCTTACGCCAATTTGCCTAAACAGTTTTTCAGGATTAAAGAAGGTTTATACAAATGAAAATTAGTGAAAATTGGTTACGCAGCTGGGTAAATCCAGCGATTGATAGCGATACATTGTCTGATCAATTGACCATGTTGGGTTTGGAAGTCGATGAGTTAGCACCTGTTGCAAAACCGTTTACCGGTGTGGTTGTTGGTGAAGTCCTTACGGTTGAACAACATCCAGATGCAGATCGTTTACGTGTGACCACGATTAATATTGGTTCAGGTGAAGCCTTACAGATTGTCTGTGGTGCGCCAAATGTTCGTGTGGGCATGAAAGCACCTGTTGCAACGATCGGTGCGGTATTGCCAGGCGATTTCAAAATTAAAAAAGGCAAGCTCCGTGGTATGGAATCACAAGGTATGCTCTGCGGTGCTTCTGAAATTGATTTAGAAGACAAAATTGATGGTTTGTTAGAGTTGCCTGCTGATGCGCCAGTGGGAATGAATATTCGTGAATATTTAAAACTTGATGACAATGTGATTGATATTAGTATCACGCCAAACCGTGGTGACTGCTTTAGTATTCGCGGTATTGCACGTGAAATCGCGGTGATTAACCAGCTTGCAGCGAATGAGCCGAAGATTCAGGCCATTGCAGCAAATATTGCTGATGAGAAAGCAGTCAACATCAGTACAGAAGGTACACCACGTTATTTGGGGCGTATCGTTAAAAATGTCAATGTGAAAGCGCCAACCCCTGAATGGATGGAACAGGCACTGGCACGCTCAGGGATTCGTACCCATAGTATTCTGGTGGATATTACCAACTATGTGTTACTTGAACTCGGTCAACCGATGCATGCCTTTGATCTGGCAAAAATCGAAGGTTCGATTCAAGTCCGTCAAGCACAGCCACAAGAAAAATTGACGCTGTTGAATGATCAAGAAGTTGAATTGCAAGATGACATCATGGTCATTGCAGATGATCAGAAACTATTGGCGATTGCGGGGATTATGGGGGGATTAGATTCATCGGTAACTGATGATACCCAAGATATCTTCCTTGAAAGTGCTTTCTTTGCACCTTTGGCCATTGCAGGGCGCGCACGTCGTTTTGGTTTGCATACCGATTCATCACAACGTTATGAACGTGGTGTAGATTTTGAATTGCCGATGATTGCTATGCACCGTGCTTCTGAGTTGATTCAGGCCTTTGCAGGCGGTGAATTTGGTCCAGTGACGATTGCTGAACAGACAACTTTACTGCCAACCCGTGATGCGATTGAACTACAGCAAGCACAAGTTGATCAGTTGCTGGGTTATCAAGTTGCAGGTGATTTTATTGTCGATGCATTAACACGTCTTGGTTGTGTCGTGGAAACTAAAGCACAAGGTCAGTGGCGTGTTGTTCCGCCATCACATCGTTATGATATGGCGATCTATCAAGACCTGATTGAAGAAGTGGCGCGTATTCACGGTTATGACAATATTCAAATCAGTCTGCCAAAAATTGATGTAAAACTGGAAACGTATCAAGACCGTTTTGAAGTTGCACAATTACGTCAAACTGCAGTGACACTAGGCTACCAAGAAGCAATTAGCTTTAGCTTTGCCGATGCCAAGCTTGAAAAGCAATTGAATCCAAATGTTCACCCGTTGATGTTGGCGAATCCGATTTCAAGTGATTTGGCAGCAATGCGTAGTACCTTGCTGTCAAGCTTGATTCCTTGTGTTCAATACAACTTGAACCGTCAGCAGCAGCGTGTTCGTTTCTTCGAGCTCGGTTTGCGTTTTGATTATCAGAATGCGCAAAGCATTCATGATCTAAAACAAATCCCAACTTTGGCATTGATTGCGGTTGGTTCACGTGTACCAGAATCTTGGCATGCAAAACCACAGGCAATGGACTTCTTCGATTTCAAAGGTGAGATTGAAGAGATTTTAGCTGCGGGTCGGATTGCTGTTGAATTTGTGCGTACCGAGCGTGCATGGTTACACCCAGGCCAGTCGGCTGAGATTTTGGTGAATGGACAGTCGATTGGTTATCTCGGTCGCTTACATCCATCTTTGGAAAATGAACTCGATTTGGGCACAACTTGGGTGGCTGAGCTGGATCAGCAGGCAGTTTTGCAATCTTATGTATCTAATTTTACAGAATTATCACGTTTTCCATCGGTTAGACGTGATATTGCGCTTTTAATCTCTGATAATATTGAGGTAAGAGATATTCAGCGGTTAATTGAGCAGACTGGTGGTGAGTTACTCGACTCAACATGGTTGTTCGATGTGTATACGGGGCAAGGGGTTGAACAAGGCAAACGCTCTTTAGCTTTTGCAGTGCTCTGGCAACATCCAACTCGTACGCTTGAAGATGCTGAAATTAAATCTGGTATGGATAACATTATTCAAGTGTTGGAAGACACTTACCAAGCGACATTGAGGGCCTCATGACAGCATTAACAAAAGCAGATATGGCGGACCATTTAAGTGAGCTTACTAGCTTAAATCGCCGTGAAGCAAAACAAATGGTCGAGCTATTTTTTGATGAAATCAGCCAAGCATTAATTGCGGGTGAACAAGTCAAACTTTCGGGCTTCGGTAATTTTGAGTTGCGTGATAAACGTGAACGTCCAGGACGTAATCCAAAGACAGGTGAAGAAATTCCAATTTCTGCTCGTCGTGTGGTAACGTTCCGAGCGGGTCAGAAATTTAGACAGCGTGTTGGAAATGAGCAGATCGATTGATCTGCTTTTTTTATACTTAAGTTTAATAAAAATTAAGTATAAAAAAAGAGAGCCGAAAAGGCTCTCTTTTTTCTAATCTAGAAACTAGATTATTGTGCAGCAGAAGCTTCAACTGGAGCAGCTTCAGCAGCAACGTCAGAAGCAGCAGCTTCAGTAGTAGCAGCAACGTCAGAAGCAGCTTCAGCAACGTCAGAAGCAGCAGCTTCAACAGCTTCAGTAGCTTCAGAAGCAGCTTCTACAGCTTCAGATGCAGCAGCAGTAGCGTCAGTAGCTGGCGCTTCTTCTTTCTTAGTACAACCAACGAAAGCTAAAGTAGTAGCAATAGCAGCAGCAACAGCGAATTTTTTGAATAACATGGCATCACTCTCATAAAATTGTGAGATTAAAAAAAACCTAGAGTTAGTCTGTTTGTGCTTTTATTATTCCTAAACGCTTTAGGTAACAACGCAGGGAGCAGCCTAACTGGTCTGTAGCTATCCTATCAAAGCAATTCATGAATTACTACTGTTCTGTCCAACAAAACGACAAAAATGGGCAGAATTTGGCTGTTTTTTGATAGAAAATAACTATGGATAATAAAATTTAAATCGGTAAGTTGTGGAAATAAAATAAGTTATTTGATGAATATATATATAAATCAATGAGGTAGTGTTTTTGGTAAAATTTTTAAAAAAATGTAAATGTTGTGTAAGCATGTCAACCAAATAAAAAAAGCTACCATTAAGGTAGCTTTTTTTATTTGAAGCTTAAGTGGAAGCTTTGCGTTTCATTTGGTCGAAGAAGTCATCATTGGTCTTTGTTTCTTTCATACGATCCAATAAGAACTCCATCGCAGCAAGTTCATCCATTGGGTGAAGAAGTTTACGTAAAATCCAGACTTTACGTAGATTTTCTTCACTCATGAGGCGTTCTTCACGGCGCGTACCAGATTTCTTGATGTTCATTGCAGGGAATACACGTTTCTCTGCGATACGACGGTCAAGGGTAATCTCTTGGTTACCTGTACCTTTAAATTCTTCGTAGATCACATCATCCATCTTACTGCCTGTTTCAATCAAGGCAGTTGAGATAATGCTGAGTGAACCACCTTCTTCAATGTTACGTGCAGCACCGAAGAAACGCTTTGGACGTTCTAAGGCATGTGCATCCACACCACCTGTTAATACCTTACCTGATGAAGGAATGACGGTGTTATAGGCACGTGCAAGACGGGTAATCGAGTCAAGTAGAATGACAACATCCTTCTTGTGTTCAACCAGACGTTTTGCTTTTTCAATCACCATTTCAGCAACTTGAACGTGGCGGGCTGGTGCTTCATCGAATGTAGATGCAATCACTTCACCACGAACAGTACGCTCCATTTCGGTAACTTCTTCAGGACGTTCGTCAATTAACAGCACAATCAGGAACACTTCAGGGTTATTACGAACAATGGATTGTGCAATGGTTTGCAATAACATTGTTTTACCCGCTTTCGGTGGTGCAACAATAATAGAACGTTGACCTTTACCAATCGGCGCAATCAGATCGACTACACGAGAGGTTAAATCTTCAGTTGTACCATTACCGAGTTCCATGACCAGTTGTTCAGTCGGGAATAATGGGGTCAGGTTTTCAAATAAAATTTTATTACGCGAGTTTTCAGGCGTATCGTAGTTAATTTGGTTTACTTTTAATAAAGCAAAATAACGTTCACCTTCTTTTGGCGGGCGAATAGTACCAGTAATGGTATCACCCGTACGTAAGTTAAAACGGCGGATTTGCGATGGGCTGACATAGATGTCATCTGGCCCTGCTAAATATGAACCAGCCGCAGAGCGTAGGAAGCCAAAACCATCAGAAAGAATTTCGAGAACACCATCACCAAAGATTTCTTCGCCGTTCATGGCATGGCGTTTTAAAATGGCAAAAATAATATCTTGTTTACGGTTACGTGCCATGCCTTCAAGGCCCATAAACTCCGCAATTTTAATGAGTTCGCCAATGGGTTTTTTCTTGAGTTCAGTTAAGTTCATAAGTGGTCAGACAGAATGGAATAAGTGGAGGACTACGTTAGGGAAAGAATAAAAATCGACCGCATACATACATGCTGAGGTAATTGTATTTACACAACCACGATTCAGTAGTCTGGTTCATTGTTTCAGAGAGAAATGTGAAAACAATTGTTTATTGCCGAGCGGCGATCTTATGTTTTGTGTCTTGTAAGAAGCGCAATGAAGTAGATTCCATTCAAAGCTTCTTGATCCAGAAATATAGAGGAAATCAAGCAAATTGTCAATTTTTACGAAGAAATACGCGATTTAATGAATCGCGTATTTCTGCTATTGACTGTAAACAATTAAATTAGATGTTTTGGTCAATGAACGCTGCAAGTTTAGAGCGAGGTGCTGCACCCACTTGTTGAGCGACAACTTCACCATTTTTAAACATCAATAATGCTGGAATATTACGGATGTTATATTTAACAGCAGTATCTTCACATGCGGTCACATCAACTTTAACGATTTTTACTTTGCCAGCATATTCAGTAGACAAGTCTTCAAGAACAGGTGCAATTGCTTTACATGGCGCACACCAGCCAGCCCAGAAATCAACAAGTACCGGGGTTTCAGCATCTAAAACATCTGCTTGGAAGTTAGCATCAGTTGTATTAACAATAGTCGCAGACATAAGGTTGCTCCAAATTTAAGAAATAAAGTGCGAATTTGATCATCATCACGATGAATATTACATTGCCGCTTTATTCAATGTAAGGGTTTGTTCTGATTATTCAAGTTTGAAAATGAAAAGTCTAATGGATGCTCGCGATGTTGAGCATCGACTTCTACAATCATTTATGCACGAAATGCGAAAATACGCGACTTTTATTGCTTAAAATGACTTTAAAATTGTAAGCATGTGAATTACTCTAATGCGTGAATTGAGCATGGGTTTATATGAATAATGTCTGATTTTCTGATTGATGAAGAATTACTTGCTGCGATTGATATGGGATCGAACAGTTTCCATCTGGCAATCGCTCGTGTTGATCACGGTGAAGTTAAGAAAGTTGCTTCAATGTCAGAAAAAGTACAGTTAGCAGCTGGGCTTGATGAAAATAAGAATTTAACTGAAGCTGCACAGCAGCGTGGACTGGCATGTTTAGCCCGTTTTGTCGGGCGTTTGAGCTCAGTACAACCAAATCGTTTACGTATCGTGGCAACCAATGCGCTAAGACAAGCAAAAAATGGCCACGAATTTATTCAAAAAGCAGCCGAAATTTTACCGAAACCGATTGAAATTATTGCAGGTCGTGAAGAAGCACGTCTGATTTACCTCGGTGTTTCACATACCATGGCCAATGGCGGTCGCCGTTTGGTGGTGGATATTGGTGGAGGTTCAACCGAGTTTATCATTGGCGAGGAATTTGAACCGCTGCATACCGAATCATTACAAATGGGCTGTGTGGCCTATAGTAAAACTTATTTCCCTGATGGTGAAATTACCAGTAAAGCCTTTGATAAAGCTGTGGTTGCAGCGCGTAAAGAAATGTCCGCCATTGCCAATACCTATAAATCTGTGGGTTGGGATACGGTCGTTGGTTCGAGCGGAACCATTAAAGCCTGTCGTCAGATTGTAGTTAATCTGGGTTTAAGTGATGAGCAAGAAAACTTAACCCGTGACGGTTTAAACAAATTAAAAGAGCGTTTGCTTAAATTTAAACATATTTCTGAAATTGATTTTGAAGGTCTACGTGAAGATCGTCGAGCAGTTTTGCCAGCCGGTCTTGCGATTTTATATGCCATTTTTGAGGTTTTAGATATCGATAAATTGGCATATTCTGACGGTGCATTACGTGAAGGCGTGATGTATGACTTGCTCGGTCGTTTTAAGCATGAAGATATTCGTGACCGTAGTGTGCAAGCGTTAATGGGGCGTTATAACGCCGATCCAAAACAAGCTGAACGTGTGGTCAACACGGCACAAGAATTATTTGATGGCGTGGCTGATGCGTTAAATTTAACGACTGAAGACAGTGACTTACTGCGTCGAGCAGCTTATTTGCATGAAATCGGTTTAGCGATTAGCCACGGCGGTTATCACCGTCATGGGGCATATTTATTGCAACATTCGGATATTCCTGGCTTCTCACAAATTGATCAAAATCATCTCTCGCATTTGGTTTCGCACCATCGTCGTAAGTTACGTGCAGATGCAAAAAATGACGTTTTAAAGGTCGGCGGTAGCCATTTACTTTATCTCTGTTTATTGCTTCGTCTCGCAGTTTTGCTGAACCATAGTCGTAGTGATCAGATGCTTCCTGCCATTGAACTGAGTGTTGTAAATGATCAACAATGGCAACTCAGCGTTTCTGGCGATGCTAAACAATGGCCTTTATTGGTTGCAGACCTGCATGATGAGCAGGTGCAATTTAAGCATTGGGACATTGAGTTAAATATTCAGTCAGACAAATTTGTTGATTAACAATACATCCTCGTTAGGGATTATCTACGACTTATGAAAAATAAAGCGACTCAGTCCAAGGCTTGGGCTACGGTTCAAATTGCACGACATCCTGAACGTCCGCAATTTCTAGATTATGTCAGTGAAATCTTTACTGAATTTGATGCTCTTCATGGCGACCGTTTATATGGTGATGACGGGGCCATGATCGGTGGTTTGGCACGTTTTGATGGACAGCCTGTGATGGTGGTTGGTCAACACCGTGGCCGTAGCACGCGTGAAAAGTTACAGCATAACTTTGGGATGTGTAACCCAGAAGGTTATCGTAAATCACAACGTTTGCTTGATATGGCTGAACGTTTTAATTTACCTGTGTTTACTTTTGTCGATACCATGGGCGCATACCCAGGTGTAGGTGCGGAAGAACGTGGTCAAGCCGAAGCGATTGCGACCAGCTTGGCACAACTTTCAAGTTTGAAAGTGCCTGTGATTGCCACGATTCTAGGTGAAGGTGGTTCTGGTGGCGCATTGGGGATCGGTGTTGCTGACCGTGTGGTTATGCTGTCACATAGTATTTACTCAGTCATTTCACCTGAAGGCTGTGCGTCTATTTTGTGGAAAACTGCAGATAAAGCGGCTCAGGCGAGTGAGGCACTGGCTTTAACCGCAGACAAACTGAAGGCTTTAGGCATCGTCGAATATGTTGTGGATGAAGGCGAGGGCGCACATACGCAACCTGAAAAAGTCATGCATGCGTTAAAAGATGTGCTTAAACAAGCTTTAGATGAATTGCAACCGATGGATGCGCAAGAACGATGCGACGCACGTTATCAACGTTTAATGAAGTTTGGCAGCAGCAATTTAGGCATCGCGTCTTAGTACAAACTCAGCATTTTTCTGAACAAACTCAATTCCTGATTGGGTGTAGCGGCGGCATGGATTCCATGCTGTTGCTGTATCTGATGTCTGAACTTTTTCCACACCGAAGCCGTGCGATTTATATCGACCATCAACTGCAAAGCAGAAGTGGTGAATGGGGGCAGTTGGTTCAACAGCATGCGAATGCACTCAATATTGCTTGTATTGTTCAAAAAGTCTCGGTCGAGGCTGGTAATTTAGAACAGCAAGCACGTGATGCCCGTTATCAAGCGTATCAACAGCATTTAAAATCGAATGAATTTTTGGTGTTAGCCCATCATCAGCAAGACCAAGCAGAAACATTGTTATTGCGTTTATTCTCAGGGGCCGGAGTCAATGGACTTGCGGCCATGCAGCAGCTTGATGTGCGTCAAGAGATGACCATTTGGCGGCCGTTTCTGGAACTCAGCCGCGAACAGATAGAGCAATGGACAGCACAGCTCGGTTTTGACTATGTGACTGATCCAAGCAATCACGATACGCATTATGATCGGGCATGGTGTCGGGAACAGCTCTGGCCGATGTTGCAACAACGTTTTCCTAAAATGCAGGCGGCTGTCGCGCGCAGCAGTTATTTAATGCAAGATGCGGCTGAAATACTGGATCAGGTGTTGCAAGTAGATTGGCAACAATGTGCCACCAATCATCAGCTCGATCTGATCAAATTGGCACAACTGTCAGCTGCTCGACAAAGTCAGTTATTGTCTGCCTGGATGAAAGGAAATGATCAATATCGTCCCAGTTACGATATGGTGCAACGCTTACAACATGAAGTAATTCTGGCAAAACCTGATGCGCAAGCAATTCTGCATTTCAACCAACATTATTTTGTGCGCTATCAGAAAACATTATATCGCTTAAGCTATGATGAGTTATATGCAGAAAAATTATTTTCCTTTCCAGATACGTTGTCGCAACAGTTTGATATGGGTGAAACCATCAATGTTGCGGCGGGACAATTTAAGATTGAAACTCAAAAAATTGGTCTTTCATCTCGGCTTTTAGGGCGAGAGTTAAGGTTGCTTAAACGACAAGGCGGTGAAAAAATTCACTTGTATGGGCGTGTTGGGCATTGGCCATTGAAAAAAGCCATTCAAGAAGCGCAGATTTTGCCTTGGTTACGTCATACAATTCAAATATTAGTCGTAGATAATGTTATGCTTGGGGTTTTTAGCCCAAAGGGTTTTTGGTTGGCGCAATCTGATTATTTAGAGCAGGGCGGTTGGCAACCAAGTTTAATTTCTGACTGTAATGACTTTTTTCAGCAGTCTTTTTCATATGATGAGTAGGACATGGCGACAACATTGAATCAAAATATTTGTTTTATTGGCGGCGGTAACATGGCACAAGCCTTGATTGGTGGATTGCTGTCTCGTGGTTTACCCACAACCCGCATTACGGTTTCTGATCCTGTAGAACAAATTCGTCACATCTTAGAAGAAAAAAGCATTCAAACCACCACAGACAATGTCGAAGCAATTAAAAATGCGGATGTTGTTGTATTGGCGGTAAAGCCACAGGTCTTGGCAACGGTATTACAACCATTAAAAGGGCTATTGTCAGATAAACTGGTCATTTCAATTATTGCGGGTGCTGAAATTCAGACCATTTCAGATCTCATTGGCGGTAGTCAGCGAATTGTTCGTGTGATGCCGAATACACCAGCATTGGTACAAACAGGTGCACATGGTATTTATGCATCTGATGCTGTGAATGCGCAAGATCGCGAGTTAACCAGTCAAATTTTAGCGGCAACTGGCTTAACGATTTGGGTTGAAACGGAAGCTCAAATTGATGCTGTAACAGCAGTCTCTGGTTCTGGTCCTGCATATTTCTTTTATTTGATGGAAAGTATGATCCGTGCAGGTAAAAACTTGGGCTTAGATGAGAAAGTCGCGACTGCATTAACGCTGCAAACAGCGTTAGGTGCGGCACAAATGGCGATTACCAGCTCGAATTCTCCCGCAGAATTACGTAAAAATGTGACCTCTCCAAATGGTACAACGCAAGCAGCTTTAGAAGTGTTTGATCGTGCGCAGATTTCACAAAATATTCAAGCAGCGCTTGCAGCAGCTCAGAAGCGTAGCCAAGAGCTAGCGCAAGAGTTGGGTGACAAGACTAAATCGGTTTAAGTAGGATAAGACAATTATGGGTGCAAGTTCTGCGCTAATTTTTGGTGTTTTGATCAATGTTGCAATTTTATTGGTCTTTTTCCGTTTTTTAATGCAATTGGCGGCAGTGAGTCCATACAATCCTGTGGTACTTTCAACCGTGAAAGCCACCAAGATTGTAGATATTTTTAGCCGTATTTTCCCAACAGTGGGTAAGGGCCGTGTCAATTTAGCGGCGGTTGCCTTGTTGGTGGTGTTGTATCTGTTGAAAATGTTCGGTTTGATGTATTTGTCTGGACAGATGCCGCATAGTGCCGTGTATTTGGTGATCACCACCTTTGTGACTATGATTCAGGACTTGATTCGTTTCTGTCGTTATTTGATCTTTGCCACCATTATTCTCAGTTGGGTGGTGATGTTTACTCAGACACGTTCGCCTTATATCGAAGTGATTCAAGAATTGGCTGAGCCATTGCTTGCACCATTCCGTCGTTTATTACCGAATATGGGGATGATCGACCTGTCTCCAATTTTGGCTTTCTTGGCTTTGTACGTCGCTGAGATTCTGATGAATGAAGCCGCTAAAGTGCTATTAATGGGTCTTTAAGCAAAGCTGATTCAATAAAAAATGGGCGTAACGCCCATTTTTTATTACTTGATCCAACGTTGCCGTATTGCTCGATTGAGTGGATTGGAGAAATAGCGTGCAATGAAAGCACCTAGCCCAATCGCAAGGACGAAATAAATCAACAATAAGACCAGTTTGATGTTGCCTTCTGTGACTGCTGGCGTATAAAACAGTTTAAAAAAACCTAAAATAATCAGGTGGAATAAATAAATTTCATAACTGTTCTTGCCAATCTCCTGTAACCACTTAAAACGTTGTGTCTGCGTGGTGGTATGTTCATTTGCCACATTCGCAACAATCACGATTGCTGTCGCAAGAGCAAATAGGCTGACGCCCCAAATACAGTTTTGTTTAATCGGTGCAGAAAAATAAATAATGAACATGGTCGCAATGGCAATGTATTTCAGCGCTAACCAAGTTTTGGCTTGCAGTTTCAGTTGCGGTGCAATCAGTGCTGCAATACAACCAAAGGCAATCCCATCAAAACTGGAGAAGTAATGATAGAGGTACGCACCACTTTCCTCGCCATAATGTAAATATCTAAAATACGGCGCAAATAAAATTACAGCAACACAGACAAATAGAAAGTAGGGCTTCTTCTTGAATAGCAGTGCTGTTAGTGGGAAAAGTAAATAAAAGACTTCTTCCACAGATAAAGACCATAACACGCCAAGCGCATAGTTGACCCAGCCATTTTCAATAATCAGGATATTCATCCAAAAGGTCAGTGCTGCCAAGTTTACTGTTGATTGAGCCACCACAATGCCATTGGGAGCCTGAGTCATAAAAGGTTTAAGCTCAAATGCACCGAAGAGATTGACCAGACAGATCAGCAGAATCAAGGTCGGCATGATGCGAGCGAATCGTGAAATATAAAAGTCGCGCGTATTGATCTGATGTAATGCACCCCAGCGTTTGATGGTATGTGAGGTGATGAGATAGCCCGAGATCACAAAAAACATGGTAACCCCATAGTTACCATTGCGGGCTAAAAGCGTGGTGATGTTTTCACCAAAAATCTGAAAATTGATCGAGGTGTCAAAGAGCTTATAAGGGATATTAAAGTGATGCAGTAAAACTAGAAAGATTGAAATAAAGCGGAGTGTGTCAATGGAATGATGACGGTTAAATTGAACTTGATTAAAGGACATAGTGCATTCCTTTCTCCTATACGAATTAATTTTTATCAGCTATTCTTTATTTTCAGTGTTCTTGTAGCGCAGGGGAGTTTATCCCCTGTCTGCAAGAAACATTTTGTTTTCTAATGTGTGGATGGCTTAGTGGGCAGCATCCCAGTTTGGACCTTGTCCAACTTCAACCACAAACGGCACTGAAATTTCCAATACCGATTGCATCACGTCAGCAATTTGCTTGGATAGTTCATCCGCAATCGCAGCATCCGCTTCAAACACAAGTTCATCGTGTACTTGTAATAACAGCTTGGCTTGATCTTTAGGCAGCATTTTATCCACTGCAATCATGGCCAGTTTAATAATATCTGCCGCACTGCCTTGTAAAGGCGCATTGATGGCCGCGCGTTCAGCCGCTTGTTTGATCATTTTATTGCTGGCCATAATGTCTGGTGTGTATAGACGACGGCCTAAAATGGTTTCAACAAAGCCTTGCTCACGTGCAATCTGACGCGTACGTTCCATATAATCCAATACGCCCGGATAGCGTTGGAAGTAACGTGCGATATAGCTACGTGACTCTTCACGGCTAAAGCCAAGCTGACGGGTGAGACCAAATTCAGACATACCATAGAGCAGACCAAAGTTCACCGCTTTGGCTTGGCGGCGTTGGTCATTGGTGACATCTTCAATGGCAATGCCAAGCACTTCAGATGCGGTACGGCGATGCACGTCCTGACCTTGCTGGAAGGCATGCACTAAGGCATCATCTTGAGAGAAATGTGCCATCAAACGCAATTCGATTTGTGAATAATCGGCCGCGAGTAACACTCGACCCTCAGGTGCAATAAAGGCTTTACGAATTTGACGCCCAATCGGGGTACGGATTGGAATGTTTTGCAGGTTTGGATCGGTTGAAGACAAACGACCTGTTGCAGTTAAAGCTTGATGATAGCTGGTATGTACACGATGGGTTGTGTCATGCGATTGTTCAATCAGGCGATCGGTGTAGGTATTTTTGAGTTTTGCCAAGCCACGATGTTCTAAAATGACTTCAGCCAATGGATGTTCGATTTTCTCTAGAATACTTTCACTGGTACTGTATTGACCTGTTGCAGTTTTCTTACCGCCTTTGAGTCCTAGCTTTTCAAACAGGACTTCACCGACTTGCTTGGGTGAGGCAACATTAAAGGCTTCACCTGCCAGTTCTGCTGCTTGAGCTTCCAGCGTTTGAATGGTTTCTGAAAACTCGACACTGAGTTGATCGAGGAATTGATGATCCAGCTTAATGCCATCTTCTTCCATGCCCGTGAGCACGCGAGCAACAGGCATTTCAATATTATGCAGAATATTGACCAGTTCTGGATGGGCTTTCAGTTTTGCTGCGAGCACCTCATACAAACGATACGTGACATGCGCATCCTCAGCCGCATAATGCGCTGCGACTTCGAGCTCAATCTGGTTAAAGGTTTTTTGTTTGGCGCCTTTACCTGCGATTTGTTCAAAAGTGGTGGTCAAATGACTGAGATAAAGACGAGCAACATCGTCCATACCATGTCGCGTTGCAGCGGCATTCAATACATATGAAGCGAGCATGGTATCGAAATACCAGCCTTGAATGGTGATACCGTGATTGGCAAAGATATGCGCATCATATTTGAGATGATGACCAATTTTCTTGACCTGTTCATTTTCAAGAATCGGTTTGATCTGAGCGAGAAGCTGTTCACGATTCAGTTGTTCAGGGGCACCTTCATAGTCATGTGCCACAGGAACGTAATAGGCATCTTTGGCATCAAATGCCACCGAGAAACCGACTAGTTCGGCGAAGCGATAATCCAGATTAGTCGTTTCGGTATCAATCGCAAAATGATCGGCTTGCTGCATACGCTGCAATAGGGCATCCCAAGCTTGTTGGCTCAATACCGTATGATAAGTCGCATTACCGAGTTGATCATCTTGGCTTGAAAGATTGGCATGATCTTCAGCCACCACGGGTTCTGCTTTTTGTTCAGCTTTGGCAATACTTTGCGAGGTTTGTTGATACGCAGGACTATTTGGATTGTTGGGATGATCCAGCGACTGTAACTGATTACGAAACTCTAATTCAGTATAGAGCTCACGGAGTTGATCCACATTCGGGTTGGTGAGTTTTAGGTCGTGCCAATCTAAAGCAAGATCGAGATCACAGACAATGCTGGCCAGTTGATGGTCAACTTTGATGTTGTCTACATTATCTTTAATATTCTGGCTGAGTTTGCCTTTAAGCTGATCAGCATTGGCAATAATATTGTTGAGTGTGCCATATTCATTCAACAGCTTCGCCGCTGTTTTTGCACCCACACCCGGAACGCCCATGATACCGTCAGACGCATCGCCCATCAGGGTGAGGTAATCAATGATTTGATTTGGATGTACCCCAAACTTTTCAAACACCCCCGCTTCATCTAAAACACGTTCTTTAAAACTGTCTTCCAGTTTGACATGTTCATTCACCAACTGTGCCATGTCTTTGTCGCCGGTCGAGATGAGGACGTGATGACCTTCTGCCAAGGCACGTTTAGTTAGCGTACCAATAATGTCATCCGCTTCCGCACCCGCGAGAAAATACAGAGGAATGCCTTGCGCTTTGATTAAGGCATGCAAATAGGGAATTTGTTGAGATAATTCTTCAGGCATGCTTGGACGGTCGCCTTTGTAGATTGGCGATAATTTATGACGGAAAGTCGGCTCTGGCGTATCAAAAATCACAGCCATATGCGTCGGTTGAGTGCGGCGCATCAGTTTTTGGATCGCTGATATTGCACCTCGAATGGCATTGGTATGTAAGCCAGTCGACGTGGTTAATGGGGGTAAGGCGTGAAAAGCACGAAATAAGAAATAAGACCCGTCTACCAAGACAAAAGGTGGCATTGCGCAAATCCTAATTATAAATTACTCGGTATTTTACGTGAAAAAGTGGTGGCTGTCTTATCTGAACTGGACGGAGAGCGGCTGCTTGTGTCGTTTAAAATTTGCAGTATTTTGTATGTAACAATACCTGCCTATCTAGTGATCAAGTAAGATAGCCGCAATGAAGCTGTCATAATTGATATAAGTCTATGTATAAAAAAGACAAACAGGGACTCATCGTTGTATTAATTGCCTTGGCTGTATTGCTTGCGGCTGCAATTGTATTGAAGTGGCAAGGGACAATTGTTGCTGCTGGGATTGGATTGACCGTTGTAATTGTGCACGTTCTATCTGAAATTCATCAGCGTTTGCTGCAACTAGAGCAAGCTGCACCGAGCTATTCTGCATTAGGGGCCAGTATTGGTGTACAAAAAATTGTGATATATGCTGCGGCACTCGTCGCACTATTTGCCTATGCCAATACTTGGATGTGGCTCGCAGGTGGTGCCTTGTTGGTGGTGCTGCTTTGCTTGGTTCAAACCATCAGCGCTTTTCAAACCCGATTGCTGCATTTAGAGCAGGTTGCAACACAATCACTCAATCCAGATATTTTAATTCAGCCACAGCAACAGACGCTAAATATTGGTCAATCTGCTGAATGGGATGAAACGACAGCTTCAAACTCTGCAATTGTGGAACAGCAGCAGCCTGCTTGGATGCAGGCTCGATCTGAATCAGTTCAAAGTCCAATACTTCAGAACGCTACCTCTGCTGCTCATCCTTCTGAATCCAAACAACCTGCTTGGTGGCAGCCAGCATTGGATTGGATGATACATGGCAATCCAATTTTACGTGTCGCCGTCGCGGTACTTATGGTTGGGGTGGTGTTGTTATTGCGTTTTGCCAGTGAACATTGGCAACTCAGTCTAGGCGTGAAACTGGGCTTTATTGCGATTGCTGGGATTGCGACTACTGTTGCAGGATATTTACTGCAAAAGAAAAATCAGCTATTTGCAGTGGCCTTACAAGGCGTCGGTTTAGCGGTGGTTTTTTTAACCCTGATCTTCTCGCATCATTTCGCCGTCATTGCCAGCTTAAGTACCGCCAGTATTTTATTTGTGATGCTATTACTGGCGACAGTCTATCTGAGTTTAAAGCAACAAGCCTTGTATTTGGCCATGTTGGCTTTAACCATGGCTTATCTAGCGCCCTTGGTGATTCCACAAAATCATCCTGATGTGATTTTCTTATTTAGCTATTATTTTGTCATTAACTTAGCCGTGGCCGCGTTGAATTTTATTCAACCCTGGAAAATTCTGCATCAAATTGCCTTCTTCGCCACCATGTTTATTGGTGGTTCGACGATCGGGATTTATGCAAAAACCGCGCAGTTTAATACGCTAGATATCATTCTCTGGCTACATATGGCGCTATTTATCTGGCTGAGTATTCGTTATAGCCAATTGATGTTACGTGCTCAAAATGCGCAGCAACAAACAGCTCAGGCATCTGAGCGTTTACAACCCATTTTAGATGTAGGCCTGATTTTTAGTGTTCCTGTACTGGGCTTTTCGCTACATGCTTATTTAATGCATAACTCGACCTCAGCACTCACTTGGGGGGCAGTTGCACTTGCGATTGTGTATATCAGTTTAAATATCTGGATTAAACGCCAGCATCCACAATTATCAATTTTGGCCAAAAGTTTCTTTATTCTTGCTGTGGTCTTCGTTGCGTTGATTTTCCCGCTGGCCAAAGGGGCGCATTGGACTTCAACAGGTTGGGTAATTCAGGGAACTGCACTGATTGTTTGGGGCGTGACCGAGCGATATCGTTTAAGCCGTTATGTTGGCGTGGCACTGGTGTTATTAAGCTCAGTAGCATTATTGTTCCAAGTGTGGTCAAACGATCATTTTCCAATTTTAAGTACAGCGATTTTTGCGCTTGCTCAATTTATTTCTGCTTTTTACTTATTGCATTATCAAGAAGTCGAGAAGTATTTCAGTGCCCGTATGTTGAGTGGGGTTTTTCTGGCACTTGGTTTGTATTCAGGCGCGATTGCAGGAGCTGAGTTGATGCAATGGCAGCAGTATGGACTGAGTCCTTATCTCGCCGTTGCTACAATATTATTGGCATTGTTTAGTCTGGCTGTGCATGTTAAATCACGTTTGCAGTGGGGCAATCTACAGCTGATTTTGGTGGCGGTGTTGTTATTTCTGCTGTACGGGGAAACTTTTGCTGTAGAGGTTTATTCGACAGGACATTGGCCAAGCACCTTAAATCAGGTTAGCTTTGCTGTCGCTGCGAGCTTATTGTCCTTACTGCTGATCAGCTTAAATTTGAGCAAGTCTAGCGTCTATACGGTGATTTGGGCGACGTTGCTGTGGTTGAGTCTTGCCAGTATCGGTTTGGCCATTTTCCCAATCATGCCGATTGCAGCGCTTGCGTTGATCCCTGTGATGTATGCTGTTGGGTTATTACGATTGCATAAAACACAGTTATTACATCAATTACCTGTATGGGGCTTAAGCCTGTTCTGGTTATTGCTGATTAGTCTAGATCCGTATTCGGCTGAACAGTATTATGCTTTACCGCTATTCAATCCTACCGATCTTTTGTCTTTGTTGGTGTTTGCTGGCCTGATCTGGATGATATATCAGCATGACTTTAGTGCAGAGCGATCGATGGAGTGGGGCTTTAAAGTCACCACCATTTTGATTGGTCTATTGGTGCTCAGTAGTGTGGTGGTACGTGCCATGCACCATTATCTGGGCACACCATTCTGGGGGACAGCAATCTGGTCGAATGGCGATGTGCAACTGAGTTTGACACTGCTATGGGTGATTTTGGCCTTTATTCTGATGACCTTTTCCAGTCGCCGTCATATCCGACAAATCTGGTTTGTTGGTGCGGCCTTGTTAGCCATTGTAGTAGCGAAACTGTTGTTATTGGATCTATCTCAAAGCGGCACTTTAACTCGTGTGATTTCATTTATTGGTTCGGGGGCTGTCATGCTGGTGATTGCTTATCTGGCACCGTTACCCCCTGCGATAGAAGAAAATCAGAAAGAGAGTTAACTCTCTTTCTGTTCTTTTTTGAGTTCTTTCTGATTGGCATATTGATCGACTTCGTCATTCTCTAAAGGGAGAGGTCGGTCAATCAGGCCCATCTTCGGTACTGGAATCTCGATCTCATTTTCCAAGAAGCCATTACGAATACGTTCCTGCATTTCATCGCGAACTTTGAGTGAGTTTTCCTGACGACACCACACCGCAAATAACAGTTCAATAGATGATTCTCTAAACGCCGTCACTGTGACGGTCGCCTTAGGGTCATCCATCACCAGCGGATATTTGGCTGCCACTTCTAACAACACATGTCGCACTTTAATAATGTCTTCGTGGAAGTTAATCGCCAAAGTGATTGGAATACGCCGGATCGGGTATTTGGATAAGTTCATCACGGGGGTTCGGATCAGTTGTTCATTCGGCAAACGAATATAAACATTGTCCAGCGTCAAAAGTTTAACTGAGAGTAGATCAATCGAAATTACTTCACCTTCGATGGTTTGACCTCGAATTAAGGTAATTTGAATGGTATCACCGACTTCAAATGAACCTTCACCAATCAAGAATAGACCACTGATCAAGTTGCTGGCAGAGGTTTGTGAGGCAAAACCTAAGGCAACGGTTAAGATACCGGCTGCACCCAAAAACACACTGAGCTTAAAGCCTGCTTCTCTCAGGCTGGTCATAATGAACAGCAAAAAGATGAAGTAAAAAATCCCCCGACGCCATAACAGGCGTTGATGGGCATTAAAGCGACTACCTACCGTGCGAATAAAGGCATTTGAAACCAAACGTGCAATTAGGAAGCCGATGAAACATAAAATAATGGCGACTACGATTTCACTGAGTCGCTCCAAGTTAATGTTGGTGAAAACACTGGTTAGGCTGCCTGCAACATCTTTGGGAATATTCGAATTTGGCATCGCGACCCCTTAAAAAAATGAATCAAACATATTAAATAAAGTACTACCAGGTGCACGAGGGGGATGCACATAGGTGACTTCACCCGCTTGGGTTGGGGTCTTATTTTCAATACGAATACGTGCGGGATGATCGGTTCCTTCATAATAGACTTTGATTTGTGATGTCCATAAACGACCTGTGCTTTCACTATAAAATAAAGGCAGCGCAGGGACGGGGACATTCATACGGTCAAAACGCAATTGGTGATGACTGGTATTGTGGAACTCAATTGGAGTCACCGCACGGAAAGCACGTGGTTTGAGTAGGTTTAAATCAATACGTCCATCGACTGAGGTGGCATAGCAAATCTCACCATTTTGTGGATCTTTACCAAACCAAGTGTCCTTGGGTTGAATCACAGGGATATCAAATAAAGGTTCAGAGAGTCCATCCACCAAGCCTGCAATCCATAAAGGTGTACTGATATATAAGGTGCCACGCTGGCCCGCAGGAATATAAATCGGATCAACGGGTCGAATCACTACTGAACGATCTGCCAAACGCGGCATCAGATGAAAGCTGCTATTGGTCTTGTGAAACATATAGCGTTCGATTTTTGCAGGAGGTGGCATGGCGAATTCGATATCATTCAATATTCGCCACTGCTGCTCGTAGTCATATTGAAATTGAGGACGATGATATTCCAAACGCCATTCTTTGATGCCGCGGGTAAGACGAAATAGCAATGAACCGAATTGCCAAGCTTTGGCCTGTTGAATTTCGAATTGTTGTTCGCCCCACCATTTCAAAGTATTGGAATGTGGCGCTTCATATTGATTATTTTGAGACAAGATGCAAAATTCCTGTGTGAGTATGCTAAACAGACTTCACGCTGTAATCTGCTTAGAGTACACTCACTGCTTTCTTTTATCATTATTTGTGTGATGCAAATACTTAAACAAATACAAATTCCTTATAGTTTCGCTAAACGACATGGCGTTTTGTTACGTTATGAAGGCGATCAAGTTTTTATTGTACGACGCAAGGACACCGCGCGTATTGCTTTGCAGGAAGCTCGTCGAATTTTGGGGAAATCAGCTCATGATCAACTTTGTACTGATCAAGAGTTTCATGCCTTACTGAGTTCCAGTTATGCAGGGGATACTGGGGAGTCGCAGCAGGTTGCAGCAGGCTTGGAAGATCATCCAGATTTATTGAGTTTGGCGGATCAAGTGCCTGAAGCGGAAGACTTGATGGATCAGGAAGATGATGCACCGATCGTGCGTCTAATCAATGCCTTATTGTCAGAAGCGATTCGGGTAGGTGCCTCGGATATTCATATCGAAGCCTTTGAGAAAAAACTTTCGGTACGTTTACGTGTCGATGGACAATTGCGTGAAATTGTCCAGCCGCGTCGTGAATTAGCGCCGTTGTTGGTATCACGTATCAAAGTCATGGCCAAGCTGGATATTGCCGAAAAACGGATTCCGCAAGATGGACGTATCTCATTACGTCTTGCAGGGCGTGAAGTGGATGTGCGTGTTTCGACCTTACCTTCTTCGCATGGTGAACGTGTAGTCATGCGTTTGCTGGATAAGCAGGCAGGGCGTTTAAACATGACCCATTTGGGTTTAATGCAAAATGACTATGAGCGTTTAACGCAACTGGTTCATCGCCCGCATGGCATTATCTTGGTCACTGGTCCAACGGGTTCGGGTAAAACCACCACACTATATGCGGCGCTATCGGATCTGAATGACAATACTCGCAATATTTTGACTGCTGAAGATCCGATTGAATACCAGTTGGAAGGAATTGGTCAGACTCAAGTCAACACCAAAGTTGATATGACCTTCGCACGTGCGCTTAAGGCGATGTTACGTCAAGATCCAGATGTGGTGATGGTGGGGGAGATTCGTGATTTGGAAACTGCGGAAATTGCAGTACAAGCCTCTTTAACGGGTCACTTGGTGTTGTCTACACTGCATACCAATACCGCAATTGGTGCGGTGACGCGTCTAAAAGATATGGGGATTGAACCGTTCTTGCTTGCTAGTTCACTGATCGGGGTGATTGCACAGCGTTTGGTACGAACTTTATGTCCGCATTGTGTCACGTGGCGTAA
Source organism: Acinetobacter sp. C32I (assembly GCF_023702715.1). Lineage (NCBI taxonomy): Bacteria > Pseudomonadati > Pseudomonadota > Gammaproteobacteria > Moraxellales > Moraxellaceae > Acinetobacter > Acinetobacter sp. C32I. The sequence goes on along the minus strand of NZ_CP098480.1, from coordinate 2,278,627 downwards.
AGCGGATGATTTTGAACGCCAAGTATTCCAGCATCTTAAAGTGGATGAATATATGCAGCTACCAGAGCCGCATGGTTGCGAAAAATGTTCACATGTTGGCTTTAGCGGACGAACTGCAATTTATGAAATTGTGCCCGTAGATGAATCGATGCGCCGTTTAATTCATGGTAATGCGGCTGAGTATGAATTGGAAAATCATGCACGTCGTCATGCTGCTTCGATTCGTGATGATGGTTTATTGAAAGTTTTGGCGGGTAAAACCACTTTAGAAGAAGTGCTTCGTGTCACCAATGAAGCTGCGGAAGAATAAATTGATTCATGCATAAAAAACAGCATGGTTGAACCATGCTGTTTTTGTTTGAGTATTCGGATTATGCAGCGGTCACAATATTAAAGTTCACATCGATATTGCCACGTGTCGCATTTGAGTAAGGGCAAACGATATGTGCAGCAGCAACCAATTGCTCTGCTTCTGCTTGTTCCATTCCAATTAAATACACATTCAAGGTCACTTCGATACCAAAGCCATTTGGAATAGGGCCAATTCCGACCTCACCTTCGACATAGGCATCTTTGCTAATTTTAAATTTATCGCGATTCGCTACAAATTTCATTGCACCCAAGAAACAGGCTGAATAACCTGCAGCAAACAGTTGCTCTGGGTTGGTGACTGCGCCACCTGCACCGCCCATTTCTTTTGGCACACCTAATTGCACATCTAAAACACCGTCAGAGGAAGTTGCACGACCATCACGACCACCTGTTGCTTTTGCTTTCGCAAGATAAACCACTTTTTCTAAAGACATGATTATTGTTCCTAAATAATATTGAATGCAATTAAATCGTACACGATATAAATTAAAAAACAAGTTGCTGTTGTGTAAATTTTAAACTTATTTGTTTAGGTTAGTACGCAGTTCTGAAAGTTGCGCTTTCAACTCAGATAAGGTTGCAGGTGTACACGAGGCGGCTTGAGCCAGTTGATTTGGAATATCAGTCGCTTGCAATTGTAAAGCTTGTCCTTGTTCAGTCAGCTCGATAATTACCTGTCGTTCATCTTTATGGGAGCGTTTGCGCGTGATCAGTGCGGCTGCTTCAAGTTTTTTAAGCAATGGGGTCAGTGTTGAGGATTCTAAAAATAGTCGTTCACCAATCTCTGAGACAGAAAGCTGATCTTTTTCCCAAAGCACCAACATCACGAGATATTGTGGGTAGGTCAGACCCAGTGGGCCAAGCAACTGGCGATAGACTTGATTCAAGGCGAGATTGGTCGAATAAATCAGAAAACATAACTGATTGTCTAATAACAATTGTGGATGTTCTTCGCCCATATCATTCTCAAAGGTCATTTCATCAAATCAGTATATATTGCTCTGCACGATTACCTAAGTCATTTGCAGTGCAATTCAAATACGAAAAGCATTGATTATAAAAAATAGCTAGCTTAATCAGATTAAAGCTGAGATTACCAAAGATCGGCAATCTTTTTCATCAATCGTGCTCGATAAAGTGCTGTTGGATTACTCAGATTGTTTTGTGCTTCAAGTTCAAAGTGTTGTTGCCAAGCCTTGATCATATCTAAAGTAGTGCCTTTTTGCTTAATCACTGCAACATCCTCGCGTCGAATATTGCTTAATCGCTGCCTTGCACCTTCAGCACCTGTTCCCCAACCAATCACCCATTGCCCAAACGCATTTAAGGATAAATTTTGTGGTGTAGACAAAACTCGAGAAGATGACGTAGATTCATCCCCATCGAGATCAAGCGATGACGCATGCAGTGGTACAGCGGTCCCCAAAAGAAAGAAAATCAGAATCAATCTAAACATGAATAAAACTTAATAAGAATTAATTGACGATGTTACATCATTCATAGTCCAAAATCGTTTGAGCTTGTTCTACTATGAGCAATAATTTTTATTAAATCATGATTCTATAGATCAAACATTTATAAAAGTTGATCATCTCAGTCAGATTGTCTTTGATTGGGTGTATTTTATACAGTAAGAGCTTGGCAGGCAGCGTATGTGTAGAAGCAGCTTAGTAATGAATAATGGTGCGATGTTGCATCAGCGGCATTGCCAAACGAAGCTGATTTTGTTGTTCGAGATCAAAGCTGTCGGTGATTAGGCCATGTCCCTCAGTATTGATACTTTGTAATAGTTGCCCGCGGCTATCTGCGATACCGGCATGTCCCCAGGTTTGACGTTGTTCGCCGTGCCAACCTTGTTGTGCAGCGCCGAGTACATAACATTGGCTATCCATTGCACGTGCTTGTAAGAGCAATTGCCAATGGAGTTGGCCTGTGGTGTAAGTAAATGCAGCAGGGGCGGTTAAGATATTAGCACCTTGCTGACGCAATGTTAAAGCAAGTTCAGGGAAGCGTAAGTCGTAGCAGACCATTAGGCCAATATTGCCAAAAGGCGTTTTGGCAACCACCACTTGATCGCCAGGTTCGAAGAACTTGGATTCTTGATAACCACCTACAGCATCGCCCACTTGTACATCAAACAAGTGGATTTTGTCATAGCGGGCTTCAGTCCCTTCAGGGCTAATACATAAACTGACGGTTCGAACACGACCATCTTGAATGACAGAGCCATCTGGACGGAAAGGGCATGGGAGTGTACCTGCAACAATCCAGATTTGATAGTCATGTGCCAATTGTTCTAAGCGTGCCTGAATGACTTCGAATTGCGCAGCAGTTTCGCGCTGTTTTCCTGCGGCAAAGCAGACAAAATTCTCAGGGAAAACAATCAGCTCGGCGCCTTGAGCCTTACTTTGTTGCAATAATGATTCGATGACATTGAAGTTCGCTTCAATGTCATTTTGGGAATTCATTTGGGCAACAGAAAGTAAGGTCATAGGGAGGCCACTACTGAGTTTAGCGATCAAGCATTTTGTTTTTGTACATCTAGGTTCATGCAATCTTGTTCTTTTTGCAATTGCTTCACCAGTGGTTCGAACATATTCTGGTTGTTTTCATTTAAACGCATCAGCGTTTTATGTGCATCGAGCACGGTGTTGAGCATGGCACTATGTGTGACATGTTCATCTGTTAGCTCTAGCGTGCATACATTTGGGTCACCGCAGTAATTTAAAATCACAAAAACTTGCCCGAGCCCCATACTGTTGGCCAAGGTGGTAATATCTGGATTTGTTGACAGCATAACCGCTTGTATGTGATGAGCTTGCTTAAGCTTTAAACCCAATTTTGCCAGTATGCCTAAAACAGTACTGTCAATAAATGTGGTTTCAGTTAAATCAACAATTGCACCAACAACATTCTGCTGTTGTTCAATTCTGTTGAGTAGTTTGTCTAGACTTATACAAGAGTGAGCACGCACTTCGCCAATAAGCTTGAAAATATGCGTTCCGTTCAAACTTGCATATTCAACATGACCTGTTGACATATAAATGCCATTTTCAGAGAAAGGATATAAAATTATCCCATAGTGATATTGTAGACACAAGTGGTTGCAAGGTATGATTTAATTAAATTATTGATTTTTAAATTAATTCATTCGGCACAAGCTCAGGATTGCGATATCATCTGCCACATGATCTGGGGCTTTGAAGGAATCTTTTTGTAGATGTTCGACCAATTGATTAAACTGATCATTTAAACCGCCATCGAAGGGCTCTAAAGCACCATCAGAACATAAAATAAACCGTGCATGGCGACTTAATCGACAATGATGTTCTTCCACCTCTAACTCTTCAGTCAAACCTAATGGAAAACTGCTGGTGGTCAAGATTTGAGGGGGCTGGTTGGGTTCAAAAATAATCGGTGGAGGGTAGTGTCCTGCACTTGACCAGCGGACTTCATGTGTAACCAAGTTTAAAATCCCTGCCACCATGGTAATGTGCTTTTCAATATTTTCTTGCACCAACATGGCATTGAGTTTTTGAATCAATTGACTTGGAGTTTTTGAACGGCCATGAAATGCGGCCATCCACGAGGTTAATAAACTGCTGGTAACACCATGCCCTGATACATCTGCAAGATAGAATAAAACTTCTTCATCATTTAAGCGCCAATAATCATACCAGTCGCCAGATAGATAGGCCGAAGGTTGAAAAAAGGATTCAAACTGATAGTTAGGTAATTCGATAGGGTTGGGTAATAGACGCTTTTGTAATTCGGCGGCTGAGGGCAAATCTCGACTGTCTTGATTGCGTTTGTATTGCGCATCTATCTTAAATAAGGAATGAACAGGATTTTTAGGTAAACTATCCCACATCCAACCTGCTAAAGCTCCTAATTCCCATGCTTGTGCCAGCGCTGCACCTTCATGTTCAAACGCAAGAACAATCGTAGGGAGTTTCCATTGATATTTTAAAAAATCTTGGACATCTGCAATTGCGATAATGGTTTGATCATACAAATCCAAATCATCAATTTGAATCATCTGCAAACTGGGTAATTCAGTTAAAGCTTGATCTAAACAAGGTATGGAACGCGTGGGTTGAATGAAATACATAGATGAATAGCCAATCCTTTGTATGATCATTTAAAATTCATCAGGGATGAAAGATGACCTTGGATATAGTATTGCCAGAGTTTAAATTCTCTGGCAATACATAAGTTTGTAAAACATTATTTTAATTTAATCATTTTTCGTCGGTAGAACTGTCATCGACATCATCTGCATCACCGACAAAAGAAACGTCATTTGAGTCACTGCGTTTCTCGGCAATCTGGAAGGCTTTACGTTGTAAATAAAAGTCTCGGATCATTGAATACTTGTCGCCTTTTAAGCTTTCTTCAATATCAAGAATTTGAGAACGTGCATCAACAGCTTGTAACAGGTTGGTTGACCAATAAATACCTTCTTGATCATCCAATAGGTATTTTTGTGGGCGACCGAAACTATCTGCGGCTAAACCAAAACCATCACGGAAGGTACTTGGGCCGAAGAATGGCAACATCACATAAGGACCAGATGGAACACCATAATAACCAAGAGTGACACCAAAACTTTCTTCTTCAGTATTTAAACCTAAACGACGAGCAGGATCTGCAAAACCTAAAGTTGTTAAAGTATTTACAGTAAAGCGACCTAAAGTTTTTGCAGCACGTGTCGGACGGCCTTGTATCAGTTGATTCACCGCATTCCAAGGTTCACCTAGGTTTTTGCGAAACTGACGGTAGGGGCTACGTACAGGTTCTGGTACTTTGGCAACATATTGAATTGCAACAGGCTTTAATAAATTGCGGTCTAACATATCATTAAAAGCATAGATTTGGCGGTTCAACGGTTGTAGCGGGTCTTTCACCGAATCTGGCTGTGCTGCATTGGCATTTACTTTTAAATCATTTTTAGTCAGATGCTTTAAATCTTTGATGGCTTGAATCGTTGAGGTTTTTTGCTCTGCACTGACTTGGTTTGCTACAGCATTAGTTTGGTTGGTTGAATCGCTGGGAGTTTCTTGTGCGAATACTGATGAACATGCTCCAGCAGTTAACAACCCAAGCAAGATAAAATTTGAGTAATGCATATAAGTCCTTAATCGCTGTGAGAGCGAAATAATACAGCCATTAAAATGATTGCGTCAGCAAACGCGAAACATAAAGATGAGCATATAGTTTAGTTGTTCTCCTATTATTAAAACAAATTCGGTCGAAAAATATAAGAAAAATTGTGATTTTGGTTTAAAAATGTACATTCGAAGCATTAAATCAAGATAATTTAAAAAATGGGGTTGTGTTGGATTGGAAATGCTGTAGAATGCACATCCATCGGCGGTGATGCAGATAAAAACTTGTTGAGAAACAAGGATTTGGCTAAAGTGGTTGAGTTCTTGGGTTGATTGATAAGTTTGTTAAATATCTAAATTACCTGTTGACTTTTAAGAAATTGAGAGTAATATAGCCGACCTAGCTTGATGATGACGAATCATCGAGAAGATCATTAAGAGAATAGAAGAACAACTTGTGTGGATTTTTACTAGTTGATCAATCGAAAATATTTCATTGATTGAAGAGTAGAAATTTCTCGAAGTTTATTTGAGCGAATTTTTAGTCAGAAAATTGATGAGCCAAGATTTGTAGCCATAAGCTACTAATGATTTTAAACTGAAGAGTTTGATCATGGCTCAGATTGAACGCTGGCGGCAGGCTTAACACATGCAAGTCGAGCGGGGAAGGGTAGCTTGCTACCTAACCTAGCGGCGGACGGGTGAGTAATGCTTAGGAATCTGCCATTTAGTGGGGGACAACATTCCGAAAGGAATGCTAATACCGCATACGTCCTACGGGAGAAAGCAGGGGATCTTCGGACCTTGCGCTAAATGATGAGCCTAAGTCGGATTAGCTAGTTGGTGGGGTAAAGGCCTACCAAGGCGACGATCTGTAGCGGGTCTGAGAGGATGATCCGCCACACTGGGACTGAGACACGGCCCAGACTCCTACGGGAGGCAGCAGTGGGGAATATTGGACAATGGGCGGAAGCCTGATCCAGCCATGCCGCGTGTGTGAAGAAGGCCTTTTGGTTGTAAAGCACTTTAAGCGAGGAGGAGGCTACTTAGATTAATACTCTAGGATAGTGGACGTTACTCGCAGAATAAGCACCGGCTAACTCTGTGCCAGCAGCCGCGGTAATACAGAGGGTGCGAGCGTTAATCGGATTTACTGGGCGTAAAGCGTGCGTAGGCGGCTTTTTAAGTCGGATGTGAAATCCCCGAGCTTAACTTGGGAATTGCATTCGATACTGGGAAGCTAGAGTATGGGAGAGGATGGTAGAATTCCAGGTGTAGCGGTGAAATGCGTAGAGATCTGGAGGAATACCGATGGCGAAGGCAGCCATCTGGCCTAATACTGACGCTGAGGTACGAAAGCATGGGGAGCAAACAGGATTAGATACCCTGGTAGTCCATGCCGTAAACGATGTCTACTAGCCGTTGGGGCCTTTGAGGCTTTAGTGGCGCAGCTAACGCGATAAGTAGACCGCCTGGGGAGTACGGTCGCAAGACTAAAACTCAAATGAATTGACGGGGGCCCGCACAAGCGGTGGAGCATGTGGTTTAATTCGATGCAACGCGAAGAACCTTACCTGGCCTTGACATACTAGAAACTTTCCAGAGATGGATTGGTGCCTTCGGGAATCTAGATACAGGTGCTGCATGGCTGTCGTCAGCTCGTGTCGTGAGATGTTGGGTTAAGTCCCGCAACGAGCGCAACCCTTTTCCTTATTTGCCAGCGAGTAATGTCGGGAACTTTAAGGATACTGCCAGTGACAAACTGGAGGAAGGCGGGGACGACGTCAAGTCATCATGGCCCTTACGGCCAGGGCTACACACGTGCTACAATGGTCGGTACAAAGGGTTGCTACCTAGCGATAGGATGCTAATCTCAAAAAGCCGATCGTAGTCCGGATTGGAGTCTGCAACTCGACTCCATGAAGTCGGAATCGCTAGTAATCGCGGATCAGAATGCCGCGGTGAATACGTTCCCGGGCCTTGTACACACCGCCCGTCACACCATGGGAGTTTGTTGCACCAGAAGTAGGTAGTCTAACCGCAAGGAGGACGCTTACCACGGTGTGGCCGATGACTGGGGTGAAGTCGTAACAAGGTAGCCGTAGGGGAACCTGCGGCTGGATCACCTCCTTAACGAAAGATTGGTGACTGGTAAGAATCCACAACAAGTTGTTCTTCGAAGATGTATCTGAGGGTCTGTAGCTCAGTTGGTTAGAGCACACGCTTGATAAGCGTGGGGTCACAAGTTCAAGTCTTGTCAGACCCACCAAATCTGATTGCAGTAGCTTGGATTGAAAGATATGTCGTTCATTAAGTGATAAGCTGGGGACTTAGCTTAGTTGGTAGAGCGCCTGCTTTGCACGCAGGAGGTCAGGAGTTCGACTCTCCTAGTCTCCACCAAATTCGAGGGTAAACAAAGCAACGCTTTGTCCGAGAATTTAAGCAAACAGCTATGCTGTGCGCAGGCACACATAGGATGTAGCTTGAAGCTAAGAAGATTATAGAGTTTAGTGAATACAGTCCAAGTTGACTGGTTTATTAATCTCTGTGATTTATCACAGTTTACTACTCACCGACGAGGTGGTAGTTAATCATTAACAGATTAGAAAATTGAGTCTGAAATAAATTGTTCAAACTCGATTAGATATAAGCTTAACAAGCAATTGTTAAGAAGATATTTAATCTGAGAACTAGCAAAAACACTGAATCAAGCGTTTTGGTATATGAATTTAGATTGAAGCTGTATGGTGATTAAGTTCACAGACAACAAACCAGTGGCAATTAAGTTTGCAACGATAACACTCACTTGTATGTGTTAACGACTGTTTGGGGTTGTATAGTCAAGTAATTAAGTGCATGTGGTGGATGCCTTGGCAGTCAGAGGCGATGAAAGACGTGATAGCCTGCGAAAAGCTCCGGGGAGGCGGCAAATATCCTTTGATCCGGAGATTTCTGAATGGGGGAACCCACCCGCTATAAGGCGGGTATCATAAGCTGAATACATAGGCTTATGAAGCGAACGAGGGGAAGTGAAACATCTCAGTACCCTTAGGAAAAGAAATCAATTGAGATTCCCTTAGTAGCGGCGAGCGAACGGGGAGCAGCCCATTAAGTTGTGTGTGTTCTAGTGGAACGCTCTGGGAAGTGCGAACGTAGAGGGTGATATTCCCGTACACGAAAGGGCACACACAATGATGACGAGTAGGGCGAGGCACGTGAAACCTTGTCTGAATATGGGGGGACCATCCTCCAAGGCTAAATACTCCTGACTGACCGATAGTGAACCAGTACCGTGAGGGAAAGGCGAAAAGAACCCCTGTGAGGGGAGTGAAATAGATCCTGAAACCGCATGCATACAAGCAGTGGGAGCCGACTTGTTCGGTGACTGCGTACCTTTTGTATAATGGGTCAGCGACTTATATTCAGTAGCAAGGTTAACCGCATAGGGGAGCCGTAGAGAAATCGAGTCTTAATAGGGCGTTTAGTTGCTGGGTATAGACCCGAAACCAGGCGATCTATCCATGAGCAGGTTGAAGGTTGGGTAACACTAACTGGAGGACCGAACCCACTGTCGTTGAAAAGCCAGGGGATGACTTGTGGATAGGGGTGAAAGGCTAATCAAGCCTGGTGATAGCTGGTTCTCCCCGAAAGCTATTTAGGTAGCGCCTCGGACGAATACCATTGGGGGTAGAGCACTGTTTCGGCTAGGGGGTCATCCCGACTTACCAAACCGATGCAAACTCCGAATACCAATGAGTACTATCCGGGAGACAGACTGCGGGTGCTAACGTCCGTAGTCAAGAGGAAAACAATCCAGACCGCCAGCTAAGGCCCCAAAATCATAGTTAAGTGGGAAACGATGTGGGAAGGCATAGACAGCTAGGAGGTTGGCTTAGAAGCAGCCACCCTTTAAAGAAAGCGTAATAGCTCACTAGTCGAGTCGGCCTGCGCGGAAGATGTAACGGGGCTAAAACTATGTGCCGAAGCTGCGGATTTACGCATTAGCGTAAGTGGTAGGGGAGCGTTCTGTAAGCCGATGAAGGTGTATTGAGAAGTATGCTGGAGGTATCAGAAGTGCGAATGCTGACGTGAGTAACGACAAAACGGGTGAAAAACCCGTTCGCTGAAAGACCAAGGGTTCCAGTCCAACGTTAATCGGGGCTGGGTGAGTCGACCCCTAAGGCGAGGCCGAGAGGCGTAGTCGATGGGAAATTGGTTAATATTCCAATACTTCTGTGTAATGCGATGAGAGGACGGAGAAGGTTAAGTCAGCCTGGCGTTGGTTGTCCAGGTGGAAGGTTGTAGGCATGCATCTTAGGCAAATCCGGGGTGCTCTATGCTGAGAGCTGATAGCAAGCTGTACTTGTACAGTGAAGTGGCTGATACCATGCTTCCAGGAAAAGTCTCTAAGCTTCAGTTACACAGGAATCGTACCCGAAACCGACACAGGTGGTCAGGTCGAGTAGACCAAAGCGCTTGAGAGAACTCTGCTGAAGGAACTAGGCAAAATGGTACCGTAACTTCGGGAGAAGGTACGCTGCTGACGGTGATGGGACTTGCTCCCTGAGCTATTGGCAGCCACAGAAACCAGGCCGCTGCAACTGTTTATTAAAAACATAGCACTCTGCAAACACGAAAGTGGACGTATAGGGTGTGATGCCTGCCCGGTGCTGGAAGGTTAATTGATGGGGTTAGCGTAAGCGAAGCTCTTGATCGAAGCCCCAGTAAACGGCGGCCGTAACTATAACGGTCCTAAGGTAGCGAAATTCCTTGTCGGGTAAGTTCCGACCTGCACGAATGGCATAATGATGGCGGCGCTGTCTCCAGCAGAGGCTCAGTGAAATCGAAATCGCTGTGAAGATGCAGTGTACCCGCGGCTAGACGGAAAGACCCCGTGAACCTTTACTGCAGCTTGACATTGAACTTTGACCTTACTTGTGTAGGATAGGTGGGAGGCTTTGAAGTACGAACGCTAGTTTGTATGGAGCCGTCCTTGAAATACCACCCTGGTAATGTTGAGGTTCTAACTCTGCCCCGTAATCCGGGGCGAGGACCATGTCTGGTGGGTAGTTTGACTGGGGCGGTCTCCTCCTAAAGAGTAACGGAGGAGTACGAAGGTGCGCTCAGCGTGGTCGGAAATCACGCGTAGAGTATAAAGGCAAAAGCGCGCTTAACTGCGAGACCCACAAGTCGAGCAGGTACGAAAGTAGGTCTTAGTGATCCGGTGGTTCTGTATGGAAGGGCCATCGCTCAACGGATAAAAGGTACTCTGGGGATAACAGGCTGATACCGCCCAAGAGTTCATATCGACGGCGGTGTTTGGCACCTCGATGTCGGCTCATCTCATCCTGGGGCTGAAGCAGGTCCCAAGGGTATGGCTGTTCGCCATTTAAAGAGGTACGCGAGCTGGGTTTAGAACGTCGTGAGACAGTTCGGTCCCTATCTACCGTGGGCGCTGGAAATTTGAGAGGATCTGCTCCTAGTACGAGAGGACCAGAGTGGACGAACCTCTGGTGTACCGGTTGTGACGCCAGTCGCATCGCCGGGTAGCTATGTTCGGAAGGGATAACCGCTGAAAGCATCTAAGCGGGAAGCCTACCTCAAGATAAGATTTCCCTAGGAATTTATTCCTCTAAAGAGCCGTTCGAGACTAGGACGTTGATAGGTTGGGTGTGGAAGCACGGTGACGTGTGAAGCTGACCAATACTAATTGCTCGTGAGGCTTGACTATACAACACCCAAACAGTTGTTGTATTCAAGATAAATTCAATACATAACTTGATTTAGTGTGAAATCTAGTTACAATACAGACCAATTATCTAATCCGTTAATAACTCTTTCGGTACTAAGTGGCAAAAAATGTAAGACCACCCAAAACCAAAACAGTTTGCTGGCGACAATAGCAAGAGTGAACCACCTGATCCCTTCCCGAACTCAGAAGTGAAACCTCTTAGCGCTGATGGTAGTGTGGCACTTGCCATGTGAGAGTAAGTCATCGCCAGCTTTTAAATCTAAACACCCCCAACCTAACTGGTTGGGGGTGTTTTTTATCGTGCGGAAAAATAAGAATAAAAACACATAATATGTTGGAAATATTGGCCTGATTGGTTAACTTTTATGAGGATTGAGAGTCTATTCTATTTATAAAAATAAGTATTGAAAAATAACAGCGAGGTGGCTCAAATGGCTGATGTTGTGATTCCATATCTGAATGTTCGTAATGCTTTTGCTGCACTTGAGTTTTATAAGGTCGCCTTTGGTGCGGAAGTATTAAATATTATTGAGCGTAAAGAAGGCTTGGTGGCACATGCGGATGTGTCTATCGAGGGTGCTCGTTTTATGTTAAGAGAAGAGTACCTTGAATTTAATTTTAAAAGCCCTGAGTCAATTGGTGGTACACCTATTAATTTATTTGTATATGTAAAAGATGTAAAAGCTTTTTTTGAGCGAGCACAGGCTTCGGGAGTTAAAGTGATCCGGCCAGTCGAGGAGCAATTTCATGGAGATCTTATGACCGAGCTTGAAGATCCATTTGGTCATTCATGGTTTTTTGCTACACATCATACGGATATGACCTTTGATGAGCTGAAAGAGCAGGCAAGACAAGTAGGATTGTAATTTCGGATGCCTTGATTAGTAGTTAGTGAATAAATAGATAGGGGTATTTATTTTATATTGGTTTTTGAACAAATTAGTCAGTCTAAAATCACTTTCCTTATATGCGTAAACATTGCTTTATGTTATAAATAATTTTATAGGCATGTTTTTTGCTTGTTTAAATAAAAGGAAAGACTATGAAATTATCTGTTGGATTGAAAGTTGCGAACAGTTTATCGTTGACTCCTCAATTACAACAGGCCATACGTCTTTTACAGCTCTCAAGTTTAGAACTCGAACAAGAAATCCAGATTCAATTAGATAGCAATCCTTTATTAGAGAAAATTGAGGATCTAGGTACAACGGAAAGTCTTTCGACGCTAGAGACAAAAGAGACAGCGGACTTAACCACTGAACTCAATGCTGATCATCTTCCCAATGATTTACCTGTAGATACCGAATGGGATGATATTTATACCCATCAATCGACGGCCTTGGGCTCACCAGAATATGAAGAGAGAGAGGACAATCGTCAGATACAATTGAGCCTCAAAGAGCATATTTTAGATCAAGTGAATCTTTTGCATTTTTCGACTGTCGATAAACTGATTGCATATTGCATTGTGGACTCTTTGGATGATAAAGGATTCCTCGATGCAGCGTTGGAGGATATCCTACTTGCAGTTTCCCGCTTGTTACAAGAAATGGAAAGTGAGGAAGAAGTTGAAGAAGATGAAATCATTGTGGTTTTAAAACATATTCAACGTTTAGATCCAATTGGCGTGGGTTCAAGAAATTTGGCTGAATGTTTAGCTATCCAGCTTGAAACCTTTAATGAAAAAGTTCCTTATCTTGCTGAAGCTAGAAATCTATTAAAATACTATGAATTATTGATCTCGAATGATCTGAATAAATTATTAAAACAAACGGGACTATCCAAAGAACAACTAAAAAGTGCAGTTGATTTGCTGAAGACTTTGAAGCCTTATCCTGGTTTGGAATTTAATCAGCAAGAGTCTGAGTATCAAGTGCCTGATGTGGTGGTGGCAAAAAAAGACCAACACTGGCAAGTCCAGCTTAATCCAGATGTAATGCCAAAACTGAGAATTAATTCTTTTTATTCAGGCATGATTCGTCGAGCTGATCAAAGTGACGATAATGTCTATCTGCGTAATCAAATGCTGGAAGCGAAGAATTTTATTAAAAGCATTGATGAGCGCCATAAGACTTTGTTGAAAGTGGCAACCTGCATTGTTGAACATCAACGCGCTTTCTTGGAGCAAGGACCAGAGGGAATGAAACCTTTGGTGCTTCGTGATGTCGCAGAAGAAGTTGAATTGCATGAATCAACTGTTTCACGGGTGACCACCAATAAATATATGCTGACGCCACGTGGTTTATTTGAGTTGAAATACTTTTTTTCAAGCCATGTGGGAACCACAACGGGTGGTGAAGCTTCCTCGACTGCAATTCGTGCCATGATTAAAAAACTGGTATCGAATGAAAATCCACGTAAGCCTTTGTCTGATAATGCAATCGCTGAAATGTTGAAGGATGAAGGGATTGAGGTGGCTCGTCGTACCGTAGCAAAATATCGCGAATCGTTACATATTCCATCATCTTCTGAAAGAAAAGTCTTGATCTAAATTTTAAGGTGTGACTATTCTAGTAGTTCATTATTACGGAATAATGAATTTTTTATAGTCACTAGAGGAGTCGCTGAAAATGATTTAATGGATGTTGAACCACTGATGTGCATTAAATTTGCTTGAGCGATTGTCTTGTATCCTGAGAAAAAAAGGTGAGGGATAGAATTATGCAAATAACGATTCGTGGACACCATTTAACCATTACACCAGCCATTGAAGAAAATATAAAAGAAAAGTTTAGTCAAATGACCAAGCATCTCGATCAGGTCAATAGTATGCAAATCAAACTGGCGAAAGATCATCAAATTGATAAACGTTCACACAAAGGCAGTGCAAACCATATTGCAGAAGCAATTATCCGTTTGCCGGGGGTGGAACTGTTTGCACAGGCGACAGCCGATGATATGTATACTTCGATTAGAAAACTTACAGATAAATTAAAACGTCAGCTTGCGAAACATCGAAAAATTCAATGTTCTTATCAGCATGAACTGGCACTTTTGAGTTAGTTTTTATTTTTATAAAAGAGGCTTTTTGTGGAGCCTCTTTTTTTTTATTGATAAAAAAAGAAACTGCTTACTGAATTATGTGAAAAAGTTATAGTAAAATAGCTCGTTTTACACCAATGGTTGTATAAGAGGTCTTGGAATGAATAGTGAGCAGCTCACGCAAATTTTAAAAGAAGCTTTCCCTGAAGCAGAAGTAGCAGTGAGCGGACAAGCTGGAAAATTTGACCTGCGTATTGTTGATGATCAGTTTGAAGGTAAACGTACCGTTGCTCGTCAACAATCGGTTTATGCACCTCTAAATTCTTATATTGCGAGTGGTGAAGTTCACGCTGTTACGATTCGCGCAATGACAAAAGACGAATGGCGCAAAGCAAGCCTTTTCGGAGCTTAAATATTAATGGATAAATTTTTAATTACGGGTGGTGTTAAGCTCGAGGGCGAAGTACGCATTTCTGGCGCTAAAAATGCGGCTTTACCTTTACTTGCAGCAATGATTCTTGCCGACTCTCCGATTACGCTGACCAATGTTCCAAATCTAAAAGACGTAAACACTTTAGTTAAACTCATTGCTGGCCTTGGTGTGACCATGAGCTATGAAGGGGAAACGGTTCGTGCTGATGCATCGACATTAGACAACCAATTTGCACCTTATGAGTTGGTTAAAACCATGCGTGCATCTATTTTGGTGCTTGGGCCATTATTGGCACGTTATGGCAATGCCAAAGTATCATTGCCAGGCGGCTGTGCGATTGGCTCACGTCCAGTGGATCAACACTTAAAGGCTTTAGAAGCTTTAGGTGCGCAGATTGAAGTAGAAAATGGTTATGTGCATGCTTCTGTAGATGGTCGCTTAAAAGGCGGTGAAGTTGTTTTTGATATGGTGACCGTTGGCGGTACTGAAAACATCTTGATGGCTGCTGCTTTGGCTGATGGTGTGACCACAATTCGTAATGCAGCACGTGAACCAGAAATCACCGATCTTGCGCAAATGCTCATTAAAATGGGTGCTAAAATTGAAGGTATTGATACCGATACTTTAGTCGTTACCGGTGTTGAAAGCCTACATGGCTGTGAATATGCTGTAGTTGCTGATCGTATTGAAACTGGTTCATATTTAGCTGCTGCTGCCATTACAGGTGGTCGAGTAAAGACAACACATACTGATCCGACATTGCTTGAAGCTGTCTTGGACAAGTTTGAAGAAATGGGTGCGGAAGTGACCCGTGGTGATGACTGGATTGAATTGGATATGCAAGGTAAGCGTCCAAAAGCGGTAAGCTTTAGAACATTGCCGCATCCTGAATTTCCAACCGATATGCAAGCACAAATTATGGCAGTGAATGTGGTGGGTCGCGGTTTTGCAACGATTTCTGAAACGATCTTTGAAAACCGTTTTATGCATGTTCCAGAACTTTCACGTATGGGTGCGAATATCCAAGTTGAAGGTCATGATGCAGTTGTAACTGGCGTAGAAAAGCTGCAAGCAGCGCCTGTGATGGCAACAGATTTACGTGCTTCATTCTCATTGGTTCTAGCTGCATTAGTTGCAGAGGGTGAGACACTTGTAGATCGTATCTACCATATTGATCGTGGTTACGAACAGGTGGAAGAAAAGCTGCAAAGTTTAGGTGCTCAGATTAAGCGAGTAAAAGGATGAATGACTTAAGAAACGATGATCCAAATTTTGACGTAATGGGCAATTTTGATCATGGTTTAACTTTAGCACTCAGTAAAGGTCGTATCTTAAAAGAAACTTTGCCCTTACTTGAAAATGCAGGTATTAATTTACTGGAAGACCCAGATAAGTCACGTAAATTGATTTTTCCGACCACACATAAAAAAGTTCGTATTTTAATTTTACGTGCTTCCGATGTACCGACCTATGTCGAAAATGGTGCGGCAGATTTCGGTGTGGCAGGTAAAGATGTATTGATGGAACATGGTGCACAACATGTGTATGAGTTGCTTGATCTCAAAATTGCCAATTGTAAGTTGATGACCGCAGGCAAAGTGGGCATGGAACGACCAAAGGGCCGTTTAAAGATCGCGACCAAATATGTGAATTTAACCCGTCAATATTATGCAAGCTTAGGTGAGCAGGTTGATGTCATTAAACTATACGGATCAATGGAACTTGCACCTTTGGTTGGGTTGGGTGATTACATTGTCGATGTAGTTGATACAGGTAATACCTTGCGTGCCAATGGTTTAGAGCCATTAGAAGAAATCTGCAAAGTTTCTTCTCGTTTGATTGTGAACAAAGCAAGCTTTAAACGTAAACAAGCGGTGTTAAATCCGATTTTGACGCAACTTGAAGAGGCTGTGAAATCTCGTTCAGCGTGATTTTTACATGATGTTTCTAAAAAACCGTTCCTTTGAACGGTTTTTTTATCGCTGAATCTTCTGATTAGGAAAAGGAAAATCTTCCTTTCAGATTGAGGGTTGTGCTAAAAGGGCGTATTGTCTGGTGATGAGTAATAATAATGAAAACGCCTTTACAGCGTAAACAAGAGTCAATTTTAAAATTACAAGCTCAGTCTATCCCTTATATAGAATGGTTACCGCATATTGAATCGGCTGATGAGGTGATTGCTCGTTCCGCAGAGGATATTGCCAAACGGGCAATTGCATGTTTAATCATCATCCAAGTGGCCTGTGATTTAAATCATCAGCAATTTGATCAGGAAACGAAAAGCTTTATCGTTGATTTACTGCATAAATTTAAAGTATTTGATGAGTTAAGCTCTAAAGAGCAAAATATTTTAAATCAAGAAGGTTCTCAACAAGATATCGTCAATATGATTTGGAAATATGAGGCTTACTGGGTTTTACTTTGGGCTTTAGGTATCGTTAAAGAGCTCGGCTATCCAGATACAATTGCAGATTGTGATTTTGCAGTGCAAGTGGTCTCTGCCTGTGGTTCTTTTGATGAATTTATGCAGCAAGTTGAGTTAAGAAGTGTCGATGAAATTTTAGATCAGGCAGATTTAATCTATCGCTATGATTGGGCATGTGTAGATGCTCGCTTAAAACAACAAGATGCACCTGCAAATTTAAATACTTCGGTAGTTGTAGAACGTCATGGGGCTTTAAATTGGCTTATACAACGCGATGGCGATTGGGATAATCCTGACCTAAATACATAAAATTTAAAATATTTAAGCCTAAAAATGATTTTTCCTATTAAAGCAGATGGAAATGCTGATGTTATCTTGCCCACAAGTCGGATGAAAAAGAGTAAACTTAGCGCTCTCTTATTCGCCTTGTGGGTAAATTGATGCGACGTTTATCGACTCAGGATCAGAACTTTAAACAGGCTTTTGCTGAACTTTTAGCATTTGAAACTGTGAATGATCCTCAATTAGTACAAACTGTGGACCAAATCATTGCTGATGTACGTCGGCATGGTGATGAACATGTACTTAAATTAACACAGCAGTTCGATCGACATCCAGCGCATCAATTCTCTGATTTAGAATTGACCCAAGCCCAATTGAAAACCGCATTTGAAGGCTTAAGTACTGAAATTCGTGAAGCTTTGGAGTTGGCCGCAAAACGTATTCGCTCGTTCCACCAAGCGCAAAAGCAAGAAGGTTGGAGCTATGTGGATGAGTTGGGCAATACCTTAGGCCAGAAAGTTACACCGCTTGATCGTGTCGGGATTTATGTACCGGGTGGTTTAGCTTCTTATCCTTCATCGGTGTTAATGAATGCTTTGCCTGCACATGTCGCGGGAGTTCCTGAAATCATCATGGTGGTTCCAGCTCCGAATGGTGAATTGAATCCATTGGTGTTAGCTGCTGCCTATTTGGCAGGGGTAAGCCGTGTATTTACCATTGGTGGTGCACAAGCTGTTGCGGCATTGGCTTATGGAACCGAAACTATTCCAGCTGTGGATAAAATCACAGGGCCAGGCAACCGCTTTGTTGCAGCTGCAAAACGTGCTGTTTTTGGGCAGGTTGGGATCGATATGATCGCAGGGCCTTCGGAAATTTTGGTCTATGCCGAAGGTGAAAATAATGCTGAATGGTTAGCCATGGATGTACTGTCTCAAGCAGAACACGATACCGTTGCTCAAGCCATTTTTATCACACCTGATGAAGCACTTTTAAATGCTGTGGATGCCGCAATTGAAAAGCACTTGGCTGAATTACCAAAAGCCGAAATTGCGCGAACGTCGATTCAGAATCGCGGCGCTTTAGTTTTGGTGCGAGACCGTGCTGAAGCGATTGCGTTGATCAATCAAGTAGCACCTGAGCACTTGGAACTGTGCCTTGATGATGCTGAAGTGATGAGTCAAGAAATTCGTCATGCAGGCGCAATCTTTATGGGACGTTATACACCAGAAGCGATTGGTGATTATTGTGCGGGTCCAAACCATGTCTTACCTACATCGGGCACAGCACGGTTCTCATCGCCACTTGGGGTTTATGATTTCCAGAAGCGTTCAAGCCTGATTATGTGCTCACAGGACGGTGTTAAAACTTTGGCGAAAACGGCCGATGTCCTTGCGGTACAAGAAAATCTTGATGCTCATGCACGTTCAGCCCGCTATCGCTACCAAAGTTAAGTTTGAAGTGTGTCGTAACCTAGCACGATAACAAATATAAACCTTTCCCTAACCCTCTCCTAAAAAGAGCGGGGACTTGTCACGATATATGTGAAATAGGTTTGAAGATTCCTCTCCCTTGGGGAGAGGTTAGGAGAGGGCAACAAGAGAATATAAAATGACGTTTACAACAGAACAAATGCGTTTTTGGAGTCCCGAAGTTCGTGAATTAGAGCCGTATGTGCCAGGTGAGCAACCTAAAATTCAGAACTTACTCAAACTGAATACCAACGAAAATCCATATCCACCATCGCCAAAAGTCGTGGCAGCGGTTGAAGCCGTTTTGACGAATCAAGCGGATGACCTACGTCTTTATCCAGATCCTGATGCAACGGCACTCAAGCAGGCGATTGCTAAGCAACAACAGGTAGATATCAGCCAAGTCTTTGTCGGCAATGGTTCGGATGAAGTTTTGGCGCATATTTTTAAAGCGTTTTTTATTCAAAAAGAGCCGATTCTTTATCCAGATATTACCTATAGCTTTTATCCTGTTTATAGCCAATTTTTTGCAACGCAAACCAAGCAGATCCCATTGAATGAAAAATTCGAAATTGATGTTTCTGATTATGCACAGGAAAATGGCGGGATCATCATTACCAATCCGAATGCACCAACCAGCATTGCATTAGGATTAGCACAGATTGAGCAGGTGCTTAAAGCCAATCCTGATCGCGTGGTGGTGATTGATGAAGCCTATGTCGATTTTGGTGCAGAATCAGCAGTACAATTGGTCAATCAATACGAAAATTTAGTGGTTTGCCAAACGACATCGAAATCACGCTCATTGGCAGGATTACGTGTCGGCTTTGCGATTGCACAGGCGCATTTGATTGCGGCACTTGAAGCAGTGAAGAATAGTTTTAACTCATACCCAATGGATCGCTTTGCCATAGCAGCCGCTGTCGCATCTTTTGAGGATCAAGCTTATTTTGAAGCGCAATGTCAAAAGGTGATCGAGAGTCGCGAGCAATTGGTGAGTGATCTTACCGCTTTGGGGTTTGAGGTTTTACCATCAAAAGCTAATTTTATCTTTGCAACGCACCCACAACATGATGCGGCACGACTTGCCCAACAATTGCGTGAACAAGGAATTATTGTTCGTTACTTCAACAAACCACGAATCAATCAATTCTTGCGTATTACCATTGGCACCGATGAACAAAATCAGCGTTTCGTGGATACCCTTAAAACGCAAATTTTATAAGCTTTGATTTAATTGTCCGCTTTCTGCCATGTATTGAGTAAATCAAGCATGGCAGAAATTTTATCGAAACATTCCTGATACTCGGCTTCTGCATCAGAGGCAATGGTAATCCCGCCACCCGCCCACATCGATAATTGATTCTGGTATTGCTGAATACTGCGAATCAAAATATTCCAGCATCCTGTTCCATCAAAATTAAAATAACCCAAGCTGCCACAATAAGCACCTCGTGGTGCGCCTTCTAATTCTTCAATAATCTGCATTGCTCGAATTTTGGGTGCGCCTGTAATCGAACCGCCAGGCAGGGCAGACAATAGCATTTGCATTGGATTAATCTGTTCTTTTAAAGTCGCGGTGATCTCACTGACCATATGATGAACTTGATTGAAGCTTTCAATTTCAAACAGTTTTGTGGTGTTTACCGAACCTGTTTCTGCATAAACGCTTAAATCGTTGCGCAGTAAATCCACAATCATGACATTCTCAGCCTGATCTTTTTCAGAACTACTTAGTTTATTTTTAGAGATTTTATCCTGCTCAGGATCATCAAAACGGGGCATGGTTCCCTTAATCGGGCGCGTTTTTATCTTTCCATGAGTTTGAAATTCAATAAACAATTCAGGTGAACAACTGAGCAGCTCAAAATCATTAATTTTGAGATAACCCGCATAAGGGGCATGGGTAAGTTCCCATAAGTCTTGGGCGCGACTGAGTAATGAGCCCTGGGTCGGTGCTGTAAATTCTTGGGTCAAATTAATTTGATAACAATCCCCCGCTTTGATGTACTCCTGAACTTGGTTGAATGCAGTGAAGTACTGCTGTTTCGCCCAACGAGGGTGGCATTGTTGATTTAAAGACAGTGTATTGAGTTGTTTTGGTGTATTGAGTAAATTGGAAATGTATTGATAGATACGTTCGGCCTGAACATCTTTACTATGAAAGTACCATTCACCTTGCTGAAACTTTAAAAAGCTAGTGTATTGGCCTAAAAAAAAGTGAGGTTGTGGATGGGCCGCAATTTCAATAAATTGATTCGCACTATAGTCATAACTAAAGAAACCAATATATCCACCATGAAATCCATTAGAGTGATCAGAACAGGAGATGTCATCAAACTGAGCGAATTCTAAGAGCGTGTTCACTTCTGATTTGATTTGATATTGATTGAATTGTATCTGTTGGAATTGTTGCAGTTCAGCGTGTTGAGAAACTAAAAACTCTGTGGGTAAAAAGGCAATCACAGGCGAAGCTTGGTCGTGCAAATAGACCAATCCAGTTAAATCATAAAGTCGGGACAGAAGCTCAAATGCAGAAGTGAGTTGCGTGTTAAGCTTTTGCTGAAAATAAGACATAAAAATGGAAATACTTGCACTAAATTTAGAGAGCAGAATTGTACTACATTCAAAAACATCACATGGATGATAATCCAGTTTTTTGCTTAAAAATTCAGAGTTGTAGGAGTTGATTGCTTAGGTAAAATGAATGATGTATTTATCAAATTAAAATAAGAAAGCGCTTTTGTTAACACTTCTTATACGTATTTAGCCCTGGATAAACGGAGCATCGCCAAACTTTGTTATTTTGGATTTAAAAATTATTTTATAAAAATAATCAAGAATTACATGCTGTTGTCATAATTTTTCGCTGCTTAGAAAATTGTGTGTTCTTTATGCCGTTTGTCGGTTTGTGGATAAAAAGCAGTTAACAGGAGTTGAACATAAAATAACAAACAGGTAATTTAGTAATTGCTAAGCGAACTACTCAAGGATTGGAAGTTCAAGTTGTCATTTAAGAATAAAACGACCGTGGACAGTTTAGAGTAGTGTAAGTCAAAAAATAAATGCTCTTGGGAGAGTGCTCAATGAAAATGTTTACTAAACTAGCTTTAGTTTCTTCAATGGCGATTAGCGTAAATGCAATGGCTATGCAGTCAATGGACGATGCTGCACTAAGCGCTGCAACAGGTCAAGACGGTATTAACATTGGTCTTGGTGTTACTTCTGTTACGATCGACAAATTATTAATTCATGATAACGATGGTTATGCTGACAATGGTGCTGCGGCTGGTACAATCGGTTCTGGTGGTACAGGTGTTGCTGGTGCAATCGTTGTAAACAACGTTGCAATTACACCAAATATGTCTGCATTATTGCCTTCTCATAACTTAGCTGATTTAGCAATTGATACTGATGCTGGTACTACAGCAACAGGTGGTGCGTTCCTTAATGTTGCAGCAAAAGTATCTGGCTTGAATATTAGCTTGGGTAAAATTGAAGTAGCTGCTTCTGGAACACAAGGTACAACTAGTATCCAACGTGGTACGACTGGTACAGCAAATGAGATCTTATCTGGTTTAACTTTAAAAACTGGTACAATGGATGCAAATATTCAATTAGGTGCTGCTCCTCAAGGTGCAATGATCATGTTGAATACAACAATGACTGGTGGTTTGGAAATTACCAATCTAGGCATTAAAGATAAATCAACAATTGGTCAAACAACTTCAACTGGTGTTGCAAGTACATTAGCTGGTGAAATCCATTTAGACAGCATTAAAGTTGCTGATAATGGTGGTACTGACATGACTGTTAAGGCGAATGTTAGTGTTGTTGGTGAAAGTACTGCTGGTGCTAATGATGGATTCTTAAGAATTGTAAGCCAATCTCCAACTAATGGTTCAGATATCTACATTAAAGGTGTTCGTTTAGGTAGTGCTACTGCTGGTTCAATTGGTGATGTAGAAATTCAAGGTTTGAAAACCACTTATGCTGGCGGTAATGGTGCAGCGATCACGATTTCTGGTCACTAATCAGTTATCAAACAAAAAAAAGCGCATTTTGCGCTTTTTTTTGTTTTTAAAGGAAAACTTATTCTCTGACGAGTAGCAAGTGTGAATCATAGGGTGCCTTTCGCTTTTGAGGGTTTAACTTGATGTTATTTTATGCCTATCGTTTATTTATTTTTGACCCACTATGGTAATTTATAAGGAATAAAAAGGCGTTTTTAGCAGCAATTTCTTGTTGCTGAATTGTTTTTTTAAGGTGGCTAATTGTTTAATTGTAGAGGTAATTATAAAAAAAATAACATTCCGTCAAAAAAAACTAAAAAAAAGATGTATTTTCTTATAAAAGCAGGTATCTTCATCTTGCAGGGATGTAGTGTCATAGACACTAAAAATAAAATGAATAAGGCAAGTGCTGCCATTGTTAGAAAAAGAGACTTATGTTAGAGATCGCTTTAGGCTCGGCATTGATGTATTACTTTACAACGCAAGCCTTTGAAATAGAAAAAAAACCAGAAGGGACTGTATTCTATACAGAAACTTTGGACTCTCGTAACCCTTCATTTACACGGAATCATCGCGAAGCAGTTGTGATTAAACCTGCTGTAGAGGAGCAGTTTCGTGGGATTGTACGCCAAGCTTATGACTATAGCTGTGGTTCTGCTGCTTTAACGACCCTACTGAATGGTTATGGTGGTTTACGCCTTACCGAACAGCAGACCATGAGTGGCTTACTTCAGTATGGGGAGTATCAGCGCATTATCGAGCGTCGAAGTTTCTCTTTGTTGGATATGAAACGTTTTGTCTCCGCTTTAGGGATTAATAGTGGAGGCTATCGTGGGGAATTTTCGGATCTTATTGCGTTAAAACAACCAGCGATTGTTCCTATTACTTATGCTGGCTTTAAACATTTTGTCGTATATAAAGCGTATAAAGATGGAAGAGTTTATGTTGCTGATCCTGCACTCGGTAATATTAGCTTTGATGAATCTAGGTTTAAAGAAATATGGGACAACAATACATTATTTATTGTTGATATTCCTCAACAATACCAAAAGAGTTTATTGGCATTACAAGATGCAGATATGCGTCATGTAGAGGATGCAACAGTAAATCGGTATGCCCTTGCTGAAATTCAGTTTCCAACGCAAAAATTTGAACGTCTTGCAGACAAAGCATCAACCATGCGTCGGGTATTGGATGCAGATCCTAATTCAGCAACTTATAACCAACCGATTACGACCTATATGCGCTTATATTACAAGCGGAAGTAAGTTTAGAAAAAAACAGTAAAATTAATGTAATAGGATGCAAAGTAAAATGAATCGTACATGGATGAATATGAGTGTGTTGGCCTTAAGTTTAGGTGCAATCACATCAACACTTTACGCAGCAGATCAACAACCCGTAACGGAGACTGTAGCATCTGAAACAGATCAGACTGCGGTGGTAGCTGAAGGACAAACCAATACGGCGGTTGAAAGTGCTATTAAACCTGTAGTGGAGGCTGCTCCTGTTGCGGAGGGGAGTCAGGCAGATCAGGCTGCAAGCGCTTTACAAAAAAAAGAAAGTGATGCAACACAGGAAACAAATTTACAAGAAGTGTTTACTTCAAATGAGCGTCAGTACTCACTCATAAAAAAAGGGATCTTTTCGTCTTATTATGATTTGGATTATACCTATTATCGGGATAGTCGCCTTGATTTGGCAATGAATGATAGTAATAGTTCATTATCTAGATTACGTGTAGAAGAAGATGCCAACCATACATTAACCAATACCTTTACAGTTCAGTATGGTTTGCTGGATAACGTCACTTTATCTGCCTCATTGCCTTTTGTTGCAAAAAAAGACTTATTACAAGACCAAACAACCGCAGGACTGGGTGATATCAACTTTGGTGCACGTTGGGAACCATTTCCTTTAAAACAAGGTCGATTGCCTTTAGTTTTATTTGGTAGTTTATCGACCAAAACTGGCGATAGTCCTTATGAAGTTGGGGTAGACGAGCTATCTACTGGTAAAGGTTATTATTCTGTAGGTGCTGGAGCGAGTACACGTAAATATATTGATCCTGTCGTATTGTTTGCTTCGGTTTCAACAAGTTATGGTTTAAAAGAATCCGGCCTCAATCAATTGCGTGGAAGCCGAGTACTGGAAAGTTTTGATCCAGGTTTGAGTGGTGGTTTTTCTTTTGGATTTGCTTATTCATTTAATTATGACGTGTCTTTGACCATGTCATATCAACAAAGTTTTAATACGGGCGCAAAATTCTATTTTGAGAATGATGAGAGTTATAAATCTGCTGACCAGAGTAGCGCCATGTTGTCATTTGCTTTAGGGGTACGTGTATCGCCTGAAACAATTGTCAACGGTACTGTGGGAATCGGTTTAACTGAAGATGCACCAGATGTTTCACTTGGCCTGTCTTTCCCGCTTGATATCATAGGTTTTGGTAAAAAAATTCGTTAAGGAGATGTAATAATGGTGAAAAACCTTAAATTATGTCCATTAACGATAGCAATTTTATTTGCTGGGCTATCGAGTGCTACCCATGCACAACTCGGACAAGACTTATCGGTAGATTTACGTTCTTTGGCATTGGGGAATGCGGTTACTGCGGATCCTCCTGGTATTAGTGCTGTTCACTTTAACCCAGCTGCACTTGCTAAATTAGATGGCTTACAGACGGATGTGCAAGGGATTCTAGCCAATTTTGCAATTAAACGTGATTATGCGGCGCCTGCGGGTTACAACGTTTTTGGCTATTCAGATGATCCAATTGTGTGTAACGATGGGCCTGAAGTTGATGCGAATATCTGTACAGACTTCAAAGGGACAGTGAGTGGTGATGTCGAATATGCCAGTATTTATGTTCCTATCTTGAAGAAAATTGTAGATTTAGGCCCTAACTCTCCATTAGTTGCACCAACCGCGGGTATTTCTTATAAACCACCAGGTTCCAAAGTAACATATGCAACAGCTATTTATGCGCCACTTGTTGCTGGTTTTGGTGCAGAAGATGGTAATCCAAGTAACTATATGGGACAGCAGGTTGCATTAGAACGTATTACCTATTTGTCACCTTCGTTTGGTTATCAGGTGAATGATAATTTATATCTTGGTGCGTCTTTTGGAATGTCTTATCAAGCGATTGCCATGAAAACTGACTTACGTTTCCCCAACGAGATGATTGGGGTGTTACGTATGGTCGATGAGGTCGTATGTGGACCGTTTAAAGAGAATGGAGACATTATTACAGATCTCTTACTTTTTGGTATTTGTAATGCCAAACAAGGCATGGATCCTTTTAGTAAGGTAGGGTCTTTAGATGTTTCTCTTGAGCAATCGCTCAGCCCTAGTTATAACTTGGGTTTACTTTGGGAGCCGACCGACGACTTTAGTTTCGGAATGGTATATCAAAGTGAAGCGAAGATGCGGTTAAAGGGGAAATACTTAATTAATGTCGCAGATGCACCACAACAATTAATTGCTGGATTAAATTCATCTGCAACAGGTCAAATTTTGGCTGCTATTTTAGGTTTTCCTGGTTATGCACCACCAGTCGAATCTGGTTTATTGGCAATGGATTTTAAGTACCCACAACATTTTAAAGCAGGAATAAAATATAAAATATTCCCTGATTTACAAATGAATTTTGATGTAGGTTGGACAGATTTCTCGGCATGGGACAAATTTAGATTTGAGTTTGACCGACAAATTTCATTATTAAAAGTGGCTAAACTTTTATCTAATGATGTAACGGATCGGTCACTTGCTTTACCGTTGAAATTTCAATCTTCCTGGCGGTGGGGAATTGGTTTTGAGTATTCCGCAACAGATCGTTTGAAGTTGCGGATGGGATATGAGCCTCGTACCAGTTCGATTCCAGATGATAAACGAAATACCATGGTGCCAATTAACAATGCACAATTGTTTGGCTTGGGTCTTGGCTATCGTTTTGATCAGGACACAGATATTGACTTATCTGTTGGTTTCTTACGTAGCCGTGATGATATTCCTGCAAATACAAGTAGCCTTTCTAACCAAACAGGTGTAAACAACCTGTTATTAAACCCATATGCGGGCCTAAATGTAAAAACAAATACGAAAGTAACTTTACTTGGGATTAACTACAGAACAAGATGGTAATGCAAAAGAAAAAGACTCAACAATCGACACTTGCTATTTCATTATTTTGTTTAATGGTATCAAGTGTTCCGGCTGTTTATGCAGATGGTTTCTATACAATCATTGGGCCAGATGGTCGTCCTATGGTTGTGCCAATGAGAGTTGGGAAAAAAGAAGTTGGGCCAAATAAGCAGAAACAGGTTACTCATACTGAAAAAATGACTTTGCCAGCTATTGACCATTCCGAGAAAGTAACGGCTGTTGCTGTACCTGTTGAGCAGAAAAAGATTGAATATTCTCAACCAGTTGAATCTACTAAAAGCTCATCTAAGGCAATGAAAACTACCGAAGGTGTTGAACCCACGATAGGGCAACAAAAAATAGAATCGATGCCCCCTTCTAAAGTGGTAGACAAGGATGTAAAAAAGCTTTCAGTCGTACCTGTTGAACAATCAAAAGTGACTCAAGCGTCTACAAGTCAGTTGAAGGTAGAGCACCCAGCAGCTGAAAAAAAATTAACTGGGATAGAAAATGTACCATTAACTCAAAGTGCTTCAAACTCTTCAAATGAGGTGGTCTCTTCCACTGGGTTTAGTCAGGTTGATGGCGTTGATTATGTCAATAATGAGTATCTGGAAAATCAAGAGTTTAATTTAGATGGAAAAAAACGTTTTTATACCATGCCTGATGGTACAGGGCGTATGGAAACCATTGAAAGAAAAAAAGGGGTGAGTCGCTCAATGTTAGATAAACTATTGAATCGTTCACAGCAATTGACAGCTCCAATCGTATTGTCTAGCACTTATGTACGTTTATCGAGTGAAGATTTAAAAGCCGCTTTTGAAAATGACCGCTGCTTTTTAGAGGACTATAAGAAGTCGATCAAAACCTTGAAGTTGAATAAAGATATTGGACTTTGGCCCCGAAAACCATTAAAGGAAAAGTTTGAATATGAGTTATTGAAGTTAGATACCTCAATTCAATATATGCAGATTGATTCATATTCTTCTAATAATAGTAAACCAGTGTATTACTGGCCACTCGTTGTTTTTCTCGATGAAAAAGGGTGTATTACTGAGGGTGTCAGTGGCTTTAAAAATAGTCAAACTGCAGCGACAGTGTTGCAACACTCTGCTATTCAAGGTGTGATAAAAGTACCTAAAGATGTTCGTTATGTGATGATGACTCCATTAGCATCTGCAGTTGATGTTTCTGAGCAAGAACTCTCGAATCAAGGACAGATAAAAATTTCTGTTTTACAGTAAATAATACGGATGGGATGAACCAATGATGAACAAAAAAATATTACTGCCATTTGCACTTTCAACATTGGCTATTTTTTTACATGGTTGTGGTAGTGAAAGTTCCAAAATTAATGAAGATCCTACTAAAGGCGTAACAGGTGTTACTTCAAATACCAGTTGTGATGTGACAGCAACGGATTGTTTACAATTTGTTTTAGATTATCCAGCCGCAGGAATCAACTTTGATTGTAGCAGTGACAAGGTCAATCACTTTGCAACAAAGTTAGATAGCAATATTGTCACTGGTGCATGTAAGTTAGGTGATACAGTTACTTTCTACTTACAAGGTGAAGGTAGTCCAAGAAAAATTAGCTTAGGTACGATTCCACTAGATAAAATTACAAAAACGAAAGTTGGTGGGGTACCTGCTCGTATTCGAATTGTTGATCTAGCAATAGGATTGACTGGACAAACGCCAGCTAGCTTAAGTGCCAGTGATGATACAATTAGAGTGGCGATGGCTTTGGCTAAAATTTTCCAAAGCCAGAGTATAGTAGATGGTAGTAACATTATTGGCGACATACAACCGATTGAGTTTACGCTTGAGAAGAAAAATACACTTGTGAATTTAAGCCGCGATATAGGTGCCACTGAATTAATGAGTGGTGCATATGCTGAAATTATCAAACCATGGTTAGATGTCAGTAAAGTCAGTGATGATCAGGCATTTGCTGTCGTTACTCAGTTACTGAATCTAAGCAATATTGGGATTTGGTATGCCGAATTACCTCTTTTTAAAGCAGGAAGTAATGGCGCGGTTGTTGAAGTTCCTAATGAAGGAAGTGGCGTATTTCCAGATGGTCTCTTTGGATGTAATAAAGAGCTGTATACGGATTGTCTGGATGGTAAAAGTGCTAATCTCCTCCATTCAATGGGACGTTTTGAGCTGTTGACGGATCGTCAAGGGTATATTATCGGTAATGGTCAGCAGTGGCGAGGAAGTCCAATTATTACCAATGGTGTCGTATCTCCGCCAATCGTATTATTGGGAACAATAAAACCAGACAAACTTCAAATCAATGCCCAAAAAGAATGGTTTAACTTAGTGAATCAAGAGATTAACCCAAACCAGCCATTACGCTTTACATTAAACAATAACGCTGCCGAAGATGTGTTAATGACACAGGGTAAATTGATTAATGGAACCAATATTGCAAGTACTGAAGCGGTCTATCGCCAGTTGATGAAGTTTAAATCTACAGACCCATTTAATAATGCAAAAGATTTAGGTTTATGGCAGCAGAGTATTGCTGGCGTAAATTATAAGGGGGTGACGGATGTGTTTAAGGTCAACCCAGCCAGTTATTTGCCGAAAGATGTCTTTACGACAGAAGCAAATGTTCGAACTGGGCAGCGTTATGCATTCCCACTATACGCAACCCTGACCTTTAAATTTCAGGATACTAGCATTGCACCAGTCGATTTAGGCATTGTGATTGATGAGCATGGAGATATTCGTACTGATATTAAAAAGGATGCGACGGCAAACGATATGTCAGGAAGCTGTGCTAAAGCAGAGTCACAGGCAGATGGTACATTTATTGATGAATATGGTGTAACGCAATATCGAGTGGGTACGACGGGTGGGGCACTTTATTCAGCGAATGATAAGTCGATTACAGTCCGTATGATTCTTGCAAATCCAAAATTTGGGACAATTGATGGTGTATTACTTGGTTTGAACTTTACCTCTTTAAATGGCCAGAATAATATTAGTGGTGCGAAAATCAATGTGCATAACTTATTAAATGGTCAAGCTACAGGAATTAACTTAACCAACTTCTCAAATAATACGGTTTCTTGGTTGAATAATTCAGCTTTATATCTGACCGCTTATATCAATGCTTACGATAAAGAAGGAACAGATAAAAGCAAGTTTGTTGAACCAACAGCTCAAGAGCGTGCTTTTGCAAAAGGTTATCAAGGAACTGCAAGTATTCGTATCGCAGATCAAAAGATTCCTGCATGTAATGCAATTAAAGTGAAATCTTAATATATATCAATAAAAAAGACCGCAATTGCGGTCTTTTTTATTTAACCTGTATGATCGAGCCGTGTTCCC
The DNA here is from genome assembly GCF_023702715.1 of Acinetobacter sp. C32I. Classification (NCBI taxonomy): domain Bacteria; kingdom Pseudomonadati; phylum Pseudomonadota; class Gammaproteobacteria; order Moraxellales; family Moraxellaceae; genus Acinetobacter; species Acinetobacter sp. C32I. The sequence continues at coordinate 2,248,300 of NZ_CP098480.1, read as the reverse complement.
AGCGTTTCTAAATGGGTTGGGAATAGTCCCGTTTGACGGTCAGCAAAATAATGTCGAAGTGTTTGTTCTACACTCGGAAAAGCCAGTTCTGTCCAAGGAATTTCATGTTCTTCAAATAGACGACATTCAAGGCTTTCTTCGCCCGCACCAAATAAGCCTTGTTTTAAATGCGCTTTGAATAGGACATAGATTTGGCCAATACGTGGAATATTGTACATACAATACAGTTGTTCGATTTCTACTTCGGCCTCGGCTTCTTCTCGGGTTTCACGTGCCGCACCTTGCTCCATGGTTTCAAAGAGCTCCATATAACCGGCAGGTAAAGTCCATAGGCCATAGCGTGGCTCAATTGCGCGGCGACATAACAGCACCTTGTCATCCCATAGGGCCAATGCACCACAAATCACTTTGGGGTTTTCGTAGTGAATGTTGCCACAATGAGTGCAGACAAGTCGTGTTTTATGATCACCGAGTGGAATTTTTGCTTCAGTTTGATGTCCACACGCAACGCAAAAGCTCATAATTATCATCAACCGTAGAGATAGCTCAGCATAACTGAATTTTGATGACTTCGCATCATGATCTATGATTGCAGTTAAAATTTCGGCTATGATGCTGGATAAGGAAAAAGAGAAAAAGAGATGAGTCATATGGAAGAACCATCGTTAATACAGCTTTTACAACAACGGTTGCGTTTTTCCAAACGAATCCAGCAGGCAGATGCCGCTGTTTTGATTGCAATTACCCAAGAGCCGCAACCCAAAGTTTTACTGACCCGCCGTTCAATGCAACTGTCGCAACATGCGGGGGAGGTATCATTCCCTGGTGGCAAGCGTGATCCGAGTGATACCAGTAATATCGTGGTTGCCTTACGTGAGGCACAGGAAGAAACAGCCTTAAATCCCTTTGATGTAAAGTTGTTAGGTGATTTACCGATTCAACGTGCACGAAGCGGTCTCTCGGTTAAACCGATTGTGGGATTAATCCCTGCTCAAGTCGACTTAATTGCTCAGCCCACCGAAATTGATCGAATCTTTTTTGTCCCCTTGCAGGAACTGATTGATGCACCACCGTTGCCTTATGAAGTCCGTTTGGCGAGACAATCGCTGTATTTTCCAAGTATGCAGGTCGAGAGTGAAATTGTTTGGGGGCTGACAGCTCGGATGCTGATTTCCTTATTTCAGTACGGTTTAGGTTATCAAAAAAATTGGCCGTTCTTGGTGAATCCACCTCACTTTGGTATTGCAAAGTTCTAATCTTTAAAAGAGTTTTTTATCATGATGTATACCTATCAGGGATTGAGTCCAAAAGCATTACATGAACCTTGGGATGGTTGGGTTGCACCTACGGCGACCGTGATTGGTCAGGCTGAATTAGGACGTCAGGTCAGCATTTGGTTTGGTGCTGTGGTTCGTGCTGATAATTGCGTGATTCGGATTGGCAATTTTTCCAATATTCAGGAAAATGCAGTATTACATACTGATGCAGGCATCGAATTGAATGTGGGTGAATATGTCACGATTGGGCATAAGGTGATGCTGCACGGTTGTACGATTGGCGATAATTCCTTAATTGGCATGAATGCTGTAATCCTCAACAATGCAGTGATTGGCAAGAATTGTATTATTGGAGCCAATGCACTGATTCCTGAAGGGAAAGTGATTCCTGATAATTCAGTCGTGATGGGATCACCGGGTAAAGTAGTGAAAACGCTGGATGAGCAGGGCGCTGCCCGATTGCGTTTAAGTGCCTTGCATTATGCCGAACATTATAAAAATTTCTTAGATTTAGCGCCGTTCCAGTTTTAATCATTTCAGTGTAATCAGCCAAGTTTATGCTTGGCTTTTTTATGGTGATAAAAAGACAATAACTCGCCTATCGCGTTTGAGTGGAGTATGATACTCGACGTTTTTTATCTCTTTTTCTCTAAGGTTTTTGCATGAAGTTGCTTGCATTGGAAACTGCAAATGAGCAGTGTTCTGTTTCATTAATTGATGATACTCAAGAACTCTATTTTCAATTGGATGAGCGAACCAAGGCACAAACTCAAACCATTTTACCTTTAACGGAACAAGCCCTGTTGCAAACGGATACGCAATTGGCTGACTTAACTGCGATCGCGTTTAGTCGTGGTCCTGGTTCATTCAGTGGTGTACGCATCAATGCGGCGGTAGCACAGGCCTTAGCGTGGTCGCAAGATTTACCTGTTATTCCTGTTTCAAGTTTACAGGCTTTGGCGCAGGCGGCTTATCGTCTCAATGGCTTAGAGCAGGTGACAGCTGTTCTCGATGCGCGTATGCAAGAAGTCTATATTGCCAATTTTAGTCTAGATGGGCAGGGCATGATGCAGGCCATTGATGATGAGAAATTGTTAAGTTATGAGCAGGCCACAGCGTATTGTCAATTTACAGCGATCGGTTCGGGTTCAGAATTAATTAAGCCAACTGACATAGACTCAGAAGCGGCTTCCAATCAGCACACATCAAATGTCAACATCAAGGCAACGGCGCAGGACATTGCAACCATTGCCCGCGTATATGCGGCACAACAAAAATGGGTTGATGCTGAATATGCGCTGCCTGTGTATTTACGTGATGATGCTTGGAAAAAAATTCCCGAACAAGGTAAAGCGAATTAAGGTTAATTATGGATCTTTTATTGCTATTTAAAGCAGCAATTATGGGGTTGGTGGAAGGGGTTACCGAATTTCTACCGATTTCAAGTACAGGACATTTGATTTTAACCGGTCAGCTGTTGGATTTCTGGACTGTTGAAAAACGGGATATGTTTGCGGTGGCTGTACAGATTGGTGCAATTGCAGCCGTGATCTATGAATATTGGGGTAAATTGTGGGGTGCACTGATTGGTGCATTAACAGGGCAAGAGCAAGGTCGCCGTTTAAGCCTGAATCTGATTATTGCCTCGATTCCAATTGTGATTATTGGTTTGACCTTCGGCGATGTGGTTAAAGCTTATTTATTTAATGCGATTACCGTTGCGATTGCCTTGATTGTCGGTGGTTTTATTATTTTATGGGCGGAACGCCGTCCACATCAGATCGTCACTCAAGAAGTGGATGATCTGAGTTTTAAACAAGCGACTTTAATTGGTTTGATTCAGTGTCTGGCTTTGATTCCAGGAACGTCTCGTTCAGGCTCGACCATTATTGGCTCATTATTCTTAGGCGTATCACGTAAAGCTGCAGCAGAGTTTTCCTTCTTTTTAGGGATTCCAGTGCTGATGGGTGCAGGCTTACTGGATATGTACAAGATGCGTCATGAGTTGCATAGCAATGATATGGCTGTGCTAGGCGTAGGAATCATTGTTGCCTTTGTTTCTGCTTTGGTGGTGATTCGCGCTTTGATTCGTTATGTCTCTAAACATGACTTCACCGCATTTGCGTACTATCGCATTATCTTTGGTTTATTTATTCTTGCAACATGGTGGACAGGTTGGGTGCATTGGTAATGCAAATGCGATGTTGGTATCCAGCGGAATATGAACAACCGTTTCAACAACTGCAAACCCGTTTGGCTGAACTAAATGTGCAGCTCAACGGGCAGGTTGTTGAAAAAATTAATGCACGTTTTTTACGTTTGAATCCTGACATGGCATTGGTTTTGGATGAGGATGGGCTCAGTCTCGCTGCCAATGGCATGAAAATGCAGCCTGATTGGCGTGCTGAAATTCCTCGCCTAAAAAGAGCCAGTCTTAGATCAGAAATGATTGCCAGAGCCTGTCAGTTGGGGGAAAAACCAACCTTAATTGATGCCACCGCAGGTTTAGGGCATGACAGTTTATTGATGGCCCATCTGGGGGCGAATGTTCGTTTAGTTGAGCGTCATCCGATTCTATTTATGCTATTGGAATATAGCAAAGCCAACGCTGAGCAAGATCCATTTTTACAAAGTTCTATGCAGCGAATTGAGCTGATTTATGCAGATTCCAATACCTATTTACAGCAATTAGCTCAGCAAGGCGAGCAGGTGGATGTGGTGTATTTAGATCCAATGTTTCCACAGCGTGATCAGAATCAACAAGCAGTCAAAAAGCAGGCACAAGTCAAAAAACAAATGCAATTGCTGCATATGTTGTTGCCTGAAGATGGCGAGATGGATTTAGGTGATCAACTGCTACATCTAGCGCAGAAAATTGCCAAACGTGTCATTGTGAAGCGCCCACGCCATGCCGTCTATCTGGCAGATCAAGCCCCTGATCATCAATGGCTCGGTGATGCCTGCCGTTTTGATGCCTATTTTCCAAAAGGTCAAATTTGAATCAGAATTGAATGATTGTTTGGCTTGCGTCAATGCTCGGTAAAGATTTGTGATATAGTGCAAAAGCATGATTGCTAAAAAATTCTTGTCGAGCTTACACTACAGTCACGCATCGCGTCTTTTAGGAAAAGTACTGTCCATTCAATGATTAGAATGGCATATTTTCAGTTTAGGCTTGAAAAGAGAAACTCCCGAAGAATTTTATGATCGACCTCAAACCCTCTATTAATATCTGGCATGATTTTAAAAGTAACCAAATTGCTGGAATGTGGTTGTTCCTCGGGTCACGTCGCTCCTTACAGATCGTTCATCCCTCGATTACCCAACTGATTATTTGGGGAATTCTCGGAGGATGTACCAACTCTTTATATAGCTGGTTGGTGGCTGGGCAAGTGGGAGAGTTTAACTCCCAAGGTCTGATTGGTTATGCGCTTTGGCCGTTTATTGCGCTCATTGTCGGTATTTTCCTTTCGCAACGCATGAACCAGCCGCGTCTGATGCTGGTACCTGCTTTGTTATGGTTGGTGTTGGATACCAATATTCTATTGTTGCAATGCATCATTCAGTATTTGGGCTCGAACGGCTATCTCAATTTCATTCCTGACAGTATTTATAACGGCTTCCTGCCACCTTTGTTTGTGGGTCTCTTTGTTTGGCAAAGTTTGGCTGTGATCTGGGTTTTTTCACGTGCTTTAAACTGGCCGTGGTGGGAACGTGCCTTGGTCTTTGTCGCAACCATCGCCACTATGGTGGTTTGGCAGCTTTCAGTGAAAGATCAGCCGATTTGGAAAGTTGAAGCAACGCCGCCAAGTTTTGCTGAAGATGCTTTCTATGCACAAAGTCATTTGTTAGATAAAGCGTTGGATCAGATTCAATATGGTGATATCGCCAAAAGTCATTGGTACTTTATGGGCGTGGCAGGTGATAGCTATGTGGATGTGTTTAAATCTGAAATCGAGCGGATAAGAGAACAGTTTGATACGCGTTTTGGAACCTTTGGGCGCTCGATTATGCTGATTAATAATCCTGCAACACGCTTAGACGTCCCGATTGCCTCTAAAACCAGTATGGAGTTGGCTTTACGCCGTATTGGTCAGCAAATGAATCGGGATAGTGATGTCTTGTTTCTGTATATGACCTCGCATGGTGAGCGTAATCATTTTGAAATTGAAAATGCACCCTTGGATTTAGATCAGGTTGATCCAAAATGGTTAAGAGAAACCTTGGATAAATCGGGGATTCGCTGGCGTGTGATCGTGATTTCAGCCTGTTATTCAGGCAGTTTTATTCCAGCATTACAGTCACCGGATACTTTAATTATTACCGCATCTGCTGCGGATAAAACCTCGTTTGGCTGTAATAATGAAGCAGATTATACTTATTTTGGTCGAGCGTTCTTTGATTTGGCGATGCGCGAACAATATTCAATGAAAACTGCATTTGAACAGGCCAAGCAAACGGTAACCAAATGGGAAATTGCACAGGGCGTAGAACCTTCTGAGCCTCAGTGGGCGATTGGACGCAACATGGAACTGATGTTGCCACAGCTTGAGCCCTATTTATTTCCAACTCAGAATATCGCTTCAACAGATATAACCAAAACACAGGATGATGAACATGCAGCTACTGCAAAAAAACCGCTGTTTTGAGGGTGAGCAACGTATTTATCAGTTGGAATCTCAACATTTAAAGGGAAGCACTAAGGTCGGTGTTTATTTGCCTCCTGCTGCTTTGGCAGGCAAGTCTTGTTCAGCTTTGTTTTATCTTGCGGGACTGACCTGTACCGAAGAAACCTTTGCCATCAAAGCACATGCGCAACGAATGGCTGCTCGATTAAGTCTGATTTTGATTACGCCGGATACTTCTCCACGTGGAGATGGTGTGGCTCAAGGCGATCACTGGGATATTGGTCAGGGTGCTGGCTTTTATCTCAATGCAACGCAACAGCCTTGGGCAGCGCATTATCAGATGGAGTCCTATCTGGTTGATGAACTGTATGCGCATGTCTTACAGGAATTACCTGTGATCGAAAACCAAATTGGTATTTTCGGGCATTCAATGGGTGGACATGGCGCTCTAACCTTGGCCTTTAAATACCCAGAGCAATTTAAATCGGTTTCGGCCTTTGCGCCAATTTGTGCACCAAGTATTTGTCCTTGGGGTGAAAAGGCATTTAGCCAGTATTTAGGTCCTGATCAACAACAATGGCTCGCACATGATGCGACGGCTTTGGTTCAGCAAAAGGGCCGTGTATTTGATGAAATTTTAATTGATCAAGGTCTGGATGATCAGTTCTATGCGCAATTGAACCCTGAAAAGTTTAAGCAAGCTTGTCTGGATGCAGGGCAGCACCTGACTTTACGCCAACACAAAGGCTATGATCACGGCTATTACTTCATTCAAAGTTTTATCGATGATCATTTACAATTCCATGCGATTCAATTAGAAAAAAATTAACAACCGAAAGGTTCTGCTTAGGGGCTGTTGTTTGAGCTTATAACATAAGGCATAGCTGAAATGCCAACAGCCCCTAATTTGTTAGCGCATTATAATTTTACTAATTCGACTCTTCTATTTTTTGCTTTACCAGCTTCACTCTCATTACTGGAAACCGGTTTGCTATCGCCAAAGCCTTGCGCCTTTAAACGAGATGGATCAATCCCTGCATCGGTCAATGCTTTGACAACAGTTTGTGCTCTTGCCTGAGAGAGTTTTAAATTATGTATGGACTCGCCTGAGTTATCGGTATAGCCATTAATTTCAAGTTTTAGCGCATCATCACTTTTTAATAAGTTCAGTATTTGGGTAATTTGTTCATGTGAATCTGCTAACAGTGTGGCTTTATCTGTTTCAAAGTTAATCTGTATATCAACTTTATTATTTTGATCTAAAGCGGCTTTTAACTGATTTGCAGATAGGGCTTGTGCAGTGATTTCTATAGGTCGGGTTTCTAAGACCAATAAACCCGCTGATCGTCCACTTTGAGTGATTTGAAACCAGATATCTCGATGATTTTGATGAATCACATAGCTTTGTGTTGGATTGTTATAAATATCTCCTAATCCATCCACATAAGCGACACCATATTTTTCTGAAAGTTGGGTACTGAGTTCGGTCGGAATTTTACTGTCTGTAATTTTTTTGCCGCCTAGGCTGCTAATAACCGCATCCAAATTACGCTGTAGCTCCAAAAAGGAGGCTTGTTTGTTATTTTCTTCAGCATCGATCCGTCCATTGAAAAGCTGACCCTCAACTTTCTCAAGTTTGTCTCCGACCCAAAACTCCATTTGAGCGAAGTTTTCAGTGGATTGATGAGCAAAATGATAGCCTTTAGGGAGTTGAATAAATGGAAAATCTCCAAGTTCAACATTCGAAATCGGAATTTGATCGATACTGAAGCTAGCTGTTTTTGACTGGGTTTCTACTGATTGATGTTCTGTTGTTGGCGCACTTGTCTCGGCTGCCTCATGCTTTTCTTGTTTTTTACTACAACCGATGGTTATTAGGCTGATGATTGCCGTTATTAACATGACGGATGAAAGTTTCTTATTCATATGTTTTCCCTATTTAAGGCATACAGGATATCCAAAAAAAAATACTATTTTTAATTCATCTGATTTAAGCAGACAGATCGAGTTGAAATACGGATCTGCCCGCTGATTTAACACTTTTTTAGTTTTTAACTATGCTGCCATTCAGCAACGAATTCCTGTTGTGCCATCCGGTTTAAATGATCCAGTACCACCTGTTCTAGACGCGTTACATCTTCTTGTTGATTTTCAATCAGTACAGCCAAATGCTGTTCCTGTGGTGTAAGTGTCACCGTGGCTGTCGGCATAAAAATTTTTGAGTGGGTTTCAGTTTCCAAGACTTCAAACTTATGTTTCCAATGGTTCAGTAAGCGCTTACTGATTCGTTTTCCTTCAGTGGTTGTGATTTGAGTCGTACTGTTCATGTTTTAGACATCCTCTTATTTCACTCCATACCATAGCAAAGCTGAGAAAAGATAAAAATAGTTCAGATGCAACGCGTTGTTGCAAGTTTGCAATGTCCTAATAATGACTTTGTAACAGACTTAAGTCCGCTAAATTTGCTATAATCCTTACATTATTTTCTTAGAGTTTGCCAGGTCGTCCATGTCCAAGCCTTATTTAATTGCGCCTTCGATTTTATCTGCTGATTTTGCACGTTTAGGTGAAGATGTAGAGAAAGTTCTAGCTGCGGGCGCAGACGTTGTACATTTTGATGTGATGGACAACCACTATGTACCTAACCTGACTTTTGGTGCAGGGGTATGTAAGGCACTGAAAAACTATGGCATCAAAGCGCCGATTGATGTGCATCTCATGGTTTCACCTGTTGATCGTATGATCGGTGATTTCTTGGAAGCCGGTGCAGATATTATTACCTTCCACCCAGAAGCAACGGATCATATTGATCGCTCGTTACAGTTGATTAAGGCCGGTGGCGCCAAAGCAGGTTTGGTGTTCAATCCTGCAACACCGTTGCACTATCTTGATTATGTATTGGATAAAGTTGACCAAATTCTATTGATGAGTGTAAACCCAGGCTTTGGTGGGCAAAAATTCATTCCAATGACTTTGGAAAAGCTTCGTCAAGCACGCAAAATTATTGATGCCAGTGGTCGTGATATCCGTTTAGAAGTGGATGGCGGTGTAGGACCGGCCAATATTCGTGAAATCGCAGAAGCCGGTGCAGATATGTTTGTTGCAGGCTCAGCAATTTTTGGTCAGCCAGACTATAAAACCGTGATTGATCAAATGCGTGCAGAGTTGGCACAAGTTGGTGCAAAAGAAGTTTAGTATTTTCATTCTATTATTCACATACTCTTGTGGATAACTTTGTTTATAACTCGGTGGATAACCGTGTTGATAACCAGGTGGATAAAATGTTGTTAAAATAAACAAAATGATTTCAGTTGTTTATATTGGCAACAAAATGATGAAAAAAGGACAGTTTTCTGTCCTTTTTTTGTGCATTAACTTCTTCATTTTGCTTTATTTTTGCTCATGCTTATTGATGTACTGTTTAGCTTGATAAAGCAGCAGTTTGGAGTGAGGTTTGGGTGGAATTATCGAAATTCAAACACAAAGATGATTGTGCATAACTGCAAAAGAAATTATCCTAGGCAGATTAAGTTATTTTTTTGATGATTGGAATAAGGAACATAAGTGCAACTTCTTAAGCGATACAAACGCCTGTGGTTTGTATTCCTGATGATATTTTTCATCGGGGGAAGTGGCGTGGCTGTTGCTGCTGTTCAAGCGATTCAATCCGATCAAAATACTTCAACGGTTATGCCAAGCATGGCGTGTCACGATCAGCAAATGATGGATCAACATCATCAGATGCCAAGTTCGAAAAGTGACTCACTCAGTTCAGCACAGTGCCATGATGGGAAAATGCATAGCGATCAACATTGTCTGGACTGCAATAGTACCTCACATTGTCAAAGCATTAATTTAGGTTTGGATCAACATAGCCCAAGTCTAACGTCTTCGCCATTTTTAGAGTTGAGTACCCGTACCAATACGGATTATCAGGCTCGACACCTTGCTGGTTATTGGCAAGAGATTTTACGCCCTCCTAAAGCCTGATCTGTCTTTACTCGGCTCTTTCTATTCATGAATAGAGCAATTTGAAAAGCTAACAGATTAGGAAATTATCATGTCTTCAAAACTATATGCTGGTGTTGTCGCTAGCTTAAGCCTATTGTTTGCGCCTTATACTTTGGCTGCAATTAAAGAATATCATCTGAACATTAATGAAGGGATGGTGAATGTCACTGGTAAGCCCGTCAAACGCATTACCGTAAACGGTAAATTTATCGCCCCGCTCTTAGAGTTTGAAGAGGGTGATGAAGCGGTCATTCATGTGCATAACCAACTCAAAAATCAAGATACCTCTTTGCATTGGCATGGATTGCTGTTACCTGGATTGATGGATGGTGTACCAGGTTTTAATGGTTTCCAAGGGATTAAGCCGAATGGCAGTTTTGAATACCGCTTCAAAGTACGTCAAAACGGCACCTATTGGTATCACGCACATAGCAAAGGGCAGGAACAAGATGGTTTGTATGGCGCGTTGGTGATTTATCCAAAAGGCAAGCAACCTGTTGCTGCCCATGAAAAAGCTGAACGTGATTATGTGGTGATGTTGTCGGATTTCCATGAAACGGAAAGTGACAAGATCATGGCGAATTTGAAAAAGTCTGCGGAATACTACCAAAATCATCGTGAAACACTGGGTGATGTCTGGAAACAAGTTAAAACGCAGGGTTTAAAAGCCACCTGGCAAGACCGTTCCGCATGGAATCAGATGCGTATGGCCAAAACCGACATGGGCGATGTAGATGGCTACACCTTCTTGGTCAATGGTCAGACACCACAACAAAACTGGACCGGTGCTTTTAACGCGGGTGAAAAAGTACGTTTACGTTTTATCAATGCTTCAGCAATGTCTTTCTTTGATGTACGTATTCCCAACTTAAAAATGACGGTGGTCAGTGCCGATGGCCAGCCCGTGAAACCTGTTCCTGTGGATGAATTCCGTATTGGAACAGCCGAAACTTATGATGTATTGGTTGAGCCCAAACAAGCTCATTATCAGATTGAAGCAGAGTCGATTGACCGTACTGGCTTTGCTATTGGCTCACTGCACAATAGCATGACGCCCAATACCCAAAAGGTTCAGATTCCTAAAGCGCGTCCACGTGCCTTATTAACCATGGAAGATATGGGTATGGATCATGGTGCACATGGTCAAATGGATATGGGCAAGATGGATCATAGCCAGCATCAGATGCCGCAAGACATGGCGAAGGCTGCAACAACTTCACAGCCCGCTATGGATCACAGTGCACATGGCCAAATGAATATGGCGGATATGGATCATAGCCAGCACCAGATGCCGCAAGATATGGCGAAGACTGCAACGACTTCGCCGCCTGCTATGGATCATGGTACACATGGTCAAATGGATATGGGCAAGATGGATCATAGCCAGCACCAGATGCCGCAAGATAAGGCGAAGACTGCAACGACTTCGCAGCCTGCTATGGATCACAGTGCACATGCTCAAATGGATATGAGCAATATGGACCATAGCCAGCATCAATCAGCTGCCACTACGACGGACACATCAAACACGGATACTGTGCAAGGCTGGGCCAATGCGGCAACGCCAGCAGGCCATAAAGCGTTAAGTTATGCAGATTTGCAATCTTTAAAGCCACAACCTGAAAGCTATAGCCGTCCAGCAGAACGTGAAGTGATAATCCGTTTGGGTGGAACCATGGAGCGTTATATCTGGACCATTGATGGCAAGAAATTTAGCGATCCTGACTTTAAGCCTTTAACCGTGCGTTATGGCGAGCGTATCCGACTCAAATTTGTCAATGACAGTATGATGGCGCATCCGATGCATTTACATGGCATGTTTATGCAGCTGGAAAATGGTCAGGCACCTCAAGATATGCCAAATAAACATACTCTGGTTGTACCGCCAGGTAAGACGGTTACGGCTTTATTGACTGCGGATGAAATCGGTGAATGGGCGATCCATTGTCATCTGTTGTATCACATGAGTGCGGGCATGATGAGTAAGTTAATTGTCGCCAATGTGGATGACAGCAAAGCAGCACAAACAACACCAGTTCAATCATCTCAAGGAGCGAGCCATGCACATCACTAAGCAATCTTCTAAGATGAAACGTTATACACAATTATTGGCAATTGGTGGCATTGTCTCTTCTTTCAGTGCATTGGCCTATGCACATGAAGGACATGATCACTCGATGCAAATGGATATGTCGGCACAGCAAAACATGACAGTGAATGCATCCATGCCGATGGACCATTCACAGCATCAGAGCCCAAGCATTTCCCCTCAGATGCAGAATCAAGATGGGCATGCTGACCATTATAAGGAACATGGTGGACAGATTTATCAGTCGACGCAGTTAGATACGCAATGGCTACTTGATGAAGATGGGCAGGGCACGCTCAAGTCCAAGTTAAAAACTTGGGTGGGAACTGATGAAAATAAATTATTTATCATCGCGGACTATGCCAAGGCCGAGTCAGAAAAATCGGAGCAAAGTCTGGCTGCGCTATACAGTCGGAATATTGCAGATTTCTGGGATGTGCAAGCTGGGGTAAATTATCGCTATAACCCTGATCGTGATGTGGATAAGGAACAATTTGAGGGTGTTGTCGGTTTTCACGGCATGGCGCAGTATTTCTTCGAAACCGATGCGCATCTGTATGTTGGACAAGACCAACAATGGCGCTTTGTGTTGGAAACAGAACGAGATTTGTTGCTGACTCAAAAGTTGATCCTGCAGCCATATCTGGAAATGGAATGGGTACTGCGGGATGAATCCAAGTATGCCGCTAAAACAGGCCTTGCCGATGCTGAAGTGGGGGTTAAAACCCGCTATGAAATCGTCAAGAATCGAGTGATGCCTTTTATCGATGTTGGCTATGGTTATAGCAAAGGGCGTAAGGAAACCAACTGGCAAACCGCCAGTGACTCCAAAACAGGTTGGGTCTATGGTGCTGGTCTGTCGCTAAAGTTCTGATATTTTGTTTAAAATGTCATTTTTTCAAGATACTGTTGGTTTATACTGACAGTATCTTTTTTGAGTCATTCATGGTGCATAAATGGCTTTAGAACAACAAGATAATCCAATAATAGATAAACTAAACGCGTCGACTAACTTGAGAGAAAAATCTCAACGTGTGTCGGCTTCTCAGCTTGAGTTGATTCCTGCCGATGGCAGTATGAATGTGAGTTTTTACTATATCCCTCATATGAGTAGTGCTGTAGAAGAGCAGCGCGTAAGAAAAGCATTACTGCCTTTTTCAGATCAACTCATTGAACACTGTATTGATTTAGAAGCACGCCATTTAGCCCTCTATCATCAGGACCCGATTGCTGAGGTGACTGCCGCATTACAGCGCTTGAATCTTGGTGCGGAATTACAGCAAACCATGCCGCATTATGAACCGATGGAACTGGCGACCTCTAAATCACAAGTCGCTCAGAATAAAGATCAGCAGCAAGATGAAAATGTCTTAAGCCTGATTCAACAGTTCTTTTCAACTGCTTTAACGCGATTTAAGCAATGGATAAAAGCTTTAGGCAATAAACAGGATCAATAACATGCCGAGATGGATGTATGGCTTGCTGGTGATTGCACTCGGCTGGATGCTGTGGACAAAATGGATTAAGCCGATACCTGATATCAGTCAGATTACGACTCAGCAAGGGGTACAAGTTGTGGCCTTAGAAAATTATGAAGGCTCATTTCGTGTACTGTCGAGAGAAGACTATCATTTAGGGCGTGAAGCTGAGTTTTCTCCTATGGATATCGCCGTAGGCTGGGGGGAAATGGCCAATCCTCAGGTCTACAAACAGCTTGATATTTCTCAAAGTAACCGCTGGTATCGTTGGTCTATTGATCACGAACCGCCAATCTCACTTCGGCAGATTGCAACACATAGTGCCAATATGCATCTGGTTCCCGCCAATGCCACAATTGCAACACAAATGAAAAAAATTAAGCAAGATGATCTGGTGTATTTAAAAGGCTCTCTGATTGAGATTCAGACCCAAGATGGCTGGCGTTGGAAGAGTTCTTTATCTCGAGAGGATACGGGGAATGGTGCATGTGAGTTGATGCGGGTCGATCAGATTATCTGGCAGTAATGCATTTGAATAGAACATTTATCTTTTCAATGCCTTAGTGATTTTAGATACATAACAAATCACATAACTTTCATGTTTTACAGTACACTGCTGCACCTAGGAGGACGACCTCCCTCGAAAGAATCACGTTGGGACGACCCGACACTCGATAAAGTTGAGCGTAATAAAATGGCATGGGCAATTTTAATTTTGGCAGGTATTTTTGAAGTTATTTGGGCATATTCTATGAAAATGTCTGAAGGATTTACCAAGTTAACGCCAAGTATCGTGACCATTGTTTTCATGATTTTAAGTGTGGTATTACTTTCCATGTCGATGCGGACTTTACCACTTGGAACGGCCTATACCATTTGGACGGGAATCGGGGCAATAGGATCATTTGTTGTCGGCATTTTGATCTTGAATGAACCGATGACGGCTATGCGCATGATCGCAGCGGTATTAATCGTTTCAGGTCTTGTATTGATGAAGTTATCGTCAAATTAATGATTGAGGAGCGCGTGATGCAACTGGTGTATATGTACATGGATTCTCCTGTGGGTGCATTAAAGCTGGTTGCTCATGATCAGGCACTTGTCGCTGTGATGTGGGACAATGAAGACCATAAACGGGTGCGGCTTTCTGAGCTGATTGAAGATCGCCAGCATCCAATGCTGCATAACGTTAAACAACAATTAGAACAGTATTTTGCAGGGCAACGTCAGCAGTTTGATTTACCACTTGATTTTCAAGGCACTACATTTCAGCAACAAGTCTGGCAGGCTTTATTGAGTATTCCTTATGGGGAAACACGCAGTTATAAAGATATTGCTATTCAGTTAGGGAATGAAAAAGCGGTTCGTGCTGTTGGAGCCGCCAATGGGAAGAATCCGATTTCGATTATTGCGCCGTGTCATCGGGTGATTGGGGCGAGTGGGGCTTTGGTGGGTTTTGCAGGTGGTCTGGATAAGAAGCAGATTTTACTGAGTTTAGAGCAAAGCCAAATTCCATAATCTGTAGTGTTAATACTCGATTTTCATTTCTTTTTGGAATAAGCTACTTAACAGATATGAATCGACATATTTTATGACTTGAACCGTAACTCAGTTATTAGCGAGGCGGTGTCTTGCTTAGTGTAATTCAATATTAGGAATAACCTTCGGTTCGAGTTACTTTGGTTTCGCCCAAAGTAACCAAAGGCATTGTCATCTACAAAACCTGTTCACTTGTTGCATTTGTTTTATCTATCGCAGAAACGGGATATTACAAATACCACGCAGGTTGTAGATGATCTTTCCGAGTCTCATATATAGGGTATGTATTCATTTTCTTTTTCATAACAAATTGAATGGAAGTTTAAAAATGGCTGTTGGTGACGTAACAATGCCACTTATGCATGTGGTGCAGGGTGTAAAAATTGGCTCAACTGAGGCGTATGTACGTTATCCAAATCGACGAGATTTAGTCATTTTTGAATTTGCCGAAGGCTCAAATGTTGCAGGGGTATTTACCCAAAGCGCTTTTGCGGCTGCGCCTGTTCAATTGAGTAAAAAGCATTTAACAGAAAATACCCCACGTTACCTGATTATCAACACGGGTAATGCCAATGCTGCAACAGGAACAGTTGGTTATAAAAATGCAGAAGCGACTTGTGCCAAGTTAGCTGAGTTAACTGGGGTTCAAGCCAATCAGATTTTACCCTTTTCAACGGGTGTGATTGGTGAGCAACTCCCGATTGAACGTTTAGTACAAGGCATTCAACCTGCATTAAATGATTTAAATGCGGATCGTTGGGCGGAAGCGGCATCAGGCATCATGACCACCGATACCATACCAAAAGGTGCATCTGAACAGTTTGAGCTGGATGGTGTGACCTATACCATGACGGGAATCAGCAAAGGTGCAGGCATGATTCGTCCGAATATGGCGACCATGCTCAGCTTCGTTGCAACCGATGCCCCGATTAGTGCTGAATTGGTACAGCGTTTACTGCAAACCACGGTTGAGCATTCCTTTAACCGCATTACCATTGATGGTGATACCTCGACCAATGACTCTTGTATCTTTGTCGCAACGGGTCTAGCTGGCGGTGCTGAAATTCAGAGTCAAGACGACGCACGTTATCAACAAGTGCTTGATGTGCTTGCACGTATTATGAATCGTTTGGCGCAATTGATTGTGCGTGATGGTGAAGGTGCGACCAAGTTCATTACCGTTCAGGTGGAAGGTGGAGCCAATACCCAAGAATGTTGTGATGTGGCCTATAGCGTTGCTGAGTCACCGTTAATTAAAACGGCTTTATTCGCTTCAGATCCAAACTGGGGGCGTATTGTGATGGCGATTGGTAAGGCGGGTGTGCCAAACCTAGATAGCAGCAAAGTTCAAGTTTGGCTTGGTGATGTACAAATCTGCTTAGATGGTGGTGCAAACCCTGACTATACCGAAGCAGCGGGCGCAGCGGTCATGGCTGAGAAGGAAATTAGCATTCGTATTGACCTCGGTCGTGGTACAGCAAAAGATACGGTTTATACCTGTGACTTTTCTTACGACTATGTCAAAATTAATGCCGATTATCGCTCATAAATTTGCGTTATAATAAAGCCTCCACAGTGGGGCTTTTTTTATAAGCTAGTTTGTGGATGAGGTGATTTTTCCCAAATGATCACGCCATTACCCACGTTAAAAGTTTGCAGTGATGCAAGCACGCAGGATAGAGAAGACGTTTTATGAATGATGCGAATTTAATTGCGAACGAAGCCAAAAATATTGTGCAGGCGCATTTAGATCGTTTGGGCGAGCCAAAGGACAATAGCCTTAGCCCAGAAGTGAAACAAGAAAAGTTTGCCCAAATTGCAGCAGAGTTGAAAAAACGCAATGCAGTGCTTGTGGCTCACTATTACTGTGATCCGGAAGTGCAAGAGCTTGCCGAACTCACGGGTGGCTGTGTTTCTGATTCATTGGAAATGGCGCGTTTTGGTCGTGATCATCCTGCAACAACGCTTGTGGTGGCAGGCGTGAAGTTTATGGGCGAAACTTCAAAAATCTTATCCCCTGAAAAAACCGTGTTGATGCCAACCCTAGAAGCAACTTGTTCACTCGACTTGGGCTGTCCTGTCGATGAGTTCACTGCATTCTGTGATCAACACCCTGATCATACCGTGGTGGTCTATGCCAACACCTCAGCGGCTGTGAAAGCACGTGCTGATTGGGTCGTGACTTCAAGCTGTGCGGTAGAGATCATTGAACATTTAGATAGCTTGGGTGAAAAAATTATTTGGGCGCCAGATCAGCATTTAGGTCGCTATATTCAAAAGAAAACTGGCGCTGAAATGTTGTTGTGGGATGGTGCATGTATCGTGCATGAAGAGTTCCGTGCGCGTGGTATTGCTCAAATGAAGGCACTCTATCCTGATGCTGCGGTCTTGGTTCATCCTGAGTCACCTGAATCGGTGGTAGATATTGCTGATGCGGTGGGAAGTACCTCGCAATTGATTAAAGCAGCACAGACCTTGCCGCATAAACAAATGATCGTGGCAACAGATCGCGGCATTTTCTATAAAATGCAGCAAGCCGCACCAGATAAAGAATTATTTGAAGCACCAACTGCAGGTGAGGGTGCAACGTGTCGTTCATGTGCACATTGTCCGTGGATGGCAATGAACGAATTGGATGGTATTTTGCATGTATTACAGCATGCTGATCAAGAAATACACGTTGATCCAGCCCTAGCTGAACGTGCGAAATTACCCTTAGATCGAATGTTGAACTTTAGTGCTTCTTTGAAACGCTAAAATGTCTGAAAATGCTTGTTAAATATACATTTGATAAGGATTTATTAGTTTTTTGGAAAATAGGTGTTGACGTTCTAGGGCGTCGCGCCTAGAATGCACACCGTACCGCACGATGTGCGATACACTAAAAGCTGAAAAGAAATCGGAGCATAGCACAGCCTGGTAGTGCACCTGGTTTGGGACCAGGGGGTCGTAGGTTCGAATCCTACTGCTCCGACCATTTAAAATGTGTTGAAAAACATAGTTTTAAATATCGGCGAAGTATCGTGATAGTATTATCATCGTTATGCGCCTGTAGCTCAGTTGGATAGAGCATCCGCCTTCTAAGCGGATGGTCACAGGTTCGAATCCTGTCAGGCGCGCCATTTGGCAGCTTGGTATATAGAATCAAAGTTTTGATGGTGGATGTAGCTCAGTTGGTAGAGCCCCGGATTGTGATTCCGGTTGTCGCGGGTTCGAATCCCGTCATTCACCCCAATTTCGGAGCATAGCACAGCCTGGTAGTGCACCTGGTTTGGGACCAGGGGGTCGTAGGTTCGAATCCTACTGCTCCGACCATCATCTTAAAAGATGAGATAAAAAACCGCTAAGTTAGCGGTTTTTTTACGTCTGGATTTTTTGAAGTTAATAGCTTAAATTGAGTCCGTAGCCATAGGTCGAGGCGTACCACATTAAAAATATATGTGTAAGAAAAAATAAACTGAAATAGAAAAATAAAATTAATTTCTTTATTTTTTGAATCGCGTAGCAATAACTTAATGTAATTGTCGTAAGTATTACTCCCCAAAACCAATATTTGAGTATGGAAATAAACTCAGTACTGCATCCTTCTTTGCAGGGGATTTTTCCTGTAACAAAAACAAATGGGTCATATGAAAACTGCATAATTGTTAAAATAAATATTACCCCTACCATTGGGTATAGAATCTTTTTTATCATTTGACCTCAAATTTAATAACTTAGGTTTTTTCCATACCCATAATCTAGGCCGTACCATGTTGTTGCTATCCAAATGATTGAAAATAAAATTGCCCAGAAAAATATGCTTTTATATGAAATTTTTTTAAGACTCTTTAGATAGGCTAAAGCAGCTCCAAAGAAAATTGATATAAGAAATACCCACAAACAAAAATCATTGTATGCTCGACTACATCCCTCCCGACAGGTATCTCGATCAATAATAGCTAAATACAAATTAGGGACTATGATCATAAGAGAAAATGTCACTATGATTCCAATGCAAATATACAAAAACTTATTCATTCTTTTTTAGAGAGTCATCTATTTAATAGCTTAGATTTAGTCCGTAGCCATAACCTGTGCCGTACCAAACAATAACTAAATAAATTATTAAATAGAAGGTAAGAAAGGAATAAATATTTTTACGATTAACAGTTTTTTTTGCTAATAAATAACCAAGTGTGGGTGCTATGATTAAACTTATAAGAGCAAACGAAAATACAAATTTCCTAAATGTTGGATTGCACCCTTCGGCACATACAGATGAATTAGGAATCATAAATTCATAGATTAGAGGTAGCCCCAAAAAAATAATTATTACAAGGATGATACTTAAAATTGGGTAAATTATTTTCTTCATTATTTACTCTATTTAGAATAGTTTCTCATTTTAGAATTATGAAAAGAAGGGATAACCTGCATATACAGCTGAGTACCAATGAAATAAGTACATTACAATAAAATAGATTGGGAAGAACCATAAAAGGTTTTTATTCTTGGTAGATCTATATTTCCAGCCAAACACTGCGCCAAGGAGTGGGGTGAACGTCACCACCATCCAGTAAACATCACTAAAAGGTCCTGAACTATGTTCGAATGAGTAGTAACGACTAGTCAAGGAAAAGTAAATCTTTTGAGCAACGACAGAAAAGATGAGTGCTATAACTGTACCGAAAACTGCAAATAAGAAGTTCATCACTTCACCTCAAAAAACATGATTTTCTTAGCCTTACCTAAATCTGACATCGTATACAAACCAAAAAAGCTAATTCTATTGATTCCTAAAGTGAACCTAATGGTGTTCGTTTGACTAGGTGTCATTGTAGTCTTATTCCATAGATCAATATGACCACCACTAGAAGTGTCAGCACTTTCACCATCACGTTGCCAATAATCACCAAAAAAAATGATGCCCGTCTTTCCTTTAACTTTGTCTTTCCAGTTGGAGCCTGTAATATTCTGCCCAGGACCAATCCCGCAAACTGGACGAGTCTCAAGCCATTTAGACATTTCGTTGGCGCGTGTAGCTGTAGCCATACCGTTAAGGAGAATGCGCCCAAGGGAAGGCGCTTTGCCTTCTGGCTTGATATTGTTCTGCGAAAATGTGTTCATCTTAACGCCAACTTTATGCAGCGTTGCGCTCATACGAATTGCACACTGGTTTTCAAAGCCCTTTGGAATATCTCCATTTACTGTATACGGCGTACCCTTAACATAGCTTGTCCATAACTCTTTAAATGTTATTGGCACAATACCCACCATACTACAAGCCGCAACAGAGCCTCGTTTGGGATTTGTTTTAACTGTTCCCGATTGATTAACTGGCATCACCACCACGCTTGGTGAGTGCTTCTTCACCTAAATAGAGTTTATAAGAAGCATGTCCTTTGGTTTCAATCCGTGGCAGTTTCCCATCAGCGCCAATTGTGCCTTGAAAGATTTTACCCTCAGCTGTTTCAATCAAGTAGGGCATACCTTCGGCAAAACTAAACTCAGCTGCCACTTGTTCATCGAAAACTTGAGGGCTGCTGGTATTGAGGAAGTTGCTAACAGAGGATGAACTATTCGCGCCTGCACCGATTCCGTTATTTCTCACCACAAGGCTTTGATTCGGAAAAAAGGTTGCACCGCAAGTGGCTTTGTCACCTGCCATAATAATTGTTCTAGTGCCTGCCATTAAAAAGCCTTTGCCTGAGGATTGAGCTGTAGCCATCACTTGGCATTTGGGGCAATAGTGCTTCATTCCTTCTACATGTGCTGGAATCCCTTCAATGAGAAAGGTGTGATCTGCCTCTTGTACTATGCCACCGTGGTCTGTATGACAACCTTTGGTGATGAGTGCCTTCATTATTTTATCCAGTAAATAATATTCAGTTATTTGAAAAATTTGTTTTAATAAAACTAATAAGTGATTTATTTACTTGGTTTGGCTATTCAAAGTAAAGTGGAATGCAAACATTGTCCTGATGTGTTAATAGGAAGTGGCTAAAATGGTGAGTTAAGCTGGGTATTTGCGATATGATTAAATCAAAATAAAAAGAGAAAATGACCATGCAAAACCTTAGTTATGTCTTTATTAGCATATTGGGAGGTGTGATCGTTCCATTACAGCTCGCAATGGTAAATACTTTTCGAAATACAAGTGGTGCTTCTCAAATTCAATCAACTTTTGTGCTTTATATTGGTGGAGCAATTGCATTACTAATTATCGCATTAATCGTTGATGGGACTATTAAACTTCCGTTATACCAACAAACCTCATGGTGGATGTGGTTTCCTGGTTTTCTTGGCTCTCTTTATATTCTTTGTATGTTTCTTGCAGCTCCTCAAATAGGAGCAACAAATACATTGTTATGGGTTTTCTTAGGACAAATGCTCTTTGCAACGATTATTGATAGTACTGGACTTCTAGGAATGCAAATTAGGAAAATAGATGGATTAAAGCTGTTAGGTCTGTTTTTTATCCTTATTGGTGGTTTGATACTAATTTATAATGAATATAGAAATATAAGTAATTAAGTGCGCATTGAAAAAATATATTTTAAAATTTTAGATCTTTTTTACTGAATTAAATTTAAAACTACTGGGGAAAAGGGAATATGCTTTTATACTTTATATTTTTCATTATTATTCTTGCTATTCTCGTTTATTTGAACTCACCATATTTTAAAGGAAGAATAGGGGAGTTGATGGTTTCGGCTCATGTAAAAAAGGGGTTAGGAGAGGAGTACATGTTATTAAACAATGTGACGATCCCTGATGGCGAGCAAGGCACAACTCAAATTGATCATATTTTAATAAGTCCTTATGGGGTTTTTATTATAGAAACGAAGAACTATACGGGGTGGATTTTTGGTGGTGTTCGACAAAAACAATGGACGCAAAAGATCTATAAGAAAAGCTATAAATTTCAAAATCCTTTACATCAGAATTACAAACATAGCAAAGTGCTAGAGATGGTGCTAAATGACGTGTTAGATCCACAATATTTGCACTCGGTTATTGTTTTTACGCCTCGCAGTGAATTTAAAACAGAAATGCCTGAAAATGTGTTTCGAGGTAAGGCTTGGCTGAAATATGTGAAAAGTTTCAATGAGGAGGTGATCAGCCCCATGAAACAGAAAAGAATTCGCTATCGTATTGAAAAAGAAGTATTGGAACAATCGTGGAAAACAGATCGTCAACATGTTGAGTATCTGAAACAGAAAAAATTAGAGAAAGAGAAATTAAGTTAGCTTCTAAATAAGATTGCATTTTTACTGCAAGGGCATTGCTTGATTTGGCTATTGCGCTTTGATGATGATCCAGTTAAGTTGCTTATATTGATATGAATTGGTTAGACAACTACAACAGTATTTAAATGCCGTGTTCGGCATAATGCTTCCACTTTTTAAAAAGAAAAAACAGAGTATAGCGATGACAGAAACAGCTTTTGATTTTGTAATTATAGGTGGTGGTTCAGCAGGATCGGTACTGGCTGGGCGATTATCAGAAAATCCAAATATTTCGGTATGTTTATTAGAAGCTGGTGGTGATGGCAACAGTTGGTTGGTGAATACACCTTCAGCAGCAGTGATTAGTATTCCGACTAAAATTAATAACTGGGCTTTAGAAACCATTCCACAAAAAGGCCTAAATGGCCGAAAAGGCTATCAACCGCGAGGTAAGTGCTTAGGTAGTAGTTCTGCCATCAATGCAATGGTGTATATCCGTGGGCATCGCAGTGACTACGATCATTGGGCTGCTTTGGGTAATGCGGGATGGTCTTATGACGATGTTTTGCCATATTTTATAAAATCAGAGCATAACGAGCGCATTCGTAATGAATATCATGGGCAGCATGGTCCGCTTAATGTCAGTGAATTACGTTCAGATAACCCTTATCAAAAAACTTTTGTTGAAGCTGCGAAGCAGGTGGATTATCCGCTCAATGATGACTTCAATGGTGCAGAACAAGAAGGACTCGGTGTTTATCAAGTCACGCAAAAAAATGGTGAACGCTGGAGTGCTGCCCGAGGTTATTTATTTCCTCATTTAGGCCAACGCTCCAATCTACATGTGATTACCAAAGCCTTGGTGTCGAAAATTGTGATTGAAAATGGTCGTGCTGTTGGGGTCGAATATAAACACAATGAACAAAGTACGGTTGTTCGAGCCAAGAAAGAAGTCTTATTGTCAGCAGGGGCATTCCAGTCACCACAAGTGTTGATGCTATCTGGTATTGGTCCACGTCAAGAGCTTGAAAAGCACGGTATTGCTGTCGTTAAAGATTTGGCGGGTGTGGGTGAAAACCTGCATGATCATCCAGACTTTATTTTTGCTTATAAGACCAAGCAAATGGAAGGAACCTTTGGGGTATCGGTTGGTGGTAGCATCGATTTAGTCAAACAAATTGGACGTTATCGTAAAGAGCGTCGAGGTTTGATCACCACCAATTATGCAGAATGTGGTGGATTCCTAAAAAGCCGCCCTGAGTTAGATAAGCCTAACTTACAACTGCATTTTGTGATTGCGGTGGTTGATAACCATGCGCGCACCATGCATATGGGACATGGGATTTCATGCCATGTGTGTTTGTTGAATCCGCGCGCACGTGGTTCTGTCAAACTGAGTGGTAAAAATGTGGATGATCCATTGCTGATTGACTTTAAATTCCTTGAGGATGAACAAGATCTTCAGGATATGGTCGATGGTTATAAAGTCACGCAAAAGTTAATGAACGCACCTGCGTTAAGTGAAAAAATTAAAGAGGATATGTTTACCGCCAGTGTGCAGTCTGATGATGAAATTCGTGAGATTTTGCGCCAACGTGTCGATACGGTGTATCACCCAGTCGGTAGTTGTAAAATGGGTGTGGATGAGATGGCCGTGGTCGATCCTGAACTGAAAGTCTATGGTATTGAGGGATTGCGAGTCATTGATGCCTCAATTATGCCAACGGTGGTCAATGGCAATACCAATGCACCGACCATTATGATTGCTGAAAAAGCGGTGGATTTGATTCGTCAAACGTGGAAGTAAACTTAAACGATCAGTAATTGGAGCTAAGCTAGCAATATCTTAGCTCTTTTCATTTTCAGCGTTGTTGCGTGGTGTTTCCAGCATACGTGGAAAAGTGAAATTATAATTTTCCAGTGCATAGCGAAACAATTGAGCAGGGCGCTTGCCGACGATTTTTTGCTGTCCTGTTTCTTCAACGGCACCTGCTTCCTGCATACGCCGTCTAAATGATTTTTTTTCTAATGTATGGCCTAAAATAATTTCATAAATGGTTTGTAATTCGGTCAGGGTAAAAAGCTCAGGCATGAGGCTAGCGGGTAGAGCGGTGTAACGGGTTTTGTTGCCAAGGCGATCATAAGCGAGTTGGAGCAGCTGTTGATGATCAAAGGCTAAATTCAGCTGTAATGCCTGATCGATTGGAAACCATTGACTATGCTCAGTGGTGTGACTTGCTTGAATTTCAAATTTGTCAAAATCAATCAGAGCAAAATATAAAGCGGTAATGGACCAGCCGCGTGGATCACGATGTTGATTGCCAATGGTTTCGACTTGTTCTAGGTAAGGGGAATGAATCCCTGTTTTTTCAAGTAGTTTGCGGTGTGCCGTTGCCATTAAATCTGGATCGGTTTTTAAATCGACAAAGCCACCCGGTAGCGCCCATTTGCCTTTTTCGGGAAAGTTGGAGCGCTGAATCATTAAGACTTGTAATTGACCTTTCGCCACAGAAAAAATTGCCATATCGACCATAAACAGTGGGGTGTCATAGTCTGTTTTTTGGTAGTGGGCAAGGTATTCCTGTTCGGACGTATAGGTCATTTGGTGTTATCTCATGGATGAGTGAGTCAAGTATAAAGGTTTTTATAGATTTGAATGTGCTGTTTATAAATGAAAAACAGTTCTGCTTGTTTCGGCATAGCAACATTCGTCATCGAGAAATCAAAACTTTTGTGTATTGGCAATTGCATACTTTTGGGGATAAGGCCTAAGTAAAAATCTTTCATTGCGACTGATTAGTCGATGCTGCATCTTGAGCAAAGGTCAAAATAGCATTCTGAATTTCGTGCAAGATTGTTAAATGGGCGGCATCCATGCCGCCTGTCATGATGTAAGGTAGATGAACTGCAAATGAGGGGTCTTGATATTGCTTAGACCAATCTCTCCCGAATTTGATCGAGCGAGCATTCTCTTAGCAATTGACCATTTTCAAATACTGTTTGCAGTGCCCCCATCTTCTCCTGTTCAAAGCTTTGTTGATCAAAGAGCTCAAAACCATTTTCAGTTTGTTCAACCCGTAATAAGCCCTTGGCTGATTTTTTAACACCTGAGTCGGTCACTGGGTCTTTAAACAGTTCGCGACCGACGCCATTGACCTGTCCCCAAGTGGCTTTTACAGCAAAACCAAAGCTATCGCGAGTTAAATAGTTATAGGTATAGCTGCCGATTCCAAAAACCAGATTATTGGAAGCAAAGCCTTTGGCTTCCAAACCTTTTAAGATATTTTGCGCACGTTCTAGGGTAATCGAGTCACCATAGATTAAGCCAACACGCTCATTCAGTACTTTATAGCCTTGCGCTGTTTCTGTGCCGCCAAAAATCTCCCATAAACATTGCACTGCACCTTTATAAGCGGGACTATCTCGCTCTGCATCAGGATCGCCACAGATAATTTTCACGGGATCACCTGAGTCAGGGCGAAACACTACTTTGGCGAGTCCGAGGGCATTCGGTTGGCGTTTTAAAATTTCTGCTTTTAATTCCACGCTAAACTCGGTAATCACACGCCAGAAATCCCAAGTATCTGAAACGATACTGACTACCCCGGCAGGATAAAGCTCACAGATCAGACGTCTAAAGGTCTCGATTTCACTTTCTTCACTGCCCATACACATCACACTGTGTTCTGTTGCAGGCACTGAAACACCGACAACACCAGTGGCGTTATAATATTCTTCGGCATAGTCAATGGATGCAACTGAATCGGTACCGATAAAACTGGTCAAGTGTCCCACGCCTGATTGGGCTGCATCATAGATCCCACTCATCCCACGGCTACTAAAATCATGGCCTTGAACGGCAACAAAGTCTAAAGGCGCACCTGTTTTTTCTGCATATTGGCTCAATAAGCGTTTGTATTCATAGGCAATGCTGGCAGTGGTACAGCTTTTCCATAGCTCGGCACTGAGTACGGTTTCAATATAGTTGGTTAACCAAAAGAAATTCGGATCTGTATTGATGATGGTCAATACTGGTACTTTGATATTGACGCGGCTACCTTCTGGCAAGGCTTTAATTTTTAATGGTAAATAACCAAGATCGTGCAAGGCTTCGATGTGCTCGACGGGCACAGCACCTTCACCTAAAGCGTTGTCCATACGGCGTTTATAGGCTGCCACCACTTTGGCTTTAGTTTGATTGAAGAAGCCTTCATTCCAAGTTTCAATCAGAAAGTGTTTGATAAAGCCTTGCAGACCAAAGAACACAATCTTGTCATCAAAGTCAGGCAGCATTTTGGCTAAACGTGATGAACGTGGGGTAAAGTTGGCATAGACGTATTCAGTTCCCACTGGATACTGGCGACGGTGGTCTGCTTTATAGAAATCAATTGCATTGAGTGGGTTAATTTTAATACTCATTTTTATCGGCCTCTTGCTTTAATCTTAATTTTGAAAATTGATGATGTTGAGTTTGTTTGCTTCTGCTTGTGGCAGGCTATCGCTGGTAAAGAGCTGATCGACCAAGCCATCAAATACCGTGAGACCTTTGCTAAAAATGCCATGGGTGACATACAAAATAATGTTTTGGCAGTTTAGGCTGCGTAGTTGTTTGGCAATACCAATAAAGGTGGCACCACCATCGCAAATATCATCGGTGATTACGGCTGTTTTTCCTGTCAAATCAGGGCTATTCACCGCCGTTGTTCTAATTTTGCCAGTGCTTGGATCGCGTTTCTTTTCACAGTGAACCACTTCTATGGCCTGTTGGCGTTGCGGATTGATGCTGTTTGCAATCGCTTGGGTGCGTTGTATTGCACCTGCATCAGGGCAGATCAATACCGTATTGTCGGCGCTTAAAATCTGCATCAATGCTGGGCTTTGCTGGATAATCTCAATTGGTTCGATATTGATTACCTGTTGGAAGCTGGTATTTTTGCGTAACAGCTCAAGCGTCATTGGGCTATGACAATCCCACACCACAATTTTCTGACGCTGTCCTACAAATTTTTCGCTATTGCTATTCAATAACTTGGTCATTAAATCCAGTGAGAAGGCCTGACCTTGTGCACAGATACGGTCTTGACGTGCATAGGGAAAATAAGGGATTTCCACCGAAAGACGAGTACCTTGTTCGAGTAACACATTTTCCAGTAATAGATAATCCATCACATCTGTGCTGTTTTGTAGTGAGGCTTTGATCTGCGTGTCAGCTTGTAATTGGTTCAATAACTCAGGTTGTAGTTGAATATGACGTTCACCACCTGAAAACTGCAAAAACTCGATGGGAACATTGGCTTGAGCTGTCATAAGTTGAATCGTCATTTTTAGTTTCTCTTTTATAGTGGCTTAAAGCCATTAAATATATATTGTCACAATGACACTATTAAATGCAAGGTTTAAATTTAATCGTTTTAATAAAAATAGGGCACTAGCCCAGAAAAACATATTCATCTATTTGAAGTTAAAAGAGAATAATTTTTAAACTTTTTTTGAATCAATCAAGCGATTTTAAAATACATTATTTGCTGACTTTATTGCTGCGATATATTGATATTTAGGTCATAGTTTTTGACAATTATCCTTGTCAGGATTGAGCCATGTGTTGTTGGCTTGGCCTTATAATGGGTCAAAGTGCGAAAAGCGAACAATGGGAATAAAACAAAAAGGAAAGCATTCAATGAAATCTCTGATTTGTCATAACGCTGAGTTAAAACTGGAAGATAGCCTTCAATTGGTTCCTGCAAAGGGGCAAGTCTTACTTGAAGTGGTACGTTGCGGTATCTGTGGTTCGGATTTACATATGCAACATCATTGCGATCATATGCATGATCTGGCAGCACGCGTCGGCTTTAATGGCGTGGCAAAGTCTTCGGATAAATTGGTGTTTGGCCATGAGTTCTGTGGCAAAGTCTTGGACTACGGTCCAAAAACACGGCGTAAATTGAAAGCAGATACTTTGGTTTGTGCCATGCCCTTATTGAATGTCGATCCACAAGGCTATGTGCCGACGGGGCTGTCACCGAGTGCTTCAGGTGGTTATGCAGAACAGGTCTTGGTGCAATCCAGTCTGATGTTTGAAGTGCCCAATGGTCTAGATGCGGACAGTGCCGCACTGACTGAGCCGATGGCTGTTGCGCTGCATGCGGTACGCCGTAGTCGAATCAAGAAAAATGAACCAGCGATTGTGATTGGTTGTGGTCCCGTGGGTTTGGGTGTGATTATTATGCTCAAAGCTGCGGGCGTCAAAACTGTGGTGGCCAGTGATTTTTCACCAAATCGCCGTCGTTTGGCCGAGCAGTGTGGCGCAGATATCTTGATTGATCCTAAACAGCAATCACCATTTAGCAGTTGGAAAGAGCTCGGCTTATTGGGCAATGTTTCAGAAGCAATTAATATGGGCATGGGGATTTTTGATAAGGTTCAGACTTACGCATTACCGTGGGTGAATGCCATGCGTGTTGGGGATAAACTCGGGTTATTGCCAAAACGTCCAGTGATTTTTGAGTGCGTAGGTGTGGCTGGGATTATGCAGCAGATTTTGGAAGGTGCACCACTGTTCTCACGTATTGTCGGGGTTGGGGTCTGTATGCAAAGCGACAAGATTGAACCGGCATTGGCGATCAATAAAGAGTTGGAAATCCAGTATGTGCTGGGTTATACCCCGCTTGAATTCCGTGACACGCTGCATATGATTGCAGAAGGTAAAGTCGATTGTTCACCATTGATTACAGGTGTAGTCGGTTTGGAAGGGGTAGGCAATGCCTTTGAGGCGCTACGCGACCCAGAGCAACACGCCAAGATTCTGATTGATCCAAAACGTGCAGGTTCAACGATTGAATTGATCAAGTCATAACATCCACGATTTTAAAAAGCCGCTTGCAGTGAAGCGGCTTTTTTATGTCAGAAGACTTGATCCGGCGAGGATTAGAAGCTTTTGGTCAATGAAAAAGTCAGGGTTGAATCAATCGGATTCGAGACTTTAGCATTTGGATTGCCATTGCTGTATTGCTGATAAAAACCGTCTTTATCCCATGCTTTGCTATAGGTCAAACTGCTGGAAAGATTGTAGGGTAGTGCTTTGTTGACTGCAAAACTGGCATCTTGAAAGCTGGCAGCAGAAAAGTTTTTAATGCGTTGATTGCCATAATGCGCATTGACCGACCAACCTTGTGCAATCGGTTGATGCCAATTGACATCCAGATACCCCGAGCCACGTGAATGCTTGTTATTGCCGACGCCCAAAGTATCCGAATTATTGCCGAAATAATCTTGGGTATAGGTCATCGCATATTTGACGCTAAGCGGCCCATAGCTGATCTCAGGGATAATTTCCCCATAATCAAAACGGGTATTGCCAGTATTGGCAGTGGTTTTTGCCCCAGGATAATAGTAATAGGCGATTTTGGTGCCAACGGTGATATCACCAAAACTGCGACTATAGCCGGTATACACATCCCATTCGATTGAGGCATCCCGAATAAAATGATCACTCACCGTGGATGCCCAAGTGCCTGCATAAAAACCACTGGTATGGTTGTAATCCAGTCCACCTTGTAAGGCAGGTTTGCCCCAAGTTTGTTGAAAACCGCGAGAAACGTATTGGCTGGCTGCTGTGATATTGGCCGAGTAGGGTGAGGTCGCTTCAGTGGCGTGGGTGCTTTGAAAATAAAAAGCCAAAGGTGCAATTAAGAATAAAGTTTTTTTCATCATTTCTCCCTGAATGAAGTGAAACCCGAAGCTGAGCTTCGGGTATCCCTTGAGGAATATCTTCCTTATAGTATTGGACGTAACGGCGCTTGACGTACAGGTGCTGTACCCGCTTTGTAATAACCCGCTTCAGAGCGAGGGAGTTTCTTGCCACGGATTTTATCGGCAATTTTTTCTGCGATCATAATGGTGGTGGCATTCAGGTTACCAGTAATGATCAGTGGCATGATGGAAGCATCAACCACACGTAAGCCTTGTACGCCATGAACGCGACCTTGACCATCGACTACGGCCATATCGTCTTCGCCCATCTTACAGCTGCATGATGGATGAAATGCTGTTTCTGCATGGGTGCGGACGAATTCATCTAATTCTGCATCGGTTTGGATATGTTTACCCGGACTGATTTCTTCGCCACGATAGGGATCAAGTGCAGGTTGCGCCATGATTTCACGAGTGATACGGATCGCATCACGGAATTCACGCCAGTCTTGTTCTGTAGACATGTAGTTGAACAGAATACTTGGATGCTCAAACGGGTCTTTTGATTTCAGCTTGATGCGACCACGTGACGGTGAGCGCATTGAACCGACATGGGCTTGGAAGCCATGTTCTTTTACTGCATTACTACCGTTGTAGTTAATCGCAACAGGTAAGAAGTGATATTGGATATTCGGCCAGTCAAACTCTTCCGAGCTACGGATAAAGCCACCCGCTTCGAACTGGTTGCTTGCACCCACACCTGTGCCATTGAATAACCATTCAGCACCAATCGCAGGTTGGTTATACCATTGCAGTGCAGGGTAGAGCGATACCGGTTGCTTGCATTGATATTGCAAATACATTTCCAGATGGTCTTGCAGGTTCTCACCGACACCTGGCAGGTCATGTACCACATCAATATCCATCGATTTCAGGAAATTGCTTTCACCCACACCTGAGCGTTGCAAGATTTGTGGCGATGCAATCGCACCTGCACAGAGCAAGACTTCACGTTTCGCTTGTGCCTGTTTCATATTGGCTTGGTCTGCGCCAATAATATATTCCACACCCACTGCCTGTTTTTGATTAAACAAGATTTTATTGGTGGTGGCATGCGTGACGATGGTTAAATTCGGGCGACCTTTGGCCATATCTAAATAACCACGGGCAGTACTTGAGCGACGACCTTTTGGGGTCACAGTACGGTCCATTGGGCCAAAGCCTTCTTGTTGATAACCATTTAAGTCATCGGTACGTGGATAACCTGCCTGTACGCCTGCTTCAACCATGGCATGAAACAAGACATTGTTGCCATTTTTAGGGGTTGCCACCGAGACAGGACCTTTATCACCATGATAGTCATTGCCACCGATATCACGAGTTTCAGCTTTTTTGTAATACGACAAGCAGTCTGCATAGGTCCAGTCTTCCAGACCTTTCATGGTTGCCCACTGATCCAGATCCATGGCATTACCACGGATATAGCACATGCCATTAATCAATGAAGAACCACCTAAGCCCTTACCACGACCACATTCCATACGGCGATTGTTCATGTGTGGTTCAGGATCGGTTTCATAGGCCCAGTTATAGCGACGACCTTGCAAAGGAAAAGCCAAAGCAGCTGGCATTTGAGTACGGAAATCTAAACGGTAGTCTGGGCCACCAGCTTCCAAAAGTAAAACAGTCACGTCTTTGTCTTCAGTCAGACGTGTTGCGAGCACATTTCCGGCAGATCCTGCGCCAATGATAATGTAGTCATATGCTTGAGTATTCATCGTTATCCCTTTTCTATTCTTGAGGATGCCGATGCAATCATGGGATTGCTCGGCATAGAGGATTAATTTTGAGGGTGAAAGCTGAGGGCATTAGAAAATGCTGTGATATTCACCCAACTCAACTTGAACGGATTTGATACGAGTATAATGACCCAAAGTGGTTAAGCCATTTTCACGGCCAACACCAGATTGCTTGTAGCCACCCACTGGCATTTCCGCAGGCGATTCGCCCCAGGTATTGATCCAGCAGATACCTGCTTCAAGTTGGTGAATCATGCGATGTGCTTTAGTGATGTCTTGGGTCACCACACCTGCAGCTAGGCCAAAGGTGGTGTCATTGGCACGACGGATCACTTCTTCCTCAGTTTCATAGCTGAGAATGCTCATCACTGGGCCAAAGATTTCTTCTTGCACAATCGCCATATCATCTTGGCAGTGGCTGAATACCGTTGGCAGTACATAAGCACCTTTGGCAAGATCGCCTTCAGTGGCACGTCCGCCACCAATCAATAGTTTTGCACCTTGCTGTTTGCCTGACTCAATGAAAGACAATACTTTTTCCATATGCGGAAAACTGGTGAGTGGTCCGAAGTTGGTTTGCTCAGCCATCGGATCGCCGATACGGATACGTTTTACCCGTTCCACTACGGCTGCTTCAAAATCAGCAAGCAAGGCTTTGGGTACAAACACACGGGTACCATTGGTGCAGACTTGACCTGAGCTAAAGAAGTTTGCCATCACTGCGATATCCGCAGCACGGTCGAGGTTGGCATCATCACAAATAATCAGCGGTGATTTACCGCCCAGCTCCATGGTGACTTCTTTCAAGGTCGAACCTGCAGCACTGGCCATCACTTTTTTGCCAGTTTCGACACCACCCGTGAACGAGATTTTTTCAATCACAGGATGCTCAGTCAGCCATTGACCGATATCACGACCTGCACCTTGAACCACGTTAAATACGCCGTCTGGTACGCCCGCCTCAGTATAGATTTCAGCAAGTTTAAATGCAGTCAGTGGGGTAGTTTCGCTTGGTTTGAAAATCATGGCATTTCCTGCTGCTAGGGCAGGCGCAGATTTCCACATTGCGATTTGGATTGGATAGTTCCATGCACCGATACCAGCCACCACACCCAGTGGTTCACGACGGGTATAAAAGAAGCTTGATTCACGCAGTGGCACTTGCTCGCCTTGAATCGCGGTTGCCAGACCTGCGTAGTATTCGATGACATCGGCACCTGTCACGATATCCACAGTTGAGGTTTCGCTGTAGGCTTTACCTGTGTCGAGGGTTTCGAGTCGGGCAAGTTCGTCATTACGTTCACGTAAGATATCAACTGCACGACGTAAGATGCGAGAACGCTCCATCGCAGTCATCGCT
The DNA here is from genome assembly GCF_023702715.1 of Acinetobacter sp. C32I. NCBI lineage: Bacteria > Pseudomonadati > Pseudomonadota > Gammaproteobacteria > Moraxellales > Moraxellaceae > Acinetobacter > Acinetobacter sp. C32I. Next base: position 2,215,219 of record NZ_CP098480.1, on the reverse strand, counting down.
GCCCAGACTTTCTGGCCTTGTTGTGCGCTTTGAACAGCCGCTTCAATGTCTTGTTGTGAGGCTTGTTGAAGTGTTGCGATCACTTCACCATTGGCAGGGTTAATGCTGTTAAATGTTTGACCACTGGTTGCTGCGACATAACGTCCGTGGATATATAACTGGTGAACTTGTGCATCACTCATTCTGTTTCTCCTGCAAAGGTTTGTTCGCAAATTGCAATTGCGTTTTTACATAATCGTAAGCAATGGAACGTGCCAACTGGCTGTCAAACTCATCATGACTGCTTAAACTGCCACGTAACCATAATCCGTCAATCAAAGCCGCCAATCCGCGAGCGGCAATGCTGGCCTGTTGTTTATCATCCACCAACATGAGGAAATAATGTTTCAGGTTGGAGTACAGGCGTTGATCATTAATTCGTTGTAAACGTCCAAGTTCGGGAAGGTGCATACTGGCAGACCAAAAGTCTAACCAGACCCGCATGGCTTGTTTGTTGACCTGACTGATATCGAAGTTGGAATCAATAATGGCCTTAATCTGGCTTTCTGGATGCGCATCTGCTTCGGTTTTGTATTGGTCGGTTTTTTGACGCAAAACGTTGAGCATTTCTTGCATACAGGTATTGATCAAGCCTTGTTTGTCACCGAAATAGTGACTCACAATACCGGTCGATAATTCGGCCTTTTTTGCAATCTGTGCAATGGTGGTATTGGATAACCCCACTTCAGAAATTACATAAAATGCGGCGTTAATAATCTCTTCACGTCGCACATGCTCTGGTTTTACTCTACGCTTTGTCATGCTTATCCATTTAAAGCCCTGCCAAGGTGCTTTTTATTCAACATTTCTCGATGTAGAGCATCATAACATTTTTTTATCATACTTTTTATTGATTGAACGTTCAATCAATAAAAAGTATAATCTGTAAAAATCAATGAATTTTTGATTGAAAAGATCAGCGTTAAAGTAATAAATCAAAGATTCTTATGGATAAGAAGCTAAGTGTTAAATCACACTTATCACATTATTTTTTAAGAAAAATGCACCAATTGCAAGGAGCAAGAACATGGTGTCAAATAGTCATGAAGGATCTCCATCCGAACCCGTACGTTTAAATTTGTTTGTTTTTTGGAGCTCCGCAATCAGTATCGGCATCTTTGGCCTATTGTTTGTGTTGTTTCCACAGCGCAGCCAGTTCTGGTTGACCTATATACAAGGGCAGGCCAATCAATTGTTTGGTTGGTACTATATGCTGGTGATTGTGGTTTGTTTAGGTTTTGTTGCTTGGCTGGCTTTTTCACGGGTTGGACAAATTCCTTTAGGTAAAGATGACGATAAGCCCGAGTTTGGCTATCTGGCTTGGGTGTCGATGCTGTTTTCGGCAGGGATCGGGATTGCATTGTTGTATTACGGTGTGGCTGAACCCGTTGACCATTTCCTGCGACCACCTGAAGGTCAGGGCGGCACCATACAAGCTGCACGTGATGCCATGATGTATAGCTTTTTACATTGGGGCATTCATGGTTGGGTGTTGTATGCCTTGCTGGGTGTCACCTTGGGTTATTTTGCCTTTCGTCGAGATTTACCGTTGGCCTTACGCTCTGCGCTGTATCCGATCTTTGGTGAACGGATTCATGGCTTGATCGGTGACTTTGTCGATGGCTTCGGGATTTTAGCCACGGTGATTTCTTTGGTGACCAACCTTGGTATTGGTGCTTTGGTGCTGGTTTCGGGTGTGCATTATCTCTTGCCTGAAATTCCAAACAATCAAACCACACTGATTACGGTGGTGTTGCTGATGATGTCAGTGGCGACCATTACCACCGTAGTTGGAATTGAAAAGGGTTTGGCGTGGTTGTCGCGTATTAATCTGCGTTTACTCTATGCCTTATTGTTATTCGTGTTTTTAACAGGCCCTACCAATCATTTACTGAATGGTTTGGTGCAGAACATGGGCGATTATCTCGATCATTTTCTGGCAAAAAGCTTTGATATGTATCTCTATAACAGCAAAGCAGGTGAGTGGCTAGGTTCATGGACGGTGTTCTATTGGGCATGGTGGATTGCATGGGCGCCATTCGTGGGCATGTTTATTGCGCGTATTTCCAAAGGCCGTACCATTCGTGAAGTAGTGTTAGGTGTCTGTCTGATTCCGCTCGGTTTTACCTTGGCTTGGATCTCGATTTTTGGCAACACTGCAATCTATTTTATTCTGGAACAGAAGCAAAAAATTCTCGGTGACTTGGTGCTGACAGACCCTGCTTTGTCCTTATTTAAGCTTCTCGAATTTTTACCGTTCAATCCCTATATTGCTGGGATTGTTGTTGTGATTTGTTTCGTATTGTTTTTGACCCCTGTGGGTTCTGGTACACTCATGATCGCAAATCTGTCCTCGAAAGGGGGTAGCAATGAAAGTGATTCACCGATTTGGTTGAGAATTTTCTGGTCTGTGGTGATTACCATTGTCAGTATCGGCCTGCTGTTGGCAGGGAGTTTTCACTCCATGCAAAGTGCTGTGGTGCTGTGTGGTTTGCCATTCTCCGTTATTATTTTGCTGTATATGTTTGGCTTGGCCAAAGCACTGAAACAGGATCAATTTAGTCCTACACCACCGCAAGTGATAACGCAGGACACTCCGCCATCACACGTTATCACGGATAAATCAGAAACATTGTAATTCGGGCGAATGACTTTTATTTTTCATTTTTTATTCGGGTAAGTCTTTTCATTGATTGAACGATGAAAAGACTTGAATGAATATTTTCTTTTTCTTCTCTAATTCCTTGAGGATTGTATGGCAACAGATAATCCAAGAGCGGTTGATGATGCTACATTAGCGAATAAAGACCATTTAAATCGTGTGGTCTTTTATGTTTCAGCTCTACTTATTTTAACATTTGCACTGGTTACGATTTTTTTTAATGACTTTGCCAACCACTTACTTAATGTGGTGCTGGCTTGGGTCAGTGATAAATTTAGCTGGTATTACCTCTTAGCAGCAACGCTGTATCTGATCTTTGTGATCTTTATTGCCTGCTCGCGTTATGGTGATATCAAGCTGGGTCCGAAGCACTCCAAACCTGAATTTAGCCTACTGAGTTGGTCGGCCATGCTGTTCGCAGCAGGGATCGGTACCGACTTAATGTTCTTCTCGGTGGCTGAGCCGCTGTCTCACTATATGAATCCTCCCGTGGGCGAAGGTCAAACCTATGAAGCGGCCCGTCAAGGCATGGTCTGGACGCTGTTCCACTATGGCTTAACGGGTTGGGGCATGTATGCGCTGGTCGGGATGGCATTGGGTTATTTTAGTTATCGCTATAACCTACCTCTGACCATTCGTTCTGCTTTATACCCGATCTTTGGTAATAAAATTGATGGGCCCATCGGGCATACCGTCGATACAGCCGCCGTTATTGGGACCATCTTTGGTATTGCCACCACCTGTGGTATTGCGGTGGTGCAGATCAATTATGGCCTGCATGTACTGTTTGACGTACCTGAAAATCTATGGATTCAGATCGCCCTGATTGGCCTTGCTGTGATTGTCACGATTATTTCGGTGACGGCAGGGGTCAATAAAGGCATTAAGGTTTTATCCGAAATCAATATTTATGCCGCGATTGGCTTGATGTTATTCGTTCTGTTCCTCGGCAATACCGAATTCCTGCTCAATGCCTTGGTACAAAACTTTGGTGACTATATCAGCCGTTTCCCAAGCTTGGCCTTGGAAAGTTTTGCCTTTGACCGACCAAAAGACTGGATGAACAGTTGGACCTTGTTCTTCTGGGCATGGTGGGTAGCATGGTCGCCATTTGTGGGACTGTTCTTGGCGCGGATTTCACGTGGTCGTACCATTCGTGAATTCGTCTGTGGTACCTTGATCATTCCTTTATTATTCACGATTACTTGGCTGTCTATTTTCGGGAATAGCGCCTTATATAACGTGATTTTTGAAGGCAATACTGCACTGGCACAAACCGTATTGACCGATCCTGCACATGGTTTTTATGACCTGTTGGCGCAATATCCGGGCTTTACCTTTATTGCGGGGATCGCGACCATTACCGGCTTACTGTTTTACGTGACTTCAGCCGATTCAGGCGCACTGGTGCTAGGCAACTTTACCACCAAGTTTTCCAATGTTGATAATGATGCACCACGTTGGCTTCGTATCTTCTGGGCAACTGCGATTGGCTTGCTCACCGTGGCGATGCTGATGGCCAACGGGATTACCGCACTGCAAAGTGCCACGGTGATCATGGGCTTACCGTTTAGCTTTGTGATGCTGTTGGTGATGGCGGGCTTATATAAATCTTTACGCTTAGAGGATTATCGTAAAGCCAGCCGTAGCCTGAATGCTGCACCTGTGGTCGGAAACGTGGACATCTTGAACTGGAAACAGCGTTTGTCCCGTGTCATGCATCATCCGGGCAGTAGTGAGACTCAACGCATGCTCGATAGCGTATGTAAGCCAGCGGTACAGACTGTGGCAGATGAGTTGGTCAAGCGTGGCATGAATGTCGAAGTGACGCAGGGGGAAGTTGAAGAAAGCGAGAGCCTGTATCATCTTGATCTCACTATTTATATCGAAGAAGAACATAACTTCGTGTATCAGATCTGGCCGGTACGTTATATCGCACCGACCTTTAGTGAGCGTGGTAAACGCGGCAAGCAGTTCTATTACCGTCTGGAAACTTTCTTATATGAAGGCTCTCAGGACAATGACTTGGTTGGATATACCAAAGAACAGGTGATTAATGACATCTTGGATAAGTATGAACGGCATATGACCTTCTTGCATATCAATCGCATTAGTCCCGGTAACCGTCCTTTGTATCCCGATTCACAAGATTAATTGTGGCAATAAAAAAACCTCACGTCATGTGAGGTTTTTTTATGTGCTGAATTATAGGGCGCCGTATTTTTGCCAAGTCTCCCCTGTTTCATAAGGGGCATAGTGGCTTTTCAGCTCGTGCAGAGACTGGCTTTGATAAATTGCAAAGATGATCATAATCAAAAACAGGCTGATCAACTTAATGGCGCGTTTATTTTTATATTCGCCTGAATAGAGGTAGAAAATACAATAGAAGGCAATCATCAGATAGGTACAAAACAGCGAGTTAAACACTAGATAGACCAGCAATACGGCAGTGATGGCCAAGGCAATTCGATTCTTTAAGATGTTTGGACGCAAGCTCAGAATATTTAAAATTAAAAGACCGAATGAGGTCCAAAACAGATAGGCATGACCGCCAATCACCACAATATAGGTCGATTGTAGCCACAGCAGGACCAGCCATACAAAGACGGAAAAAATAATAAATTTAGAGAGGCCTGAAGACGCGGGCAAAGTGTGTTTCATATGATATTGGTTTTTTAAATAGCTGTTTGTTGGGGGATTAAAAACGAAACTTCAATAAATCTTTGGTTTTGATCTTGGTCAGTAGTACACAGAACAAAGACAGTGAACCACCAATCAACATTGCTGGAACCACGCTGAAAAAGCGTGTCATCACACTGGACTGCAATGCGCCCAGCTCATTACTGGACGTGACAAAGATGCCATTAATGGCAGCGACACGTCCAAGCATGTCTTTGGGTGGAATCAATTGCAGTATAGTTTGACGAATAATTATGTTGATGCTGTCACATGCCCCCATAATAATGAGAACTGCGATGGAAAAATAGAGGTGTCTGGTAACAGCAAATAACAAGGTACATAGTGCAAAGCCTGTGACGGCAATCAGCATGATCTGCCATGGTCTGGATTTGGGCGGGTAACGCACCAAGATCAGCATCATGATCAAGCCACCAAATGCAGGCGCAGCGCGTAATAGACCAAAACCATCGGCACCGACATGCAAAATATCTTGGGCAAAAATGGGCAGCAGTGCGATGATGCCGCCAAAGAAAACAGAGCCGAGATCGAGAAACATCGCCCAAAAAATAATTTTGGTTTTAAAAATAAATTGTAGTGCGTCTTTTAGACTTTGAGTTATCGATTCGGTTTGCAGCTGCGGGAAATCGCGTTTCTGCAAGCACCACAGTGCCATACTACCGATCAGAAAAAGTGCCACAATCACAGCAAAAGTAATATCCAAATCGAGATGAGCCAACAGGAAACCGCCCATCATGGGTGCTAGTATGCCGCAAGCTTGCCAGCACATGCTGGTCCATGTCGCTGCATTGGTATAATGATGTTCAGGGACGACAAAAGGACGTAAAGAATTAAAGCAGGGGCTATAAATACCGCGAATACAGCCAAATAAAAACAGAATACTGAAAGTTGCAATCAGCAAGACATTGGCACTGAGCGTCTGGGTATTATACAGGTCAAAGCAGATCCATAAGCCAATCGACAGGGGAATGGCAAAGCTAAAACTGATTTGCAAAATACGCTGCCGATTAAAGCGGTCAGCAATATAACCTCCCCATAAAGACAGGGCGAGGAAAGGCAAGAAATCCATGATTCCGACCAAGCCGAGAATGAGCGGATTCTTGGTGATTTGATAGAGATGAAAGGCCACCAGCACTTCTTGAATCAGCACCGCAAACGTTAGGCAGCATTGATTGACGGTCAATAACTTAAAGTCACGACTGGCAAATGCAGCAAAAGCAGAATGAGGTACAGCAGAAGACATAAGGCGTAGATTTGAAACATACAAATAAAGAAAAAGGGAAGAGCTGAAACTCCTCCCTTTTTGATGTGCTTAGCGTTACTTATTGAGCAACAGCTTCCGCTTTTTCGACTTTCTTGGCAGGAACCAAGTTAGCAGGAGTCGTATAGTTCAAGCCCAAAGTTGAACTTGAGTACTGACGGATTTGATCTAACAACGCTGGATCGGTTGAAAGGTCTTTACCATAAGAACGTACGATTTCATGTAACTTAGCATTCCATACACCTTTGGTTTGCTCAGGGAAAGCTTTTTCAAGCAAGTTAAGCATGATGTAAGGTGATGTAGATGCACCCGGAGAAGCACCTAACAATGCCGTTACAGACTTATCTTTAGATGCAAAGATTTCTGTACCGAATTGCAATTTAGCAGGTTTGCCTGGCTCTTTCTTGATGATCTGAACGCGTTGACCACCTTGCTGTAAATGCCAGTCTTTTGGATCAGCTTCAGGGTAGTATTTTTTCAACTCATTGAAACGATCTGCATCAGACATCAATACTTGGCTTACCAGATACTGAACAAGATCAGCATTTTGTAGACCAATTGCAGCCATAGGCAACACGTTGTTTTTGTTGGTCGATGCAAGCAAATCAAGCTGTGAACCATTTTTCAGGAACTTGTTTGAATAAGTTGCGAATGGGCCAAACAACACATATTTTTTACCGTCGATATAACGAGTATCGATATGTGGCACAGACATCGGAGGCGCGCCAAGATCAGCACGACCATACACTTTAGCAGTGTGTTTTGCTGTTACCGCAGGATTGTCAGTTACAAGGAACTCACCACCCACAGGGAAGCCAGCATATTGTTGTGCTTCTGGTAAGCCAGTCATTTGCAATAATTTAATTGCAGCACCGCCCGCACCAATAAACACAAAACGTGTTTTCACATGATCAACTTTGCCAGATTTCAAATCTTTGAAAGCCACAGACCACGTGTTGTCGTCGTTTTTGCTGATACCCGTCACTTCAGTTGAAGTGCTGAGTTTGAAGTTTGGACTCTTTTCAAGGTTGCCAATCAACTGCTTGGTGATTGCACCGTAGTTCACGTCAGAACCAACATCCATACGAGTTGCAGCCACTTTTTGTTGAGGATCACGACCGTCCATCACCAATGGTGCCCATTGTTGAATTTCAGCTTTGTCCTCACTCATTTTCATACCAGCGAATAACGGGTTTTGAACCATGGCAGCATAACGCTTTTCCATGAAATTCACGTTATCGCCCCATACGAAAGCAATGTGTGGTACTGGGTTAATGAAGGTATTTGGTGTTTCAAGTACACCTTGCTTCACTTGGTATGCCCAGAACTGTTTGGCAATTTCAAACTGACCTGCCACGTTTACAGCTTTAGAAATGTCCATTTTACCGTCTTTTTCTTCGGTATAGTTCATTTCCATAAAGCCTGAGTGGCCTGTACCCGCGTTGTTAAAACCGTTTGAACTTTCTTGTGCAACAGCATCAAGACGTTCATACATGCGGATGTTCCAGTCGGGTTGTAATTCGTTGAGATAAGTACCTAAAGTAGCACTCATGATCCCGCCGCCGATGAGTACAACATCGACAGTTGGTTCGTTACTGGTGGTTTTAATTGCCTTAGACGCAACTGGTCTAAAAAGAAAGGCAATTGCAATAATAATTAGTACCACGAGCAGTACTAATAAATATTTCCAAAATTTTTTCATTCAATTTACCTTAAAAATTAAATGACGCTCCATATCAAAAGCGACATAGAGAGAAAGAATTTAAATGATGTTACAGGCGCAATAAAGGCACATCAGCATGGCAAGGGATCGCCTTCGCACTGATGTTGAAGAAGTTAGTTCATGAATTTTACTTTAATTTAGACGGTATTTTGGTTGAACTAATGTTTCAAAATGTACAAATCAAGCCGACTTTGATGATTTATTGTGTGAAAAATGTAGAAAGTTCTAGTAAATCTTAGACTTATGGTTTAGAGAGATCAGTCACTATTTGACCAAATAGGATGATTTAGATAATAACAAAATGCGCAGTTAAGCATCAATGAGTGATGTAATCGAAGAGAGCGCAATGCCGCTTGGTATGATTTGCATGCACCCCATACGTTATCCAGATCAGTCCAAAATCCCCTGAGCGATATTCATCTTTCTATGGGTCATTAACCGAGGAAGCTGAGCCATTTTCATCTCAGTAAATTTATTAAAGTGAATTTCATTCATTTTCGACTTAGATTAAATCATTTTTATTCATCTCTTGATTACGGTATAAATCACTCTATACAGAAATTCAGATTTATCTTAGAAATTAGGGTGGCGGATTAAAATGAGTAGCGCATTTAATTTTACGATCAAGAGTATTCGTTTTGATGAGAACTATTACCCATCAGAAAATACCCGTATTACAACCAACTTTGCCAATTTGGCTCGTGGTCAAAGCCGCCAAGAAAATCTGCGTAATACCCTAAAAATGATCGACAATCGTTTCAATACCTTGGCACATTGGGATAATCCAGAAGGGGATCGTTATGCGGTCGAGCTTGAGATTATTTCTGTTGAGATGAAGGTTGAAGCGGGCACTGATAGCAATGCATTGCCTTTGATTGAAATTTTAAAAACCAATATTGTTGATAAAAAAACCAATGAGCGTATTGAAGGTATTGTTGGTAACAACTTCTCTTCTTATGTGCGTGATTATGATTTCAGTGTGCTATTGCTTGAGCATAATAAAAATCAGTCTGGATTTAGCACACCAGAGAACTTCGGCGACTTACATGGCAACTTGTTTAAGAGCTTTATTGAGTCAGAGACTTATAAGGCAAACTTTAAAAAACCGCCTGTGATCTGCCTCAGTGTTTCTAGCAGCAAGGTCTATCAACGTACTGAAAATCAACATCCAGTATTGGGTACGGAATATCTGCAAGATGAATATTCATTAACGGATGAGTATTTCCAGAAAATGGGCTTAAAAGTGCGTTATTTCATGCCACCAAATAGTGTTGCGCCGTTGGCCTTCTATTTCTCTGGTGATTTGTTGGCGGATTACAGCAATCTGGAATTGATCAGCACCATCAGCACCATGGAAAGCTTCCAGAAGATTTATCGTCCTGAAATTTACAATGCTAATTCAGTGGCAGGCAAATCGTATCAACCAAGTTTGAGCAACCAAGATTATTCACTGACTCGCATTGTATATGACCGCGAAGAACGTAGTCGTTTGGCGATTGAACAAGGCAAATTTGTTGAAGAACAATTTATCAAACCTTATCAAAACATTCTGGAACAGTGGTCTGCCAATTATGCAGCACAAAGCAACTCGCAAAAAAGTTACGCGCACTAATTTATTGAAAATATAAGGTTATTGATGATGAAAAGATTATTACCAACGTCGACTGCGGGTAGCTTACCGAAACCGTCTTGGTTGGCAGAGCCTGAAAAGCTTTGGTCGCCGTGGAAACTGCAAGAGCAGGGTCTGATAGAAGGTAAACAGGATGCTTTACGTTTGTCTTTGCATGAACAGCAAGTGGCGGGCATTGATATTGTCAGTGATGGCGAGCAAACCCGTCAGCATTTTGTGACGACATTTATTGAGCATCTTACCGGTGTTGATTTTGAGAAACGCGAGACGGTGCGCATCCGTAATCGTTATGATGCCAGTGTTCCGACTGTTGTGGGTGCGGTATCGCGTCAAAAGCCTGTTTTTGTTGAAGATGCCAAGTTTTTACGTCAGCAAACCAATCAACCAATCAAATGGGCGTTGCCAGGGCCAATGACCATGATTGATACGTTGTACGATGCACATTATAAAAGTCGTGAAAAATTGGCATGGGAATTTGCCAAAATCCTGAATGAAGAAGCGAAAGAGTTAGAAGCAGCTGGCGTGGATATTATCCAGTTCGATGAACCTGCTTTTAATGTGTTCTTTGATGAAGTGAATGACTGGGGTGTGGCGACTTTAGAGCGTGCGCTTGAAGGTTTGAAGTGTGAAACTGCGGTGCACATTTGCTATGGTTATGGCATTAAAGCCAATACCGACTGGAAAAAGACCCTTGGTTCAGAATGGCGTCAATATGAAGAGGCTTTTCCAAAGCTACAGCAGTCAAAACTTGATATCATCTCGCTCGAATGTCACAACTCGCGTGTGCCGATGGATCTAATTGAATTGATTCGCGGTAAAAAGGTGATGGTCGGTGCGATTGACGTGGCGAGCAACACGGTGGAAACGCCAGAAGAAGTTGCCGATACCTTACGTAAAGCACTTCAGTTTGTCGATGCAGATAAGCTGTATCCATCAACCAACTGTGGTATGGCACCTTTGGCGCGTGATGTTGCGCGTGGCAAGCTGAATGCATTAAGTGCAGGTGCGGAAATTGTTCGTCGAGAACTGCAAGGCTAAAATGCACTGATGTTGTGAGGTTGAAAGGGCGAGTATGTGCGCCCTTGATACCAATGCAAAGCTCGGGTTTAATTGAGGTATAAAGTGATGGTTGAAGCAACAGATTTTAGAGATGCAATGTCTTTACTCACCAGTGCAGTCAGTGTGATTACCACCACAGGCATGTCTGGTCGTTATGGCTTTACTGCATCTGCTGTATGTAGCGTCACTGATACGCCTCCGACTTTATTGGTGTGTATGAATCGGGCATCGAGTTCGCATGTGCATTTCGTTGACAATAAAATCTTAAGCGTGAATGTGTTAAGCGCAGATCATCAACATATTTCTAAAGCCTTTTCGTCTAAATTGAGTCCAGAAGAACGTTTTAAACACGGTGCTTGGTCAGAGTTGGAAACAGGTGCGCCTGTTTTGGATGATGCTTTGGTGAATTTCGATTGCGAGATTGATCAAATTCAGGAAGTGGGAACGCATACGATTTTTATTTGTCGGATCGTGGCGGTTCAACAAAGTGGACATGATCAAAGCTTGGTTTATTTTAATCGTGCTTATCACCAAGTGGGGCAAACTGAAGTCGCTTAAAGCAGGATGCTTTAAGCCAATTGGCTGATTATTAAAATACATTTATATCATAATTTAAAAATAATAAATAATTTAATTAATTGAAATATAATAATAAAATTACTTTGGCCCAAAGTGTAACGTTGACACCCTTAAACCCACCGCTTATTCTTTAAGCGCTGGCCTACATCGCCAGCCGGTTTTGACAGACCGTTTCCTAAGTGCATTGAAAAACCTTGTTTTTTTGATGTAGACTTGTTCGTCCCTCTTTTGTAGCGGTAGGGCGAAAGGGGGACGCCTTTGGGCGTGCTGATTCTTAGGTTCAGTCTGTCAACCCTCTTTCTCCCTGCCACCATAATCTTTATGTCTTGGCAGCGTTCCGAATTTTGTAGGAGTTGGCCATGCACTGTATTTTTATTTTTCTCAATTAGTCTTTGACGCCGTTTGATTGCCTTTAGGCTTTTCAAGCGCTGCTTTGTCACGACTAAAAAATCATATCAACAATAAAACTTGAGATGTGCTTAGGCCGTCTTATCGGGTCTTTGCATGCCTTTTTTTGCTCATTGCAGCATAAATGGCTGCTTGATCGGGTTAAGCAACAACAAAAAATTATTCAATCATGGAAATGATATGCCACCTTTTGCTTTGACTTATCGTGCTCAAAAAGTCTTGGATACCTCGCAAACGCTGTTTAACCAAGATGGATTTCATCATGTTGGGGTCGACCTGATTATTGATGCGTCACAAATTGCCAAAGGCACCTTTTATAAATACTTTCACTCCAAAGAACATTTGGTTGAAATGACGCTAAGCTTGCAGAGAACGGCACTGAAGAAAGAAGTCCGTTCGATTCTGTATGCCAATAAACATCTATCAGGGCGTGAAAAGCTGAAACGGATTTTCTTTCTGCATGCCGATGTAGAAGGGATGTACCATTTATTGTTTCGGGCAGTTTTTGAAATTAAAACCCGTTATCCAAAGGCGTATGAGATGGTGGTGGAGTACCGAAACTGGCTGATTCGTGAAATTTATATGTTGTTGGTAAGGATGGATATCAAAGCTGCCAAAGCAGATGCACAGATGTTCTTGTTTGTGGTGGATGGGGTAATGGTGCAGTTGTTGAGTGGTCATAAAGTGGATAAAGGGAAGTTGTTGGAGGGATGGTTGGTGGGGGTACTGTTTGGTACTAATAGAGGCTAGAAAATGCTACAGCTTATATTATTTTTTAGATTTGATAATTATTAATAGAGAAATTTGAAAAAAATTATGGATGCAATGGAGGCATTTGAATTTAACGGTGAAGAGAATGATTGAGCTTGTATTGTGATTGTTTTATGCGAAAAATTATGTCGCAGGATTAGAAATTTCACTTATAAAAAATATGCTTAATGTTAATATCTCAGATCTAACTTTACTAAAACTTACAAGAGGAAAATATGTCTAATAATGTATGGACAACAACAATAATGTTTGATGAAAATTATCGGGTATTTGAGTTAACTTTTCCTGGACTATTTGACTATCCAGAGTTTAATAAACTAAATAAAGTGGGAGCAACGGCAGAGGAAAAAGAGCAAAAAAATGAAATGACTCAAAAGAGCATAGAAATAATTAAAAGATATCACCTAGCTGAAAAGATATTACCAGAAAATGCTCCAACTATTTTATATGCACATGGTTTTGGCAAAACAGTGAAACTACCTAGTTTTTTTCGTACCCAAGATGGCTTTGTTATCCTTACTGAAGAGTGCGCCAATGTACTGAAAAAGTTTCGCTTAGGCGAAAGCACACTTTATCCCTTATCTTTTTTTGATATTCAACTCAATGAGTTGGTGAATGATCAAACCTATTATTTTTTCAATATTACTGAGTTAAGAAGTTATTTACGTCCTGAATATTGCACAGAAGAACTAGATAAACGCTCATACACTAAACATGAAAATTATCAACTTTTCAGTTTATACCATGCTGATTATGCCGATTATGCGGTAACCTTAGCTAATGAAGCTACAACATGTGATGTCGATTTATGGCAAGACCCAGAATTAGATGACTCAATTTTTATGTCTGATGAACTTAAGAAAGCTTTAGATGAAGCGCAATTGAGTGATGCATGGCAATTATTTTTATGTGATATTAAATAAAAAATAGAAAATAAATAATTAGGAAAAAACAACATGGCTATTTCTTCTTTTCAAGTTCATCATATATTACCCGTTGAAATTTCAGCTCGACTTTTAGTAATAATATAACTATTATTATGTTAATTAATAGTTAGCATAACAATAGTTGTAGATATGAAGCAGCTGAAATTTATACACTTTTGGTAAAAGTAATTATTGCAGATACCTGACCTTAAAGAGATAAAATTATGTCTAATAATGTATGGACAACAACAATAATGTTTGATGAAAATTATCGGGTATTTGAGTTAACTTTTCCTGGACTATTTGACTATCCAGAGTTTAATAAACTAAATAAAGTGGGAGCAACGGCAGAGGAAAAAGAGCAAAAAAATGAAATGACTCAAAAGAGCATAGAAATAATTAAAAGATATCACCTAGCTGAAAAGATATTACCAGAAAATGCTCCAACTATTTTATATGCACATGGTTTTGGCAAAACAGTGAAACTACCTAGTTTTTTTCGTACCCAAGATGGCTTTGTTATCCTTACTGAAGAGTGCGCCAATGTACTGAAAAAGTTTCGTTTAGGCGAAAGTACACTTTATCCCTTATCTTTTTTTGATATTCAGCTCAATGAATTGGTAAATGATCAAACCTATTATTTTCTGAATATTACTGAATTGCGAAACTTTTTCTATCCAGAATATAGTACAGAAGAATTAATAAAATATAGAAATACTCGACATAATGGTTATCAACTTTTTGAGTTATACCATGCGGACTATGCAGATCATGCTATTGCCATAAAAAAGGAGGCTGTTAAATGTGATATTGATTTGTGGAGAGATCCTGAGCTTGATAATTCAATTTTTATGTCTGATGAATTAAAGAAAGCTTTAGATGAAGCTCAATTGAGTGATGCATGGCAATTGTTTTTATGTGATATTAAAAAAAACTAGAAAATAAAAAATTAGGAATAATCAACATGGCTATTTCCTCTTTCAAAGCTCATCATATTTTACCCTGGAGGGTTCTTATTATTTTGATGGTTGTGAAATAACCCTGTAAACTCCTTTCACTGGCCAGCGATAGAGATACTTGTAATACTCACATAGGCGATATTATTTACATTTTTTCAATTTCCTGTTGCCAAAGCTAAGGAGCGTAAATCGAATAGAGAATTTTATATATCATCACTCGGTATAAAATTTTTGAATGATATGGACAAGTCACTATTAATCTTTTAATAGTTTTTTCTTCAGGATTTTTAAATAATACGAATACAAGTTTGGCTAATCTAACCAATAATCAACAAATTGTGATCTAAGACTGTCCATGGTTAAAATAAAATTACACTGGATGAATTTGCAAAAATAGAAATTTATAAATGCAGATTTTCTTAAAAAAACCGCCATTTAGGCGGTTTTTTATAGCTGTTAATTCAACTTACCAGCTTAACGCACCACCAGTTTGGTAGTCTGTTACACGCGTTTCAAAGAAGTTTTTCTCTTTACGCAAGTCCATCATCTCAGACATCCAGCCAAATGGGTTGGTTACACCAGCAAACTGCTCAGGTAAACCAAGCTGCGCTAAACGACGGTTACAGATGAACTTCAAGTATTCTTCCATCATGCTTGCATTCATACCCAATACACCACGTGGCATCGTGTCACGCGCATATTCGATCTCAAGCATGGTGCCTTCAAGAATCATTTGAATCACTTCTTCTTGGAACTCAGCCGTCCACAAGTGCGGGTTCTCGATCTTGATCTGGTTGATCATGTCGATACCGAAGTTCAAGTGCATAGACTCATCACGCAAGATGTACTGGAACTGCTCAGCAACACCATTCATCTTGTTACGACGACCCATACTCAAGATTTGAGTAAAGCCACAGTAGAAGAAGATCCCTTCAAGTACGCAATAGAATGCGATCAAGTTACGCAGTAAACGTTGGTCGTTTTCAGGCGTACCTGTGTTGAACGTTGGATCACTTAAAGATTGAGTGTACTTCAAGCCCCACGATGCTTTACGCGCAACACTTGGAATCTCGCGGTACATGTTGAAGACTTCGCCTTCGTCCATACCCAAAGATTCGATACAGTATTGATAAGCATGCGTGTGAATCGCTTCTTCAAACGCTTGACGCAAGATGTACTGACGGCATTCAGGGTTAGTAATGTGACGGTAGATCGCCAAGACCAAGTTGTTTGCAACCAATGAGTCTGCAGTCGAGAAGAAACCCAAAGAACGCATGATGATGGTACGCTCATCTTCAGTTAAGCCATTTTCAGACTTCCAAAGCGCGATATCATGGTTCATGTTGACTTCTTGCGGCATCCAGTGGTTTGCACACCCGTCAAGATACTTCTGCCAAGCCCACTCGTATTTAAACGGAACAAGCTGGTTTAAGTCAGCGCGACAGTTGATCATCGCTTTATCATCAACCTGTACACGTTGTGCACCCATCTCAAGCTCTTCCAAGCCAGGTGCAGCATCTAAATGTTCTAAGGCAGCAGATGCTCGTGCCAACGAATCGGTTGGATTTGTTGATCGCACGGTACTGGTTCCAGCGGGTTGTGCAGCAGCCACGCGCGGCGATGATTGCTCTGAATCAGATACCACTTGCGTATTAACCGTTTTTTGCGTGTCGATGGGCGCAGACTTGTGTTCAGGTGTAGTCGGTTTTTGCGAATCATCTTCAAAATCGTCCCAACTAAGGATAGACATATCAATTCTCTCTTCGTTGCTTTATATCTTTTATTTAGACATCTCAAGCAAGGAGATGTCCTACTATACGCTCAATTTGTGTAAGCAAAATTAAGTTTTATTGATTGAGTTTTAAAAAGTGACCAATGGACACTGACAATCCCTAAGACTTATTTTGATTACGCTGTTGTCTACGTATTTTAAAAAACGCGTAAACGAGGGGGATATAAAACACTAGAAAGGCACAAATCAGAACAATCACACCAAATTGATAATTATGACTGAGATGGAACATGATCGATGCCTCTATAGAAACCTCTCTTGCGGAGCTTTAGTCGCTCATCACCTCTCCTAAAAGGAGAGGGGATTTATTGAGAGAGGAATAAAATTACTGACAAGCTTCGCAGTCTGGGTTGTCAATTGAACACGCCAATGGCACTGGCGCTGCTGTCGTGAAACCATCTTCTTCAACCGCAGTTTCAGGTTTCTTCTCAGCTACAACTGCCGCTGGTGCTGCTGCAACCACAGGCGCTTCAACCGATGCTGGTTTAACTGCATTCAGTGCACCCGTATTAATGGTTGATTTCTCAGCCGATGTTGCACCTAAAGCTCGGAGATAATATGTGGTTTTAAGACCACGTAACCATGCCATCTTATAGGTGATGTCAAGTTTCTTACCATTCGCGCCAGCGATGTAAAGGTTCAATGACTGTGCTTGGTCGATCCATTTTTGACGACGTGACGCAGCATCTACGATCCAGCGAGTATCTACTTCAAATGCAGTCGCGAAGATTGCTTTTAATTCTTCAGGAATACGCGCAATCTTTTGCACTGAACCTTCGAAGTGTTTTAGATCATTGACCATTACCGTATCCCAAAGACCACGTTCTTTTAATGCACGAACAAGGTAAGGGTTGATCACGGTGAACTCACCAGAAAGATTCGATTTCACATACAAGTTCTGGAAAGTTGGCTCAATCGATTGAGACACGCCACAAATGTTAGAGATGGTTGCAGTCGGTGCAATCGCCATCACATTTGAGTTACGCATACCGTCTTTCTGAACTTTAGTACGTAATGAATCCCAGTCTAAACGTTGAGTACGATCCACTTCGAACATACGCTCTGGACGTGATTTTGCAACGATTTCTAAAGAGTCGATTGGCAGAATCCCTTGATCCCACAATGAACCTTTGAATGTTGAATAAGCACCACGTTCAAGCGCAAGGTTGCTTGAAGTTTCGATTGCGTAGTAGCTGATCACTTCCATTGATTCATCGGCGAAATCAACCGCTGCATCTGAACCATAAGCAAGATTCATTTCATACAATGCATCTTGGAAGCCCATGATCCCCATACCTACAGGGCGGTGCTTCAAGTTTGAATTCTTTGCTTGTGGCACTGCATAGTAGTTAATGTCGATCACGTTATCGAGCATACGCACCGCAGTTTTCACTGTACGCGCAAGTTTCTCACGATCTAACACACCACCTTGAACGTGTTGTACAAGGTTGATCGAACCTAAGTTACACACCGCGATTTCATCTTGGTTAGTGTTTAAGGTGATTTCTGTACACAAGTTCGATGAGTGAACTACGCCCACATGTTGTTGTGGTGAACGTAAGTTACATACATCTTTGAATGTGATCCACGGGTGACCAGTTTCGAACAACATCGAAAGCATTTTGCGCCATAAGTCTTTCGCACGGACTTTCTTATGCAGCATGTTTTCTTGTTTTGCGACTGCTTCGTAGTGCGCATAACGCTCAGCAAATTCAGCACCTGTTAAATCATGCAGGTCTGGTGTTTCAGAAGGCGTGAACAGTGTCCATTCAGCATCTTCAAATACACGTTGCATGAACAAGTCAGGCACCCAGTTCGCCGTGTTCATGTCATGGGTACGACGACGGTCATCACCAGTGTTTTTACGGAGCTCTAGGAATTCTTCAACATCCAAGTGCCAAGTTTCAAGGTATGCACAGACTGCACCTTTACGCTTACCACCTTGGTTTACCGCAACGGCTGTATCGTTGGCAACTTTAAGGAATGGAACCACACCTTGAGATTTACCGTTGGTGCCTTTGATATATGAGTTCAAGGCACGAACTGGTGTCCAGTCATTACCTAAACCGCCAGCCCATTTAGACAACATTGCGTTATCACGCATTGCGCCATAAATGTCGTACAGGTCATCACCAATTGTCGTTAAGTAACAGCTTGATAATTGCGGACGCAAAGTACCTGAGTTAAATAGGGTCGGCGTAGATGCCATGTAGTCGAAGCTAGACAATAAGTCATAGAATTCGATTGCACGGTCTTCTTTATTTTCTTCGTTAAGTGCCAGACCCATCGACACACGCATAAAGAATAATTGTGGTAATTCAAAACGCACGCCATTTGAATGGATGAAGTAACGGTCAAATAAAGTTTGTAGACCTAAGTAAGTAAACTGGTTTGAGCGTTCTGGTTTGATCGCAGCAGCCAATTTAGCAAGGTCAAAGTTCAACAAGTCTTCAGAAAGCAGGTCAAGCTCGATCCCTTTCTTTAAGAAAGTTTCTAAAGCATCGCCTTCCAAGGTTTCTGCAGGCAGACCCAAGAACTCTAAACCTGTGCTGACCAATTCGCTACTGAGTAAACGAGCAGTCACATAAGTATAGTTTGGCTCTTGTTCGATACGGGTACGCGTTGCCATCATCATGGTGGTCGCGATATCGCTTTCTTTTACGCCGTTGTATAAGTTCTTTACGGTTTCATCAAGGATGGCTTGAACATCAATCCCTTCTAGACCTTCACTTGCAGTTTCAATCGTTGCTGTAAGTGCATCCAAATCCAATGGCTGGAGCTGACCATTGGCATCGGTGATTTGCAGGGTAGGGTGATGGTTCGCACCAGTTTGCTGACGAGCACTTGCGCGTTGGTCACGATAAATCACATAGGCACGGGCAACTTTCTGTTCGCCAGTACGCATCAATGCCAATTCAACTTGGTCTTGGATTTCTTCGATATGAATCGTGCCACCAGAAGGTAGGCGACGATTAAAGGTGTTCATAACCATTTCTGTCAGTTGGGTGATACGGTCATGGATACGACTTGAATCAGTACCTTGTTGACCTTCAACTGCTAAAAATGCTTTCCCAATCGCAACAGAAATTTTCTCGGCATTAAATGTCGCAATCTCACCGGTGCGCTTAATGACCTGAAGTTGGCCAGGAGTAGAAGTGATGATGCTCATGTCAGCATAGCTCCATTATCATCTATTTTTATGTTCATTGACCGTTTGAATCGAGCAAAAAGTATGCCACGATGTTTGAGGGATAAACACAATACTTAGTGGTTAAAGTTTATTTTCAACACAAGATACGGGATTTTTTGGAGTAGATCAATCCTTGACATTTTACTAATTTTTTTTTCATGTCTTAACTGCTGAAATCACAGTCACATAGCATATCAAAGCCGTTAAAAAAGGCTTATAGATAACTCTGTGGATAACTCAAAAAACAGACACTTAAATTGTTTTGGGCGAATAAAGAAACAAATTGTTTAACATTGGCACAAAATCTATACTAAATATTCATCCTGTCGGAAAATGCATATATTTCTGAAAAATATATTAAAATTCATAATTTTAATAAAAAGATAACAAAACAGGGTAAGCGTGTATCAGTTTGGTGAACGGCTACTTGTTTACAATGTAAACGTGTGTATATTGCAAAACATAAACCAATGTATCTATCAGATTTTTATAGATGGATTCACTCAGATTTTAGGGGCAACAAATGAGCCAAGAAGAAAAGTTACCGAAGATTTTAATCGTAGAAGATGATGAACGCTTAGCACGTTTAACACAAGAGTATTTGATTCGTAACGGTTTAGAAGTTGGAGTCGAAACGGATGGTAATCGTGCAATCCGTCGCATTATCAGCGAGCAACCCGATCTTGTGGTGCTGGATGTAATGTTACCGGGTGCAGATGGTCTAACCGTTTGTCGTGAAGTGCGTCCACATTATCATCAACCGATTTTGATGCTCACTGCACGTACTGAAGATATGGATCAGGTGCTTGGTTTAGAAATGGGTGCAGATGACTATGTTGCTAAACCTGTTCAGCCACGTGTGTTATTAGCGCGCATCCGTGCTTTATTACGTCGCACTGACAAAACAGTAGAAGACGAAGTAGCACAACGTATCGAATTTGATGATCTGGTGATTGATAATGGCGGTCGTTCAGTGACTTTAAATGGTGAGTTGGTTGACTTCACCAGCGCTGAATATGACTTGTTATGGTTATTGGCGTCGAATGCCGGTCGTATCCTGTCTCGTGAAGATATTTTCGAGCGTTTACGTGGCATCGAATACGATGGCCAAGATCGTTCGATTGATGTGCGTATTTCACGTATCCGTCCAAAAATTGGTGATGATCCAGAAAATCCAAAACGTATTAAAACAGTACGTAGTAAAGGTTATTTATTCGTTAAAGAAACCAACGGAATCTAAACACGCTAAAGCCTCCTGATCACAGGGGGCTTTTCCCTTGATAGCGGGCTCTGTGCAGCGTGGCTGTTTAGGGAGAGGTGTTAACTAGCTTGGAATTATTTACCCTATGGTAAGTCGAGTACTGAAAAACAGCATATTTTTGCGTATCTATGCTGGTTTGGTCGTTTTGGTCGTTGTGGTTGCCGCATTTTGTTATTTGCTGGTGCAGATCATTAACTATCAACGGGCGCAAGAATATCGCGAATCTCTTACCGATGGCATTTCCTATGTCATTAGTGAAGGGGTGTCTCGTCAGCCAGAAAAACAACAAAAGTTAGATTGGATTTCAGATGCCTCTGATTTGCTGGAATTGCCGATCTACTATGTGGATGCAGAGCGGGTAGAACTGTCTCGTACCGAAAAAAAGCGTATCGCTGAACAAAAGTCAGTGGTTCGTTACGATGCCAATAATGGCATCGGCTATATCATTATCGGTCTAAAAGACGATCCTAAGCATTACCTCTATATCAAAGTCGATAAAATTGGCGAACGCCAAATGAAAGCGTTGCCGATCTTTGTACTGGATTATTTGATTTTTTATCCAGGGCAGGAGCGTGAGTACTTAGAGAAAATCAAAAAGCACTTCTATTATCCAATTGAAATTGTAGATATTAAAGATATCAATCTGGATTCGGAACAAATTGGTCGTTTGCGCCAAGATCAAAGCGTGTTGTTGTATAAAGACAGTGCTACGGTACGCGGTACCACCATTTCCATTGTTTCGCCAATGCCGAATCATTCTGCACAAGTGCTGGTTCTAGGACCTGTGCCGATGTTTAATTGGATGCCATTCCAGCTTTCCGCAGGCATTACCTTATTTAGCTTGTTCCTGTTGAGTTTGGGTGTTTATGGTTTGATTCTGCCACTTGAGCGTAAAATCCGTCAGGTGCGTTATGCCTTAAACAAAATGAAGTCTGGGGATTTGTCCTTGCGTGTCCCGATTGAGGGCAGCGATGAAATGGCGAACTTGGCCTCCAGTTATAACAACATGTCCGATCATATTCAGCGTCTGATCGAGGCACAGCGTGAATTGATGCGTGCGGTATCGCATGAGCTCAGAACCCCTGTGGCGCGGATTCGATTCGGTATGGAAATGCTGGCAGAAGAAGACGACTATAATTATCGTATTCAACAGGTGGACATGATCGATAAGGATATTGAAGCCCTCAATACCTTGATTGATGAGATCATGACCTATGCCAAACTGGAACAGGGCACGCCATCTTTAGATTTCGAAGACATTGTCTTGGTTGAAGTGCTGGATCAAGTGGCAATGGAAACCGAAGCGCTGAAGACGCAAAAAGAAATTGAATTGATTGCACCGCCTTTGGCTCTAAAAGTGGATGCAGAACGCCGTTATCTACATCGTGTGGTGCAGAATCTGGTGGGTAATGCGGTCCGTTACTGTGATCATAAAGTGCGCATCAGTGGTGGTGTTCGTGCTGATGGCAATGCCTATGTCTGCGTTGAAGATGACGGACCGGGGATTCCTGAGCAGGAGCGCAGCCGTATTTTTGAAGCCTTTGCCCGCTTAGATGATAGCCGTACCCGTGCTTCGGGGGGGTATGGTCTAGGTCTGTCGATTGTCAGTCGTATTGCCTACTGGTTTGGTGGCACCATTCAAGTGGATCAGAGTCCAAACTTGGGCGGCGCGCGCTTTATCATGACCTGGCCTGCCAAGCGTTATAAACAGGTGATTAAGAAATAATAGAAGAAAAGGAATGATGCCAGTCATTCCTTTTTTTATGTGCAGCAATAAAAAAGCCAAAGCGCAATGCTTTGGCTAAATCAGGTTTTTAAATGATCTTGTTTTATCGCTGCTTACTCATGAACAGATGGATCAGGTTCAATCAATGGTTTTCCTGAGCGAAGACCCTGCAATGCATCTGCATTGAAGTCAATCAGCAGCGCATTGTTCTTAATATCGATTTTATAGCCTTTGATCAGGGTTTGATCTCCATTTAAGGTTTCGACTTTATAACTATCTGCAATATTGAGAATACTTTCTAAATTGGTGGTTGTGGCGGCAAAATCCTCTCTAAATACTTCGTAAATGTCTCTTAAATCAAAAATCGCATTATCAGCATCTGGATGTTTTCGAACATAACTTTCTATATGGCGCATCAGAAGTTGTGAAAAAAAGAAATAATCCGAAGCGTGAGTGTATTCTAGATGCATGTTTTTCTCCTTTTGTGCTCATTCTAGAATACTCATCTATTCACACTGCTGTGTATAAAGATAATTAAAGTATTTAGCTGAATTGCAACATATTATGTCGAAATGACAACTTGATTGCGGCCCTGTCGTTTGGCTTGATAGAGCGCATCATCGGCCTGCTTAAATAATTGCTCAATAGCGTGCTGATTTTCAGGCTCACAAATACAAATCCCGATACTGATTTGAATCGAAAAAGTCTGTTGCGCTGCGTATTCGATCGGCGTTTGACTGATTTGCAGACGAATTTTTTCCGCGCATAGGTAGGCGGCATCAGCATTGGTATTGGTCATAAAGATGGCAAATTCTTCACCACCTAAACGGCCCAGTAGATCTTGCGGTCTGAGCAGGCTCTGAATGGTGTGTACACAGCTTTGTAAGGCACGATCACCCATCTGGTGCCCATAACTGTCATTCACCTGTTTAAAGTGATCAATGTCGAGCATGAGAAAAGCGGTCGTTTGACCCGTGTAAGTTGCCTGTTGCTGGAACAGTTGCACCGATTGCAAAAATTGGCGTCGGGTTAAGCTTGAGGTCAGTTCGTCATGGGCGATGGTGTGCTGTAACTCTTGGATCAGCTTGGATCGCACCATATTGATACTGGATACCGTGAGCGGGGCAATGGTCATCATAATCAGCCCAAGGCGGATAGAGATGGCATTGTTTAAAAACTGCTCGGGGTAAAGTAACAGATAGTTTTGCGAGACGTGATAGATCACAAAGGCGCAGCTGATCGAGGTAATAACGGCCACTGAAAAATGGCGATAGCTCAAAGCACACCAAATCAGGGCGGCAATTGGATACAGCAGTGAACCGGGGCCTGTATCATAGTAGCCAATCGCAATCGAAAAAATAACCGCAAACAAGGGTAAGCTTTCTTGTACCGTTTGAGTCTTAAATTCTTTAAGTTGCTGTTTAAACTCGGCGAAATGCGGCGCACTGATCATCGCAGGCAGCAGTAATAAGGCATTTTGGATTTCAGCGGTAAACCAGTAGCCAAAATCTGTCCAGAATGAACCGAGCGCGAATTTGGTATTGAGTAAGGGCAGAGTCAGCGCTGCAAATGATGAGCTGGCCAAACCGCCGATACAGCAGAAACTGAAGAGAAAGAGATAAAAATAGCCGTGATGCAGTGAGCGGATAAAGGCATTAAATTTGATATATAGGGTCAGTGTGGTGATGACATAGAGCAAATTGGCAGAGTTCAAGCAGATATTCAGCAAGAGAGGTGTGCCTTGCAAGGCGTCCGCAAGCAGATAGCCGACAATTGCTCCTATAAAACTGATTGGGTGCCGAGTTTGTGGAAAGCGAATCAGTAAACCTAGTAGCACCGAGTTTGCAGGCCAAAAAGAGGCTAAAAAAGTCAGATGTCGGGTGGCGATGCCGAGTAGGCAGCATAGTAGAATCACCCCCGCAAAGAGTAAAAATAATTGTAACAGCGAGCGTGGTTTTAATGCTGCATGAGCTTGGGGCATTCTGACGCGGTTCTATGGGGAGATAAGGTCGCTATTATATAAATTTTGTTTAAATTTTCATCATAAATTTGTATCAATGCAATGATTTAGTTCGTGCTGCAATATATTGGGGCAAGGCGATTAAAATAAGAATGTTTTTAATGCTTAAATAAAGAAAAAAATGATCAATATTCTGTTCTTGATTAGATAATTCGATTTTTAGGGGTGAATTAACCATGATCTTGGATATATCTGTAAATTTAAGGACAAAATCATCCGAAAGACTAAAGCGCTTCAACTAGCATGAGAAATTAGAAATCAGGTACAATTGGCGGGATTAATTTTGTGTTTGGTGTATTTGAAGGCCAATACATACATTCTTTGTTAAAAATAGGCCTGCCAGGAGTTATCCCCGCATGAGTGCCATTACTCCATACGAATGGGCAATTATTGCCTTCGTGATCGGCGTTACATTTCTTTGCGTTTTTATGCTGACAGTTCCCTTACTCCTCGGGGGTAAAGCATGGGGACGTGCAAAGCAAGAGCAGTTTGAATCAGGTGTAGTAGGTGCGGGCGGTGCTCGTATCCGCTTGTCAGCCAAGTTCTATCTAGTTGCAATTTTCTTTGTGGTTTTCGATCTAGAAGCCCTCTATCTCTACGCTTGGGCAACTTCAGTTCGTGAAGTTGGTTGGGTGGGTTTTGCAACTGCTGCCGTATTTATTTTGGTTTTATTAATCGGTTTGATTTATGAACTTTCTACGGGCTCTCTTAACTGGGCACCTTCAGATCGTCGTAAAGCAGCTGGCGTGAAGACCAAAATCGGTTCGCCAAATATGAACATTGCTGACATTACTCGATTTAATAACATTGAAGAGTTAGTTGTCGATCCTACTGGTCATATTCCAGCACAGTCTTCTGGTCGTGTTAAATCTAAAACACCGACTACATCATTACTTAAAAAGGAGTAAGTCGGGATGAAATATACTTTAACCCGTGCGAATCCGGATGCCGATCAATATCCATTACAAGATCGTCAAATCGTCACTGATCCACTTGAGGAAGAAGTGAATAAAAGTGTGATGATGACACGTCTTGAGGATGTGTTGCATACAGCAGTGAACTGGGGGCGTAAAAACTCTTTGTGGCCATTTAACTTTGGTACATCATGCTGCTACGTTGAATATGCAACTACATTAACAGGTGTACATGACTTGTCACGTTTTGGTGCCGAGGTTATTCGTGCTTCACCGCGTCAAGCAGATTTGATGATTGTTGCAGGGACATGCTTTGTCAAAATGGCGCCTGTTATTCAACGTTTGTATGAACAAATGCTTGAGCCGAAATGGGTCATTTCAATGGGTGCTTGTGCTAACTCAGGTGGTATGTACGACATCTATTCAGTGGTTCAAGGCGTAGATAAAATTATTCCTGTTGATGTGTACATCCCAGGTTGTCCGCCGCGTCCAGAAGCATTAATCCAAGCATTGATGTTATTGCAAGACCAAATTCAACTTGAGCGCCGTCCACTTTCAGCGGTTATTGGTGATGATCTTCAGCCTGTGTATAAGCCAAAGATGATGCCAGAACGTGACCGTAAAAATGCGGAACGTATTGCGGTGAAAAACCTACGCTCTATGGATGACATTAAATAATTTTAACGATGAGTTTTGACATATTCCATGAGGAATATGGTCGTCGGAAAAATTGACAAAATTTGTATTAAATAGGAAGCCAAGCCAATGGCTGAAACTGACATTGCTATGCCAGAATCAACTCCAGTTGATTCACGCCCAGCATTTGCAATCGTAGAAGAGCTCAAAACCAAGTTTGGTGAGAACTTCTATGTGCAGGCGACTTTTGAAGAGTTTCCAACAGTCTGGGTTGAGCGCGCACGCGTGCAAGAAGTCCTTATGTTCCTCCGTAAAGTGGAACGTCCTTATGTAATGTTGTTTGACTTGTCAGCGGTCGATGAGCGTTTACGTGTTCACCGTGACGGTTTGCCAGCATCTGACTTTACTGTGTTCTATCACTTGTTATCGCTTGAGCGTAATAGTGATATTCGTATTAAAGTTGCATTGAATGAAAATGATTTAAGCATCCCAACCGCAACCAATATTTGGCCAAATGCCAACTGGTACGAGCGTGAAGCTTACGATATGTTTGGTATCGATTTCGCTGGGCATCCAATGCTCCGTCGTATCTTGTTGCCAACCTATTGGGAAGGTCATCCGTTACGTAAAGAATATTCTGCCCGTGCGACAGAATATACCCCGTATATGCAAGACCAAGCGAAGCAAGATTTCGAACAAGAACACTTACGCTTTGTTCCAGAAGACTGGGGTCTAAAACGCGGTAATGATGATGAAGACTTCATGTTCCTGAACTTGGGTCCTAACCATCCATCTGCGCACGGTGCGTTCCGTGTGGTATTACAGTTGGACGGTGAAGAAGTCAAAGACTGTGTGCCTGATATCGGTTATCACCACCGTGGTGTGGAAAAGATGGCTGAACGTCAAACCTGGCATTCATTCATTCCGTATACCGATCGTGTTGACTACCTCGGTGGTTGTGCGCAAAACATGCCATATGTGATGGCGGTTGAGCAGCTTGCGGGTATTAAAGTCCCAGAGCGCGCACAAGTCATTCGTGTGATGTTGAACGAATTATTCCGTATCAATAACCACTTGTTGTTCTGTGGTACAGCGATTCAGGATGCGGGTGGTATGACCCCTGTATTCTATATGTTCGCGGACCGTCAGAAAGTCTATGACATCGTTGAAGCGATCACCGGTTACCGTATGCACCCAGCATGGTTCCGTATCGGTGGTACTGCGCATGACCTTCCAAATAACTGGCAAAAGCTAGTGAAAGAATTGTTGGAATGGATGCCGAAACGTTTGAACGAGTACTACACTGCAGCGCTTAAAAACTCAGTCTTTATCGGTCGTACGCGTAATGTTGCGCAATACGATGCGAAATCTGCGTTGGCTTGGGGTGTGACAGGTACTGGCTTACGTGCAACGGGTATTGACTTTGATGTTCGTAAATACCGTCCATATAGTGGTTATGAAAACTTCGACTTTGATATTCCAGTGGAATACGAAGGCGATGCCTATGCACGTGTCTTGGTTCACTTCCGTGAAATCACTGAATCATTGAAAATCATTCAGCAGTGCTTGGATAACATGCCATCTGGTCCATATAAAGCGGATCACCCATTGGCAGTTCCACCACCGAAAGATAAGACATTACAAGATATTGAAACCTTGATTACGCACTTCTTGAGCGTCTCTTGGGGTCCTGTAATGCCAGCGGGCGAGTCTTCATTTATGACTGAAGTGGTGAAGGGTGCGAGTACCTATTACCTCACTTCTGATAAGTCAACCATGAGTTATCGTACCCGTATTCGTACACCAACGTTCACGCATTTACAGCAAATGCCTTCAGTGATTAATGGCAGTTTGGTTTCTGACTTGATCATTTATTTGGCGACTATTGACGTAGTTATGGCTGATGTGGATCGCTAGGGGTAAACGATTATGATGATTTTGACTGATAAAAAACCACGTGTGAATGTTGAAGGGATTTTGACTGCGGACGAAATTCATGACATTGAACATCACATTGGTCATTACCCGTACCCACGTGCAGCCTCTCTGGATGCGTTGAAGTGTGTACAGCGCCGTAATGGTTGGGTAGATGATGCACAAATGAATGCGATTGCACAGTTGTTGACAATGAGTGTGGCGGATCTTGAAGGTGTTGCAACTTTCTATAACCGTATCTACCGTCAACCAGTTGGTCGCCATGTAATTTTATTGTGTGACTCAATTGCATGCTTCTTGATGGGTGCAGAAACTTTGGCAGAAGCGTTCCAGCGCGAGTTGGGGATCCAGTACGGACAAACCACAGCTGATGGTCGTTTTACCTTGCTCCCAATTTGCTGTTTAGGCAACTGCGATAAAGGTCCAACTTTAATGATTGATGAAGATACGCACGGCCTCGTGGACGTGTCATCAGTTAAACAGTTATTGGAGAAGTATGTATGAATACTGAACCAAAACCAATTTATGGCGACGGTAACCCAGAAACGCATCCATTGACTTGGCGTTTGAGCAAACAAGAGTTTGTTCGTGCGGCAGATGACTACGAAGCACTTGAAGGTTATGCTGGCTTTAAAAAAGCACTCAGCATGCCACCAAAAGACGTGCTTGAAGTGATTAAAGCTGCGACAGTCAAAGGTCGTGGTGGTGCAGGTTTCCCAGCAGGGATTAAATGGTCATTGATGGCACCCAATGATGGTGGCCCACGCTATTTGATCTGTAATGCCGATGAAATGGAACCAGGTACCTTTAAAGATCGTTTGTTGATGGAAAAACTTCCTCATCAATTGATCGAAGGCATGCTGATTGCGGGTTATACCTTAGAAGCAACTCAAGGTTATATCTTCATCCGTGGTGAATATGTCGAAGCAGCTCAATACTTAAATGAAGCATTAGAGCAAATCCGTGCTAAAGGTTACTTGGGTGACAACATCCTTGGAACAGGCTGGAACTTTGATATGCATGTTCACACTGGCGCAGGTCGTTATATCTGTGGTGAAGAAACGGCATTGATCAACTCGCTTGAAGGTCGCCGTGCCAATCCGCGTACCAAACCACCATTCCCGCAAGTTGCAGGGGCATGGGGGCGTCCAACGATTGTGAACAACGTTGAAACCTACAATAACTTGCCAGCGATCATGTTGCGTGGTCCAGAGTGGTATATCAACCTATCTGCGGGTAAGTCGAAAGATCCAGGCACCAAGATTTATGGTGCATCAGGCAAAGTTAAATTCCCGGGTCTTTGGGAACTTCCATTCGGTACAACTGCGCGTGAAGTGATTGAAGAGCACGCGGGTGGTATGCGTGATGGCTTAACCCTGAAAGCTTGGTTACCAGGTGGCGCATCGACGGACTTCTTGGCTGCTGAACACATTGATTTGCCAATGGATTCTGAAACAATCATGAAAGCGGGTTCTCGTTTAGGAACTTGTCTGCTCATGGTGGTGGATGAAAGCCAATGTATGGTCTCTGCGACACGTAACTTAGAAGAATTCTTCGCACGTGAATCATGTGGTTTCTGTACACCATGCCGTGACGGTTTACCTTGGGCAGTGAAAGCGCTTAAAGCACTGGAAACAGGCGAAGGTAAGAAAGAAGATATCGATCATTTACAAGAATTGACGCGTAAATTATGGATCGGTAAAACTTTCTGTGCTCACGCACCAGGTGCGATGGAGCCGCTTATGGGCGCACTTAAATATTTCCGTAATGAGTTTGAGGCTAAGGTTAAGACCCATGCTCCAGCTCTAGACGTAGAACAAGCTTAAGGAATTCGACTATGGCTACAATTCATGTCGATGGAAAATCGTATGAAGTCAACGGCTCAGAAAACTTGCTACAAGCATGTCTCAGCCTTGGCATCGACATCCCGTATTTTTGTTGGCACCCATCCTTAGGTTCTGTTGGTTCTTGTCGTCAATGTGCGGTGACTCAGTATGCGAATCCTGAGGACACACGTGGGCGTTTGGTGATGTCATGTATGACACCTGCGACCGACAATACCTATATTTCGATTGAAGACAAAGAAGCGACGGATTTCCGTGCCTCGATCGTTGAATTCTTGATGACCAACCACCCACACGACTGTCCAGTCTGTGAAGAAGGTGGTCACTGTCATTTACAAGATATGACCGTCATGACTCAGCACGATCGTCGTCGTTATCGCTTTACCAAACGTACTCACTATAACCAAGAGTTGGGTTCGTTCATTGCGCATGAGATGAACCGTTGTATCGCGTGCTACCGTTGTGTGCGTTACTACAAAGACTATGCTGGTGGTACCGATTTTGGTGTCTATGCCAATGCATCACGTGTTTATTTCGGTCGCCCAGAATCAGGTACTTTAGAATCTGAGTTCTCAGGTAACCTGACTGAAGTGTGTCCAACAGGTGTATTTACCGACAAGACCCATTCAGCACGTTATAACCGTAAATGGGATATGCAATATGCGCCAAGCGTATGTTTCGGCTGTTCTTCAGGTTGTAACATCTCTCCGGGTGAACGCTATGGCGAAATCCGTCGCGTTGAAAACCGTTTCAATGGTTCTGTGAACCAATACTTCCTTTGTGATAAAGGTCGTTTCGGTACAGGCTATGTGAACCGTGAAGACCGTCCACGTCAACCGCAGTTCCGTAATGGTGAAACTGTTGCAACCGTGACTGTTGATCAGGCACTTGATCAAGTGATTACGCAACTTCAAGGTAAGAAAGTGTTAGGTATTGGTTCTCCACGCGCGAGCTTGGAATCAAACTACGCACTGCGTGAGTTGGTTGGACAAGATAACTACTCAACAGGGATGTCTCAAAAAGAGCAGAACTTGGTTGAGTTAGCGGCTTCAATCATGCAAACACAGGGTATTTACAACCCGAACATGCGTGAAATTGAAAGCTATGATGCGGTATTGATCTTGGGTGAAGACTTAACTCAAACTGCACCACGTATGGCCTTGTCTGTGCGTCAAGCTGCGAAAAACAAAGCCAAAGAAATGGCTGCTGCAACACGTACACCAGACTGGCTAGCTGAACCTGTACAACGTATTGGTCAAGATGCAAAATCACCAATCTATATTCTTGCTGCAACGCAAACGCGTTTAGCGGATGTGGCGACAGGTGAAGTGGTTGCATCTCCAAATGACATCGCACGTTTAGGTTTCGCGGTTGCTTCTGCTGTTAAAGGTGAAGCAATTTCTGGTTTAGCGGATGATGCCAAAGCATTTGCGCAAACCATTGCAGATACTTTGAAAGCTGCGAAAAAGCCATTGATTATCTCGGGTACCAGCTTACAAGATCCTGCAATTATGGAAGCGGCTGCTCAAGTTGCGCAAAACCTCGGTGGAAATGCGGGCTTGTCATTGACTGTTCCTGAAGTGAACTCAATGGGCTTGGCTCTGTTTGGTGGCTTAAGCCTAGAGCAAGCGTTTGCACAAGATTTTGATGCTGTGGTTGTGGTTGAAAATGACTTAACCCGTCGTTTACCTGTGGCACAAGTAAAAGCTGCATTAGATAAAGCTGAAACTATGATCGTATTGGATCATAGCGAAACTGAAACTTTGAAACTTGCAGATATCGTACTTTCAGCGGCAAGCTTTGCTGAAGGCGATGGTACTGTCGTCAGCCAAGAAGGCCGTGCACAACGTTTCTATCAAGTGTATGACCCAAGCTACTACAAGCCTGAATACGCGATCAAAGAATCATGGCGCTGGTTACATGCCGTTGAGACAGGTCTCAAAGGTAAGGCGGTCGACTGGACATTGCTGGATGATGTGATTGAAGACATCGTTAAGAATGTACCAGTACTTGCTGCGATTGAAGAAGTTGCACCAGATGCGGGCTACCGTATCCATGGTTTGAAGATTGCACGTGAACCACGTCGTTATTCAGGTCGTACCGCAATGCGTGCGCCGTTATCGATTCACGAACCGAAACAGCCGACGGATATCGACTCTGCATTAACCTTCTCAATGGAAGGTTATGTAGGGAATCAGACTGCATCTTCATTGGTACCTTTCGCATGGTCTGCGGGTTGGAACTCACCACAAGCTTGGAACAAATACCAAGATGAAGTGGGTGGTCACTTAAAAGGTGGTGATTCGGGTATCCGTTTATTCGATCGTTTAGCTAAACGTCCTGCACGTAGCTATGTTGCACCAACTGCTGTGGTTGTGAACCCTGAAAGCTTCCGTCTTGTGCCAATGCACCATATCTTTGGTTCGGGTGAATTCACCATTAAAACACCGGCAATGGAATCTCGTATTCCTGAAGCGATGTTTGCGGTAGGTGAACAAGATGCAACACGCTTAAATGTTCAAGATGGTCAACGTATTACAGTGCAAGCGGGTGAAACCAGCATCAGCTTACCTGTACAGGTGATTGAATATTTACCAACAGGTTATATTGGTTATCCAATTGGTTTAGCACCAACTGTTTCATTGGCAGAGCCTGTTTCTGTGGCGGTAGGAGTGTAATTCATGAATCAAGAAATTATACGTCAAACGCCACTTTGGGCTGAGAACTGGCCAATCGCTTATTCAGTGATTCAGGCGATTGTGATCTTGCTGGTGGTGGTTTTGGTTGCTGCTTTGATGTCATTTATTGAGCGTCGTCTCTTGGCATTATGGCAAGACCGTTATGGTCCAAACCGTGTCGGTCCGGGTGGTATGTTCCAGATCGTTGCCGACATGCTCAAGATCATGTTCAAAGAAGACTGGACACCAAAGTTTGCGGATAAGCTGACTTTCCGTTTAGCACCAGCAGTTGCGATGGCAACTGCGGTACTTTCGTTTATGGTGATCCCAGTAAGTCCAACACTGGGCGTTGCGGACATGAGTATCGGCCTATTGTTCTTTATGGCAATGGCAGGTATTGCAGTTTATGCCGTGTTATTTGGTGGTTGGGCGTCTAACAACAAATACTCATTACTCGGTGGTCTTCGTTCTGCTGCTCAAACCATTTCTTATGAAGTGTTCTTGGGTATCTCGTTGATGGGTGTGGTTGCAATTGCAGGCTCATTCAACATGCGTGAAATCGTTGAAGCACAACGTGATATGTGGTTCATCATTCCTCAATTCTTAGGTTTCTTGATCTTTGTGGTTGCGGGTGTTGCGGTCACGCACCGTCACCCATTTGACCAACCAGAAGCTGAACAAGAATTGGCTGAAGGTTACCATGTTGAATATGGTGGGATGAAGTGGGGGATGTTCTTCGTTGCGGAATACGTCAACGTGGTTTTGATCTCGGCTTTGATCGTGACTTTATTCTTCGGCGGATGGCTTGCACCATTTAACTTAGAAATTCCATTTGTTCCACCATTATTCTGGTTCGTAATTAAAACAGCATTCTTTGTAATGATGTTTGTCTTGGCGCGTGGTTCGTTAATGCGTCCACGTTATGACCAAGTGATGAACTTTGGTTGGAAAGTTTGTTTGCCATTGGCGTTGGTCAACTTGTTAGTGACTGGTGCTGTGATTCTGATGAATCAGGCCTAGGACAGCAGGGAGTACAAAATGTATAAAATTCTAGCTGGCTTTGGATCGATTGTACGTTCGTTATGGATGGTGTTCAGCCATGTAACACGTAAACGTGACACGATCTTATATCCAGAAGTACCAGGTGAACAAATTGCGCCTCCACGCTATCGCGGTCGTATCGTATTAACGCGTGATCCAGATGGTGAAGAGCGTTGTGTGGCATGTAACCTGTGTGCGGTTGCATGTCCAGTGGGCTGTATTTCATTGCAAAAAGCGGAAAAAGAAGATGGACGTTGGTATCCAGAATTTTTCCGTATTAACTTCTCACGCTGCATTTTCTGCGGTATGTGTGAAGAAGCATGTCCAACCACAGCGATTCAGATGACACCAGATTTCGAACTGGGTGAATATGTACGTCAAGATTTGGTGTATGAGAAAGAAAACTTACTCATCTCTGGACCGGGTAAATATCCTGACTACAACTTCTATCGTGTAACTGGTATGGCTGTGAGCGGTAAAGAAAAAGGTCAAGCACAAAAAGAAAGTGCACCAGTAGATGTACGGAGCTTATTACCATGATGTGGCCATTTTATTTGATGGCACTTGTGGCCATTGTTTCGACAGTACGTGTTGTGACCAACACCAATCCTGTGCATGCATTACTTAGCTTGATCGTTTCTCTTCTTGCGGTTGCTGGCATTTTCATGATCGTGGGTGCGCCGTTCGCGGCTGCCCTTGAGATCATCGTCTATGCAGGTGCGATCATGGTTTTGTTCGTCTTCGTTGTCATGATGTTGAACCTTGGACAAGATACCATTGAACAAGAAAGCAAATGGTTGACTTCAGATGCTTGGGCTTTTCCTGCACTGATGAGCTTTTTATTGGGCTTAATCTTGGTGTGGATGCTCGGTGGTGAATACACCACGATTTCTGCACCAATGGGTACAGAAGTTGTTGGGCCTAAAGCAGTTGGTCAAGCACTATTTACTCACTATCTATTATTGGTAGAAGTTGCCGCGATGTTATTGCTTGCAGCACTTGTTGCAGCATTCCACTTAGGCAAACGTGAACCAGGTGCAGAAGAGGATAAAGAATAATGGGACACATCCCTTTAGAACATGGTTTGATCGTTGCAACCATCCTTTTTGCACTGGGTTTTTACGGTGTAATGGTGCGACGCAACCTTTTATTTATGCTAATGAGCCTTGAGGTGATGATGAATGCTGCTGCGTTGGCATTCGTCTTGGCAGGTAGTGTTTGGGCTCAACCAGATGGACAGATCATGTTCATCTTGATTCTGACGCTTGCTGCAGCAGAGGCATGTATTGGTCTTGCGATCGTCCTTCAGTTTTATCATCGCTTCCATCATTTGGATGTGGATGCTGCTAGTGAGATGCGCGGATGAGTACATTATATTTAACCGTTTTATTCCCGCTCATTGGTTTTATCCTCTTGGCGGCAGGGCGTAACAAACTGTCTGAAAATGTGGCAGCTATTATTGGTGTCGGTTCAGTTGGTTTATCTGCGTTATTTGCTTTAATTGCCGGCCTTGCATTTACCAGCAGTGGCGAAACCGTTTTTGTTCAACACTTATGGACATGGTTCAGTGTTGGCGGTTTTGAGCCAGGTATCAGCTTGCACCTCGATGGCTTGTCATTATTGATGACAGGCATGATCACGGGTGTGGGTTTCTTGATTCACATCTTCGCATCTTGGTATATGCGTGGTGAAGAAGATTACGCACGTTTCTTCTCTTATTTCAACCTGTTCGTTGCCAGCATGTTGTTGTTGGTACTCGGCGATAACTTGGCGTTATTGTTCTTAGGTTGGGAAGGCGTAGGTCTGTGCTCTTACTTATTGATTGGTTTCTACTACTCAAACCCTGCAAATGGTTGGGCAGCAATCAAGGCATTCACCGTAACACGTGTAGGTGACGTCTTCTTACTCATCGCATTGTTCCTGCTCTATCAACAGTTTGGCACTTTGAATACACAGTACATTGTTGAAAATGCAGCGACTGTGATGACGCAAAGTTCATCATTGTCGATCTGGACAGCATTGATGTTGTTCTTGGGTGCGGCGGGTAAATCAGCGCAAATTCCATTACAAACTTGGTTAGCTGATGCGATGGCTGGTCCTACACCAGTATCTGCATTGATCCATGCTGCAACCATGGTGACAGCAGGTGTGTACTTATGCTGCCGTATGTTCTCTGTGATGGAAATGGCACCAGAAGTAATGCAGTTCATCTCGATTACAGGTGCAGTGACCTTGCTGGTGGCTGGCTTTGCCGCATTGGTGCAAACCGATATCAAACGTATCTTGGCTTACTCAACCATGAGTCAGTTGGGTTATATGTTTATGGCTGTGGGTGCTGAAGCGTACCAAGCTGGTTTATTCCACATGTTGGCTCACGCATTCTTTAAAGCGTTATTGTTCCTTTCTTCAGGTGCAGTGATTCTTGCATGTCATCACGAACAAAACATTTTCAAAATGGGTGGATTACGTCACAAGATTCCATTCGTATTCTGGTGTTTCGTCATTGGTGGTGGCGCATTGGCAGCACTTCCAATCGTGACTGTTGGCTTCTTCTCTAAAGATGCGATCTTGGGTGCAGTCTATGCACAGTCGACTATTGCAAATCTTCCACTTTACAATACCTTGTACTGGGTGGGTGTTGCGGGTGCATTCTTAACGTCTATCTATACTTTCCGTTTAATCTGGGTGGTATTCTTCGGCGAAGAGAAAACTCATGCGCATGCGATTCATGGCGTGACTTACTGGGCGCCGCTTGCAATTCTTGCTACGTTATCAACTGGTATCGGTTACTTCCTGCAAGCGCCAGTTGCAAAATTATTGACTGCTGCAAGCATTCCAAGTTTTGTTGTTCCTGAGAGCTTAGAAGCTGCCGTTGCACATGCTGAACATTTAGCAAGTGGTGTTGCCCTTGTTGGTTTAGCTGTCGGTATCTTCTTGTTTGCCTTTGCGTATGGTGCAGTTAAATCATTTGCTCAGACTTCTTTGGGTTCAGGCTTAGCGCACATTTGCCGTACAGCATTTGGTTTCGATGCCTTGTATGACATCGTATTTGTAAAACCTTATTTATTGATTGCGAAAATTTTAGGTCGTGATCCAGTTGACGGTTTATGGTTATTACTGCCTGCCATTGTGAAGGGCGGCAATAGCTTTACTAGTTCGCGTCAAACTGGTTCATTACGTGAATACGCATCAAGCATGTCACTCGGTGTAGTGGTGTTGTTGATGATCTTGATCGTGATTCAGGTTGTGGGGAAATAAAATGGAAAACAATTTAATTTTACCCGCACTGATTTTAGTTCCTTTCATTGCTGGTTTTATTTGTTGGTTGGTTGATAAATACGACCAACATTTACCGCGTTGGATTGCCTTGATTGGTATGCTCATTACCTTTGGTTTGGGCATTGCACTGTGGCAAAGTGGCACATTTAGCTACGAGTTGGGCGGTAAAGTCCCGACTTGGGCGGCTGAATTCCATCTTCCGTGGATTCAGACTTTAGGTATTAGCATTCACTTAGCAGTGGATGGCTTATCTCTACTTATGGTGTTGTTGACTGCATTACTGGGCGTACTTGCAGTGGGCTGTTCATGGGGTGAGATTCAAAAGAACGTAGGTTTCTTCCATTTAAACCTCCTGTGGAGTTTAGGTGGGGTCATCGGTGTATTCTTGGCGATTGACTTATTCCTGTTCTTCTTCTTCTGGGAGATGATGCTGGTACCAATCTACTTCCTGATTGCGTTATGGGGTCATAAAGGCTCGAATGGTCGTTCACGTGTTTACGCTGCAACCAAGTTCTTCCTGTATACACAAATCGCAGGTTTGATCATGTTGATTGGTATCTTGGGCCTTGTGGTCTATGGATACATGATGACAGGTATGATCGGTTTCGATTACAACTACCTATTGGCTGTTGCGAACCATTTACCACCTGAAGTTGCTTATGCATTCATGCTGTGTTTCTTCATTGGTTTTGCGGTGAAACTACCTGTATTCCCATTACACGGTTGGTTGCCTGATGCGCATGCGCAAGCACCAACTGCGGGTTCTGTGGATTTAGCGGGTATTTTGATTAAAACCGCAGCGTACGGTTTACTCCGTTTCGTGATTCCTTTCTTCCCGGCAGCGTCAGCACAGTTTGCTGACATTGCAATCATTTTGGGCTTGATTGGTATTTTCTACGGTGCGTTCCTTGCGTACCAACAAACAGACATGAAACGTTTACTTGCGTATACGTCGATTTCACACATGGGTTTCATCTTACTTGCAATTTATGCAGGTAATATCCTGACCTTCCAAGGCTTAATGATCATGATGTTGGCACATGGCTTATCATCTGCGGCATTGTTCATTATGTCGGGTCAAGTCTATGAGCGTGTTCATACGCGTGACTTGCGCTTGATGGGCGGCTTACGTGGTCAACTGCAATACTTGCCATTCTTCTTGATGTTCTTTGTTGCAGCGCTTGTAGGTGTACCAGGTTTAGGTAACTTTATCGGTGAATTCCTGATCTTGATGGGTTCATTCAAAGCCTATCCAGCGTTCACAATTATTGCTGCAGTGAGCTTGGTATTTGCAGGTCTTTATGGTCTGATCCTGATTCACAAAGCGTTGTTTGGTGAACCGAATCCAGAGCAAAAGCAGCACTACAAAACACCATTGAAAGATCTATCTGCACGTGAAGTCAGCATTCTGATGATCTGTGTAATCGGTTTAGTTTGGTTAGGTATTTACCCACAAACCTTCTTGGATATGTCTCATTCAAGCATGCAGTGGTTGGTAAATAGTTATATGCCAGTACAAGAAGTTGTTGAAACTGTTCAACAGGCTGCAACTCAACTTGAACATGTGGAGATGCAATAAACCATGAACTTCACAATTTCTTTTTCTGAGCTTATGCCGCTTGCTCCCGTGATGATTGTGGCTTTGACCGCAATCGTCGTGATGCTGTTGACTGCGATTAAACGTAATCACAACCTCATTGCGACAACTTCGGTTGTCGGTTTAAACCTTGCTGCGATTTATATCGGCTATACCATGTTTAGCGGGCACTTTGTGCCAGTTAACGTGATGGGCATGTTTATGGTTGATCCATTTACCATGCTGTATCAATTCCTGATTCTGATTGCAGCTTTGGCGTGTTGTACTTTGTCTCATGCGTATATTGAGACCTATAAAGAAAACCGCGAAGAACTGTATATCTTGTTACTGTGTTCAGTGACAGGTGCGATGTTATTGGTTGCAAGCTCACACTATGCGGCGTTCTTCATCAGCTTAGAGTTGATGTCGATTCCAGTGTACGGCATGTTGGCTTATACCTATCAACGTGGTCAGTCTTTGGAAGCAGGGATTAAATATCTGGTACTTTCAGCAACTGCTTCTGCTATGTTGCTTATGGGTATGGCGTATATCTATGCTTACACAGGTTCATTGTCATTCTATGACTCTGTACAAGCTTTATTTACTGCAATCAAACAACCGATGGTGTTATTGGGCTTAGGCTTAATTATCTTTGCAGTTGCGTTCAAACTTTCACTTGCGCCATTCCATAAATGGACGCCAGATGTGTATGCCGGTGCACCAGCACCAATGGCAACTTTCTTGGCAACGGCTGCGAAAGTGGCAACGATTGGTTTGTTTGTACGTTACTTACTGACTTCTGGTGCAATCTTGGTTGAATCATTAGTCACGGTTTTAACCATCATCGCGGTATTGTCGATTGTGGTCGGTAACTTGCTTGCAGTACGCCAAGTCAACTTGAAACGTATTTTGGGTTATTCATCGATTGCGCATTTTGGTTATTTACTGATTGCATTGATCAGCATGACTTATGCAAGCCTTGGCAGCGTAACGGTGTATGTGATCACCTATGTACTCACCACGATCGGTGCGTTCGGTGCAGTGGCATTAATGTCGAGCCCATATAACAACGTGGATGAAGCCCAAAGTCTTGCGGACTACCGTGGTCTGTTCTGGCGCCGTCCGATCTTGACTGCAACATTAACCGTGATGATGTTGTCTTTAGCGGGTATTCCATTAACTGCAGGCTTCATTGGTAAGTTCCTTGTGGTTATGGCTGCGGTAACAACACAGCACTGGTTCTTGGCTGCGATGATCGTGGTGGGTAGTGGTATCGGTTTGTATTACTACTTACGTGTGATGGTGGTGATGTATATGACCCCACCAGACGTACCTCGTATTGATGCTGATGCGCATTGGGGGAGCAAAGTTGGTGGTCTGATGGTGCTTGCTGCTGCGTTATTGGTTTTCGTATTGGGTGTTTACCCAGATCCAATGATTAACTTGGCATTGAAGTCAGAGATTCTGTCTCCATTGCACTTTATGATGTCTCAACAACAGTAATCGTCGGATTTGTACAAAAAAGCCTCCAAAATTGGGGGCTTTTTTATTGATGAGTAAAAAAACACTTTATAATAGAACGAGATTAACATTACCTAGGTACTCACTCGTGTCGATTCAAGAAATTCGTCATCCGCTTATTCGCCATAAACTTGGCTTGCTACGTCGCTCTGACATTAGTACCAAGAACTTTCGTGAATTAGCGCAAGAAGTCACGATGTTACTGACTTATGAAGCAACAAAGGATCTTCCTGTTGTTGATCATGAAATTGATGGGTGGGCAGGGAAAGTCTCAACTCAACGTATCGCAGGGAAGAAAATCACCATCGTACCGATTCTGCGTGCAGGTATCGGGATGCTTGAAGGCGTTCTTAGTCTGATTCCAAGTGCTAAAGTCAGCGTCTTGGGTCTAGAGCGTGATGAAGCGACGCTTGAAGTGCGCACTTACTACAAAAAGTTAGTGCCAGATGTTGCCAATCGTTTAGCCATGATCATTGACCCAATGTTGGCAACAGGGAATTCTTTAATCGCGGCTATTGATGTATTGAAAGCAAGTGGCTGTAAAGATATTCGTGTCATGATTTTGGTTGCTGCACCTGAAGGTATTGCCAAAGTTGAAGCTGCACATCCAGATGTTCGTATTTACACAGCATCGGTTGACCAAGGCCTGAATGCTGAAGGCTATATTGTTCCTGGTCTGGGTGATGCAGGTGACAAGATTTTTGGTAGCGTGCAAAAAGACTAATTTTGCCATACCGATAAAAAGAGACTTGATCCAGCCGTAGAACCTTTTCGGATGG
Source organism: Acinetobacter sp. C32I (assembly GCF_023702715.1). Lineage (NCBI taxonomy): Bacteria > Pseudomonadati > Pseudomonadota > Gammaproteobacteria > Moraxellales > Moraxellaceae > Acinetobacter > Acinetobacter sp. C32I. The sequence goes on along the minus strand of NZ_CP098480.1, from coordinate 2,174,313 downwards.
ATTGAAAGTCTCTTTTTTATTTCGATATACTGTAATGATTGCATTGAGAACATAGGATAAATGTCATGGCACAAGAGTTCTATCAAGGAAAAATTAAGCAATATAATCCTGATAAAGGATTTGGTTTTATTGCAACGTCTGAAGGCGATATCTTTTTTCATATTTCAGATTTTCCTGCGGCAGAAGGCGAGCCGAAAAGAAATGAAAAAGTGAAATTCGTGGCGCTTGAAAATGGTGGGAAGTTTAAAGCAACACAAATTGAACGTGTTGATGCAAATCCTGCTAAAACCAAGAAGACTAAAATTGCCAATCACAATAAGTCGATTACAACCGAGTTATTGTCAAACTTTCGACGTTAATTGTGTTGATTGATATTTTTCAATATTGGAATTTTTTAGGTACATGATAAAAGAGGCTTTTTAGCCTCTTTTACATTAGAATAGGCGTAATATAAAAATAGAGTGTTCATGATGTATCTTGAGGGAAAAATTAAAAAATATAATGCAGAACGAGGATTTGGTTTTATTGAAGTCGAGGGGAAGCAAAGCGATATTTTCTTTCATATTCGTGATTTTCCTCGAACTGGTGGGGAACCCAAGCTTGGAGAAAAGTTAAAGTTTTTAATTGTCGACGATAATGGAAAGTTCAAAGCTGCTCAGATTGAACGTTTGGTTCTAACACCGACAACTGCACCTATTCGCAAAAGCGCTATTGTTCAACCTCAATCGCGTACTTCTTCTCAGCATGGAACCATTGCCACGGTCATAGGTGTCGTGATTATTGTGATTTTGGCTGTTCTTGTTTTCCAGAAATATCAGTCTTATCAGCAATCAAAACAATTAAAAACAGCCCAGCTGATCGAGGCGCAAAAGCAAATTGTTGAAGAACAGAGAAAAACGATTGGTGATTTGTCAGAAGTGAAGTTGTCTGAAAAAACGGAGAGGCCGTTGCAACACGATCAGGTGCAGCCTATACAAACAGTGCAATCAACAACGGCTGTAGGTAATCAATTTACGTGTGATGGGCGAACACATTGTTCACAAATGCATTCTTATGAGGAAGCTGTCTTCTTTTTAAGAAATTGCCCGAATACCCAAATGGATGGAAATAATGATGGAGAACCCTGCGAGCGACAATTTGGTCGATGAAACAGAGGATTAGGGCTTCAATTACTGAGTGAATTTCTACACCATTTAAATTCTCATTATAAGACTTTCATATTTTCTGAATGAATGGTAATTATTTTGTTAATGGTTTTTATTATCATTTGTTAATTTATCTTATATACTGTGGTCAAATTTTTATCGGGGTTTGATCACGTGAAAAAGAATATCTTGTTTTTATCTCTTATTACTTTACCCATGTTTGCTGTTGCAGATGACAATACCGTTTTACCGACCATTACTGTAAAGGCTGATTCACAAGAAACGGATGCGACCGGGAAACTTAAAAAAGATGCCAGTTTAGGGATTCTAGGTGAGAAAGCGGTATTGGATACGCCATTTAGTATCCAGTCTTATACTGAGCAGGCAATTAAAGATAAGCAAGCTGACTCTATTGCGGGCATTCTTAAAAATGACCCAAGTATTCGTAGCACCACCAACAGTGGTCATTTAAACGAAAACTTTATGATTCGTGGTTTTGCTGTGACTTGGGAAGATGCCAATATCAATGGTTCTTATGGCATGTCACCGAGTGGGCGTACTCCGACTGATATTTTAAGCTCTGCCAGTGTATTAAAAGGGCCGAATGCGTTGATTGCAGGGATGGCCCCAGGCGGTAGTATTGGTGGTGTCGTCATGGCAACCACCAAACGTGCTGATCGTGATCTGACTCAAGTCTCTGCCATGTATGAAGATGGGGGCTATTACAAATCAGGTTTTGATGTGGCACGTCGTTTTGGTGAAAACAAGGAGTTCGGAGCACGCGTCAGTGCGACTTATGGACAAGGTGAACACATTGTTGATGGCCTAGAAGATAAAAATACCGCAGCGGTATTGGCCCTCGACTATACCACTGATCAAGCCAAAATTAATTTTGATGCCTATACCACACGTGATAGTCGTGATGGTGGCTCACCCGCAATGATCTCCTTTTCAACGTTGAAACGTGTTTTAGCTGCGCCTGATGGCAAGCTGAATTATTTTCCACATTTAGAGGGCATGCAAAGTGCCAATTACGTGGGGCTATCTGGGGAATATAAGCTTTTACCGAATTTAAAAGCATTTGCAGGTGCAGGTTTTAATGAACGTGAGTATCGTGGACATTTATTTGGTACGCGTATGGTTGTGCGTGACCTGCCAGCCAACTCAATGGGAATGAATAATCCTGCTTTGATTGGGGCGAATGGTGATGCACTGGCACAATATTATCGTGTCGGTTCAAAGGAACATAACACGACTTTTAATGCGGGTTTAGAAGGTCAAATTTTCACGGGTGATATTTCTCATACGTTGGCATTCCGTGCGGATTATCTCAAACGTAAATACAGCCAACATAAAGGGCGAGGGGCAACAGAGGTCTATTTCCCAACCAATATTTACAATCCAAGCAATGAAGGGCATATGCCAGATACATGGCCAGAGATTGTTCCTACTGCGGATGATGTATATGTCAGCTATAGTCTGAGTGACCAGATTTCCATGCTGGATGATAAGCTACAGTTTATTTTAGGTGTACGTTATCAAGACATGGATTTAAAAGCACTGACGACCAATATTAAATTAAAGGATGATAAAGTATCTCCAAGTGCAGCCATTGTTGTGAAACCTTTTGGTGAGGAAACCTCGTTCTATGCCAGCTATGTGGAAGGTCTGGTGAGAGGGGCAACCGTGAATGTGGCTACGGATGTAAATAATAATAAAACCTTTGCGCCCTTTGAAAGCAAACAATATGAAGTCGGTGCCAAATATCAAGGAGATCGTTGGTTACATACTCTAGCACTGTATCAGATTAAAAAGCCAAGTACGATGACAATGCTGTTGGCAAAAGATGATCCACGATATGTAGATGGTAAAACAACACAAATCACAACCGATGGTGCGAAGACTGAATCCAAAGGGGTTGAATATGGTTTTTCAGGTAAAGTCACTGATGACCTGATTGTTTACGGTAATCTGGCTTATATCGATACCGAATATAAAAAAGCGATTTCAAGTGGTGTGAATCTTTCAGGTAAAACCATTGAAGGTACGCCTGAATTTACTGCAGGTGTTGGACTTGACTACCAAATCCCATTTATTGAAGGTTTAAGCGTCAATGCCTTTGCGACTTATGTTGATGAGCAATATTTAACGGCGGATAACACACTCAAGTTACCTGATTATACCCTGGTTGATTTAGGTGCGAAGTATGCAACTAAACTCGGTGGGGTCAACACAACTTTCCGTGCCAATGTCGATAATGTTGCAGACAAGAAATATTGGGATGGTGTGTTCACCAGTGGCTTTACCACAGTAGGCGCAGGTCGTACCTATAAATTGGGTGTTAGCTTCGACTTCTAAATCGAATGCCAATAAAAAACGCTTCCAATTGGAAGCGTTTTTTATTTTCGAAATAATTAAATTTTATTTTCACAGAACTGCAAAAAGGCTTTTAAACCCGGTCCTTGATACTTTTGACGATGCACTAACATATAGAGCGGGCGGGTTAATTGCCAGAATGGAGTATCCAAGATCACCAACTGACCTTTCTCTTGTAGCGGTTCAATCGCGAGGCGTGATACGCAGGACATGCCTAAACCACCCGCGACAATTTTTAAGATCGCTTCATTATGACCCAAGGTTAAACGGATATTGGCATCAGGCAGATCTTGCAAAATGGCATTATCAAACACTTCACGTGTACCTGAACCTTCCTCACGTAGAATCCACTCCACATCTAGGAAATCAGTTGGGCTCACAGGGCGATTCAGCTGTGCTAAGGGATGATCAGGCGCACAGCATACGGCTAGCTCATCATCACGCCAATGGATACATTGCAGTTGAGGCAAATGACAAGACCCTTCGATCAAAGCCAGATCCAGTTGAAATTGATTGACTGCCTCAATCATTTGACGGGTATTGCCCACTTGCAGTTGCAGATGTGCTTGTGGATGACGTTGTAAAAAATCCGCCATCAAATCTGGCATCAAATAGTCGCTAATGGTGAGCGTGGCGCCTAAACGTAAGTCAATGCTTTGGAGTTCACCCTTAGCAGCTTGTTCAAAAGATTCACAGCGACCTAAAATTTCTAAGGCTTGTGGGAGCAAGAAGCGTCCCAAATCATTGAGTTGTAATCGTTTACCTAAACGGTCAAACAGCGGTGCGCCAAGACCATCTTCTAAATCAGCTAAGGCCATACTTGCCGCACTTTGTGTGAGTCGGACAGCATCGCTCGCTTTGGTAACCGTTCCTTCCTGAGCGACCGCCACAAAAACAGCCAACTGGCGTAATGTCATGCGCATGTTAAATAGCCTTAATGTTTTGAGTATCCATCAATTATTCGATCATGCTAACATGAGCGCACTGTTTCGTGCCACGTTCTCATCATGTCAATTGAAAAATTTAGCGTAGAAAAGGTTTTATCTGTACACCGTTGGACTCATAATCTTTTTAGCTTCACCATGACCCGTCCAGCACATTTCAAATTTACTGCAGGGCAATTTGCCCGTATTGGTTTAATGGTTGAGGGAGAATTGGTTGTACGTGCCTATTCTGTTGTTTCTTCACCTTTTGATGAAACTTTAGAATTCTTTTCAATTGTGGTACCAGATGGCGCTTTTACCTCGAATCTGCAGCACCTCAAAGTCGGTGATGAGTTGTATCTGGAAAAAATTTCCTATGGCTATTTAACGCTGGCGCGTTATCAACAACCGTTACCACAGGATTTATGGTTATTGGGAACAGGAACAGGTCTTGCGCCGTTTTTATCGATGTTACAAGACTTTGAAACATGGAACAAATATCAGCAGATCAATCTAGTGTATAGCGTACGGACTGAATCTGAGTTGGCTTATGTCGAGCGTATTCAAGAGATTGCAGACTTATTTGGTGAAGGCCATACGGGCTTTAAATTTATTCCAATTATTACCCGTGATCCGAATGCAGCCCTGCATGATCGTTTACCTGTTTTAATTGGCAATGGTGAATTAGAAAAAGCAGCAGGACTCTCTTTTAACCGGGACAGCAGTCATGTGATGTTATGTGGCAATCCACAAATGGTGGAAGATACCAAAGAAGCCCTGAAGCAGCGTGGTTTAATTATGAATCGTCGTGGTGAAGGTAATATTGCCGTAGAGAATTATTGGTAAAGCAAATACATCATCACTTTTAGTTGTTTCAATAAGAATAAGGAAAAAGAATAGGATGGGGGAGCAAGTCGGAAAAAAGGCGGTTGGCAAAGTTCCTTATATCGCTTTTTTTGTAGGAATGCTCATGATGAGCATCTTACTTATCTACAGTTATACGACGATATATACTGGTGGGTGGGGAGATTTAAGTCGAAATATCATGGTTGGGCTAACGTTGTTGGCTTTTGCCGCCTATTCCCTGTTCTTTTTTATTTGCTCGTTGTGCCTTTGGGTGGTTTCTCACAAGCAGCCCAACTTGGATTTGTCTCCAACGAATTGGGCTATGGGATTACATGGTTTAGCAGTTGTGTTGATATTATTGTTTTTTGCGGGAAATTAAACCCAATCAGAAAATGATTTATGTCTGATCTTAATGTACAAACATATCCATAAATTCACGAATTTCTTGAATAGCGGTATCCACATCGGTGGTTAACCAAGTCGGTTCAAACAAGCCAATATAATGTTCCAAACGATCTTGTGGCACGACCAGACGGACTGGGCAATCTTCTTCAAGTAGACGCCAAGGTAGAATCGGGACTTCATTATCCAAAAAAGGCTGTACATTGCGAATATCGACAATCATGGCATTGATACAGTCGGGCAAAGGCATCACCGAAAATTCTTCAGTACGGCGACGGAAGTATTCTAAATCACCCCATTTTAAGATATAGCTCGGCTTATTGAACTCAATAATTCCAATCAAATGTTCATCGCGTGTGTGATGTAAAAAACATTGATGGGTCACATCAGTGTCTAATTCGAGGGAGATGCTTTGTTGGCTATAGGACATAAAGCAGAACGGTTGAGAAATGAGGCGCGTATTATAGCTTATTTTAACCCATACTAAAACCGCCTATATTTTAAACAAAAAGAAGATCAATGAAAAGTAGAGTTCTGCAAACAGTGCAACGATAGTCCGAAGCTTTTTCACACAATGCAACAGTTGATGTTGCTAATATAAAACTTGAAAAGTAAAAGGATGAGGGCTGCTATCATGCATGATTTTAGTAAGCCACAACCTCATGTGGCCAGCAAAGAAGAAATTACCAAAAAGAGAAGATTGCCCGTTTATATTTTGATTATGGTGGGAATCTTCCTGATTGCATTACTTGTTTATATGGTTGCTGATCATTCAGCCAATCCAACTGCTCAAGTGATCATGTCACATATGCAGTCGGCCATTCTGAATGCTTAAGCAAGCATATCTTTAGACCAAAACCTATTTATGATAAAGCTCATTGATGTGAATCAATGAGCTTTTTTGCAATATTTTGAGACTTTTTTGTTGTATTAGTGATGCCATTGATTGATTGGAAAATAGACAAAAACTAAGGTGGAAGCATCCATAAATCATGTTCTTAATTGCAGAACGTTCTTAGGTGGATGTGTATCAAGATTTAAAAACACAATATAAGGATAACAAAATGAATGATTTTTTTAGTGACCCCTCCAATCGTGGAGGATTTGATGCAATGTATTATTGGGATCAGTTTCATCCTATTTTTGCGGCAGTTGTCATCCTATTGGTGGGATGGATTGTCGCTTTAGTGATTGCAGCAGGTGTGAAAAAATTACTGCAAAAACTTGATACCAATCATAAATTGTCTTCTGCAACTGGCCGTACCCCAAATATCGAAAATCTGGTCTCCAAATTGGTGTTCTGGTTTGTGATGATTCTGGCCGTAGTAGGTGCACTTAATGTCTTAAATATCAGTGGTGTCAGCGATCCGTTCAGCAATATGATCGGTCGTGTGTTGGCCTATATACCAAACTTATTGGCAGCAGTCGCCGTGGGCTTTATTGGATGGATTATCGCACGTCTGGTTCGTGCGGGGCTGACCAATGTGTTGTCCAAGACTGAACTGGATGAGAAGCTGAGTAATGAAGTCGGTGTCAGTTCACTCAGTACCAATATTGGCGAGATTTTTTATTGGTTGGTGCTATTACTGTTCTTGCCAATCGTTTTATCAATTCTTGGTCTGACGGGCTTATTGATTCCTGTACAGAATATGGTGAATGAAGCGATTGCTTATCTACCTAATCTGTTCATCACCGCTGTCATTATTTTCGTGGGATATATTCTGGCGAAAATTGTCCGTGGTATTGTTGAGGGATTGAGTAATAGTCTTGGCCTACAAGCACAAGCAGAAAAAGTTGGTCTATTTAAAAACTCGAATGTGGCGAAGTTCTTAGGTTCATTTGTATTTGCCATCATCATTATTACGACTTTAATTGTAGCTTTTGAAGCCTTGGGTATCCAAGCAATTTCTCAACCTGCAACCGCCATGCTCAATCAAATCATGTATGCAATTCCACAAATCATTGCAGCTGGTCTGATTCTAATTGTGGCCTATATCGTATCGCGTTTTGTGGGACGTTTAGTCGCGGAACTGATTTCTGGGGCTGGGGTGGATGAAATCCCGATGAAGCTTGATTTACAACGCTTCTTGGGACAGACCCGTGTTTCTGATGTTGTCGGTTATCTAATCGTTTTCTTTACCATGTTGTTTGCGGTTTCAGAAGCAGCCAATCGACTTGGTTTAGAGCAGGTCAGTGTACTGATTGCGATGTTTATCCAGTTCGGTGCCAGTATCCTGCTGGGTGCAGTGATTCTAGTGATCGGCTTCTGGTTGGCCAATGTGGTTGCCAATATCGTTCAACGTGGTGAATACAACAGTTCACGCTGGTTGGCGAATCTGGTCCGCATTCTCATTATGGGTTTAGTGATTGCAATGGGCTTAAAAGCCATGGGTATCGCAGACTCGATTGTGAATTTGGCTTTTGGCTTAACACTTGGCTCAGTTGCTGTGGCTTTTGCCTTGGCCTTTGGCTTAGGTGGACGTCAACCCGCAGAACGTTTGCTCAGCGATTTGCTGGATAAGGCAAAAACTGAAGCAAAACAACCAAATCCTTTACATAAGGAATCCGTTGAATCTGCGAATCCAACAGCACCAACCTCAACCAATACGGTGAATCCGACCCCACCGACACCGCCGTATTCAGATGAATAGAAAAAATAATCTTTGATTTTTTTGATCAATTCGACCACTCTAAGCAGGGTGGTCGTTTTGTTTGTATCAGCATTATTGGGTGTTATTTGGGATGGTAATTGGGTGTTTTAAGCGGGTTTAGATGCTTTATTGAAGCAATTTGACCTCAAAAGCAATTCATTTATTATCCAAGTATCAATAGTCTCTAAATAAAAAGTCGATAGGAGAATGAAATGAAGAGGCCAAACCGAGTATTCGCACCGATTATTATTGCAGGGATTACTGTTGGATTCTTGGCGAGTGCTTATAAGTTTGTGGTTGCTAAATCAAACCCTTCTAAAGAGAAAAGTATTGAAAATACGCAGCACATCACAACCTCAGAAGCGGCAAACTCTTCTGAGCCACGCAACTAAAGCGGGTTGCATTTAATCAAGCCCACAGTGCGAGATTGCATTAAACGAATTGAGCTGCGGCTTGCGCAGAAGACCATGCCCACTGAAAGTTATAGCCGCCTAAGTGTCCTGTTACATCGAGTACTTCACCGATAAAATAGAGGCCTTTCTGTTTTTTACTTTCCATGGTTTTGGAAGACACTTCACTGGTATCGACCCCACCCAGTGTGACTTCGGCAGTTCGATAACCTTCGGTACCTGATGGTTTTACCGTAAATGCATGCAATTGCGCTGCTATATGTTCGAGCTGTACATCACTGAGATTGCCAATTGGTGTTTCACTTTGATCTGCCCAAATCAGTTGCTGTAATTCAAGTACAATACTTTTGGCGGTAAATTCACTGATTAAGGTGCGTAGTAGAACTTTAGGCTGTGACTTTTTCTTATCTTTAAAGAATTGTGCAAAGTCTTGGCTTGGGAAGAAATCAATTTTAAAGCTTTCCCCAACATGCCAGTAGTTCGAAAGTTGCAGTGAGCTTGGACCACTGAGACCACGATGGGTAAACAGCAAAGCTTCGGTAAATTGATGACGATCATTGACCAAGGTTGCGTCTAATGCATTGCCACTCAAGCGGGTGGTGACTTCTTTAAACTGATCTGAGAAGGTGAAAGGAACCAGACCCGCACGGGTTGGGTAGACATGATGTCCGAACTGTTGCGCCAGTTCATAACCAAAACCTGAGCCACCAAGAGTTGGAATGGATAATCCACCCGTTGCCACCACCAAAGACTCACAGTGATAAGTCCCTTGACTGGTTTCAATCATAAAACTGGAATCTGCCTGCGCCTTCACTTGCTGTACTTCACAATGAGTTTGAATCTGGACACGTTTGGCTTTGTCACATTCTGAAAGTAATAGTTCCAGAATCTCTTTAGATCCTTTGAGGGTAAATAATTGCCCGTGCTTGCGTTCTTCATACTCGATGCCGTATTCACACACTAAACCAATAAAGTCCCAATTGGTGTATCGCGTTAAGGCTGAGATGACGAAATGTGGGTTTTCAGACAAATAATTGGCAGCTTCGACCTCCAGATTGGTAAAGTTACATTTACCACCACCTGACATCAAAATCTTTTTGCCGACTTTATTGGCTTTTTCTAAGACCACAACCGAGCGCCCACGTTTGCCTGCTTCTGCAGCCAACATCAAGCCCGATGCACCTGCACCTAAAACAACAACATCAACTTGATGAACCATGGGGGAAATACTCAAGGGAAGAAAAGCGGGCAATTATAAAAGATTTAAAGCCTTTTGAGTATGTTGATTGTTTGATTAAAAAAGATACTTTTAAAATCAAAGCATGTTATAAAATTGGTCTCAATAAAGGGGATAACAATAATGAATGATAAGACTTTTTTAGAAGGCACTCCGCCTCATCAGCAAGATCAGCTCAGACAATATACCTTAATTGCGTATGGGCTTTATGCGGCCAGTATTTTTGTGGGATTAACCAGTATTGCTGCCATTATTATGAACTATATGAAGCGTGACGAGGTAAAAGGAACATGGTTGGCCAGTCATTTTGAGTGGCAAATCAAAACCTTTTGGATCACTCTCATTGCTGCAATTATTGGATTTATCTTGTCTTTTGTACTCATTGGCATTCCGATTCTATTTGCAGCATCAATCTGGTTTATTTATCGTATTGTCAAAGGTTTAGTGGTGTTTATGGACAATAAGCCGATTGGTGATGGCTGGTTTTAAGCACTTGATTCGATCAAATAAAAAGTCACTTGCGAGTGGCTTTTTATTTTAAGCGACCTTGTAGTCCACCGGTATGGATCGCCAAAATACGTGTATGTTCAGGAAAATACTGCTGCTGGATTAAATCGAATAACCCCAGCATCATCTTGGCGGTATAGACCTGTTCCAAAGGAATTGCATATTGTTGTTCGAAGTGTTGCATAAATTGCAGCAACTCAGCTGTGGTTTTGGCATAACCACCACAGCAATAGGCATCGGTTAAAGACCAATTACTTTTATTGGTCCACTGTTGAATATCCTGTTTTAGGAAGTCGCCTTTCAATGCTGAAAAGCCTAAAACCTGCTGTTGTGCAGAGCTGCTTTCAATCAGTCCAGCAATGGTGCCACCTGTTCCAACTGCACAACAAATCACATCATAATTTTCTCGATCATCTTTGCTCAGAATTTCCTGTGTTCCTTGCAGTGCAAGTGCATTGCTGCCACCTTCTGGAATAATAAAGGCTTGAGGATATTGCTGTTGAAGTTGTTGTAAATATTCCGCTTCATGGCGTAGCCGATACTCAGCCCGACTGACAAAATGCAATTGCATACCAAAATCTTGTGCTGTCTGTAGGGTAGGGTTTAAGTCTTGAGTTGCAAGTTCTTCACCACGAATTATGCCAATGCTTTGCAAGCCAAAGTGCTGTGCGGCATAGGCGGTTGCGGCAATATGATTTGAGAATGCACCGCCAAAAGTCAGGACTTGGGTCAAAGCTTGTTGTTGTGCTGCAAGCAGGTTGTATTTCAGCTTATAAAATTTATTGCCTGAAATATGCGGATGAATCAGATCCAAACGCTTAATGGTCAGTTGAACCGAACTGGGAAGTGCTAATGTTTGATAGGGGGTGGGAAAAGCAATGTGATCAAACATTTTCGAACAAGAGAAATAGATTTGATCACATTGTAAATGGATTTGATTGAGAATGTCAGTGTTGTATTAGGAGTCGGTATCCACAGAGGTAATTACCGACATCCCAGGACGTAAGTTTTCGATGCCTTTTTGATTCGGGTCGATGGCGATACGGACTGAAATACGTTGTACCACTTTGGTGAAATTACCTGTGGCATTGTCGGGTTTCAGCACGCTAAATTCTGAACCTGCGGCAGGGGAAATCTGTTCAACATGTCCTGTAAATTTCTGATGATTCATCGCATCGACGGTGAAATATGCTTTTTGCCCAATTTTCATATTGGCAATTTGGGTTTCTTTAAAGTTGGCAATCACCCACGTTTGTGTCGGAATCAGATAAAGCAATTGTGTTCCCGCTGCGACATATTGACCGACTCGTGGATTGACCTCACCCAATTGTCCATCCAGTGGTGCAACAATGGTGCTGTAGTCTTTGGTGGTATTGGCTTGGTCGAGTTGTGCTTGTGCACTATTGACTTGTGCTTTTAAGCCAGACTGTGCCACTTGCGCAGTTTTTAAAGCTTCTTGTGCCACCAAGATATTGGCTTCGGCTTGTTTTAGTAAGGCGTGATTATTCTGCGCATCTGCCGCGGCTTTATCTTGTTCAGATTTAGACGCCGCACCGCTATCGCCCAATTGTTGGTAGCGTTTTAGCTGGGCTACAGATAAATCATACTGTGCCTTGACTTGATCCAGTTTGGCTTGTGCGGCCACAACATCGGCCTGACGTTGCGCAATGGCTTGGGTTTGATTAGCAAGACTGTTTTCGGCTTGCTCAACGCCAGATGCTGCTTGCGTCACTTTTTGGTCATAGGTTGTAGCATCAATATGCATCAACACCTGACCCTGTTTGACTTGATCAAAGTCTTTGACTAAGACATCTTTGATATAGCCATTGATCTGCGAAGACAGGATGGTGGTTTTACCTTTCACATAGCTATTGTCGGTTTGTTCAACCGCCGTATGAAAGGGGCCAATGCGCCACGCCCATAAAATAATGGTGATCCCGACCATTAACACCAGTAGCATCCACCACAGGGTAGAGCGTTTAGTTTTAATGAGTTTACTGGTCGGTGGTGGTGGTGGAGGCGGCATTTGAGCGACAGTCTCAGGCACCTTGGCTGCTTGAGCTGTCTCATTTTGCTCAGTGGTTTGAGCATTATTATTTTCAGGTTTCTCTTGTTCGGACATAAGCTTTTCTCAATCAAAAAGGACTAACTGGCTGCTTGCAGATTTTTTCGGGTTTTGTATTTATCCCGTGCATATTTAAATAGCCCCCACAGCAATAACACCACTGCAAAAATACCGTTTAATACGATTACATCGTTATAGGCACGTACCTGAGCCTCACGGGTGACCACCTTATTCAGGTTTTGCAAGGCTTGGTTATTTTGCAAAACAGGGTCATTGCTACTGACCATGGCACTATGCTGATAGGCCTGTAAACGCTGTGCCACAATTGGATTTGTCGGATCAAGATTGCTATTGATTTCGACTTTATAATCATAGGTATGGCGTTGCTGATAGGTGTTGAAAAAGGAGGAGCCGACCAAGCCACCAAAATTCTGTGTGGCTGAAAACAGTACAATGAAGGTCACCACATATTGCGGGCCGCGTTGTAGGGTACGCATAAAGCCCATCAGCAGCAGTGGGCCGATAAACACACCACCTGCAAAGCTGACGAGAAATTGACTGCGGTAAAAGTTGGCAGGACGTACATCACTGGTCAGGTGATAATCCAGCGCACAAGCAATCAAAATCAGGATTTCAGCAAGGAACAAATTCAGAATCAGTCGTTCACGATGAAAGGTCAATGCACTAAATACCGAACCTGCAATGGTGCCGCAGAAGATCACCACATACAGTGGTACAAACTGGTCGGGCCCCATGCCCATGGTCTTAAGGAAGTTGACCGCAGCATAGCTTTGTTCTGACATGAGTAAGCGTAGGGCGAAGGCACTGACCACAAAACTGAGCAGATCACCTGCGGCTAACCAACGAGTCATAATCAGTGGATTGCTGCGATAGTGTTCATAAGTCAGTCCCAACACAATCAAACAAAAACCGACGATTAAGGTGTAGGCCAACCAAGGACTATTGAACCACCATAAAATCGGCCCTTGGGTGAGTACGATACACAGACAGGCAAAACCGGGTGCAAGCAAGGCAAAGGTAAAGAAGTCCTGCTTCTCGAATACCTCCAAGCGTAGGCTGCGTGGCAGTTTTAACGCCACTACCATGGCAAAACAACAAATTGCCAAACCTAATTCAAAGGTATAAATCACATCCCACTGATTGGCACTGAGCAGAAAAGGCGAGATGATCCATGCCAAAGGCAGGCCAAGTTGCTGAAAGCCGAAGGCCAGATAAATCCCTTTGGCCATATCCGCCTTACCAAAGGCTTGCATGGTGTAATACATCCCTAGCGAGCTTAAAGGCGCAGCTGCCAAACCTGCAATAAAGCGCACAAATAAGGCAACTTCATAGGTTTGAACAAAGATATGTAATACCAGCACACCAATAAAAGCCAACAGACCAATTTCTGAAAATAAGCGCAAACCATATTGTTGGCGGGCTTTAAACAGAATCAGGTTAGAGCTGACATTGGCCATTACATAGGCCGCAGGTAGCCATGCTGCTTGCGATGGGGTGAGACCATATTCACCTTGGAAAATCGGTAAATTGGCAACGATAAAACCATTACTTAAACTGGCTGCAATACATATAAACAGACCAATAAAAAAATAGGCAAAGCGTTTTGGTCGGGCATGTGCAATTGCAGCAGGCGAGCCTGGTAAGGTTGGGCGCTCATCGGCAGACCAATCCGGAGGAGTCTCTAGATAGCGAGGGCTTTTATCCATATTATTCCTCGAACTAAACTTTAATGCCGTTTAATAATAATTCTATTGCTCGTTTGGCTAAGCGCACTTGATCAGAGGCATGATGTCCTTGAAATGAGGAACCCAAAATCGCCGTGATCATGGCAAAATCGTGTGGCGTTAAATCTGGACGACACAATTTGTGTTTTATGGCGCGATCAATCAAGGGTTGCAGTGCTTTATCACGCCGCTCATAAATGTTTAGCATGATTGGGTCTTGCCGATCAATAATGCGCCAGTAATCAATCAGAACCACCAGATGGGGCAATTGTTCGATATGACCCTCGATCAGACGAATAAAGCCATCATCAAAGTCTTGTAAGGCAAGCGTACGTTGTTCCAAACGTTCAATGGCACGTTCCAGTAATGCTGTCATCAAGGCTTTACGATCTGCAAAATTACGGTAAAAGGTTGCACGTCCCACGCCAGCATGATCAATAATGGCTTGTAAAGGCACATGAACCCCTTGCTTGCGAAAGATTTCTTCAGCCGCATTCAGAAGTTCATCACGATTATGCGCTGCCAATTGCTGACGTTTTGCCATGATTCAAATTTCTTGGGAGATAAGGTGAATTAAACGGACATTTTTGTCCGAAGTAAATATGCTGAGAAACTTTATTTTGTTTAATTTCGGTTAAATTGCCGTTCTGAGTGATTTTTCTAAGGCCATACAGTGTTAAAAAATAAGGGTAAATTACGCATGCATAAAAAATACAAATAGGTGAAAAATGCAAGGATTGATCCCGCGCTTGCTAAAAGGAATAAAGTATCGGCCATATTTGTCTGCGACTTTTTCTTTGGGACTATTGATTTATGGGGCTTTGCATCTGCTTACCCAGTGGCATTGGGCAACCTGCTTACAGTTGGGTTGGAATATTGCGATTTGGCTGTATTTATTTCTGACCTTGAAAATGATGTGGCACTTGGACGCCACCCATATTTTACAACGCGCCAAGCAACAAGATGAAGGCAAGTGGATGATCTTGACCGTAGTGCTGGTTGCCATTGTAATTTGCTTTATTTCGATTGTGGTGCAATTGGGGCATGTGCCTAAAGATCAGCCGATTTTAAAAAGTGCCCTGATTTTACTGACCATCGGCACGATTTTTTCAACGTGGTTATTACTGCATACGTTATTTGCGATTCATTATGCGCATGATTACTACCTTGCCAAAAGTCGTCATCAAGAAGCAGGTTTGGATTTTCCTAAAACCGATCAACCTGATTATCTCGATTTTATCTATTTCAGTTATATCATTGGTACCTCTGCACAAACGGCTGATATCTCGATTACCAGCTCAGAGCTCCGACATCTGAATATTTTTCATTGTGTCTTGGCTTTTATTTTTAACACCGTGATCTTGGCGGTGGCGATTAATGTCGCAGCCAGTTTGATTGGTCTTTAATTGATAAATATTTTTTATTAATTAATAAAAAATTGATCATTTTTATTTTTGATTGAGGTTGGCTATTTTTGAAGCTAAACCACAGCGCAAGGATAAGAAGATGAATACCCAGCATCAAGTTAATCAACAGCAATATCAAGATAAATCCCAAGCCTATTTAAACAGCACCGTGCATGCGCAAGGTGTTGAGTTTGCAAAAATGCAGCATTTGATCCAGTCACATCAATTGAAGACCGTGTTGGACTTAGGTTGTGGCGGTGGGCATGTCAGTTATCAGATCGCACCATTTACCGATCAAGTAACGGCTTATGATTTAACGCCGTCGATGGTAGAATTGGTGGCACAACAGGCCAAGCAAAAGGGCTTGAATAATGTGATCACTCAGCAAGGCGCAGCAGAGAGCTTACCCTTTGCCGATCAACGCTTTGATTGTGTGATTACCCGTTATTCAGCACATCATTGGCACAACGTCGCACAGGCGATGGCGGAAATTCGCCGTGTATTGGCGCCTCAAGGCAAGGTGATTATTGTCGATATTTTAGGGCACTCAAATCCAGTGATGGATACCTTCTTTCAGAGCATTGAAACCATTCGAGACCCAAGTCATGTACGCAATTATAGTTTGCAGGAATGGATGCGCTTTGCTGAATTTGCAGCTTTTAGGGTCGAGACTGTTGAAAAGCAATATTTAGATTTAGAGTTCCAGAGCTGGACAGCGCGAATGCAAACCCCTGAATATGCGATTCAGACTATTCGTCATTTACAGAACAAGGCATCTGATCAAACCCAGCAATATTATCGTATTCAAGCAGATGGTTCATTCCGCAGTGAGGTGTTATATTTGGTGCTTTCAACGTCATGTGGATGAGGTCAGCAATAAAACATTGAATTCCCAATCTATTCTAAGCAGAATAAGCTGTCTATTTTGTGGCACTTAGACCACGGCTTAAATCAATTGGGTATATTATAAAATGACAAGTAGATTAATTTTAGCAATCAGTTTGCTCTGTTGCAGTAGCGCGCTATGGGCTAAAACCGAAGTTTTGGCTCAAGCGGGTGAGGTCAAAATTATTAAACGAAACTGCAATGTGAAAACTGATGCCTGTGACTATATTAAAACCTATAAAGGTCAAGACAAAGTCTTAATATCGCAATGGAATAAGACGGCAAGGGCTTACCAATTCACCCCAAAACTGATCGGTTTTCAACTCGGTGCAACTGGCAGTGCGCATATCCTTACAGTGTATGATCAAAATAATAAGCAGCAGGAATTCTTTGAATTATTAAAAATGTCACCCAATAAAAAGTGCTTTGTGACCAAACAGCCATTGGATAAAGAACATGACAAAGTGGTGTTTTACCGACTGCCTGAACTCAAGCCTTATTTAAGCATCAGTAAAAAAGATCCAAAGTTTAGCGAGATGGGACAGATTGGCTATTCTACCTTCTTTGATGAGAGCGATGGCTCGTTTAATTTTGGCTATGATGCGAAAGAAGACGGAGAGAGTTACCTACAGGAGATCAAAGTTGAAAATCCATGTAGTTTAAAACCTAAAATCATTAAACAAGGCGATGAGTAAAATTAAAATGATGACACAAAATAAGATGTTGAAATTGGTGCTTGCTGCCACGGTATTGGTTGCTACACAGACTGCTTTTGCTGCGGAAAGCGTCAAGAAAACACGTTATGGGCAAGTTCAAATTAAAGTCAGTCCTGAGACTGGGCAAGAAACGCTATATTTTAATCATAAGATGGTGTTGCCAAAAATTGAGGGCAATAATGGTCTGTCGATTGAAGGCATTTATAAATTACAAATGGATGATGTGGTTTTGGTGCAAGACATTGGCGGCAGTGGTTGTCCCATCCAACTGAATTTTGTGAAAATCAGTCCAAACCAGAAAGTGACGGTTTCGCCTGTTTTTGGTTCATGTTCGGATCTTATCAAAGTTTCAGCGAAGCCCAATCAAATTATTGTGAGCATGCCTGATTTTATGGGGGCACCAGAAAGTGAGGAGCAAGAACGCAAAGTTGCTCAGAAGAAGATAATTTATAGCTATGATGGAAAATTACTGAAAGAAAATGGCAAGCTGCTGCTTCAAGAATAAGCGTACTACTCAGCAAATTCGACTTAGAGCTAAGGAATAATCAAGTGGATGAAGTAGATCACCAAGATCTACTTCATTTTAGTATTTCAGAAAGATTTAATGAAATACGGTTTCCAAAGCTTTTAAACCCACTTTAGGGTCGAGCAAGCCGTTATAGATTTCCGGAACTTCACGATCTACGCCTAAGAGTTGATAGATAGCGAGCATGGCACCACGGATGGAATATTCCACGGTAAACACCACATCATCTTCCAGCTCCACAAATTGCCCCAAGAAAGCAAAATTAACGGCATTCTCTGGAATCAGTAAGGGACGGTCGCCCGCTTTACGACAAGCAAACAGGGCAGAAGCATAGGGCATCATCACGGTGCTAATGTCACTATGTGCCAGTACATGATCCAAAATATCGTCGAATCCGAGTTGATGAATTAACTCAATCACAATTTCTTGCCCAGTGGCTTCACTCATTGGTTTTTTGATGTAGTCACCGATGTGGTCAATTTCAAAGCCATAGCCCCATAGAGTAAATTTGCCTTCAGGTAGGTCAGCAAAATGTGGCTGTGCAGGAAGGACGATGGATAAATGCCAGCCCGATTCAAACCAAGTCATCAGTGCACCCGTTCCCGGTTCATTACCTGTGTAATCAATGATGCGTTTAAGCAGCACATCATCATGCAGGGTCAGGGTAAAAGACTTCCATTTATGTTCGTCGATATTGCCATTAAAGGTCATTGGGCGACCAAAATCAGGTGCTTTTTGTGCAAGGGTTTCCCATAAGCGCCAGCCATGATCCTGTCGATCACGAATTAAGGCTGGCACATCATTTTGACCACCATAACGTGAATCGGCTGTAATCGAGCCTAAGGTAAATAAGACGAGATCATGTTCACCTAAGATAATCTGTTCAGTCCCTTCTGGGAGATTGAGATAAAGCTTGCTTGCCTTACGTTGTTTGCTTTGCTCATCTTCAATAAAATCAGCATCGGTGACATAAGTACCAAAACGGACATCCACACCTTGTTCGACCAACCAACGTTGTAAGGGATAGATCATCGAATCATATTGATTGTATTTAGTACGCTTAACCCCAGCCAAGGTATGAATACGGGGTAATTCCTGAATAAAGCGTAAGAAATAGCGGCGTAATTCCGCTGCACTATGCCATTTCTGGAAGGCAAAGGTCGTGCGCCACATCCGCCAGAAATTGCTTTGGAAAAATGCATCATCAAAAAATTCATCAATACGGCGACTGCCAATCCGTTCTTCTTTGAGTGCCAACAGGCGTAGCATTTGTGCTCGATTCAAAGTGGATAAGCCAAGCTTTTCGGCTTCTGCAATGACATGGTTGGCATCGATTAAGCGGGCTTGGGCATGGGTTTTAATTTTTTCATTAAATTCACGGCATTCTTCGCGGACAGAAATGTTGGGATCTTCCAGTGAGGGGATGCTAGAGAATAGATCCCATGTGCAGAGGTAGGTTTCATCGGTCAACATTCTTCCGCCTCGAGTCACCCATGCATGGTTTGGATTGAGTGGGTTATGTCCACCATCCATTGAACCGCCTGAGACCTCAAGCTCTTCTAAAATATGAATGTTTTGGGCAGGGACTTTGGCATCACGAATGGCAAAGGCTGCTGCTGCCATACCAGCAATACCTCCGCCAATAATCCACAGATGTGATTGTGAAGGGTCTAAATTTTTCAATTTTTTAGTTTGCATCTAATGTGCCTCGGTTATCGTTATTGATGAAAATGAATTTAATTCCATAAATTTATTATGGGATTTAAGTCGCTAAAAATAAATGAAAGTTACACTAAAATGGATGACAAATTTTGATCATAAAATTAGTTTTATAGAAAAATCGGATACTCGATCCATGATGAAGATGAATATGCTATTTTTAAGTGTTTGATATTCATTGTAAATTGAGTCTTTGCTCTAGCTTGAGACTTTCTCATTAACTTCTATTGATTAAAGCGCACAAAATTGCTGAGATTAGTCAAAATTTTTATATCTTCTGGCGATGCTTTTTCAGTAAAATTAATATTTGAAAATTATTCTAATCTAGAGGTTTCACTTGGAATCGTTATTGATTTTAGGCTCCATTGCTTTGGCGTTAATGTTGGGTGCAATTAGCCCAGGTCCTACATTTATTTATGTGGCTAAAAACTCAATTGCGATTTCTCGCAAGCATGGACTGTTTACCGCCTTGGGAACAGGCACCGGTGCAGCTTTATTTGGTTTGCTGGCTGTGATGGGATTGCAGGCAATTTTATTAGCCGTACCTTCTGCTTATATCGCACTAAAAATATTTGGTGGTCTGTACTTGCTTTGGCTGGCTTATAAAATTATCAAACATGCTAAAGAACCAATGGAAGCGGTGAATGGCACTGTGAATCAGATGAGTTATGCACAAGCCTTTCGTTTAGGGCTGATTACTCAACTCAGTAATCCGAAGATTGCGATTATCCTTGCCAGTATTTTTACCGCCTTATTACCGAAAGACATTCCAAGTTATTACTATGTGGTGTTGCCAATGCTGTGCTTCTTTATTGATGCAGGTTGGTATTCGTTGGTTGCGGTGGCATTGTCAGCCGAAGGCCCACGTAAAGTTTATCTAAAATCAAAATCGATATTTGATCGCATCGCGGGTGGGGTAATGACCTTGCTGGGATTAAAGCTGATCTTTGGCATGAAATAATAGCGCAGAAAAAGCGACCGAGAAGGTCGCTTTTTTATTGCCTAGACTCAGTGCATGCAACTTAATCTTTAAAATGCACAGGAATCCATTGATAGCTTTTTCCATCAGCAGAATAAATATGCCCAATCCCTGGGAAAGGTAAATGGGGAGCAGCAATGGTTTGTCCATTCTTGGCGAAATCAGCAAACTGCTTTAAGCGTGTAGCGACGGCTTGTTTTGGATCAATATCATATTCAATCGCAGTTTCAGGTTGATCAAATTGCACAGTATGTGAATGCACGATATCGCCAATAAACACCACGCTTTCACCTTTGCTTTTTAATTCATAGCTAAAATGACCAGGCGTATGTCCCGCCGTGTTAATGACTTTAAAGCCTTGAATGTCATCACCGAGTTTATAGGTTTTAAAGCGTTGTTGGGCTTGGTACGGGGCAATGGCCTGTTTAATGTGCTTTACGGTTGCTTCATAACCCGCTTGTTTGTCTTTAGGAAGCTTAGCAGCCTGTTTTGGATCAAGCCAATAATTGGCTTCGTCATTGGATACATACACAGTTGCATTAGGGAAGTTAGCAACGCCATCTTTGCTGATGCCACAGACATGGTCTGGATGCAAATGGGTGAGTAAAATGGTATCGACTTGTTCAGGTTTATAGCCTGAAGCTTCGAGGTTTTTTAGAATCGAGCCTAAATGTGCACCAAAACAACTGGCAGCACCGCTATCGACTAAAACCAGTGATTTTCCTGTATTGACGAGAAAAGCATTGATGGAGGTCTGTACGCCTTTATCTTGATCGGCGTAGTATTTCTTTAAGATTTGCTGGACTTGTTGCGGTGAAATATCTTTAAACAAGCTTGGTGACATAAAGTTAGTGCCATCGAGCAGGGCGGTAATTTGTACATCACCGACTTGGTGTTGATAGTAGCCGGCAACCTGTTTTTGTTGTTCAATGATCGGCAGGGTTTTGCTTGTTTCTGCATGGCTAAGTAAAGGGAAGCTGCTCAAGAATGAGATAGAAAGGAGGAGGGCTGTTTTTTTCATAGAATCATTAAATTTATTAGAGAAAAACTTTTTTACCATGAATTCAAATAAAATGGGGTGTTTGAGCGCAGAAAAAAATCCGCTTTTGTAAGCGGATTTTATGGGATGTTCTAGTCTTACCGTATGGCCTTACTGCTGGGGTATCTTGGAAAAATCCACCATTTCAAACTCTTCAAGATCACAATTTGCCAGTGCACACTTCTGCTCAGTATAGGCCGCCTCACCTAAATTCTGTTTGGCTTTATTTGCCCAAAACTCAGCTTTTTTGGCATCTTGCTGCTCAACGGGCAGTCGAAATCCATATTCATCTGCAAGTGTCATTTGTGCAGCAACAGAACCTTGCTGTCCTGCTTTTTCGAGTAAGGGGATGTATTGTTCAGTAGTTGAATAGTATTGCGCCAGCAAATAACTTGCATAAGCATCCTTTTGATTGGAAAGCTTTTGAATTGGCTTAAGATCGATTTGTTCTTTTAGCGCTGAATCTTGTGAAAATAGAGCAAATTCTAAAAGTGCAACAGATGCAGTTGGGTCTCCTTGTTTGATATAACGATTCATTTGCTTTAAAAATAAGTTTTGTTGTTGATCGATATATTCTTTTGCCTTCTCCTCCTTATTTTCTGAAAGTAGCTGTTTTAATGTAGGATCAACTTTTATATTTGGGTTTTCGTCATCCGATTGAAATAAAGTATTGAATATTAGTTGAACTTGATCTTTAGCTTGTTGTACTTGAGGGCTAAATTGAGATTGAATTTCCTGAGCTAAAGCAATTTGAAAAGAAAAAATGCTGAAAAAGAAGACGGTGATTATTTTCTGGAACATGTTTTACCTAATGTATTTATCGTTCATTTAATATTTTGGTTGAATTATAGAAATAAAAAAAGGGCTTCCGAAGAAACCCTTACATCAGTTTTATATATTAAGACACTTTATCGCCTGGTTTAGCGCCAGATTCAGGTGAAATCACCCAAACACCTTCGCCATTACCTGCGGCAAGTACCATACCGTTAGAAATACCAAAGCGCATCTTACGCGGTGCAAGGTTAGCCACCATCACCACCAATTTGTCTTTTAGATCTTCTGGCTGATAAAACTCACGGATACCACTAAACACATTACGCGGCTCAGCTTCACCCACATCCAAAGTCAATTGAAGCAATTTATCAGAACCTTCAACGGTTGCTGCCTCAAGTACTTGAGCAACACGAAGGTCAACCTTCATAAAGTCTTCAATACCGATAATTTCAGCTTCACCTACTTTCGGCTCAGGCTTCTTCTCGGCTTTCTTTTCTTTTTTCTTCTCTGCTTTTGGCGCTTCTGCCGCCGCAGCTAAAGAATCTTTAGATGCATCGACCATTGCCGCAACAGCTTTGGCATCAACACGTTGCATCAATGGCTGGAATTGAGCAATTTCATGACCAACCAAGATCTGCTGACGTGATGCAAAGTCAAAGCTTTCAAGTTGTAAGAAGGCTTGAACTTGAGCTGCAAGTGTTGGCAACACAGGCGCCAAGTAAATCGCAAGTTGACGGAATAGGTTAATACCCACCGAACACACATCATGAACTTGTTGTTCCTGACCTTCTTGCTTCGCAAGTGCCCATGGTTTTTTCTCATCGATATATTGATTCGCGCGGTCAGCCAACGCCATGATTTCACGGATTGCAGCTGAGAATTCACGTGCTTCATAGGCTTGTGCGATTGAATCACCCGCATCAATAAAGCTTTGCACCAGTTCAGACTCTGCACATGTATTCGACAAAGTATTATTGAAGTTGGTGTTAATGAATTTTGCACAACGGCTGGCAATATTCACCACTTTACCGACAAGGTCAGAATTCACTTTTTGAACGAAGTCATCTAGGTTTAAATCAGAATCTTCAACTTTGTCAGAAAGCTTAGACGCAAAGTAATAACGTAGATATTCAGGATTCAAATGTTCTAAATAGGTTTCAGCTTTGATGAATGTACCGCGAGATTTCGACATCTTCTGACCATTCACCGTCAAGAAACCATTCACGAATAAACCTGATGGCGTACGGTAGTTTGCACCTTCAAGCATTGCTGGCCAGAACAGCGCATGGAAGTACACAATGTCTTTACCGATGAAGTGATAGACTTCTTTATCGCTGTCTTTTTTCCAGAAGTCATCAAAGCTTAAATCTGGACGTTTAGTTTTGATGTAGTTTTCAAAACTCGACATATAACCAATCGGTGCATCAACCCATACATAGAAATATTTGTTTGGCGCATCTGGAATTTCAAAACCGAAATAAGGCGCATCACGCGAAATATCCCAATCCGATAAACCCGCCTCAAACCATTCGTCTAGCTTGTTAGCGATCGAAACAGGCAAACGACCTTGGTCACGGGTCCATTTCTGTAAGTATTCTGAGAAATTCGGCAATTTAAAGAAGTAGTGATCCGATGATTTCTCAACAGGTGTCGCACCGCTTAAGGTAGAGCGTGGATTTTCTAATTCGGTGGCGTTATAGGTTGTACCACACACTTCACAAGCGTCGCCGTATTGATCTTCCGATTTACATTTCGGGCATGTGCCTTTAATGAAGCGGTCAGACAGGAACATACCTTTCTCAGGATCAAATAACTGCGTTACAGGACGAATCGCAATATTGCCTGCTTCACGGTTTTTAATATAAATCTCTTCTGAGCGTGCTTTATTCTCGTCACTATTGGTTGAATCATAGTGATCGAAATGTACACCAAAACCATCAAAGTCACGGATATGTTCTTTCTGAACATTGGCAATTTGTTGTTCTGGGCTAATCCCGTTGGCTTCAGCGCGTAGCATGATTGCTGTACCGTGAGCATCATCCGCACATACATAAGTCACATCATGGCCCATTGCACGCATCGCACGAACCCAAATATCTGCTTGGATATAACCGAGTAAGTGACCCATATGGATAGGACCATTGGCATAAGGTAGGGCATTGGTGACTAAAATTTTACGCACGGATATTGTTCTCTCATTCGTATTTGCAAGGCAGATGATTTTACATGACTTGGCCCCGACTTGCACAAGGGATTCAGTGAAATCTTTTCAAGCTGCATTATGGGTCTATTTTCACGACTTCATGCAAGCTTCACTTGTACTTCAATCAAAACACATTTCCTTTATCGATAATGGCTGCATGGTCAATAAGGAAAGGAAATAATCATGAGGTCTTGGCATTTGCTTTGCGCATCTTTTTGCGCAAGTGTGGCATCGGTTTTTAGTTTTGTGATTCCCTATTGTTTGTTCTTAAACTTTCAACAAAACCATTTATTGCATGTGGTCAGCAATGCGATGCAAGTGATGCTATATCTCACTCCATTTCTGATCGTGCTTGCTTTTCTCTTTTACGTCATTGTTTTATCAATATTGAAATTACCCAGCAAAATTTTTGATTTGGTGCAGTTTCTAAAAGTCAGTCTGGTCTTTTTTACGGGGTGGATAAGCTTAGTGCTGCTGATTTTATTTGAAGATCAAGTGAATGGCTTTGATTTTGAAACATTGGCCGTGAGTCTTTTCATTTTTGTTGCGGTTTTGCCCGTACTTGCAGTGGGTTGTATCAGTGCAAATAGTTGTTATGTGTTGATGTGCAAGAAACAGTATAAAAGTGCTTTTAGTTAAGTACTTTTAATTAACTGAAGCTTTTTTGTTTCGTGGTAGAAATAAACACCGTAGCTTTTGAGTTTAGTTTGATGTCCATTCATGGTGAAATAACCTGAACAGGGTACTTGCCATTGTTTCTCTGTATTCTCAGTAAAGCCAATCCAAGCATGTCCACTAAATGTAAACGTACGATCATCTTGAATTGTGAATTCATTAAAATAGACTGTATCGCACCAGAATGTATTTTGACCAAAATTTACTTTAGAAAATTTCCAGCAACTTAAAAAAGCAATCAAGGTTTCTAAGTCTTCGCTTTGTTTATATGTCTTGAATTGAAGAATAGTTTGGGCAATATCACGCTCTATAGCCAAGATTCTACGTTGAATTCTTCTTTTGCTGGAATAAACATATTTTGACCACTTTACATACCTTTCATCTTCTTGTTTTTGCAGTGCAAGTTCTTCTTTATTCATATTCGATTTTGAGTCGTTTTATCTATGAGTTTTTGATTATTAAGTTGAGAAAAAAGTATGCATCCCGAAGGATTACATACTCTGCATTTGTTTTACTGTGACACTGTGCTTTGAATTTTTTCTTAAAGAGATAATCTTTCCTTTGGATAGGAAATGAATGTGATAGCTCTTTAAGCCGTCCGTTTTCGGATCAAGGGTAATTTCAGCAAACATTGGCGTCTGCCAAAGTTCATCACTGCCTAAAGTTCCTAACCACGCTTGTGCTTTTAATGCCACCGTAAATTCATCTGTGAATTCAAGCTCAGTAATACTGAGTTCACTGCACCAATGTTCGGTTTTAGGAAATTCAGCTTTAGAAAATTTCCAGCAGATCGTAAGCGCCAGACTGCTTTCAACAGGTGCTTTATCATCACTCTGTTGATCAATCACTGGGATTAACTGTTCAGCAAGATCCTTTTCAAATGAAAGAATCATGTTCTGGATTCTTCTTTTACTTGAAAGAATATACTTCAAACGTTTTTCTTGGGCTTGAAGTTCCTGCTGAATTTCTAAGAGTTCATTTTCATTCATATTAGGTAATTCTGACAACGAGGTCTATGATTGAGATATTGCGGAAGTATATCCGAACTATCTCCTTATATTGTTAATAGTTTTTAATACAAATTTATTGGTTGTAAAAATGATCGAAACTGCACGATTACGCTTAAGACAATGGCAAGTAGAGGACTATGCATCCTTTGCCGCAATGGGGACCAATCCACAAGTGATGGAGTATTTCCCCAAACTTCTGACTCGAGCAGAAAGCGATGCCATGATCGATAAAATGAAATCAATTATCGACGCACAAGGCTGGGGCTTATGGGCGGTTGAGTTAAAGCACAATCAACAGTTTATTGGTTTTGTTGGTTTGCATGATCAACCGACACAATTTTCATTTTCGCCTTGTGTGGAAATTGGATGGCGACTCGATCAAGCCTATTGGGGGCAGGGTTATGCACCAGAAGCTGCCCAAGCGGCACTTGCATTTGCTTTTGATCAATTGAAACTGGAGAAAGTTGTTGCATTTACCACTTTGGAAAATGCCAAATCACAAGCCGTGATGCGAAAATTACAGATGAAAAAAGTGTCTAACTTTCAGCATCCCGCTTTAGCCTCAGAGCATCCTTTAAGCTGGCATGTGCTGTATGAGATTCTACGATCTGATTTTGTTGAATAAATGGGATGTTATTCATTTATATGATTTTTATATCTAAAAATTAAAAGCTTTATCAATCCGCAATCAATTGAATCTTCCTGTATCCCATTTGTTTCAATTTGCAGCAATGGGCAAAAAAAAACCTCAAACACGGTATAACTAAGACTGATCCAAACAATATGTTTTTTACCTATAGTGAGGAAATATCATGACAAACGAAAAACTTGATGAATTAAAAGACCAAGCAGCAGAATTGGGTAATGACTTAAAATACAAAGCAAAAGAAGCTCAGCTACAAGGTGAAAAAGCAGTGGATGACTTAAAACACTCCGCGGAGGAGCTTAAGTTAAAAGGTGAAAAAGCCCTTGATGATTTAAAGAAAGATGTCTCTGAGCAAAATGCAGCAGGTAAAGAGGCTGTTTCATCTAAAGTGGATGATATCAAAGCCAAACTTGAAGATACCCAACACGCAGTTCAAGATAAGTTTGATCAGTTTAAAGAAGAAGCTGGCCATAAACTGGATGATGCCAAAGCCAAAGCATCGGAATTGAAAGATGAAGCTGCTGCAAAGTTTGATGATCTAAAAGCCCAAGCAAGCCATAAATTGGATGATTTAAAGAAAGCTGCAACAGATACCATCAATAAATTCAAAGGTTAAGCTTGCTAACCCAGTGATCGACTGAAGATCTTCCTCAAACATATGTAACGTATGTTTGAGGATTTTTATTTGAATATTTTTAAATTGGTTTCTATCAGGCCGTGCAAATAAATCGTACTGGTTGATTGATGGGCATATCAATGTATTGTTGGCGTTCTAGATCGAAAATCTTATAAAAGGGCTGAGTACGTTTTTGATCAGGGAAAAGCTGATTCATTAATGCTGTTTCTAAGGATGGCTGAGTTTCTTGGAGGTGTATTTTTCCTTCTTTATCGATGTAGAGTTTGACATTCAATCTGAACGATTCACCTTCTAATGGAACACTTTTTTGTAAAAGCAAACAGGCCATTTCAGTTAAGGACGACGGTGATGCAACCCGTCGAATACGTTGTATAACAGCTTGATCTTGCATGGAAATAAAATAATAAACTTGCTCGTAGTTTGAGAATAGGCGTTGATTATTGTGATCACGTTGTTCTGCCGAAGCCTCCTGAGTGGGTAAATCCTCTGGCTTTATCTGTTGCGCAAGTGCTAAAGCATGCCGATTAAGTCGCTCTGAGTTGCTTGTCTTAAATAATTGAATCTTTAATCCATTTTTTTCTGGGCTGATTCTAATTGATATCTTAATTTCAGACGAAGGGGTTTGTTCATTTACCACAATTTCTGTTTGTGGTGGCAATTGATAAACAGCAGGATTAATCGATTCTTGAGCGAATAGCGGGAAGCAAGCAAATAAACTACATATCACTAAATAATATCGTGTCATTGAATACTCCCAAGTGAAGCATAAACATCATGTGACTCTGCATATGATGAAAGCGTAATCCCATATTTTTCATGGTCGATATGATCAGCTTAACAAGATATCCCATTCCTGTGAAAAGTATCAGTTGCTGAAGATTGAAATTTAAAGCAGAAAAGTTGCTATAAAAAATGAGCAATTATCTGCTTTGATATGAGCGTCAATTCTCCAATACTGCTAAACTAGCCAAACTCAGTGAAATGTTGATCTGTTTTTGGAGTAAACAAAATGTCGTGGCTTTCTTCCTTAAAATCTGTTTTTTCACCAGCACAAGAAGTGAAGGAAGACGAGATTCAAACAGTTCTACAAAATTATGTACTGCCACATTCAGACAATGCGCTCAAAGAACGCATTAGCCAAGTGAATGTACAAGGCCGTATTTTACAACTTACAGTGAATACCTTTCCTGAAGAAAAAGATCATTTACAGCAGATTCATGACGAACTGGCTGAAGCCTTGGAAAAATGCGGTATCCAAGAATTAAACTTACATATTATCCAACAAAAACATGCGGCGCATGGTGAAGCAGGTCATAGTTGCTCATCAAAGCCAAAAGCAGAAAACAGCAATTTACCTCCTGTGATGGATGCGTCACCTAAAGCGGAAGCTGATCCGAATAATCCTCCGATTCAAAAAGCTGCACCACAACAACGCGATGTGGCTGCACATCCGCGTATCCAAAATGTGATTTTAGTTTCCTCGGGTAAAGGCGGCGTAGGTAAATCTACCACCACGGTCAACCTTGCACTTGCATTACAACAACTCGGTTTAAAAGTCGGTGTCTTGGATGCCGATATTTACGGACCAAGTATCCCAACCATGTTGGGCAATGCGGGCAGAACCCCGCAGATTGAAAATGAACACTTTGTGCCCTTAGATGCTTATGGTATGGCGGTGCTGTCGATTGGGCATTTAATTGGTGCGCATAATACGCCTGTGGCATGGCGTGGTCCAAAAGCCACTGGTGCATTGATGCAGTTATTCAATCAGACTTTATGGCCTGATCTAGATGTATTGGTGATTGATATGCCACCTGGCACAGGCGATATCCAACTGACTCTGGCACAACGTATTCCTGTGACAGGTGCAGTGATTGTTACCACGCCACAGAATGTTGCGTTGATGGATGCAACCAAGGGTATTGAATTATTTAATAAAGTGAATATTCCTGTACTCGGTGTGATTGAAAATATGTCGACGCATATTTGCTCGAATTGTGGTCATGAAGAGCAAATCTTTGGTACAGGCGGCGGTGATCAGTTGTCAGAGCAATATCATATTCCTTTGCTCGGTCATTTACCTTTAGATGCAAAAATTCGTGAACATGCAGATAAAGGCACACCAAGTGTGATCGCAAAGGATGCAGCCGCAGACAGTTATCTCAATATTGCACAAGCCGTATTGCAACAAATGGATAAGTTACCAAAACGCCAGAAAGACGATAAACGTATTTTTTAAGTACACAGAAAACCCAACATGCTGATGTTGGGTTTTTGCTTTCTAAAGCAAATCACTTTTTATTTAGGCCATTTCAAAACTCACCTTAACAGCAAAGTAGGTACGTTACTTGCTTTGTATAGGGTTTCTTTTTTAAGACAGGTTAATGATGCAAGTTAAATATTTTATCGGTATTGCCAGTGTATGTATGGCTCTATTTTTAGGTGCATGTAATGGTGACGGCAATTCAAATTCGACTCAACCTCAAGAACAAGCAAAATTACAGCCGATAGTGATCCAAGGCGCATTGCCTGTTGAATCAGAGCGAATGGCATCAAAACTAGAAAATGTCAGTGTTGAAACCATTGGTGGCTGGAAATTTTGGAAAGGTACCTATAAAGGTTATCCAATGGTGATCTCTAAAACCCGTATGGGCATGAGCAACTCGGCCGCAGCGACAGCCATTGCAATTCAGCATTATCAACCGATTGCGATTATCAATCAGGGAACCTCGGGTGGACATGATCCAGACCTCAAGGTGTTTGATATTGTATTAGGCAAATACACCACCAATATTGGTGCATTTAAAACGCCAAATAAACCGATTGGCGGTGGTTCAAATGCGTTGGAATGGAATGAGGCCTTTGACGTATTACCAGAAGATGAGTCTGATCCAGAACCGATTGCGATTCGTAAATTCGAAGGGGATAAGGAGTTATTGGTCGCTGCTTATAAAGCTAAAGTGTATTACAGTAAAGGACAAGTGGTTGAAGGCACCATCGGTTCAGCAGATACCTGGAATAATGAACTTGATCGTATCAACTTTTTCCATACCAAATACGGAACCTCTGTAGAAGAAATGGAAGCCGCATCGGTGGCTCAAATTGCGCAACAGTTCAAAGTACCATTCCTTGGGGTGCGTATCTTATCGAATAATATTACCAATAATGGTGCCTATGACCCTGCAACAGGCGAAGCGTGTCAGGACTATGCACTTGAGGTCGCTGAGCAATATATGAAGGCGAAAGTGGACGCTAAATAATTAATGTGATCGAGAGGAAATCATTTAAATGGTTTCTTCTCGCTGTTGTTTTTCTCGTTTGCGCCAGCTTCGAATCACGATCCAGCGCCACATCAGGTGAGTCGCTAGATAAAATAAAATGGCAAATAAAACAGCTTCAATGATTAGACCTGAAACTAGAATTTTGGCCAAACTAAAATCAATATGACCATGCCCAAAGTTCTTAATCCAGTTTAAAATTTGATGCAGAACACCAAGTAGCATCTCTTTATTAATCATATTGACATGATAAATTTTTGTCCCAAACCAAAAGCCTAAATACAGAATTGGCACCACGGTAAAAGGATTAGTGAGCCAAGCCATACAGAGGCCAATCGGTAAATTTACCTCAAAAAATAACACCGTCAGAATAATAAACAGACTATGGAATGGAACAGGTAAAATACCCCAGAAGGTACCAATAAACATGGCTTTTGCAATTGAGCGACGATTCACATACCAAAGCAATGGATTTAAGGCGCGATCACCAAAAATTTTCATTAGCTTTAAGCTCGCGACTTTCTCTGATGAAGGCAGCCACTTGTGAAAGAATTGCTTAGGCATAAATGCGGAAATAGACCCAATAGAATAGATAAACAGGAAATTGTATAAAAAATAACACGATTTACTTAGTGAAAACTTAAAATAGCGCTGAACATTATTGCACTAAAAACAAGACTCAGGCGAATAGCTTACATTTCTTGTATTTTAAATAGGCACTTTTTATGCTGTGACTGTTGAGTAGAGTTGACTTGAAATCCATAAAGTAAATATAAAACAGTTGTTTAAGTTATATTTGGTCATAACTGTTTACAGTTAATTTTTTGCTATGGTTTAGGAATTGGATTAATCTGAAACGATCTTCTAGTGAGGTCATTCAATGATTTCATGGTTCTTTATTGGTTTAGTCATTACCATTCTGCTGACGCCTGGCCCTACCAATACCTTATTGGCATCTTCGGGGATTCAGGTCGGTTTACGTCGATCTTTATTATTGATTCCTGCAGAAGCGATTGGCTATATCATTGCAATTAGTGCATGGGGCCTGCTGATTGGTAAAGTCTCAGCGACTTTGCCTGCCTTGCCGATTTTTCTGAAATTATTAAGTGCGGGTTATATCGTCTTTCTTGCGATTAAATTATGGCGCACTGCGAACCAAGAAGTGGCTTTAAATCAACCGACCATTCGACCTAGAGAATTGTTATGCGCGACCTTGCTCAATCCTAAAGCACTGTTATTTGCTTCAGCGATTTTTCCTGTTGCAGTATGGAAAAGCCAAGAGCTTTATATGGCACATATGAGCACCTTTGTCGGCTTGATTTTGCCAATTGCATTATTCTGGATTTCAGTTGGTGCAATGTTAGCAACGAATAAAGTTGCATGGTTGTCTCAATCAAAATTACAGCGCACTGCATCTGTAGTACTTATGGCTTTTGCCATCCCCATTAGCTATTCAGCATTGATCAATTTATAACTTTGTCAGCATTGATCAATTTATAACTTTGACAGCGTTATCTACATAACAGGATAGTGCTGTTGTTTTCATTGATACCATTTTACGTTAAAGTACTCGCCAATTATTAACTTCGTCTATGGATAAAAAGTCATGGCAATAAAATCTGATCGTTGGATTCGTGAAATGAGCGAAAAACACGGCATGATTGAACCTTATGCAGAGAATCAAGTTCGTTTTGATGAAAACGGAGAAAAGTTGATTTCTTATGGGGTATCGAGCTATGGCTACGATGTCCGTTGTGCACGTGAGTTTAAGGTGTTTACCAACGTCCATTCAGCGATTGTTGACCCAAAGAACTTCGATGATAAAAGCTTTATCGATATCGAATCTGATGTGTGTATCATTCCACCAAACTCATTTGCGCTAGCACGTACCATTGAATACTTCCGTATTCCACGAAATGTCCTCACGGTTTGCTTGGGTAAATCAACTTATGCGCGTTGCGGTATCATTGTGAATGTAACGCCGTTAGAGCCAGAGTGGGAAGGTCACGTTACCCTAGAGTTCTCAAATACAACCAATTTGCCAGCGCGTATTTATGCAGGTGAAGGTGTTGCACAAATGTTGTTCTTTGAAAGCGATGAAGTATGTGAAACATCATATAAAGACCGTGGTGGTAAATATCAAGGTCAAACCGGTGTGACTTTACCAAAGACCTAATTTTTAATCGTTTTAAGTTTTTAACCATTGATCAAAGGGTCAATGGTTAATACCCTCTCCGTAAAAGTTAAATATAATTCTTATCGCTTTTAACGAATAATAATTTTTAGAGTTTTAGTATTTTCTTATTTAAAGTCGATTAAATTTTATCAATCTAAGCAAAACTCTTTATTCTTCTCACTTTTTTCAATTTAATACTGTCAAATACAGATAATTGCTAGCATGTGATTTATTTATCCTTTGATAAAGTTTTAACCATTAGTCAGGAAAATATATAAATTAATCAAATAATAAAAAAGATATGTTAAAAATAAACCGCAATTTTTTAAAAAATATTAAGAATAGGTGGGATAATTGTGAATAAAATCTATCAAGTAGTATGGAATGCAACACATCTTTGCTGGCAAGCCGTGAGTGAGAAGGCCAAAGGAGGCATTGTTGCAACGCAATCAACAACAAAAATCAAATCTAAAAGCTCAGTTGCCCATACAGTAAAACTAGCAGCGTTGTTTGCGGTGAATGTATTGAGTGCAAGTATTGTATTTGCAGGACCAACAGGTGGGGTGGTGAGTTCTGGAACAGCGAGCATTTCAACCGCAGGTACCACCACCACGATTAACCAGTCCACCGCAAAAGCTGCAATTGACTGGAGCAGCTTTTCCACCAATAGCAATGAAATTGTGAATTTCGTGCAACCGAATAGCAGCTCGATTACCTTAAACCGCGTCACAGGTACAAGTGCATCCAACTTAAATGGTCAGTTAAATGCCAATGGACAAGTGTTTATTATTAACCCGAATGGGGTGCTATTTGGCAGTACCTCACAGGTGAATACCGCGGGTTTGGTGGCATCGACTTTAAACCTGAGTAATGCTGATTTTAATAATAATCTCTTTAATTTTAATAATACTAGCAATAACAAAACCATTGAGAACCGCGGCAAAATCACGGTACCTACAGGCGGTACAGTGGCATTGATTGCCCCAACAGTAAAACAGACTGGTACGATCAAAGCACCGCAGGGCAATGTATTATTGGCAGCAGGTGGTGATATTACCCTGAGTCTAAATAATGGCAGCCTATTGGGTTACACCATTAATCAAGGTAAAGCACAGGCCTTGATTAACTCAGGTGGTATGATTCAAGCCGATGGCGGTAAAGTGATCCTTACTGCAAAAGGCATTGATGAATTAAGTAATGCGGTGGTGAATAGTGTTGGCGTGATCCAAGCACAAACGGTGAATAATGTTCGCGGTGTGATTGAGCTCGGCAGTGATTTAAGCAGCGGTAAGGTAAATGTTAGCGGTACCCTCGATGCATCCGCCCCGAACGGTGGTAATGGTGGGCAGATTAAAACCTCTGCGGCAGAGGTAAACATCAATTCAGGAACCAATATCACGACACAGCGAAATAGTACGAGCAGCTTACCGCCGACCACCAGTGGCTGGGAGTTGAAAGCCA
Organism: Acinetobacter sp. C32I; assembly: GCF_023702715.1. Lineage (NCBI taxonomy): Bacteria > Pseudomonadati > Pseudomonadota > Gammaproteobacteria > Moraxellales > Moraxellaceae > Acinetobacter > Acinetobacter sp. C32I. The sequence goes on along the minus strand of NZ_CP098480.1, from coordinate 2,139,876 downwards.
AAAATGTTGATGTCGATTTCTTTGGTGGCAGTGTCAGTAGTACCACTTTGGGTGATGCTTTAAACAAAGGTAACGTCAGCTTGAATGCGATTGGTACGGCAGAAGGCCAAGGCAATATTAATCTCAATGATGCAAGCAGTTGGAACGCCAATACCGCACTAACACTAACCGCAACTAAAGATATTAATTTTAATAGCGATTTGGACTTAAGTGGAGATAAAGCCAAGCTTGCCATGAACTATGGAGCTGGTTCGGATTACAACTTAAATAATGGTGCCAAGATTAATATCAGCGGTTCATCACCTGATTTAGTGATTAATGATAAATCATATATTGTAATTAATGACCTGGGTGTCGAGGGGGATACAAGTAGCAATACCTTACAGGGCATGCAAAATAACCTGACTGGTAACTATGCTTTAGGTAGCAATATTGATGCGTCTGATACGGTGAATTGGAATAATGGTAAAGGCTTTGAGGCAATTGGGCAGCTGAAAGTCAGTGATGTCTACCAATATTTACAAGGTGAAGGAATCTCTTCAGCTGTACCCGCTTTTCAAGGTGGTTTTCATGGTTTAGGTCATCAGATAGAAGGTTTAACGATTCATAAACCTGAAGGTGTTGATCAATTAGGAGCTATTCCACAAGGTTTATTTGGAGTGACCTATAAGAGTGAGCTCAGAGATGTAGGTTTGACTAACATATCTTTGGATGGATTCGCTTATGTTGGTGCTTTAACTGGACTATATCTAGGGGGAGATATTAAAAATGCTTATAGTACAGGTCGTGTGGATGGACTGTTATTGACTGGTGGTTTGATTGGCCAAGCAGGTGTCCCGTATTTTGAAGTTAATCAAGGTAAAATTAGTCAAAGCTATTCAACTGCGCAAGTAAAAGGCTTTGTGGGGGTTGGAGGTTTAGTAGGAATGAGCCTTCTACCAATTTACGACAGTTATGCTACTGGGGATATTACTTTCTCTGATTTATCGCGATTAGCAGAACAATGGGACAAAGATAATACTGGAGTAACATTTGGCTTATATGCGGGAGGCTTAGCTGGTCAGTCAGTCGGAATTTATAATAGCTATGCGACAGGCGATATTTTATCAGGGGCATATATCAATGGAAACTGGCATCCAGAGTTTGCTTTTGCTGGTGCTGGTGGTTTAGCTGGAGTGCTCGCTTATTCTCCAGGACAAAATGAAAATTATTATATAGATCATAGTTATGCAACTGGAAATGTAAGTGGCCTAACTGCGTTGGGAGGTTTAGTGGGCCAGATTGTAGCTAATTCTGAAACATCGCGTTTGTATGTTAATAATAGTTATGCTACTGGTGATGTGATTGGGAATAGTGCTGTCCAAAGTCAATATGTTGGAGGACTAGTTGGTTACAATACACCTAATAGTATAATTCAACAAAGTTTGTCTGGAGGAAAGGTAAAAGGAGAATCTTCGGTTGGTGGGCTTGTTGGTCGAAATGATGGTATTGTTACAAATTCATATTCAACAAGTATAACTGAAGGTGCAACTTCAGTTGGAGGGCTCATTGGATATAATATTGGAACGGTTGAAAATAGTTATTCAAATGGAGCTGTAACTGGGGTAAATCATGTCGGGGGGCTCATTGGAGATGACCCTTATGCTAATGGTATAGTCATTAATAGTTACTGGAATATCGAAACTTCTGGTCAATCTAGTAGTGCAGGCGGCACTGGAAAAACCACAGCAGAACTGCAAAAAATTCTGATTTTTTCAGGTTGGGATATTGCCGATGCTTCGGATCCAAACTCAAGCTCGACATGGGTGATTGATGAAGATAATACAACCCCATGGCTTCGCTATAATCATTAAGATTAAAAGAGATTATTAAGATATAAGACCAGAGGCTTAAGCCTCTGGTCCTAAATAATAAGATATTGATTAAATTTAGAGAAATAATGAAATTTTATTTATATAAACAAGCAGGGATGCGCAATAGAACACTCCTTCAAGTAATGGGAGGGATTAGCATTTTGGTTGCTGGTTCATCTATTGTCCGTGCAGATGTTATGATTCCTGATAGTGGCATTATTACGAAGCAATTAAGTCCTGAACAATTCAAAGAGACACCAAAAACAGACCAACAGTACTTTGGCGCTGATTCATCGCAGCAAAATTATAGTCAGGATCAAACCCCTATTTGGGTCACAAAAGTCCAGATAGAAGGGAATCGACAAATTGCTACAGCAGTTTTACATGATTTAGTCAAATCACTGGAAAATAAAAATAAGGTACTGGCTGATTTACAGCTTAGTGCAGAACGAATCACCCAATACTATAAAAAACAGGGTTACTTTCTAGCGAAAGCTTATCTACCCAAACAAAAATTAGAAAATGGAATATTGGTGATCCGAATTTTAGAAGGACAACTGGGGCAAGTTATTTTAAATAACCAGTCTAGAATTAAAGATACAACCATTCAGCGCTTTACCGATCAAATTCCTCATCATCAGGCGTTACAACGACAGCAAAGTAATCAGACTTTGCTCCTTATTTCAGACCTAGCAGGTGTGGGGCAAATTCAGGCAAACCTACAGGCTGGCGAACAGATTGGGCAAACCGACCTTGTTCTGGACATTCTGGGACAGCCAACTTGGCTCGGACGAATTGGTATTGATAACGCTGGAAGTAGCTATACAGGAAAATATCGACTTTCAGGCTATCTCGAAAGTAATAGTTTGTTGGGATATGGAGAGAAGCTATCTGCTCAATTACTCGGAAGTAATCAAGATTTGGTTTCAGGAAGTCTAAATGCCCGATTACCTATAACAGGAACGGGTCTATGGCTGGGCGGTGGTTATAGTAGAACTGAATATGAACTGGGTGAACAGTTTAAGCAATTGGATGCTACAGGGACCTCTGAAAACTATAATATAAACCTCATTTATCCATTGATCCGAAGTCCGAAAACCAATCTGAATTTGAAGCTTTTGGCTGAAAAAAGAAAATTATTTGATGAAATCGCGGCGACGAATACAGAGACAACCAAACAGATAGAGGCGAGTCGTATCTCACTCAGTTTTAGTCGAATGGATGATTGGGGAATTGGAGATGCCAAAGGTGGTATTAATCAATTTGAGTTGATCACGACGATTGGCAATCTGAACATACAAAGCCCATCGGCTTTGAATATCGATCGTTTATCTGCAAAGACCCAAGGCAGTTTCAATAAATATGAACTTAAGCTTTCCAGACAGCAAAGATTAACAGCATCTTCATGGTTGACCAGTGAGTTATATGGACAACTTGCATCTAAGAATCTTGATTCCGCCGAGAAATTTTCCTTGAACCAAATGCGTGCTTATCCAGTAGCAGAAGGACTTGGAGATCAAGGTTGGGGGGCATCAATTAATTTTTATTATCAACTAACACCATGGCTAAATACTTATTTATTCCAAGATGTTGGACGAATACAGCAAAATAAAAATCCATATCTTAGTGATAAAAATACCCGCGCTTTGGCAAGTACAGGGATTGGTTTTGGCGGTGGCTATCAAGACTTTGACTATAATGCGACACTTGCATGGCGAAATACTTCAGCAGCGAAAAGCGACAAGGATCAGCAACCACGCTTGCAGTTTGGTATTGGATGGAGATTTTAATTTAAATCAATGAATATATTTATTTGTAAATATTATTAATTTTCTGTGTTTTTAGAATAGGGTTATTCTTTTGCATGAAGAGTAATATCGTTGTGGGATTATTTTTATAGAAAAAATAGATATATTTATTTTTCTAATAAATATCAGTTGTTTAATTTTTAAATAAAAATATAGTACAGCTCAGCATATAAAAAATATGGTGAGCTTTTTTTGTGACATAAATAAAAGGTTTTTAATTTTTTGGCCTTAATTGTTTAGAAAAATAAAACTAGTATTTAAAAATAATTAACATATAATTTTTTAAATGATTTGTTTTTATACACATCACAGAAGATTTATAGATTAGAAAATCGTCGGTGATTGATATAGGAACACTATAAAAATAAACAAATATGGATGTGTTAAACACGGAGGTCAATAATGCGATACTTCAAGTCTCTTCATTACGCAATGTTGACTTTAGGTAGTCTCTGCTTAAATTCTGCTTATGCAACTTCTACAACCTTACATCGCTTATCTGATTCTGAAATGTCCGCGACAACAGGGCAGGCATTGTTGAGTATGTCTTATATTGCACCTACAGATGCTAGAAATTTAGAAAATCAGCGTTCGGATGGAGATCCAAATCTAGGTTTTTATCGTTTAGGAATGGAAGCTGAATTGGAGTTAAATGCCAATATAAAAAAATTGCAGTTAGGCTGCGGTGGTAGGAATGGAGCGGGTGGATGTGATATTGATATTGATCATTTAAGCCTAAGTGGAATTTCAGATACGCGTGAAGGGCGAGCAGGTTCAAGTGCAAAATTAACCAACCCTTTTATTGAATTTGCGATTAAAAATCCTAATCAGGCTTCCACTCGAAATGTTGTCGGGTTGAGGTTAAGTGCTGAAAAAGTTCTCGGGTTATTGACATTGGGTACTGAGAACTCCTCTACTGCTAATGGGATAAATAGTCTCTCTGGTTATATGAAGGTACAATCTGGGATTGGGGATACGGAATTAGAAAGAAGCAAAATTAAGGTTTCTGCCAATACAGCAGCGCAATATATGAGTTTAGCAACCTATCCGATTGAAGGGCGTTTAATTGCAAATGTACTGGTTGATTTAGCTGATGCAGATTTTAGAACCAATGGCGGTGGCTTTAGTATTCCAGAAATGAATAATCTACCAATTGAAACCCCACAAATTGTAGTCAATGGTAAAAGAAATACCTCAATCGGTTTAAATGCAACCATCAATATCCCAACAATTTATTTAGGCACGGGTAATGATTATCCAGCATCTGGTCGAACTACCTCAGATGCTAATGGAACAACAACAGCAGTCTATACGGCGGGGAATCCTGTTGATGCTGTGGTTACAGGTTGTAGAAATTTAACTCTGGCTCCTACATGCTTGGTTGCATGGGAAGGTCGTCAGTTTAGCAATATTAAAATGAGTGGTTCAGTTAGTGGAGCAAAGGCGACGGTAAATTTCCAAGAAGCACTTGGGTTTATTCACCGTTTAGAAATAAATTCGGCAGCATCTTTAAGTTTACAAAGTCAAAATATTTTATGGCCTGATTCGGATACTGCAAATATTGCCCAATCAGGCTGGTGGCTGGCATTACAAGATCCTGTGAGTATTGGACGTGTAGAACCAACGCAAAGATTGAGTATTGAGCCATTGTTGGGGCAATTTGCAACAAAAGCTGGGGATTATTTAAAACAGAATCCTGCCAGAACAAATGATCTTCTCGGAGTCATGCTTGGAAATGGTATAGATGCAGAAATAGGAAATGTAGACTTGTCTAATGTTGCTGCCTTACAGATGAATTTATCTAATTTGCAGCTCAATGGGCAAAATTTTGCGCCAAATTGTTATGGGAGTTTAAGTTTCTGCTAGTTTTTTTAATAAAAAAGACAGCATAAGCTGTCTTTTTTATTATATTGGGCTTTATATAAAGAAAAAATAAGTTCTCTTTAGAAATCGATTTATTTATCGTCATGGGTCACTTTTGTCGGAAATTGTCTATTATTTAACAAAAAATGGCTTTATATTGGGCGGTGTCATATGACATCTGGCGAGTACGCTAATATTTTATTTATAAGTAAACTTTAAAAGATAATTATTTAAATATGAAAAATCTAGAAAAGGATTTTTATAATGAAAAATACATATTTATCAATGGTGTTTTTAGGAGCAATTGGTTTTTATACGAACTCTGTATATGCCAATTCTACGACTCTACAATCTATGTCTGATAGTGAAATGTCAGCGACTACAGGTCAGGCGCTAATGAGTTTATCTTATATAGCACCTAATGATACAGCCAATTTAGAAAGGCAACGTGCTGGTGGCGAACAAAGTGTAGGATTCTATAAATTAGGGCTAGAGGCAAAACTAGAATTAAATGCCAATATTCGAAATCTACAACTTGGATGTGGTGGTTCAAATGGTGTTGGTGGTTGTGATATTGATATTAAAAACTTATCACTGAGCGGTTTAAATGATGGAGTAGAGAGTGGTTCTACAAATCCGAATGAAGGTAGCCCGACTTTTAATAATGGTCGCGCATCAACCAGTGCTGAAATTACCAATCCATTTATTGAGTTTGCCATTAAAAATCCAAACAGTGCTTCAACTCGAGAGTTTTTGGGCTTAAGACTAAGTGCCGAAAAAATTAATGCATTATTAACAGCAGGTATTGCAAATGGAGCAACACCATCCACAACAGATGGTATTCAAAGTCTAAGTGGTTATATGCAAATTGCAGGAACAACAGGGGATGTTTGGACTCAGGCAGCAACATTTGGTAAAAGTGGCTCTAACTGTATGCCACAGATGAGTGGACCTACTGCATGTCAATCAATTGCTGGTAAATTGGATGTCGCATTATTTGGCCGAAAAGATTTTGCAAGTTTACCTGCTGATAGTGGTACATCCGGAATCAGTATTCCAAGTATGAATGTAGGTTTTACTTTAAATCCATTTACAGTAAATGGTAAGCGTCAAACTCAAGCAATTGCCCCAAATGTAACGGCAAAGATTCCTGAAATTGCAATTGCAAGAGCTAATGGCTGTAGTGAAAGTGCAGCATGTAATGACCTTTATCGAAATGATCAGCTCATGGTTAGTTTACGTAATGCAAGTAATTTATCTAATGAAGACTGTGTTCTCTGGATTTGCACTGCTAAGTTCAAAATGGGGGCTGGATCGAAGCTTACTGATTTAAATATTGATATTACTTTTAAACAGTCATTGAGTATGATTCATAATATACCCTTGAAAGGGACGGGTGGATATCTATCTTTGCAGAAACAAGCATTACAGTGGCCGGGTGCAAATACGGATGATATTGCACAATCGGGTTGGTGGATGTCTTTCGCTGAACCTGTGCAATTAGGGTATTTGAAAGCTTCTCAGCAAGTTGATATCAGTAACGTACTCCCACAAGTCGCAACTTTTGTGACACAGCAATTATATGCTAGTGATCCTATTAATGTTAATCTCATAGATGCATTGGGGGCGGCAGTTAATCAACCTATTGTTAAAACATTAACAATTCCTGTAAGTTCGAATCGAGCAAGCTTGGTTTTAGAAAACCAGCAATTAAAAAATCAAAAAATTCCAACAAATTGCTATGGCAGTTTAAGTTTTTGCTAATTTTATTTAGTAAAAAGAAGGCAGCTTAGGCTGTCTTTTTATTTTATGTGAAAACATATTACCTATCTAAAAATTAATTCTTTAAATATTAGCCATAACTTTATAGGCCATTTTATTTTATATTGCATACCAATTAACAATAATTGAGCTTATATTAGTGTATGTAATACATAATATGAAAATCGTTCGTTTGATAATTTCATGCCTGTAAGCGAATTTGATAAGGATGGTTGTTTAAATCTTTAAACCCGAAAAAAGGATTTTTTATAGTGAACAATAAATATTTATCAATGGCCTTTTTAGGGGTAATCAGTTTTTGTGGGAATTCTGTATATGCCAACTCTTTGACTTTACAATCTATGTCAGATAGTGAGATGTCTGCGATTACAGGTCAGGCCTTAATGAGCTTGTCTTATATAGCGCCAACTGACGCAGCCAACTTGGAAAGGCAGCGTGCTGGTGGTAGCCAGAATATAGGTTTTTATCGCCTAGGCATGGAAGCTGAATTAGAATTGAATGCCAATATCAAGAAACTGCAATTAGGTTGCGGGGGGGCAAATGGAGCTGGTGGGTGTGATATCGATATTGATAATGTAAGTTTAAGTGGCATTTCTGACACGAGTACGGGTAGAGCCAGCTCTAGTGCAAAATTAACAAATCCTTTTATTGAATTTGCAATAAAAAATCCAAGCCAGTCATCAACTAGAGAGGTGGTCGGATTAAGACTAAGTGCTGAAAAGGTTTTAGGCTTATTGACTTTGGGAACTGAAAACTCTGCCGTTGCAAATGGATTAAACAGCTTCTCTGGCTATATGAAAGTTCAATCAGGGATTGGGACAACGGCAGCCGAGCAAAGTAAAATTAAAGGATATGCAAATACTGCTGCACAATTTATGAACTTAGGTACATATCCGATTAATGGGAATTTAGTTGCAATTGGATTAGCAAATGCAAGTTTTGTTACTACGGGAGGGGGATTTAGTATACCTGAGATGAATAATCTCCCGTTTGAAACATCACAAATTGTTGTTGTGGGTAATCGGAGAACATCTGTGGGGCTATCTGCATCTGTTAATATACCAACAATCAACTTAGGGACAGGCAGTGATTACCCCGCAACAGGTAGAACAACGAGTGATGCGAACGGAACAACCACTGCTGTATATACGGCTGGTAATCCTGTAAATGCTAAAATCACAGGCTGTGAAAATACGGTATTTATTATACCCGCATGTCTGGCGGCACCAACAGGGCGTGAGTTCACGAATATTCGAATGAGTGGTACTGTCAGTGGTGCAAAAGCGACAGTAAATTTTCAAGAAGCCCTTGGTTTTATCCACCGTTTAGAGGTCAATTCTGCTGCATCTTTAAGTTTACAGAATCAGAATTTATTATGGCCAGGTTCAGAAGCTTTAAATGTCGCACAACCTGGATGGTGGTTAGCACTAGCAGATCCTATTAGTATTGGTCGAGTACAGCCAACCCAAAAGTTAAGTATTGAGCCATTGCTAGGTCAATTTGCTACAAAAGCTGGAGATTATTTACAACAAAACCCAGCCACAACGAATGATCTTGCTGGAATCATTAGTGGAAGCGGTTTAGATGCAAATATTGGTAATGTAGATTTATCGAATGTTTCACCTTTGCAGATGAATCTATCAAATTTACAGCTAAATGGGCAAAATTTTGCTCCCAATTGTTATGGTGGCATTAAATTCTGTTAATCTTTTTGTTTTATACACATTTAAATCATCTATTTGGAAAATTAATTATTTAGTTAATTGTTAAATTTTACTTACAACCTTTTAGGCCACTTTTATCGGAAATTGTCTATTATTTAACAATAATTGAGTTTATATTGGGAAGCGTAAGATGGTATGTGGTTAGCTCACTAACTTTATTGTCTGTAAGTGGAGTTCATGGAGATAAGTATTTCACTTTAAGTTTTAGAATCTAAAAAGGATTTTTATAATGAAAAATAGATATTTATCTATGGTTTTTTTAGGGGCCATGGGTGTATGTAACCATTCTGCATATGCAACTTCTACAACTTTGCAGTCAATGTCAGATAGTGAATTATCAGCAACCACAGGTCAGGCTTTAATGAGCCTGTCTTATATCGCACCTAATGATGCTGCTAATTTAGAAAGACAACGTTCTGGAGGCGAGCAAGGAGTTGGGTTTTATAAACTTGGTTTAGAAGCAAAACTAGAGTTAAATGCAAATATTCGGAATTTGCAACTTGGGTGTGGTGGCACAAATGGCACTGGTGGTTGCGATATTGATATTAAAAATTTATCACTAAGTGGTTTAAACGATGGAGTAGAGGCTGGGTCCACAAATCCGAGTGAAGGTAGTCCAACTTTTAGTAATGGCCGTGCATCAACGAGTGCAGAAATTACCAATCCATTCATTGAGTTTGCAATTAAAAATCCAAACAGCGCATCAACCCGTGAATTTGTTGGTCTGAGGTTAAGTGCAGAAAAAATTAATGCATTATTAACAGCTGGTATTACTAATAATGCAACACCATCAACTACAGATGGTATCCAAAGCTTGAGTGGTTATATGCAAATTGCAAATACTACAGGCCATGTATATACAAAGGAATCAACATTTGGTCTAGGTAATTCCAACTGTTTGCCTAGAGGAACAGGATGTGAATCAATCGGTGGTAAAATTCAAACTATATTAGGTGGAAAATATTTTAGAAGTTTACCGAGTGATAGTGGAACGACGGGTATTACAGTCCCTAGTTTAAAAGTAGACTTTACTTTACCCGCCTTTACAGTAAATGGTACTCGTCAGACACAAGCGGTTGCAGAGCATGTTAGCGCAAAAATTCCATGGTTACCAATTGCAGCAGCTGGGGGGTGTCCCGCTGAATATGCAGCAAGCTGTGCCGCAGCAAATTCACAAATTGCAGGAGTGAATTTTAGTAATGACAAGTTACGAGTTCTTTTAACAGAAGATGGTAATAGCACTACATGGACAGGGTCTTGCCTAAGCCTTGTTATCTGTTTAGTGACCAATTCTAACTTTGCCATGGCTGCTGGCTCTTCAATTACAGATTTGAATGTTGATATTACATTTAAACAAGCATTGAGCATGATTCACAATATCCCATTAACAGGGACTGGTGGATATTTGTCTTTACAGAAACAAGCATTACAATGGCCTGGTGCGAACTCTGATGATATAGCTCAAAAAGGCTGGTGGATGTCTTTTGCACAACCTGTACAACTTGGTTATCTACAAGCACAAAATAAAGTGGATATTAGTGCGGTTCTTCCACAGGTAGCAAGTTTTGCTACAACAGCTTTATTAGCTGGTGATCGTATCGATGTGAGTGGTTTGGGTGATTCTTGGACGGCACTTACAAATGGTGTTCTTTCAAAGCAACTGAATATTAATTTAAGCAATAGTCCTGCGGCGACATTGACTCTAGAAAATCAACAACTAAGAAATCAAAAAGTTCCAACAAACTGCTATGGCTCATTATCATTCTGTTAAGTTTATCTAAAATTGAATTGTTTTTAATCTAATTTAAGTGGGAGTTTCAGGCTTCCACTTTTTATTTATATTGAAGGGAAATCTGATGCTAAATTTGAGGGGATTAAATCGAATTGTGGTAGTGGGGGGGGGGACAGCAGGTTGGTTTGCTGCATTGCAACTGAGACAAGTGTTTAGCTCATCTGTTGAGGTCGTGGTTGTTTCTGCACCAGAGATTCCAATTGTTGGCGTTGGCGAGGGTGGGGTACTCAACTTGCTCACTGTATTACATAATTTAAATGTTGATCTAAAAGATTTTATAGATAAAACAGGATCAACACTTAAATTGGGGTTTCGCTATGAACGTTGGAGAACTGGCAAAGCAGACGATTATTATTATCATCTTTTCTCATTGCCAACACCAGATTTTGCATGGAATGAATTTGGGTTTAATCCTTATTTATCAGGACTATTCAATCATGGCATTGATATTAGCCGCTATATGGCCTCTTATCAATTCAGTGAAGACCGAAAACCGTTTCAAGAGGTTTTACAGATTTTATTAGAAGGTAAAAATAATTTCGGAGCTTCGTTACATTTTGATACTTTTCGGGTCGGTCAATATCTAAAGAAAATCGCTTTATCTAGGGGAATTATTCATGTTGAAAAGAAAATAGAGGATTTTGAGCTGAACCCGATAACAGGCTATGTTTCAGCTATACAATGTGTAGATGAAAAGCTAAGTTGTGACTTTGTGATAGATGCTTCTGGGTTTTCAAAACTCTTGATTGGGAAAAAATATCAAAGCCACTGGTGTTCTTTTGCCGATACTTTACCGATGAATAAAGCTTTACCTTTTCATCTTCCCCATACAAATAAAATTGAATTGGTAACACGGGCAACGGCTATGAGCTCTGGTTGGGTCTGGCAAATTCCATTACAAGAGCGGATAGGGGCAGGTTATGTCTACCATGATCAGTTTATTAGTGATCAGCAAGCGCAACAAGAGGTTGAACAATGGTTAGGGCATCCAATTCATCCAGTTAAACCGATTGCATTTGAGGCAGGTTATTTTCAGCAAGTTTGGATTAAAAATGTAGTGGGTATTGGTTTGGCATCAGGGTTTATTGAGCCATTGGAGGCAACATCAATTGGACAGATGCTGAGTCAGTTACAACTGTTGATCTCTTTTATACAAGAAAATCATGGTGTCATTTCGCAACAAAATATAGATTTTTATAACCAGCAAAATGCTCAATATTGGCAAGGTATATGTGATTTTATTCGTATGCATTATGATACTGGGCGTTCAGACACCCCATTTTGGCAATATATGCTGACCGTTCCACAGTCTAAAAGTTACCAGGAGTTGAAAAAATGTTGGGCGTACCGAACACCGCGAGATATTGATTTTGTAGAATATAATATGGGTGGGATGTCGATGTTTAGTACTGCCAACTGGTTTGCTGTAGGGGCTGGGGTTGGGGTCATTAAGCCAGAAGCAACTTCAGCGGAACTTTACGCACTATCATCAGAAAAAAAGCAAAAATTAGCGAAATATTTGCAGGAGATAAAACATCATTTATCTTTGTAAGTTATTGAATGAAGCCAGTAGAACGTTATGTTTATTTTCATACATCGGAAAAATGTAACTTTTAACTGGTTTTTTTTGCATTTGCGTAAATAGTAGGCATAATAAAAACTGAGATTGAGTAGGTAAATTCTGCCTAAGTTTCGAGTGATGCTTGGAAGCATATCCTTAAACTGCGAGTTTGTGTAGTAGGAAGTCACTCAGCAAGATTTAGAAAAATAATACTGGTGCGGAGCATCGTGTAACAGGAAGGTCAAGATGACGACATTTCATACGGTATCATTTAAACGAACTGTTTTAGCAACATTGATTGGCTTGTGCTTAAGCCGATATGCTTTTGCATTGCAGGAAATTTCGGATGAGGCCTTAAGTCAGACGACAGGTGAAGGGATTGCGATTCTACCAACCAATTTTGATTTTGTTTTTCGTGGTGCAAATACAGGGAATGAGACGACCTCTGCTATATTGAATGACCGTAGTAAAGATACAGGTTATATTCATTACCTCCCTGTTGGTGGTCTAACCTCACTCGCACAAGATACCAATAAAGACGGTGTTGTAAACTCATCTGACCATTCAGTGGGTAAGGCCGATATTTATTTATATGGCCTTGCCTTATCTAAAAATAATAATAATGACACAAATAGCCGTTTTGATTCAGTTTCACCACAGATTGCGAGTTGGGGAACAGCTGAGAATCCATGGGTATTAAAAGCAAAAACAGCAGCAAATGTTCCAAACTTTGCTGGTGTAGATGGATCTGTAACCTACCTGAATTTAGAAGCACCATTATATGAAACAGGTGCGAAGACTGGCGTGGATGCTTATAACTTAAAGCTTGCTTTCTGGGCTGATGCTTTTGTTCGTGACCAAAGTAAAGCGGATGGTGCTGCTGATCAATTTAATTTAGGTGAATTGTTTAGTACCAGTGATGCCAATCGTGCAAACCGTTTACGCTTACAGGCGATTATGAATGGTTTTAGTATAAATGGTAGTAGCTTGCAGGTTTTTCAGACTCTAGCTGGTTCAAGTAATGCCAACGGTATGAGCTCTTTTTATAATAATACTTTAGGTCTAGCTGGTGTTATTCGCATCAATAGTGGGGATGGCGCGAATTTAAAAGCGACTTATACCGATACCCAATTGGGAAGCGTTGGGACAGCCTCGGCATGGACAACCATTCATAATGGTCAAGATGCAACATTAGGAACATCGAAAACAGCTGCGACTGGCAGTTGTGGTAATGCGGGAACAGGTTCATTTGACAACACATCTACAGGATGTAAGTTTATTGTTCAAAAGCAAACTCGGACAGATACTCAGCAAATCAAGCGTGTATGGAATGTGCCAACCAACAGTGTTTTAAGACTAAGTACACGGGAAACGACAGCTTATGACTGTGCGACCAATCCTACTAAATGTTTGGAAACACCAGCGTTGTCGAGTAGTGCAACAGCACCAAGTTTCGATGCCAATGAAGGGATATTTATTTATAACCCGAACATCAACCTTGTATTAGGGGGCTTATATCAACCTGTTATTCTAGGTTCGAATGGTCGAAATTTTAGTCTCGAAATTGCCCGTATTCCAAATAATCCTGCAATTTATAAGAAGATCTATACAGATTATACAGGCGCGGATACGTCTTATTTAGGTTCAACCTGTAATGTCTATCAATGTGGTACCTCAGATATCGCGGGTTATCAGGGCGGTTCAGCACGAACAGATTATTCGACTGCGGCGCTTTCTGGTAAGAAGCTAGCAACACACAGTAGTATTAGCTTAGGTTCTGTTTATAGCAGTGATGGTGGTAAAACCTTACAAGCCTATAAAGGAACCGCTGGTGTTGATGATGCAGTGGGTATTTCTTTTGGGAATATGCAAAACCCAGCGGGTATTTTAAGTAATGTTACAACCAATACCGCAACACAGGTACGCTATGCACAACGCGAAATGAATACTTCTACTTGGATTACTAATAGTCGATGTACAAGTAGTAGTATTTGGGGGAATTGTACTGCTGTGAGCAATACCACAGGTTCTGTGTATCAGTGGCAATATTATAATGGTTCAGGGACTTTAGTAAATTCAGCAACAGGTTGGACCAACACGCCAACGAGTGCGACATTGTGTGGCACTGGTAGTGGCACTTCAGGAAGTTGTAATAATAATGCTTCTGATACTTCAACGCCTAAATATGCCACTGTTGGTAACCGGACATGGTCGGATACAAATTTAAATGGTGCGGCATGGCGTACGACGGCTAATCCAATTTTAGATAGCTTTATTGGATCCTCGAATGGAACAACGGGTACTGTGATTCCAACAACCAATACCGCTCCAACTCCAACGATACCGAATAACAACTTTGGTTCAGCTGTGATTGATGGTTTGCTTATTCAGCATTTAAAAATTACAACCACAGGACTATAGGAGAGCATACACATGAAAAAAATATTCGCTTTGCTCTTATCCTTAACCTCAAGCCTATCTTATGCTGAGTTACAAGCTTTAGATAATGAAACACTTCAATCTATTCAAGGCCAAGGTGGGGCAGATTTATCATTAAAAGTCTCTTTGAACCAAAACGTGCTAACCGATAGTGCTTTATTGGCAGGTACCGTACCGACATTTAATTGTACAAACTTGGAGTATTGCCGTTTAGCTGTTTCTGTAAATAAACGCTTTGTTCAATTCCAATCAGGTGATTCATCTGATGTGTGGTCTTTGGCCGCAAGTGACCCAACCAGTGCAAACAAAGCACGTAAATTGTGGGTGGTTTTTAAAGGCTTGCAAGGCACTTTGAATATCCAAAAAATTGGTCTAGAGGGGATTGATTTAAATTATACCAAATACGTGAATGGAGCTGCCTCAGGTTCAATGATTAAACCTGCAATGCAGTTTTCATTTGATCCAACTAAACCGATTCAAATTCGTGATTTTGGTTTTAATGCTTTGTCGATAGAACAGGATAAAGTTCTATCTTATTTTGATGCATCAGGAAAACTGATTGAAGAAACGAGTAGCAACCCACAAGATTATGGATTCTTGAAAACAGCAACTTATAGTGCAGTCCCACAAAGTATTGGTGCAACAGGCACCACAGCAAATAATTATGATACCAATAAAGAAACAGGTTTCATGGGATTGAAAATGAATGGCAACCTTGCAATGGAAGGTAAAGTTCAGATTTTTGCTTGTAGTAATCATGCGCGTTGTTAAGTTTATCGGTTTCAAAGGATTGAGCAATGAAAAAAAATAATCAAAAGCTGAAAACAGGATGTTTTGTACTGAGTGCACTTGCAGCGAGTCTGCTATTGATTAGCCATTCTGTCTACGCCCTGCAAGAACTTGATGATAAATCCCTGAGTAATGTCAATGGTCAAGATGGTCTACATGTCAATTTAGATTTTAAAGAGGTGAATGTTGGGACGTTCTTCTGGCAAGATAATGCTGGAAGAGGAAGTGCGGGCAAAGCCGCTGATACAACTTTACGTGCTGAAGGTGAAAACTTTAAAATCCAGTCGCATACGTCAACACCAGCAATAAATCCGAATGTTGATATTCAACTCAATAGTGGTAGTCAAGCGGGTAAATCAGGTCTCGATTTTAATTTAAAAGTTGCACCTGTATTGATTAGCATGAATAAGTTTAAAGTTTGTGATACGGCAGCATGCGGTAGTCCTGTGGGCGATATTGCAGTACAAACTAACTCAGATACCAGTATTAGTTTTAAAACTAGAGATGGTCTTTTTAGTAAAGATGGTCAGAGTGAGTTAATCTTCAGTTCACGAAATGCCAATATTTATTTAGGACAAAAAACAGGTCCTTCAACAAGTCAAATCCTTAATCAGCTGATTCTTAAGAATTTTAACTTTAATTTTTCAGCCAAGGGTGTGATGTATATTGATGGTACAGATGGTTTTATTGTAAGAACCAATGCCGCTAATGCAACTAATGCTGTAATTAACTATAACGCTGATGGTTCAGTGAATACAGCAACGAGTACCAAGCCGAATTCAACTTATGGGTATGTTGATTTTACTCGCGTAAATGATCCTGCAAATCCTGGGACGATTACAGGAAATACTTACTCCGCTACGGCAAGTAATGCGGGCTTAAATCTTGAGTTCATGCTCAATAAGAATGTGAATGCCAACACTCCTTATTCAGTCGATGCAACAAAAACGCCGCTAAATGGACAAGTTGCTTCGGATACTGCAAAAGGCCTAATTCGTTTAGGCGCAAGTGGTCGTATGGTGAATGGTTCAGTTCAGGTAAGAGGTACAAATACCAATAGCTCGGATGGATTTACTCGAACTGATCCTGTCTATAATACCGCAACAAATCAATATGGTAATCCTGACAATACTAATATTTTAGGAAAAGCCAATAATGCAGTGACTGCAGCCGGAACTCAAAATATCATAGGGGATACAGGTATTGCTTTCCGTATGAGAGCGGATTTTACCAAGAAAAATGATCCGATGCTGGAAGGGGATAATTCAAAGGCGACGACTTTAGAAATTGGTGGAGCTGGCTTTAATACTTATGGCTTTGAGTTTGGTGAATTGACAGGTTTAAACCTGCAAAACCGAGGTTCATTTGATACAGGTAATGTTTATTTAAATTTAGTCGATACTAAAACAGTTTTGTTACCTGCGAATAAAGCATTACAAACCAGTCGATATTGGAATGGTTCTACATCCACCACACTGACGACTGATGCTGATTATGTTCAGAGTATACACAATGGAACAACGAACCAAAATCCATATGCAATACTCGCTGCAATTCGTGGTGCGGAGTTTCAGGCATTTTCACGAAGTGGTCGGTTTACCAACAGTGCAAGAACAGTTGGAACAACCATTCCAAAAATTAATGATACAGCGGGAAATACATGGGGCTTGGCATTACCATTCTATGATTTGAATGCTAATTTGGCTATGTATGGTACAACTGCTCCAACAGATGCTTATTATTATGATCTGAATGGAACACGATATACTGTTGTTGCGGGATCTGAACGTTTAGGTTTCTCTCTTGCGATGAGTACTACAGGTATGAATGGTAGTACAGATCCAACCAAGCAAAAAACCACGTCAATTTTATTATTGGATAATGCGGATACAAACTCAGTTCGTTATATGGGTTTACGTAATATTGATATGTTATTGAGAGGGACAGGAACGCTAGGACTTGAAAATGGTAGTTTTAATGCAAGCTTAAAAGATATATTAATTATCTTATCTGCACAAATTGCGGGTGGTTATTTACCAGGGGCAAGATATGCGGGAACATCTACAGCTGCATTAGCATCATCAGCTGACTTTTCTAATAATAATGATGTACTCCTTTCAACGAAACTTCGTTTAGACGGTAAAAAAATTGATCTGTCTCTCATTCCTAATAGTGAATATACCAGTACAGATGGGAGTCGTTTAAGTGTTGTCGGTGAGCTAGAATTAAAAGCGGTAAAAGATGGCGGTAAAAGTGCCATCCAATTGAGTGATCCTTTGGATGGTTCAACCGTTGGTTTTGACAATATTGATGGTAAAGTTGCATTTAACAATGCAATTATTATTGCACCAGATACAAGAGGTACATGTCCTACTGCTGGTTGTGATGGAATGGTTTCATTTAAAGCTGGTTTAACGTTTAACCCTGCTGGAACCACAGGAGTGGGATCAGCCCAAGATAAAATTGATGGTGTATTACGTGTTCGGGATATCAATTTCTATCCACCATCAGCAACAAGTGCACCACAACGTTTAGGTGAAGCTGTTCTCACAGGGGGACGCATAACAGGGCAACTAGGAATTATTCCTCGAAACTAAGGATAGGCATGATGAATAAAATAATTGGATGTTTGTCTTTGTTGTTAACTCCATTTGCTATGGCGATGCAGCCACTTGATGACCAAAGCTTATCGACTACAACAGGGCAAGATGGTTTGAATATTGGTGTAAATGTTTCAAAAGTCGAATTTAAACAAATTTCTGTGGTAGATAGTGATGGTTGGGATACTAAAAACGCAGCAGCTAGTGAATATCGTGGCCGTGCAGGTTTAGTATTTGCACAAAGTCCAAATGCGGTTGTATCTAATCCGAACATCACCTTCAAAGCAGGTGGGGTCGCAAGCGATTTGGGGCTAAAAGCCGTTATCGATACGGATAAGGGAGTGGGTGCAAGTGGCCCATTTGCCAATATTGCTTTGACATTTGGGAATGTAGATGAATTTGTAATTTCTCCATTATCAGTTTATGCAGCAAGCGATAGCACTGGTGTTTTATCTAGTTTGGTTGGATCAAATTATATCAGAGGTTCTATTTTTGACTCTAATCAAAGCACACTTAAAAGCGGTGTAAAAGAGATATTAAGACTTCAAAATGGCTTGAATGTTAAATTCCTATCAAGCAATAAGCCAAAGATGAATATTCAATTAGGATCTGCGCCTCAAGGTAAAATGGTTCGTTTTGGTGGTGCAATTGACTCAATTTGTGGTACTGGTTCAGGCTGTAATATGATGCTTGTTTCTGGTTATGATGGAAGTAATAATCCAATTGGGGCTAGCTTTAATTTTCAGCTCAAGGCATCAAATCCAACTGGATTTAGTTTAGATAAGTTTTATGCTGGAGTTATTGGGGAATCTGCTGCGGGGCAAGGTGATGGGGCACTGGTTTTTGGAAATGAAGGAAAATCAGATAATGTCGATTTAAAATTGAATAATATTCAATTTGGTAATACCGCGACTATTCCAGCGACAACGGATGCTGCATATCGATTTAATGGCTTACAAAATAGCGCAATCGGGAATATTGGTTTTACCAATGCTTCCGTGACAGACCTAAAAATCCGAGTCAATGGTATGTAATCTGGAATAGCTTGTTTTGTTAATGACACATAATTCAATTCGTTTTCCAAAGCGGCTTAGGCCGCTTTTTTATTACATAGGGATAACTCTAAATTTAGCTTTGTTTTAGAAACTGGATAATCTCATCTAATTGCTTGATTTTCTTCACTTGACCCCACAAGGCTTGTGCTTCAGGATAGGCTTTGGTCATCATCCCTAGCCACTGCTTATAGCGTCCTACCATACCAATTTCTGTCTTATATTGACCACTTAAGAAGCGAAGCTGTAATTCCACCAAATCTGGCCAAGACAACAATGCCTGATCCAAATTTTGACGGATACAAAGTGTTAAATCGGGGGTAGTGACAGCACCGCGACCAATCATCAAATCTTGGCAATGCGATTGCTCTAAACAGGCTTTCGCATCGGCATTGTTCCAGATCTCGCCGTTGGCAATCACATTAATATTTAATGCTTCTGTAATGGGCTGAATTTTTTCCCAATAGGCCGGTGGGGTATAGCCATCAGCTTTGGTACGCGCATGAACAGTGAGCCAGCTTGCACCTGCATCTTCAATCGCATGAGCATTATCTAGCGTATGATTTTCATCTAGATAACCCAAACGCATTTTGGCTGAAACAGGAATATGTGCAGGCACGGCATCGCGTACTGCTTTTACCAACAGATGTACCGTTTCAGGCTCATCTAATAAAACAGAACCACCACGATGGCGATTCACCGTTTTGGCTGGACAACCAAAATTCAGATCAATAGCGGGTGCGCCTAGTTCCACGACTTTGGCTGCATTGGCAGCGAGCATATCGGGGTTGTTACCAAGAAACTGCACATGCACAGGTGTACCTGCTGCAGTTTTGCCACCATTTTTTAATTCAGGGCAGAAACTATCGTAGATATGATCTGGCAGGATGCTATCGGTAATACGAATAAACTCAGTCACGCACCAATCAAAACTGCCAACATGAGTGAGCACGTCACGCATGATCGGATCAGTCAGACCTTCCATTGGGGCGAGTACAAGTTTCACGATTTATTACCTAAAGAAGCGAAAACAGCGTTATACGCATTTTCAGATAGGCTGTCTAGTTTTTATTAAAATGTAAAAACTAGCGCCCTAAAATCATTTCTAAAACAAATTTACTGCCCATAAAGCCAATGGCAAGCAGGACAAAACCAGTAATGGTAAAGCGAATGGCTTTACGACCGCGCCAGCCAAATTTGTAATGACCGATGAGCAAGGCACCGTATAAGAACCATGAAATAATACTAAAGGCGGTTTTATGTGCCAGATGCTGAGCAAAGAAGTTATCAATGGTAAAGAAACCAAATAACAAGGCTGCCGTCAGTAGACCAAAACCTGTGATAATCAAGTCAAATAACAGGGACTCCATGACTTGAAATGGTGGTAGCAAGTTCACCCAAATCCGTCGTTTTTGTTTCTTTTTCAGTTCTCGATCTTGGCACCACAACAATACCGCATGGATGGTGGCCATCAGCAGTACCGCATAAGCAGATAGCGAAAGAATGATATGTAAATCTAAACCTAAGCTATGTTGTTCAATAATTTGGTTGGGTTGGCTAAAGGCAAAGCCCAAGATTAGGCCAAAGGCAGCAACAGGTGTACCAATCAGGTTCAATGGAAGAATTGGGCGGATCAGGCTCAAAATCAAACTCAGCGCCAACATCAGCCCTGAAGTAAATGACATCAGGTTAAAGACATCATAATTCACCCCAATCGGTGTCATCATGTCTTGGTAGAGTACAGTACTATGCAGTACTAACCCGAGTCCAACCATAAGACCATAACACCAAAGATTTGGACTACGTTTTGACATCAATCGAATAAACAAATACCAAAATGAGCTGGTATAGGCGATGAGTGCCAAAATTGTGTAAACCAAGGGGAGACTGATCATGTCAAACCTTTTTTAGGAGGATGAATAATATTCACCATATAAGATATAAATTCGCTTCGAACTACAGTATCCTATAGCATCTTATGCATAAATTTTCTATTTTAAGAAAGATTTTTTTGCAACTAGCCATTTTAAGCGGATTTCGCAATGTTTGATACCTTAACAGAACGACTCACACAGAGTTTAAGAAATGTTACTGGCTCAGGGCAGCTGACCGAAGACAATATTAAAGATACCCTACGTGAAGTACGTATGGCACTTCTTGAAGCCGATGTGGCGTTACCTGTAACTCGTGAATTTATCGCGAAGGTTAAGGAAGAAGCGCTTGGTCAAGAAGTGATGACTCAGCTTTCTCCTGGTCAGGCATTTGTAAAGATTGTCTATGATGAACTCACCAAGATGATGGGTGAGGCCAATGAAACACTAGATTTAAGTGCAAAACCACCTGTTGTTGTCCTGCTTGCAGGTTTGCAAGGTGCGGGTAAAACCACAACGGCTGCAAAATTAGCGCGCTTCTTAAAAGAACGCCAAAAGAAAAAAGTCATGACCGTTTCTGCCGACGTGTATCGTCCAGCAGCGATCAAGCAGTTAGAAACCGTATCCAATGAAGTGGGTGTGGGTTTCATTGCTTCAGAAGCAACTGAAAAGCCAATTGATATTGTGAATCGTGCCATTGAGCAAGCAAAAATCCAGTTTGCTGATGTCTTGATTGTCGATACTGCAGGCCGTCTACATGTCGATGAAGACATGATGGATGAGATTAAAGAATTACATGCTGCGGTCAAACCAACCGAGACCCTATTCGTTGTGGATGCGATGACAGGTCAGGATGCTGCCAATACAGCAAAAGCCTTTAACGATGCTTTGGCTTTAACTGGTGTGATCCTGACGAAGACTGATGGTGATGCACGTGGTGGTGCGGCACTTTCTGTTCGTGCCATCACAGGTAAGCCAATCAAATTCTTGGGGATTGGTGAAAAACTAGATGCACTTGAGCCATTCCATCCAGATCGTGTTGCACAACGTATCTTGGGCATGGGTGACGTCCTTTCTTTGGTCGAAGAAGTTGAACGCAAAATCGACAAAGAAAAAGCCGAAAAAATGGCGAAAAAATTGCAGAAAGGCGGTACCTTCAACTTTGAAGATATGCTGATGCAATTTGAGCAAATGAGCAAAATGGGCGGCATGATGGGCTTCTTGGACAAGTTGCCTGGTATGAGCAATGCGGGTATTCAGGATGCGATTGAAAAAGCCAATCCTGAAAAACAAGTTAAGCGTATGGAAGCCATCATTCAGTCGATGACGATCAAAGAGCGTCGTAATCCTGATTTGATGAATCCAAGCCGTAAAAAACGTATTGCAGCTGGTTGTGGTATGGATGTGGCTGAGGTCAATAAGTTGATCAAGCAACAAGCGCAAATGGCGAAGATGATGAAGAAATTTGCGAATCCATCGGGTATGAGCAAAATGCTGAAATCACTAGGCAATATGCAAAAGCAATTTGGTGGTGGTGGAAATATGGGGCCTTTGTTTGGCAGTAATGACCAGAAAAAGTAAGTTTTATACTTCCTAAAAAGGCGCTTGATGCGCCTTTTTTAATGCGAGTGTGTTGTATAAATTTAATACAAAATATCAACATTCAAGCTGCTTTAAAAAGAAGAGAATTAAAAATAAGTCTATGTTTTACATTGAAAAGTAGTGTTAAATATGTCACATAATTCAAAGAATAGCGTATTTATTCTGCATTGTGAAAATGCTGATCCAGAACAGCATTGGTATGCATGGTTGGAACAACAGCTGAAAAGTGAAGAGCTTAGGGTTGAGCGAGTTTTTCTCGCTGATGCCAATCATCCAGAAGCTGAGATTTGGCAAACCTGCTTAGAAGCACAACTCAAGGGGATGAATGAGCAGAGTATTGTGGTGGCGCATGGTTTATCTTGTGTTGCCGTAGCCAAATTTCTAGCAAAAAAACTAAAGCAAACGACAGTGAAGGCAGGGATTTTTATTGCCGCCTTTAATGATCCGATCCCTCAACATCCCGAGTTCAACAGTCTTCTTGAACACACTCCTTTTGAGAGTGGGTTATTGCGTGCCAATATCCAGAGGCGTTTGGTTTTCTTTTCCAGTAATGATCCTGTCATCCCTGTGCCACTGACTTTTAAATTTTCTAATTTACTCAATGCCCAACTGATTGAGGTGGGTCAAGCTGGGCATTTTCGGGCAGAAGATGGTTTTAGTGAGTTTCCACAATTATTGCAGGTACTTCAAACTTTGCTCAAAGCTGAGTTCAGTTGAACATAGTGACGTAAACCCTTGAGCAATAAATCGGATTCAACTTGGGGCTGATAATGGCTGAGGAACTTGGCGAATAAAGTAGCATCACCGCCAGTCAAAATCAGCTTTTTAGGCGATTGCTGCATAATTTGATCAATAGTACTGATCAAGCCCAGCAAAATACCGTGGTGTACCGCATCCACAGTATTATGCCCCGGTTTTAAATTATCAAAGGCAGAGTCTGGAATCTTAATGCCTTTGGTATTTTGAATCAGAGAGTCTCGTTGCAGGTACAAGTTGGGCAGAATATAACCGCCCAGATGTTGCAATCCTTCGACCAGATCAATGGTCAGGGCCGTGCCACAGCCAATCACACAAAAGTTTGCATCTGGCTTTGCCATGGCCAAGACTTGTAACCAGCGGTCAATCCCGAGTTGACTTGGAACATCATAGCCGCACTTTAAACCCGCATATTCAGCATGGACTTTGGCAAAAATAATTGGAATATCCAAAATATCGAGAATCATGTGAATACGTTGGTTATTTTCCGAATCCAGAACCGAAGAAATCCCGACGCGACTTAAATTTTGATGGCGGAAGTGCTGAATCAAGCCGAGCAATAAATCTGCAGGGGATTGCAGGTGTAATTCAGCGGCATGTTCAATGACTTGATCATGTGCGGTGATCCAATATTTTAAGCGGGTATTGCCGATATCCAGCCATAAACTTTTCATAGAATCATCATTTCCTCAAATCGAAGCGAGACGTAAACGACCTTGATAGAATTGTTGGGTTTGATCCGTTTTGATCAGTACCGCACCGTCATTGGAAATTCCTTGAAAAAGTCCCTGAACTTTACCTTGAGTATGTTCAAATTCAACCTGTTGATTCAGCCAAATTGCATGATGATTAAAACGTTCAGCTAAATTATAACTGCCGTGTTCAAACCACTGTGCTGCCTGCTGGATTGCGGTATACAGTTCAGCAATCAGCGTTAAACGATCAATATGGGCTAAACCAAGCATCTCCAGAGAGCTAATGGGTTGATCTGCATGTTCCACAGGGGGCGTGTTTAAGTTAATGCCGACGCCGACAATTGCTTGATGAGGGGAAAGCGGTTCAACCAGAATTCCGCCCCATTTTCCTTGTGGACTATATAAATCATTTGGCCATTTGACTTGTAATGTTAAGCCATGCAAGCTTGGCATCTGTAAAATATTCAGCGCAACTTCAAGGGCAAGGCGACCATCCAGTGCTGTTTTGCTTTGGATCAGTGTGCTTAAATAAATGTTGCCTTCAGGAGAGGCCCATTGTCGTTGGTGTTGACCTCGACCTTGTGTTTGTAGTGCACTGCAGACCAATCCTGTCGTTATGCCTTTTTGCGCAATTTCACGCGTATCATCATTGGTCGAGGTTGTGGTTGTTTTAAGGAGCACCACTTCTGGATATTGATTTTTTGCGTTCAATAATTGCTGAAGCTGGCGGGTTGCGAAATCATCCATCATTTTTACAAGTAGAGTGGTCATGTGTTTATGGAGTTAATCATATATTTACTGATTGGCGCAATTGCTGGATTTGCTGCGGGGTTATTTGGGGTTGGTGGTGGCTTAATTATTGTGCCGATTTTATATATTGTCTTTACCCAAATGAATTATGACCCGAATGTGATTATGCATATTGCAGTTGGAACCTCATTGGCCACTATTATTGTGACCTCGATCAGTTCGGTGATGGCACATCATAAAAAAGGGGCAGTGTTATGGCCTGTGTTCCGCAATTTAGCACCAGGCTTGGTGCTCGGTTCGTTTCTGGGGGCGGGTGTGGCCGATCTGATGTCTGGGCAGCATTTACAGTTGGTGATTGGTGTCTTCGCAGTCTGGATGGCTTACAAAATGTTTAGAGGTGCAAATGCAGTGGTTGATCCAAATCGTCATTTACCGTCAGCACCTTTACAACTTGCCGCGGGTGGTGGCATTGGGGTGGCATCTGCGATTTTTGGCATTGGTGGGGGTAGCCTTACCGTACCTTACTTAAATCGTCATGGCGTGGTGATGCAAAAGGCAGTGGCAACTTCTGCTGCCTGTGGCTTACCCATCGCAGTTGCGGGAGCAATTGGCTTTATGTGGTTTGGTGCCAAAGAGCAGATTGAAGTGCCGAACACGATTGGTTATGTGCATATCTATGCTTTCTTGGGTATCAGTGTCATGAGTTTTATCACCGCAAAATTTGGCGCCAAAGTTGCACATCGTTTGTCGCCAGCCATGCTGAAAAAATGTTTTGCAGGCTTATTGGTCGTGGTCGGTAGCTATTTTATTTATAAAGGACTGATCTAATTTGTTTTAGTTACTAAGGCCATAATGTACTTCAATGGTGGCAATCAAGGTTTCGACCAGAAGAAGTACATCATCTTGCTGGCGTGCATCGATAAAGAATAGCGGATAATTCAGTTCTTTGGCTGCCAGCCAATCACGATACATGGATAAGGTGCGTTCTGGCATACGGTCAATATGGGTAATTGCAATCACAATATTATGACCAAAGGGCTGAAATGCTTGAAGATATTGCTCTAAATCCAGTAAAGGATTTTCAGCAGCATGGTCAATCATGACGATTGTTCCGATTGCGCCCTTACAGATCACTGCCCAAATAAAATCAAAGCGGTCTTGCCCAGGCGTACCATATAAACCAACCTTAACACCATCGTCCAAGGTTAGCTCACCATAATCAATGCCAACAGTGGTGAGTAATTTGTCATGGGACTCGGTATCGGTGTTCAATGCTTCAGTACTGAGGACCTCAATTTCAGACAAGGCTTTGATCGCCGTGGATTTACCTGAACCCATGGTGCCACCGAAGACAATTTTATATTGATGTAAAATCATGGATATGTCCTTGCTTAAAAGCCTAAACGATGGCGTAAGCGACCAAATAGTTTTTTCATAAAATGCTGTTCTGTTTCGCTTTGCTGAGTTTGCGGGCGATATTTTGCCTGTTGATCTTTAATTAGTGTTCCACACTGTGCGCCCAAGCATGCTGCAACAAAGTGCCTGACTTTCTGTTCGGGGAGGTTGAGTTGTTGGGCAACCTGACTGATCTGTGCACCTTGTGCAAAACAGGCTGACATCCGCAAGATATCTTGGCGATCACCTTTATTTTTGGGCTGTGGCCAGACTTGCAGATAAAAACTTGAGGCAGAAGCTGGACAGAGTTCCTCAAAATCCATAGAGGTCCAAAGTAACTGCCAAAGCCATTGTTTTAAGTCTTGCTGAGCTGCATCTACGATCCAATGCAAATCATTCTGTGTGGCATAGGTATAGTTCAGGCTTGGGTCGGTTTGAAAAGAGTGAAATTCAGGATGTTGCCACAGCCATTGATTGCGTGGGTCAGCAATGGCGAGTAGTCCTTGGTTATCAAACAGCTGAATCTTGCCATTCTTAGGATTTTGAATTTCTTGCAGCAGGTCTTTAATTTGTTTGCGATGAAAGATTGGCACATCTTCAGTTTCGAGATTCTCTGATGCTTGATTTAAGCGTTCATCCAGATGAAGGCTCAGCCAGTGATGCAAGGAATGAAGATGGTTCAAGGGCAGAAATAAGGTGTCATCTTCGATGGCGCTATTTTTATCAGCATCATTGGCAATTTTCAGCACATTGATTTTATTGTTTTGCAATAGGCTCTTGATATTGGGTGAGTCAAAAAATACTTGGTTAATCATGAGAATATCAAGTTGTGGCTCGGCAATATTGCTCCAATTGATTTGGACATGCTGTGGCACAGCCGTTTGAACCTGTTGTTTTAACTCATTTAAGGTTCTGAGACTGAGTCCAAAAATGGCAATATTGACGGCTTGATGAACACCCATGTTATGACTCATCTATGTATGTACTGAGCTATTCAGTAGGAGATTTAAAATGCGATACCATTAATGAAAATATTATTTTTTGTGACATGTATCAATTAAAAAGCGATAAGAGAATGTCTTTTCAGATGTGCGGTTAAATATCAGTTGCAAGCATAAATATTTGATATTCAATATAGAAAAACTGAGTGTTTAGTACATATTGAGAATCATATTGCGATTTTTTAGCGCAATTGGCTTAAAAAGCAATAAAATTGTCAGACAATGATATAGAATTTATAGGGCGAGATCAGTTAAAACAAAAAAGCGCAAACAGCATTGAATCAATGCGTATAACAAAGATAGCGAGGGGCTCATGAATCTCGAAGAGGCTGATAGTCTTTCTGAACAGATTGCAAAGTATATTAGTGAACAAATTATTAGTGGTGAGCTGGTTGAAGGCGAACGCATTCAAGAGTTGCGCATTGCCAAAGAATTAGATGTCAGTCGAGGCTCGGTTCGTGAAGCACTGTTGTTACTGGAACGGACTTATTTAATTGAAATTTTTCCACGTCGTGGCGCGATCGTCTCTGAAATGTCAGCGCAACAGGTCAAAGCTCTCTTTGATACCAATGTGATGGTACTCGGGCATATTGTGCAGCGGATTAGCGAAACCTGGCGAGTCAATGAAGCAGAGCAACTGCAAGCGTTATTGGATCAACTGGTCGAGTTTGTTCGTGCGGGCGATATCGAAAAATTTTATGATGCAATCTTTAAATATCTGGCAGACCAGCATGAAATGGTGGCAAATCCCTATCTGATGCAGTTCTATAAAGAACTACTGCCATCATTACGCCGTAGCTATTTTTTGACCTTGAATACCTCACGTCGAGAGCTACAAGAATCGTTTACCCTGTTTAAGTTGGTGATTGATGCTATTTTGATCCGAAAATCACAACAAGCTGCTTTATTTATGGAAGATTTTTGTCGACACTTGCGCAACCTTGTGTTGGAATCTCTGACACGTATGAAACAGATTGAATTGGCTTGGGCTAGACGCTCACGCCGCTAGTTAGGGCAGTATGCGTTTAAGCAGTTTAAAACTTTCAGGCTTTAAATCTTTCGCCGATAGTACAACATTACATTTTAAGGCCAACCGTACTGCAGTGGTTGGGCCGAACGGTTGTGGTAAATCAAATGTCATCGATGCAATTCGCTGGGTTATGGGCGAGTCCAACGCACGTCAATTGCGTGGCGGCAGTATGCAGGATGTCATTTTTACCGGCACAGCCAAACGCAAACCTGTCGGGGTTGCCAGTGTTGAACTTCGTTTTGACAATACCTATGGCAAATTAGGTGGCGCTTATAATGCTTATAGCGAGCTGGCTGTCCGTCGCCAAGTCACCCGTGAAGGTAAATCTGAATATTTCCTGAATGGCACCCGTTGCCGTCGTCGTGATATCACTGATATTTTCTTGGGTACAGGTTTAGGGCCGCGCTCTTATGCGGTGATTGAGCAGGGCATGATTAACCGTTTGGTCGATGCCAAGCCTGAAGAAATGCGCGTGTTTATTGAAGAAGCGGCAGGAGTGTCTCGGTATCAGGCGCGTCGTCGTGAAACCTTGCAGCACTTAGAACATACTGAGCAAAATCTGGCACGTTTAGACGATATTGCCGCTGAACTAAAATCACAACTCAGAACATTAAAACGTCAATCTGAAGCTGCGATTCAATATAAGACCTTAGAAGGGCAGATTCGAACTTTAAAAATTGAAATTCTTTCGTTCCAAGCCAATCAAAGTCAAAAGCTACAACAAGAATATACGGTTGAAATGACGGCATTGGGTGAAAACTTTAAGTTGGTCCGTTCAGAATCTCAAACCATTGAACACGATCTTGAAGCCACCAGTGCTTTATTCCAACGCTTAATTCAGCAGTCTTCACCCTTGCAGCATGAATGGCAACAGGCCGAGAAAAAGCTGTCTGAATTAAAAATGACCTTGGAACAAAAACAGAGTTTATTCCAGCAAAACAGTACCAGCTTACTGCAACTTGAACAGCAGAAAGTACAAACCAAAGAGCGTCTGCAACTCTCTGAATTACAGGTTGAAACCTTAAGCACTCAATTTGATGAGCAAAATGAAAGCTTGCTTGCCTTAGAGCAGCAAACACAAACGGCTGAGCAAAATTTTACTGATGTTCAGGCACAGCACAAGCAAGCACAACAGCAATTTGATCAACTGAAAACCCAAGTCGATCAGCAACAACAGAAAAAGTTGCAGATGGCAGCGCAAATTGAGCAGTTGGGTAAGAATGTTCTGCGGATTGAGCAGCAAAAACAGACCTTGCAAACGCAAAGCACTCAGATTCGTGCTCAGGTTCAGGATGATGAACAGGCGCAGTTAGAACAATTACAGCAGCAACTGCAACAGGAAATAATTGCGTTAGAAACCGCGATTGAGCAATTACAGCAGGATGTTCAGACACAGCAAGATCAACAACAGTTGCAGAAGGCTGATGTGCAGAGTCTGAAAACCGAGATTCAGGTTTTATTGGCTGAACAAAAGAACTTAACTCAGCTCGTCGCAAAACAAAGTCCGAAGCATGATCAAAATGCAGTTCGATTGATGCAAAGCCTACGTTTAAGTGCTCAAGCTAAAGCGCATGCAAACATTATTGAGAAGTTCTTGGCCAAGTGGCTACAAGCGCAGTTGCTTGAGAATGGGCAAGCCTTCCAAGAGGGGATTGCACGACAGTTAAAATCATCACCACAGCAGCTTGTTCAAGTTGCAGAGCTGACTTGTTTGAGTGATTGGATCGAAGCCCCCCAATCTTCACTCTGGGCAAATGTAGCCGTTGCAGAGAATTTAGCGATTGCGTTGGAACGTCAAGCGGATCTCCAGCACGCACAATCCATTTTAACGCTTGATGGTTATCATGTTGGTGCCGATTGGGTGATTGCGCTGCATTATGATGAAGACAGTCAAACGGCACAGGGCATGCTCAGTCATCAAGTCCGTTTAGAGGAAATTGAACAGCAACTGGCACAAAAACAACCGCAGTTGCTTGACTTGGAACATCAGTTTTCTCAATTGCAGGAAACCTTGCAACAGCAGCAACAGCGTTTGCAGCAACAACAGCAAAGTCTGAAGCAAAAGCAAAAAGAGCTGCAACAGCTGGATGTGCAAATTGCCAAACTGCAAAGTACAGCACAGGCCTTTGTGTTGCAGCAACAGCAATTGGCCGATCAACTGAAACAGCTTGATCTACAGCTTGAAGAAGATGCCATGCAGCGTGATGATCTAGAAATTGATCTGCATGCATTAGCAATCAAATTAGAAGCTGTATTGCCGAATTATAAAACTTTGCAATTTCAGGTTGAAAACTTGAATGAACAGTTGGATGAGCAACAACAGCAGTTGAGTCAACAACAGCAGCAACGTGAAGCTTTACGTCGCCAGACCTCACAAGCCAATCAACAAATTGAGTTATTGGAAAAAGATATCTCGTTCCTGAAAACGCAGTATCGTCAAATCATCGAACAAATTGAGCAGGCCAAGAAATTTGTTGACCCAATTCAGCTTGAACTACCGAATTTAGAGTCGCAATTCCACGAGCAATTTCAGCAAACTGAAAAGCTGCAAAAAACCTGGAATGAATGGCAACTTGAACTGAATCAAGTGCAAGAGAAACAACAGCAACTGACGGAACAACGCCATCAAGCTCAACAGAAAGATGAGCAGGTGCGCGAGCAGTTGGAACAAAAGCGTTTGGCTTGGCAAGCGGCGAAATCAGATCGTGAACATTATCTGGAACAGTTGAAAGAACTTAATGCGGAAGCGTTATCTGATCTTTCAATTGAAATTAAAGATCACCAGCAGAAACTGGAAAAAGCCCAGCAGCAATTCGAAAAAATCGGTGCAGTCAATTTGGCGGCTTCATTGGAATATGAGGAAGTGTCGCAACGTTTTGATGAGTTGAGTCACCAGATGCAGGATCTACAAAATACGGTTGATCAGCTCAAAGACGCGATGAAAAGCATTGATCAGGAAACCCGTAAACTGTTTATGACGACTTTTGATCAGGTCAATCAAGAGTTGCAACTGCTGTTTCCAAAGGTGTTTGGTGGTGGTGAAGCAACTTTAAGCCTTGAAGATGATTGGCAGTCTGGGGTCAAACTGATGGCACGCCCACCCGGCAAGCGTAACAGTTCCTTGGCTTTGCTTTCAGGTGGTGAAAAGACCCTAACCGCTTTGGCTTTGGTGTTTGCAATCTTTAGATTGAACCCTGCACCGTTCTGCGTACTGGACGAAGTTGATGCGCCACTTGATGATGCCAATGTACAACGGTATTGTAATTTGGTAAAAGAGCTTTCTGAACAAGTGCAATTCATTTACATTACACATAATAAATTGGCGATGACAATGGCAACTGATTTACTTGGAGTCACCATGCCAGAGCCAGGTACATCAAAATTAGTGACTGTCGATTTAGAACAGGCAAAAGAATACGGGTTAGTTGCGGAGTCTTAGTATGGAAATGAATACAATAATAGGCATTGTTGCCGCCGTTGCGATTATGCTCGTTGGTTTAATCATGATTTTAAGAAAACCAAAACCAGTTGAGCCGTCATTAGAAGCAGATTTACATATTAATCCTGAAAGTCAGCAACCTGTGATCCCACGTCACGTACGTGACCAGCTTTTACAAAATGAAGTAGTGGCCACAACTGAGCGTGTTGAGCCAAGTTTAAATACTGAAGCAATTGTATCGGAGCCTGTGGCAGAGCAAACAGTTGAAGCGGCTGGTGTTGAAACAAAAACGACGGAAATCGAACAAACTGCTAAAGCAGATGAGGTGGTTGAAGCTGTAGCAGAGGTCGAAGCGGCTCAAAAAGATGAGACAGTCGCAGCCGAA
Source organism: Acinetobacter sp. C32I (assembly GCF_023702715.1). Classification (NCBI taxonomy): domain Bacteria; kingdom Pseudomonadati; phylum Pseudomonadota; class Gammaproteobacteria; order Moraxellales; family Moraxellaceae; genus Acinetobacter; species Acinetobacter sp. C32I. The sequence goes on along the minus strand of NZ_CP098480.1, from coordinate 2,107,689 downwards.
GCAGAAACAACAATCGTCTCTGAAAATGTAGAAGCTACAGAGAAAGCAGAGGAAAGCAAAGCGGAAGCTGAGCTTAGTTTAAATCCAAATATTGAAACCGTCGCGATTGAAGAGTTTGATGGCGAAAGTAATATTCTGGATGTGCATTTACATGAACAGCAACGCTATGATGATGAAAGTGCTTTAGCAACCGCAGAGCAGATCATTGCCCTGAATGTTTATCCGAATCCACGTCGTGCCTTATCGGGTGATAAAGCACTCAAAGTGTTATTGAAATACGGCCTACGTTTCGGTGAAATGTCGTGTTTCCATCGTTATGAAAACACTGATGAGCCAAGTGCCTTGATGTTCTCTGTGCTGCGTATGACGGATAATGGTCCTGCAGGTTTTGATTTGGAAACTTTATCGGGCGAGCAGGTGCAAGGTCTTGCATTCTTCTTGGCTTTACCAAATAGTAAAGCGGTTACAGGTTATGACATGATGACCAGTATTGCAGGCTTAATTGCACGTGAAGTCGATGGTAAAGTCTATGATGAAAACAATTTAGAGTTTACGCCGCAGTTGAAAGAACATTGGCGTCATCATGTGATTGATTATCGTCCAAATCAAGCAACCGTCTAATGAATCTTTTATAATAAATTTAGTAAAAATTATAGGGCGGTTTTTCCGCCCTTTTATATGGTGAAATTTAAATGGAACACAACTCAGTTATTGAGCAAATGCGTCAGTTGATTCAACTGATTGCAAAACACAACCATGCTTACTATGTGATGGATCAACCTTCCATTTCTGATAGTGAATATGACCATTTATTTCATCAACTGAAAGCTTTAGAACAACAATATCCAGAATGTATTCAGGCGGATACACCGACCAATAAAGTCGGTGGTCAAGCGCTATCAAAATTTGAAAGTGTGACGCATGCAGTGCCGATGCTGTCATTGGGCAATGTCTTTAATCAGGAAGACCTGTTCGCTTTCGCCCGCCGTATTGATGAACGTTTGCCGAATCAACAAGTCCAGTATGACGTCGAACTGAAACTCGATGGTTTAGCGATTTCACTGTGGTATGAAAATGGTGTCTTGGTTCGTGGTGTAACCCGTGGTGACGGTGAGACAGGTGAGGACATTACCCAGAATGTTAAAACCATTCGTAACCTACCGAAAGTCCTATCGAGTCAGCATCAAGCGATTCCAGAGTTTCTAGAAGTTCGTGGTGAAGTATTGATGCCAAAGCAAGGCTTTGAAAAGCTCAATGCCGATCAAGAAGCCAAAGGGGATAAGACCTTTGCCAATCCGCGTAACGCTGCAGCAGGAAGCCTGCGTCAGCTTGATCCAAATATCGCAGCTTCACGTCCATTGGCATTCTATGCCTATGGGATTGCGCAGTGTCAGCCTAATCATGGTCTTGAAACCATGCATGACAGCCTGCAATGGTTAACCCGATTTGGTTTTGAAATTGCTGAGCGTCAATTCCTGTGTGCTTCGATTGAAGAAGTGCAACAACGTTATGAACAGATTCAGCAAGAACGCCCAGACCTCAAAGTTGAAATTGATGGCATGGTCATCAAGGTGGATAGTCTTAAACAGCAACAACAATTAGGTTTCTTGAGTCGTGAACCCCGTTGGGCAACGGCTTATAAATTCCCGGCACAGGCGGCACTGACCAAAGTTGAAAATATTGACTGGCAAGTGGGTCGTACAGGAACACTAACACCTGTCGCACGTTTAGCACCCGTCTTTGTTGGTGGGGTAACCGTATCAAATGTGACTTTGCATAATATTGGCGAAATCCATCGTTTAGATGTGCGTGTTGGCGATACTGTGAGTGTCTACCGTACCGGTGATGTGATTCCAAAAGTTGAGAAAGTTTGGGCTGAGTTCCGACCTGCCGATGCGGAGAAGGTGCATCTCCCGACCAATTGTCCAGTTTGTGAATCACCTGTGGTGATGCCAGAAGGTGAGGCCTTGGCACGTTGTTCAGGTGGTTTGTATTGTGCAGCACAGCGTATTGAAGCGATTCGTCACTTTGTTTCACGCAAAGCCTTAGATATTGAGGGCTTAGGGGATCGTTGGGTGGAGTCCCTTCTGCATCTCAACTTACTCAAAGATGTGGCTGATATTTATCATTTGCATGAGCATCGTGATACCTTATTGACCATCGAAAAAATGGGTGAAAAGTCTGTTCAGAACTTGATTGATGCGATTGAGGCAAGTAAGAAAACCACTTTGGCGCGTTTTATCTATGCCTTGGGTATTCGTGGTGTTGGTGAAACGACTGCACGTATGCTCGCCAATACTTTCCAGACGCTTGAAGCGTTGAAAGCTGCGGATATTGAAGCACTCAAGAAAACCCCCGATGTGGGTGATATTACTGCAGAATGGATTGCCGACTTTTTCCAAGCACCGCATAACATCGAAGTGTTGGATCGTTTGATGGCAGCAGGCATTCATTGGGATGCACCGACTGCACCAACGCGTCAACCTTTGAATGGTGAGAGCTGGGTGGTGACTGGAACGCTGGAAAGCATGGGACGTGATGAGGCGACACAAAAGCTGCAAGCTTTAGGTGCTCGTGTCAGTGGAAGTGTTTCTAGTAAAACCAAATGTGTGGTTGCTGGTGAGAAAGCGGGTAGTAAGCTAGATAAAGCACAGAAGTTAGACATTCGAGTGTTGAATGAGCAAGAGTTCTTAGAATTTTTGAAGCAATATGAAATCTGATTCTTTATTTAAATTTTGAGTCAGTATGAACTGATAAAAAAGGCGGCATTTATGCCGCCTTTTTTCTTGTATTAAATATATTTTTTTACAATACCGTCATCCAGCAATTGCTGGAAATGCTCACAGACACTCTCACGCACATCGCGATATTCAATGCCGAGTTCTTTGACGCTACGTTGCGCATTAAAATAAATTGGATAGCCCATATTCAATTTTACAAACTCACGTGAATGTCCGAGAACAGGCGCCACAAAAGCAAAGGCGGTCTTTGGCACAGTAAAGTGTGGGAACGGAAACTTATAACCAAACTTTTGTGTGAGTGCTTTACCCATATCCAATAAGCTCAGTGTGCCACCACAAATGATATAACGGCCTTGTGCTTGTGGATTCAGTGCTGCCGCCACATGCGCATCGGCAACATCACGTACATCGACAATACCATTCCACATCGGCGGTACACCAAATAAGGTGGTGCCATTACCAAACTGTTGTAATACTTCAATACTACCTGACTGGCTCGCATCGGTGAGGGAAGGCCCCATCACTAAGGCGGGATTAATACAGACTAAATCCCAACGACTTTGTTGTTCAGCCATTTCCCATGCTTTGCGCTCAGCAGCAACTTTTGAATAAGGGTAGGGCTGATGGGTTTCACTACTGGTATTGTTCCAATGGCTCTCATCAAATTCATTATTGGCGGTATTTTGAATCTCAACTGCATCGCCATAGGTTGAAGCAATGCTTGATGTCAGCACCACACGTTTGACCGATTCAGTGCGATTGACGCTGTCTAATACGTTTTCTGTGCCTTTCACCGCAGGCTCAATAATGTCTTTGACGGCATCTTTGTAATTCGTTACTACAAATGGAGATGCGGTATGAATCACGATTTCACAATCTTGCATTGCATCATCAAATGAACGCGGTTCAAGCAAATCTGCTTTAAAAAATTCAATCTTCCCAGAAGATTGATCTGCCAGATCATATAAATGCTGAATCTTATTTTTCTTCGATGGGTCACGCACTGTGGCATGAACTGTATAGCCTTGATTCAACAGACGTTCAATAATCCAGCCTGCAATATAACCCGTCGCGCCAGTGACCAAAATTGGTTTGCTTTTATCCATTGTGGTTTCCACATTATGTTTTTGTGATTGCTGTTATTTACCGAATTTTGCTTAAACAAACAACAGCTGAGCAGTCATTTTTTATGCTTTTTTGATCAAAACATCGGCGAAATAAGAAGCATTGCTAATCGTTACAAAAAATCAAACAAATGATTTTCAATGGAATTATCTCTTTTTAAAATCATAAATGATATGCAAAGGCTTATTTTATTTAGATAAATTGAGCTAATTAGAACTGTAAATGCGTATGTTTCTCATTTTAATTTTATAAAAATCATAAACTTACACACTTTTGTTTTTGCAATTCTATTGTAACTTGGCCATAATATTGTCATTCGATAGGAGTAAGTATTATGCGTGGCAATCCAGAAGTCATCGACTATTTAAATATGCTCATTGGCGGTGAATTGGCTGCTCGTGATCAATATTTAATTCATTCAAGAATGTACGAAGATTGGGGCCTGAGCAAAATCTACGAGCGTATTGACCATGAAATGCAAGAAGAAGCATCTCATGCGGATTCAATCATTCGTCGTGTGTTGTTCTTAGGTGCTCAACCAAACATGAATCGTGAAGACATCAATGTCGGTACAGATGTTGTGAGCTGTTTAAAGGCAGATTTGGCACTTGAATACCATGTGCGTGAAAAATTGGCAGTGGGTATTAAGCTGTGTGAAGAAAAAGGCGACTATATTAGCCGTGATATGTTGCGTCAGCAGCTTTCTGATACAGAAGAAGATCATACCTATTGGTTAGAAAAGCAATTACGTTTAATTGAATTGATTGGTTTGCAGAATTATATTCAGTCACAAATTTAATCGATCTGATTGAAGGTGTGAGACATAAAAAGAGAACTTCAAATGAAGTTCTCTTTTTTGTTTTAGGGGGATAAATTGTTTAGTTAACTGACAGACTAAGACTTAGAATTTTTTACTGTAGTTCACGAATAAACGATCTTCGCCAAAGTCATTGCCGTGTTTCACATCATAGTCAATGCGGATGTATTGCAGCGCAAAGCCTTTGAGATAAGGCTGTTGAAAAGCATAGTTCACAATAATATTGGACTCGGTTTCATGATTTTTCTCACCATTGGCCGCCTTAAAATCATGACCATAGACATATTTCAGCATCGCATTTAGCCCCGGCACATAGTCCTTAAAATCATAGCCATACATCAAATGATAAGACTTTTCATTCTTTTTGAAGAAGCCTGTGGCATTCCAGTTGATAAAATAGGTTTCAGGCAGGAAACCATCAGGTAAAGGATAGGCCGACTCCCCGATAATCTGTTGATAGCCTAAACCAAAAGACTGATTATTCACTTTCAGCATTTCCAGTATTCCAATATTTTGCGCATCAATATCAAAGTTACTGCTATCATTTTTGGCATTGAAATATTTAAACTTGGAATTCAGGGTGAAGCTGGCTTGTTTCCATGTATGGTCTAGCCCAAGGTAGTGTTTATTGTAGAGGTCCTCTAAATTACCAAAGTAGTATTCGGCCTTCAGCGATGGCGTGAGCTGATAACGCAGATCGAGATAATTCAAACCATCAGAATATTCAGTTTTGCCATTGGCAGTAAAAGAAAATTTCTTAAAATCTTCTTCATTACGCGGTGACACTTTGGTGACTCGGCCTATTTCGGCATAGAGCTGATCAGAAAGTTGTGACTTTAAATTGGTGCCCCAATATGATGCCAATAACTGGCGACTGGCATCTACCGCCGTCACAGGAAGATCCAGCCAGAGTTCACCGACACTGAGCAGTGTTTTGTCATAACCCAGTTTGAGGGTCGCGCCATATTTTAAATAGTCAGACGCTTGTGATTGCGTTTGGGGATCAAAGGGCAACACCGTATCTGCGACATGCTTATCCTTGCTTAAACGTACCGCATATTGCACCGAAGCATCCGCCCCGATGGTGATTGCTTTGTCTGCGATTTGTAGGGGGGTATCCTGCATATTTGATTTGTAGAATAAAGAGGCTGCCTGTGACCAACTGCCTGTATCTTTCAGGTTTGGATTGTCATAGTCACGATTAATATAGGCATTTTTAAGTGTGAATTTCCATTGATCTTGAGTTGACTGAGCTGTCTCCGCAGCCAAAGCAACCGAGCTAGACCAGCTGCCTATTGTCAATAGGGTTGCAAGCGTTAAACGCGTAAGGGAAAAGCGCTGTAATAATTTCATAATCCATATCCGAAGTCAGTGCGCCAGTCCTCGGCGCACATGGTTTTATTACTGTGTCAGTGAAGATTGCGGGTTGAAGCTCGTTGCTGGTTGAGCCGCAACCGAGGCTTTTAAATTCACCAAGAAGATGGCGAGAGCCGCGATAATGCCGGGAATCGCGATGGCGAGGAAATTCATTTGATGAGGCAATTCAAAGGTCAGCAGAGCACCAGTGAGCACAGGGCCGATGATGGCACCGATTCGGCCAATACCCGAAGCCCATCCCATCCCAGTTGAACGTACTGCGGTTGGGTAGAATTGCGCCACAAAGGTATAGAGCAGAATCTGTGAGCCAATCGTGGCTGCGCCTGCGATTGCAATCAGGCTGTATAAAATAAATTGTGGGCTATTAAAACCAAGTAAGATCAGGGCAGCCGCGCCGATCACAAACATGCTGGTAATCACTGGTTTTAAGTGGAATTTATCCGCTAATGCACCACCGCCAATCGCGCCAACCATACCTCCAATATTCAGTGCAAACAGGAACAGCATACTGGCACCTAAAGAATAACCCGCCTGTAGCATCAGTTTTGGTAACCAACTACCCAATGCATAGACCATCAACAGACACATAAAGAAGGCTACCCAAAACATAAAGGTGCTGAAACTACGACCTTGTTGGAATAGGGCACGAACGGGCGCATCAGTCGTGGTACTTTCATTTAGAACCAGTTCTGAATGATTGCTTAATTCAGTTTCAGGTGCGATTTTACTGACAATCATTTTGGCTTGATCGTGATGATTCGATTTCACTAAGAAAGCCAATGATTCAGGCAGAAATTTCCAGATTACAGGCAACAGCAATAGCGGAATGCCTGCAATTAAAAACATGATTTGCCAGCCCATGTCTTTGACTAACCATGCACCCAGTAAGGCAGAGCTCATCCCGCCAATGGCATAGCCACTAAACATCAGTGCGACTAAGGTACTGCGGATTTTCTTCGGTGCATATTCGGTCATCAATGCGACAACGTTTGGCATCACACCACCAATGCCAAGCCCTGCGATAAATCGTAAAATGGCAAATTCAGTGGGGCTTTTCGCAAAAGCACCTAAGAAGGTAAAGCCACTGAATAAAGTGACACAGATCATAATGGTTTTTTTACGGCCCAGTTTGTCTGAGAGCGTGCCAAAAATCATGGCACCAAACATCATCCCGAACAAAGCTGCACTGGCAAGCAATCCCGCTTGCACGGCAGTCAGTGACCATTGCTGCATCAGCAAGGGTAAGGCGACCCCGTAAATCACCAGATCATAACCGTCAAAAATAATAATGATGAGACACCAGATTAATACTTTCCAGTGAAATGCCGTAAAACGGGCTTTATCAATAATCTCATTAATATTGACCTTATGTGTATCCATTGCTTCACCTCCAATTTGTGAAGTACCGAGTTATTTTTTATTAAGCTATTTTGTTATTGGGTGAGAGTCAAAAACCTAATTGATATATCTTTATGTCTTTAAGGTATTGTGATTTTATTTAATTAATACATTGAAATTTATATGTTTATTATTTTTTTATTTAATTTCTTTTTAAATATGGTTGAAATATTCAATGGTGAGAATTTTAGCTATTTTATGATGTTTAAATCTTATTTTTTATAATTGAAAAATCATTAAATAAACTTATGGTGTGATTAAAATAAGTCAGAATATTTTATTTTACCTATTGGTTAAAATAATGATGAGTATTTAATTAAGTTGAATGAGGGGGAGGCTTTAAAGTGAGATTTTTAAAATTGCCTTACTGAATTTTGATTGCTCAGCTTTAGTGGGCAAAGTAGTCTGTTATTCGACAGTAAGGCGGAGAGTCGAGGGAGTTGTTCTCTTTTTTCTTAAGCGGATTGTGTTGCAGCGCGTTGAGTGAGAATGAAATGAGCAATCACCCCAATACAAATGCCCCAAAATACAGAACTTAATCCTAAAAAATGCATGCCTGAAGCTGTGGCCAGAAAGGTAATCAGTGCAGCATCGCGCTGTTGGTCATTTTTCATGGCAACGGCAATATTGGTGGAAATTGCACCCAGCAAAGCCAAACCCGCTAATGCAGCAACCAGTTCTTTCGGTAGTAAGCTAAATAGCATTACAATACTGCCCGCAAACAGTCCACCGAGAATATAAAAAATCCCATTGGCAATCCCTGCGATATAACGTTTTTCTTTCAGTTCATGCGCATCTTTACCCATACATAAGGCTGCTGTAATGGACGCGAGCACAATGGTAATACCACCGACACAAGCCACGGCTAAAGAAGCAATACTGGTTGCACTGATAATCGGTTTGGCAGGCGTGTCATAACCACTCAGTTTCATGATCGCCATACCCGGTAAAAATTGACCTGTCAGACTCACGAGAATCAAGGGCAGCGCCAGATTCAAGGTCGAGTTCCATGTCCATTCAGGGCTGATCCATTGCGGAATAGCAAGGTTAAAACTGATCTCTACAGGATTCATTTTACCCAGAACCAAGCTCAATAAAATTCCAGCAGCCAATACCCAAATCATGGTGTAGCGCGGCATCAGCCGTTTCGCGATCAGAAACACAATCAACATGCTAAACACAATCAGCGGCATACGATCTGTGGCTGTAAATAGATTAATGCCAAATTGAAACAGGATGCCTGCCATCATACCCGCAGCAACATCCTGAGGAATCCATTTCAGTAGTTTGTCAAAACAGCCTGTAATCCCGATCAGAAAAATCACAATCGCAGAAGTGATATAAGCGGCGACTGCTTCATTTAGCGAAATATCAGGAAATAGCGTGACCAATAACGCCGTCCCTGGTGCAGACCAAGCGGTAATCACGGGGGTTTTATATTTAATAGAGAGATAAATCCCAGCAACTGCCGTACCGATGGAAATGCCCCAAATCCATGACACCATCATCTCTGTTGAGACATGGGCACGTTGCGCTGCCTGAAAGAAAATAATCAGTGGTCCTGAATAGGAAATCAGCACCGCAAGAAAACCCGCAACTGTGGCTGAAATGGACCAATCTTGTTTTAATGTTTTGAATAAAGTTGTCATTCGCTGATGGCCTCCATGCACATCCTATACTTTATCTGAAATGCAAAAGATCAGGGCTACCCCTGATCTCCACCTCCCACTGGGATGACGCTGCCTGTGATATAGGAGGCATCATCAGATGCAACAAAGACAATCGCTTTGACCTGTTCCTCAATGTTGCCATAACGGCCCATAAACGTACGGTCTATAGTTTGATCGACGACCTGCTGCATCCAATCTTTTTCATTTTGACTGAGTGGATTCTGATTACGTGGTACTTTACGTGGTGGGGCTTCGGTTCCACCAGTGGCGATGGCATTGATGCGAATTCCATCTTTGGCATGTTCAAAGGCCAACGATGCCGTCAGCGCATTGACCCCACCTTTGGCAGCAGAGTAGGGAATACGGTTAATCCCGCGTGTGGCAATTGATGAAACATTGACGATCACACCTGCCTGTTGCTGAATCATTGCAGGTAAGACCGCTCGACAGCACCATAAAGTTGGAAACAACGAGCGATTCACTTCCTTGATAATTTCCTCTTCAGAAAATTCCTGAAAAGGTTTCATCCAGATTGCACCACCGACATTGTTGATCAGAACATCAACTCGACCAAACTGTTCAATGGTTTTGGCAACCACACTTTGCGCACCTGCAAAGCTTTCCAGATCGGCTTGAACCATAATGGCATCAGCACCCAAGGCTTTGACTTCGGCTAGTACCTCCTGCACATAATCAGAACGATCGGCCAAGACCAGTTGTGCACCTTCTGTCGCCAGTTGTAGTGCAACCCCACGGCCAATGCCCTGAGCACTGCCTGTGACAATCACCACTTTATGCTTAAATCTTTGAGTTTGAGACATAGTTTGATTTTCCTGTAGCTATTAATTCGCAGAGAATTTTTCGAACAGGAAGTTGGCAGGCTTGATCTGTTCAGCATCTAACCAGCCACGGACCGCTTCGACCATCGGCACAGGACCACACAGATACACATCAACATCGCCACTGTTTAGCCATTCAGATTCGATATGGCCTGTGACATAGCCTTTACGCGCATGTTGACTGTCAGGATGTGCAACGACAGTCCGATATTCAAACCAAGGGAATTGCGCCTGTAATTCTGCTAATTTCTCCAAAGCCACCAGATCAAAATCGTTGGTCACGCCAAAGACTAAGCGTACAGGTTGGGTTGAACCTTTTTCTTCAAGTACCTGCAACATCGACATAAAAGGAGCAATGCCTGTTCCACCTGCCAGCATCAGCACAGGACGAGTGACATTACGCAGATAGAAACTGCCGAATGGTCCTGTGAAGCTCATCTTGTCGCCTGCCTGCGCGGCCTTGCTTAAGAAATCGCTCATTTTGCCATTTGGGACATTACGCACCACAAAGCCTGTTAAGCGATTGCCCGGTTTTGAGCTAAATGAATATGAACGGGTTTCACCTGTTTCAGGAATAGCGACATTGACATACTGCCCTGCAAGGAAATGAATATCGGGTTGACCTTCATCCAGTTGAATATCAAAAGTGATGGTTGAGTCAGAAAGATTTTCGACCCGAGCCAATGTGCCTTGGAAAGAATGAATTTCGGTTTTACAGACATCAGATGACGCCTGAATTTGGAATACAGCATCTGAGCTTGGACGACATTGGCACGCCAAAATATAACCTTGCTCTGCTTCTTCTGGGGTAAGGGCATCTTCGATATAGCTTTCTTCTGGCATGTCATAACTGCCAGATTCGCAGAATGCACGGCAAGTACCACAGGCGCCATCACGACAGTCCAACGGGATATTAATTTTTTGGCGATAGGCTGCATCAGACAGGGTTTCACCTTGAGCAACACTGATAAAACGTGTCACACCATCTTCAAATTGAAGTGCTACATTGTGGTTTGACATGAGACGTATCCTACAAAATAATTTAAATTTGGGGCCTTAACCAACAGTCCATTTGGCTGAGGAGACCTATTTTTACAGGTGGTAGATATCAATCACTTGATTAATATAGTCATTTTTAAGTACCACATATTTGCTCAGGATTTTCGGTTCATCACCCGAACAATCAATGACATAACGTGACATGCCAAAGTAGCTATAGGTGGTTTTATAGCGGAAGCTCAAGGTATTCCAATTGAAGCGAACCGTGAGTTTATCTCCGTCGCGCGCTACGATTTCAACATTGGCAATATTGTGGCAAGTACGGGTATCAGGCATGGTGGCAGAAGAGCGTTCGGTCTTGATGCGGAATACACGGTCTTCCAGTCCTTGGCGATCTGGGTAATAAATCAGCGAGATTTCAGCTTGTGGATCTTCAGTCAGTTGATCATTGTCATCCCACGCTGGCATCCAAAAACTGGCTTCAGGCGCATAGCAATTCAGCCAATCATCCCATTGTTCATCATCTAAAAAGCGTGCTTCGCGATAGAGAAATTGGGCAATATTTTCCAAGCTGCTTTGATCTTGAATACTCATGCGTTTTCTCCTTGAGCCGCGATTTGCTTCTCAGCGACAATGGCGTGTTTCATGGTATGCAACCAATACTGATGCTGTGCTAGATAGAGACCTTCATCTTCGGTTTTAATTCCGCTGAGCATCGGTTTAAGCCCAATTTCATTGGCTGCATCATCGGGGCCATAAATCCAGTGCTTGGAACCACGGCACATGTCATTCCATTCCAGTGCGATGCCTGCATAACCTGCCTGACAGGCACGGAATTCCTCTAGGTCATCAGGTGTGGCCATGCCTGAGGCATTAAAGAAATCTTCGTATTGACGAATGCGACGAGCACGTGCCTCTGGGGCCTCACCTTTCGGCGCAATACAATAAATCGTCACTTCAGTGCGATCGACTGAGATAGGGCGTAACACTCGAATTTGCGAACCGAACTGATCCATTAAATATACGTTTGGATAGAGGCACAGATTACGCGAGCGTTCGATCATCCATTTCGACATGGCGGCGCCGTATTTCTCGGTATATTCATCTGCTTTCGGGAAGTTTGGTCGATCTTCTGGATTGGCCCATTGCGTCCATAGCAACATATGACCATTTTCAAAACCATAAGAACCACCCCCTTGCTTGCCCCAAGAACCTGCGCTCATGGCACGAATATTATCGGCTGCCTGTGTTTCTTTACGGTGTTGTGTGGTTGCGGCATAGTTCCAGTGCACGGCTGAAACGTGATAACCATCAGCCCCATTTTCAGCCGTGAGTTTCCAGTTCCCTTCATAGGTATAAGAGGAGGTGCCGCGTAGCACTTCTAAACCATGCTCGGATTGATCAACAATCATGTCGATGATTTTACTGGTTTCACCCAAGAATTCTTCAAGTGAAGGTACATCTGGATTGAGACTGCCAAACAAAAAACCTTTGTAATTCTCAAAACGAGCGACTTTTTTCAGGTCATGTGAACCGTCTTGGTTAAAGCAATCTGAATAACCTGCTTCACTTGGGTCTTTAACTTTGAGGAGTTTGCCTGAGTTGTTAAAGGTCCAACCATGGAAAGGGCAGGTATAGGTGGCCTTGTTCCCCCGTTTATGACGGCAAAGTTGCGCACCACGATGCGAACAGGCATTGATCATGGCGTTCAGTTCGCCGTTACGGTTACGGGCGATAATGACAGGTTGACGACCAATATGGGTGGTGTAGAAATCGTTGTTATTGAGGATTTGGCTTTCATGTGCAAGATAAACCCAATTGCCTTCGAAAATGTATTTCATTTCGAGATCAAATAGGGCTTGATCGGTAAATACTGAGCGATGCAGTTTAAATTCACCCGTGTCGATATTATCGACCAGTAATTCATCAATGCGGTCAAGATGGCTAGTATTGATTACAGGAATACGTGGCATGTCCGTTCTCCGACTTTCCAAAACTGTGGAAGTCATCGAGTTGCGCTAAAAGCGTCTCGATATCCTAATAAGTTGAATGTGGCGAGTGTTGTTGCTTGAACCGATAAGGATGAATGTGGGCAGCTGGATCTAGCGGAAGCGATTCATAACTTAATCGGTTTATCTCTTGTCTATACCTTAAAAGAATGAGTAAACTCTGTCTAAGACCGAATTTATATTTTTATATATCTTAAAGGTATGGAAACCTCATGGAATTACGTCATTTACGGTATTTTGTTGCGGTTGTTGAAGAACAGAGCTTCACCAAGGCCGCAGAAAAACTATTTATTGCTCAACCCCCTTTGAGTCGACAGATTCAAAACTTGGAAAGTGAGTTGGGTATTCAACTGTTTGAGCGCGGTAGCCGACCTCTACAAACCACACCTGCGGGACATTTCTTTTATCAGCATGCGATTAAACTTTTGTCTAATGCTGAAGAAATTAAAAGTATGGCGAAACGGATTGGACTAATTGAACGCAGTGTTACCATTGGTTTTGTCGGATCGTTACTGTATGGATTGCTACCTAGAATCATCTATTTATTCAGACAACAGCAACCACATCTCAATATTCAACTGGTTGAAATGAGTACCACAGAACAACTACAAGCCTTAAAAGAAGGACGCATTGATGTGGGCTTTGGACGTTTGCGGATTAGTGATCCTGCGGTCAGACGGATTTTATTGCGCAAGGAGCGATTGGTTGTAGCGGCGCATACCAGCCATCCTATTGCACAGCGGACAGAAGGGGTTTATCTGGCAGATCTGATTGACGAAAAGATGTTTATGTATCCGACTTCACCGAAACCGAATTTTTCGACCCAGCTTTTGAATATCTTTGCCGAGCATAGTTTAGTGCCGAAAAATATGCATGAAGTGCGGGAAATTCAACTGGCCTTAGGGTTGGTGGCCGCAGGTGAAGGCTTGTGTGTGATTCCTGCTAGTGCCGATACCATTCGTTTTCCACATCTCAATTACATTCCAATTCTGGATAATGGCGCTGTCAGTCCAATTTTTCTGACGGCACGGGCAATGGATCGCAGTGAAGACCTACAGCTGTTATTTGATTGTGTTTATCAGGTCTATGATCTGGAAGGTATTCCGTATCAACGGACTGTGTTTACACTGGATCAGAATCCAATTGATGATTCCAATGGCATTGATTTTTAAACGCGTATAAAAATGCCTAGTCTTTAAAAAACTAGGCAGATGATCAATCCAGAAATTGACTCGAGATATTTGAAGCGATTATTTGCTTTGTAATGTTTTTAAATCCTTCAACACTTGATCGGCATGAGTTTGAGTATTTACGCTGGTGTAGTGATACATCACCGCGCCTTGAGGATTAATCAAAAAACTCTCGCGTTTGGCAATTTTAGTAATACCCAAGTTTCGAACAATACCAAATTTAGTAGCCAGTTCGCCCTGATCATCAGCAAGAATTGGGAACGGTAAGCCAAGTTTTTCTGAGAATTTTTGATGTGATGCGACATCATCCAGACTGACACCCAGTACAACAGCATTTGATTTGGTAAATTGTGGATACAGTGATTTAAATTGATTGGCTTCTTGAGTACAACCTGCAGTATTGTCTTTAGGATAAAAATATAGCACCACCCATTTGCCTTTATATTGATTTAAGGTGTGCCATTTGCCAGTTTGATCTTGCAGTTTAAAGTCTGGCGCGGACTGTCCAACCCATTCTTTTTGTGCAGTATCTTGCTTAGAAAATAAGGTAGTTTGTGCGTTACTGAGCGTTGGTGCACTGAGTAAAAAAAGTGAACTACATAAAACGAAAACTTTGGACTTTATCGTATTCATCATGTTGATCTCAAAGTGTAATAGCAGCTACTTTAGCAAATTTAGAGATTGGATGTGGTAGAAAATTCTTTACAGGGTTTTGCTCTGCTTTATATATTTCAATTGAATAGCGATTTAGAAAAAGAAAAGGAAAATCAATGGATGTTGGTGCAGTTCTCATTAAATTAAAAGCCAATACGCAGGCAGAGGTCGAGGCTTGGCAGCAAGAAATTTAACAACGTAAAGCCGAAGCCATTCAAACACTTCAAGCAGAAGGGGTAACAATTGAATCTTGGTTTCAACTTGAGATAGAGGGAGAAAATTATTTACTTGCTTATATGCGTGCCAAAGATATTGCTCATGCTCAGCAGGTGGCAAGAAATAGTTGCTTTGATATTGATCAAGTTCATCTACAGTTCAAGCAACATTGGGAGCAAGTGATTCCAGCGCAGCTTTTGGTAGATTTGGAAAATAATGAGGAGTGTTAATCAGGGTATACTGCATTGAAGTTTTTGGAAATGAGCAAGCAAGTGACCTATAAGATTCTACTCATCACAGGGTGGGGCGGTGGTGCCGAATTATTAAAACCTTTACATGAGGCTTTAGAACAAAAGGGACATCGCGTTGAGCGGCTTAATATCTTTAATGCGCTGAATGATGAGATATTGCAAAAGCATGTTGAACTTGCAGTGAAATTTGATGTGATCATTGGATGGTCGCTTGGTGGACAACTGGCAACCTTACTGGTTGATCAAATCCAACAACAATATGCTGAACCGAAAGTTTTAATCACGTTAGCGTCGAACCCATGTTTTGTGGCACAAGCTGATTGGACGACTGCCATGCCCGTTGAAACCTTTATGCAATTTAAACAGTCATTTGAACAGGATACTATTACCACGCTAAAACGGTTTGGCTTATTGGTCTGTCAAGGTGCAAGTTCGGCAAAGACAGATTTCGTAGCTATGCAGAAATTGATTCGTCCACAACCGATTGCATTGCTTAGAGATGGGTTAGAGTTGCTGGAGCAATTAAAACTGGTTGAGTTGTATGAAAATTATCAGGGTAGGCAGTTGCATGTCTTTGCCGAGCATGATGCTTTAGTTCCTTACCAAGTTATGCTAAAAACTAAAGATTTGGCTGCAAAGAATCTATCTGTTGTTTCGATCGATGGAGCTTCACATGGTTTCCCATGTTTTATGGTTGAGCAGACTGTGCAAATAATTGAAGATTTTATTCAATAGACGGTTTAATCTTGCTTGAATTGAAAGTTCTCGCAATATATTTTAGATTTTGACAAGTTTAAGATAAAGTTTATTTTATAGGCCTAACGGAATCGTGCCGAGTTCTCATCCATTTTTAGGATATGCCTTCGGCGACCTACTTTTCTTTCGGGAAAAGTAGGCAAAACCATTTGTCATCTGCAAAACCTGTTCACTTCTTTCATTTTTTTCTTTTGATCAAGTGTACGAAGCCTTGTATTTTATTTATACCACGCAGGTTGCAGATGACATTTCCGAGTATCGAAAAGTGTGATCAGGCAAATGGTAAATTTTGAAATAGCAGCAAATGAGGTAAAGGATGACCGATTTATTTGATTTAGAACATATATGGCATCCCTATACTTCGATGTTGAATCCACTTCCAACCTTTAAAGTCAAACGTGCCTACGGTGCAACGATTGAATTAGAAGATGGTCGAACTTTGGTTGATGGCATGTCGTCATGGTGGTGTGCGATTCATGGCTATAACCATCCTGAACTCAACCAAGCGGTTACAGATCAATTGCAGAATATGGCGCATATCATGTTTGGTGGTTTGACCCACGAACCTGCAATTGAATTAGGTAAATTATTATTAAAAATTACGCCGCCGAACTTAGATAAGATTTTCTACGCAGACTCAGGTTCGGTTGCCGTAGAAGTAGCGTTAAAAATGGCAGTTCAATATTGGGCTGCATTAAACAAACCAGAGAAAACCAATTTTATTACGACGCGTTCTGGTTATCATGGCGATACCTGGAATGCGATGTCTGTCTGTGATCCAGTCACGGGGATGCATCAAATTTTTGGTACAAGTTTACCGAATCGAATTTTTGTACCCGCACCACAAAGTCGTTTCGATGGTGAGTGGAATCCGCAAGATATTCAGCAACTCAAACAGCAGATTGAACTACATCATCACAGTATTGCAGCGCTAATTATCGAGCCGATTGTACAAGGCGCAGGCGGCATGCGTTTTTATCATTCTGAATATTTACGTCAAGCCAAAGCATTGTGTGAACAATACAATTTATTGCTGATCTTTGATGAGATTGCCACGGGTTTTGGCCGTACAGGCAAAATGTTTGCATGGGAACACGCACAGGTCGAACCCGATATTATGTGTATTGGCAAAGGTTTAACCGGCGGTTATATGACACTGTCAGCAACCTTGACCACCAAGCAAGTGGCTGAAAGCATTAGTCGTGGTGAAGCAGGCGTGTTTATGCATGGCCCAACCTTTATGGCGAATCCACTGGCCTGTGCGGTTGCTTTAAGAAGCACACAATTATTGGTGGAACAGGATTGGCAAGCCAATATTCAACGAATTGAACAGATTCTGGCTGAACAGTTAACGGATTTAGCACAGCTCGATCATGTTGCGGATGTACGGGTTTTAGGGGCGATTGGCGTGGTTGAGTTAACCACCAATGTGGATATGAAAACCTTACAGCAACAGTTTGTTGAACGGGGTATTTGGGTACGACCATTTGGAAAATTGGTCTACGTAATGCCGCCGTATGTGATTAGCGATGATGAACTCCATTATTTATTAGCACAGATGAGTGAGGTGGTAAAAAATATGCAAGGAGTAAATGCCAATGTCCTTGCTTGATCATTATGCCGAGCAGCTTGAGCAACTTAAGCAACAGGGCAATTTCCGTCAATTCACTTCTAATCAGCAATCTGGACGATGGATTACCATTCAAGATCGAACCATGTTGAATCTCGCATCCAATGATTATTTAGGGTTGGCAGCTGATTTAAGTTTAAGAGAAGAATTTCTTGATACGCTGAAAATCGAAAGAGCGCTCTTTAGTTCATCTTCTTCACGTTTGCTTACGGGTAATTTTGAAGAATATGAACAATTTGAAAATAGCCTAAGCAAAGCCTTTGGTCGTGCTGCCTTACTCTTTAATAGTGGCTACCACATGAATATCGGCATTTTGCCAGCCTTGTGTGATAGCAAAACCGTAATTCTGGCCGATAAACTGGTACATGCCAGTATGATTGATGGCATTCGACTTTCGACTGCTCAATATGTACGTTATCGCCATAATGATTTGCAGCATCTGGAACAGTTATTGCAAAAGTATCATCAAGATGAGCAAGTTGAACGCATTATTGTGGTGACCGAAAGTATTTTTAGTATGGATGGGGACGAGACGGATTTAGCTGCATTGGCGCAGTTAAAGCAACGTTTTGCCAAAACCATGTTGTATGTCGATGAAGCTCATGCGATTGGTGTCAGAGGTGAGCAAGGGCTGGGTTGTGCTGAACAATATGGTGTATTGGATCAGATTGATTTCTTAGTGGGAACCTTTGGTAAAGCAATTGCCTCGGTAGGCGGCTATATCATTTGTGATTCAATCATCCGTGATTATCTGATCAATAAAATGCGCCCACTGATTTTTAGTACAGCTTTGCCTCCAATTTCGATGGCATGGTCAGATTTTATTTTTCATAAAGTATTGAGCATGCAGCAACAACGCCAGCACTTGGCTGAGATCAGTCAGTATTTACAGCAAGCGGTGATTGCAAAAGGCTTCTCAAGCCCATCGAGTAGTCATATCATTCCAATTATCTTGGGCGAAAGCCAAGCTGCGATTGAAAAAGCACGCTATGTACAACAACAAGGTTTTTATGCCATGCCGGTACGCCCACCAACAGTGCCACAGAATAGTTCACGCTTACGTATTTCTTTAACTTCTTTGGTGCAAAAAAACGAATTGGAGCAATTGGTGGAGTGTTTGTGAGCATCAATAAAGCACTGGTAGCCCAACGTTTTGCCAAAGCAGGGCAAAGCTATGTCGAGCATGCTGTGGTACAGAAACAGATTAGTGCGCAGTTATTTGAATATCTTAAAGTGTATTGTTCGCAAAGCTTGAACTCAGTCCTTGAGATTGGCTGTGGTTCAGGCAATCTCACCCATTTATGTGCGTCTTATTTTCAGGTTGAGCAACTGTTCTTAAATGATTTATATGCAGATGTCGATCAGCATTTTCTAAATCTTAAACATGTAAATTGGCTGATCGGTGATATTGAACGGCTTACTTTACCGCCGTCTTTAGATGCAGTGATTTCCAGTTCGGCATTACAGTGGATGCTTGATCTACCAGCTTTATTGCAGCAGATTCATGCTGCATTAAAACCCAATGCTTATTTTGGTTTTTCTACTTTTGGACCAGATAATCTAACGGAAATTAAACAGCTGACTGGACAGGGCTTAAATTATGTTGGCTTAGAATCTTTAAAGCGACAGCTTGAACAGCAAGGCTTTGAAATTCTATTGATACAGCAGGATCATAAGCAAGTTTATTTTGATCATCCAAAATCGGTATTGCAGCATTTGAAAGCAACTGGCGTGACTGCAACATCTCAATCGCATCGCTGGACCAAGCAATCCTTGCAGCAGTTTTATTCAGATTATCAACAGTTTTATGATGAGCAGGGTTTTCGTCTGACTTATCATCCGATTTATGTGATTGCACGGAGAGCGAAATCTTTATCCTTAGGAGATGAGTAAAATCATGTCAGATCGGTTAACACCCAGAAATAATATCGTGCATGGTTATTTTGCATTAACCATAAGTTTAATTTTTCTGATGTTTTCTGCTTTTCCTTCGGTACTATTTTGCTTGATTTTGGGTGCTTTACTAATTGGCTTGGGATATGTACGGGTTTGGAAAAAAGACCGAATCCCCAATCCTGTTGTAGAGGGAGCAGTTTTGCTGATAATTCTGTTCTCTTTTTGGTCAACGAGTTTGATAACAGATTATATTAACCAAAATGCGCCGCGAAAGACGATCTGTGGTTGGGCTAAAAACATTGAAAAACCAGGCAGAAGTAGTGGTCGGTTTTTATTGGTGAATGACGAAACGAGCCAATCGTTTTCCTATACTCACCAGATGCAAATACAACCAATGAGTGAAATGTGTCTCGAGTATTCTTTAAATGAGCATTTTGGAGACTATCCTTATATTCATGAAATTTACCCGAGAAAGTCGGATGATTCAGGAAAGGAAATTAAGTAAATGAGTCGTATTTATTTTGTCAGTGGTATTGATACTGAAATTGGTAAAACTTATGCCACAGGTTATCTCGCCAAGCTTTGGACCGAACAGGGACAGCGTGTCATTACCCAGAAGTTGGTGCAAACGGGGAATGTAGATATCTCCGAAGATATCGAAAAGCATCGTGAAATTATGGGCAGTGGCTGGTTTCAGGAAGATCATGAAAAGTTGACCATGCCTGAAATTTTTACGTATCCTGCCTCGCCACATTTGGCCACACGTTTGGATGGGCGTGATCTGGATTTTGCCAAGATCGAAGCGGCGACTAAAGAATTGGCGCAGCGTTTTGAGGTGGTGTTGTTAGAAGGGGCAGGTGGTTTGATGGTGCCTTTAACTACAGAGTTGTTGACGATTGATTATATTGCTCAGCATCAATTTCCTGTGATTTTGGTTACTTCTGGGCGTTTGGGCAGTATTAATCATACCTTATTGAGTTTGGAAGCCTTGAAGCAGCGTGGTTTGAGTTTGCATGCTTTGGTGTATAACTTAAAAGATGAGTCGAAAGATCCACTTATTTCGAAAGATACCGCAGATTATTTAAAAGATTATTTGGCAAAGCATTTTCCAGAAGCAGAATGGATTGAGTTGAAAAAGTTTAACTAACTTTAGGTATTTATTGTTTAGTAAATATCTAGGATTATGGAGGGCGGCAAGGATGCCGCCAAGTTAGACTGCGGTAGCAAGGACGTACCGTCAGTCTAACAAAAGATTTTTGTTACTTTTCAAAGATGAAAAGTAAGAAGGTTTTCCTATGATCGGATGAGAGCTGGGAGAGACTCCGTCAAGACCGCTTTCAGATTTAATCACTAAAGAGAAATCATAATGAATAAAAAGAATTTTATTTTTATAACCCTCTGCCTGTCAGGTCTAATCTCGACTACTCATGCTGCTGTACCTCCAGATAAAACCATTATCAGTTGGATCACTAACTTACAAGATTCAAATGCCAATCCTCCTCAAGCCATTCAGATTGATTCTACCGAAGCAGTAAAATTGATCTCAGGAGAAGAAGCCTATTTATCGGGTGTGAGTTTTGAAAATGCAGGACGTAATTTTTGGGCTGGCTATGTGTTAACCCGTCCAAAATTAAAGCAGGCGCGAATCCTAAAAGAGTTTGGTGGTCAATCAAATAGCTTTAAAGTGCATCCAACCGTTTATAAAGGTAAACCGATTCAACTGATCGAAATTGAAAGCGCAGGCTCAGGACAAGGTACTGTTGAATCGAGTAAAAGCTTAGTTTATTTCACTCAGTGGACAAGCAAACTGATTACCGAGGTGGAGGAGTCTTCTTATGACGGACGTTATGATGAAAAACTGGGGGCAGAAGACTGTCGTACTGGTCGAGATAATTCAGGCTATTTAAATGTGATGCCTTATTCCCCTTATGTGATTCGAACCACCGTGACAGGGGATGCCTGTAATAATAAGCCACAAGGTTATAAGGTGAGTAGTAAACTTATTCCGATCGTGATCAATGAAATAAAATAAAAAAAGCTAACAAGCGAACTTGTTAGCGCAGGAGTAAAATTGTAGTTATCTGATTAATTTTTTGTTTTTATTATTTAGTTATTACTGACGATACCGATTTTGGTGACATTGCTCTGTTGAGCGAGTGCCATCACCATCGCGATATTCTTATATTCAGCCTGTGCATCAGGTTTAAACTTAATCTGATCTTGATCAACTTTTTGCGCGACCGAATCAAACAAGGCTTTTAAGGCTGAACGATCAGCAACCGCTTGATCATTCCAAAAAATATGCCCTTGCGCATCAACCCGTAAATTAATGGTTTCGGGTGGCTTCTGATCCGTTGGCGGTGGTGGTGTACCATTTGGCAAATTAATGTTAATGGCGTTGTTTGGAATTGGGATGGTGATAATGAACATAATCAGCAGCACCAACATGACATCAATCAGCGGTGTCATGTTGACGTCGAGCATCACATCTTCTTCATCATTTTTCGAACCCACATTCATACCCATGTGTGATTCTCCTATTATGGTGTAGAAGCAGGGGGAGTCGTAACAAAAGCGATTTTGCCAATCCCTGCTTGCTGTGTTGTGCTGATCACCTGATCTATCGCTTCATAATGTGTCTGTTGATCGCCACGAATATGAACCTCAGGCTGTGGACGTTTTTGTGCTTCAGCTTGTAAACGGGCAAGTAAAGTTTCTTTATTTGCAACGTGTTGTTCATTCCAGAAAATATCCCCCGTTTTATTGACGGAAAGCTGAATATTTTGTGGGGTGGTGGCATAAGGTGTATTTTTTTCTTCAGGTAGTTTTACCGGAACAGTGTGTGTGACCACTGGAACTGTGATTAAAAAGATAATCAGCAGCACCAGCATGATGTCGACCAGCGGGGTCGTGTTAATCGTCCCGATGACATCATCGTCACTTTGATCTGAATTAATCATCATGCCCATAATGGTGTTCCTTATTTAGAATCACGGTTTGGGTGATTACTGTTTAAGTCACCGCTGAGGAGTACGGCATGTAGGTCTGAACCAAATGAGCGAACATTGTCCATAACCGCTTTATTACGACGAGTTAACCAGTTATAACCAAGTACAGCTGGGACAGCGACTGCAAGACCAATTGCCGTCATAATCAGTGCTTCACCCACAGGTCCAGCAACTTTATCAATCGATGCTTGGCCTGAAATACCGATCGCAGTAAGCGCGTGATAAATCCCCCAAACTGTTCCAAATAAGCCGACAAATGGCGCGGTTGAACCCACAGTAGCAAGGAAGGCTAGACCATTGCTTAAGTGACTTTGTACTTTCTCAATGGCACGTTGGATTGAAATGGTCACCCATGTGTTGAAATCAATACGTTCTAATAAGGTGCCATCGTGATGTTTGGTTGAGCGAATGCCTTTTTCAGCAATATATCGGTAGCTACTATTGCTATTTAAACTTTCTGCAGCACTATTTAAAGACTCTGCTTCCCAGAAATGACGTTCAGCTTCTGTGCCATGGCGTTTGATTTTACTTTGTTGGAACACTTTCGACAGAATGATGTACCAGGTTCCAATCGACATTAGTACCAAGATAAATAACGTTGATTTTGCGACTAAGTCACCTTCGCGCCAGAGGGCTTCTAAACCATAAGGGTTGTGTACTTTTTCGGCGGTTGCAGGCAATGGCGGAGGTGTCGGTGTAGTTTGTGCTGTGGCATCAGTCGCTGCCGTTGTTACGGCTGTGGTTTGCGTGGTTTCATCCGCCCAAACGCTTGCAACAGGAAGTAAGGTTGTTCCTGCGATGAGGCCAATTGCTGCGATTCGAGAGATACGTTTTGCTGTGTTTGTCATCTTTAAATTCTCCAAAAAATTTGTTTGTTCAATGCATTTAATTAGGAAATCGTGAATGGATATTCGATTTCGTACCATTCTTGTTGTGGTACACCGTCTTTCATGGCTGCTTTAAACGTACACAGGCTATACGCTTTAATAGCTGCCTTATCTAAGCTTTTACTGCCGCTTGATTTTTTGACTTTTGAGTCAATGACTTTGCCTGAACCATCTACCAGTACACGAATACGCACCGTACCTTCTTCTTCATTCATCAAGGCTTCACGTGGATATTCAGGTTTTTGGCAGCCCGCTTCGCCTTCAGAAACGCCACGTGAAATTCCTGCTGGTTTAGCTGGAGTCGCAGGTGCGGCAGGCGCTGTTGGAGCAGCAACTGGGCTCGGACTTGCTGCAGCAGGCGTAGGTGTTGGTGTCGCAACAGCCGTTTTGGTAGGTTGAGCTGGGGCTGGTTTTTGTACAGGTGTGACTTTCTCTACCTGTTTAGGTGGGTCAGGCATCTTGGCCACTTTTTCGACCATTTTTGGTGGCTCGGGTGGCTTTTCTTTAGGTTTAGGTTCCTCTGGTTTTGGAGGCGGTGGTGGTTTGATGTCCTGAATAATCTGTAGTTCTACAGGCTTATCGACAGGCTTGCTAAAGTCGGTCGCTAAACTTGTCATCAGAATATAGGCGATAATGAGATGTAGAAATAATACCAGACCAATACCGACAAGGCGTTTGGCAGGTTGATTTTCACTCTCAGAAAAGGGGATGCCCATAAATACTCCTGAAATTGTAATCAGTAATTCATATCCATTAGGGGCGGCTTATATCGATTTAGACTGACAACAACCGCTTGGAATGTGATGAAACAGAGGATTACGGTGAATCACTACGACAGAACAATATTCATGCCGTAGTGATGAAACGCATTAAAATTTATAGGTACCGCGAACGAAATAGCTACGACCAACAGCATCTGCATAACGCGGGTCATAACCCATTTGGAAGTTATCGACGACATTTGAAGCCGGTGGTTCAGCATCAAACATATTTTTAAGACCAAGTGTGAGTTCTAGATTCTTGAAACCTTTATAAGTGCCTGAAAGGTTATAAGTGGTATAGTCGCCTACAGAATGGTCTTGCCCATTAGAGTTTTGGTCTTTATAACCTTTAGAGAAGTTTTGCTGTAAGTTGAGTGCCCAGTTCTCATAGCGCCAATCTAAATTAGCTGTATGTTTCCAGCGTAAAACGATTGCCTGATAATCCAAGCCTGCATAGCTTCCAGCAACACCAACCCATGGCATGCCTTTGTTTTCTTGGTATTGGTAATCTGTTACATAAGTACCATCAATACTGAGACCAAATTGGCCTGTGCTGGTCATTGGAGAGCGCCAAGCTGCACCGACATCAAATCCTGAGGTTTTGATACCACCTAAATTTTGATTGGTTGTATTGATATAGTTCAGCGAGCCATCTGCATTACGGATGAATTTATCTGCATATTTCACAGGGTCAGCAAAAATGGCAGTCTCTGAAATAGTGGTAATCTGATTTTTGACTTTGATATCGAAATAATCGAGCGTGAAGACCAAGTTTTTGATGGGCTCAAATACCATGCCAGCGGTAAATGAATCTGATTTTTCAGGCTCTAGGTTTTGGTTACCACCATTTTGTCGATCAAATTGCATACCACAGTCACGTGCAGGTAATGCACCCGCTGCTGGAACACCACCAGGGCAAAGTAGCGGATCATTATACGTTGCAGCTGTATTGGTGACGGATTTAGGTGAATGCATTTCTTGTAATGTCGGTGCTCTAAAACCTTTGGTATAGCTTGTTCTAAACATTAACTGTTTGATTGGTTCCCAACGAAGGGAGAATTTGGGATTAAAGGTATCACCAAAATCACTGTAATCATCATATCGAGCTGCAAGCTGAGCTTCTAAAGTTTTATGCAAAGGGATATGTAATTCTGTGAAAACAGCTTTGATATTGCGTGAACCTTCATTTACGGGTTCATTTGGATCGACTCCTGTACTTGGTGCAACACTTGCAATTTCAGCCAGTGTCTTCGATTGCCAATCATCACGGCGATAACTTGCACCAACAGCAAAACCGACATCACCAGCTGGTAATGTATAGATCGGGCGGCTTGCAGTGAAATCGACTGTAGTTGAGTCTAATTTAGCATCTAGATATTTACCTTTAACGCTTAAGCCATTCCATACATCACCATCGGCTGAGCTTTGTGCACCAAAGGGGTTGAGAGTGCCATCTAATAATGCTGCAGCGGTTTTATTGTAATTAAGATAACCATTTAAAACGTTATCTGCAGCATTACTACGGGCATAGGTTACGCCAGTATTAATATCCCAACCATACGCATCACCTTCAAGACCAGCAAAAATCCGGTGTGAATCATTCACGCTATTGCTGATACGATTGCCTGCTTGTGAACGTAAATATAATTCTAGTGGACCACTGACATTATCCATGGTAGGTGTAATACCATTCCCAGGATAATATTTGCTTGATGGGTTCATCGGTAAGTCAAAAAATACGTCAGGTGCTACGGATGTGGTCACTTCACTACGTGCGTAAACGTACTCACCAATCGCATTGAAATGATCATTAATTTTTGCGGTTACACGACCCATGACAGAAACGTCTTCTGTTTTTGGAATAATGCCAATCACAGCTTGACTGTTATAACGGCAGGTCACTCCATCATTACTGAAGAATAGCGGATTATCGCCACATCCTGTTTTGGCATAAGGACTGCCGAATGTACCTGTCTCTGTATCGTATAAATTTGCCGGGAAAGAACCACTACTGGTTCGATTGACACCTAATTCGGGTAATACACCCCCACGACGGCTGACCTTACGGTCTTTTGCCATGACTTCGTCACCACGTCGATAATCAACAACCCCGAAAACATTGAATCCATTTTCTTCTAAATCACCATAACCACCAAAGATGGAATAGTTTTGTTGCTCGCCACCTGTTTGTTCTGGTTTTTGATAGTCGGCACTGAAATTTAAACCGCTAAATTGTTTTTTAGTAATAAAGTTGACTACACCGCCAATCGCATCGGTACCATAGATCGCTGATGCGCCATCTTTCAGCACTTCAATACGATCAAGCATCGCCAGTGGAATGATATTTAAATTGGTCACACCGCTGTCATAGGCATTGGCTGCCAAACGACGACCATTGAGCAAAACCAAGGTCTTGTTGGCACCAATTCCCCTTAAATTTGCAGCAGATCCTTGTGTTTTACTGGTTCCTACATTTGAAGCCGTGACAAAATTTGATTGATTGGCTGTAATTTTTGAGAGTGCTTCTTCGGTTGTTGTGACCCCTTGTTTTAGAATTTCATCCACTTTGACAATGGTAATCGGTGAAGCACTCTGTGCTGCAACGCCTTTGATGGATGAACCTGTAACCGCAACTTTTACGACTTTGGCTGCTTTTTCCTCGGAAGGCGATTCGGCCTCAGCAGCATGAACCATGGTTAAACACAGCATACTTAAACTGAGCGTACTGAGTTTAAGCATCTTTTTGCTCGCTTTTGGCAGAGCACTTGGTTGAGCGAAGTTGGCTTTTTTCATTGATTATTTAACCCCTAAATGGATTGCCACTCTAAAAATTCAATAAATCCGTTTTAGCAAGAGCTGTGCCAAACCCTATTTTTAGATTTCGCTTAATGTAGAATAAAATGTGTAAAAGTGTTTTAGTTTTTATATATAAGCTTTTCATATTTTTACTAAATATTAAAAATGTTGAAATAATTTTAAATGTGGATTGGTTAACATAAAGTTCCAAATAAGGTATGGTTTTGTAATGCATTAAAATGAATCATAAAGTTTTATTTTTGCTTTTTTATGGTGCAAATCATATTTTGTTGTTATAAAACATATGGTTTATTATTTTTATTTCATTGAAATGGAAAATAATATATAAAAATATGATTTGGCATAAAGTTACTTTTATTTAAGATGCGTGAAAACTAGACCTGCTAAGAATACGTTTTGATTAAAAATTAAACATAATTTTTTTATTTGAAAAGTGGCATGAAATTAGCAAGGTAATTTTCGATCTTTAAGGGGTTTTTCTTTTAACTTAATTTTTCCAACTGGTAAAACATCATTAAACAAATGATTTTTTAATAAAAAGTTGGAATGAGACACGCTGAAAGGGAAACGGTTGTAGTGTTGAATGCTATGCAAAAGTCTAGTATTTATTAAAAAACGATGATGTGAGCACTGATTTGAAGTCAACTTTTTTTACGGTCACTGTATTATCAACCGTTATTGCATTTATGCCGATGGGGTATGCAAAAACACCTGCTCAGGCAGATAAAGTACTCCGTGTTGCTTTTGAAGCCCCAGATGATGGTTTTGATATGGTTAAAACTTTTAATTTTTACAGCGGAAATGTGGCCGATGTAATTTTTGAAAGATTGCTTCAATACGATTATCTCGCTAACCCAGTAAAATTGGTTCCATCTACAGCAGAAAGCCTACCTGTGATTGAAAAAAATGGTCAGGTTTATATATTTAAAATAAAGCCAGGGATTTATTTTACCGATGATCCTGCATTTAAAGGTAAACGCAGAGAGCTGGTTGCAGAGGATTATGTTTATTCCATTAAGCGGATATTAGATCCTAAAAATCATGCCTCAGCATTTTCTTTTATTGATAATAAAATTGTTGGTGCAAATGCACTGGTGGACCAAGCCAAAAAAACGGGCACATTTAACTATGATGCCAAGATTGACGGCGTTAAAGCACTGGATAAATATACGATTCAATTTACCTTGACGCAACCTGATTATAATTTCCCTTATATTTTGGCCTATAGTACCTTTGGTGCGACTGCACGGGAAGTGGTTGAATACTATAAAGATCGTTTAGCCATGCATCCTGTGGGAACAGGGCCTTATATGCTGAGCAAATATGTACCCCGCAGCAAGATCGAATTAGTTGCAAATCCTGATTATCGCGGTTTTGTCTGGAATTTTAAATCGACAGGTACGGCGTGGGATAACCAGCTGGTTAAAGAAATGAGTGGCAAGCAAATGCCGCAAATTGGCAAAGTCAATATCAGCATTATCGAAGAAGAACAATCACGTTGGCTCGCTTTTCAGTCCAAACAACTGGATTTTGATAAGGTCACTTCAAGTGCAATTCCTAAAGTGCTTGATCAAAATAATCAGTTAAAAGCAGAAATGCAAAAGCAGGGTATACGTTTGTATGCCAATAAAGAGGCAGAGATCACCTATTCAATGTTGAATATGCGTGATCCTGTTGTTGGTGGGAATAGCCTAGATAAAATTGCGTTAAGACGTGCCATCGCCATGTCTTTTAATGTCAATGAATATATTCGTATCTTAAGAAAAGGTCAGGCCGTTAAGGCTGAAATGCTGGTACCTGCAGGCATTAATGGTCATAACCCGAATTATCGCAGTAGCATTGGTTACAATCCTGTACTAGCCAATAAATTACTGAATCATTTCGGCTATAAAAAAGGCCCAGATGGCTATCGTAATCTGCCCAATGGCAAGCCTTTAACCTTAAAAATAAATACCGAGAGTGGTACAGCTTCCGTGATGTATTCTGAATTGTGGAAGAAAAATCTAGATGTAATCGGGATTCGGGCAGACTTTAAAGTCAGTAATTTTGCCGATAACTTAAAAGCCGCAACCCAGTGTCAATACATGATGTGGAGTGGAGCATGGCATGCGGATTATCCAGAGGGTGAAAATTTCACGCAATTGCTTTATGGTCCGAATGTTGGTCGTGGTAATCAATCCTGTTATCAGTCAGCTGCTTATGACAATTTATATAAACAGGCGATGCAGCAAGCCCCTGAAAAACGTATGCCATTCTATGAAAAAATGAGTCGCCAAATTGAAGCAGATGGAACGTGGATTTTACAAGATACACGGATTCGGAACTGGTTGATTCAACCTGAGGTGCAGGGATTTAAAGCTCATCCAATTATGAATACCAACTGGCAATACTTAGATATTGTTTCACCAAATCAAAAATAAGTGATGCGTTTATGATGAAGCAAAATTTAAAACTTTCGATGCAACGGAGCTGTCTGGCACTGCTACTGGGGACAACACTGAGTTTTGGGGGCTCGCTTGCAGAAGCGAAAAACCCAGCCGATCCTAAAAAAGTCTTACGCTATGCCTTTCCAGTGGCAGAAACAGGATTTGATCCCGTAGCGACACAAGATCTATATTCAGCACATATCTTGTATTCGATTTTTGAAACGCTCTATACCTATGATTATTTAGCTTCGCCCGCCAAGTTGGTACCGAAAACGGCAGTGGCCTTACCTGAAGTGAGTGCGGATGGGTTGACCTATACCATTCGGATTCAGAAAGGGATTTATTTCACCCCTGATCCTGCATTTAAAGGCAAGCCACGTGAGCTCACCGCTGCGGATTATGCGTATTCATTCAAACGTTTACTTGATCCGAATTTGCATTCTCCGAACAGCTGGTTGTTCGAAGATAAAATTGTGGGAATAGAACCTTTTATTCAACAAGCCAGTAAAACAGGAAAATTTAATTACGATCAGCCGATGGCTGGGATACAAACACCAGATCGTTATACTTTGGTCATTCGTTTAAAAGAACCGAATCATAATTTTCCGATGCTGTTGGCACATCAACCCACGGGTGCAGTGGCACGAGAGGTGATTGAAAAATATCGGGATAAGGCGGGCTATGTGATGGGACGGCCTGTGGGAACAGGTCCTTATATACTGTCACATTGGACACCAGGTTCACGGATTATATTGAAGGCAAATCCAGACTATCGTGGTTTTACATGGGACTTTAAGGCCAGCACTCCTGAAGATCAAAAAATCGTACAACAGATGCAAGGCAAAAAAATGCCACAAATTGGTGTGGTCGATATTCAAGTCATTGAAGAATCACAATCGGGTTGGCTATCATTCCAAAAAGATGGTTTGGATTTATTTACACTTGATGGTGAATTACCTGCACAGGCTTTGCAATCCGATGGTTCATTAAAACCTGAACTTGCCAAGAAGGGCATCCAACTGTCTCGTATCTCAGATCCTTCGATTGATTATTTGTATTGGAATATCCAAAACCCCGTAGTAGGTGGTTTTAGCAAAGATAAGATTGCACTACGCCGTGCCATGTCTATGGCAATTTCCAAAGAAAAATTTATTACGATTTTAGCCAAAGGCAATGCCCAAAAATTAGAATCACCGATTCCATATGGTGTAGCAGGGCATGATCCAAATTATAAAAGCAGTATTCCTTATTCTGTAAAGGCAGCCAATTTGCTATTGGATCGCTACAACTACAAAGTAGGTCCGGATGGTTGGCGAACTCTACCTGATGGCAAGCCTTTAGTAATTGAGTTTATGCCATCGACCAGCAGCGCACGAAGTATGCAAATGGCCGAGTTACTCAAGAAAGATTTAACCAATATTAAAATTAATATGGTGTCGAAGCCTGTTCCTTTTGCGGAAGGTCTAAAAGCGGAGAAACAATGTAAAACCATGTTTAAGGCTTCGGCTTGGATTGCAGATTATCCTGACGCAGATAATTTTGTGCAGTTGTTTTATGGCAAAAATATTCATGCAACCAATCATACCTGCTTCAAATTACCCGAATATGACCGTCTCTATGAGCAATCCTTGAGACTTGAGGATGGTCCTGAGCGCGATATGTTGTATCGCAAAATGTCACGGTTGTTAGAGTTTTATTCGCCCGTACAATTTATGTCGACCCGTTACCGCACCGTGGTCGCGCAACCGCGTGTGATTGGTTATAAAAAACACCCTGTTCTGCCAGCAGAATGGATGTATATCGATATTCAAGACAAGAAATAACAAACAGATTAAATTGGAGAAAGCGCATGGCGAAAAGAATATTGAAGTTGTCGACACTAGGACTGTTATCGATGGCAGTTACAGGAGTGAGTCAGGGGATTTGGGCTGAAAATATCGGAAGCACGTTACCGATCTTAAAAACCAGTGAAAGTGCACAATGGTGCGATGCCAACTTACAGACATTTAAACAGCGGATTGCTCAACTGGAAAAACAAACAGTCAAACCGCAATCCGATGCCGCTCCCGTCTTGGCGGAGTGGGATCAGTTGATGGCTAGTTTTGAGGATTTTGCTGGGCCGATTAGCTTATATAGCAACGTTGATCCAGATGCTAAATTACGCCAAGCCGCTGAAGATTGTGAAGTTAAGCTGAATCAACTACAAACCGAAATTTATCAGAATCCGAAGTTATACCAACATTTTAAAAACATCAAAGCCAACGATGCAATCGATACTAAGTACCGCCAAGATATTCTTGATGCCTTTGAAGATACTGGGGTACAGCTCCCCGCTGCAAAAAGAGCACGGGTCAAAACAATTTTTGATGAATTGACCAAACTTTCGCAAGAATTCTCCCGCAATATTCGTGATAACCCAGAAAAATTAGAATTTACGCCTGCCGAGCTAAAAGGCTTACCAGATAGTTATATTTCAGGCCTAAAGAAAAATGATAAAGGCAATTACTTATTAGGTTTTGAATATCCAGAGTACCAACCCTTTATGGAGTTGGCTGATAGTGATGCTGCACGCAAACGTTATCAAACTGCATTTACACGTCGCGGTACAGAAAAGAACTTAGTCCTTCTTAAACAGATTATCGACTTACGTTATGAACTGGCACAGCTGTTTGGTCAGCCAAGCTATGCCGATTGGGCCTTAAAGAAACGTATGGCGAAAACGCCAAAAACCGTTAACACTTTCTTGGCCGATGTACACAACGTCGTTGCACCCCTTGAGCAAAAAGAAGTGCAAGAACTCCGTGTATTTAAAGCCAAGACCTTGAACACAACGGTAGAAAAAGCTGAAATTAACCGCTGGAATGTCAATTATTGGAGTGAAAAACTCCGTAAAGAAAAATACCAAATTGACCAAGAAAAACTGCGTGATTATTTCCCAACCTTAGCCGCACAAAAGTGGCTATTTGCGATTTCTTCTGATCTTTATGGCATCGAATTTAAGCCAGCCAAAGTTGGTGCATGGCAAGATGAAGTGGAATATTACGACGTCACTGATAAAAAAACAGGTGAAGTCCTTGGCAGTCTATACATGGATAAATTCCCACGTGAAGGCAAGTACGGGCATGCTGCGGTCTGGGGGGTATATGGCGGCAGTACGCTGAGCAAACGTAAACCCATTTCAGTGTTGGTCACCAACTTTAACCGCAAAGGTTTAAATAGTGACGAGCTGGAAACCTTTGTACATGAGTTTGGTCATGCCCTACATGGCATTTTATCGAAAACCCGTTATTCAGCTCAGTCAGGAACTTCGGTCGAACGCGACTTTGTCGAAGCACCATCACAAATGTATGAAGAGTGGGCGCGTCGTAAAGAAACCTTATCTAAAGTGGCCGATTATTGTGACCCTGCTTGTCCGCGTGTTGATGATGCATTAATCGAGCGTCTTAAATCGGTACATAATTATGGACGTGGTCTGCGTTATGCACGTCAAACCCTATATGCACAATATGACATGGCTTTACATGGTGCGGATGCACTCAAAGTACAGCCGATGGATGTCTGGAAAAAAATGGAATCGGCAACCGCATTGGGTTATGTACCGAACACCGAGTTCCCTGGACAGTTTGGACATTTGATGGGCTATCAAGCGGGCTATTATGGCTATATGTGGTCTGAAGTCTTGGCTTTAGATATGTTGTCTGCTTTTGGCGATAACCTGAATAATCCAGAAGTGGGACAACGCTACCGTCAGGCGATTTTGTCACAAGGCAGTCAAAAGAATGCAGCGCAACTGGTCAAAGACTTCTTAGGCAGAGAGCCAGATAACAAAGCCTTCTTTAATGAAATTACAGGTCAACGGGTCAAATAAGGATTTGCCATTATGCTTGCTTATGTCGTGCGTAGACTATGGCAAATGATCCCGACCATGTTGGGTGTCATTTTGCTGATTTTCTTCTTGTTTAACTGGGTGGGGGGCGATCCTGCATATATTTTGGCAGGAAAAATGTCCAACCCTGAGCAAATTGAAAACATCCGTAAACAGTTGGGGGTCGATCAACCTTATTATGTACAGCTGTGGATTTTTATTAAACAGATTCTGACTTTCGATTATGGTGCTAGTTGGAGTACAGGTGAATCTGTCTCACAGATTATTCTGACCCGATTAGGCCCATCATTGACCTTATTGATTCCATTGACCATTTTACAAACCGTGATTTCAATCATCTTGGCATTGGCGGTTGCATCAGTGCGTGGTTCATTGACCGATCGCATGGTGATGATGCTGTGTACCATTGGCATGTCGATCAGTATCTTGGTGTATATCATCATCTTCCAATATGTTTTGGCCTATCAGTTAAGTTGGTTCCCAGTACAGGGCTGGAGCGATAACTTCAGTCAAAATTTATTCCATTATGCTTTGTTGCCGATCTTAATCATGTTGGTGGTGAGTATTGCTCCAACACTACGTTTATATCGAAGTTTCGTGCTCGATGAAATTAACCAAGATTATGTGCGGACTGCGCGTGCCAAAGGTGTAGGCGAGTCTAGGGTACTGGGTGTGCATGTATTGCGTAATGCCTCGATTCCTATTGTCACCGAAGTGATGGCCAGTCTGCCTGCCTTATTGATTGGTGCTTTCCTGATTGAACGTTTCTTTGGTATTCCAGGCATAGGTCGGGAAATTATTATTGCGGTTGAACGCAGTGATTTTCCAGTGATTAAAGCCATTACCGTATATATCGCTGCAGTCACCATGATTTTTAACTTGATCGCCGATCTGATTTATAAGCTCCTCGATCCTCGCGTGCAGTTGAAATAGGAGGATGACGATGCTCAGTACAATTTTTAAAAGCAAAGCTGCCTCGAATGAATCTTCTGCATCAACAGGATTGTGGCATTTGGCCTTGAATCGATTGAAGTCAGATCGAATCGCCGTGGTGTCTTTTTTGGTGGTGTTATTTTATTTCATCCTGCTCGCTTTATCGATGACAGGGGTGATTGCCTCAAACTGGAATAAAGAAGTTGCAGTCAGCTATGCACCACCCACTTTCTTGGGTGCGGATACAGAGTCAGATCAAATTAAATCCAATAGTGAAAGCACAGCCGCTTTGCCTGAAAATCCAGTCGATCCCTTAAAAGACGTGATTCAGCAGCTGAATGCGGAAATTCAGGCTGAACAGCAAGGTGGTTCAGTCATTGATAATTATGGCGTGGTTGATCCTTTGGCTGAAGATATGCAACAGATTGATCAACAACTCGGTGGGCATTTACTCGATCAAAAACAAGAGCTCAAAACCACTTTGCCTTTTGGGGCGGATAAGTGGGGACAAGATGTGTTGTTAAAAACCATTAAGGGCGCTGAAACCTCAATTCTGGTCGGTTTATTGTCTGCGTTATTGGCAGTGGTGATTGGTACTTTTTTGGGTGCAATTGCAGGCTATTTTGGTGGCTGGGTCGATGATGTTTTGAACTGGTTCTATAACATTTTTACCTCGATTCCTTATTTGTTATTGGTTCTGGCTATTGCAGCAGTCCTGCAACAAAAAGGCATTCTGTCGATTGTGTTGATCTTGGGTTTAACTGGTTGGACAGGGGTATTCCGTTTGATCCGTGCCGAGTATATGAAACATAAATCACGTGAATATGTACTTGCCGCCAAAGCCATTGGGGTGAGTCATCTACGCCGTATGTTTGTACATATCTTCCCAAACGTGAGCCATATTGCCTTGGTACAGATTTCGATTTTGGTGGTGTCATTCATTAAATCCGAAGTCATTCTGAGCTTCCTTGGTTTTGGTGTACCTGTCGGCGTGGTGTCTTGGGGCAGTATGTTGAATGAAGCGCAAAGCGAATTGATCTTAGGTAAATGGTGGCAATTGGCTGCGGCATCTATCGCAATGGCGGTGTTGGTCACTGCATTCTCGATGTTTACCGATGCCTTACGTGATGCTTTAGATCCTAAGTTGAAATAGTGGAGAGACAAAATGCAATATCAGAATGAAACAACGCTATTACGTGTCGATGATCTCCGTGTCAGCTTTAAGGGTGAAAATAAGCAGTGGATTGAAACAGTCAAAGGGATTTCATTTTCAATTCCTAAAAATAAAACTGTAGCACTGGTTGGGGAATCGGGTAGTGGTAAATCGGTCACTTCCCTAGCGGTGATGGGGCTGTTGCCAAAAGGGCAAAGTCAAATTGCCGAACAGAGTCAAATTTGCTTTGAAGGTAAAGATTTACTCAATTTATCGGCCAAAGAGATTCGCAAAATTTGTGGTAAGGATATTGCCATGATTTTTCAGGAACCGATGTCCTCGTTGAATCCTGTCTTTACCGTGGGAGATCAAATTGCTGAAGTGTTATGTATTCATTTAGGCATGGGACGCAAACAGGCCAGAGCACGGGTACTTGAGTTGCTGAAAGAAGTTGGTATTCCTGCACCAGAAACCAAGATCGATGCTTATCCGAGTCAGCTTTCAGGTGGGCAACAACAACGGGTCATGATTGCGATGGCAATTGCCTGTGAGCCGAAGTTGCTGATTGCCGATGAGCCAACCACAGCCTTAGATGTCACCATCCAAAAGCAGATCATTGATTTATTAGAGTCATTACGACAACGCCATGAAATGTCGATGCTGTTTATTACTCATGATTTAGCCTTGGTGGGTGAAATCGCAGATGAAGTGATCGTGATGCGTCATGGTGAGATTCGGGAAAGTGGTTCAGTTGAACAGGTGCTGGAACAACCAAAAGATGTGTATACCCGTGCTTTGTTGCACTGTCGTCCACAGCTCTCGACTCGTCCATACCGTTTGCCTGTGACCAGTGATTTTATGCAGTTGGATGAAAATGGACAACTGATCGAAGCTACCCATCTATCTGATTTAAACCTGAAACAACGTGCGCGTGGTCTGACTGGCGATGAACAAATTGTTTTAGAGGTCAAAGACCTGAAAAAGTCATTTTATAGTCGTAAGGGCTTGTGGGGGCAAGAAGAATTTGAAGCGGTTAAAGGTGTTTCTTTTCAGTTGGCCAAAGGTAAAACCTTGGGGCTAGTTGGGGAGTCTGGTTCAGGTAAAACCACGATTGGTTTACTGTTGATGCGTTTGCATGAAGCCACAGGCGGGCAAGCCTTGATTGGTGGAAAAGATATTCTGGCCATGAGTGAGAAAGAGTTTTGTCAGTACCAACGCAAAATTCAAATCATTTTCCAGAACCCTTATGCTTCACTCAATCCACGCTTTACCATCGGGCAGATTTTATTGGAACCGATGCGGATTCATGGCATAGGTCAAAATGATGCTGAGCGAAAAAAGATGGCCTTGGAACTGTTAGAGCGCGTCAGTTTGCCTGTGCAAGCCTATGATCGCTATCCACATGAATTTTCAGGTGGGCAACGGCAGCGGATTGCGATCGCACGTTGCTTGACCCTAAAGCCTGAAATTTTAATCTGTGATGAATCGGTTTCTGCACTGGATGTCTCTGTACAGGCGCAAGTACTGAACTTATTACAGGATTTACAGGACGAGTTTGGTCTGAGTTATATTTTTATTTCGCATGACTTATCAGTGGTGAAATACATTTCTGATCAAGTCATGGTCATGAATCATGGCGAATTAGTTGAAATTGCCAACTCGGATGAACTGTATTTACATCCACAGCATGAATATACCAAAAAGCTGCTGAATGCGATCCCGCAAGGTATGGTTCAGTATGCTTAAAGCCAATAAAAAACGCTCTTATTAGAGCGTTTTTTATTTCAGGATTAAGAATTAGAACTTCTTAAAGCCTTTATTGAAACCAATGGTTTTACGACCATTGTTATTATTTGCATTGCCACTAGGACGTTGTTGCTGTGACTGATCTTGTTCATCATCACGACGTTGTTGACGCAAGTAACCACCACGACGTGCTGCCATCGGCTTTTCAGACATACGTTCAGTACGACGTTTTGCCATACCAAATAAACCTGTGCCTTGACGTGGTTTTAACTCCACTGATTTTGCCAAGTTGTCGATATCGCTTTTATCCAATTCCATCCAACGACCTGTACGTAATTCACGTGGCAAAATGACAGTGCCGTAACGAGTACGTAATAAGCGGCTGACTTTCAAACTTTGTGATTCAAAGATACGACGGACTTCGCGGTTACGACCTTCTTTAACCACCACCTGATACCAACGGTTGATGCCATCACCACCGATTTCAGAGAATGATTCAAACTTGGCTGGACCATCTTCAAGCTCAACACCTTTTAGCATGTTATTGCGAATTTGTGGTGTTACTTCGCCCATGACACGAACTGCGTATTCACGCTCAACTTCGTTTGAAGGGTGCATTAAACGGTTAGCAAGTTCACCATCATTGGTGAATAACAATAAACCGGTACTGTTAATATCCAGACGACCCACCATGACCCAACGGTCATTGGCGAT
Source organism: Acinetobacter sp. C32I (assembly GCF_023702715.1). Classification (NCBI taxonomy): domain Bacteria; kingdom Pseudomonadati; phylum Pseudomonadota; class Gammaproteobacteria; order Moraxellales; family Moraxellaceae; genus Acinetobacter; species Acinetobacter sp. C32I. Next base: position 2,069,790 of record NZ_CP098480.1, on the reverse strand, counting down.
TTGAGGTAAATGATCAAATACAGTTGGACGTTTTTCAGGGTCATTGCGTGAGCAAATTTCACCTTCAGGCTTATAGTAAATTAACACGCGACGACGAATTTCGTCTTCAATTTGGAATTGTACTTTACGACCATCGATACGGAGTTCATCACCTGGTTCGATACGTTCACCGACTTGGGCAATACGGCCATTAATGCTGACACGACCAGCAGCAATGACTTCCTCCATATAGCGACGCGAGCCTAACCCGACTCTCGCTAAAACCTTTTGTAATTTTTCACTCATGACAGCACAACCTTAGACATAATGATCAACAGTTCACCTTTCTCAGGACTTCGGCGCATGTGCGTCGAGTGTCATGAATGCTTCCTTGGCGTTCTGCAGGGGAGGCAATTGACCTAGCGAAGCTAGACCAAAAGCATTTAAAAATTGGGGCGTTGTGATTAACAACGCAGGTCTTCCAGGTAAATCTCTGAAACCAGCTTCTTTAATCCAGTTCCAGTCGAAAAGCGTTCTTAAATTTTGGCTATTGTTGGATACACCACGAATCTGCTCAATATCGGCACGTGTGACTGGTTGATGGTAAGCAATCACTGCGACAGTTTCGAGTAATGAAGGTGACAACTTGGTTGGGCGCTCTGGCCAAACCTGTGCAATAACATTTCGATATTTGGCACGTACCTGAAAGCGAAAACCTTGTGCCGTTTCAATTAACTCGATTGAACGACCATGTTGTAACATCGCCAGTTGTTGTAAAAACGTGCGTAATTGCTGTTTATTATATTGGTTTTGAAAGGCTTCTTTTAGACGTACAAGCGAAACTGGGGAGTCACTGGCAAATAAAATCGCTTCAATTTGCAATAATACTTCATGATGAATGTCCTCAAACGACATGCCTTCATTTTGCTCAAATTGATCTAAACTCATGCACTCACTCCTTGAATGGTTAAAGGAGCTTCAATGCCTGTATGGATAATCTGAATTCTTTGTTGACGTGTCAGTTCAAGCACCGCCATAAATGTAACCACCATCCCCATACGACCTTGCATGGGATTTAATAATTCAATAAAACTCAATGCCTCACCTGATGCGAGCTGGCTTTCAATAAAGGCAATACGTTCTTCTAATAACACAGGCTCTTGCGCCACCACGTGGGTGATGGGTTCAGGGCGGTTAAATACACAAAATAAAGCATCATGTAAGGCGGCAACATCATAGCCTTCATAAATCGGAGCGATGTGCCCAATACTGACATTAGTGCTAAAAGTATCACGCTCGAAGATTGGCATCTGTCCCAATCGTTCCGCAGCCTGCTTAATACGTAGATAAGTTTCCAAACGATCAATTAATTCTTGTTTTGGATCTTTCTCGAATTGATCAACAGCAGCTGGTTTGGGTAAAAGTAAGCGTGATTTTAAATCCGCAAGCAATGCGGCCATCACCATATAATCAGCCGTCAGCTCAATATTCAGCGATTTCATACTATCCATATAGGACAGATATTGAGTGGCAATCGGAGAGATATCGACCTGTAATAAATCAAAGCCATTTTTTTGAATCAGGTAAATCAGAAAGTCTAGCGGGCCTTCAAATTGTTCCAGCAAAATTTCAAACGCGGCAGGCGGTATATATAAATCTTCAGGTATGACTTCCTGCCACTCGTCAAGCACGCGAATGGAAGGAGTGGACTCCAAAGTTTGGGGGAGAATTTGGTTCATTACCGTTATAAGCCACGCGAATTTTCAAAAGCATGAAAGATATAATTTTTTGTGCAAAGAAAGGCACATGCTACAAGAGCAGCTCTATTCTAATCGAAATTGCCAATTTAATAAATTACCTACTTACAAAAACCTTAAAGTTCTCAGGGTATTTTCTGTATTTATGCAAGATTACATAGGCCATAGAAAAAACTTATGCTTAAATTAGCAACGAAAACCATTCTTTCTATTATAAATCACGATGAAACATTATTTAAAAACACAACAGAATCAATTTGGGCAAACTGTCGGCTTTGCCATCGATCATCAACCTAACCAACCGATTAAACATAATCTAGATGGGCAATCGGTCAAATTGATTCATATTTCAGGTGAAATCTCTGATCAGGCTGCGAATCAAATTTGGGATGCTGTTGCAACGGAAGAAAATGCAGCCTGTTGGACGTATTTGCCTTATGCAGCACCACAAAGCCAAGTTTCACTGAAACAAGATTTGCAAAATTTATTTGGTTTTAAAGGTTCGGCTCATTTTTTAATTGAAATTGATGGCACGATCCAAGGTTGGATTGCTTTGTTAAACCCGAGGTTAGAGCAGGGTGCTATTGAAATAGGCAATGTTTATTTTTCGCATAAAATGAAGAAATCTAAAGCCTCAACTGAAGTGATATTCCTATTATTGCAACAATGCTTTGCATACGGGTTTAGACGAGTTGAATGGAAATGTGATGATTGTAATGCACCGTCTAAAGCCGCTGCATTACGTTTTGGTTTTCAGTATGAAGGTTTATTTCGTCAAGATCGGATGACTAAAGGGCATAACCGTAATACTGCATGGTTTTCAATCATTGATGAAGAATGGCCTGATTTAGAAAAAATTTATCAGCAATGGCTTAGTCCTGATAATTTTGATGCGCAAGGCTTTCAGAAGCAGCGACTTTCTGATTTTTTTGAAATATAAATCTAGATTGTTATCCGTCATTTTAACGAGCACTATTGCGGTATATCACTTAAATGAAAAGAAACATAATTGTAGGGCTATTACTCATAGTGACTGTGATCATAATTGGAGGCTTTGCCATTTGGCAGCATCCATATGTACAAAAAGAACTTTTAAGACAATATTTAGGTCGAATGATTGTAAGTGGCATCAATCATTATTCGAAGCCTGCAGCAGCTAAATGGGGTCTGGATATGCAGGCGTCTAATCTTTATCCTCAAATTATTGTAACAATGAAACTTAGAGACTATAACAACGATACTGGTGTAAGCGTTGTGCAGCTTCAACAGCAAAGCTGTGCAGTTCTTGAATTTTTTCAGAATCTTAAACAAAGTACCAGAACTAAAGTTTATGGTCTTTTAATTGAAGATAGACTCTCATTTCAAATAGAAGTTTTTAATGAGTCCAACCAGAAAATACAAAATGCGAGTCAAGTTCTGGCGGAATGTCCTAACTTTCCGTATGCCTAATCTAATGCGCGGCTGTAAAAATAATAAATAAATGTCAGTACTTATTCAAAGGCACTGACATCACCGACACCACGACGTACGATTTCAGGATTTTCTCCAGATAAATCCACGATACTGGTAGTGGATAAGGTACCAAAGCCGCTGTCGATAAATACATCTATGCGTTTGCCTAACTGATTTTCAATATCATAAGGATCATCTAGCGGATCTTTTTGGTCAGGCAAAATCAAGGTACTGGTTAACAGTGGCTCACCGAGTTCTTGTAATAAGGCTTGTGCAACAGGATTACTTGGAATACGCAACCCGATGGTTTTTTTCTTTGGATGCATTAAACGCTTTGGTACTTCGCTGGTTGCAGGCAAAATAAAAGTCGTAACCGCTGGCGTATTGTTTTTCAATAAGCGATACATGGCGTTATCGACTTTGGCATAGGTTGCAATATCAGATAAGTCACAACACATAATGGCATATTGATGCTTAGGGCCTAGGCCACGAATTTGTGCAATCCGTTCCATTGCACTTTTATTCCCGATTTGGCAACCAATCGCATAGGCTGCATCTGTCGGATAAACCACAACATCACCCGCACGAATACGCTCAACGGCTTGTGTGATTAAGCGAGCCTGTGGATTCTCAGGATGAATATGTAAATGCAACATCGTTGAACTCCCTGATCTATATGGCTAAATTCAGTATGAAACGTGTTGAGGTCAAGTTGCAAGCACTAGATGTGACAATTTTGTCTTTTAATCAAGGTGTTCGCGTTTAAATTCATTCAGTTGTAACGGTGTGCTATTTCGGGTGCAATGACAGATGTAATCAATGAAATGCGCTGCGTCCCGAGGCAATTTGGCTTCACCAGAAAAATAACGCTGTACTTGTGCATAGACATGGTCTTTAAATTGTTGGCCGTTGCCACCATCACCCGTTAAATTATCTAAAGACACACGAAATTTCCGACCAAATGCAGTCGCAAATAGCCATTCAATCGCTTGCGGTTTGATTTCCACTTGTTCAAATAAAGCTTGCTGTTCGGCCGTTCGACCATCTGGTGCATACCAATAACCGAGATCGGGCAATAAGCGGCGCTTCTCTCCAGAAATACTCCAATGACTAATCTCATGTAGGGCACTATTAAAGAAACCATGGGCAAATTGGATTCTTGCGGCTTGCTCATTGGTCGCTGGGAAATATTCTGGTTCAAAATCACCTTTAACTAGTGTGACATTATGGTGGGAAAACCAGTGATTAAAGTGTAAAATAAGCCAATCGACCTGTTCTGGTTCTGATGTTAACTTTTGCCAAGATGAGCGTTGCACTTGATCTGGTGTTAATACAGGAGCAGAGGTTGAATGGGTGCTTACAAGTAATGAAGTTGTTACTTCAAGTTGCGGCTGCAACAGGTGCATTGCTTAATTTACCCCGAGTTCTGTCTAAAGAAGTGCAAAATTGTATCTTAATCTTTGACAGAGTACCGATGAATTTGTAGAATTGCCGCCTTAATTATGTCAGCAAATACCTTTCCGGCACAGATTGAGCCGTTTAAATGGGCTGAACAGGGCTTTACATGGTCAGGCACACTGCCATTGTCTCGCTTTGCTCGTATCGCTCGTGAAGCTGTTGGATCAATTAATGATCGATTGATCAACGTAGACTGTAAGCTATCAATGGATGCATATCATCGCATTGTATGGCTAGATGGACGTATTGAAACGAAAGTTCCAATGGAATGCCAGCGTTGTCTGGATACTGTTGAAACTGAACTTGTTTCAGATTTTCATTTGGCTTTGATCGATGATGAGTCACTGATAGAGCGCTTGGATGAGGATGCTGATTTCATCGTTTTAGGTGAAAGCGAGTCTTCGAAAAAAGGTGATTTTGATACACCTGCTTCGATTGATTTGCTCGCACTACTAGAAGATGAACTGTTATTGTTGATGCCTTTATCTCCCAAGCATGATGTTTGTGAGCATAAACATCGACCTACCATTCAGGACGTTGTCGAAGAAAAGCGGGATAACCCGTTTGATGTTTTGGCAAGTTTGAAGGGTAAACTTAACTCATAATTTGTGATATAATGTTGAGTTAAGACAACTGAATTTGTTTCTGATCCATTTTTTCGATCTTTGTAAGGAGCCATCATGGCCGTTCAGCAAAACCGTAAAAGTCGCTCTCGCCGTGACATGCGCCGTTCACATGACGCTTTAACCGAGAATGCATTATCTGTAGACCAAACTACTGGTGAAACTCATCGTCGTCACCACGTGACTAAAGACGGTATTTACCGTGGTCGTCAATTATTCGCTAAAGCAGCTGATGCTGAATAATTGAACCATATGCATTAAGCGTTAGCTTAAAGTATAGAAAAAATGGGAGCGAAAGCTCCCTTTTTTGTTGTTTTTCGCAATTAAAAAACGATTTAATCAATGGTAAATTGCCGCATCGGGAAAGAGTCTGTTGTCATTCTCATGTAAAATCATGTGTGTTGATGAAATTGGCGATAGACCATTTTAAGGATTTTTATATGTCGACTAAACGACTTGAGCAGGCTGCTCAAGCAACAAAAACAGCATTTGTTTTTCCAGGCCAGGGCTCACAAAAAGCGGGCATGCTGGCTGAACTTGCAGAGCAGTTTAGTGTCGTTAAAGATACATTTGCAGAAGCATCAGAAGCGCTAGGTTTTGATCTTTGGCAGATTGCCCAAAGCGGTGAGGGTTTAGACCAAACTGAAAATACCCAACCTGTGTTGCTGACTGCAAGTATTGCATTGTGGCGTGTTTGGTTGGAACTGGGTGGTATTGCACCGAAATACTTGGCTGGACACTCTTTAGGAGAGTACAGCGCATTGGTTGCAGCAGAAGCAATGACTTTGGCTGATGCAGTGAAACTGGTTCATTTACGTGGCAAATTGATGCAAAGTGCTGTGCCTCAAGGGACAGGCGCAATGGCTGCAATTCTTGGCTTAGCTGATGAAAAAGTGATTGAGCTTTGTCAAAAAGCCAATGCTTCTGCGGCTGGACAAGGGTCGGTTGAAGCGGCAAATTATAATGCACAAGGTCAAGTTGTAATTGCAGGCAGCACCGCTTTAGTTCAGCAAGTGATGGCGGATGCAAAAGAACAATCAGGGAAGGCGATCGCATTGCCTGTTTCTGTGCCATCACATTGTAGCTTGATGAAACCTGCTGCAGAAAAGTTTGCTGAAGCTTTGGAACAAACTGCCATTGAGCTACCACGCCTTCCTGTAATACAAAATGTCAACGCGGAAATCGCGACAGATGTTGCTCGGTTAGGTCAGGCATTAACCGCTCAATTGTACCAATCGGTACAATGGACACGGACTATGCAATATCTGCAAGATCAGGGTATCCAGTACGTGGTTGAATGTGGACCTGGTACGGTACTGAGTAATCTTGCCAAGCGATTACCGAACATAGAAAAAGCATTTGCGATTGATAGCAAAGCACGTATGGAAGATGCCCTAAACGCAGTGTTAGTGGCAGAAGGAAAAATTGCATGACACAACAACGAAAAGTTGCGTTAGTGACAGGAGCAAGCCGTGGTATTGGCGCAGCGATTGCACAGCAACTCATTCAAGACGGTTTTTTTGTAGTGGGTACCGCGACGTCTGAAGCAGGCGCGCAAAAACTCACAGCAAGCTTTGCTGAGCATGGAACAGGCGCTGTACTCGATGTTCGTGAAGGTGAGGCAATTGACACATTGGTATCAGAGATTGAGCAAAAATATGGTTCAGTGCTGGTACTGGTGAACAATGCAGGCATTACCAAAGATAACTTGTTGCTGCGTATGTCAGAAGATGATTGGGACGATATTCTCAATATCCATCTGAAAGCTGTTTACCGCTTATCTAAGCGCGTATTGAAAGGCATGACCAAAGCACGTTTTGGCCGCATTATTAATATCAGTTCGGTGGTTGCACACTTTGCTAACCCTGGACAAGCGAACTACTCAGCAGCAAAAGCAGGGATTGAAGCGTTCAGTCGTAGCTTAGCCAAAGAGATGGGGAGCCGTCAGATTACAGTGAACAGTGTTGCACCTGGTTTCATTGCCACTGAAATGACTGATCAGTTAAGCGAAGATATTCGTAAAAAAATGACTGATCAAGTAGCTTTAAATCGTCTAGGTGAACCTCAAGATATTGCTGATGCAGTGAGTTTTCTTGCCAGCGATAAGGCTAGTTACATTACTGGTACAGTTTTACACGTAAATGGTGGTCTATACATGGCCTAAGTGGCGATGTATAAACTTTTAAAAAATCTTATATTCAATTAAACTAGTGGCAAATTAAAACGCCACAAGCAATGAGGAGAATTCCTGTGAGCGATATCGAACAACGCATCAAACAAGCTGTAGCTGAACAATTAGGTATGCGTGCTGAAGAGATTAAAAACGAAGCATCTTTCATGGATGACTTAGGTGCTGACTCTTTAGATTTGGTTGAACTTGTAATGTCTTTCGAAAACGATTTCGACATCACGATTCCAGATGAAGATTCAAATGAAATCACAACTGTTCAATCTGCAATCGATTACGTAACTAAGAAACTTGGTTAATTATCTTGCATGATAAAAGCCACCGTAAGGTGGCTTTTTTATGCTTATCTGTTTTACAACAGGATATTTTTCATTAAGTTATAACGCATATACATATATTTACAAGACCGCGTTAAATTGAAACTCGAGTGATTTATTTTTTCTGTATAACTAGATGTAGGTCTATTTTGACTATAAATGCGGTTAATAATTACAGAGGAAATAACAATGGGTCTTTTTGATTTTGTTAAAGGTATTGGTAAGAAAAATACAGCACCAGCTGAACCACAAGCTGCACCAGCAACACCAGCTGAACCCTCAGCTCAAGAGATTGCAAATAAACTATTAGGTTTGATTAAAAGTTTAGGTCTTCCAATTGATGGTTTGTCGGTCACATATAATGGCAATACCGATACGGCAACGATTAAAGGGCAGGTTAAAACCCAAGCAGATAAAGAAAAGATTGTACTTGCGGTCGGAAATATTGATCATGTTGCACAAGTGGATGATCAACTTACAGTGGAAACACCAGAGCCAGAAAGTAAGTTTTATACCGTGAAATCAGGAGACAATTTGTCGAAGATTTCAAAAGAATATTATGGTGATCCAAACCAGTACAATAAAATTTTCGAAGCCAATCGACCATTACTTAAAAATGCAGATGACATTTTTCCAGGTCAAGTACTGCGTATTCCACAGTAATTGACCCGAAATAAAAAAGGCGCAAGATGCGCCTTTTTTATTGAAGATTCATTTGCTGAGGGATGTTTTAAAAGCGTTTTGGAATCTTTTGCCCATTCGGTACAGGGGTTTCTGCCTGTTTTAGCACGCCAAACAACCATGTTTCTGCATGTTGAACCGCAATTTTTAAAGAATCACCCAGCGCCAAACGTCCTGCAATAAAGCTTGCCAATGAACAACCTGAACCGTGGTATTGACCTTCTAAGCGTGGGCAGCGGCTTTCTGCAAGCATTTTGCCATCGGCATAGAGTACATTGCGGATATGATCAGGGGTATCTTCATGCCCACCTTTGACCAATACTGCTTTTGCACCCATTTCAAACAGTTTATGTGTGGCCTGTTCAATATCATCTAAACCCGTTAAGGCTCTTAGTTCAACGGTATTTGGCGTGATGACTGTTGCCAGAGGAATCAGCTCAACAAAGGCTTTGACTAAGGTTGCTTGGTCACCCAATGAACCCCCGCTATTTGCGACCAACACAGGATCAAGCACATAGAGATAATCTGGGTGTTCACGCAAGAATTCAGCCAGTGCCGCAATATTATCAGTAGTGCCTAACATACCTGACTTCACACATTTAATCGGTAAGTCACCGACCACGGCATTGGCTTGTGCCAGCAATAATTCCTTTGAAGTGGCTTCAAAACCAAATACTTGTTGTGAGTTCTGAATGGTTAAAGCGGTACAGGCAATGGCTGCATGTGCACCACTTTGTCCAATTGCTTCAATATCTGCCTGTAGGCCAGCCCCACCAGATGGATCTAAACCTGAAAAACAAAGTACGGTCGGACGCACTGCAATTTCCTTTTATTCTTCAATCTACGGTAGTATAGGGAAGTTTCGAGAAACTCTCGACTCTGTTGTGTAAGACTGCAAGAGATTGAACGAATGACGATCAAAAATATTCTCATCGATTTAGATGGAACCTTAACCGACCCCAAAACTGGGATTCATGGTTCAATCCGTTTTGCGCTAGAAAAATTAGGCCAACCTGTAGCAGATGAAGTTGATTTGGACTGGACCATTGGGCCACCGCTCAAAGCATCTTTGGCAAAATTACTGAATACTCAAGATGATGCGTTGGCTGAGCAAGCTTTGCTGGCTTACCGTGAACGTTTTTCGGTAACAGGTTTGTTTGAAAATGAAGTATATCCAACTGTGGTAGATACTTTGCAACAGTTACAGGCGCAGGGCTATGCTTTGTTCTTAGCAACGGCTAAACCGATTATTTATGCCAAGCAAATCTTAGCTCATTTCCAGTTGGATCAGTATTTTACTGAAATGTATGGTAGTGAGCTGACTGGTGAAAGAACCAATAAAGCGGACTTAATTGCCTATATTCTTGAACAACAACAACTGGATGCACAGCACTGTATTATGGTAGGGGACCGCCAATATGACATTATTGGCGCGCGAGCCAATGGCATTGAAACCATTGCGGTCAATTATGGTTATGGTCGAGCAGAAGAATTGGCTCAGGCGCAGCCAGTGACGCAAATTTCACAGTTTAGTCAGCTCATTGAAACAGTGGCTGAACTGAATGCAGAACGAAAAGTGTCATAACTATCGATGACATAAAAAAGCCTCGAATCATCGAGGCTTTTTATTTTAATCAGACATTATGTTTGAGACGATATTGCACCAGTTCTTCAATGCTAATTACAGTCAAGCCATGGGTTTGTGCATAAGCAAGTACTTGAATCCCTGAAGCCATTGAACCATCTGGATTAGTTAATTCACACAGTACTCCAGATGGTTTTAAACCTGCTAAACGCGCTAAATCAACAGTCCCTTCCGTATGACCACGACGGCTTAGCACACCGCCTTCACGTGCACGTAAAGGAAAAACATGACCCGGGCGACTGAGATCGCTCGCCACAGCCCCTTCTTTGGTGGCTGCCAAAACGGTGGTAACGCGGTCTTTGGCTGATACGCCTGTGGTTACACCTTGTGCTGCTTCAATGGTCACCGTAAATGCGGTTTTAAACTGGCTTGAATTATCAACCACCATGGGTGGGAGTTCTAAGTGGTCAGCCAAGGCTTCGGTTAGGCATAAACAGACGATGCCCGAACCATCCCGAATCATTTGTGCCATGGTTTCGACGGTTAAGGTTTCAGCAGCAATAATCAAATCAGCTTCGTTTTCACGGTCGAAGTCATCCATCACCAATACAGGTTTGCCTTGGCGGATATCTTCTAAAGCTTGTTGAATACGTTGTTCAGCAGGGGAAAGGGCTGAAAAGAACAGTTCGGGTTGGATTAAACTAGACATAATGAAACGCTCTCGTAAATAGGATACGGTTGAACATTTCAGGACTGATGTAAAAAATAAGCGTGCACAAAAACAACGCAAAAAGCGTGTTTCAGTGGTTTCGTCTTCTTTCATCCGGACTATACCGTCGGCTTTGGTCTCTCACCAAATCTGCGAGTATATATAAATATATATACAGGCTCGTGGGCTGATTAGGTCATTTGATTGTGATGCCTAACTTACCACCGGTGGGGAATTACACCCCGCCCTGAAGCGATGTGCCTTGATTATAGCCAGATTTTTATGAGAAAAGGCAACTTTTTATAGAATGAATCGTTCTATAAAAATGAAAAAATAAGCTGAGTCGTCACGCCAGTCTTGCAGCCGATCTGTGAAACTGGCAATGGCTTTAAATTGAGCATACACTCGAAAGATAAAACAACAATAATGCGGAGCGTTTGGGCATGGAAAAGATAGAAAAATCTGAGCTGGAACAATTAGCACAACAATTACATCGGCCTGTGATGAGTCTTAAAGCATTTTCTCAATTGACCCAACAGGATTTGACTTGGCTCAATCAACAATTACAACACACCCTAGATAATGAAGATCAGAAAATGAATCAGAGTTTGTATCAAACTCCTTTTTTTCTGCGTTGGCTGTTTCGAGATAAGGCATAGGGAGCACAGCCATGACTCGACTTGCAGTACAGGCAGAGCTTATCAAATTGGCGCGTATTTTGAAGGTTGATGCATCAGAATTGGCTTTTTTGCAGCCTTTGGCACCCGAAAATTTACGACAATTCCGTTTTGCCATATTAGAGCGATTGCAAAACCAGCAGAAAAAACGCTTCCGTTATTTAGCTGCATGGGTGAATTGGTTGCCACGCTGGATCAGTGTGTTTATGGTCAAACATTTCTTAGAGCCCTTTATTGTCGCCCAAATTGCAGTGTATTTATCGACAGAGAGTTCTTATCGCATCGTAAAGCATCTACCTGCTAAAACGGTTGCAGCAATTTCAGTGTATTTAGACCCGCGCTTGGCAAGAGAATTATTGGGCTATCTCACCACCCATCAGATTACAGACATCACTAAAGTTCTACTGGAGCAACGGGATTTTGTCACGATCGGTCGCTTTGTCAGTATGTTGTCAGATGCGGTATTACAAGATGTGGCGCAAGTGGTCGAGAGTGAAAGTGATCTATTGGAAATTGCTTTTTTTATTGAGTCACGTGAGCAAATTGACCATCTGGTGCATGTGTTGCCGAAACAGCGGATTGAGAAAGCCTTATTGATTATTGGTGATCCAGCCCAGCGCTTAGTTTGGCCTAAAGTTTTGGCCTTGATGAGTTATATCAGTTATGGCTTGAAGCAGGAGTTAGGTGATTTAGCAGTTTTGCAAGGGGAGCCTGTGGTCAATGCCATTATTCAAGCCACACAGGAAGATCAGTTATGGGAAGATATGTTACCTGTGGTCGCTTGCCTGTCAGCGCAAGCACAGAGTTTTGTTGCCAATTTGCCTGCATTAAGGCGAGTAGAGATTATCCAGAGTATCGTAGAGGCCGCTGATCGTTGTGATTTATGGACCGATATGCTGGTGATTGTGAATTATATGCATGATGAGGCAAGAGAAGTGGTGGCGACAGCGATTGCACAAATTGATGAGCACGTGTTGCATCATATTGCTTATGCATCATTGTTACGTTCACAATGGGAAGTGACTTTTGACATCATCCGACGTATGCCTGTTGAAAAGCAGCAACAATGTCATGCTATTCTTGATGGCTATATGCAGCAATTAGATCCTGAAACCTACCGGTATTTAGATGCTTTACTGGATCGTTACCAGATTCAGTCTTCTCATATATAACTCAACGCATTGCTTATGTATTCGGTAAAGTTTCCCGAATAGGCAATAGCATTTCAAGCGCGTGCTCATAACCGCGTTCAACCAGTTCATCCAGTTTGTGCCAGTCAAACATACCGATCCCCTCAATTGGCATGCGGATATGTAAATTGGCGCGTTCAATCGCAGCACTTTGAATCATGGTATCGCTGGCTAGGGTAGCGGTACGCATCAAGATTTCTGCCAGTCGTGGTGCGTGCAACAATTTATCTTTAATAATTTTATTCCAGTTGAGCAGGGCGCTCTGATCTGGTTCTTCTAAACCAATTCCGGGAACTCGAATATCATCATGCAGGCTGACATTGCTGGCAATAATGGTGCCTCGTTCTAGGTTTTGCATGACATCGGTGGGGAGATTGTTAATCACGCCGCCATCGCAGAGTAGATTTTCATGCCATGCGACGGGTGGTGCAACACCGGGCACACTCATGCTGGTACCGACCCAAGTGGCGAGTTCACCTTGATCATGAATCACGGCTTGTCCTGTGGTGAGATTGGTAGAAATACAATAATAAGTTTGTCTGAGTTCTTCGATCCGTCGCTGCCCAAAGATGGCATGCAGACGACTGTGGAAACGCTGTCCCCGAATGAGGGAAACCCGTGGCATGGTGTAATCATTGAGATAATTACGTGCCACAAAAGTCTCATAGGCGATATGGGTCATTTCTACACTGTCAAAACCACAGGCTACCAGTGCTGCGACAAAGGCTCCCATACTGGTACCACCGACAATATCAATCGGGATATGCAGTTGTTCCAAAGCCCGAATCAAACCGATATGGGCAAAACCTCGCGCACCGCCACCACCAAGGACCAAACCTACCCCTTGACTGGAAATCTGACGCGCCACTGCACAGATATCATTCTGTGCCCAAGGATGGACAAAGTAATGGGCACGAGCATGATAGAGCTGTTTCCAGATCAGGGTATGTGGTGAAGGATCACCTTCGGAACGCAATAACACCAATTCAATGGGGCTTTGCCAGTCGTGTTGACTGAGGACATGTGAGAGAGGGGTTTGGGTTGGTGTTTGGTTGGCCTCCGCCAGAATCAAAATTCGATCCGCCTGATGTAAACAGCGCTTTGACCATTCATCTTCACTATTATCGGCAGCATAAAGGACATAGCAATGTTTTTCTTCTAAGCTGGCGAGCCACTGTCTTAGTTGTAAATCCTCAGGGCTATAATCTAATGGGGTTTGGCTAAAACCTACCCCAAATAGCGCATCAATATGCGCTGCAGTCACCAAACGTACATGCGGCCAGCGTTGTAAATGTTCGGTTAGTTTTTCAGCCAGATGGGTGGCAGGGATATGTGCAGAGACAGGGATGACTGAAAGTGTTCGGCTACTTCCCATTACATGACAATGTTGCTGTTCAGGTTGAGAGCGGTTGATGATCAAGCGAGATAAGGCAAACAGCACTTTGGGATGTTGATGAATGAAATCCAGAAATTGTTGTTGTGGAATTCCGACAAGGGCTGTATCTCGAACAGCATTGACTGTGCAATGATGTGGCTGATTGGAAATCACACCTGTTTCACCGACAAGTTCATGACGACCATAATAGGTCAATAGCCCTGCTGTGCTGGTGAGTTTGACGCGTCCATAGGCAACAATATAGACATGATCGGCAATATCATGGGCACAATACAGTTGTTGTCCTGTTTGTAAATGACGGATATGGCAAAAGGGCAGCAATGTCTCAAGCATTGCATGATCTAGATCAGCAAAGAGACTGACTTTACGAATAACACTAATAATATCCATATTGTTCAAATTATCTTTATTGTCTTTTTATTGAACAAATTTTAGGGCTATTTTACAAGTTTGCTTAGGTAAAACTTGGCCTTATTTTTCAGTGTTTTTGTATTTTGTCCGAGTGCTTGAGTGGGCTGTATTCTTGCAATAAAAAAGCCATGAGCTGCGGCTCATGGCTTTTGAGGAATCTTTTATGGTTTATGCAATTTGTACAGGAATACAGTTGGCAGTGTGGTTCACTGTATTGTCTGGATTTGCATAAACTAAACGTGGTTTGTGAAGATTGGCTTCAACTTCAGTAAAATCACCAAAAGTCGCAATAATCACTAAATCACCAACATCAGCCTGATGGGCTGCGCCACCATTCACTGAAATAATACCTGAGTCATCTTCACCGCGGATTGCATAAGTGGTGAAACGTTTGCCGTTAGTGACGTTCCATACGTGGATTTCTTCGTATTCACGAATCCCTGCTAAGTCCATTAATACGCCATCAATTGCACAAGAACCTTCATAATGAAGCTCTGCATGAGTCACAACTGCACGGTGAATTTTACATTTTAATAAACGAGATAGCATGGCTAGCGTCTCCTGAGTAAGACCTAAGATGATTATCTTATGGTTGACTTGTCACGTTTTCCGCGGGCTATAGGCGGTTTGATGCGCATTTTGCGCTTAAAAATGCAATATGGCAAGCGGGATTGATCAACAATTCAGTTTAAGCGGGTTTGTAAGCGTTAATTTGATTCATTGCCTGAGACACTTGTCCATCAACAAGCATTTTCACTTGAGATAGGGCATGGTCAATGGCTGCATCCATTAAGCCTTGTTCACTGCTAGGTGCTTTACCAAGCACATGACCGGAAACGCGTTCTTTGGCACCTGGATGTCCAATTCCAATACGTAGACGATGGAAATTAGCACCGATATGCGGAACGATATCGCGGAGACCATTGTGTCCACCGTGTCCGCCACCTGTTTTCAAACGAATAATGCCAGGATTCATATCCAGTTCATCATGCGCAATCAGGATTGCTTCAGGTGCAACTTGATAAAATTTCGCGAAAGGGACGACACTTTGACCAGAACGGTTCATAAAAGTGGTAGGGAGTAATAAACGGACGTCATGACCTTCGATTTGACCACGACCACTGTATCCATGAAACTTAGGATCAGCTTTTAAAGAAATGCCATAACGATCTGCAAGCTGTTCAACGAACCAGAAACCTGCATTATGGCGGGTTTGGGCATATTCCTTGCCGGGATTGCCCAAACCAACAATTAGCGAAATATTTGACACTAATTTACGCCTTTAACACTTATGCGCGTTTGAAGTCAGCGTGCATAGGCGTGTTTTTAGCTGGGTGACGTTGTAACGCTTGGATTTTAACGTTTTCAACTTTGTCACCGATTTTGATTTCGATAACTTCTTCGAAGAAAGCGTTGTTTTCTAAAGCTTTAACGATTTCACGAAGCTCTAAAGTAATGGTTACAGGCTCAGCGCTACCACCGTAGATGATTGCTGGAATTTGAGCAGCGTGGCGAAGGCGGCGGCTCGAACCTTTCCCTTGTTGTGCTACTTCACGTGCTTGAGCGTTTAATACGAAGTTTGCCATGGGCATATCCTCATTGAGTTTGAATAACTAAACTTGCGACCAGTTTAGTGATAGAAAAACCCTAGCGAGCTAGGGTTTAAGAAAAAAAGCTGGGCTATTATAGATAACTATCGAACATTGCGCTAATAGATTCTTCGTTATTGATACGACGAATTGTTTCAGCAACCATGCTTGCAACAGAAACTTGGCGAATTTTGCCTAGGTTCAGTGCCTCATCTGAAAGAGGAATGGTGTCTGTAACAACCAATTCATCAATCACAGAGTTACGAAGGTTATCAATCGCTTTGCCAGATAAAACAGGGTGAGTCGCATAAGCAACGACACGGCGTGCACCAAATTGTTTGAGTGCATCCGCAGCTTTGCAAAGCGTACCTGCTGTATCTACCATGTCATCAACGATGACACAGTCACGATCTTTTACATCACCAATCAAATGCATCACTTGTGATTCATTTGCTTTTTGGCGACGTTTATCGATGATAGCTAAATCGATATCACCCATTTGTTTTGCAACAGCACGGGCACGAACGACACCACCGACGTCAGGCGAAACAACCACAAGATTGTGGTGTTGTTGCTGGCGTAAGTCAGCAAGTAACGCTGGCGTACCATAGATGTTGTCAACAGGAATATCGAAGAAACCTTGAATTTGGTCTGCGTGTAAGTCGATCATTACCACACGGTCAATACCTACCGTTGTTAGCATGTCTGCAACAACTTTAGCAGTAATAGGTACACGAGCAGAACGCGGACGACGATCTTGACGTGCATAACCGAAATACGGAATTACTGCAGTGATACGACCAGCACTTGCGCGACGCAAAGCATCAGCCATAACCAAGATTTCCATTAGGTTATCATTGGTAGGCGCACAAGTAGATTGAACGATAAAAACGTCTTTACCACGAACATTTTCAGTAATTTCAACTGAAATTTCTCCATCAGAGAACTTGCTTACAGAAGCAGCACCGAGTGGAATATGTAAATGGCTTACGACTTTTTGGGCGAACTGTGGATGAGCACTTCCACTAAAAACGACAAGATTGGGCATGAAGCACCCTTGGCGGTTGGCTTATAATGAATTTGGATGGCAGGGGCGGCTGGATTCGAACCAACGGATGCCGAGATCAAAACCCGGTGCCTTACCACTTGGCGACGCCCCTAATGCGGCAGAACTTTAATGGTTTTACAGGATAATGTCAATATATTTGAGCAAATATCAATGCAAAACAAGTCTGTCTAAAGATATGGCAGGGGCGGCTGGATTCGAACCAACGGATGCCGAGATCAAAACCCGGTGCCTTACCACTTGGCGACGCCCCTAAATTCGATGAAATGTAATGGCAGGGGCGGCTGGATTCGAACCAACGGATGCCGAGATCAAAACCCGGTGCCTTACCACTTGGCGACGCCCCTAATATTACATACATCTACAGGTGAAAATTGGCAGGGGCGGCTGGATTCGAACCAACGGATGCCGAGATCAAAACCCGGTGCCTTACCACTTGGCGACGCCCCTATCAGGTAACTTCAAAATGTTTGAGAGGTGATTCTGCTAAACTGTTGACCAAGTAAGCTTTACAAGGCGCGTTTTGCAAAATTTGCTCTATATCCATTTCATCGGTTACTTCAGTAAAAACACAAGCACCTGTACCTGTAAGCTTTGCTAGACCAAATTGATCTAAATATTGCATCGCTTCATCTACTTCAGGGTATAACTGTCGAGCCAGAGGTTCAAAGTTATTTCCAAAATTAGAAGGTTGTAACTGATAGGCGCAAAATGTAGTGATCTTAGAATCTCTTGTCAATGTTTTTTGCGAAAAAAGCTGTTGAGTGCTGATAAAACAGTCAGGTTTTAAGATTATGAATTTTTTTTGAGCTAAGTCTATGAATGATAAATGTTCACCGATGCCTTCAGCCCATGCATTTCGACCTAAAACGAAGATCGGAACATCCGCCCCCAACTGTACCGCATACTCGGCCAATTGTTGTTCATTTAGATCGCACTGCCAGAGTTGGTTGAGCACAATCAGAGTGGTGGCGGCATTGGATGACCCGCCACCGAGACCTGCACCCATAGGAATATTTTTTTCAATGGCAATGTTTAGGCCACAGATTTTTTTTGCATGTGGTTTGAGTAGCTGTGCAGCACGATAGATTAAGTTTTGTTCAAGAGTGACTTCGCTTAGACCCTCAATTTGAATAGTTGGCTCTGCAATCGGTTCAAACGTCATCCAATCATATAAATCAATCAGTTGGAAAATGGTTTGTAATTCATGATAACCATTGTCACGACGACCCGTGATATGCAGAAATAAATTCAATTTGGCAGGAGAAGGCACTCTAATCATATAAACAATCTAAATTATCGGTTTTGAATAACCATTGTAATACGGTTTTCTTTGTCATCGGCAAGCGCTTGCTTCAACAAAAGTTTATTGGGAAGGATTTGCGCATCGTTATAACTAAAATCAACCGTCCAGCCATCTTCAACCAATTGCTTTAAACGGTTACTTTCATCTTTGCTGGTTTGGGCGTTTTGAGTGGCTGGCTTGGCTTGTACCCAATAGGCAAGATGCATAATCGGCGCTTGCCAACCGGTCGCCTTCTCAAGTAGTTCTTCAGGTGTTTCAGCCGTAATCAGGCCTGTTTTGGCGCTGTTTAAGGTCACTTGCCCTGGTTTCCCTTCAATTTGGGTTTTACCAACCCCTAAAATTCCGGTGAGCTCAATATCAAACTGATCTTGTTGCTGTACCCATGTAAAAAAAGCACTGCCAGATTGTTGTGGTGTACGCACACCAATTTTGCCTTGCAGGCTAAAGTTGTTTTCATCTTGCACTTGAGGGGAAGTCACGACTTTATTTGGCTGGCTGAAATGTTGACAGCCCGTTAATAATAAAACGCTGCTGCTACATACCGCGACGCATAATTTTGAAAACAAGCGCATGGGTTTAACTCTTTTTTACGGTGATGGGTAAGATTAAGCTATCAAGTTGTTGTAATTGTGGGGCATTGGCATGTTTTTGTTTCAATTGCTGTAACACCTCGCTAAATTGCGTGAGTGCCCCTTGCATATACAAGGCTTTGGCATAACGAATGCCGATATTGACATTTTCACTTAAGGAATAGGCTTGGCCCAAAACTTTGGCCGCGGTATCAAAATCATTTTGCAGGAAGGCAATATAGCCCAAAGTATCTAAAATTGAAGCCTGTTCAGGGGCAAAATCCAGTGCCAACTCTGCATATTTTCGTGCCTCTTTGAGACGGCGGTTTTGCAGCGCTAAGGTATAGGCATAGGCATTCAGATAGGTGGGGCTATTTGGCTCAATGATTAAGAGTTGCTTTAATGTTTTGTCTAGTTTATCTCGATCAGTATATGGGTCGAGTAATAATACTTCGGCATAAATCAACTCTGGATCGTCGGGTAGACTCTTAATCGCTTCATCCAGTAAGGCCAAAGCTGCCTTTTTATTATCCATCTTCTTTAAAATATCGGCCTGTGCCTGATACAGGAAGCTGGCATGTTGTGGATAGTTTACTCGTTCCTGCGTCAAGAAACGTAAGGCATCATTCAGTTGCCCTTGTTTCTCAAAAATCGAAATCATATTGCGTCGCGAAACGATATATAAACTACCATCCACCAAGCGATAATAGGCTTTTGCGGTTTCATAATGCTGTTTACGCTGTGCATTGATCGCAAGGTAGTAATACGCTTCATTCTGATATTTTGCCGATGAGCGCAATTCAACCAGATATTGCTCGGCTTTTTCGTATTGTTTTAAGTCAATACTGGTTAAACCTGCAATAAACAAGGCTTCTTCGGCCTTGGGATGGTCCTTGATAATATCTTCAAGTTTTTCCAAGGCTTCTTGCTGCTGATTGATTTGAATGTAATAACGTGCTTCTGCCATGCGAACATCAACATTATTTTTGTTTTTACGACTGGCTTTTTCAAACCATTTACGTGTTTCTTCATCATCCTGCAAAGCCATTAACAGGTTGGCTTTCATCAGAATAAAACTGGTCGATTTTGAGCGTTTGCGCAATGCCCGATTGATATTATTCAGTGCTTGTTCATACAAGCCATCTTGTGCTTCTAAACCTGCGATCAAGGCCAGAATTGAAGGGTTATTACGTTCCTCGCTGGCACGGAGTGCATTCAGCAAGATTTCTCGATCCTGAGCCTGTTCAGGGGCAATCCCTGCTAAAATTTCTTCTAGATCGGCGGTAGGATCAATATTGAGAATCTTATCCAGCGTTTTTGCTGCTAACTCATATTCATGGGTCTTGAGTGCAATATGAGACAAATAAAACAGTGCGGGAACATCTTTCGGTTCTTGCTCAACCCAATGCGTGGCAATGTTTAAAGCTGATTGCAAGTCATTGTATTCTAGAGCAATATCTAGGGCGCGCTGTTTGATTGTGGTTGAATTGCTGCGAATCGCAAGTACCGTATAATTGTGTAATGCGGTTGCAATATCATCATAAGCAAGGGAAAATTCAGCCACCATGCTTTGTTGTAGGGCATGTTCAAAACTCTTGTCTGCATACATGTCGTGTATTGCTTGTGCAGAGACATAAGAGCTCATGCTACCTAACAACAAGATTGTGGTAGAATACCGTCTAATCGTCTTGCCGCTAAAAAGGGTACGGCGATATAGCTGACGCAATTTTTATTGATCCAAAGTAATGCTTTTTATGACACCGATGTTGCACAATAACATAAATTTAGCGAAATGATGATCTGATATGTCTTTCTTTGCATTGGGCGTCAACCATCAAACAGCTTCTGTTGAACTTCGCGAACAAATTGCTTTCAATGCAGAGCGATTAGCTGCGCTATTGCTTGAACAAAACCAACATTCATCGCTGAATGATCTGGTGGTGGTGTCAACCTGCAACCGCACCGAAGTCTATGCCATGACAGAAGATGCTGATAGCATTCTGACTTGGCTGGCCCAAGTGAATAATATTGATGTAAAACAGTTAATTCATCATGTTTATCGTTACGAGAATGCCCAAGCAGTTACACATTTAATGCGTGTTGCCAGTGGTTTAGACTCGTTGATGCTAGGTGAACCGCAAATTTTAGGGCAAGTGAAAAGTGCATTGGCCCTGTCTAAAGATGCAGAAACCGTTTCACCTGAATTGAATAGCGTCTTTGAATATGCCTTTTATGCAGCAAAGCGCGTCCGTTCTGAAACCTCGGTAGGAAGTCATGCTGTTTCAATGGGTTATGCGGTTGCGCAACTGGCCTCACAAGTGTTTAGCCACACGGAAAAACTGACAGTGATGGTGGTCGCGGCAGGCGAGATGAACAGCTTGGTCGCCAAACATTTGGCCGAAATGGGGGTTGCTAAAATCCTGATTTGTAACCGTAGCCGTGAACGTGCAGATCTGTTGGCACAAGAAATTGCCCATCAAGTTGATGTGGAAATTATTCCCTTTGCTGAGCTTGCACAAAACTTGCATAGAGCGGATGTGGTCTCTAGCTGTACAGGTAGTTTGCATCAAGTGATTGAATATTCAGACGTTAAAACTGCATTGAAAAAGCGACGCTACCAACAAATGTTGATGGTTGATTTAGCCGTTCCACGTGACATTGATCCCAAAGTGGAATCATTGGATAACGTGTATTTGTATGGTGTTGATGATTTACAAAGCGTAATTGATGAGAACCTGGCGCAACGTCGTCAGGCCGCAGTTGAAGCTGAAATTATGGTCAATCAATTGGCGACCCAATTGATGACCCAACAAAAGGTCAAAGAAGCCAGTGGTACCATTCAGGCTTATCGTCAACATAGTGAAGAAGTCAGTCAAAAAGAGTTGGCGCATGCTTTAGAATCACTGCAACATGGTCATGCAGCAGAACAGGTGATGCAAGAGTTTGCACATCGCCTGACACAAAAGTTGATGCATCCCACTTCAATTCTACTCAGAGAAGCGGCGAAAGCCGAAAACCCAGATTATTTCGAATGGCTACAGCAACATCTGCAAGATGTGTTTGAACACGAACGTAAGCCACGCCAGTAATGGATAATTAAGACAATAAACGCAAACTAATCTGTTTGGTCAATTCATTCAGTTGTTGACGTAAATTACGCGATTCAATTAAAGAAATTGGCGATTTTAGTTTTAAGCGCAAATACTTCTCTTGTAGCCCTAGCGCATATTCTTTCGCAAGTTTATCGGCAACTTCAGGTGCTTGGGTTAAGGATTGGATATTGGTACGCTGCATAATATCAGCCAGTTCATGGCTATAACTACTACAACCGCCCAGCACATAATAGGTTGCCAATTCCTGATCATCAGGAAGATCATCAAATACAATATTCAGCGCCGCTAAAATCTTGGCCAATAATTCATTTTGATCAATCACCGCGCGTAGCTCTTCAAAATGAATATACAGGAAGGGATGATGCATCAGAATTGCTACCGCAAAATCTTCATCTTTGGTCTGAATATTAAAAGATAAAGAGGCATCGTGGCTGATTTGCGGGGTAAAGCGTTTGCCTAGACCGAGTTTTTCACGGAAAGACTGACTCAGCAAATAACGGAATGAGCCATGTTTGGGTAATAACTCCGTTAATTCACGCAGTTCACCCATGACCAGACTTTTGCCTTCAGGGGTACTGACGTCATGCTGTCCTGTTAAATGAGCAAACACAAAGTCAGATAAAAGCGGCGCTTGCTGTAATAATTTTTGGAAGTTTTCTAAGCCTTCACGACGAATCAGCGAGTCAGGATCGTGCTCATTAGGAAGTACAAAGAATTTTAATTCACGACCATCATTGAGTAGTGGTAGTGCAATTTCCAAGGTGCGTCGTGCCGCTTTTTGACCTGCGGCATCGCCATCAAAGGCAATGGTAATTCGAGAATTTTGTTTAAACAGGGTGGTTAAATGATCGGCATTACTGGCTGTTCCTAGTGTTGCGACAGCACCATTAATTCCATATTGCTGCAAGGCAATCACGTCCATATAACCTTCGACCATCAACCAGTCATTGGCCTTGAGTTTACGGCCTTCATATAAGCCATAAAGCAATTGATTCTTATGGAACACTTCCGAATCAGGCGAGTTGATATATTTGGGCTTAATCTCATCGTTTAAGGCGCGCCCCCCAAAACCTACCACACGGCCTTTATGATCACGAATCGGGAAGATGACACGTTCACGCAATAAATCGAAATCTCGACCACTGTCACTGGAACGAATTAAGCCAAGTTGTTTTAAACCTTCAATATCTTGTGGAAAGGCTTTTTCTAAATGCTGCCAGTCTTCAGGGGCATAACCCAAACGCCAAAATTGAATGGTCTGTGTGGATAAGCCACGCTGTTTAAAATAGTTCTGTGCCTTTTGACTATTTGGGAGTTGGCGTTCGTAGAATTGCGCTACATTTTCCAATAAATCGTAAAGATTACCTTCCTGCACCTGTTCATCGATAATACTGAATGATGGATCGAACTGGGCAAAAGGATCATCCATATAACGATCCATATCGATAAAATGTCCGTCGATAAACTCCTCAGTCTCGGGTGCGGGTGTGGCATTCTCGACTACAGGTACAACTGTTGGCTGTGGAGCCGCAACTTGCTGAGGGCTGCGTTTATAAGAGAGTTTTTTATTGTCCTGATTGTCTTTGGGGAGTTCGATGCCTGTTTTATTCGACAGTTCTTTCATCACATCGACAAAATTACGACCATCAATATCCATCAAGAAGCGAATGGCATTGCCGTTGGCCTGACAGCCGAAGCAATGAAAATATTGCTTATCACGATAAACATGGAAAGAGGGTGATTTTTCCTGATGGAAAGGACAACAGCCCGAATAAGTACGTCCCGTCTTTTTTAACTTCACACGCTGACCGATCAAATCGACGATGTCGGTTCGATCTAAAATTTGATCAATCGTATGTTGTGGAATTGCCATGTGTGTTTAACCATTTAAGACGGGGGAGTAGAACATTGTTGCATTGCAAAATGTCAGGAATCATTGTTGCATAAAATAAAAAACAGGCAAGGGAGACTTGCCTGTTTGATGTATCAGGTGATTGCAAATTAGTTTGCAGCATCATCCTCAGATGTATTGCTCGCTTCTGGCTTATCGAGTAGGCCAAAACTTAAACGGTTTTTCCAGCTGGGTTTACTCTCTGTTGCCGCAGGTGCTTCTGGCGCAGCAACAGGTGCTGGAGCCGCTTGTTTTGTTTCTGGTTTATCCAATAAACCAAAGCTGAGACGATTGGTTAAGCTACGTTGTTCCACATCGCTTTTGGCTTCATCTTTAACTTGTACAGTTTTTGATTCACGTCCGAGCAAACCGAGTGTAGCGCGGTTGACCCAACTACCTTCTTTACGTGCAGCACGTAAATTCACTTCACCATTCGATTTGACCAAGTTTGGATAGTTGAGTTTTAAAATCTCAATATATTGTTGTGAGGTCGCTTGATCGCCCAACTTTTGATAGCTATACGCTAAGGTTGCTAATGCTTCTGGTGTTTGTGGGGTCTGTGGATAATGTTCAATCACCCATTGTGCCCGTTCAGCTGCAGCCAACCATGCTTTACGTTCAATATTGAAACGTGCAGCGTTCATTTCACTTTCAGCCAATTCTTGACCGATAAATTTCATGCGTTGTGCCGCATCTACCGAATATTGGCTACTTGGGAAACGACGAATTAATTCGACAAAGTTTTGATATGCGAGTTTGACATAGCTCACATCACGGTGTGATTGCTGTAAAGATGTATAACGAATCAAACTGTCGTAGTTCATTTCCATATTGGCTACGCCACGAACATAGTAGGCATAATCAACATTGGGATGTTGTGGATTTAAGCGAATGAAACGATCTGCAAGTGCAATCGTACCTTCATAATCTTTTTGTTTAAATTTCGCATAAAGCAGCTCAAGTTGAGCCTGTTGCGTATATTGACCCGTTGGATAATAGGTATCTAAAGCTTCCAGTGACTTGACGGCATCCGTATATTGATTGCGTTCAAGTGATTTTATTGCCTTTTCAAAATAAACCTGTTCACTCGATTGTGGTCCTTTATCAACCACTTCTTTCTTGCTTGGATTGCTGCTACAGCCCACAAATGCAGACGCTACACCTAAAGATAGTGCAAGCACCGTAATTTTATAACGTGGTAGCGACATAAAAACTCCTCTGTTATTCTGGGCAATGAGCTACAATGGTGCTATTAAACCATTTTTGTACCGATCATCAAATGACTTCAGCACAATCTTCCAATTCAAACTTCTCTGAAACAGATTTCTTACTCGAAGATTCTGTCGATGCAGATAATCATAATTCCGACTCAACTGCAACACGTTTATCGTTGCAAATTCAACTTGATGAAAACTATTTAGGTCAACGTATTGATCAGGTTGCCGCAATGGTTTGGAGCGATTTTTCTCGCGAAAAACTCAAGCAATGGATGAAAGATGGTCATCTGTTGGTAAATGGTAACATTGTTAAGCCCAAGTACCGCTGTGAAGGCAATGAGCTGCTTACCCTTGAAGTCGAACTTGAAGCGCAAACTTCAAGCCAGCCAGAAAATATTCCATTAAATATTGTCTATGAAGATGACGATATCATTGTCATCAATAAAGAAGTGGGCATGGTGGTGCATCCGGGCGCAGGCAATCCAACCGGAACCTTAGTCAATGCCTTGCTTTACCATGCTCCGAAACTGGCTGAGCTTTCTCGTGCAGGTTTGGTACATCGTATTGATAAGGACACCAGTGGCTTATTGGTGGTGGCGAAAAATCTAGAAGCGCAATTCTCACTCAGCAAGCAATTGGCGAAGAAAACGGTTTACCGCGTTTATGATCTGGTTGCTTATGGCAACATTATTGCTGGTGGCACCATTGATGAACCGATTAAACGTCATCCTGTTGATCGTATCAAAATGGCGATTTTACCGGGCGGACGTGATGCTGTGACGCATTACAATGTGAAGGAACGCTTCCGTGACTTTACCCGCGTTCAGGCACAACTGGAAACAGGCCGTACCCATCAGATTCGTGTGCATTTTAGCTATTTGGGACATGGTTTGGTCGGTGATCCTGTTTATGTGAATCGTGTACGTTTCCCAGCGGGTGCTTCGGAAAAACTCACGGATATGTTGCGTAGCTTTAAACGTCAGGCATTGCATGCCGCAAAGTTGGGGCTGGTTCATCCTCGCACAGGTGAGGAAATGATGTTTGAAGCACCGTGGCCAGAAGATTTCACCCAATTGCTTGAAGTGTTGCGTAGTGAAAATGAAGCGTATTAAGTAAAGCTCTACCTCCCTCCAAGTCTCCCTCCTTAAAGGAGGGAGACTTTCTTGAATTCAATGTCTTACAGTGCTTTAAACTCCCTTTTCTTATTGGGGAGGGTCAGGGAGGGGCTGACGGTAGAACATATAGCTCAGGAGATAGTTATGGAATTTGTACAAGGCTTGCCGAAAGGGGTCTATGTGGCACAAACGCGGATTGAACATGCTCAAACCATTGCAACGTCGAATCAAAATCTAGCAGGATTTAATTTGGCTTTGCATGTCAATGATGATGCGCAACGTGTTCAGCAGCACCGTATGTTATTACTGAATCAGTTATCTGCATTTGGTGTAGATAAAATCACGTGGATGACACAAACACATAGCACGATTTGCCATACCATCAATGAACAGATTCCATTTGTAGCCCTTGAAGGTGATGCTTTGGTCACACAAAAAGCAGGTCATGCCTTAATGATGATGACGGCTGATTGCTTGCCTGTGGTGTTGGGGAATGCCGAAGGGACAGAAGTTGCCAACCTACATGCTGGTTGGCGTGGCTTGGCCAATGGCATTGTCGAAAATACTGTGGCTGAAATGCAGTCTCAGCCGAGCTGGGCATGGTTGGGCGCAGCGATCAGCCAACCTTGTTTTGAAGTGGGAGCTGAAGTCAAAACCGTTTTCTGTGACAAATATACTGAATTGGCTTCTGCATTTATTGCGGGTCAAGTTGAAGGGAAATACCAAGCTGATTTATATGCGATTGCTCGTTTTATTCTTAATCGCTTAGGTGTAAAGACGGTTTTAGGCGGAGATCAGTGTTCTTATCAACAGGCCCAAGACTATTTTTCTTATCGCCGTGATCCGAAAACGGGACGAATGGCAAGCTTGGTGTTTATGCAATAAATTGCAGGCTTTACACGCTGGATTCGCCTTGCCGCATTTAAAAATGTTAAACTTGATCTAATTCATTGGTTTTTAAATTTTCCATGTCTGTTATAGAACACGTGATTTCCCAAGTTAAAGTTTGTGTGGTTTATCATAGCCCTTATGGGCATACGGCCAAAGTTGCGCAATATATTGCTCAGGGCGCAGAGCAAGCGGGTGCAGAAGTGCATCTGCTTTCTGTGGCTGCACCACAATGGGATTTACTCGACCAAGCTGACGTGATTGTAATGGGGTGCCCGACCTATATGGGAAGCCTGACCTCTGCGCTGAAGCAGTTTATGGAGGATTCTTCTAAACGGTGGTTGGCGCGTACTTGGCAGGGTAAGTTGGCAGCGGGTTTTACCAATGGTGGTGGGCTCAGTGGCGATAAGTTGGCGGTGTTGCAGCAAATTAATTTATTTGCGATGCAACATGGTATGTTGTGGGCAGGCTTACCGTTTATGCCAACAGGCAGAAGCCCTTCAGATATTAACCGGATGTCGAGCTTTTTGGGTTTAATGACCCAATCGGATAATGCCAGTGTGGAAGTAACACCACCTGAAGGGGATCTGGAAACTGCACGCAAGTTTGGGAAATATTTGGCTGAATTGCGATTAAAACATGTTGTGGCTTGATTTTCAGTAATATAATCATAAGTGAACTATTGACTATCTTTTTGTTCGTAATAGTTCCTCGTCATATCTAAAGGCTTCCTCATATCCGAGCATTCAAAAATAGCCCACTTATACTGTTCGTGGGATGTATACATTTCAAGGGCGGAATGAAGTAGCTTTAAGGCTAATCAACTAAGCCAAATTGTAGAGGGTAGAGCTGGCTTGAAAAATATTGGTTGATGGTAAGTATTAATAATTAAAAAGATGTAGTTAATATAATTAAACAAAACATAGCTGCATATAATTTCACTTCGAGGATATATAAGTAAATGAAGAATGAAATAGCTATTTATTTGAATAAGGTTGTACAAGGAATTATACCATTAAATGATTCTTTACAATGGTTTAACAACTTAGATAATGAACAAAGAATTCAGATGCTAGAGACTTTAATTTATTATGTACAGCAATCAGGAATGTCTGCGAGTTCAATAAAAAACTTTCTTGAGCCTGCAAGATTATTCTCGGGGTTAAAAATTGGACACACACCTGTTCAAATATTGAAAAGTATAGAGCAAACTGGTCTTATGAGTACATCAGCTTTAAAGGTTGGATTATATAAGTTTTTAAAGCTACCAAAAACTGAACAAAATCAATCTTTTTTACTTCTTGTAGGTATTCTTAATTATAATTTTCATATGAAAAAAAATTCTGATCCAAGAAAATGGTGGTATGAAGATTTATCTCAAGATAAAAATTTACCTGGGATATAGATAAGTTGGTATATAGAAAATAGACATTATTTACTATTTGCAAGATTAAGTTTTTGATAGTTAAACAATATATTTTTTATATAAGGCAAACTATTTTTTATCTTTAAAAAATAGTAGCTTATAAAAAACCTCCCATTGGAGGTTTTTTTATTATTTATGCAGCAGACGTGATTTATCACGTTGCCAGTCACGGTCTTTTTCAGTGGCACGCTTGTCATGTAATTGCTTACCTTTCACTAGTGCAATTTCAAGCTTGACCAAATGGCCTTTCCAGTAACATGCCAAGGGTACGCATGAATAACCTTTTTGATTGACTGCACCCAGAAGCTTTTCCAACTCACGACGAGAGAGTAGCAATTTACGCGTACGCGTTGCTTCTGGAACCACGTGAGTTGAAGCAGACAATAAGGGCTGAATTTGTGAACCCAATAAAAAAGCTTCACCATTTTTAAAAATGACATAACTTTCAGTCAAGCTCATACGCCCAGCACGTAAAGACTTTACTTCCCAACCTTGTAGGGACATGCCTGCTTCAAATTTTTCTTCGATAAAGTAATCGTGGCGCGCTCTTTTATTTTGAGCAATCGTGCCACCATTATGTTTTTTTACAACTGTTGCTTGCGCCATAATTTAAACTTCCACAATTGGCTCTATTGTGCCGTAAAACGCAACCTTTTTCCAATGTTTAGGAATTTCGCGTTTAGAGCCAAGATTTGTTAAAATACGCTCCTTATCTCATTAACTAGAGTACAACGCATGTCTAAAACACGTGTGATTTATCCGGGGACTTTCGATCCAATAACCAATGGACATGTTGATTTGGTTGCAAGAGCATCAAAAATGTTTGATGAAGTTGTGGTTGCAATTGCGATTGGTCATCATAAAAATCCAGTGTTTAGTTTAGAAGAGCGTGTTGAATTAGCCAAAGCATCTTTGAGTCATTTGACCAATGTTGAATTTGTCGGTTTTGATGGTCTCTTGGTCAACTTCTTCCGTGAACAGCGTGCAACAGCGGTACTCCGTGGTTTAAGAGCAATCTCAGATTTTGAATATGAATTCCAACTGGCAAATATGAACCGTCAGCTTGATCCACATTTTGAATCTGTATTTTTAACTCCCTCTGAGCAATATTCATTTATCTCATCGACTTTGGTGAGAGAAATTGCTCGTTTAAAAGGTGATGTGACTAAGTTTGTGCCTGCCGTTGTGGTTGAGGCCTTTGAACGTAAACATCAACAAGGTTGGTAGCGTGTCGTTATATATTACAGATGAATGCATTAACTGTGATGTCTGTGAACCTGTATGTCCCAATGAAGCCATTTATATGGGTGAGCTGATTTATGAGATCGATCCTGCACTCTGTACAGAATGCATCGGTCATCATGATCAACCACAGTGCCAGTTGTTTTGCCCCGTTGATTGTATTCCGCTCGATCCTCAGCATGTCGAATCGCATGATGACTTGATGGCGAAATACAAAAAGCTCACTGCGCAAAAAAATGCGAGCAATTAACGGCGAACTTTGATAAGATGCGCCACGAAGTGGGCCGGACGGTCGCTGCTGTGGAGGTCTCCGTGACTGAAACAGGGGAGGAAAGTCCGGGCTTCATAGGGCAAGGTGCCAGGTAACGCCTGGGCGGCGAAAGCCGACGGCAAGTGCAGCAGAGAGTAGACCGCCTCATTCGTGAGGTAAGGGTGAAAGGGTGCGGTAAGAGCGCACCGCGTGTCTGGTAACAGTTCACGGCAAGGTAAACCCCACCAGAAGCAAGACCAAATAGGAATCCTGAGGCACGGCCCGTGCTGGATTCGGGTAGGTCGCTTGAGCGTATGAGTGATTGTACGCCTAGAGGAATGATCGTCCTCGACAGAACCCGGCTTATAGGCCCACTTCTAAAATTTTTTAAAATTGTGCTTGACATGTGTATTGAAAGTTAAGATAATGCGCGCACAGTTTTAGGCTATGTAGCTCAGTTGGTTAGAGCACCGCACTCATAATGCGGGGGTCACAAGTTCAAGTCTCGTCATAGCCACCATTTTATAGACCACGCTCCTGCGTGGTCTCTTTTTATCTGCAGTTTTTATAACATTCAAAAAAACAATCTTTTGCCTCGCTATTTGTTGTTTATTTTCGCTTTAATAAAAGCTCTATCATCCTCAAATTTTGTCATGGTTAAATAGATGTGTTGAATTTTGATCAATTAAAGATTAAAAGCCTAAAAACTGTTCATATGTTCTATATTTTCAAGGTCATAGACTTGACCAGCTATGCGGAACACTAGATAATGCGCACACAGTTTACGGCTATGTAGCTCAGTTGGTTAGAGCACCGCACTCATAATGCGGGGGTCACAAGTTCAAGTCTCGTCATAGCCACCATTTTAAAAACCACGCTCCTGCGTGGTTTCTTTTTGTCTGGATTTTGCTCGAAACAATAATGCATCAGACATGCAAAAGCCTGTAAATGAGTTATTCATTTACAGGCTTTATTTTTTATAGATGCTTTTCGATGCTGGCGAGGGTTTGTGGGCTTTCATAGAACGGTTTTAGGATCAGTGTAATGATCGGTTCTAATACGCCGTGCTCATCTAATGCTTTCACAACTTTTGGATAGAATCGCACAGCCTCATTCAGCAGGTCGGTTTCTTCCAAGCCAATTGCCGCAAAAACATCGGCTAAGCTTTCATCTTTATAGAAGTCATAAAACACTTTAACGCCATATAAGATTAAATCTTGTATGAAGGTGGACTGGCGTAATTCTTTCCAGTACTCATAAATCATGACAAAGAATTCTTCGACATCCAGTGGTGTGACTTGTTTGGTATATTCGGAGAGGGGTTGAGCTTTGTTATCGTCCCAAATATTGCGGGCAAGACTTTCAAGGTCATCATTTGAAAGTAGGCTAAGATCGACCAGTTGTTCTTGAATGAATCGACCAATGCTTTCTTCAATTTTTTGTTCAATACGTTGCTGTTGACGATGCGAAAAGCTTTTGAGTTTTTGTTGCCATTCGTATTTGCTTGCAGAAATACGTTCTTCATCCGATTGAGCAAACAGTTTCGGTAATTTGTTTTGTAGTGTTGTGGTGGCAATGTATTGGCACAACTGCTGAATCGAAGGGCTTTCTTTTAAAAACTGATTTAAATAATGGCGAATATTTTCCAGCTCTAAAAACTTGGACAGCCACATTTCAAACTGGTGATCTGAGAATACGTCTTGTAATTGTGCAGATGACTGTAACGAAAACACATGCAGTCTTTGAGCAATTTCCCCAATAAATTCTAATAAGCCTGCACCGAGCTGCATTTCAAAGGCATAGCGCTTTACTACTGCCTGAATTTGCGCTAATTCAACCACTTCCTTAAGTTGAATATTGGGTGCATGTTGTAGAAACAGTTGAATAAATTGCTGGAAAAAATCAGCAGAAAGTTGGGTGGTGAGTTGGTTTTTATAAAATGCAACTTGCTCAAGCATTAAAGCTTGAGCAAGTAATTGTGACTTTTCAGAAACAATTTTTTCAGTCATTCGCGGTCCATCCGTTGACGATCGGGTAGCGTCGTTCGCGACTGAAGGCACGTGAACTAATACGTGGTCCAATCGCGCCCTGACGACGCTTGTATTCATTACGATCCACCAAACGAATCACTTTCTCGACTACTTCGGTTGGGTAGCCTTTGGCGATAATATCTGCTTGGCTGAGATCTTCTTCAATATAAGCATATAAGATGGCATCAAGTACATCATAAGCAGGTAATGAATCTTGATCTTTTTGATCTGGACGAAGTTCTGCTGATGGCGGACGTGTAATCACACGCTCTGGAATCACAGGTGTTTCTTCTAGCGTGTTACGGTATTTTGCCAGTTCAAATACAATGGTTTTGTATACATCTTTGAGGACTGAGAAACCACCGACCATGTCACCATACAGAGTGCAATAGCCCACTGAGATTTCTGATTTGTTGCCTGTAGAGAGCACCAGGTTGCCAAATTTATTTGATAAACCCATCAGTAGGGTGCCACGAGTACGTGCTTGTAAGTTTTCTTCAGTCGCGTCAGCAGGTGAGTTGCCAAAGAATGGGAACAAGGTTTGCATGAAGCTGTTTACGATTGGGTGAATTTCGGCAATACCAAAGGTGACACCCATACGACGTGCTTGTTCAGTCGCATCTTCAACACTCATTTGTGAGGTGTAGGTATATGGCATCATCACTGCTTGGACTTTCTCTGCACCAATCGCATCAACAGCAATCGCTAAGGTTAGGGCTGAGTCGATTCCACCAGATAATCCTAGAATGACACCTGGGAAGCCTGAGCGTTGCACGTAGTCACGTGTAGCCATCACGAGCGCTTGGTAAATTTCAGCAAAAGTTTCTAATGCTGGAACTGCTTCGCCTGTTTTAAATTGCTTTTGGTCGGCATCATATTCAGCATAGGCAAGCGCTTCTTGAAAGCTTGGAATTTGCAATGCAAGTTGACCATTATTGTTGCTCACAAAACTTGAACCATCAAAAATCAGATCGTCCTGCCCACCGACTTGGTTGACATAAATCAGATTGAGATTTAACTGTTTTGCCAGTTCATTTAAGGTCTGGATACGATGTTGTGGTTTACCTACTTCATAAGGCGAAGCATTTAACACCAACACAGTTTCAACATTGAGCTGACTGAGTTGTTTGACGGTATTGAGTGACCAAACATCCTCACAAATCAGCACGCCAAACTTGTGACCTAAATATTCGAACACAAGATGTTGGTGACCTTCTTGGAAATAGCGTTTTTCATCAAACACGCCATAATTTGGTAAGTTGTGTTTGTTATAAACACCCAAAACCTGTCCATCTTTCATCACTGCAGCAGAGTTATAATGATGACCATCTTCAGTTTGGTGCACAAAACCGAACACCATTAGGATATCTTTCACTTCACTGAGTTGAGCAAACGCTTTTTGAGTGCGTTTTTGTAGATTTGGACGGAGTAATAGGTCTTCAGCAGGGTAACCGAGCGTAGAAAGTTCAGGGAAGATGATCAAATCAGCCTGTTGTTGTTTCGCTAAATTTGCTTGCTCAACCATCTTTTGAGTATTTGCATCAATATTGCCAATGTGCGGAGAGAATTGAGCAAGGGCAACTTTAAAATTTTTCATTCAAACCTAATCCTGAGTTTTAACAAGTTCTGATATACAAGTTTTTGATTTATATGGGTATAGTTATTAAAAACAAGTGTATATCATGGCGCCAAACATTTTATATCTTAAAGAAAAATGACAAGTTTACTAATATATACTAAATGCACATTTTTCTGCGTAAAAATAACAAGTTTTTCTGTATAAAACAGCAACATTTCTCAATGTTTGCGTGATTATGGTGCATGATTGTGAATAAATTGAATAGAGCAATATAAAGTTTTTTTCACGTCATTTTCGCATCAGGGCGTGACATATCCATTACAGTGCTGAT
This sequence comes from Acinetobacter sp. C32I, assembly GCF_023702715.1. Lineage (NCBI taxonomy): Bacteria > Pseudomonadati > Pseudomonadota > Gammaproteobacteria > Moraxellales > Moraxellaceae > Acinetobacter > Acinetobacter sp. C32I. The sequence continues at coordinate 2,035,755 of NZ_CP098480.1, read as the reverse complement.
GAATATAAAAAATCTGAGAAAAAATAATCACTTTTGGATATTTATTTGCTCTATAAAAATATTTGGAACACGTGTACTTTTTTAAAAAATCAATAAATTCATTGTATTAATGTGTTTTTGTGTATTTTTTATACCGTTTATCGGGAATATCTTTGCGACACTTGAGTGTACATTTGTGCACTGCTATTATCCTAATTAATGTGAGCGGTTGTACACTTTGATGTTTATCTAGTGTACTCAAACACGAAAATGAAGAGGTAACAACAATGTCCGTTTTATTATTTCCTGTGATTGCATTTGGATTGGCTGTGGTCGTGGGCCGTGTAGGTACCGTGATGTTCCAAGAAAAAGATCAACAAGTTTAATTGATCACTCAATTTTGATTGATTCATGCGTGAGGTAAAGACGATGTCGGTTTTATTATTTCCTGTGGTTGCATTTGGTTTAGCAGTCGTTGTTGGCCGTATTGGTACAGTAATGTTCCGCGAGCAAGATCAACAATCTTGATTTATTCATTTCAATAAGAGGTAGACCATTATGGTTTCAACAATTTTATTGCCTGTCATTGCTTTTGGTTTGGCCATTGGTGTAGGGCGTATAGGTACCATTGTTAAGGATGCAATGCGCGTAGATTTTTCGACTGATATGGATGATAGTCATGAACACCCAATTGAAACAGGTAAAGGCACTGCTGCATAAGTTCAAGTGCGAATTACTCACTTAAAAAGCCCTGTAGATGCAAATTACAGGGCTTTTTCATTTTTGAGAATAATATTGGGAATTCTGTTCAAAAAGATATCGCGTGCAATATCACCTTGTTGCTCAATGTTATAACTAGAAAAAGCTTTACCTTGGATCAATTGATATTGATAAGGGTTATAGTGTTTAAAGCTGAGATAATAGCCTGCTTGAAGGATGGCACCTTTAACAATTACATTGGTATGTTGTTGAAACTGTAAAATATGCGCCAGTTCATGAATGAAAATTCCCTGCAAGGATGTGGAGCAGGTTGAGTAGTCTGTACGGAAATATTTTTGATGGACGAACAGGTTGCCATTGGGTGCCATAAATATGTTGGCTGGTTGCCAAGGCAAATAGGGAATATTAAAGATTTTGATTTTTGCGTAGTCAATTAAATGGCCAAAGACAGGACGCGCCATTTCAATTTCGCCAGAGGTCAAACCACGATATTGAAATTGATTCATTTTGAGATAAAAGATTAAGCTGGAAATGAAGCGAGCTTTTAATCCTTGTATCGTGTGCTGAAGTGGTTTGTTCATCTGAACTAGGTGTCTAGAAAACGTGAAATCTGATTTATTCTAGAATAAAAGCGAACTGAGCAGGGTGAATTTTGGTATGCGAAGCATTAAATTAATGGTTTTTTCACTCTGCTGGGTGAGCAGTGTGGTTTATGCGGATTTAGAGATACAGCACTATAGAAATTGTACGGGATCACCATTGAAAGCCTTACAAGCTGATAGCACGCTTTTTTTCTTAACCATTGATGCTTATAAAAACAACCAATACAACTACGCTGCAATCTTGGATACATCTGAAACTGAAATGACGCAGTGTCTTATTGTTGATCAAAACCGAAACGTGATTTTAGATACCATACCCAGCATGATTTCTAATAGTTGCAGTGGGCAATGGGATAAACAAAGTCATACACCCGTTTGGATGGCAGATATTGGTGGCGGCAAAGACGGGGTTAACTACTTTCACTACTTAGCTTCGCAACAGTTAAAACAACTCAATAAAAGAGATGTATCTGAGATCAAGCAAATTATTGCAGGCATGGATTGCCAATTATCTACCTATAGAAAACAGGATGCAGCAGAGCTAAACGATTCTGCATTTTTCCTCTATCAATTGGGTTATGATGATGCTTCATTAAGATTTTTAAACCATGTCATAAAATTAGATCCGAATAGAACGGTGGCTTACTTAAATCGAGCGGATGCTTATTTAGCTTTAAAAAAGATAGGTCAAGCCAGAAAAAATTACATGATGTATGCTGATCAAATGAAAAAGTTGGGCTTATCCAACAAGGTCCCGTTAAGAATAAAGAAATATTTATAAGTTGAAGATGAGAGCAGAAATATAGAGCAGTCATTGCTAGCAAGAGATGAAATGAATGATGAAACAAACTTTATGGCTGTGCCTGTTTTTATCTGTGTGCGTACAGGCCTATGCAAGTAATGAATATTACTGTTTTGCTGATGGTAAAAAATCAATTTTATTGGTTTCACCAGAATATTTAAAGACACTGTCGATCAAGTATTATCCCTATCTCAAAGATATCAAGCTTTCTGAGCCAGTCCATATTGAAGAGGTTGAGATGGGTGAAGTCGCTCAGCCCGAAGTTTATAAGACCATGAATGAGCTGATTGATGGCAAAGTGACAGGGCAATATACCTTTGTGTCGCAAGGCTATATTCTTTATGACGTAAGCTATCGAAATCTGAAAACAAAAAAAGAGACTCACTTTGAGCAAGTGTCTTTAAACTTGAAGGGGATACGCTGTTTGTAGTTTGGATTGGAGTTAATGCTGTAGCCTAAGCTACAGCATTAGAAAAAGAAGCGTTCTGTTGAGTTAAAACTGAGGTTTTACGACGACTAAAATGACCACTGCAAACAAGATCAAGGTCGGCATCTCATTAAAGAAGCGCCAAAACTTATGTGACTTATAATGCGCATTGCCAATCAGTTTTTTACGGTAATAACCACAGACAAAATGGTAAATCACCAATAATCCCACCAGACCGACTTTGAGGTAAAACCATAAGGCTTCATGGTAATGTTGGGTTGCATCGCCCCAATCCACCAGAAAGTGGGCGGTAATGAGTGTGGCAATCATGGAGGGCCACATAATACCACGATACAACTTACGTTCCATGACTTCAAAGCGTTGATGACTCACGGCATCTTCGCTCATGGCATGGTAAACAAAAAGACGTGGTAAGTAGAACAATGCAGCGAACCAACACACCACAGCAATAATATGTAATGCTTTTACCCACAAGAAAGCATCAGAAGGTGCATCCATCGATAATCCTGCTAAATGGGATTATGCATCCCACTTCTTGAAAATGAGGCAAGCGTTTACACCGCCAAAGCCAAAACTGTTACTCATGACAGTATTCAGTTTTGCATCACGTTTTTCAAGTACAATATCGAAACCTTGTGCGCCTTCATCAAGCTCAGTCACGTTGATGTTTGGTGCAATAAAGTCATTTTGCATCATTAACACCGAGTAAATCGCTTCCTGAACACCCGCAGCACCTAAGCTATGACCTGTCATCGATTTGGTCGAGCTAAGTGGAGGAACTTGTCCTTCACCAAATGCGCGCTCCATGGCTTTAAGTTCAGTCACGTCACCCGCTGGTGTTGAAGTACCATGCGTGTTGACATAGTCAATTTGCTCTACACCATGCTGTTTTGCTTCATCCAATGCCATGATGATACAACGTGTTGCACCTTCACCACTTGGTGCAACCATGTCAGCACCATCACTGTTTGCAGCATAGCCAATCACTTCAGCGAGGATATTCGCACCACGTGCTTGTGCATGTTCAAGTGATTCAAGTACGACGAAACCACCACCGCCTGCAATCACGAAACCGTCACGGTCTTTTGAATATGGACGTGAAGCAGTTTCTGGGGTGTCATTATATTTTGAACATAAGGCGCCCATTGCATCAAACAATAAGCTTTGTGACCAGTGATCTTCTTCACCACCGCCAGCAAGCATTAAATCTTGTTTACCCAATTGAATCAGGTTGTAGGCATAACCAATCGCATCGGCAGAGGTTGCACATGCGCTGGTAATCGAGTGCGCCACACCTTGCAGTTTAAATGCAACACCAACGTTCGCCGTAATGGTGTTACTCATATTGCGAGGTACAAAGAAAGGGCCAATTTTACGCGCGCCTTTTTCCTCTAATAGTTTGATCATTTCTGCAACAGATGCAGTTGAGTTACCACCAGAGCCGCCAGCAATACCGTAACGTGGATTGTTTGCCAAATCTTCTTGTTTCAGTCCGGCGTGTTCAACTGCTGCGACTGCTGCGTTATACGCATACATCGCACAGACGCCCATAAAGCGTTTTAGTTTACGATCAATGCCATCAAAATCCTGTTCAGCGGCTGCGCTGACATGGCTCTTGAAATTTAGTTCTGCATAAGTTGGGTTTAAACGTGTGCCTGAGATTCCATTTTTTAAAGAATGAGTGACCTCTTCTAAAGAGTTACCGATACATGAGTTAATGCCCATACCAGTGATTACAACACGTTTCATTTACAGATCCCTTTTATGGTAATACTAAGCCTGTACATCTCGCTATGAATACAAGTCAGGAGAAAAATAACGATTAAAATGGCTTATGAGTGAATGACACCATGATAGCAGAAAGGTTTTTTATTTCTTATGGCAAATTTTATGCCTATTTCCAGTTGTGTAAATATTCGTAAATATTCGTGATGTTGTGACGAAACGAAATGAAAGTACACAGATAAAAGTTGAGATAAATCTGCATTCAACCTAGTATTTACCTAGAAATGCACAGATTACACGACAGAGGTACTTGATGACAAAATCTAAAAACAAGCAATCTTCAGGTTTATTTGCACAAGCCTTTGGAGTGGCTAAAAAGCTCAGTTCTGAATTACAGAAACTTCAAGTTGCCCCAACCACTTCTGGTGCAGAACTTGCAAATTCGACCCAGATCGTTGAAGGAAAAGCACGTTTCAAAAGTCCATTTGAGATAGAGAAATATGAAAGTCCGCAACACATGCTACGTCAGCAGTTTCCAAAGCTGTCTCACCAACTGTTAGGTCGTCATTACAGCAGAGTCAATAATGTGGCGTCATTTGTATCTCCTGATCTGGGAGAGAAAGTGTCTGACTATTTATTTCAGTGGTTGAATGAGTTTAGTTCGAACAGTTCTCTGACTGAAAAAATTCTTGATGAAGCAGGGGTGAAAGATATTATGGAACTCACTCAGGATACGGGCCGCTCACAGCGTCTAAGCCAGGCGCTGATTGAACAAAATAAATTGCTTGCAGCAGCCCAAGGTGCCATTACGGGTGCAACAGGTGTCTGGGGTGCAGCACTGGATATCCCTGCTTCGATTGTATTGGCGTTGAGAACAATTTATCAAACAGGGCGTTCCCATGGTTTTGATCTATCTGAAGATACTGACCAAGAAATTGTTGCCTTTATCTTTAAAGAAATTGATTTAAGTCTGGTGGCAGAAAAGCAAACCTTATTGCTTGCCTTGAAAGCGTTGAAATCTATGTTGGAGACGCATGACTTGCAGCAATTTCAACAATTGCTGGGTTCGAATAATGATATTGAGTTGGTAAAAAAATGGCTGGTGGATGAAAGTGGTCAGTTTAAATGGAACTGGTTAAACCGTATTCCTCAAGCATCGGTGATTGGTAAATTGACACCTGTTGCAGGTGCAGCGCTGGGTGGTTTCTATAGTTGGAGGCTGTTAGAAGACGTTGGACATAAATCTCAATCTGTTTTTGGTGCGGCGCGTTTTTATATCAATGAATATCCGAAGGAAAAGCTTTCGCCTTTAGAAGCTTACTTCAAAGCGGAAGCAATGTTGCAAAAGCGTCCACGTCTATTAAGTGCAGCCAGCGTTGAAAGCAATAAAGCTTCAGCTGATGAACAGAATGATGTGATTACCAAAGTCACGGTTCAAGTCAAAGAACATACAGCGGTTACAGTTTCTGTTGATGATAAGGTGGAAGAGGGTATTCAACAATTGGCGGAACAACATGTGGTTGAGCATTCGCATAGCGAACAACAGCCTGCATTAAAGGCTCAGCCTGATGAATTATTGGCTGAAGAGGATGCTGAAATTGGCACTGAAAACAAGTCAATTGATATTGAACCAGCGTCCACAAAACACAGTTAATACGATGTTGTGATGTCATAGATATCGAAAAGCAACAAAATTATAGAAATGGTCAACACTTGCCTTGTCCCGCAATGTTGACCATTTTTACTTCTTAGCTTACAATTATGTGCCCTTAAAAAGAGGTTCTTTTCTTTTTTTAAGGTTGTTTAATAACGGGAGAATTGCCAAATGGCAACAACAAATCAGTTGATCCGTAAGGGTCGTACGACTTTGATTGAAAAATCAAAAGTTCCTGCGTTGAAGGCTTGTCCACAACGTCGTGGTGTATGTACACGTGTTTATACTACTACACCTAAAAAACCTAACTCAGCAATGCGTAAGGTTTGCCGTGTTCGCTTAACTTCAGGTTTTGAAGTATCTAGCTACATCGGTGGTGAAGGTCATAACCTACAAGAGCACAGTGTTGTTCTTATCCGTGGTGGTCGTGTTAAAGACTTACCAGGTGTACGTTACCATACCGTTCGTGGTTCTTTAGACTGTGCTGGCGTTAAAGATCGTAACCAGTCACGTTCTAAATACGGTGCTAAGCGTCCTAAGAAGTAATTCTAGGAAACTAGCCCAAGCAACCCTTTAGCGTTTCGCTTGTTTGAATTCTTCATGGATTTGTAATTCAAGCGACGTATAGTAAGGCCAGCGTCGTGTACATGACACTTGTACAAACTGCTGGATTATCCTGAAGTGTCATATTATTAGGTGTATTAAAATGCCAAGACGTCGCGTAGTCGCTGCTCGTGAGATCCTTCCAGATCCAAAATTTAGCAGCCAAACAATCGCTAAATTCATGAACCACGTAATGCAAGATGGTAAAAAATCTATTGCTGAAAGTATCGTTTACGGTGCTTTAGACCGCGTTCAAGAAAAAAACAAAGTAGACCCAGTTGAATTTTTCGAGACTACTCTTGAAAAAGTTCGTCCTATGGTTGAAGTAAAAGCACGCCGTGTTGGTGGTGCTACTTATCAAGTACCTATGGAAGTACGCCCATCCCGTCGTACTGCTCTAGCTATGCGTTGGTTAGTAGATGCTGCTGCTAAGCGTTCTGAAAAAACGATGGCTTTACGTCTTGCTGGTGAGTTGCTTGATGCAGCTGAAGGTAAAGGTGCAGCGATCAAAAAACGTGAAGACGTGCATCGTATGGCTGAAGCCAACAAAGCCTTCTCTCACTACCGTTTCTAAGCGGATAAAACAGTCCCTAATCAGGAGAATATTCATGCGTACCGCAGCTCGATTCAACATCGCTCTTTACCAAAGTGGGGGCTTTGCGGGTATTTAAGTTGCCTGCTTGGATATTCGTGCGCATCAATTTAATTGGTGCGTCCTGTTTTAAATATAACATTTAGGAATGTAGACATCATGGCTCGCCAAACCCCAATTAGTAATTACCGTAACATCGGTATTTCTGCGCACATTGACGCAGGTAAAACAACTACAACTGAACGTATTTTGTTCTACACAGGTGTATCTCACAAAATTGGTGAAGTACACGATGGTGCAGCAACAATGGACTGGATGGAACAAGAGCAAGAGCGTGGTATTACAATTACCTCTGCTGCTACAACTTGTTTCTGGTCTGGTATGGCTAACCAATTCCAACAACACCGTATCAACGTAATTGATACACCGGGACACGTAGACTTCACAATCGAAGTTGAACGTTCTATGCGTGTTCTTGACGGTGCGTGCATGGTTTACTGTGCAGTTGGTGGTGTACAGCCTCAGTCTGAAACTGTATGGCGTCAAGCGAACAAATATAAAGTGCCTCGTTTAGCATTCGTGAACAAGATGGACCGTACTGGTGCAAACTTCTTCCGTGCTGTTGAGCAAGTTAAAACTCGTTTAGGTGGTAATCCTGTACCTATCGTTGTGCCAATCGGTGCAGAAGATACGTTTGCAGGTGTTGTTGACCTTATCGAAATGAAAGCGATTATCTGGGATGAAGCATCTCAAGGTATGAAGTTCGAATACGGTGATATTCCTGCTGACCTCGTTGAGACTTCTCAAGAATGGCGTACTAAGATGGTTGAAGCTGCGGCTGAAGCATCTGAAGAGTTAATGGACAAATACTTAGAAGAAGGTGATCTTTCTAAAGAAGAAATCATCGCTGGTCTTCGTACACGTACATTGGCATCTGAAATCCAAGTTATGCTTTGTGGTTCAGCGTTCAAGAACAAAGGTGTTCAACGTATGTTGGATGCTGTAATTCAATTCTTGCCTTCTCCAACAGAAGTTAAAGCAATTGAAGGTATTCTTGACGACAAAGATGAAACTAAAGCATCTCGTGAAGCATCTGACGAAGCGCCGTTCTCTGCACTTGCGTTCAAAATCATGAACGATAAGTTCGTAGGTAACTTAACATTCGTACGTGTTTATTCTGGTGTTCTTAAACAAGGTGATCCGGTTTATAACCCAGTTAAATCTAAGCGTGAACGTATCGGTCGTATCGTGCAAATGCATGCGAACGAACGTCAAGATCTTGATGAAATCCGTGCAGGTGATATCGCAGCGTGTGTAGGTCTTAAAGACGTTACTACGGGTGATACATTGTGTGATGAGAAAAACATCATTACCCTTGAGCGTATGGAATTCCCAGAGCCAGTAATTTCATTGGCTGTTGAACCAAAAACTAAAGCTGACCAAGAAAAAATGTCTATCGCTTTAGGTCGTTTGGCTAAAGAAGATCCATCGTTCCGCGTTCGTACAGACGAAGAATCTGGTCAAACAATTATTGCTGGTATGGGTGAGCTTCACCTTGACATCATCGTTGACCGTATGAAGCGTGAATTCGGTGTTGAAGCGAACATTGGTAAACCAATGGTTGCTTACCGTGAAACGATCAAAAAGTCTGTTGAACAAGAAGGTAAGTTTGTTCGTCAAACAGGTGGTAAAGGTAAATTCGGTCATGTATATGTTCGTTTAGAGCCTATGGATGTTGAAGAAGCTGGTAAAGAATACGAATTCGCTGAAGAAGTTGTCGGCGGTACTGTACCTAAAGAATTCTTCGGTGCGGTTGATAAAGGTATTCAAGAACGTATGAAGAATGGTGTATTGGCTGGTTACCCTGTTGTGGGTATCAAAGCGACATTATTCGACGGTTCTTACCACGATGTCGACTCTGATGAATTGTCGTTCAAAATGGCAGGTTCATACGCTTTCCGTGACGGTTTCATGAAAGCGGATCCTATCCTTCTTGAACCAATCATGAAAGTTGAAGTAGAAACTCCAGAAGACTACATGGGCGATATCATGGGTGACTTAAACCGTCGTCGTGGTATGGTTCAAGGTATGGACGATCTTCCTGGTGGAACAAAAGCAATTAAAGCAGAAGTTCCATTGGCTGAGATGTTTGGTTACGCAACTCAAATGCGTTCTATGTCTCAAGGTCGTGCGACGTATTCTATGGAATTCGCTAAATACGCTGAAACTCCACGTAACGTGGCTGAAGGCATCATCGCTAAGTTCCAAGCTGGCGGTAAAAAAGGTGACGACGAGTAATCTTTCGATTACTATATTACCCAACTAAATTTAGTTAAAAAACCAAGTGCTCATGGGCGACCCTCATGAGCAGTTTATAAAGGAAGATCATCATGGCTAAAGCCAAGTTTGAACGTAATAAACCACACGTAAACGTGGGTACAATTGGTCACGTTGACCATGGTAAAACAACTTTAACTGCTGCGATTGCAACTATTTGTGCAAAAACTTACGGCGGTGAAGCGAAAGATTACTCACAAATCGACTCAGCTCCTGAAGAAAAAGCACGTGGTATTACAATTAATACTTCACACGTAGAATACGATTCTCCAATCCGTCACTACGCTCACGTAGACTGCCCGGGCCACGCCGATTATGTTAAAAACATGATTACTGGTGCTGCTCAGATGGACGGCGCGATCCTTGTATGTGCTGCGACTGATGGTCCAATGCCACAAACTCGTGAACACATCCTTCTTTCACGTCAGGTTGGTGTACCTTACATCATCGTATTCTTGAACAAGTGTGACCTTGTTGATGATGAAGAATTACTTGAATTAGTAGAAATGGAAGTTCGTGAACTTCTTTCTACTTATGACTTCCCAGGTGATGACACTCCAGTTATCCGTGGTTCAGCACTTGCTGCACTTAATGGTGATGCTGGTCAATATGGTGAGTCTTCAGTTCTTGCTCTTGTTGAAGCGCTTGACTCTTACATCCCAGAACCAGAACGTGCGATCGACAAAGCATTCTTGATGCCAATCGAAGACGTATTCTCTATCTCAGGCCGTGGTACAGTAGTAACTGGTCGTGTAGAAGCTGGTATCGTAAAAGTTGGTGAAGAAGTTGAAATCGTAGGTATCAAAGATACGGTTAAAACTACAGTAACTGGCGTAGAAATGTTCCGTAAATTGCTTGACGAAGGTCGTGCAGGCGAGAACTGTGGTGTTCTTCTTCGTGGTACTAAGCGTGAAGACGTACAACGTGGTCAAGTACTTGCTAAACCAGGTACAATCAAGCCGCACACTAAATTCGACGCAGAAGTATACGTACTTTCTAAAGAAGAAGGTGGTCGTCATACTCCATTCCTTAACGGTTACCGTCCACAGTTCTACTTCCGTACAACTGACGTAACTGGCGCGATCAAATTACAAGATGGCGTAGAAATGGTAATGCCTGGTGACAACGTTGAGATGTCAGTAGAGTTAATCCACCCGATCGCAATGGACCCAGGTCTACGTTTTGCGATCCGTGAAGGTGGTCGTACTGTAGGTGCTGGTGTTGTTGCTAAAGTAACTGCATAATCGCTTAGAGTGATAAAAAAACACCCCTTTGGGGTGTTTTTTTATGTCTGTGGTTTTCTTATATCGAAAGTCGACTAATTAAGTAAAATTCTCCTCACATCGAAAATCAGTGTTATTTATTTTCTTTTTCTTTTTCTTTTTCTTTTTCTTTTTCTTTTTCTTTTTCTTTTTCTTTTTCTTTTTCTCTTTCTCTTGCGTCGGAAATTTTAATATTTAATTTAAATTTCCTTTTACGTCAGAAAAGTAGTTTCATTGGTTTCTTTTTTCTCTTGCGTCGAGAATTAGTGTTACTTATTTTCTTTTTCTCTTGCGTCGAAAAATTTAATACTTAATTAAATTTTTCTCCTCATGTCCTAAACTGATACTACGCTGTCCCAAACTGCACTTAATTGATTCGCATAAAACCGTAATATAAAACTTAAGAAAACGAACAAAAGTGCTCAGTGGAGATATTTCACTGAAAAGGAGTAGGCAGCATGAATGCTAAAGTGAATGTTTCGAATCGTGCAGGTGCAAGTTTCCCAGTACGTCGTATGAATTTTGATTTTAATGAAGTTCCTGAATATTGGGTCAGTGGTTCTGCTGGATTAACTCATTTTATGACAGGCTTATCTGCACTATTTCCAGATGGTGAAAAACTCTTTATCGACTCCGTACGTGCTGTACGTTATCACCCAGCCATTAAAGACAATGAAAAGCTGCAAAAAGAAATCAGTGCTTTTATTGGTCAAGAGGCGATGCATACTCAAGAGCATGTCAACTTTAATGCCTCAGCTCAGAAATATGGTCATGATGTCGAGACACTTGAACGAAGAACAGGTGTCGTGATTCAAACAGGTCGTAAATTATTTGCTAAATTGGTCAAGCCATTTGGGATGACACAAGAAATGGTGGATTTGACTGCAACCACAGCACTCGAACATTTTACTGCAACCATTGCTTCAGAATTATTGCGTAATCCGCATATTCAAGAATTAATGCAAGACAAGACCATGGAATACATGTGGTTATGGCATGCGGTAGAAGAAAATGAACATAAAGCAGTTGCGTATGATGTGTATGAAGAAATTTTTGGTCGCGGCGTAAAGGCCTACGCATTGCGTAATACTGCACTGGTTGTTTCGATGGTTGCAATTTTTCTCACTCAATCTTCTTTTGTATTGAAGCTCTTGAAAGATGATGGAAAATTAAACCTGAAAGAATTGGGTATGATTTATCAATATGCCTATAGTCCATCAAAAGGCATTATCTCTGGAATGGCGGGTGAAATGTTGGCCTACTTCAAGCCTGGTTTCCATCCAAATGATTTGGATACCGTACAATTATTGCAAGATTGGAAGGCAAAATTAGGTCTGTAAACGCTGTTTATTTTAGCCTCGTAATTCCTGAAAAGGGACAATAAGTATTGTCCCTTTTTTATTTTAATCTTTCATTTCATACAGAATTTTGAGCAAACTGACATGTCCTAAGATGATGCTTTTCTGACCTTATCTGCACTTATTTCATGCACTGAAAAGAGCGTATAAATAAAGTATGGAATACGATCAATGAAAAATATTCATCGGATAGGAGAACAGGGTATGAATGCTAAAGTCAATATTTCAAACCGAGCTGGCGCCAGTTTCCCTGTACGCCGCATGGATTTTGAATTTGGTGAGGTACCACGTTATTGGGCCAATGGTGATGCTGCTTTAACTCATTTTATGACTGCGCTTTCGGCACTGTTTCCAGAAGGTGAGCAATTCTTTGTGAACAGCACCCGTGCAGTACGGAATGATCCCAAACTTGCAGATGAGCGACTTCAGAAAGAGATCAGTGCCTTTATTGGTCAAGAAGCCATGCATTCAAAAGAGCATCTTGCATTTAATGCTTCAGCTGAGGCTTATGGTTACGATGTTCGTAAAATGGAAGGCCAAACAGGTCGTTTAATCAACCGTACCATTGGAATGACAGCAAAACTCTTAAAACCTTTCGGTTTCACCAAAGAAATGATTGGTTTGACGGGAACCTGTGCCTTGGAGCACTTTACTTCAACCATTGCAGAAGAACTATTAAGTAATCCAGACATTCAAGCGATGTTTATGGATGAAACCATGTACCATTTATGGATGTGGCATGCGGTTGAAGAAAACGAGCATAAAGCGGTTGCTTTTGATGTCTATCAAGCCATGTATGGTCAAGGCCCTAAAGCGTATTTTATGCGTTCATTGGCCTTAGTTATTGCAATGGGGCTTATCTTTATTACCCAATCTTATTTTACCGCCAAGCTTCTACAAACAGATGGCAAATTGACATGGCGTGATACCAAATACATGATCAAATTTATGTATGGCTATAAAGGTTTTATGACCCGCCAAATCCCGACTTTGTTAGATTTTTTAAGACCGAAATTTCATCCGAATGATGAAGATACCACAGCACTTTTAAATAAATGGCGTGCTGAATTAGGTTTTAATCTGAGTTAAGTGTATAGGGCAGCGAAAACTGCCCATTTTTTTATTCAAATTTTGCTTTAAATTGCCGATAATCTGCACCAGTATTTTATAGAGTGATAGATCGTGATTCGATTGATGCAAGAAAATGACTTAGAAAGTGTGGCGGGGATTGAGCGATTGGTGCAAACCCATCCATGGTCAAAGCAGCAGTTTCAGGAGTCTTTCGCCTCATATCAATGTACGGTGTATGAACAAGCCAATCAGGTTGTGGGATTCTGTATTCTGCAGCCCGTTTTGGATGAAGCAAATTTATTGTTGATGGCGATTCACCCAAGCCAACAGGGTAAAGGACTGGGTTATGAATTATTAGAAAGTTCAATTCAGCAATTAAAAAACAATCCAATTCAGATTTTTTTAGAAGTTCGTGAAAGTAATACAGCCGCAATTCGTTTGTATGAAAAGTCAGGTTTTCACCAAATTGATTTGCGTAAAAATTATTATCCAAACCACGATGGTTCAAGAGAGCATGCTGTGATTATGGTCAAAACATGCACGGATGATTTTGCAGCGTTATTTAATAATTAAATTATTCCACTCAGAAGGTAGCGTACTCATCAATGAATTGCCGAGCTGATGGATTTCATGGTCTGAAAGTGGGCGATTGAGTCGACGCCATTGTCCATCGAGTAATAATTCCAGTGGCGTATATTGCGATTTATAATTCATTTTGGATGAATGCGGTACCCAATAACCGAGATAGAGATAATCCAGATTCAGTGTACGTACATATTCGATTTGTTTAAGGATCGCAAACACACCTAAGGAGCGACGTTGTTCATCTGGATCAAAGAAGGTATAGACTGCTGAAAGTCCATCATCCATCAAATCGCAAGTTGAAACACCAATCAGTTTTTGGTCTTTCCATAATTCTATAAAGAAGCTTTCTGTACAGCTATGCACCAGAAATTTTTCAAACTGGTCTAGGCTGGCTGGGTACATATCACCATCTGAGTGACGTTCATTGATATAACGTTCGTACAGATCATAATGCTGTTGAGTTGCTTGCGAGGTCGGCAAAATACTCATTTGCAAATCTTGATTGCGTTTCCATGCCTTTTTTTGGCTGCTGTTCATTTTAAATTCTTGAACGGGAACACGGCAAGATAAGCATTGGCGACATAAGTGACATTCAGGGCGGTAGACAAAATCACCGCTACGACGAAAACCAACACGAGAAAGCTCTGACAAAGTCACCACATCGATACGGTGAATTGGATCTAGGAACACCATTCGAGCTGATTTGTTATCAAGATAACTGCAGTCGTGCGGTGGCGTAATATAGTACTGTAAGTCATTTAAAAGGGACTTGGGTTGATATGATTTCATTAATCTGTCCCTCCAAGGTGTTCATCCGTTAACCGTCTAATTTTGCAAAAACTGCTATTGTTTTACTTGAAAATACACGTTCTTGATAACTTTTCCAATTGATAGAGGGGGCAATAATTACATCTTGTAACGATTTAAGATAGGCTTGGCGAGAAAGTGTACGTGCACCGAGGCTTAAAAGGTGATCATTGACCAATTGGCAATCAATCCACGGCAACTGATTTTCTTGTCCAATCAGCATTAAGGTATAGAAAGCCATTTTAGAAACATCGGTTTCGGTACTAAACATCGACTCACCAAAGCAGCCTTTACCAATACTGACACCATAGAGCCCGCCAACCAATTTATCCTGCTGCCAGACTTCAACACTATAAGCATAGCCTGCTTGGAATAATGCACAATAGCCTGCAATGATATCTTCACTGATCCAGGTTTCATTGGCATAACTGCGTGGCATTGAGCATGAGCGAATCACTTGTTCAAAAGCATGATTGATGGTGATTCGATAATCATACTTTTTCATATTGCGGATTAAAGATTTACTGGGTTTGTAAGCATGTGGCTCGATAATGCAACGCGGCTCAGGACTCCACCAGCAAATTGGCTCATCTTGATTGAACCACGGGAACAGCCCATGGGTGTAGGCTTCAAATAAAGTAGAGGGGCTAAGGTCTGCACCAATACAAATAAATCCTTGCCCTTCAGGATCAGCTTCGATTGGATTCGGGAAAATATATTGCGAGGGTGGGAGTTGTTGCATAGTAGAAAAAATCAATCAGACTGATTCTAAGCTAACTGAAGTTATGGGGAATGGCAATCTTTAGCAAAGCCATTCCCCATATGCGATTAATCAAACAAACGTAAATGTTTAGCAATTTGTAGTTTGTTACTGTCCAAGAAAATTTGCGCCTTGCCTTGAATAATCTCAAGACTCTTGGCTTGGTCAGAGACGGTTTTGCCATCTTTATCTAAGACCAGCCAATTGAGTTGGCTGATCACATCTTGTACATATTGCGCAAATTCACTTGCTGATGCTAAGCCGTCAATAAAATGTGCGCGATAAAACAGTTGATGGAAATGCTCTGTCGGGATGCCAATACCAGTAATTGGGCTGATCAGGACATTATAGTTCTGATGGAAGCTGGCTTGCTTGAGTAGATAGTGATTCAAACGCTGACATTGCTCTAATGTCTGTTGTTCGGGTTCTAGGCTTTGGCAAGGTTGCGCTAAGCCTAAATGCGATAAAATCACCAGGGCATTGAGAATTTTTGCATAACTCAGCGTAGGCAGACTTTGTTCTAATTCTGCAATCGTTAGGGCTTGGTAGTTGGCCTGTTCGAACTTGTCACCAATGGGTTGGTAGATTTCTTCAATTAAATTAAAGGTACCTAACAGTCCACTGATACTGGTTGGGAGTTGCTCTTTGGCTGTGAGCAATACAAAGGCAGTTTTACGTAGTCGTTCTTGTACTTGTAGTGGGGTGAGGTTGTTTTTACCTCGAATAAATAAATCACGTCTAAATTGGGTGTTGGCAAAATAGTCGCGGCACTGCTCTTTAAAAATAGGGTGTTCAATTTCATTCAAAAAAGCTTGATGCTGTTCTGAAAAATTAATGTTATCGAGATGGGTGCTTAAATCGGTTGAACCTGCATAGGACAGCTTAATTTCGTCCAAAATACGCACAATTTGCTGAAAGGAAAAACATTGCCAATCTTGATTTAGATATTCGTGAATCAAATAATTTGGATTTTGCTGTTTTAAATCAGCGACTTTTTGTAGGGCATTGGGATTACGTTGCGCAAAAATTGGATTCTGTTTAAGTAGATCCTCACTGAAAGTAAGGGCTTCATTGACCTTTTGCAATGGATTGGTGCTTTTACTATTGAATTTAAAATGACTATGGAACAACTCGCGAATTGGCATATTGGCTGCCCAACCAGTAACGCAGTTATAGCTGATATAGACAATACCGTTGGGTTTTAGGAATTTACGGATAAATTTAAGAATAATGTGCTGGTTTTCATAACTAATCCAGCTCCAGATTCCGTGCAGACTGATGGAATCAAACATGGGTAAGTTGGAACGATTCAGTAATTCCTCAAAACTATCATCATAGAAATAATGTTCGGTTTTGCTCTGTTCAGCCAGTTGATTGGCATGTGCCGCATGAGCAGGGTTGAAATCTGTCCCGTAAAATGCCGCTTCGTTACAGGTGGCATGAATATTGATACTGACACCTTGTCCAAAACCAAGTTCGCAATGATTGTGATTTTCCTGAAAGTCGGGGCTGTCGATACCATTTAACAGCAAGCAAAATTTCTGAAAATTCGGGCTGAGGTCTCGATAATAACCGTAGGTATAATTTACTTCTGTTTGATAGCCATTCGTCCAGGTCGTTGTCATTGAAATATCCTATAAACTGATTGTTAGAGTGTTTAAAAAGTCATCAATTTTTTGATTGTATGGATACTGGCAAAAAAAAACCACCAAAGATTGGTGGTTTTGCGATATTGGCCTAATTAGTTTAAATTATCGAGATATTTCTCTGCATCTAAGGCCGCCATACAGCCTGAACCCGCTGAAGTAATGGCTTGACGATAGATACTATCTGCGACATCACCTGCAGCAAATACGCCTTCTACAGAGGCAGCAGTGGCGTTGCCCGCTGTACCACTATGCACTTGGATATAGCCATCGCGCAGATTCAACTGACCATCAAACATGCCTGTATTTGGCTTATGTCCGATCGCAACAAACAAGCCTTGAACTTGTACATCCTGAGTGCTTGCATCTTGGGTTGATTTGATACGAACAGCGGTTACGCCGGTTTTATCACCCAATACTTCATCCACTTGATGGTTCCAGATAATACTGATTTTGCCTTCTTTTTCTTTGGCAAAAAGATGGTCTTGTAAAATCTTTTCAGAACGTAAGCTGTCACGACGGTGAACAAGGGTCACATGCGCTGCAATATTAGAAAGATAAAGTGCTTCTTCAACTGCTGTGTTACCACCACCAACAACCATGACATTTTGGTTCTTATAGAAGAAACCATCACAGGTTGCACATGCGCTCACGCCTTGGCCCATAAACGCAGCTTCAGATTCAAGCCCTAAATATTGTGCAGTTGCACCTGTTGCAATAATCAACGCATCACATGTGTACTCTTCCATATCGCCTTTGAGAACGAATGGACGAGTATTCAGGTCTACTTCATTGATGTGATCGTAGACGATTTCTGTGCCGAAACGTTCTGCATGTGCTTGCATACGTTCCATAAGCACAGGACCCGTTAATCCTTCTGGGTCACCTGGCCAGTTGTCAACTTCAGTGGTCGTTGTTAATTGACCACCGAGTTGCAAACCTGCAATCAGTGTTGGCTTGAGGTTAGCACGTGCAGCATAGACTGCTGCGCTATAGCCTGCAGGACCAGAACCCAAAATAATTAACCGTGAGTGACGAGCGCTCATTAAAGAACATCCTTTTTATATTAAAACTGCTAAAATTATACGTGAATCCAGAGGGGAGTGGGGTAAATCGATCGGGATAATATTGATTAACTCAATCGAATTGAACTATATCCGTGCAGGATGTTAACAACAACAGTAAACAATCGTGCATCTTTTTTGTAAGAACGAGTGCATAATATAAAACTTATTGATTAAGGCATTTTAGGCCTTAAAAGATACCAACAAATAACGAATCGGGTTACAGGACTGTATATGACTGCGGTGTCAAGTGTTTATGCACAACGCTTTTTAATGACATTATTTTTGATTTCTTTTGGCATTTATTTATTTCTTGCCACAGTAACCTATACACCGTTTGATCCGGGTTGGATGCACATTTCCAGTGATACCCAGCAGGTTTCAAATGCCAGCGGTGTGGCAGGCGCTTGGATCGCAGATTTATTGTTCGGCTTCTTGGGATGGGCAAGCTTGCTGATTCCTTTATTTTTATTTATTGAAGCCATTCAAGTCTGGTGGCCAAGAAGCTTTCTTAACCGTCCATTTCGTTATGCTGCCCAGTTCTTCTTGATCCTGTCCATTTCCAGTCTATTGTACCTGCATTGGAATACCCCCGCAGATACTTTGGACAATGCAGCTGGAGGAATCATTGGTTATGAATTGGGACAGAGCTTGTCGCAATTATTGACCATTTATGGCGCAACTTTGTTCTTACTCGCATTCAGTATTCTATTATTGACTTTGGCTTTTGGGATTCAGTGGAACAAGACCTGGGCTACATTGAAAAATACGCCTGCTTATTTACAGGATTTATTTTATAAAAATGTGCCTCAGAATGAATCTGCGTATGATCTGACTGAGCAATTAGCCGCTGCAGATACACCAGCAATCAAGAATAAAACTCAAAAAGAGTCTGATCCAGAATTTGAAACAGAAGAAGCTAAAGTCAATCAGGTTCAGGCAAAACTGATTAAAATTGATGATTCACATCATCAGTTGATGGCAGAAAAACTGTTTGCTGATGTAGTTGCGAAAGAACAGCAACAAAGTACTCAACCTGCACAAGCGGAACAACTTGAAGATTTTGAGCAAACCTTACAGCGCGCGCATCAATTTGAAAATGAAAGCCAGCGTTTGGTGCAAACTGGTGAAGTGTGGCGTGCATTGCAACGCGATGATGCAAGTCATAAGCAAGAGATTGATGCCTTATTAAGAGCGGCGGATGATTCTGCCAATGCGGCTCATCCCTATGCAGCGCCTGCTGCACACGTTGCAACGCAGCCATCCAGTCATCGTAATTTAGATTGGAATGATGACCAAATCTTTGATGAATTGTTGGCTGCTGTTCCAAACAGTAAGACGGCAACAGATTTACATACCCCATTTACGCAAGAGCCTCCGGCGCATTCAGCCCCTCAGGTTGCTGAGGTCGAATTTGAGGCAGATATTGAAGCCTTGATTAATGAGTCTGCAAGACCAGCAGCTGTACAGCCAGAGGCTGCACCGATTCAAAATGCAATCCATTCTATCCAAGAGGATGTTCATCGCATCGCTGAGCAGCAAGCAGATGATTTTAGTGATCTTCTGGTCGAAGAAGAGCGTGAACAGGCTTCACCACGAACGACCAGTTATGCGCAATCCTCTGCTTTTGTAAAAGCACCGATTGAGGTTTCAACGGCGCCGAAAGAAACACTGTCTAAAGAAGCTTTTATCGAAGCATGGCAGGAAACGGCAGGTAAAGCAGATCCAGATGCGGATTTAGATATCGAAGAAGATTTTGATCTGGATGCGCCGTTAACGGATGCATTTGGTCGTCCGATGTCACGCGCCATGCAAGTCGCGCAAAAACGCCGTGATCTACCGACTTTACCAGGTCTGGAATTGCTGGATGAAGTTGATCCAAACAAAAAGGTCAATTTCACCGCTGAACAATTAGCACGTCTTTCTGAGCTGTTAGAGATCAAACTACAAGAGTTTAATGTGAAGGCTCAGGTGGTCGAAGCCCAGCCGGGACCAGTCGTAACACGTTTTGAACTCGATCTTGCACCAGGTGTAAAAGCCTCTAAAGTGACCAATATTTCACGCGATCTGGCACGTTCAATGTCGATGGCTTCGGTTCGTGTGGTTGAAGTGATTGCAGGAAAACCATATATCGGAATTGAAGTGCCGAATAGTAGCCGTGAAATGGTACGCTTGATTGAGTTATTGAAAACGCCAGCTTTTGAAGACCCTGCAGGTTTGCTCTCTATGGCGATGGGTAAGGACATTTCAGGTAATCCTGTCATTACTGACCTCGGTAAAGCACCACATATGCTGGTTGCGGGAACCACAGGTTCTGGTAAGTCGGTTGCCGTGAACTCAATGATTCTTTCGATGTTATTGAAGTATACGCCTGACCAGTTACGTTTGATTCTGATCGATCCGAAGCAGCTTGAATTAGCCAACTATAATGATATTCCACACTTATTAACGCCTGTGGTCACTGACATGAAAGATGCGGTCAGTGCTTTAAACTGGTGTGTCAATGAGATGGAACGCCGTTATAAATTGATGTCCTTCTTGAAAATTCGTAAGTTGAGCGACTATAACCGTAAGGTCGAAGAGGCAATTGCCAATGGTGAAGACCTCATTGATCCAACATGGAAAGCCAGTGATTCGGTGGTCGGTGAGCGTGCACCGCGTTTGACACCGTTACCGTCGATTGTGATTGTTGCGGATGAGTTTGCAGACATGATCATGCAGGTCGGTAAAAAAGCGGAAGAAATGATTACTCGCTTGGCACAAAAATCGCGTGCTGCGGGTATTCATCTGTTACTTGCAACCCAACGTCCTTCGGTGGATGTGATTACAGGTTTGATTAAAGCCAATATTCCAACCCGTGTTGCATTACGCGTAAACAGTAAAATTGACTCACGTACTATTCTCGATGCAGGTGGTGCAGAAGACTTACTCGGTCATGGTGATATGTTGTTCCTAGGACCAGGTAAAATCGAGCCTGAGCGTGTGCATGGTGCCTTTATTAGCGATGATGAAGTGAACCGTATTTGTGATGCTTGGCGTGAACGTGGTGAGCCGGATTATGTTGATGAAATCCTGACGCCATTTGATGAGGAGCCAAGCTCACGTGGTTTTGAAGATGGGGATGGTGATCCAAGTCGTGATGCGCTGTATGATCAATGTGTATCGTTCGTTTTAGAGACACGTAAAGCATCGACCTCATCGCTACAACGTAAATTTAGCTTGGGCTATAACCGTGCGGCACGCATTATCGACCAAATGGAAGAGAATGGCATTGTCAGCTCAATGGGCGCCAATGGTAAGCGAGATATTCTGGTTTAAAATTATCTGCTAAAAAAAGCCTCTATTGATAGAGGCTTTTTTTATTGGTATTCAGTGGCTTTATTGAAGAAGCGATTAAGCAAATTTTGCTAAAACTTCTAAGAAGCCATCTTTTTGACGCGGAAATTGAGCAATCACATCATGAATGCGCTGTCCTTCAGGGTTGGTTGCATTCAAGTCACGACCATCTGCCAAAAACTGGGTAATCAAGCGCTCATAGTCATTTGGACGCATATGTTTGAATGCATGATAAAGCACATGAAAGTCAGCATTTACGCCAGTTGGAGGAAGTTGGTTAAGGTAGGCAAACACACGCTCATCTGACCATTCTTCATTGAAAGTTGCTGGCTGTGATAATGCCATGACAATCTCCTCAGTCTTATAAAATAATAAAGGCAAAATCCTTGAAGTGGGGGAAAGCCATGCTTTCCAAAATCCACTCGCGTATTTTGCCTTTATTTGCGAAAAATCGCTAATGAAAAAACTGCTATCGATCTTCAGGTAAATTGATATTCATTTCTAACATTTCGATATTTGCTTCTGAACGAACCTGCATTTGAATATGCTGTTCATCCACACCACGAACATAACGACTCACCACCTGCATGATTTCTTTTTTCATCTGGTCGATTTTGTCTTGGCCTAGGCGACGACCTAAACCTTGTTCAGAGGCAACAATTACCTTTAAACGATCTTTGGCAGTTTGTGCACTTGATGGTTTTTCATCACTGCTAAAAAGTTTACTCCAGAATCCTGCCATAATTACGCTCCAAATAGTCTAGCTAACCAACCTTTTGGCTGTACTGCAATGTGTCGATAAGGACGGTCTTCACCAAGGAAGCGAGCCACTAAATCATCATAGGCTTGACCCGCTTTTTCTTCTGCATACAGAATCACTGGCTTACCTTCGTTTGATGCTTGAAGCACGCTTGGACACTCAGGAATGACGCCCAATGTCGGCACTCGTAAAATATCTTTAGAAATATCGTCAATCGTAAGCATTTCTTGACGATCAGCACGTTCAGGGTTGAAGCGTGTGATACATAGATGCTTACGGATACGACCTTCGTTTTGTTCAACTTTTTTGGTCTTGCTATCGAGCATGCCAATAATACGGTCTGAGTCACGAACTGATGAGATTTCAGGGTTAGTTACAATGATGGCTTCATCAGCATGATACATTGCTAAAATCGCACCGCGCTCAATACCTGCTGGTGAGTCACAGATGATGTAATCGAACTCTTGAGAAAGTTCATCAATGACACGTGCAACACCTTCATCGCTCAAGGCATCTTTATCACGGGTTTGTGATGCAGGGAGAATGTACAAGTTTTCAATATCTTTATCACGGATTAGCGCTTGCTGTAAGCGTGCTTCATTATTAATGACATTGACGAAATCATAAACAACGCGGCGTTCGCAGCCCATGATCAAATCTAGATTACGTAAACCTACATCGAAATCAATCACAACAGTTTTATGACCACGTAGGGCTAAACCTGTTGCAAAAGATGCGCTTGTTGTAGTTTTACCTACACCACCTTTGCCTGACGTTACGACAACAATTTTGGCCACCGAATCCACTCCTATTTATGGTCATACGCCCCTAAAAGGGCTTATTTGGTGCTTTAAAACTCAATTCAATAAATTAAAACTGCAAGGCTTCAAATTCAAGTTCTTGCTTGTTATTTAAATAAATATGTACAGGCTTTTTGATCATATCTTTGGGAATATCATCTGCTACACAATAGGTTCCTGCAATCGAGATTAATTCTGCTTCTAAAGAGTGACAGAAAATACGTGCTGCAGCTTGCCCACCTGCACCTGCAATGACTCTACCACGAGCATTGCCATAAATGTGAATATTTCCAGATGCAATCACTTCTGATCCACTATTCATGCCCGCATTTAAGATAATATCGCCTTGATCTTGGACCAAACATTGGCCTGTCCGCAAAATCTCATCATGATAAGAGGTGATATATGCATTCGATGTGTTTTTTTGTGGTGTTTGTATTGCAGCATTATCCGCTGTTTTTACAGGAGCATGATCAACCACTTGTTCTTTAGATGCCTTGATGCGCTGTAAGGGCTGATCGGCAGGCAGAACAGGGAATTGAATCGCACGAGCTTCAGCACCCAAAATGCCATCAATGACGGCCATCGGTTGTAAACCTAAATCAATTAGAAGCTGAATTAACGCAATCAGCTCTTGTTCTACGGTACTGTCAATAATGACGAGTGTACCGACATAAGAACCTTCATTCAGTGTACTACTCAGTTGCTGTCGGATTGCATTATGGTCATTAGTGTCAAAAGTCAGACGACTAAAATTCACCATTCTGCCCGTAATCCGTATATCAGCCATAATTTATCCTTCAGGGCTTTTTAAGCGCTCTATTGTGTTGAAGCGTGTTGTAAATAAAAGCAAATGCTAGAACAAATTACACGAATTCTCTAGCTTGATTGGTAATTTTTCTTGTAATCATTCTGCTTTTTTATCCAATTGATCAGATTCTTGCAAAGTTTGCTGCCATTGTTTGACTTTTACCTGTTTTCGAATTGCTTCAAGGCTTTCAAATACCACTGATTCGACTAATTCTTCTAAGTACTGATTGTCAATATTCAGCTCACTGACCTGTTGTGCAATATATTGATAATTTTCATTCGGCTTTTGTACGGAACCTGCTGTAAAGGGTTCGATGAGGCCTGCACTGATATTTTCACCCAATCGTTGCCCAATACTTTGTATTTGTTGTTCGATACGGCCGCCTACAATCGGGATCAGACGCAACAATTGGGTCAGTTCAGGGGTATCTTCAATGGCTTGATTGACAATAACACCGACTTTTTGAGTGATCACGGGTTGTTGTTGTTGTAATGCTGTCGCCAAGGACTCCTGTAACATTGAGGTCAATGTCACAGTAAAGAGTTGTCGATGATGATCAACCAGATCATGAATAATTTTTTTATGGCTGGAGCTGGTTTGCAATTCGTGCCGAATGCCATCAATCACAGTAATGACGACACGATCAGACAGCTCTTCCATCACCACACGATAATAGAATAGAGCTTTGATACGAATGCCATCTGGCACAACCTTATAACCAAGTTCATGGAGTCGGTAGGCGATAATTCCTGCACGGAATAAACGCAGGAAACGTAAATGCGGAATAATGGCTAAGATTTCATACCAGTGAATAAAGGGGAAAAACCACCAACGGGCATGATGTTTTTGTGCAATTGAGATGATCCAGCGCACAACCAGTTCAACAATCAAAAAGATAATGAACCATGCTTCGGTGGTAATCACCCAAGGGTGTAAATGGGTACGATAAAAATCCAGCACACTGGAGAGATGGATAAAATTAAAAAACCAAGCCCCGATATTACTCATCAGGAAAAAGTTCATGCCTAGACAGAACAAGTTAAAAACAATAATAAACACCATGAAAATGTCATAGACGAGGAACAGTTTGAAAAACACACTGTTCGGATTGACATAGTTATATTTAGAGTTTTGTCCTGAGTCCTGCTGGGTCATGTCTTTACTCAATTCCTGATGAGAATATTAATTATATTTTGCTTTCATTTGTGAAATCAGCTGGTCTTTTTCAGTCCAGATTTGATCAACCCATTTTTGGAAACGTTCACGATAGGCAGGGTCATCTTCATAATTACCGCCGAGTACCCAGTCTGGAATTTCTATTTTACGTAAATCGACAGCGATACGTGATACATCTCCCAACCAGAACTCACCATAACCAGGTGCACCATCGGGATAGACAATAGTCATATCGACTAATGCATCAATTTGATCCCCCAGAATGTTAAGTGCTAAAGCTAAGCCACCCGCTTTAGGTTTGAGTAAATTCTGAAACGGAGACTGCTGTGCTGCATGTTTTTCTGGGGTAAAGCGAGTACCTTCTAAATAATTTAATAAGGTAAATGGTTGACTCAGTAACTGTTCACAGGCTTTACGTGCTTCCAGCATATCGCGTGATTTCAGCTCTGGATTTTTGGCAATTTGTTCTTTACTGTGGCGCTTCATCATTGGGAAGCCCAAAATTTTGAAGGCTTGTCCCACAAAAGGAATGAAAATAAGTTCCCACTTGGTAAAGAAGCGGGTCAGAGGCATACGGGTTAAACCAAAATATTGGTTTACTGTGGTATCGACCCAGCTTTGATGATTGCACATCATCAAGTATCGACCTTGTAAATTCAGATCGAGTTGTTCATCAATACTGATGTCCCAGTGTAAATTTGGCAGAACATGGTCAATTAACCAATTGTTTACCCCTAACCAACTATTGGTAATTTGAATATTGGTTTCATCTACTTTGGCTGATTTTTTAAATAATTTAGTGAGACCGAGTGCCAGTACAGGCGGACCATGAAAAAAGGTGCTGCCTGTAATCACGGAACTAACGGTTAATCCTTTACTGACTTTTTGCAATAGGGATGCTTTTTTATTAGCGGTAGCCATAAATCGAACCTTGAGTGCATATGTTTGAAAAAAGAGATGTTCCAACTATAAACAACAGATGTTGAAATACAACTGTATATTTTCAGATATTGACATTTTTTATATATTCAAATGCGTACATTGGTTTTTATTGGTAAGAGATAGAGACTATATTGTCAAGTTTGCTTGTAAATTGCGCATTTTTATTTTGTGATTCAAGTCTCATTATGTTTTTATTTTGAGAGACGTATAACAATGAAGAAATTGTGTTGGCGTGATCAAGTAAAATGCATCAAAATATTACAAAACTACTAACAAAGTGTTTATTATTAACAAAAAATCAATGGTCTAGCGCCATTTTCTCATTCATCATTTGTCCAGACAACAAAATACATAGACAGGAGCAACGCAATGCGTGCATTAGTAATTTCAACACTCGTAGGGGCTGGATTGGTACTTTCTGGTTGCCAAACGACTGGTAATAACATCGGTGGCGTTGAATACGACAAAGCAGCTTTAGGTGCATTAATCGGTGCCGCTGCAGGTTATGGTGTTTCTAAGGGTAACGCAAATACAAGTAAGCAAAATAACCGTGCTGCGGCAATTGGTGCAATTCTTGGTAGTGCTGGTGGTTTATATCTCGATAACAAAGAGAAAAAATTACGTGAGCAAATGGCAGGTACAGGTGTAGAAGTTGGTCGTAATCCAGATGGTTCTGTTCAATTAATCATGCCGGGTAGCATTACATTTGATACCAACAAATCAAACATCAAACCTAACTTCTACGGTACTTTAAATAAAGTAGCGCAAACTTTAGGTGAAGACAATAAGAGTGCGATCCTAGTAACAGGTTATACAGATAACACGGGTAATGATTCAATCAATATCCCATTATCTCAAGCACGTGCTCAATCAGTGAAAAACTATTTAGCTGGTCAAGGCATTTCTGGTAGCCGTATCGATGCGCAAGGTTTAGGTTCAGCGAACCCAATCGCTTCAAATGCGACTGCTGCTGGTAAAGAGCAAAACCGCCGTGTAGAAATCAGCATTTATGCTAAACAGTAATTTTTACTGATTTCAAAAAAGCCACCTTCGGGTGGTTTTTTTATTGCAGATCAAAATAGGCGACAAGCTACGGCGTGTTATTTGGATAAGGCATCATAATTTATACATATCCCTAGATTTACTATTGGGATTCTAAAACAGAGATGTCTATAATTGTGCTCGAAAAATCAGGCTCGGAAACGAGAGAGGTATAAACCATGTCATCTGCCAGTCAACTTAATGACAAGCAACTTGAGGCCATGAAATATGTTCAGGGACCATTGTTGGTGCTTGCAGGTGCAGGTTCAGGCAAAACCTCTGTAATTACCCGAAAAGTTGCTTTTTTAGTGCAGCAGTGTGGTATTCCTGCCTATCGTATTACCGCAATGACCTTTACCAATAAAGCGGCACGTGAAATGAAAGAGCGTGTCGGAAAGTTGTTGTCACGTGAAGAAGCCAAAGGGCTATCGGTCTCGACCTTTCATACCTTCGGTTTAAACTTACTCCGCCTTGAATTAAAACATTTACCGCTTAAAAATAATTTTTCGATTTTAGATGCCGATGACTGTAAACGAATCTTGATGGATTTGATGCAGCGTGACAATTTATCAGGTGCTGAGAGCAAAGAACTGCTCGCCAAGGCGATGAAGAAAATTTCAGACTGGAAAAATGATCTGATTGTCCCTGAACAAGCACACTCAACTTGTGAAACTGTTGAAGATGTCCAATTTGCGCATCTATATCAGCTCTACGAGCGCAATTTACGTGCCTATAACGCCGTTGATTTTGATGATTTGATCGTGATGCCAACACGTTTGCTTCAGGAAAATGCCGAAGTGCGTGACAAATGGCAGAACCGTGTTCGTTATTTATTGGTGGATGAATATCAAGATACCAACACAGCACAATATACCTTGGTGAAGTTGTTGGTTGGGGTCATGGGACAGTTTACCGCTGTAGGTGACGATGACCAATCCATCTATGCTTGGCGTGGCGCAAAGCCTGAAAACATGGCCTTGTTAAAAGATGATTTCCATAATCTTAAAGTGATTAAGCTGGAGCAGAATTATCGCTCGACCAGCCGTATCTTAAAAGCGGCCAATGCCGTGATTGAAAATAATCCGCATATTTTCGATAAGAAATTGTGGAGTGATAAAGGTCATGGCGAAACCATTCGTGTCATCACCTGTTTGAATGACGATGATGAAGCGGAACGTGTAGTGAAAGATCTGATCACGCATAAGCTGATGAATGGTAAAAACTGGAAAGATTATGCGGTGCTGTATCGTGGTAACTTCCAAGCACGTGTGATTGAAACCCAACTGCGTCAGATGCAAATTCCGTATAAGTTATCAGGTGGGCAGTCTTTCTTCGCGCGTGCTGAAATTAAGGATGTGATGAGCTATTTACGCCTCATCATTAACCCAGAAGATGACAGTGCCTTCTTGCGTATTATCAATACGCCTAAGCGTGCTATTGGCCCAGTGACGCTAGAGAAACTCGGTTTATTTGCCCAAGAAAATACCTTGTCTTTATTAACGGCATCGTCAGACCAACGTTTAAGCATGGTGTTACCGAAAAAAGCAGCAACACAATTACATGAGTTTGCTGATTTTATTGCGACCTTCACCCGTGAATTGCTTGATGATGATGAGCCAATGCCGAAAGTTCGTCAGATGATCAATGAAGCAGGCTATATCGATTATATCCGTGAACAGGCTGCGACGCCTGCGCAAGAGAAAACCAAACTCGACAGTGTCGAAAGTTTATATAGCAGTATTCAAAATTTGTTGAATCGTACCGATGACGTCGATGAGAAAAATATTGAAAGTGTGATTCGCAAATTGGTACTGCTGGATATGCTTGAGCAGCAGCAGGAAGAAGAAGACACGGATAAAGTGAACTTATTAACCTTGCATGCCGCCAAAGGTTTGGAATTCCCTTATGTGTATATGATTGGCCTAGAAGAAGAGCTATTGCCACATAAGAACTCGATTGCATCAGAAACCATCGAAGAAGAACGCCGTTTGATGTACGTGGGCATTACCCGTGCGCGTCAAGGTCTGACTTTAACCTTAGCAGAGCAACGTAAGAATGGCGGGCAAATGCGTCAAATGACGCCAAGCCGCTTCTTGGATGAAATGCCGCAAGATGATCTGGAATGGCATGGCCGTAAAAAGAAACTGGCACCGAATGTCGATCCAAAAGAACAAGCTCAGCAATACCTTGCCAATTTAAAAGCATTGTTGAAACGTTAAGAAATTGTAAGTAGGAAAATTTAATGAAAGTTCAAGTTAAAGTATTAGATGCCCGTTTAGGCCAAGAGTGGGCTTTGCCTTCTTATGCAACCACAGGTTCAGCAGGTTTAGATTTACGTGCTTGTTTAGATGAAGCAATTGACATTGCTGCGGGTGAAACCGTTTTAGTGAAAACTGGCTTGGCGATTTATATCGAAGATCCAAACTTTGCGGGTTTGATTTTACCGCGTTCTGGTCTCGGCCATAAACATGGGATTGTGTTAGGTAACTTGGTCGGTTTAATTGATTCTGATTACCAAGGTGAGTTGATGGTGTCGGTTTGGAACCGTGGACAAAATAGCTTCCGTTTAGAGCCAGGTGAGCGTTTAGCGCAATATGTTTTGGTTCCAGTGGTACAGGCAGAGTTCGAACAAGTGAGCGAATTTGTTGCGACTGAGCGTGGTGCTGGTGGGTTTGGACACACTGGAAAACAATAAACATTTCAGTAATTATCACTTTAAATGCAATGTTTTGCTGAAAAACGTTGCATTTTTCATATTGATTGTTGCCTCGATATATATTACAAAGCAGCTGATTCATTATTTTAATTTTTCTGAATAAGGGTTAATTAATTTCTTAATAGTTTCTGCTTTTTTTATGGATCCAAAGATTATAAAAATAGGGGCTTACAGTGAATATACAACATACATTTCCGCTGAATGTTTTCCGTGCTTATGATATTCGCGGAAAGCTCAGTAATTTAACACCGAAGATTATTAGCTCGATTGCCTACGCTTTAGCTTCGCAATATAAAAATGCTGAACAAACACATGTGGTGATTGGTTATGACGCACGTTTAACCAGCCCCGCTTATGCCCATATCATCCAACAAACCTTTGAGCAGCAAGGCTTAAAGGTCACTAACATTGGTTGTTGCTCATCGCCAATGATGTATTACATTGCCCGTGACTTTGGCGGCAACGGGATTATGGTCACAGCGAGTCATAATCCAAAGTCTGATAATGGCATTAAATGGATTTTAAAAGGTGAACCGCCAACGCCTGAAGTTATTCAGCAAGTCGGGCAATTTGCACAAATTTCTTTAATACATCGTGATGATTCGCTACTTTCAGAAAATTTGGCACATCAGATTATTTCTAAATACTGTTTGCAATATCAGCAATCATTACTGACCGATATTCAACTCGCACGCCCTTTAAAAGTGGTTTTAGATGGATTAAATGGTTCAGCAGGGCATTGCGCCAAACTGGTTTTAGAAAAATTGGGCTGTACGGTGATTGCTTTACGTTGTGATGCCAATGGCCATTTTCCAGACCATGCCCCAGATCCCTCACATGCTGAGCATTTAAGCAAGTTACAAGCCGCTATCGTGGCTGAAAAAGCCGATCTTGGGATTGCTTTAGACGGTGACGGCGATCGTGTCGTTTTACTCGATGAGAATGCACACATCATTAGCCCTGATCGCTTATTGTCGTTATTCGCGCAGATCTGCTTGCAGCAACATCCGCACAAAGAAATCGTATTTGATGTGAAGTGTTCAAGTATGGTGGCAGATACGGTACAGCGATTAGCTGGACAAGCTAAAATGATTCGTACAGGCAGCAGTTTCTTACGTGCTTACTTGTCTCAATCTCAAGGTTCAGCCGTCTTTGGTGGCGAATATGCTGGGCATTATGTGTTTAATGATGGGCGTGGCTTTGGCTATGACGATGGTCTTTATGCGGCATTAAGGGTGATGGAATATCTGACTCAATCTAGCGCAGTCAGTTTATCTGAATTATTGGCGATTTACCCAGAACGCTACTGTACTGAAGACACCTATATCAGTACCCATGATGTCAATCCACAGCAAGTTTTAAATGATATTGAAATTTTAAGTCATCGTTTAAGTGCGCGTTTAAGTAAAATTGATGGGGTAAGACTTGATTTTGACGATGGATTTGGCATTATTCGAGCATCAAATACTGGCGAATATTTTACCGTGCGGTTTGATGCAGATAATCAAACCCGATTAATTGAAATTCGCCAGACCTTTGTTTCTATGCTGCAAACGCAATATCCGCAGATTGCACAAGAACTCGCACTGGCTTAATAAGGAGAGACGCATGCCACATGAGCATATCGGCATTGATAAAGCAAAAATTTTGATCGAAGCTTTGCCGTATATCCAACGTTTTGCAGGAAAAACGCTGGTTGTAAAATATGGTGGTAATGCGATGACGGATCCTGAGTTGGAAAGTTCATTTGCCCGTGACATTGTGTTGTTAAAAACGGTTGGTCTGAATCCAATCGTTGTGCATGGTGGTGGGCCACAGGTGGATTCATTGCTAAAACGCCTAGGGCAAGAATCTGATCGTATTGATGGGATGCGCGTAACCGATCAAGCAACCATGGAAGTGGTTGAAATGGTATTGGGTGGGAGTGTCAATAAATCGATCGTAAATCTGATTAATCAGCATGGCGGTCGCGCTATTGGTTTAACCGGTAAAGATGGTAATTTACTGCGTGCACGCAAATTGCTGATGGAAAAGCAGGAAGCTGATGGTTCGATTTCACAAATTGATTTGGGCATGGTGGGTGAAGTCACTGGTGTAAAAACTGATGTGCTAGAAATGTTTACCCAAAGCGATTTTATTCCTGTCATTGCACCCTTAGGTGTGGATGAGGAAGGCAATACCTATAATATCAATGCGGATCTTGTGGCGGGAAAAGTTGCAGAAGCGCTTGGTGCTGAAAAGCTGATTTTATTGACCAATATCACAGGGGTATTGGACGAAAATAAAAATCTATTGACTGGTCTAAGCACACAAGAAGTTGATCGCCTGATTGAAACAGGTGTGATTTATGGCGGTATGATTCCGAAAGTAGGTTGTGCGCTTGATGCGGTTAAAGGTGGTGTAGTTAGTGCGCATATTGTGGATGGTCGTGTACCACATGCAAGTCTATTAGAGATTTTTACCGATCATGGCGTTGGTACATTGATTACCAACCGCGCCAAACATTAATTTATTCTATTGATTTTCAAAGAGACCTCGAAGGGTCTCTTTTTTTCGTCATCAGTTGTTCATGTTTTAGTCATCGCAATGTCATTTAAGCACTTTAAGGTGAATCTAGCCATAAGGAGCTTTCATTATGCTAGAAAAATTAAATCAATATCGCCAGACATTGACTTTACCTTTACGCCACAAACCAGCTCAAAATCAATTCCGTTTTGAATGGGTGGATAATTTAAAAGAATTACAAGAAGTACAACGCTTTAGAGCGACACAATTCAGCCATCAATTTGGGATGCGCTTTGAAGACGGTTTAGACCAAGACTTATATGATTTCGGTTGCGAGCACGCGGTATTACGGGAAAAATGGACAGGCGAAATCGTCGCTTATACACGGCTTAAATTGTTCCAAGGCCATGAAATTGGACAGAGTTATAGTGCTCAAGAATTTGAAATCGTTCCACAATTCTCTCATTTACCGAGTATTCTCGAAATTGGACGTACTTGTGTTCATCCAAAATTTCGTTCGGGTAAAGCCCTGTCAATGCTCTGGCTGAACCTGACGCCTAAAGTCCTGTGGTCGATGCGCGCCAAGTATTTGATGGGCTGCGTTAGTATTCATTTAGAAGATAATTTGGCGCGTGCTTATTACACCCACCGTCAGATTCAACAATTGGGTGAGCATCAGACGATTGATATTCGTTCAAAACGTAGCTTTGAGCCAGAGCGTCCTGATTATAGTTTCCCGCAAGATGAGCGTATGCCAAAGCTTTTCCAAACGTATTTAGGAATGCAGTCGAAATTGTCAAAACAAGCATTTTATGATGAAGATTTTAAATGTTTGGATTATTTTGTTTTCCTTGAGGTAAATAAGATTGCCACTTCTTTTGTCATGAACAAAATGGTACAGCGCTAGTAAGGTTTTGTTGATACTACAACCATGCATTGCGTTATCGGCTAAAACAACATAATCAATGCATGAAACATCTACTATGATGGCTCTTATCAAGTTTCATACCGATGTTTAGGGCCGTTTTAGCCATAACTCTACGGGACAGGGATATTTTTTGCTGCTACGTCGTTATGTTTTGTTCATTTAGAGTCACTAAATTTTACAAGCCCTGCCTCGTATCAGCTAAAAATATTCTCTGTCGCAAGCATCTGTGTAATATCAACAGAACCTCTTATCATTCTTAATCTAATAGTGAGCACATATTGAGATTTACAAGGCATCTCTCCCTCATGCACAATAGGCATAGATGTTAGATAGTTAAAAGATATGTGCCAGCTATTAGGAATGAATTGCGCCACCCCGACAGACATTACTTTTTCTTTTCGTGGGTTTTCACAACGCGCAGGGGTGACCTCTGACCACTGTGATGGTTTTGGGATCGCTTTTTTTGAAGATAAAGCCTGCCGATTATTTGTGGATAATCAATCTGCAGTCGAATCTCCTATTGCTGATTTAATTCGTAATTATCCAATCAAGTCTCGTAATGTCATTGCGCATATCCGTAAAGCCACGCAAGGTAAAATCAATTTAGAAAACTCACATCCTTTTTTGCGTGAATTATGGGGCAGACATTGGATTTTTGCTCATAATGGCGATTTACATGATTTCAAACCTAAGTTAAGTGGCCGTTTCGAGCCAGTAGGCAATACTGATAGTGAATTGGCATTTTGTTATTTGCTGGACCAGTTTGTTGAGACCTTTGGCTATACCGAACCGAGCCTGGAAGAAATCTTTGCACTGTTACAGCAGATTGCCCCACAGATTGCAGAGCACGGGACATTTAATTTCTGTTTATCAAATGGCAAGGCATTATTTAGTTATGCCACAACAAAACTACATTGGCTCGTACGTGAGTATCCATTTCAACCTGCGCATTTAATTGATCTCGATGTTGAAGTCGATTTTAGTCAAGTGACTACGCCAGAAGATCGGGTTGCAGTGATCACAACGGAGCCTTTGACGCATAATGAAGCATGGACGGCATACCAAGCAGGGGAAATGATTTTATTTCAGCATGGTAAACCGATTCTGCATGCCTTGACTCAAGTGGAACGTTTAATTCGCGAAGCAGAAAACCCAGCCTTAAAACGCGTGACTAAAGCGGACCAGTATTGAAGTGGTTCAATGGATAGAAATGAACTCATCGCTCAGCTCATTCTTTAGATTTACCCAAAGATGAGTATGTGGTTGTTGGTGGTGGCGTATTAACCGCACATTGTATCCGTGATACAGCCGATATTGATCTTGTGGTAAGCGCAGATTTGTTTGGTCATTTACAGACGACTTGGAATCAGAAAATTCGTCCAAATGGGAAAATAGGACTTTATCAGGGCTGTTTAGAAGCTTATTTAGATGTGAACTGTGGCGACAGTCAGGAAAGTTTTCAAACCCTATTGGCAAGTTCTGAGCTGATTGCTGGAATACATTTTATGCATTTATCGACACTCGCTGAATTTAAACGAAATTATGGGCGGAAAAAGGATTTAGCCGATTTAAATTTAATAGCAGCATTTCAAAACAATAAATAAGACTGTTTTGCTTGGATTTTTTTAATTTTAAAATTATTTTTTATAAAAATTAGATAGATATTTTTTCTTGTTGGTTAAAAAATACTTGAGTGTTTTGATCGGTTAAAATATTTAAATAAATATAAAACAAGGGTTTAATTTGTTTTCTTTATCAATAGTTAAAATCTGACAAAAATGCTGTGTTTTTATTTAATTGCTTTGTCGATATTATATCCTTATTCAATAAATCAAATATGGTTTGGGGTTCGATATGGGTATGAAATGGTCTGTCGAATATAATACAGGAATCGAGGTGATCGATGATCAGCATCGTCGTATTCTAGATTATATTAATGAAATTGATGAATTAAATGAGGGTGATGATCGGGCAAAATTAAAAGGTATTTTGGATAATATCATTGATTATACTCAGTCTCATTTTACCTTTGAAGAAAGCTTACAAGAAGAAGCAAACTATAAATATCGTGTACCGCATAAGCGTGTACATGACTTATTTATCAAAAAGATAGAGACTTATCGTCAACGTTTTGAGTTGGGGCAAGAAATTGATAGTGAGCTGCATGAAGCACTCTCAAAATGGTTGATCAACCATATCCGTCATGATGATGCGGATTATGTCGGTGCAGTAAAAGAAAATATGATTGGAATCATTAAAGAAAATGAAAAGAAAAAAGGGAAAAACTGGTTTTCTCGATTCTTCTCATAATAATAAGACAATAATAAAAGACTCCTTATGATAAAAAATAATAAGGTGTGGTATGAGTGAACATAAGGGGTCTACTTAATAATATAATAATTCGTGCGCAGCAAATCATCGTAAGGTGATTTGCTTCTTTCTTTCGATATCTTTTGTTTTGATTTTCAGGCGTGAGAAAGGCAAAATAGATTGAATATTTCATTGCAAACTCCATAAAGCGCAATGAGTTCAAAGATTTTTCAAGGAATGCATTATGCAGGACACAACTCTGTCACGCTGGCTTGCACCAGTGATGGCGTTTTGCCTATCTTTTGTCATGATTAGCACATTGGCACCCGCTGTTGGCATCCAGATTGACCGTCAATTCGATTTCTGGCTGCTGTGGCTAGGCACCATGATCGTATTGGCATTACCTATCGGTTATCTTGAAATTGCTTTAGCTAAACGTTCACAAACGACAGCATTACAAGCGCTTTCCAGTTTAACCCGTGATGCAGATGCGTCACCAAGATGGCGTATCGTGGGATGGTTGGCCGTTGTTTTTGTTCCATTCTTTGCTGGCAGCATGTTGATGACGGCAACACAGGTGACGAGTCAACAACTTGGATTGGATCTTTCTAGCCAAATCGTTTTCGCAATTTTTGCAGTTGTGGCATTGGCACTGTCTTTTATTCCTCGTCAGTTTTTGATCATTTTAGCCATGCTTGGCGTACTCGCTGCATTTGTACTTGCCAATGTGATGGGAACCCATTTACAAGCATGGCATTGGACGGGTATCGAGTTTAAAGAGTGGGGCAATGCGACAGTACTTGCATTAGTCGCAAGCGGTTTAGGTCTGGGCTTATACTGGCAGAGTAGTTTAGCAGCAGTGAAGCAACAAGATGCTGCGACAACTGCGGTATTACCAATTTGGGTGGCACAACTGCTTGCGGTGATCGCCTTTGGTTTCTTCTCAGTGCAAACACAGCTTCCTGCCTTGGCATGGGTGTTCGCTGCAACACTGTCTGCTGCATTGTTAATTCAATTTGCCAAAGAGCAACTGGCACAGCGTCAGCTTGCGATCGTGATTCAATGGCTGATTTTACTGGCGGCAATTGCTGTTTGGGCTGTGCCACAGGTCGAGCAAATTTTTAATACCCTATTCATGTTATGGGGATTGACGATTTGTTTGATTTATGCATTGTTTGCTGGCTGGATCATGAAGATTAGTCATCTGCGTAAAGCCATGGGCTTTAGTAATGAGCTGTTTTATAACCTTTGGCGGATTGCGATCCGTATCGTGTTACCGCTTTCAATTGTGGTGGCAATGATCGCCGTGATTGGGCAAGTGCTGTAATGGAGCAGGCTCAACAGGTTTGGGTGGCCTATGCATCACTTGAGCAGCAATTTCATATCGCTGTTCGCTTTAACGAAGGTATGACGGCGCAACAGGCTATAGATGCTAGTGGTTTAGCTGAGCAGGTGAGTTTGCCAGAGCTTTTACATTTGGGGATCTTTGGCAGCAAGATTGAAGCAGATACCGTGTTGCATGCGGGTGATCGTGTTGAGATCTATCGTGCGCTTACAATTAATCCAAAAGATATTCGGCGTAAGCGGGCGGCAAACAACCCTGTCGGGCGATTTATTAAAGGCAATCGCTTTAGACCATCAAGCTCATAAAGAAAACCCCTCACGATTGACTCGATGAGGGGTTTCTTTTTACGGGAAAGCCGTTATAGTGGTGGCGCAGTCAAAATCGCTTCTTTTGATGCCGGTAAACCAGGTTGTGATTCTGGAATCGTATCTAAGCCTTCCAGACGTTCGACATTACCATTCGCATCAAAATAAACTTTTAAATGTTGACCGTGAGCCGCGGGTATTTTTGCTTTTTTCGCATAAGTACCTGGGATATAGTTGTAGATGTAGTCCCAACGTTGTGGATTCAGTGGATCTGTCACTGTTGGACTACCAAGCAAGAAACGGACTTGCTGAAAGCTCATGCCCACTTGTACTTGAGAAGCTTGTGCTTTGGTTAATGGTGTTCCCTGTGGAATATCAACTTTATAAACACCAAAGACTGAACAACCGCTAAGTACTGAAGTGACGAACAACGCCAGCATGATTTTTTGCATTTTGCTACACTATCCTGATAAATGATGATGCATTTGGTTCAAGGATAGATCATACTGCATCTAAACTCTATTGCCTATTCCAACTTAAGATTTGTTGAGAGACCTTTTTTTATGCCGATTTCCAATCAAGACTTACGCAAAGCTGGACTTAAAGTTACCCTTCCTCGTATTAAGATTTTGGAATTATTAGAAAATTCAAAACAACATCATTTAAGTGCTGAAGATATTTATAAAACCTTGCTTGAACAAGGTGAAGATGTTGGCTTAGCGACAGTTTACCGTGTGTTAACACAATTCGAAGCTGCGGGTATTATTCAGCGTCATCATTTTGAAAACAATCACTCTGTTTTCGAAATCATGCAGGAAGATCACCACGATCACCTTGTTTGCTTAAACTGTAATAAAGTTATTGAATTTACAAATGATATTATCGAGAAAGAGCAGCATTCAGTTGCAGACCAACATGGTTTTGCCTTAACTGGACACTCTTTAAATCTATATGGCTACTGTAGTGATGCAGAATGCCAAGAGGCTTATCGTAAAAAATAAGTTGTATTGAGTAAAAAATCCAAGTGTTCACGAAAACTGAACAAATAAAAAGGGAAGGTTACAAAAACCTTCCCTTTTTTAATGGCTTAATTTGAATTATTGGCCATCGAAGGTGATATTGCGGCTGGCACTTAATAACTGGTCTGCGCCTTCTTCTGACAGTTTAATGGTGAGGCGTAGGTCATTTGGCGAGTCTGCGTGTTTCAAGGCATCTTTATAAGTAATCTGACCTGCTTTATAAAGGTCGAATAGGGCTTGGTCAAAGGTTTGCATACCCAATTCGCGTGAACGTTTCATCAGATCTTTAATCTCATGAATTTCACCTTTACGGATATAATCCGCCAAAAGTGGTGTATTGATCAAAATCTCAATCGCAGCACGACGTGAATTACCATCCGGTGTTGGAATCAACTGCTGTGCGACGAGTGCTTTTAAATTCAGCGACAAATCCATATACAATTGACTATGACGGTCTGCTTCAAAGAAGTGAATAATACGATCCAGTGCTTGGTTAGCGTTGTTAGCGTGCAGGGTGGCAAGCACCAAGTGACCTGTTTCGGCGAAAGCGATGGCATAGTCCATGGTTTCACGTGAACGAATCTCACCAATCAAGATTACGTCAGGCGCCTGACGTAGTGTATTCTTCAGCGCAATCTCAAATGAATCGGTATCAATCCCGACCTCACGCTGTGTCACGATACAGCCTGCATGTTGATGCACAAATTCAATCGGGTCTTCAATGGTGATGATATGACCTTTGGAATTTTGATTACGGAAACCAATCATTGACGCAAGAGACGTCGATTTACCCGTCCCTGTTGCACCAACAAAGATGATGATGCCACGTTTGGTCATCGCCAATTCTTTCAGTACTTCAGGTAACTTCAAGTCGTCCATACTTGGAATATGCGTTTCAATCTTACGCAGTACCATGCCTGGCATATCACGTTGCTGAAAAGCACTGACACGGAAACGCGCCGTCTTTTCACGGTTCATGATCGCGAAGTTACATTCACGTGTGTCTGCAAATTCTTTACGCT
The DNA here is from genome assembly GCF_023702715.1 of Acinetobacter sp. C32I. Taxonomy (NCBI): domain Bacteria; kingdom Pseudomonadati; phylum Pseudomonadota; class Gammaproteobacteria; order Moraxellales; family Moraxellaceae; genus Acinetobacter; species Acinetobacter sp. C32I. Next base: position 1,996,724 of record NZ_CP098480.1, on the reverse strand, counting down.
GCTTGTCGGTCATAATGGATTGCACCAGTTGACCTACAATTTCCCCTGAAAGTTTCGATTTGGAAACAGGCACGATCTGCCCGTTAATTTTCATTGAAGGTTCAACATCCGCAGTGACAAATAAGTCCGATGCATTTTGTTGAATCATCAAATTGAGTAAATCATTAAAGTCCATGATATTTCTCTAATCCATTTATTTTTATAGGAATGATTCGGGTTGTTTTGCAACAGTACGAGCAGTTTGTGGGCTAATTAAGCCTTTAGACACCAGTGTTTTCAGACTTTGATCCAAAGTGGTCATACCGTAGTTGGCACCTGTTTGGATCGCAGAATACATTTGTGCGACTTTGTTTTCTCGTACAAGGTTACGAATCGCAGGAATACCGATCATGATTTCATGTGCAGCCACACGACCACCGCCATTTTTCTTTAATAGCGTTTGTGAAATCACGGCTTGTAGAGATTCAGACAGCATGGCACGCACCATGTCTTTTTCTTCTGCAGGGAATACGTCGATGACACGGTCAATAGTTTTCGCCGCAGAGGTGGTATGTAGGGTACCAAACACCAAGTGGCCTGTTTCTGCAGCGGTCAGTGCCAAGCGGATGGTTTCTAAGTCACGCATCTCACCGACCAGAATAATGTCAGGGTCTTCACGCAATGCTGAACGAAGTGCTGCATTAAAGCCGTGGGTATCACGATGCACTTCACGTTGGTTAATCAAACATTTTTTCGATTGGTGTACAAATTCAATTGGATCTTCAACCGTTAAAATATGGTCATAACGGTTTTCGTTAATATAGTCGATCATCGCTGCAAGTGTGGTGGATTTACCCGAACCCGTTGGGCCTGTGACGAGTACAATTCCACGTGGATAATCACAGATTTCTTTGAAAATTGAACCTAAGCCCAAATCTTCCATCGTTAAAACTTTAGATGGAATGGTACGGAACACCGCACCTGCACCGCGGTTCTGGTTAAATGCGTTGACACGGAAACGGGCAATATTCGGTACTTCAAATGAAAAGTCAGTTTCTAAATCTTCTTCAAAGTCACGACGTTGTTTATCATTCATAATGTCGTACACCAAGCGATGTACATCTTTATGTTCAAGTGCTGGTAAGTTAATACGACGAACTTCACCATCCACACGAATCATAGGAGGCATACCCGCTGAAAGGTGTAAATCGGAAGCACCGTTTTTAACTGAAAAGGCGAGTAGTTCTGTAATATCCATAATTTCCCCGAAACAAACTAAAATGTCTCATTATTTTGTAGAATAATATAAGGCTTTCATTCGGGCTTACCAACACCTTAAAGAATGGAAAGCAAAAAAAGATTTCGTAAATGAGAACTGTGTCAATGAATCAATCGCAACAATCCCGCCAATCTGTTTTAAATCAAATAGAACAAGCCTGTCAGCGTGTTCAACGTGATCCTGCAACAGTGCAATTGTTGGCGGTTTCCAAGACACATCCTGGTGCCAGCCTTCGCGAAATGTATGCAGTCGGGCAGCGTTGTTTTGGTGAAAACTATTTACAGGAAGCGTTAGAAAAAATTGAGGAATTAAAAGAACTAGAAATCGAATGGCATTTTATTGGACATGTGCAGCGTAATAAAACCAGGCATCTGGCTGAGAAATTTGATTGGGTACATGGGGTTGATCGTTTGATCATCGCTGAGCGTTTATCCAGTCAGCGTTTAGATACTCTACAACCCTTGAATATTTGTTTGCAGGTGAATATTGATGGGCAAGATTCTAAAGATGGTTGCCAACCTGCGGAGGTCGCTGAACTGGTTCAGCAAATCAGCCAGCTCCCCAATATCCGTTTACGTGGTTTGATGGTGATTCCTGCACCCGAAAATCATGCTGCATTTGCTGATGCTAAAGTGCTATTCGAGCAAGTGAAAGCGCAACATGCACAACCGCAAGACTGGGATACCTTAAGTATGGGCATGTCTGCTGATCTGGACGCTGCAATTGCGGCAGGTTCAACCATGGTGAGGGTAGGAACTGCATTATTCGGAGTACGGGATTATTCAAATTAATATAGCGTGAATTGAATAAAGAGCCGTAGAAATAAAGAACAAATTACAATTATATAAAATATCTCTACTGCTGAAAAAAACGGCATAAATTAGAATGACGTGTTTATTCATTTATATTCAACCTGAATATAAATGAATCACGATTATTTTTACAAAGATAAAAATTGAATTTAGGATCACGTTTAAAATGAAAAAACTCTATTTTTTAATCTCTTTTATTTTATGTCTATTTTTAGCAGCGTGCAGTAAAAAACAGAGTGATGTGGCTGCAGAGGCTGCCGATAGTAATGCTCAAGTGGCTGTAGATGAGAAACTGGGTACCAAATGGGGCGATGAGATTAGCTCGCATGTGACCGAGGTGAATTTAAGCCGTTTAACCGAGCAACCGATTGCTGAATCACAAGTCCGTTATGCCAACAAACAATATCAAGGCAAGACCGTTAACAGTATTTCGTTGGCAGCAGGGAAAATTAGTTTTTCTATTGTTGATGATACTGATCAACCCTTTGCTTTATCTCGTGATGGCCAAAACTATTATCTCTCAGCAAAAGATGGTCAAAGCTACCAATTAAAATATGAAAACCATACCGACAATACCTATGAAGTGGTAGCAAGTGTTGATGGGATCGATGTTTTAGATGGCAGTGCCGCTTCACGAAATAATGCAGGTTATGTGCTGCATCCGCACAGTGAAATTACCATAGAAGGCTTCCGTAAGAGTGACTCTGCTGTCGCTTCTTTTACCTTTAGTAAGCCTGAGGATGCTTATGCAGCAAATTCGGATAATGGCTCAATTCAGAATACAGGCATTATTGGAACAGCGATTTATCAAGTTGAATCACTGAAGTCCGCTGATGCAGCTGCAGAAGAAAAGCCATCTAAGTATGCTCCTCCACCAAAGGCTTTCCCCGCTGATAAGAATGAATAATGGATGAAAACATCCCTAAAAGATTGGTTAGCTTGAAGGGATGTTCTTATTTAAAAATAAGAATTTCTATAAGACGTTTAAAATCGTATAGATTTTGATCGGCCAATGATAAATGAATAGAAGGCAATCTAGCCTCTGTTATTTAAAATGTAGGTATATAAATGAATATCGCAAAATGCATATTGACTGTTTTAATTGTTGTTATATGTACTTCTAGTAAGGCAACTCCAACACCTGAAATTGAAAAAGCAGTTATTTCTGAGCATAAAACATATCAGGATTTTAAAGAAACTTTTATGTTTTTAATTGCAAAACTAGCGGAAAATACTGGAAATGATTCGCAACAAGATGAGGTCATTGATGCGCATTGGGCATGTGTACATCAAAATCAAATTGTTAAGATGTTTAATAATAATCAAAAATATAGAAAACAGTTTGACCAAGAGTTTGCCAAAGAATATACAACATTTGATGATACTTTAAAGGGCTTTCAAAAGTCTGTGCTCGAAACCAAATCTGTTTGTGCTGAGATGAAAACAGCCTACAACAAAATTTAAAGTTCAAAAAGGGGTGCAATTAGAACCTAATTCATCCCTTAAATGACTTCGCACTTGACCAAATGGTTATGCCTGAATTTTTAAAGGTCTTTGTGCATATTTTCTTTTTTAAGTCATTTATTCTAAGCATGTTAATGTTTCGATGAAGTTTTTAAAATCATGAAGATTTTGATCAGCTATTGCTGAGGAAATCGCTGGATTGGGATGAAAGAAAATGCTTTTCATCCCGACAGCCTGTGCACCTTGTATGTCTGCCAGTTCATTATCTCCGACAAAGATACAATCTTGTGGGTGAACACCAAGCTGCTGACAAGATAATAGAAAAATTGCGGGATCTGGTTTTCTGAGTCCGACTGCCTCGGAAACAATGATGCTAGAAAAGTATTCAGTCAGCCCTAGCGCATAAAAATTATGTTCTTGAAAGGGTGTTCTGCCATTAGAGATTAATCCAATTAAATAGCCTTGCTGTTTTAATTGGATGATGACGTTTTCTACATGTTCAAAACAGCATGAAAACTTATTAAAATCATTGATATAAGTGGTTAAAAGGATTTCTTTAGAATGATGTTGAATTGAAAATTCCTGAATCAGATTTTCATAAACACGATCTTTCCAAACTTTGCCATTATCATCTAATCCAAGAAAGCGCTGGATAAATTTTTCTCTGTCATCGGCAGGTACCAATTGAAAGAAATTAACCTGCCAAGTGAGGAATTTTATTAATGACGTCGTTCGATCAAGTAAGGTTTGATCAAGGTCAAAAATAACAGCTTTTTTCTGATTCATGTGATTTAAGCATGGTGATTATTTAATCATGATAATGCTTTAACCAACAATTTCAATCCGACTCGAACCTGAACCAATCGGCTGTACCTGAATCTGTACAGGAATTCGTTCATGCATTTCCTGAATGTGCGAGATCAACACCACTTTACGGCCTTGGCTTTGTAATTGATCCAGCGCATTCATCACCATATGCAAGGAAGAGGCATCCAGCGTCCCAAAACCTTCATCAATAAACAGTGATTCGATTTTCATGGAACCTGAGGCCATGTTGGCAATTGCCAAGGAAATTGCAAGAGCAGTAAGGAAGGACTCTCCACCGGATAGTGAAGCCACGGAGCGGGTTTCTCCATCCATATCATGGTCAATGATGGCTAGGCTGAGGGAGTTATCCAAACGTTTTAAGGTATAACGCTGTGACAACATGGTGAGTTGTTGGTTGGCATATTCCAGCAGAATATCCAGATTATATTGCTGGGCTAAATCACGGAAATCTTTACCCTTAGAATCACCAATCAAACTGGAAATTTTATTCCAGCGGTGTTCCTGCTGCTGAATCTGCTGGATCTGATCTGCAAATTGCTTTTGCTTGGCAACATTTTGCTGATGTAGTTCCAGTTTCAGTTTGAATTGATCACGTTGTTCAGCTTGCTGCTGTAATTTTTCATGATTGAGATGGATGTGCTCAAGCAACTGGTTGTGTTCGATGGGTGGCTGTTGTTGCTGATGTGTCTGTAATTGCTGTTGCAACGTTTTCAATGCAGAGGCGGCCTCATTGAGCAAGCGTTCTGCATGTTGTAGCGATGTTCGAATGTGCTGCTCTTGCTCAGCACGAATAGCAAGTAAATCCGCTAATAGATGGTCTTCAAATTCAGGATGCTGGTCTAACCATGCTCGGATTTCAGTCTTGGATTGGACAAGGGTAGCTTGTTGCTGCTGCTGTTGGGCTTTGAGCTGTTCCAGTTCATTTTTCTGCTGTTCAAAGCTTTGACGAGCCTGTTCAAAACGCTGTTTGATCTGCTGATATTGATTTTGGAGTTGCTGACGCTGTTGGTCGTGTTGGTTTAACCATTCATTGGCTTTAAGTTCGGTTAAACCTGTCATCGCTACAATCAATTGATGCGCTGACTCTGTATTTTGTTTGCCCTTAATCTCGACATCTTTGAGTTGCTGACTAAACTCCACATGTTGAGCGATCAAGCTGGTTAAATTGGACTTTAATAGATTCAGTTGCTGTTCAAGCTGCTGTTGTTTTCTGCTGAGTGTTTCATCTTGTTCAAGCTGTTGAACACGTTGCTGTAAACGTTGTGCTAGCTGTTGGGCAGAGCTCAGCATTTGCTGCTGCCATAAGCTTTGTTCATCGCTGCTCAGGCAATCCACAACATGCTGAATCTGTTGCTGTGACTGCTGTACGCTTTCCAGTTGATAGCGGATATTTTGAATCGTTTGAGTCAGGTGATAGTGGTCTTTATTGGCCTGATGCAGTTGCTGTAACTCAATTTCAATCTGCTGTTTGAACTGGGTTGCTTCATTGATGTATTGCTGTTGAACTGTAGTGATTTCCGCATGCGACTGGGTTAAATCTAACTGAATGTCGAACTGTGCTGCATGTTTGACTAATTCTTGATGTTGCAGTTTGAATTTGTCATCCGCTTGTTGCATGGCAGATTGCAATTGAGTCAGTTCGGTACGAATCTGGGTAAATTGCTGCTGTGTGTTTTGCCAAAGTTGAAAGCACTGCTGCTCTTGTTGAATGGCCTGTTGCTCTTGCTGTTGTTGCAGCTCATACAAGGCTTTGGAGAGCTGACTGGCATCATCACGGTAAGGGTGTTCGGTGCTGCCACAGACCAGACAGGCTTCGCCGTGTTTGAGTTCTGCACGGAGATGTTCAATATTTTCAGCATGTAATAACCGCTGTTGTTGCAACATTTGCTGCAATTTTTCCCGCTCATTCTTGGCAGACTGGAATTCACCTTGGCTGGTTTGCAGTTGTTGTTCAAGCTGCTGGTGTTGCTGCTGTGTGCTATTGAGCTTATGGCTTAGTTCATCACGTTCTTTTTTAAGTTCAAAATAATGCTGTAGTTTTTGTTGAATCAGATCCAGTTGACTCAATCGGGCTTGTTGTTGTTCCCTGAGTTTTTGTTTCTGTTCAAGCTGGCTTTCAATCTGTTGTGGTGCGCCAAATTTTTGAATGAGCTCATTCAATACGATCTGATCTTGTTCAAGCTTGGATTGGGCTTGTTGAATTGAACCTAAATTCTGTTCGACTTTTTGGTATTGTAGAATAAATTGCTTTAGCTGCTGAAGATGTGCATTCAAGCCTTTATCTAAAGTGGAGAATTGTGCGCTCTGTTGCAGCTGTTCAGAGCAGTTTTGTTGTTGTATGGATAGACTGTGGCGACTTTGTTCAAACTGCTGTTGTTGTTCAAGTAATGGTTGTTGTTGCGCTTCGTTTTGGTTTAGGCGAACTTTGGTTTTCTTATATTCATCAGCAATGTATTCACGTTCCTGTACATATTTACGCACTTGGGTGAGTTCTTGCTGATGGTTTTGTTCAAAACTCTGAAATTGCTGTAAGGCCGTTTCAACCTGCGTATAAGCTGTTTTTTCTTGCTCAAATTGGGTGCTTACAGCGGTAAATTGCTGCTGCTTGTGTTGAATCTGTGGTTCAAGCTGTTGCAGTGCTTTTTCCAATTGTTGCTGTTGGAACACAATCGGACGAATGCCTGAAAAGGTTTCGAGTTGGCTGAGTCGATTGCGATCTGCGGCTAAAGCCTGATGTGCTTGAATTTGAATGTCATGCTGTTGCTGTTTTAGTGTAATTTCAGTTTCGAGTTTCTGTCGCTGTTCAAACCATTGTTGCTGTTGATTAAGCTGAATTTTGTCGGTTTCAAGCTGTTGAACCTGTTGTTGTATCTGCTGAAATTGAGTCTGTAACTCGGCAACTTCTTCATCTGAACGAATTTCAATATGGCCGAGCACATTTTCCAGTTGCTTGCGTTGGTTGCTAATTTCACGGGTTTTTTCAAACGCCAGTTGTCCAATTTTGGCAAAAATACTGGAATTGGTCAGATATTCGAGTAATTCACCACGCTCATTATCGCGTGCCTTTAAAAAAGCGGTGACTTCAGACTGCGCCAACAGTACCGCACGGGTGAATTGCTCAAAACTCAGTTGGGTAATCTGTTGAATATGCGCTTCAACCGCTTTGGTTTTATCTGCAATCACCACGCCGTCAGTCAGGCATTTGAGTGAGCGTTGCACACTTTGCAGTTTGCCACTGGCATTTTCACGGGCACGTTTAATTTCCCAACGTGCGAGATAATGTTTCTGATCTTGTGCCACAAAACACAGTTCGGCAAAACCATGTCCTGTACCGCGACGTAGAACCGTTAAAGGGGAGTTGGTCAGCAGTTCCGAACCATCGACATCTAACAGTTTGCCGTCACTTTCTTTGAGGCGGGGAATTTTATTAAATAAGGCCAGACACATGGCATCTAGAATCGTAGATTTACCTGCGCCCGTTTTTCCAACAATGGCAATCAGTCCAGCACTGGCCAAAGGCTCAGTTTCAAAATCTATAAAATGCTCATCTGCCAGAGATGCCAAATTTTTCAGTCGAATTGATAAAATTTTCATGGCAGCTCCTTAAACAGTCTGATCATCTTCAAGTTGCTTTTGCGCTTCTGCGACCAAACTCATAAAGTCTTGAGTGACTTCATCATCGGCGTGATAGCCTTTTTTCTCCCAAATTTGCTGAAATAGTTTTTCAGGTGTCGGTGGTTCTAAGCTAATACTCTGCTTGCTTTCGGCATTAGTTTCATTGGAGAGATATTGTCTGGAAATGCGCACCAGTCGATAACGATTTTTGGGCAAGGCATCTTCAAATTGTTGTCGTAAATTGGGCTGTGGTGGCGTCGAGGTATGATATTCGATATCGACATATTCACGATGCTCAAGATTTTCGATCGGTTCATTTGGCAGATTACGAAGGCGCTGCATGACTACAGTAAGTTCATCTTTAATTTTATGCAGTTGAATACTTCGTGGTATCGCTAAAGCTTCAAAGTTAAACGAATCTTCACTTTTTTTAGGATCAATCGTGACTTCAACCACTTGGTGTTTATAGTTGATTTCACTAAATGACAGTGGAATTGGTGAACCGCTATAACGAATATGTGGATGCTGTACTTTTTGCGGTTTATGCAAATGCCCCAGTGCCACATAATCAATGCTGTCGTCGAACAGAGCTGTAGATAGGGCTTCTTCATTACCAATAATAATCGGCCGTTCTGAATCGGAGGTTTCTCCGCCTTGCATATGCGCATGCGACATCAGAATCAGGGCCTGATCATCGGTTTTACGACGTTTGGCTTCTTCGATTAACTGTTGGTGTAGATAAGCAATCGCATTTTGACTGTTGGTGGTGTGCTCATTAAAGCCTGTAATTTCAGCTGAACGTAGGAATGGCAGGGCAATACACCACGCTACAATCTGCTTTTGTTCATTATAAATCGGCAAAATTAAACGCTCTAAGTCGAGGGTCTTATCTTGATTCCAGCGAATCACACCGACCGTTTTGGCGTTATATTTTTCTAATAAGGGTTCAACTTGTTCAATCCGATAACCTGAGTCGTGATTGCCAGCAATCATTAAGGTTTGCATATGTGGGGCAAGCTCATGTGCATCGGCAAGAAATTGATAGAGTTGTTTTTGTGCCTGTGAGCTCGGGTTGATCACATCAAAGATATCACCCGCAATTAATAATGCATGCGGTTGTTTGGCTTTGATCTGCTCAAGTAACCATGTCAGAAATTGTTCATGTTCGTAGTGGCGGGAATGATTATAAAAAAACTGCCCCAAATGCCAGTCAGACGTATGAAAAAAACGCACGGTCATAAATGAATCTAAAAATAAAATAAACCCGAATAAGGTAGCACGTATTCAGGTGGAAGGGAGAGCCTTGATGAGCAGAAAAGCACTACAAGATCTGCCTTGATCATTTTTCAACGATGCTCTAGTTTGATCTCAATGCCATTATTTTAACAATGAGGATAGATAAAATGAGCTTAGGTCAAGTAAGCCGTGAAATCATGGATCAGATCATGTTGATTGGTCTTGATCGTGTGGAAAAGCGCAATGCTTTTGATAGCCATATGATTCATGATCTATCTCAAGCTTTAACTGAATATGAAAATAGCCCAGAACTGCGCTGCGCGGTGATTTTTGCGCATGGCGACCATTTTACTGCGGGCCTAGATCTGGTGGAGTTACAGTCCAAAATTTCACAAGGTATTTTTAATTTTGAGGCTGATCAGATTAATCCGTGGGGAACGGGCGGGCGGCATCGAACCAAACCTGTGGTGGTGGCTGTCCAAGGGATTTGTTATACTGCTGGCGTGGAACTCATGCTGAATGCTGATGTGGTGATTGCCAGTGAAAATACGGTCTTTGGTCAGCTTGAAGTGCAACGTGGGATTATGCCTTTTGGCGGGGCAACGGTGCGTTTTGTACAAGCTGCGGGTTGGCAAAAAGCCATGCCTTATTTATTGACGGGTAAAACGTTTAATAGCAAAACAGCCTATGAGTTGAATCTCCTGTCTGAAGTGGTTGAATCAGGGCAACAACTTGAACGTGCCTTGGAAATTGCCAAAGAGATTTGTAGTGCCGCACCGTTGGCAGTGCAAGCTTTATTGGCATCTGCAACCGATGCAGTCGTGGAAGGTCAAACAGTTGCATTTGAAAAAATGAACAATTATTTGATGCCGCTGTTTGTATCGGAAGATGCTCAAGAAGGGGTTCGCGCTATGTTAGAAAAACGGCCACCACAGTTTAAGGGGCGGTAATCATTTTACTTTAACTTGAGTTTAGCAAGTTATTGCGCCTGTTCATCGATTTCGCAAATCCCAAAGGTATTATGATCGAGGTCGATGAAATAGCCTTGCCAACAGCGGTTCGGGATTGCAAACTTATCCATAGCGGTAATCCCACCTAAACTTAAAATTTTAGCTGCAGTTTCATCGAAATTTGCCACCTCTATACTACAGGTAAAGGCATTGGTTCCACATCCAGTCGGTGGCGTTGCTACAGGACGTTGTAATAAACCACCATGAATTCCTGTTGTTACAATACGATAATATTCAATAGGTAAGCCTTCTACTTTTTCAAATGTCCAGCCAAACACGGATTGATAAAAGTGGACGTCACGTTGTGGATCTGATGACTGAATTTCAAAATAAATAATGTTGTTCATTCAATCTGTCCTTAATTTTTATGGTCGTAAAATTATTCTAAAGAGATATGGAATTGAAACACGAGACATTTATGTAAGCAGGTGCGCATTTTGCGGTTTGATCATAAAATCGCGTTGAATACATTTGAGTAAGATATAAGAGGTTAATCCTGTATTGATGAAAATTATTAAATTAGCGAATCATCCTGAATTACGAGAACAGGCTTCAATGTGGTTTTCGGACAAATGGGGGATTCCTGTTGAGGCCTATCGGGATAGTATTCAAAGCTCGATTGAACAGCCAGACGGAATTCCACAATGGTATGTGATTCTCGATGATACACAGCAGATCATTGCGGGCACTGGGGTGATCGACAATGATTTCCACGAGCGCAAAGATCTCAGCCCAAACCTGTGTGCTTTGTTTGTTGAGGTTGCTTATCGAAAGCGAAATATCGCCAAACAGCTGCTGGATTTTGCTCGATTAGAAATGAAAAGTTTGGGATTTGAAAAGCTCTATTTGGTGACTGACCTAGATGATTTTTACGAAAAGTGTGGCTGGACATTTTTAACCACGGTGACAGAAGATGAGGGTGGACTGATTAAAATGTATGTTGCCGATACGGTTTAATTAAAATACAAATGTCAGGCAAATAAAAACCGACGATTCGAGTGATGATAAATCGTCGGTCAAAATCTTTTTCAATGGTTCTGGCTGCTAACACAACCATTGTTAAAGATGGAGAGTCATAATGAAAGGTCACCGAAAACATTGCGGATGCCGTGCAATGTACAATCGGTTGCTGCGACCTTGTACCTTATATAACGCTACTGGTTGAGGATTGGTTGACATAAAAATGAAAAAAAAGTGAAAAAAATTTATAATTATTTTCTAAAGCCAGTCTAATTAGGTTTATCTTTATGATTTCATTGCGTTTGTACTATCTCTGGTTTTTTATAATTTGTTTTACTGCAACATTGTTGGCAGGTGTACTGGCCGCTATTTTACCCAATAGTATTGGTGGCGTGTTGACTGCGGTTCCTTATTTAATTGCGATCATTGTTATTTTATTCAAATTTCTCAAGCAACAACGCCGTGCACCGACGCCACAGGAACGGAAACGTTTAAGTATCGGCTTTAGTCTGATCTTTTGGGGCTATAACGCATGTGGCTTACTTCTCGGTCTGTTTATTTTTGCACGGAAAGATCCCGAAGTTTGGCAGAACTTTTTACTCTATCTGAAACAGCCCCAATTTTTGCTGACGGTATTGGCGATGTGGTTTGTGATTGCTGTACCGTTATTCTTAATTACCTATTGGTTTTATGGACCGCAAGCACAGCGAATGGCCAATAAAATGTTCAACTAGTTGAACAAAGTTCACTTGTAATTCACTTTCATTCTGCTAAGACTGAGATATCGAGCTGATCAATATCATGCAGGATGAGGGTGCGATGCAAAAACAGACGGTTTTAATCACAGGCGCAAGTGGATTTATTGGTTCTCATTTGTTGCCTTTTTTATTGGAACGACAATATCAAATTATTGCACTGACCCGACAGCCAAATCGAGTTTCTCAGCATTCAGCGCTACGTTGGGTGAGTGATTTTGATCAAATTGAAACGCAACAGATTGATTATGTGATTAATCTGGCTGGTGAAAATATTGGTGCAAAACGCTGGACGGAACAACGTAAACAGCAATTAATACATAGCCGTGTTGAGGTGACAGAGCAACTGTATCAATGGTTGGAACAACGGAAAATTTTTCCGAAATGTATTATTTCTGGTTCTGCGATTGGTTATTACGGTATTGATCCACAAGAACAATGGAAGCTTGTTTGTGATGAAAATACAGCACCGCAAGCGATTTTTATGTCTGAACTTTGCCAGAAGTGGGAACAAGCCGCTTTAAAATTTAGCCAACAAAATACCAAAATCATTCGTTTAGGTGTGGTTTTTGGGCAGGGCGGGATTTTGCCACAAATGCTGTTACCGATTCGATTGAATGCGGTTGCAAAAATTGGTTCGGGACGACAACCGATCGTGTGGGTTCATATCCAAGATGTACTAAATGCTATGGTTTTTCTATTGCAATCCAATCACAGTCAAAAGGTGTATAACCTTGTCGCACCTGAACAAATCAATCAACAACAATTTGCTCAAACGGCTGCCCACATTTTAAAGCGCAAACCTTTTATGCGAATGCCTAAGTGTGTATTTATATCGATGCTTGGCGAGCAAGCGCAGCTTATTTTAAATGGCCAATATGTGGCGCCCAAGGCCTTGCTGGAACAGGGTTTTCAATTTCAATATCCAGATTTAAATGTGGCATTAACTGCAATTTTAGCAAGAAATTAAATCCTGTCGCTTTAAGCGCAGCGGTGAATAAGCATTCGGATCAACCAGTGTCTCTTGCCCTAATATCAGCTGACGCAGCAGACATGCTGAACCAGCGCCCATGCATAGACCATTGCGGAAATGTCCAAAATTGGTCCAAAGATTTTCCAGTTCAGGCATTGCGCCGATATAGGGAATGCCCTGTGGAGAACTTGGACGTAAACCTGCCCAGCGTTTTACAATTGGAAATTGCGCTAATTCAGGCACCATCTCTAAACAGGCAGTGAGAATATCCTGTTGAGTATGTTCATCTACGGCAGTGCTAAAACCAGTCTCTGCCATACTGGAACCACAGACGATGTGACCATCTTGACGTGGAATCAGATACATCACCCGATTCATGCACATGGTTGGAAGCCAGTTTTCAGGGGTTTTAAATAACAGCATTTGTCCTTGTACGGGATGCACGGGGATATTGCGTTGGGTTTGCTCGGCCCATTGCTGACTCCATGCCCCAGACGTAATCACGACATGATCTGCGCTAAATTTCTGACCATCTTCCGTTTCAATCCCTTGAACTTTTTTATTTTGAATCATTAATTTTTCCACAGGGCACTGTTCAAAAAAACGTACCGCAGGGTGCTGTTTTAAATAGCAAATTAATGATTGTAATAAGCGTGGATTGCGGACATTCGAGAGTTGTGGGAAATAAATAGCTTGTTGGAATTGTGCTGAAATATGAGCGTTAACTTGCTGGAGTTGAGTACGATCAAGCAGTTCACAGTGTTGCATCGGCTCTTGATGTCGCGTGGCATAATTCAAACCAACTTCGAAATCGTCCTGATCGAAAATCAGCATACCTGTATCGTGGATTTGAAAATCAATGCCAGTGATGGGCAGCAATTTTTCATTCCATGTTTGATAGAGCGGTTTACCGTATTGGGCTAACTGATTCACTTCGGGTGCATAACGCCAAGGATACATGGGGGAAAGGATACCTCCACCCGCCCATGAGGCTGCTTGACCAGCAAGCTGTTGATCAAAAATATCGACAGAGCAGCCTTGTTCAGCAAGTTCCAATGCTGACATTAAGCCACTAATACCCGCACCAATGATGGCAATATGCATGTTAAACCAGTTTTATTTGCTTAATTGGGGTGAGCACCCAAATTTGATTTAAATTACTCAGAATAAATACGCGGCGGAGTCTTGCCGAGTTCTCAATCTATTTTAGGATTAGCTTTCAGCTGGACTTACTTTGGTTTTGCCCAAAGTAAGCAAAGGCATTGTCATCTGCAAAACCTGTTCAATTTTTTCAGCTTTATGCATCCAGCTATAAGTCCAATATCTTATATCTTGTTAGCACTGTGCAGGTTGCAGATGACGTTTCCGCGTATCAAATTTTAGAACATTCTAAATAAAAGGAAATTATTTCATCTCTTTTAATTTACGTGCTGCATCTTCCGCAAAATATGTCCAGATCCCATCTGCACCTGCACGACGGCAACACATCAATGATTCTAGAATCACGCTGTCAGAGAGCCAACCATTTTGAATCGCACCCGCAAGCATGGCATATTCGCCACTAACTTGATAAATGAATGTCGGAACACCAAAGGTATCTTTAACTTCACGAACCACATCTAGATAAGGCATACCCGGTTTGACAATCACCATATCCGCACCTTCTTGCAGATCCAGCGCAATTTCATGCAAGGCTTCGGCGCGGTTGCCAATATCCATTTGGTAATTGTATTTATTGCCACCTTTCAGGTTGCTGGCAGAACCCACCGCATCACGGAATGGGCCATAGAAGCTTGAGGCATATTTTGCTGAATAGGCCATGATATTGGTGTAGATAAAATCGTTTTGCTCTAGTGCTTGACGAATCGCACCGATACGACCATCCATCATGTCACTTGGGGCAATTACATCGGCACCAGCCGCAGCATGACTGAGTGCTTGTTTCACTAAGCATTCAACGGTTTCATCATTGAGTACATAACCCGTGTCATCAATAATACCGTCCTGACCATGCGTGGTATAAGGATCAAGTGCACCATCGGTAATCAAGACCATCTCTGGTAATTCTTTTTTGAGTAGGCGACAGGTCGTCTGAACCAAGCCATTGTCATCCCAAGCAGCTTCCGCTGTTAAGCTTTTATCTTGTTGTGGTGTGACAGGGAATAAGGCAAGTTTCGAAACCCCGAGTTCAAGCAAGGTTTCTGCTTTTTTTAGTAATAAGTCAGCCGACAAGCGTTGCACATTTGGCATGCTTGGAATGTCTTGGGTCTGTTGTTGTCCTGGTAATACAAACACTGGATAAATCAAATGATTCGCAGTTAAATGCGTTTCACTAACCATGGCACGAAGTTGGTCATTTTTACGGATACGGCGCATGCGAGTCGCAGGAAAAGCTGGACGATTGAACGTATAAGTCATAACAATCTCGATGTTCAGTATTACACTATAGGAATAATTGAGGTATTAAGTCAGGCTAGGGAGAGCTTAGCGCTGTTACCCAATTACAGAACCCCGCTATTGTAGCCCCATATTTTTAGATTTGTGCAAAATAATGGAAAGTTATTCTTTCCATTGAGTGTAGGCCGCGTATGAATGATGTAAAGAAAAACTGGACTGGGAATATTCAGCTAGGTGCCAAGGCAGATCACCAAGTGGTCTTGAAACAGCTGTGTAAGGCATTTAATGCCTGTCCATTTTTTAAATACAGTGGAATGGTCATGCGAGTGGTGGATGATCAGATTGAAGCATATTTTGAGATGCAGCCAGAACTGGTGGGGAATGTTGCATTTCAGATTTTACATGGTGGCGTTGCTGCGACGATTCTGGACAGTATTGGTGGGGTGGTTGCGATGGAGCAGCTTTATCGCCGTGCCACACCAGAAGATTTACCCGATACCATCAAAAAAGTATCGCGTTTAGCCACGGTGGATATGCGGGTGGATTATCTGGCACCAGGACGTGGCAAACATTTTATTGCCCGTGCTGAAACCTTACGTCTAGGTCGTAAAGGTTGCACCATGCGTATGACCATGGTCAATGATGAAGGTAAAGCGATTGCAACCGCAATTGCCTCGTATGCCTATTAATTTAGATGGCACAAGCTCTGCTGTCTTTTAGGCAGTAGTTTCTGTCCTGAACACCGCTTCCTTTTTTCGCGTCGATATCGTATTCCTATTTTGAACGATTTAAGTGTCTGAAAAGGGAGCTTCATTGTGGCAAAAGCAATCCATCATTTCGATTTTCTCAGCCATAATCGTGCAGCTTGGGATAAGCAGGCGCAAGAACAGCAAGCTTGGTCACGTCCTGTCAGTCATGAACTAATTCGCGCAGTTCGTCATGGAGATTGGGAGGTACATATCACGCCAAGACCATTATCCAAAGCATGGCTCGGCGATATTGTCGGAAAAAACATTCTGTGCTTAGCCTCTGCAGGTGGTCAACAAGCACCTGTGCTGGCGGCTGCGGGCGCGAATGTTACGGTCTTTGATATTTCTGATCAACAATTACAGCAAGACCGAATGGTTGCGGAACGCGAAGGGCTTCAGCTCAAGACCGTGCAGGGAGATATGTGTGATTTGCATGCATTTCAGGATGCTGAATTTGATTTGATCATGCAACCGATTTCAAACCTGTATGTTGCCGATGTTGTAGCGGTATGGCGGGAATGCTATCGGGTACTCAAACCGCAAGGGGTTTTGATCGCCAGTTTTTATAATCCTGTGGTTTTTATTGCAGATCGTAATCCTGAATATGCCAAACAGGGGCTGATTCACCCGATTTATAGATTACCTTATTCCGATCTTCAAGATCTGGGTGCAGATGCGCTCAATGCCAAACTGCAAGCAGGTGAGGCGGTGGTGTTTGGACATAGCCTCACGGATTTAATTCAGGGGCAACTGGCTGCTGGTTTTCTCATTCAAAGCTTTTATGAAGATGATCAACCACAACCACGTTTTTTAGTGG
Source organism: Acinetobacter sp. C32I (assembly GCF_023702715.1). NCBI lineage: Bacteria > Pseudomonadati > Pseudomonadota > Gammaproteobacteria > Moraxellales > Moraxellaceae > Acinetobacter > Acinetobacter sp. C32I. Next base: position 1,979,850 of record NZ_CP098480.1, on the reverse strand, counting down.
ATCAATTTATGCCAACCTTTTTGGCAACACGGGCGATTAAAAATTAACAGCCTATCTTCCCTAAAATATGATTCGATGTGTCTGGTTGGGGGGGGCGAATATTTCCACCTCAATTGGTTTCATTATCTAGCAATAGTGCGATCCTAAAATAATTCTCAAACTGGATAGAGATCTGGAAAAAGTGGATAGAGTCCAGCCATAAATCAAGCTTCAATCATGAAAAGGTTTTTATGGATTGGAGGAGATAAAAATGGCTCCACGTAATATTGCAGAATGGCAAGATTTCATCACAGGATGTTTGGATTTTCGCCCGAACGATGGCGTATTTCGTATCGCACGCGAGATGTTCACAGAGGCTGAGCTTTTCGATTTGGAAATGGAATTGATCTTTGAAAAAGTCTGGATCTACGCCTGTCACGAAAGTGAAATTCCCAATAATCATGATTTTTTAACTGTTCAGATTGGACGTCAACCGTTGATTATTAGCCGTGATGGCCAAGGTCAACTGCATGCCATGGTCAATGCCTGTGAGCATCGTGGCGCCACCTTAACCCGTGTGGCCAAAGGCAATCAATCCACCTTTACCTGTCCGTTCCATGCGTGGTGCTATAAATCAGATGGTCGTCTGGTCAAAGTCAAAGCGCCTGCCGAATATTGTGAAGATTTTGACAAGTCGAGTCGTGGTCTCAAACAAGGACGTATTGCCAGTTATCGTGGTTTTGTTTTTGTCAGTCTGGATACACAGGCAACGGATCGCCTTGAAGACTTTTTGGGTGATGCCAAAGTATTCCTCGATTTAATGGTGGAACAGTCGCCAACAGGTGAGCTGGAAGTCCTGCAAGGCAAGTCTGCCTATACCTTTGCAGGAAACTGGAAACTGCAAAATGAAAATGGTCTGGATGGCTATCACGTCAGTACTGTGCACTATAACTATGTCTCAACTGTACAACATCGCCAACAGGTCAATGCCGCCAAAGGCGATGATCTGGATACCTTGGATTACAGCAAATTAGGTGCAGGCGATAACCAAACCGATGATGGCTGGTTCAGTTTTAAAAACGGTCACAGTGTTTTATTCAGTGACATGCCAAATCCAGCGGTGCGTCCTGGCTATGACACGGTGATGCCATATCTGGTGGAAAAATATGGTGCTAAGCGTGCTGAATGGGCGATGCATCGGCTCAGAAACCTAAACCTATATCCAAGCTTATTCTTTATGGATCAGATCAGTTCTCAATTGCGGATTGTGCGTCCAGTGGCGTGGAATAAAACCGAAGTGATTAGCCAATGTCTGGCGGTAAAAGGTGAGTCGACTGAGGCACGTCGTAACCGCATTCGCCAGTTTGAAGATTTTTTCAATGTCTCTGGCTTAGGTACGCCTGATGATCTAGTGGAGTTCCGTGAACAGCAAAAAGGCTTCCAAGCACGTTTGGAGCGTTGGAGTGATATTTCCCGTGGACAGCATAAATGGTGTTATGAGCTGACGCAGAATGCACAGGATCTCGGGATTCAACCTGTGATCACGGGCCGTGAACTGACGCATGAAGGCCTATATGTCAATCAGCACGGTCAATGGCAGCGTTTAATGCTGGAGGGTTTAAATCGCAAGGCCTTAAAAATGCAGGATATTACCTACCAGTTAGATACTGTGACAGAGGAGGTCTAAGCCATGACTGCTGAATTACATTTTGCTGTTTCACAATTTTTATATCAGAAGTCTGAGTTGTGCGATCGCTATGATTGGGATGCCTATCTGGAACTGTATGATGAAGATAGCGAATATCACATTCCACAATGGATTGATGATCATCGTTATGTCGAAGATCCAAATCAGGGCTTGTCTTATATTTATTATGCAGATCGCTCAGGACTTGAGGATCGCGTGTTTCGTATCCGTACCGGCAAAGCGGCATCAGCCACACCCTTACCACGCACGCAGCACAGTATTCAAAATGTACAGGTCAAAACCCTGCCAGAGGGTTTGATTGAAGCCAAAGTCGGATGGAGCACTTTATATAACCGTCAAGGTCTGGAAGGTTGTTTCTATGGACATGCCACTTATCTGTTAAGACCCACAGCGGAAGGATTCCGTATTCGCCGTCAGCACACGATTTTGCTGAATGACAAAATTGATTCGGTCTTAGATTTTTATCATGTTTAAGGGAGCTTCATGATGGGACATTCAGTTGCGCTTAATTTTGCCGATGGAAAAACCTTTTTTATTTCAGTTCAAGAGGATGAGTTACTGCTCAATGCTGCAATTCGCCAGGGCATCAACCTACCCTTGGATTGTCGTGAAGGCGTGTGCGGGACCTGTCAGGGCCAATGTGAAACTGGCAGCTATGAACAGGAATATGTGGATGAAGATGCCTTGAGCGAGCGTGATTTGGCTGAGCGTAAAATGCTGGCCTGCCAAACACGAGTCAAATCCAATGCTGCCTTTTATTTTGATCATAGCTCCGAGATGTGCCATGCAGGTGAAACCTTAAAAATTGCCAGCAAAGTGACCAAGGTTGAACTGGTGTCTGAGACTACCGCCATCTTGCATGTCGATGCCAGTTCATATACCAAGCAACTTGAGTTTCTGCCGGGTCAATATGCGCGTTTGCAGATTCCTGAAACAGAGGATTGGCGTTCTTATTCCTTTGCCAATCGGCCTAATCCTGACAATCAACTGCAATTTTTAATTCGTTTATTGCCTGATGGGGTGATGAGTAATTATTTACGTGAACGCTGCCAAGTCGGTCAGACCATCATGATGGAAGCACCTTTGGGTAGTTTCTATTTGCGTGAAGTGCAACGACCTCTGGTGTTTATTGCAGGTGGCACAGGTCTATCCGCTTTTTTAGGCATGCTGGACAATATTGCCGAGCAAGCCGATGCACCTGCGATTCAGTTGTATTACGGCGTCAATCAGGCAACCGACTTATGCGAACAGTCACGTTTACTGGCCTATGCAGAACGAATGCCGAATTTTAACTATCAACCCATCGTCACCCAATCTTCAGAGACTTGGACAGGAAAAACAGGTTATATCCATCAGCATCTGAATCGGGAGCAACTGGCGGAACAAGCCTTTGATATGTATTTATGCGGGCCACCGCCGATGATCGAAGCGGTCAAAAGTTGGCTGGATGAGCAAGCATTAACGAATTACCGTCTCTATAGTGAGAAGTTTTTACAAAGCAATAGTGCACGTATTGCACTCGAGGCTTAATGGATAAAGGGATGGAACATCGTGATGACCATCCCTTTTTTCATTCATCAAAAATATCATCCTCAACATTAAAAAATATTGGATATATGCAATCAGACGACTCTGAAGGAGAGATTGACTGCAGATATTGAATTGATTCAACCAACAGAAGTTTTAACAGAATTTGCTTTTAAGGGAATAAAGATGAAGACAGTTGATGTTAATACAGTAATCAATCGTGACAGTTTATCGCCGCTGCAATGGCTGGTATTTACACTGGGTTTCTTGGTGTTTTTTTGTGATGGTTTAGATACCGGGATTATTGGTTTTATTGCGCCCGCCTTATTGGATGATTGGGGCATCAGTAAACCCGAATTGGCACCCGTACTCAGTGCAGCACTGGTGGGGATGTCGATCGGTGCAATTATTTCAGGGCCATTGGCAGATCGGTTTGGACGTAAAGGGGTGATTGTGTTTACCACCTTATTATTTTCCGTATTTACCATCTTGTGTGGTTTTGCTTCTTCCACGCAGGACTTGATGATTTACCGCTTTATTACCGGTGTGGGCTTGGGTGCAGCGATGCCAAACATCAGTACCATTGTTTCTGAATATATGCCCGCGAAACGCAAAGCCTTTCTGACTGGTTTGGCGGGATGTGGGTTTATGTTAGGGATTTCCTGTGGTGGTTTGTTGTCTGCCTATTTGTTGGAAAATCTCGGGTGGGCCAAAGTGGTGATTTTGGGTGGTATTATTCCTTTGTTCCTCGTGGTGGCTTTATTACTGAAACTACCTGAATCGGTGCCTTATCTGATCAAACGAGAGCAGCAGGCCAAAGCGCAACAGATTCTGGCAAAGATTCAAGGTCATACATTTACCGACACCGTTAAAATCGAGTTGCCACACCTTGATGTAGATCGCAGTGAAAGTCCTGTTAAAACAGTTTTGGGCAAATATCTGTGGGGTTCAGTGATGTTATGGTTATGCTGTTTTATGAGCCTGTTGGTGTTCTATTTGCTAACCAGCTGGATGCCAACCATTTTAAAAACCGCAGGTTTTAGCACACAACAATTTAGTTTAATTGCCGCGATTTTCCCTTTTGGTGGGGTGATTGGTGCCATCATCATGGGTTGGTATATGGATAAACTGAATCCAACTCAGGTGATTAAATATGCTTACCTGACAGCATTTATCATGTTTATCGTTGCGGGCTTTGTTAGCTCAAGCATTTTGTTACTTGGCATTAGTATTTTCCTGATTGGGGCATTGCTGACAGGGGCGCAATCGTCTCTATTACCTTTGGCCGCATTGTTTTATCCATCACAGTGTCGTGCGGTTGGGGTGTCGTGGATGCATGGCATTGGTCGCATCGGCGCTATCTTTGGGGCGTTCTTTGGTTCTTATATCTTTACTTATGAGATCAGCCTTGGCGGAATTTTCTATCTGCTGGCCTTGCCGACCCTTATTGCTTTCATTGCCCTAAGCTTAAAAGCCATGCGTCAGAACAATAAAGCCAAACCCGTGTTAAGCACCAGTTAATAGATAAAAAAGCCCAGTACGTTGACTGGGCTTTTTTTATTTAAGAATGTTCACTCATGTTTATTTCGGGTTTCACTTGGTTTTTCCCCAAATTCATCCTTATATTCTTGAGCGAAGCGGCTGAGATGATTAAAGCCCCAGTCATAAGCCAATTTGGAGATGGAAATTTTTTGATGTTTGGCGGTATTACTCAATATTTTATAGATTTGCTGTAGGCGATATTTACGTAGATAGGCCATCGGACTCAGGCCATAATGCTGCTGAAATTCTTCATAGAGTTTGGATTTAGACACACCTGCCAAGGTGTGTAAACTTTCGGCATTGAGGGCTTCATGAGCATGCTGAATGATAAAGTTTTTTACTTTGCGTAGATAAGCTGGCTCAGCTCGGTTGCAGCGTTCATGTAAGGCTGCAGAATAATTATTTTCCTGAGACAACAGCAGGGCTTTAATCACAAAATTTTCATAGTCTTCGGAAAACATGGGTAGGCCTGAAAAGTCGGCATAATGCGATTTAAGCTGCAAGAAATTTTCAATATTGTGCCACCATGCTTGCATCAAGCCAGTCATCGACAGTGAAATTTCAGGGTTAAAGACGATGGCTTCTTCAATCGGTTGATTCAGCAGTTCGGACAGGACCAGTTGCAGGCTGTTTTCGGGAATCACCACCTGAAATTTTTGACAGTCCTGATTGATGACCAAATCCTGTAAGTCTTGATTGGAGACAATCAAACCAGTTTGTGCATCGGATTGGTATTTTGCGCCACGGATACTCAGCGTTTGTTTGCCATGAAAGGGCAGACTGATGCTATAGGCTTTCAGGTTGGCAATATTGATGGCGACATTGGCGCCATAACTGATGGTTCCGATCGCCATTTTTTTATGCGGTAAACGAATCCCGTCATAATGAAAATCGAGTGTTTCTCGACATAGGGTATCCAAGCGGTGTTCACCACAGATCATTGACATCAGATCTTGAGCAAAGTCGGCCTGATGCGAATGATGGATAAGATCCATATTTTGGCTGAGTGATGTCATCGTCCTTTCACCTAGCTAAGTGTTTGTTGTTTTAGCAGCAAGAAAAATGCCATTCTGATCCATAAATGACCGTGCTTTTCTCGCATGGAAGAATGAATTGCTGCGCAAAAATCAATATTCCACTTAAGCTCATTAGAACAAATCCAGCCAAATACACAAGCCTATTCCACATATATCTTCATGCTTTATAGGTATGTTAAGCATTGTTGTGTCTGAGGAGACTACGAAGATCACTTGCTTAGAACCCAAACTTTAAGTTTTTTATTATCATTAAAATATCAATTTATAAGAATTGAACGCATCAGTTATTTTTTTTAATCTCGTCATATGATTTTTTATCGTTAAAATGCGAAATGGTTTTTGTTCTTATTTTTCATTTTTGGTTTTTTTAACATTCAGTTAAGTTTTCAAAATTAAACTGATCGGCTGATTAAACCAAAAGTTAAAAATCTCTTTAATTTTCAGGAATAACTTATGACTGACGCTCAAGCCAACCAACAGGATGCTGCTTCAGATTCGGCATCAGATGATGCAATGAAAGCAAAACGTAAAAAATTCCTTGGATTTTTCGCACTCATTCTCATTCTCGCTGCAATTCTGTATGGTATTTGGGCGTTATTCTTTAATCATTCGGTCAATACCGATAATGCTTATGTCGGTGCAGAAACTGCACAAATTACCTCAATGGTCAGTGGGCAAGTGGCTGAGGTCTTGGTGAAAGAGACCCAACAGGTCAAACAAGGCGATGTATTGGTACGTATTGATGAACGTGATGCCAAGATTCAATTGGCACAGGCGCAGGCAGAACTGGCTAAAGCGCAACGCCAATATAAACAAAGCCAAGCCAATAGCAGTTCTTTAAATTCTCAGGTTGTGGTTCGTAATGATGAAATCACTAGTGCACAGGCACAAGTGACCAAAGCACAAGCCGATTATGATCGTGCTGCATTGGAATTGAATCGTCGTAATGAACTGGCTGCATCAGGTGCAATTTCTAAAGAGGAATTAAGCAAGGCACAAAGTGCGGTTTCAACAGCAAAAGCCAGTCTGGATTTGGCACAAGCAGGTTTGGCACAAGCGACCTCAAGCCGTAAAGCGGCTGAAAGTACCTATGCGGCCAATGAAGCCTTGATTCAAGGGGTGAATGAAGCATCTACTCCAGATGTTTTAGTCGCAAAAGCACATGTGGAACAAGCGGCCTTGGATTTAGAACGTACGGTAATTCGTGCGCCTGTTGATGGTGTCATCGCCCGCCGTAATATTCAGATTGGACAACGGGTTGCGCCTGGAACCGTGATGATGTCGGTGGTGCCTGTCTCTGCACTGTATGTCGATGCCAACTACAAAGAAAGCCAATTGGCGAAAGTCAAAGCAGGGCAGAAAGTGACTTTACGCTCTGATTTATATGGTGATGATGTGGTTTATCACGGCGTAGTACAAGGTTTCTCAGGCGGTACAGGTGCAGCATTTGCCTTGATCCCTGCGCAAAATGCCACAGGGAACTGGATTAAAGTGGTACAACGTTTACCTGTGCGTATCAGCCTTGATCCGAAAGAACTTGCAGAACATCCATTGCGTGTAGGGTTGTCGATGCAAGCGGATATTGATCTCGCATCGAAGTAATCAGCCATGAAAACGCAAAATCCATTTGCAGAATTGAGTGGCGGGCGCTTACTACTTGCCGCGTTTGTGATCGCCCTTTCAAATTTTATGGTGGTACTAGATACCACCATTGCCAACGTATCTGTCCCTCATATCACGGGGAACCTCGCAGTTTCCAGTTCACAGGGGACCTGGGTCATTACCTCTTATGCCGTTGCGGAAGCGATTTGTGTCCCTTTAACAGGGTGGCTTGCGGGGCGCTTTGGTACGGTTCGGGTGTTTGTCTTTGGTCTGATTGGCTTTACCATCTTTTCATTCCTGTGTGGTTTGGCGACATCCTTAGAAATGCTGGTATTTTTCCGTATCGGACAAGGTCTCTGTGGCGGGCCATTGATGCCACTCAGCCAAACACTATTGATGCGGATTTTCCCACCTGAAAAACATGCGCAGGCAATGGGATTGTGGGCGATGACCACGGTGATTGGCCCGATTCTCGGCCCGATCCTTGGCGGACTCATCAGTGACAATCTATCTTGGCACTGGATTTTCTTTATCAATATTCCTGTGGGTATTTTCTGTGTTTTAGCCGCGATACGTTTATTGTCGGTGGCTGAAACCAAAACTGAAAAACTGCGGATTGATGCGATTGGCTTAGGCCTGTTAGTGCTTTGGATTGGTGCATTGCAATTGATGCTTGATCTGGGGCATGAACGGGACTGGTTTAATAGCAGCAGTATTATCATGCTGGCCTTGATTGCGGTGGTTGGCTTTATCGTGTTTATGATTTGGGAACTGACCGAAAAGCATCCCGTGGTCAATCTGTATGTGTTCCGACATCGGGGCTTCGCCGTATCAGTATTGGCTTTGGCCTTTGGCTTTGGTTCCTTTTTTGGCAGTATTGTACTGATACCGCAGTGGTTACAGATTAATTTGGGTTATACCGCCACATGGGCAGGTTACCTGACAGCCACCATGGGCTTTGGTAGTCTGACCATGTCGCCCATTGTGGCGAAGCTGTCGACCAAATATGACCCACGCGCCTTGGCCAGTTTTGGTTTGGCTCTGCTCGGTGTCGTGACCTTAATGCGTGCCTTCTGGGTGACTGATGCGGACTTTATGGCTTTGGCTTGGCCACAAATATTGCAAGGCTTTGCTGTACCATTCTTCTTTATTCCACTGTCAAATATTGCAATGGGCTCGGTTTTACCACAGGAAATGGCATCGGCAGCAGGTTTGATGAACTTCTTGAGAACCATGGCAGGGGCGATTGGTGCTTCAATTGCAGTCACCATTTGGGATGATCATGCCAAAGTGGCACGTAGTGAAATGGTGAATAACTTACATCCGCAAGAAGTACAAAATACCTTATTGCAGAATGGGTTCTCTTCTGATGCGACACTCGCCACGATTGCGAATCTGGTGGATAAAGAAGCGATTACCATGTCTGCCAATCATGTATTTATGCTGTTGGCGATCGTGTTTGTGTTTGCCAGTGCTCTGATCTGGATGAGTCCAAAACCGAAACCTGTGGCTGGTGGGCCTGCACCACATTAACTTGGATCGGGACTTGAAAACGCAAGTTTCGCAACAATATAGGCTTATAAGCGCATATTTTGCTCGATGCTTAGAAATTAACATTTAAATTCTAGTCATCTATGCTATGATTGCGCTGTACTTTGGGGATGTTTCTGGCTTCGACGCTGGTAATGAAACTCATAGATGCATGCCGAGAGCGCATTTCCTCTCGTAAATCAAATTTGCATTTTTTAGTCGCAAACGACGAATCATACGCTCTAGCTGCCTAAGGGCAGCTTGTCCGCTTCACTGAATACTTGTGGTCAGTGAACCCGACTGAAGCGCACGCACACAAGTCCGTATAGTGTTGAGCCTCGGGACACTATACCAAATCTAGAGGATCGCACTTCGTACCCTGTTCGTCGGGTCACTTAGTGTTAAAACAATAGACGATATCTAAGCATGTAGTATTCTCGAGTGTAGTGCTGGCGGACGCGGGTTCAACTCCCGCCATCTCCACCAAAATATTATTCGGGATTGTTCAATCCGATGTAAAAAAGCCTTTAAGTTCAATACTTAAAGGCTTTTTTATTTGCCTGTTTGTCCGATATTATCCGACTTGATTTGACCTTATTTTTGCCTTTTAAGGGTCAAAATTGGGACAATTTGACCCACAAGATTCAAAATGATTGGGGCAGGAAAAATGGCACTAACTGATGTGGAATGCAAAAAGGCATTACCTAAAGAAAAGCAATATCGATTATCAGATTCTAATGGGTTGTCACTCATCATTGATCCCAAAGGGGGTAAATATTGGGCGCTTCGACTTACGGTTGATGGGCAAAGAAAATCTAAAGCACTAGGGCAGTATCCTGAACTAAGTTTGAAAAAAGCTCGTGAAATTGCTTTAGATATAAAATATAAGTTTTCTCGTGTAGAGGCGGTTGATGAGTTAAAACCACTTTTTAAAGAGGTGGCTGAAGATTGGTTTGAAAATCAAAAAGAAACATGGTCTACAAAGCATATTAGCAATGTCCAAGCATCATTAGATGAATTGTATATTGGACTTGCCAACAAGCGAATTAATCAAATCCAAGCTACTGAAATTTTGCAGGTTATTAAGAAAATAGAGGCAAGAGGTTCGCTTGAGATTGCCAAGCGTACCTTGTCACGTTGTGGTATGGTCATGAAATATGCCATAGCTCATGGCTATAGATACGATAATCCAGCAAGTGATTTGGTTTATGCACTCAAAAATAAAAAAGTGAAGAACTTAGCTTCATTATCAGAAAATGAAATGCCTGAATTCCTTAGACGCATCAAAACTTATCCAGCGGACGCTCAAACTCACCACGCTATTATTCTGATTATGCTTACTGGTGTTCGAGTAAGTGAGTTACTGCAAGCGAGTTGGGACGAATTTGATCTAGATGAGCGTAAATGGGATATCCCTGCTGAGAGTATGAAGAATGGTTTGCCTCATCGTGTACCTTTAACAGACATGATGCTAGATGAACTTCAGGCATTGCGTCTGACACATAATCAGGATCTATTATTTCCGCACCGCCTAAATAACAAGGGAGCTATGCGTAGTGAGTCAATCTTAGCCGTGATTAAACGTTCAGGCTATGCAGGACGAATGACTACACATGGATTTAGATCATTATTTAGTACAGTAGTGAATGAATCGAATTTATTCAATCCTGATGCTATTGAGCGGCAACTTGCCCATGTGCCACAGAACCGTATTCGCTCTGCATATAATCGAGCGCAGTATTGGGACGAACGTGTAAAGATTATGGAGTGGTATGGGGAGCAAGTAAAAAATTGGATGCTAAAATTATAGTGTGGAAAAAAAAGAGGCTGAAAAGCCTCTTATCTTTACAAGATTAAATAGTTATGCAATATGAAACAGTTATGAGGGAGGTGGCTATATTTTCAATTTAATGTATCATCGCAATGCCATTGAAGGTGACTTCAAACCGTTTTTAAAGGCAAAAGTTGACCTAGATGAACTTGTTAGTATTTTTCTTTCCCATCATCGCACATTTCTGTTAAATACATTTGATGAATTAATTCTTCTAATATTTCACTTTCAGTTTTATTTTTGAATTCAGAAAGATCTTTTAATTTTGTTTTAGCTGTCTTTGTTAAAGGCAAATGATTGTGCAAAGCCTATGGCTATGGCAGGTTTTACATTAATTTAGATTTAGATGAATCAGATGAGTTTGACCCCTTCATCTTTAGAACAACAAGTTTTAATGGCATTCGTACTTTGGCAGTACGGTTACGTTACTACCATGCAGCTTCAGTTGACCTACTTTCATGCTTGCCTTATGAGGTAAAAGCATTATACAAAGTTACTGTACCCCGATTTACTATGTGGAATTAACTTTACGTGATGCTATCAATTTAAAGGTTACAGGAAGCAATTAGCTCAGCCAGGCATATTGATAACGAGAGCAAGGCAGCAGGATTTTATAAGGAAGCTTTAGATCATGTGGCAAGGCAAGGTTATGACAACGCTAATTTTGAGGTAGGAGGTGAAGAGGGGCTGGAATTGTGGAAGAGTTTTACAAAGATGAATCAAAAACAAAGTCGAATCAACAAGCCTCTGATTTAACTCATGTGCAACATATTCGAAAAGAGTCAATATTGGGTAAGTTTGATTTTTATAAGAATAAAAATTAGATAAAACAGAATGTTATTTTCTATTTCAACTGACGCCATCCTACCACTAAAAATGGATTATTTGTCTCTAGCTTGTTGAGGGGTGATCCCACTCCATTCTTTAAAAGCCCGTGTAAAAGCACTGTGTTCTGAATAACCGAGCAACATAGCTATTTCCATGATATGTAAACGAGGGTCTTGTAAATACGACGTGGCCAACTCATAACGAACTAAATTTAATTCATGTCTGAAGTTCGTTCCTGCCTCCGTCAATCGACGTTGTAATGTTCGTGAAGAACAATTGAGTTTTGCACTTATTCGCTCAATATCTGGTTCTCCGTCATGCAATGCCCTAGTAATGAGCTGGCGAACTTGTTCTACGATCTCATACTGTTGTGGTAATTGAGCAAGTAAACGATCAGCATGTTGTTCAAGGATTGAAATCAGTGCTGCATCAGGGCTTTTCAGCGGAAAATGGAGGATTTCACTACTATACCTTACAGCTACTTCACTTTGACCAAAGAGAACAGGACAACTAAAAAACTCCTCGTAGGGACTTATGTCAGTTGGCCTAGGATGTTTGAAATGAACAAAAACAGGATTAACAGTACCTCTAACGAGTGTGCGACAGAACTGGACTAAAACAGCATATCCAGTGACATTAACTAATGCACCAGTTATGTACTCACTTTCATCCCAAGTAATATCAATCCAATTATTCCCTCTGCGTAGAACCATTGGAACCACATCAAAAACTAAGCGAAAATATTGATTAAGACGTACTATGGCTGCTTCAAGATTTTCACTAGCTAAAAATACAGAACCCAACACTCCTAGATGTCGTGCAGTGATCGTTTGTCCAAGATGTATTCCTAATAATGGATCTTTTAGTTGCTCAGCTGCTGTTTCCAGCATACGGTTCCAATGTTCAACATTAATGCCACCAATACCTTGAGGGTCTGGTTCAGGCCAAGGTTCTTCGAGCAATTCTTCTGGTGAGTAACCTTTTTCATCAAGGTACTCATACAGTAATTGGACAAATGTTTCAGGTATTACGCGTCGATATATATGTTGTCCCATAGCAGTTTTTGTTTTTCCTAACATTTTTATTACTGTTTGGCGGAAAGTATCAAGTAGGTTGTCCGCTAGCGTCAAGCCCTAGAAATTATCCTAACCTATAATTTAAACATCTTCAGTACAAATGGTTAGAATAGCGATGACTCAAAATACCTCTAATCTCTTAAAGCCAATAGTAGTTAAATTTAATTCAGGAAAATTACTGTGTAGCGCTGACTTTTATCGCCCATTAGGTGCAGGTCCTTTTCCTATCATTGTTATGGCACATGGTCTAGGTGGTACTCGAAAAATGCGTTTACCAGCTTTTGCTGAGCGCTTCACTGCTGCTGGTTATGCTTGTTTAGTGTTTGATTATCGACACTTCGGTGAAAGTGAAGGTGAGCCCCGCCAGTTATTAGACATTGGAAAACAACTTGAAGACTGGAAAGCTGCCATCGCCTATGCTCGTAGTCTAAAAGACGTCGATCCGAAGCGTGTGATCATTTGGGGTACTTCATTTGGTGGAGGTCATGTGCTATCAACAGCTGCTGATGACAATCAACTTGCCGCTGTTATATCACAATGTCCATTTACTGATGGCTTTGCATCTAGCATGGCTATGAGTCCACTCACTTCCTTAAAGGTAACAGGACTAGCACTACAAGATAAAATTGTTTCATTGTTCGGAGCTAAACCAGTAATGGTACCGCTTGCGGCTCAATCAGGACAAACAGCATTGATGAATGCACCTGATTGTTATACTGGCTATTTCGCGCTTATGCCTGAGGGATCAAATATTCCGAACTATGTTGCTGCACGTTTTGCACTTGATATTATTCGTTATTATCCTGGTCGTAAAACTCCAAAAATTAAAGCGCCTGTTTTATTTTGTATTTGCGATCATGATACGGTAGCGCCTTCCAAAACTACTCTGCGTCATGCCAACCGGACACCGCGTCATGAAATCAAACACTACACCGATGGGCACTTTGAAATTTATGTTGGAGAAGCTTTCGAGCGTGTTGTGAAAGATCAGCTCGACTTTCTAAAGCGTACTGTTCCGATCAATTAATTAAATATTTTGAACTAGGGCCATAAAAAGATTAGGCTGCTACTTGCAGCCTTTTTTACATTGCTTGTCCATGACACGTTATGAGTCGTGTGGCACATCAGGTTATGACAATGCTGTCTTTAAAACAGGATTGCTATTGTTGAAGAGCCCAATATGAATAAGGCAAGATCAGAGCAATAATCAGCATCGGGATAATGGGTCAAGATTGGGTAAATTTGAATTGCATGAAAATAAAAAGTAAATAAAACAGAATGTTATTGATTCAGTTCAAGTGACGCCATCCCAGTATTTTCCAAGGTTTTACAGCCCTGAGCCATGTTCAAGATATTCAGAAAGGATTGCAGCAGTCAGTGTCAGTATAGCCCTTAAATTAATTTTGATATTCTTCTTTTGATGATATAAGTGCTTCGAAATCGAAGCACTTCATTTATATAGCGTTCAATGACAATTTGACCATTACGAAGTAGCTATATTTTCATTTAAGAAAGGAATAATTCTTTGTTATTAGAAGCAGCAGTTTTAAAGAGTTTTCCACTACTCCAACGAGACTGGGCTTCACGACCAGCGGTCGCCAAAGGACTTTGAGACGTTTCATAAAATGAAATTAGCGTGTATCTAGATTCTTAGTGGCTATGCAAAGAGCTGTTAGTTCGGAGTAATTACTCAACTAAAGGCTCTTGTCCTTGTATTGTATAGTTAAGCGTTTATTCTGAATTTTAACGCTGTTAGCTAGTTTTAGTTAAGTTTAATTATTTAAGTACATTTAGAGTAAAATGTATAAAAGTAAGGTGGTTGATATCATTTTACAAATTAATCTATTTTTTATAGGTAACAAATGGATTAATAACTATTTTAAGCGTATGAAAAAAATAGCAATAACTAAGAAGCAATTTTTAAAAATAATTATCAAACCTTAAATTAATCTTAAAAAAATATAATTTCATTGTTCAATTTTTTGAAACACACTGTTGACTCTTTTTTTTTGATGAATATTAAGAACAATTTAGTAATATGTCGAAAAACATCTATGGCTAATAAAATGCGAACTGTGAAATACAATATTACTTTTATTGTTATTATTACCATGCTATCAATTGGTGGTCTTATATCTACTGATATTTTTCTTCCTGCCATTTTGGATATGAGTGATTATTATAAAGTTGATGAAAGTTCTATTCAAAATGCAATTGCTATCTTTTTATTAGGAATATCTATATCTCAGCTTATATATGGTCCACTTAGTGATAGCTTTGGAAGAAGAAAAATATTATTAATTGGGTTGGTAATTTGGTTTTTTTCAACAGTAGGTATTTTATTAACTAATTCAATTGATAGCTTGCTTTTACTTAGGTTCTTTCAAGGTGTAGGTTCTTGTGCAGGTATTACTATTAGTAAGGTTATTATTAACGATAAGATGGGGAGGGAAGATGCGGGACACTTATATTTAATAATTTTCCCTTTTGTTGGTATGTCACCAGCAATTGCACCAATGATTGGTGGGGTTTTAAATAATTATTTCGGCTGGAAATCATGTTTTGTATTTCTCGTTGTATTTATTATGTTTACCTTGTTTTTATGTTTTTTCTATCTAGAGGAAACTTTGCAAAAATCTAAAAGACATCCATTTAATATTTCATCAATCTCTTTAAATACTTTAAAAGTTTTTTCCGATAAAGTTTTTATCTATTATGCTTTAATTCCATGTTTTGCTTATGCTGCATATTTTTCTTATATAGTTGAATCACCAATTTTATTAAATAAACTGGGATTACACGTTGCTTATATTGGTTATTCATATATTGGATTATCCTTAAGTTATGTTTTAGGTAATATTGTAGCTAAAAAAATATGCAAAATCAGAGGAATAGATAAGACAATAAAAATTGGATACACAATATTTGTTATAGGAGGAGTTCTCTTTTTACTACAAATGCTTTTAAGCTCAAGTATTCTAGTAACAACGATACTTAGTATATCTGTGCTTACTTTTGGTAATGGCTTTCTATTGCCATTAGGTACAGCTTCAGCAATTGCATCTCATAAAAATGCACCAGGAACAGCATCAGGTGTAATGGGAACACTTCAATTAGGTAGTGCGGCAATCGTTTCTTTTCTAATTGGATATCTATCTAAACATAATCCTACAATTGTAGCTTTTATTATTGCCTCAATAAGTATTTTGGGGTTTGGTATCTTTATGTTTTTTCACAGTAATATAGTCAATAACGACTAAAATAAAAGAGAGATCTATATGATTAATAACATCGACGTAACTCTAAGAGATGGTGGTTATCAGAATAACTTTAGTTTTACAGCAGAGTATGCAATTACTCATGTTGAAGCTATGGTTAAAGCAGGGGTTGAATATGTTGAGATAGGATATAGAAATGGTTCTTTTAAGCCTATTCCAAATATTGGCTTAACTGGTATATCTCCAAACAAATATATAGAAAAAATACATACTAATGTTCCAGAGGCTAAATTAGTAATAATTGCACATCCGCATAATATATCAGAGTCTGATATTTATGATATGAAAAGTGCAGGTGTTGATACTATTCGATTATGTATTAAATCTGATAATACAAAGCCGACTTTAACTTTATGTGAGTTGGCGAAAAAAGTCGGATTAAATGTTTGTATTAATGTGACAAGAGTCAGCCAAGTGCCAACTCTATCAATAATTGAAATGGCCCAGTTGTGCGAATTATCTGGAGCAGATGTTCTCTATTTAGCAGACTCAAACGGTAGTTTGTTACCTCATGATATTGCAAATATGACAAAAGTTCTTATGCATACATCTAAGATATCTGTTGGCTTCCATCCACATGATAATTTAGGTCTTGCTATGTCTAATAGTATTCAAGCCGTTAATGCAGGAGCAACATGGATAGATAGTTCATTAGCTGGAATGGGAAAGGGATCTGGAAATTTAGTACTTGAAACATGGTTGCCTTATCTGAATAGCTGTAAAAAACATAATAGTAAATATGATTTGGCACCAATATTTACTCAACTTAATACACTAAAATCAAATAATTGTTTTTCAGAATCTAAACGAAATTTAATCGATATCATGTTAGGGATTGGTAATCTAAGCGTGGAGCATAAGACAGAAATTGAGGAAGTACTGTTACAAGATATCCACTCTGCATTAAATAAAGTTCGTTCTTTACAGGTGAATTTAGCATGAAAAATAAGGTTGCCGTTATTCTTGCGCCAGTTATGCCAGTGTGGGATAACGGGGATTTTTGCAAGGATTTAAAAACAATATTACTTGACCTGAATTATGAAGTTCACATCATTGATACTGTAAATGAAATAACCTCATGTGCTCCAAAAGTTATTATTGATAGCCTCAAAAACAAATTAAATGAAGAGATTAAATCACCATTTATTTTGATTGGATTTGCAATGGGTGGGGCATTGGTTCAAGTCATATCTACGCAAATCGACAATGTAATTGGTGCTATTTCAATAAATGGTCCTGGTTTTGCTGATGAGGATTTGAAATTAAAGCTTTCCAATTTAGTTAATTTACTCAATCAGAGAGAGCTTACTTTAGCTATGGACGAGCTACATAAATTGGTTTTACCTAAAAATATTTTATATCACATTCCACCCATGCATATAGACAAAGAGCTTCAGGAAAATGCGATTTCAAGAATGAAATTAGGCTTTAAATTGTTATTGAATTTAGATGCTCGCAATATTATCCCAAATTTTAAACACAATTTCTTAAGTGTGGTAGGTGAGTTGTCCCAATTGGCTTCAATCAATAATCAAGTGATTGTACATAGCCCTCACTTTCAATACCGCTTAGTTAATAAAGCTGGAATGAGACCTTGGAACGATAATCCAATGGATTGCAATAAGATTTTAAAAGAATGGTTAAGTACTTATGAATAAGAATTTGCTAGTTTTACCTGGTGATGGTATTGGAAAAGATGTATGTGATGCTGCATTACCAATTATTGATGCACTTAATTTACCCATCTCAATATGCTTTGGGGATGTTGGATGGACCTGTTGGGAAAATCATGGGGATTCTGTTCCTCAAGATACTTGGTTAAAAATTAAAAAAGCAGATGCAGTTTTATTAGGCGCGATTACAAGTAAGGGGAAAATAGCAGCGCAAGAAGCTTTACCAGCTGAATTAAAAGGTAAAGATATCAAATATGTTTCTCCTGTTATTCAATTACGCCAGAAATTGGGTCTGTTTGCTAATATTCGGCCAGTACGATACGTGGATGGCAATTTAAGACCTTTTGATCTTTGTATCATTCGAGAAAATACGGAAGGGTTATATTCAGGTTTTGACTTCAAGGGCATTCCTGAAGAAATGGCGGATTGGCTGAAGCACCCTAACATTAGCCACTCTGGCAGTGAAAATGTTGCTTGGTCTGTTAGATTACAAACAAAATTTGGCTTGGAACGTCTTTTTAAAACTGCGTTTGAATATGCGGAAAAACACAATCTTAAGCGAGTTACTTTTGCCGATAAGCCTAATGTCATGCGTGAAAGTGGTGCCTTTGCAAAAGAAATTTTTGATTCAATTGCATCTGAATATCCATTGATCGAAGCAGATATCCATAATGTTGATGCTGTAGCACTTTGGTTAGTTACTCGTCCTCATACTTTTGGAGTTATTGTTGCCGAAAATATGTTTGGCGATATTTTATCTGATCTTGCAGCTGGGGTAATGGGGGGGTTAGGTCTAGCACCAAGTGCTAATATTGGTTCTGATATAGCCTATTTTGAGCCAGTACACGGCAGTGCACCCTCAATGGCAGGTAAGAACAAAGCAAATCCATCTGCAATGTTCTACACAATTGCATTAATGCTCGACTATCTTGGATTCTCTGAAGAAGCTAAATTAATTGAAAATGCAACGGATAGTGTAATTCGTGAAGGAAAAGTTGTCACTTATGATCTTGGTGGTGAAGCAACAACTACAAAAATGGCCCTAACTATTATTGAGAAAGTCACAAAATTAGTTAATCGTAAGACGGCTACGGTCATTACAGTGGGTGATGAATTACTTACCGGAGAAAACAATAACTTAAACCTACAATTATTTAGTAATTATTTATATGAAAATGGTCTTCAGGTAAAAAAACATATCGTTGTTGCTGATGATATTAAGCAAATTTACCAATCAGTGATCGAAAGTCTCGGTGCAAGTGATCTAATTGTAGTCAGTGGTGGACTAGGACCTACATCTGATGACAAAACGAGATATGCTATTGCGAAGGCTGCTAATAAACCACTTAAGTTTGACGAAGCAACTTGGACTAAAATTGAAAAGCAGTTAATAAGTTTTGGTGTACGAGTCGATAACTCAAACAAGATTCAGGCAACTTTTCCAGAAGGCGCAAAAATTCTCGCAAATGAAACCGGTACTGCTCCTGGTTTTGCGATACATTGTGATGCAAGCCAATTAATAGTATTACCAGGCCCACCTAAACAGGCTTGCAAAATTCTTAAGAATTATATTGAAAACAGTAGCTTGTCGCAGATTTCAAATGATACTAAATACCATTGGACTCTAATTGGTATAAGTGAGGGTGAAATTGGGCAAATATTCAATCAATTTTTCCCGCCTGAGGATTTTGAAGTCCATTTCTTATGGAAAAGTCCTTATGTTCAGGTCGAGTTAAAACTCAACCATTTTCAGCTTATGAAGTTAGAAAGTTTGGAAAAAATTGAGGAAGTGCTTCAACCGTATATCGTTAGTCGTAAACGAGAAAAAGCAAGTGATATTTTAAAGAAAGTCGCCTCTATTAAATGGGAGTTTGAGGATCCAAGCCTTTCAAAATATTTAAGTAGTTCAAATACAGAAACAGCTTCACATGCTGTAAATGTGGAGATTGAACCCAAATTAAATGTAATTTTGGAGGGAGATCGCCCAATTGGTCAAATGACTATGACTACTTCGATCAGTAAACAGAAACAACTAAAAGTTATGTTCCCTTATAACAAAGATGTAATTGAACATATTTTAGAAGAATACGCTTCATGGTCGGTTTTAAAAATGCTAGAGAAAAGTGAAAAATAGAATGGAAACAACATTAATGTCAATTAAAGAACGTTTATTAGCACTAGATACGGCTTCAGTTTCTGATGCAATGGATAGTCTTGATATCCCATGTGGTTTACACAGCATTCATGCCCGTGTTTCTGGTAAAAAAATTGCTGGTCCAGCATTTACTGTTAAATATGAAAGTTATCAACCTGAAAATGAAATCTTTTCAAATGCTGGAAATTACATTGATACTGTAATAGAAGGGAGCGTGATTGTTATTGATAGTCAAGGACGGTCTGATTGCACAAATTGGGGAAATATTCTTACAACCAAGGCCAAATTGAACAACATTGAAGGTACAGTTCTCTTTGGTGCTGCTCGCGATATAAATGAAATCCGTAAAATGGAATATCCACTCTTTTCGAGTCATATTTATATGGTATCTGGAAAAAATAGAACTCGAATTGCTGCAATACAAAATACGATAGAAATTGGATCAGTCATAATTACACCCGGTGACTGGATTTTCGGTGATGATAACGGTGTGTTAAGTATACCTCAAAGCAAACTCTTAGACGTTCTGGAAAGAGCCGAGAATGTTGAATTGACAGAACAAAGAATTTTAGCTGCAGTCTTAAATGGTGGTAATTTATCTGAAGCCAGAAAAATGCTTGGTTATGCAACTCCATGGGAAGTGCAAAAATGAACAGCGCTTTTTATGATTACTGGAGTAATCAATTAGATTTCATTGATATTCATTATCATGCAAAGCCTGATAATTACTCACGAAGATATAATGCTCTAGAAGCTGGACTATTATACAAAAAAGAAAATGGGGCTGTTGTGTTGAAGAACCATTTAGGCAGTACCACTAGTCTTGCAGCCTTAGCTCAATCTGACAACTTACCTGTTTTTGGCTCAATTGTATTAAATCCAGCATCTGGAGGAATTAGTGTAAACTCTGTAAGACAGGCTTTGAGTCAATATCAAATAAAGAATGCTGGTCGAATGATTGTTCATCTACCTACATTTGTAACGAGTCTTCACAAAAGCAGATTAAAACGAACTTTTGCTAATCAATATGCAGAATCCCTTACTGAGAATGAAGGCTCAATTACGAATAGCAATGGGAAGATTAAATCTGAAGTTATTAATTTAATTGAGTTTTCTAGAGAACATGATATTGTTTTATCAAGTGGGCATGCTAATAAGGCTCAAGTTATGGAACTCATGGCAGAAATTGATAAACGGGGAGGTAGTAGGCTGATGCTAAACCAACCTGCGAATCCTATGACGGGATTTACGGCATCTGAGTTAAAAGCTTTGGGTAATCATGATTGGCTGTATATTGAGCAATGTGCATTAACTGTATATTTGAATTATCAAACAAAAGATGATTTCTATAGCGTGTTATCAGAAGTAAATAACGTTATTTACAGTTCTGACTTAGGTCAACCCTCACAGCCAGATATTCCCCAATGGCTAATCGATAGTAAATTATGGTTCAAAGAAGCTGGGTTAACCAAGCAAAGAGAAAAAGAGATTAGACTTCTTAACCCTTTGCAGATGCTGGATTCCATGTAAAAGCTAAATTTAATGATTTTATAAAATCAATAAATGCTTTTTCCTTCAATGATGGATGTGGATTAATATGGACTATATACATTGGTAAGGGTTGGGGCATAAACTCATCCAACAAAGATATTATATCTCCATCCATCAAAGATTTTTTTACCGTAAAGTCTGGTAAATAGGATATACCTTGATCATTTAAGACCATTTGGTAAAGATCAAGACTATTATTGACCCTCACAATTGAAGGGATTTTAATATTCACACTTTTACCTTCGATCATATAATTCCAAGTACGTGTGTGATTATCAAAATGTTGCAAGCATTTGTGATTGCTTAGTTCCGAAGGGTGATTGGGTGCTCCAAATTTTTTGACGTATTGTTTTGATGCACAAGTATATTTTCTCCAATACCCAAGCAAAGTAAAGTAGAGATTACAATCTGGTCAAGGACCACAATGGATGGCTAAATCGTATCCATGGCTGAAGAGCTCTAAACAATGGTTACCAGTTATAATTTCAAGGTTTAGATTAGGATGTTGTTCTTGAAACTCATGCAACTTAGGGATGATATGTAAGTTACTTATCGAATGGGGAATTCCAACTTTTAAGTTACCACTAACATCATTATTCAGATTTCTAATATCATGTAGAGAAAGTTCATATTCATCGATAATTGAAACACAATGTTTGTAAAACCGTTCTCCAGCAGGTGTCAAAAGTATTTGGCGTGAATTTCTCTTAATTAATTGAATATTTACTTCGGTTTCTAATAAAAGAATTCTACGACTTATGAGACTTGGAGATAGTTTCATTTGTGTTGCTGCCGCACGAAACCCTTGACAGTCTACAACCATTCTAAATGCTTTCATATTTTCAAGCATCTAATAATCCCCAATCTCTTAATTTTATTAAGCCGATATCATACTAATTAAAAAATATTTTAACAGATAGTAAAATGTAAACTATAGACTTATTATTTAGTTTTTTTAAATAAAATTCTTTTTAATTTCATTCAATTAAAAAATAAATCATAATTTTTACACTATTCTTCAATTATTTCTTATTGCAAACAAATGTATTTTTGGATTAAACAACATATTTAATCCAAAAATAATAAAACTTTGATTTTTTAAAATTATTTAACTTTATACCAGGTCTGACTTCTACCAAGTGCAGAAATACCGATGTAACCACGACCACTAAACTTCTTACCATCAGGAGATAAGGTAGCATTAAAGCTATAGGTTTTACCTGTCTTAGGATCTAAGATTGATCCATTCGTATATTTGTTTTCACCTGAACTTTTTAAATTTTTAACGATCGTCAGACCAACTAATGATTTGTTTTGGTAGGCTCCTTCGCATTTGCTACATTTATTCGCTTCACTTGGAACCAGAATTTTTTCGATAGTCGCTGATAAAGCACCATTTTTATCTTCATTAAATCTTACAAGAGCCCTTGGTTGATTGGTTTCATCATCAATTGTTTTCCATACAGTACCATTGAGCTGGTCAGATGCGTATGACTGAACAGGATGGGCTGCAAATAAACATAAAAGCAAATATTTTTTCATAACAATGGATTCTCTACTTAACAAACAGTATGTTTTTGATAGCCTAAATTGATTTTGCCATCACTACTAAAAATATGAGATTCAATCTGATCACCAATTTTTAGATATTGGGAGCGTCGGGACTGGCTTTTGTTAAACAATTGCCATTTGAGCTTCTCAGGTAAAAGTGCCGTCATTTTTATTAGGGTTGTCGATGGCAATCCAAGTGCACAGCCTGATGGCGTACCCGTCATGAGTACATCACCCACTTCAAAGTTGGTAATCTGAGAGAATTCAGTCAGTGTCTCAGCGGGCTTAAACACCAGATTTGCGGTTGAATCTTGCTGACGGACTTCACCATTTACTTTCAGGATAAGTTGTAACTTGTTTAGATAATGCATTTCTACTTTATTCAATAAACACAATACAGGACCTAGCGGACAGAAAGTACGATAGCTTTTTCCCTTATAAAATTGCATTTGTGGAATCTGTATGTCACGCGCGGAAACATCATTGCCAATACATATACCTGCAATATATTCATGTAAGTTATCTGTGGTGACGGTGACACTGCCTTGCGTTTTTTTCCCTAGGACTAGTGTTAATTCAATTTCATAGTCTAATAAATCAACATGGTTTGGTTTTTCAATCCATCCATTTGGACCATGAAGTGAGGCCAATGATTTGGTAAAAAACATATTAAATGACTGGGTATCAGGATTAATTCCCGAATCAAGCATATGCTGGCGGTAATTTGCCCCTTGACATAATATTTGCGATGGATTTGTGATTGGACTCAGTAGCTCTATCTCATTGAGTAAGTATTTTTCTTTACTCTCTGTTGCCAATTTTTCCAGTTCTAGAATGCCATATTCAATGATTTCTTGGGTGCTTGCAAAGTCATACTGAAAGGAAGTAATTTGGTCTTCCTCAAGGAGTCCCCAACGTTTTTTTTGTTGGGTATCAATAAAATGAACTATATGTAAAGCCATAACAAATATCCCAATTTTATTTTGAGCGTTTCTTTTCTGCGATAGCGATAATCGGCTGAGTCATCCACCGTTTAAATTTATTGCCGAAAGATTCTTGTTGATAAATTGGGCGTGGACTGACTTCTTCATTGGCTTTTTGGTATTGAGGAAATAGGCTTAACGCATTGCCTCTTTGAATTTTATAGTGGTCGGTTTCATTAAAAATGCTTAGTTCTCCAAGAGACTGTACTTGCATATGGGAGGCCGGTGCAGGTGCAAATGGAAAATCACTGCCAAATAAAATTCTTTCTGTGCCAACAAGCTCTTTTAAAGCTGACATAGCATAAGGAGATGGTGATAAAGCAGTATCAAAATAAAAACGCTTGATGTAGGTCATGATGCCTTGAGGAGCATTTTTATTCATTTCAGTCATTAGGTTGCCTAACGAGACTCGCCATGCAATATAAGGTAGAAAACCGCCTGCATGCGCGAGAATAAACTGGATATCTGGATAGCGTTCCATCACGCCAGAAGTAATTAAATTAACTGCTGCGCGTGTGGTATCAGGTAAAAATTCTAGAATAAATCCAGGCGTAGTCAATCCTAGATTTTCACTGGTCTCATGCAGATTGGGATGAATAAAAACAATCGCTTTACGTTTGTTGAGTTCAAACATGAGTTCTTCAAAGCGACTGTCACCAAGAAAAATACCATTAGTACTTCCCAATAAGACAATGCCATCCGCTTTCAGGACTTCTAATGCATATATCGCTTCTGCACAAGCTTCTTGAGTCAATGGCATTGGAAGAACGGCAAAGAATCCAAACCGGTTTGGAAAGTTTTGACGCATTTCAGCCGTATATTCATTGCATTGACGAGCCAAGCGACATGCTTCTTGTACCTCACCAAAATAGACACCGGGAGCAGACAGAGAGACGAGAGCTGTATCAGTGCCAATCTGATCCATAATGTCAATCGATTGTGATGGTGTCCAGACAGGCAAGGGCGCACCCGCGACTTTGTCGATGCCTTTATTCAGCATGGCCTCTCTAAAAACTGGAGGAACAATGTGATGATGCACATCAATTCTTCCTTGCTGAAATATTGTATTTGTCATATCTGATCCTCAGCCGAGCTGTTAGTTTTTAGTTGCTAGTATTTCTAGACAACAAAATATCAATATGCTTATATTAGATCAATAGTGATTAAAATTGAACAATAGTGTTTAATATTTTTTGTATTGTTTTAATTGCGAATACATTTAGTTTTTTGAAAAGATAATTTTAACGAGTGGGGGAAAACGTTTATGAAGTCAATAGGGACTATTTTTATCCAAATTTTTCTATTCAATATTTTTATAGCAAATACATGGGCTCAAGATATTAC
Organism: Acinetobacter sp. C32I; assembly: GCF_023702715.1. Lineage (NCBI taxonomy): Bacteria > Pseudomonadati > Pseudomonadota > Gammaproteobacteria > Moraxellales > Moraxellaceae > Acinetobacter > Acinetobacter sp. C32I. The sequence goes on along the minus strand of NZ_CP098480.1, from coordinate 1,954,655 downwards.
GGGGATGTGGAAGGCGATTGATGATAAAAGTGGTTACGCAAGGGCAAAGGTGAATATTTATAAAATCAATGAAGGGCAATACGAAGGAAGAATTGAGGAGATATATCCGTTGCCTGGTCACAGTACAGCATTTACGGATAAATGTTTTCGCTGTAAAGGTGATCTAAAAGATACGCCTCTGAAAGGAATGAAGATTCTGTATGGATTCAAAAAAAATATGAATAGACCAGATGAGTACCATGATGGTCATGTCATTGATCCGATGAGTGGTAATATTTATAAAGGTAAAATTAAAATCAATGCCAATGCTACAAGAATGATTTTACGAGGATATATTGGTACTTCAGCCTTAGGACGAAGTCAGGTTTGGATGAAAGTGGACTAAAATTTGATGGCCCAAGCCAACATGATCTTATGATGTCGACTTGGGCTATGTGATTAAAATTTATAATTTAACTGAAGTGAAAAAATATCTGCGTCAGTGTCAAAAGAACCATTGAGTGTTTGCATCGTTGGTTTACCTGCTACAACAGTTGGACTTTCAATTGTTGCTTCATTTGCAAAAATATGTGAGTAGCCAACATCCATACTTAGGTTTTTATTTACTTGAAAACCTGCACCTAAAGAAATCCAGATTCTATCGGTATCTGGAAATCGGACCGTTCGGTCAGAGGATGACTCAACCACAGATTGATCATAAGCCATACCGAATCGGAGTTGTGTTGATGGAGTAATTTGATAGAGAGCACCGATACTTGATCTTAAACCATCTTTAAAGTTGAGTTGCTCCTCGTATACGACAGCATTATTGTTAGGATTTACTGCACTAAAAGCAGGAAGAACAGACCAATCATACCAAGTGAGTTCTGCAAGCGCAGTCCATTGTGGCGTAAAACGATAGGCGCCTGCCAAGCTCGCACTTTGTGGCATTTTAATCTCGACGGTCGCTGGATTAACCAATTTTGCAGCTGGTGTTGTGACGGTCAGAGAACCATCCAGTTTTAAACTTGTTTCAGAACGATAAGTCAAACCAATATCTAACTTATCCGTTGGCCGTAAGAATATCCCTATATTTCCAGCCCAGCCATCTCCATCTCCTTTCAATTCACCTTGAGCATCACCTAAGTAAAGAGGTGGATTCGTATTGATCAACGGTGCCGCTTTTCTGGTGAGCGTAGCATCAAAATCAAGATAATTTAGCCCCAAACCAATCATAAGTTGAGGATTGATCTCAAACGCCAATGAGGTATTGATATTCACCCCAGTGACTTCAGTTTTAAGACCTTGATATCGCCCAACAAAATCTTCGTTCCATTCTCCTTTGTTTCCGTATAACGGAGACACACTCATCCCCACAGCAAAAGGTTGCTCACTTCGATACACATATTGAGCACTAGGCACGGCAAATTTTCGTTCAATACTGGCTTCTACACTCCCAGTTGGAACGATGGGTGAAATTGATGTGTTTTTATCCCCTTTAAAATCCGTTTGTGCATCAACATATGATGCTGAACCTGATAAGTAATGGCCTGAACTTAAACCCATCATCGCAGCTGGGTTATAGGCGACCACACTCGCATTTTGTGCAAGCGCTGATGAACCGGCAAAAGCATAGCCAACGCCAGCGGCAGTCTGAGTATCGACAAAAACACCAGATGCGTAAGTTAAAGAAACAGGGCTTAAAGCAATAAGAAATATGAATTTTGATTTAAGTGGTCCGATCACAACAGTATCCTTAAAATTTACATGAATATAAAATATTAAACAAATGTGTTCAAAAAGCAATTACTATGTAAAAATTATATTTTTTAGGGTTTTTAACGAATAATTTTTTATAAAAATTATATCTGACTGAAATATATAGATTTTAATTAAATGAACAAATATTGATTAATTTGAACAGTTGTGTTCAAATTGATTGTATAAAGTATTTGAGAAAGAAAAAATGACGAACACTCATACATTGACATCCCAAGTGGTGAAATTTGGTCAGAGACAGATTTTCTTAAGTGAACAGGGTGAAGGTTTCCCGATTCTTATGTTGCATGGTGGTGGTCCAGGTGCTTCAGGGCTATCTAACTACTCCAAGAATATTGACGCATTGGCAGAAAAATATCGCGTTCTCATCCCAGATATGCAGGGTTATGGGCAGTCTTCAAAGGGAGTGAATCGTGATGATCCGTTTGGAGATTTAGCAGATGCAATGTTGGGCTTATTGGATCAATTAAAAATCAAGCAAGTCCATATTATTGGCAATTCTCTTGGTGGTGCATGTGGCTTACGCATGGCACTAGAACATCCAGAGCGAGTTGCAAGCTTGATTCTTATGGGGCCAGGCGGAATTAATACCACCAAAGGTCTACCGACTAAAGGTTTGAACTGCTTATTAAATTACTACGGTGGCAAAGGACCGAGTATGGATAAGCTCAGAACCTTTATCCGTGAATACTTGGTCTTTGATGGCAGTCAGGTGCCTGAAAGTGTCATCCGTGAACGCTTCCAAGCCAGTATTGATCCAGACGTGGTTGCAGCACCGCCATTAAGACGACCTACAGGATTGAAAGGTGCTATTCGCATGGACTTCACCCGTGATTCACGACTCAAAAAATGTAAAGTTCCAACCTTGGTGGTTTGGGGTGCGAATGATTTAGTGAACCGTCCGAGTGGTGCACTGACCTTGCAGAAAATCATGCCGAATTGTGATGTTTATTTATTTGCCAACACAGGGCATTGGGTGCAGTGGGAAAGAGCGGATGAATTTAATCAACTCAGTCTAGATTTCTTTGCTAGACAAGCCATCGTTTGAAAAGGTGAGCATATGAATAGCACCACAATAGATCAGGATGTTTTTGGTTTAGTCCGTATGGCTTATGCAGTGATTGAATCAAACAAACTTAAACAGTGGAAAGAGTTCCTGCAACAGGGTTTAGGGCTGCACTTTAACGATGAAGAACAGTCCATGAATGAACTTAGCTTTCGTATGGATCATCATGCCAAACGCCTGATAGTGCAAAAAGGAAAGTCAGAAGATTTTGTCGCACTAGGTTGGCAGGTTAAAGATCAAAAAACGCTAGACATTATTCTTGGTCGCTTGGCTGAACGTGATATTGCCGTTGAGAAAAGTACGCAGGCTGAGGCTGAGCAAAGAGGAGTAAAGCAATTCTGGCGCATCATGGGACCTAAAAAACAGCATATCGAGCTGTTTGTTGAGGCCAACTTGAGTGATGAACCCTTAAATATGTTGACCTCAAGCTTTGTGACTGGTGATGCAGGAATGGGACATGTGGCAATTACCTCACGAAAGCCTTTGAAGATGCAGCGGTTTTGGCAGGAAATCTTTGATGCAAGACTGAGTGACCAGATTGAGCAAGTCATTAGTGGTGTAACACTAGATGTAACTTTCTTACGTCTAAATGAACGTCATCATTCAGTTGCGATCGCTACGACCAGAGAAGTCGCTCTAGATCCAATTCGCACTAAAGTGCAACACATGAATCTACAAGGTGCTTCTTTAGATGACTTATCCAATGCCTTTCAACGATGTAAGCAGCTTGGTTATGAAATGGCGCATGAGATTGGGCAGCATCCAAATGACAAGGAATTGTCATTTTATGTGATTAGTCCATCAGGTTTTGAAATTGAGTTTGGATGGGCACCATTGGTGGTAGATGAAAGCACATGGAAACCGACCAAGTATTTTGCAATCAGTTCTTGGGGACACAAGCCCGAGAATCCAGGCAAGCTCTATATGCTTTCAACCAATTTAAATAATTTGAAACAGGGAATCTCAACAGTGATTCATCCTGAATATTCACCCATCTAGTTTTAGAGGTTCTAAACATGACAGGTCAGAAAATTAAAAAAACGACATCACAAAATGTAGATGTGGTTATTGCAGGTCTAGGACCAACTGGATTGGTGTTGGCTCATATTTTAGGCAAACGAGGACACCAAGTATTGGTGTTGGAACGTGAACCTGTGTTTTATGGCAATGCTCGTGCTGTGTATACCGATGATGAATGCATGCGTATTTTTCAGTCGATTGATATGGCGGAAGAACTGCAAAAAGATATGCTCTTGGATACGCCTGTACAACTGGTTCGTCCAGATGGAACCGTGATTGCACAATACAAGCCGCTCAAACGCCCATTCGGGTGGTCGGTGGTGAATTTCTATTATCAGCCTTATTTGGAAACTTCTTTAACCAATGCTTTAGCCAAATATCCAAATGTTCAAATTTTGCGTGGACGAGAGCTGATTAATTTTAGTCAAGATGCAGACAGTGTGACTGTGATCCATCAGGCAACACAAGTCTATCGTTTTAGTGATGAGACTGATGTTAAAACTGAAGTACAGGGGGATAGTGACGTCCAACAAGTTATCGCACGTTATTTGGTCGGCGCTGATGGTGGGCGTAGTACTGTTCGTTCCAAACTTGGTATTGAAATGTCAGGGAAAAACTTCCCAGAGCCATGGCTGGTTGTGGATCTAAAACAGAAAGACCGAAATAAAGGCTTACGTCATCTACCGTATTTTAATTTTGTAGTTGATCCAGATCTACCAGTAGTGAGTTGTGTACAGCCAGATGGATTCCATCGCTTTGAGTTTATGTTGAAAAAAGGTCAAACCAAAGAATATATGGAACAACCTGAAACAGTACGTATGTTGTTATCCAAATTCGTAAATCCTGATGACTTTGAAGTAAAACGTAAGCTGGTCTATACCTTCAATGCCTTGGTTGCCAATCAGTGGCGAGACAAGCGTGTGCTTCTAGCAGGTGATGCTGCCCACATGACTCCACAATTTATGGGGCAAGGCGCAAGTTCAGGTATCCGTGATGCAGGTAATTTAGGTTGGAAACTCAGTGCAGTCCTAAATGGACAAGCTGGAGACAAATTATTAGATAGCTATGAAAGTGAGCGTCATGATCATGCCAAAGCAATGATTCAGGGTTCAGTCTTATTAAAAGACCTTGTTTCAATGACCAATCCGGTGGTTGGAAAAATTCGTGATGGCTTGATTAAAGGGGTTCTTGCAACTCCTAAACTCAAAGAGTGGGGACAGGAAGGTGGTTTTAAACCAAAACCTGTTTACACGAAAGGTCAGTATTTTGGCTTAGCGCGTCAGCATCGTTCAAGCCCAGAAGGTAGTCTTGCACCACAGCCTATAGTCAGAGGCTTTGATGGCAAACAAACTTTACTAGATTCCTTGCTAGGTAATGGCTATGCCTTAATTGGATTAAGTGTAGACCCAACACAAGGCATGTCTGAAACATTTAAGCAGTTTCTAAAACAGTTGGGGTGTCAGTTTATTACGCTTTATCCGTATGCTGAACGCCCACAAGCACATACCGCACGGAACTTGAACCCTGATGTATTGGAAGTAGAAGATATCGAGGGCAATATGGTGAACTGGTTAATAAAGAGTGGGCAAGATAAACCTGTTGCTTTATTACGACCTGATCGATTTACCTTTGCCGTTTCCAGACACGTGGAAATCAATGCAGTCATTCAACAGTTACAAAAGCAATTAGAACTTGGTCAGAGAACCACGCATTACAATGAGGTGAGCGCATGAGTATACATTTACATGCAGCAGCAGAAGCCCTCAGACAAGCGCGCGAATCTGGTCAAACAATTGCCGCAATTACTCAGAGTTATCAAGTCTCTGGATTGGATGAAGCTTATACAGTGGCACAAATTAATACGGAATATAAGCTGAGCCAAGGTTCAAGAATTATCGGGAAGAAAGTAGGTTTAACCTCAAAAGCAGTGCAACAACAGCTTGGTGTGGATCAGCCTGATTTCGGGATTTTATTCGATGATATGGAATACCTAGATGGTGACACCGTTCCTGTCAGCCAACTTATGCAACCTAAAATTGAGGCAGAGATTGCTTTTATTCTTGGGCGTGATCTTGTTGGCCCAATACCATCGTGGGGTGAGTTCATTTCTACATTGGCCTATGCTTTACCCGCTTTAGAGATTGTCGATAGCGCGATTCGTAACTGGAAAATCACGCTGGAAGATACGGTAGCCGATAACGCATCTTGTGGTTTGTTCGTTTTAGGAAATCAGCCAATCGAAATAGGCAGCTTAAATCTAGCAAAAGTAAAAATGGAACTTGAACACAATAAAGTTGTGGCATCAAAAGGTAATGGAGCCGCGTGTTTAGGTCATCCATTAAAAGCTGCTTGGTGGTTGGCTCGTACCATGTGTGAAAAAGGGATTGGTTTAAAAGCTGGTGAGGTCATTTTATCTGGTGCGCTAGGACCAATGGTCAATGTCAAAGCAGGTGATAGCGTGACTGCCTATATTGGCCGTTTAGGTTCTGTCAGTTGCCAGTTGGTATAGGTGGGGAACATGAATAATCAATCAAAAAATAAAATCAAGGCTGCAATTATTGGTAGTGGCAATATTGGCAGTGATCTCATGATCAAGATGTTACGTTATGGTGAACATCTTGAAATCACTGCTATGGTTGGTATTGATCCAGAATCGGATGGTTTGGCTCGTGCCAAAAGAATGGGGGTTGCAACTACGTCTGAAGGTGTTCAAGGGCTTATTCAACTACCTGAATTTAAGCAGATCGATATTGTTTTTGATGCAACCTCTGCTGGAGCACATATCAAAAATGATGCCTTATTAAGACAACATAAGCCGAATATTCGTATGGTGGATTTAACCCCTGCGGCAATTGGTCCTTATTGCGTTCCTGTGGTGAATCTGGAACAACACATTGACCAGCTCAATGTAAACATGGTGACTTGTGGTGGACAAGCGACTATTCCAATGGTTGCTGCAGTCTCGAAAATTGCTAAAGTTCATTATGCTGAAATTGTGGCGTCTATTTCCAGTAAATCTGCAGGTCCAGGAACTCGCGCCAATATTGATGAATTTACAGAAACCACATCAAAGGCATTGGAAACAGTCGGTGGTGCAACAAAAGGCAAGGCGATTATTGTCCTCAATCCAGCCGAACCGCCATTATTGATGCGTGATACGGTGTATGTGCTGTCTGAAGCTGCAGATCAGGCTGTGGTTGAAGCCTCAATTGAGCAGATGGTTGCTGAGGTTCAAAAATATGTTGCTGGCTATCGCTTAAAACAAAAAGTCCAGTTTGAGGTGATTCCTGAATCTGCCCCACTCAATATTGCCGGATTAGGGAAATTTTCTGGTCTAAAAACCAGTGTGTTTTTAGAAGTTGAAGGTGCAGCACATTATTTACCTGCCTATGCTGGCAATCTGGATATTATGACTTCGGCAGCGTTGGCAACAGGCGAGAAAATGGCGGCATCACTCCAATCACAACGTGCATCGGATGAGGGCTAAGCGATGGATAAGATCAAAAAATTATATATTTCCGATGTGACTTTACGTGATGGCAGTCATGCAGTCCGCCATCAGTACTCCATTCAAAATGTGCAAGAAATTGCCAAAGCGTTAGATGAAGCAAGAGTAGACAGTATCGAAATTGCGCACGGTGATGGATTGCAAGGTTCAAGCTTTAACTATGGCTTTGGCGCACATACTGATTTGGAATGGATTGAAGCAGCTGCTGATGTACTTACACATTCCCAAATTGCGACTTTATTGCTGCCTGGTATTGGTACCATCCACGATCTTAAAGCTGCGTATAACGCGGGTGCCCGTGTTGTTCGTGTTGCTACGCATTGTACAGAAGCAGATATTTCCAAACAACATATTGAATATGCGAGAGAATTGGGCATGGATACCGTGGGCTTCCTGATGATGAGCCATATGACCACGCCTGAAGCCTTAGCCCAACAGGGTAAACTGATGGAATCTTACGGTGCGCAATGTATCTATGTCGTGGATTCGGGTGGTGCAATGTCCATGAATGATATTCGTGCACGCTTTAGAGTGATGAAAGATGTTCTAAAGCCTGAAACACAAACAGGAATACATGCGCACCATAATTTAACTTTAGGTGTTGCGAACTCTATTGTTGCTGTTGAAGAAGGCTGTGACCGTATTGATGCCAGCCTTGCAGGTATGGGGGCAGGTGCTGGCAATGCACCACTAGAAGTTTTTATTGCTGCTGCTGAACGTTTAGGTTGGCATCATGGTACTGATTTATTTACGTTGATGAATGCTGCTGATGAATTAGTGAGACCATTGCAAGATCGCCCAGTACGTGTAGATCGTGAAACACTTGCATTAGGGTATGCAGGGGTATATTCAAGCTTCTTGCGTCATGCCGAGATGGCTTCTAAACGTTATGACCTAAATACCGTTGATATTTTAGTGGAACTGGGTCGTCGTCGTATGGTGGGTGGACAGGAAGATATGATTGTCGATATCGCTTTAGACCTTCTAAAAAAACAGCAACAGGCAGGATAACCACATGAGCCAATTCAAATTAAATGGCAAAGTCGCTTTAATTACAGGTGCAAACTCAGGTATAGGCGCAGTCACTGCAAGAGAATTAGCACTACAAGGCTATCATGTCTTTTTAGCGTGCCGCTCTCAAAAGAAAGCACAAGCTGTACTTCAAGAAATCCAAAGTCTTAGTTTTGGGCGAGCAAAGGCGGAATTTATAGAGTTAGATCTAGCTGATTTAGACTCTGTACGTCAGTGTGCGGCACAATTTCTTTCCAGAAACTTAGCCTTGCATTTACTCATTGCCAATGCTGGCTTGGCAGGCCAGAAGGGAATGACTCAATCAGGCTTTGAACTCACATTCGGCGTTTGCCATGTTGGACATTTTCTTTTAACGCAATTACTGACTGAAAAATTAATTGAATCAAAACCTGCACGGGTAGTTGTAGTTTCGAGTAAGGCACACCGACATGTTCAAGGTATTGATTTCAATGCTGTGTTGAAAACAACCAAGAGTTTTGGTGGCTTGAAAGAGTATGGAGTGGCCAAACTTGCAAATATTCTTTTCGTGAAAGAACTTGGTCGTCGCTTATATGGTACAGGCGTCACCGCCTATGCCATACATCCTGGTGTGGTTTCAACTAATGTCTGGCGAGGTTTGCCACAACCGCTAGTTAAGTTAATTAGCCATTTTATGATTAGCCCTGAAGAGGGAGCAAAAACAACACTTTATTGTGCTACCCAACCGCAGCTTGCTGGTGATACAGGGTTCTATTATGAAGATTGTAAAGTCAAAGTTTCTTCACATGCTGCTCAGAATATAAATTTAGCCAATGAGCTGTGGGAAAAGAGCTTAAATTGGGCAAAACAATAAACCAAGTTTTAAGAATACAGGGACGTCTTCTTAATTTGATGAGGAGAATAAAATGGATAACTTTGTACCCCCAAAAGAAAACTATGGCAAATGGGGACGTGATTTAGAACGTTGGTATTTTGATCCAGTCTTTTTAAACTCGGATCAACTCAATATGGCAAAACCTGCGTTATTTGTTGGAAATCATACCTTGTATGGTCTTTTGGATGTGCCATTGTTTGTTGAACATATACGGGAGCAACATGGTATTCATTTACGATCTTTAGGGGATCGTATGCATTTTCATATTCCAGTATGGAAAGACATACTCACAAAAGGTGGTATGGTCTTAGGATCGCCAGGAAACTGTCATGCCCTGATGGAGAGTGGACAGTCAATCATTGTATTTCCTGGTGGTGCACGTGAAGTTATGCGTAGGAAAGGGGAAAAGTATCAGCTGATCTGGAAAAAACGTACTGGCTTTGCCCGTCTAGCAATAGAACATGGTTACGATATTATTCCATTTGCTTCTGTTGGAGCAGATGACTGCTTTGATATTGTTATAGATGCTAATGATATTCAACAGAATACAACTGCGCAGAAATTTCTTAAAACATTCAAACTGAATGATAAGTTAAGAGGTGGAGATATTTTGCCACCTATTCCTACGGGAGTAGGATATTTACCGATTCCCAAGCCACAACGCTTTTACTTTAGTTTTGGAGAGCGAATATCTACTTTAGATATTCCACATGATGAGCAAGGGATATGGCATATTCGTGAGCAAGTTGCACAATCTATTGAAGATCAAATCTCAGAATTGAAAAAATATAGATCAACTGATAAAAAGCAGAATTGGAGCTGGTTACGTAAGAAACTCACAAAAAGCTTTGATGAATAGTATTATCTGTATAATAATAGTCAAAATTGTTCAAATACTGCATTCTTGTTCAAAAGGTTTAAATTGTGCGTTTATCTTCATCACAGCAAAGAATTCATAAAACAGCATTAAAACTTTTTGCTGAAAAAGGCTCTACGAATATTAGTATAAGTGAGCTCGCTTCAGCTTCTGGTGTAGCTCGTGGCACTATTTATAATAATCAACTAGATCCTGATACATTGTTTGAAGACATTGCATCTCAACTCGCTGAAGAAATGAATGCGCGTGTTATTAAAACACTAGGAAATGAATCAGATTCGGCTATCCGTCTTGCTACGGGCATTCGTATGTATGTTCGTAGAGCGCATGAAGAGTCCGATTGGGGACGATTTATATGCCGTTTTGCTTTCAGTTCAAAATCACTAATGGCCTTATGGTCAAGTAGTGATTCACCATTGCCAGATGTAATGGCTGGTTTAGACAGTAAGCGATATACATTCCGTGAGGATCAACTACTTTCCATTATGTCTTTGATCGCAGGTTCAGTTTTAACATCTATTTTTCTCGTATTAGAAGGACATAAAACTTGGAGAGATGCGGGTACTGAAATTGCTGAGTTATTGCTATACGCAATGGGCGTAGATCGTGATGAAGCCTATGAGATTGCAAGAAGGGAATTACCGCCTTTATTAGAGCTATAAAAGAATATCTAAAAAAGCCTGAATTAAAATTTCAGGCTTTTTATCTAAATAGATCTCTATTTTTTAACTAATATATTGTTTTTCATGTGCTTTTAAAAAATTGCAAAGAAAAAGACCTAGTTCAAAAAGGATATACATAGGTATGGCTAATAAAGCCATTCTTAAAGCATCGGGTGGAGTTACAAACATAGCTATACCAAAACAGCCTACAATGATATATCTTCGGTTACTCTTTAAATTTTCAATTGGTACCATTCCAGTAAGGACTAATACAATAACTAATACAGGGATCTCAAAAGCTAAGCCAAAAACCAAAAAAAGTTTTAAGCAGAAACTTAAATAACTATTTATATCTGTCATCGGTAGTATATTATCAGGCGCAATATAAATAAAAAAATGTAAAATTGAAGGCAATATTAGCTGATAGGAGAAGGCTATACCACAATAGAATAATATAAAACTTAATATTAATAATTTTGAAATTAGTTGTTTTTCATTTTTATATAATGCCGGAGCAATGAATTTCCATACCTCTAATAATGAAAAAGGCATAATCAACATAAGTGTGAGATAAAAATTTAATTTAAAAGGTGACATAAAATTTGAGGCTATGTCTGTAGCAATCATCGTAGAATTAGGTGGAAGTTGCATCTGTAAAGGAGCAGATAGTAGTTGATAAGTATTTTTAGCAAAAGGTAATAAGCTAATAAAAGCGAGTAATATCATTATTACTATTTTTATTGTTAATTTTCTTATTTCATAAAGGTTTTTCGCAAGAGAGCTAGTAATGTATTCCCTATCATTCATGATTGTCTTCACCCTTTGTAGTAGGTTGATCAACGGATAAATGACTTGGGTTAGTTTTTTCTTTTGACTCTTGTTTAGTCAATTCTGAAATTTCATTTTTTATTTCTTTTATATAATTTCTAAGTTCAGTTTCAGTGCTTTTTAGTTTTTTAATTTCCTCATTGAGTTCTTGTTGAAATTTATTCACTTTCAGATCCTCATTTATGATACCTTGTAATTCTAGAATCATATTTTTGAGCATGAGATAATATTTACCCACTGTACGCGCTACAGTAGGAAGTCGCTCGGGACCTATAAAAATAATAGAGACAATTGAAAATAATATTAATTCGCTAAAACCTATATCTAACATAACTTTTAAACTTTATTATTTTCCTGATCTTGATCAGTAATTTTTTGATTGCTAGAAGTAGTACCGCTTTCTTCGTTTACCGAAGATCTAAAATCTTTAATAGCACCGCCAAGATCTTTCCCTAAATTTTTTAATTTAGAAGTACCAAAGACCAAAATAATCACAATCATCATGAGCAGAATATGCCATATCGACAATCCCATTGTTTTCTCCAATTTAAGAACATAAATTTCAAATAATTTTACATTAGTGTTCAAAAATACAGTATTTGTATAAAATTTTTTTGTTTAAAAATTATAAGAATTTGATTTATATAGAAATGGCGCAATTGATCAAGTGTGATTATTGTTGAACACATGTGTTAAATTGTCGTTTCTTACACTTAGGGTTAAAAAAAATATGGAACAGAACAAATTTCAGAATGTAGATATTACAGATGAGATAGATGTCAGCCGTAGAAATTTATTAAAGACATTTGCTTTAGCTGGTGTGGCCACTGCTGCTGGTGCTTCGGTCTTAGGCCGAAAAGTTTTTGAAAGTGAAACATTGTTATCCGGAAGTAATACTTCCTTAACGACTTCAACCGCCTTTGGTCCATCATCTAGCCAAGAAACGGAAAAAAACCTTATTGGCAATCTCATTGATAATTTTCAGGGAGGTAATTTTAGGATAGATGTTCATTGTCATCATATCCCTGATTTCTATCGTGAATCTTTAGCGAGCTATGGTATCACTCAGGCAGGAGGAGTGGATTTGCCAGAATGGTCACCAGAGCTAGCCGTTAAATTTATGAATAAATACAGTATTCAAACCCAAGTTTTATCAATCTCAGAACCAGGTGTTTTTTATATTCCTGAATTAAATAAACGTGTAGCGCTCGCACAAAAAATTAATGATTATACCTCTCAGGAACTAATCTATTCGCAGAATTCGGATCGTAGAGGTAGGTTCGGCGGATTTGCTGTTTTACCTTTAGGTGATTTGAGTACACAAGATTTACAAAATGCTTGTGATGAAGCTAAAAGAGCAATTAACACTTTGAAAATGGATGGTATTGGGCTATTTAGCAATTATTTCGGTACTTATCTCGGTGATCCAAAATTAGATCCATTAATGGAAACATTAAATGAGTTAGGTACTATGGTGTTTATTCATCCTGTTACACCGATGAGTACTCCAGATCTTGATTTGCCACATTTTTTATTTGAATTTCCTTTTGATACGACCCGCGCAGTTGTAAACATGATGTATAAGAATGTTCTACTAAAATATCCACGCATAAGATGGTTATTAGCGCATGCAGGAGGAGCTGTTCCATTCTTAGCTTATCGTACAACTCTATTACGTTATTATCCTGCGATTGCACAAAACTTTGGTATTTCACTGCTAGACGATGGTAATCTTGCTTATTCTCGTCTGTACTATGATACAGCGTTGTCTCCAGCACCTTCTGCGATGAAGTCTGTCAGGGAAGTAACCAGTGTAGAACATATTATGTTTGCTACGGATTGGCCTTTTTCTTCACAAATATTTGTTATACCGGGCGATCCAGCCCCGCAGTTAAAAGATACATTTAACTCTGATGAGCTTGATAAAGTTAATAGAGGGAATGCTTTGAATGAATTTCCTTTATTAAAACAGCGTCTTAATAACATAGTCTAGAAGTTGAAATTTTTAAGCCAATCGTTCTATGGGTATGAATTATTGGCTTAACTTTGCATTCTAGTCACAAATAATACCTTTAAAAATCAATTCAGTTTTAAAAAAGATGGAATTGATCCTGTTGAGGAATTATATGGGGATAAGACAAGATCAGAGCAATAATCAGCGTGGGGATAATGGGTCAAGATCGGGTAAATTTGAGTTTTATAAAAATAAAATTTAAACAAAACATAGTGTTATAGATTTGGTTCAACTGACGCCATCTCCACCAAAATTCGAAAAAGCCCTGAAATGAAAGTTTCGGGGCTTTTTTATACCGAAATTTAAGTATATTAAATTCAAATAAAATATAATTTATTTTAACTAGCTAGAGCTTAAAAATAATAACCAATATTAACGTTGACTTGATTTTCCCATTGATTGCTTCCTCCTGCAGCAAGACTTTGTCCATAACTACTACCACCGATATACGGATTATTTTTTCCAAATAACCATTCCGCAGCAATATAAACATTCTTCTTGTAGGTAAATGCGGAACCTAGTACGAGCTGCTCTGAATCTAAAAATGCTTTTTTTGTTTTATCGTATCGGCTGTAATGCAGATACACATTGAAATCATTGATATCCTTTACATTAAATTCTGGAATCTTATAGTTGAGATCTAAGCTGTAGAGCATGCCTTTATTGGCGATATTAAAAGTTCCATCATAAGAGCCGAAAGTTGTCTGATCATAGGGAGTATCAATCTGATTGAATATACTGATAAATTTAAGCCCTAAACGATCTTTATTTAGCCCATAATGCAGTGCGTAGACGCCACGATGACCTTCTTTATCCTCTTTTAGTTTTGACTTTAACTGAGCATAGTATGCAGAGATTCCATAGTTTGCTGACCAGCTGTCATTGTTTTGAGTATAGTTATATTGTAAGGCAACGGCATCTTGCTCTTTATAGTGCGTGCCATTCTCGAGATTTTCATCAGCAGGAATAAGCTGATTAGAATAATATGCCCCTTGGCTTGTTCCTTTGCCTTTCCACGGATTGGCGGCATAGTAAGCTGCATAGATTTCATGATTGTCTTTTTTATAATTATATTTTGCACCTAAGCGATATAAGTCTTCAATTCCTGCGATATAAGCCATCGACTCGATGACTGTACTGGTGTAATAGGGCTGAAAACCAATTGGAACTTGATTTAAACCGACTTGAATTGATTGCTGGGGATTTACTGCATACTCAAGATAGGCTTTTTTAGTGAAGTTAACATCACCAATATGATCGGTATAATCATAAGGATACGCACCACCCAAAACACGATGCTCGATGTGACCTGAGAGTTGGTCATAATAAAAATCGAGATTCACAATTGCTGTATCAAAACTTAACTTACGGATATCTCGGTCGGGATCGTAATCCAAGCGCATACGAACAGCTCCGCCAAGGTCTACACGATTTTGGGAGGCTTGCTTGGTATCTATTGTGTCATTTGCAGAACTTACAGCACTGAAAAGCATGCCTACATTGAACAAAATAATGGCTGAAATGGTCTGTGATTGAAATATTTGAGTCGATACAGTACGTCTCATCAAGGATGAGTTATTTAAAAAATTTTGCATATTTTGTCCTTAAATTATTTTGATCTGCCTTCCAGCAGCAAGATGTATTCCCTCGAGAAATCGAGTGTTTTAAATTGGTATTCTGAGTACCAAGAAAGCTATCCCGATCAAATCCTGTTTAATCGGGAGGAAATGAAAACTTATTCGACAGGCTTGTCGTAGAAAAAGGTTTTAATAATTGAGAGTAGTTGCAGCATAAAGATAAACAAGACACAGAAGCCGCCGCAAACGGCTAAATATTTAATCCCATCAATGCCTTGGCCACCGCCACCAAAGGCACTCATGATGATGGCAATTGAACCAATGAGAACACCCCAGATAATACGTTGATAGGACGGAGCTTCTTCACCAATCGGAACATTCTTGCTACACATACCTGCGATTGTGGTCGTGATACTGTTTGCAGCAACGGCGGAAGAAAACAGGGTTAAAACCAGAATCAGCGGTACGATGACGATACCTAATTTAAATGGAAGATGCTGTAAGAACGCCCATAGGCCAGACACTGCACCGTTATCCTTAATGATTTGGACTAAATCCAATACACCGCTTTGCTGTAAATAAAGCGATGTGCCTCCCCAAACTGAAAACCAGACGAGGGCAAAGCAAGAAGGCATAATCCAGTTCACGATAATGAACTCTTTTAAGGTACGACCATATGCGATCAGTGCCAAGAACATTCCCATCAATGGTGCATAAGCCACCCAAACCGCCCAGTCAAACAGCGTCCACCATTGAGTTAAAGCTGGACCGCCAATATCAATTGGATCTAGACCCCAAAGGAAGAAATTATCTAGCCAAATTGCCATACCCGCAGTAGATGATCTCAGGATGTAAAAGGTTGGGCCCGTAAGGAATAATAAAATCAGCAAGAAATATAAAACTTTCGATTTAATACTCGCTAGAATTTTAAAGCCTTTGTCTAAACCTAAATAAGATGAGAAGGTGAATAAGAAGGTGGTTAATGCACCTAACAGTACCCATAAAACTGTAGTGGCGTGATAGCCATAAGCGACTTTTAGACCTGTGACCACGACAGTCAAACCCGTACCTAGGCCTGATGCTAAGCTGAGGACGATTGCCATGGTCGCAAGCACATCAATGATATCTGCAATAATTCGATTCTGTGCGTATTTTCCGAGTAGAGGTTCTAAAGTTGCTGCAACAGATAAGCCTTTTTTCTTGTTGTAATACATATAAGCAGCGATTAAACCAGAGAGGGTATACATGGAGTAGGGAATAAAGCCCCAATTGTAAAAGACACGGCCTAGACTCCAAATCGCAGCACTGTGTGTCAATGGTTCTACCCCAACTTGGTTCAGCTCTCCGTATACATTACCAAAATAGATAATTGGTTCGTTCACTCCATAGGTGATTAAACCTGTGGCAACACCACTGCTGAGCGCCATGGCAAACCATCGACCAAAACTGGTGCTGGCTTTGGCATCTTTTCCACCGATACGGATATGTCCATAGCGAGATACCAATAAAATTCCGACCAAGATGAGCGAAATCATGGAGACCCATTGATATAACCAACCAAAATTTTGCAGAGACCAGTTAAAGAAATCTTTGGTCAGATTAATTAATGCTTCGCTATGTGAAATGCCTAAAACAACAGCGGAAGACATTAATAAAAATAAGGGAACAAAGACACCCCAGCGTACGGTTTTTACCTGTTTCGAAACACCTTCCATATACTCATCCTTATGTATTCGGTGGGAATAAGCTCATGACCTGCCACGTGTACATCCATGTGGCGTTTGTTTTTTGTTCGGAGTAAACATTACATGCTTTAGCATGTATATACAACTAAAGTTTTTATTTTAACCCCATGTTTTTTAATGAGATTAAAAGAATATGGGCGAGTGAAATTTTATCCCTGTTAATTGAATAACTGGATATTGATGAAATGAGTTTTGATCTTAAAACTAAGATTGAAAATAGAGTAAAAAATACTTTTAAATTTATGAGTCTAAAAGTAACGATGATTTAATCTAACTTTTCAATTTTATCTTCAATGATGTTTAAAAACGTACCATCGTGAATCATTCCTTTGATTTCATTGATAAAGCTATAGAAATAAGTATCTTGGTCTGAGATTTTGATACGTTGCTCTAATGCATAGATAATTGCCTGCATCGCAGGACTTCGTTTCTTATCTTTTGGCAGAAATTGATGAGCGTAATATCCAGATAACAGCTCAATGGCCAGAATGTATTCTAGCTTGTCGGCAATGGATATTGCCTTTTTTGAGGCATTATAGCCCATTGCCACATAGTCTTCTTGATTGCCGCAAGTTGGGGTGTTATCAATGGTTGCAGGGTGGGATAAGATGCGCATGTCATTCAAAAGCGCAGCTTGTGTATATTGTGGAATCATTAATCCTGAGTTCAACCCAGGCTGTCGGATCAGAAAATAAGAAAACCCAGATAAGCTGCCGTCAATCAAACGATTATTCCTGCGTTCAGACATTTTGGCTAAATTTGTGGCCGCAATTGCTGCTGTATCCATCGCCAAACCCACATAAGATGAGTCTGGATTACAAGCTGAAATAATTTCTTGCTGATTTTGATCATGCCAAACGATAGGATTATCGCAACATGCGTTCATTTCAATTTCAATTGTGATCAGTGCATCATTCAGAACTTTCTTTGCAGCACCATGCAGTTGTGGGATACATCTGAGTGAGAGTGCATCTTGTAATTTGGTTGGATGTTTAAGTAGGGCCAGTTCCGAATCTTTTAGTAACCGTCGAATATTCGATGCCGTTTGTGCCTGCTCAGGATGAGGGCGAACCTTCATCACGCGTTCATCAAAGGCAATAAGGATTCCTTCGAGTGATTCGAGACTGAGGGCTGCGATAATATCCGCGGACTTGGCCGCATTTTGTAGATCATATAAAGCTAAACTGGCAAGGGCGGTAGTCGAGGTGGTACCTGAGATTAAGGCTAAGCCTTCTTTTGCTTGCAACTGTAGTGGAGGGATATTTTCCGCAGCAAAGACGTCTCGGGATGCACGTAATTCTCCTTGGTAGTAAAGCTGACCACGTCCCGTGAGCGTCAGTGCTAAATGAGCTTCTGGTGCCAAGTAACCAACCGAGCCTTCTCGTGGCATCCACGGAACTAAATTTAGGTTTAAAAATTGACGAATTCTCTCGAGTACTTCAAAACGTACACCGCTATAACCTTGACCTAGGTTTTGTAGAATCATCAGCATACAGGCGCGTGCTTGTTCTTCGTTTAGTGGTTCACCAACAGAAACGGCATGAGATAAAATTAAATTTTCTTGTAATTCTGCGGTTTGTTGTTGCGAGATTTTTTCTGAACATAGGGCACCAAAGCCTGTGGTAATCCCGTACATCGGTTCATCACTTGACATCATATCTTCAAGAACGGCCCGTGATTTTTTTACCCGAGCAACATAGTGTTCTGAGAATTCAAGTTGAGATTTAAAGCGGGCAATTTGAATAAAGGTCTCTATATCAATTTTGTCGCCTAATTGAATGGTCATCGTTTCGTCCTGATACGTTGCTTTCATGTTTGAAAACAGATGCATTTCTTTTTGATGTTACTCAAGAAAAGCATTTCCCTCGCTCTTCACTATAGGAAGGTTTTATTTCCTACGCTGGTGCATAAAACACAGTTTCTTTATATACCTACTTTGATCTCGGCATTGTTGGTCTACAGCACATACACTTTTTCCATAAAAATTCAGAAAAGAATGATAATGAAAGATTGAGATGTGTTTACTTGTATATACATATGTATACTAAATTGAGACTAGATTGAAAACTTATTTTTAAAAATATTTTATATCTTTTTGATTTTATAAGTTAAATTTTATAGCTGAGCTTTCTTTATGGTACTTCGTAACGTAGAAGTCATTGTTTGGAAGGATTGTTCGCATGGTTACTGTGCTTAGAAAGCAAGAAGGGGTATTGAAATAAAGGAACTAGATTTGGACTTTTTAAATTAGCCCGTTTAAGGAAGTCTCTAATAAAGGGCTTGGAAGAAATTATATATTGGGTTGAACGGAGAGCTTAGTAGAGCTGAATTTCAATATTAGGAGAGGGGAAAATATATTATTCCCCATCCTCACCCGCCACATAAACAGGCGACATTTGTCTCGCATCAAGTGGCTGCTTACAACAATCACAAGTTAGGCTTGGGCTGGTCACATGCCCACAGCTTTTGTGCAGGTAACGCAGCTCAGGAAATTGCTTGTTTTCATTCTGCCAAATATTGCCCCATGTACTCATGGTGACAATAATCGGGTAGAGTGCTAAACCCTTTTCAGTCAGCTTATACTCATAACGTTTTGGTGCTTCGTGATAGAGCACTTTCTCAAAAATCTTGTGTTCGACCAAACGGTTAATCCGCTCGGTGAGCAAATGACGGGTGATGCCCAACTGCTTTTGAAAATCATCAAAACGACGGGTTTTCATAAAAGCATTACGAATAATCAGCAGGGTCCAACGGTCGCCAAAAATCGACAAAGTCCGTGCAATTGGACAATTCATTTCACCGAGTTCATGCCATTTCATCGCAATACCATCTATATGTCTTTACAGGAAGCAGGCTGTCATTTTAGGACAACTTGAACGATTAAGATATCCGCTTTATTGACAACTTATCATAGCAGCTATATTTTTCAATTAAGTTCTTTTTTGGAACTTAATATTTTGAGATCTATTCTTGAGGTGAGTTATGTCTGCGTCAGCGTTAAAAGAAAAATCAAAGCAAAAGATACCTGCATCATTTCCAGTCCGCCGTATGGATTATGAATTTCAGGATATGCCCAAATATTGGTGTAATGATGAGCCAACCTTTACCCATTATTTCACAGGACTGTCCACCCTATTTCCAGAAGGAGAGTCTTACTTTGTTCGTTCTGTCAGGGCTTTACGAGATCAAGTCAAAAGCAACCCGCAACTGGATCGTGATATTGGCGCATTCATTGGTCAGGAAGCCATGCACTCCAAAGAACATCATGCCTTCCATGTCAGTGCACAACAATATGGGCTAGATCCTGAATCATTGGAAAAAGTGACAGGGATTATCCTTAAAGCCATTGAACGCACTTTTCCGAAAAAGTGGAATCTATTGGTCACCGTTGGCTTGGAACATTACACCGCGGTACTGGTGGTGGAGATGATGAAAAACGTCAATGAATTAATGACCGATACTACTATTCGGAATCTATGGTTATGGCACAGTGTGGAAGAAACTGAACACAAAGCGGTTGCCTATGACATGTATGAATATCTCTATGGCAAAGGTTTAGATGCTTATATCCCACGGGTTGCGATTTTTAGCCTGAGCTTGGTGCTTATCACAACTTTCTCTAATGTCTATCAAGTGGTGTTGATGTCGAGAGATAAGCAATTACTGAATCTAAAATCATGGGCTAAATTTGCAGGCTTTACTGTACAAGCCTATCGAAAATTGGTGCCACAATTTTTTTCTTATTATCGTCGTGACTTTCATCCCAATGATACTGATGAGTCTGAAATTGTTGCAAAAACCAAAATCAAAATTGGTTTGTCTCCTGAGCAGTCGACTTTTGTGCATTAATAACATTAATAAATTGTATAGAAAATCATCGGCACAGATGCATCGCCAAAGGGATAAATATCTGTAAGATAAGTGGAGTGAGCACCAAGCTGCTCGCTTGTCGCAGAGATGAATTCAATAAAAAATGGATAGATAACAATGAGTACAGTGGTCTTACATCAATGGGAAATTTCACCATTCTGCAAAAAAGTCGCACGGATGTTAGCGTTTAAAGGCATCCCATTTGAAACCGTGAATTATAACGGGGTATTGGGGGCCAAAGTCCCAATGCTGAGTAAAGTAGGTAAAGTGCCTGTGCTGGACATTAACGGACAGCGCATTCAGGACAGTACCCGCATTGCCCGTTATCTGGATGAGGCCTATCCAGATTTACCACTTTTATATCCTGTAGATCCATTACAAAAAGCCTATGTCGAATTGTGGGAAGACTGGTCGGATGAGTTGTTATATTTCTATGAGGTGTATTTCCGTGTTAGTGATGCCGATGCCTTAAATCAAGCGGTGGCCATTAGTGCAGAGGGTCGTCCCAAGCATGAAATTGTATTGATGAAACCTTTGCTAAAGGCAGCTCTGAATATGCAAGTGAAGATGCAAGGCACAGGGCGGATGGCAAAGGCTGATATCGAAGCAGAATTTACACATCACTTAGAGCGTATTGAATTGGTGTTAGGTCAAACGGGTTGGTTGGTCGGTGAGAGCAAAACCATTGCCGATATTGCAGTCGGTTCTCAACTGTTAGAGGTAATACGCACCAGTAAAATTTGGGGACCAAAAATTAACAGCTATCCTCATATTCAGCACTGGATACAACAATTATGAATCAGGTCAATCGAGATTCGACCCAGCCAACAGGTATTGTCGTCGTGATTGGTGTTGGGGCAGAGCAAGGCATTGGTGCTGCGGTGTGTCGCCGTTTTGCCCATGAGCAATTTAAAGTTTATGTGGTGGGGCGGACGCTCAATAAAGTTGAAAAGGTGGCTGCAACAATTAATGGTCAAGGTGGGCAGGCAGTGGCTTATGCACTGGATGCTGAAAATGAGCAACAGGTGCAGGCTTTGTTTGAGCATTTAAGCGATCAGCCAGAAGCTCTGGCAGCGGTGATTCATAATGTGGGCGGTAATATTCCTTCGATCTTTTTACAGAGCAGTTTAAAGTTTTTTAGCCAAATGTGGCGTTCGACATTTTTATCTGCGGTATTGGTGGCGCAGTGTAGTTTGCCCATTTTTCAAAAACAGCAGCAGGGCACCTTGATTTTTACGGGTGCCAGTGCCTCATTACGAGGGAAACCTTTTTTTGCCGCATTTACCATGGGCAAATCTGCGTTGAGAAGCTATGCCTTAAATTTGGCAGCACTATATCGCCCTCAAAATATCCATGTGGCGCATGTTGTGGTGGATGGCATGGTCGATGGTGATCGTGTCAATAAAGCCTTATGGGGCTTGGGGCGGCTGGCGCGGTTAACTCGTGGCACAGGTGGTTTAAATATTGAAGCAATTGCCGAAAATTACTGGATGCTCTATCAGCAAAATGCTGACTTATGGACCCATGAACTGGATTTACGTCCTTATCAGGAGAAATTCTAAGATGAGTAAGTTGTTACCACAATGGTTTAAATCCAAACAAAAAGCGAAGGGCTGTATTGTGATCGTGGGCAATGATGTCCAGCAATTGAGCCAACTTTTTGCTGAGCAAGTTCAGGCCGATGCTATGCCAGTTTATCAACTGCAGCATGATGTGACAAAAAACCAGCCACAGATCGAGGCTCAAGCGGAAGGGCCGACCGCTGTTCGCCTGAATTTGCTTGATGCTACTGCGCTAAAAAGTGTTATACAGCAGATTCAGAAAGCAGGGCATTTTGTCGATTTATGCATTTTTCAGCCTGACTTTGTGTTGGCTGAAAATAGCCAGCTATTGTCCGCTGAACAGCTTGAGTCCTATTGGCAAAACACGGGCTTAACTGCGGTCAGTATTGCCCAAGTTGTAATTCGGCAGATGCTGCCGAAACAGCAAGGCACCTTGATCTTTTTAGGGACTCAACAACCAGTCGAATCGGAGCAGGATTTATTCAGTCAAAGCATGTCTGCCAGTATTCGCGCCTTAGCACAGTCCTTAGCTAGAGAGTTCCACCCCAAGGGCATTCATGTGGTGTATTGTGTGGTACCGCATGGGCAAAATCATGAATTGATGCAATCGCTGCAACAGACCTGTTGGCACTTATACCAACAACCTAAATCGACATGGAGTCAGGAACTGCGCTTAGGATTATAAAATCATGCGGATTCAATCGTTGAGCTGAAATGCATCATAGAGCATGCGGATGATGTTTGAAATTTCTGTTTCATTAATGGCGGCATAACCAAAGCGGATATGAAAATGCTCATTGGATTGCTGACTTTGCTCGGCAAAATGCGCTTCGGCATCAATATGCAGTTGATTCAGTAGCTCGGCATATTCAGCACGATAGGGAAATTTAAATTTGACCCATAAGGCCATGCCCCCCAGCGGTGAGTTTATTTCGACCTGATCTTTAAATACCGTTTGGAAGCTATTCAGTGCAAAGTCGCGCCGTTGTTGATAGATCTTGCGCATCTTGCGGATATGCCGTTTGATTTCTCCTTGTTGCATCAGTTCCGCCATCGCCAGTTCAGTGATGATATTGCCTTGTTTATCGATCAATAAAATATCCTGATTCATGGCATGGATGATGTCTCGATTGGCGACCACATAACCAATTCGTAGACTTGGGGCAAACACCTTGGACAGCGAACCAATATGAATCACCTTTTCTGCATGCGGTAAGCTGATCAGCGGTGGAATTGGACGACTGTCATAGTGAAACTCATGATCATAGTCATCTTCAATAATATAAAAATCAAATGCTTTCGATAGTTCCAATAGCTTTAGGCGTCGATCCATGGCCATGGTTACGGTGCTGGGATATTGATGATGTGGGGTGGTGTAAATTGCAGCCACAGCGTATTTTTCTAATATTTCTTCAAGATGCTGGATATCAAGACCGTGTTGATCCAATCGAACCCGAACGATGTGATAATGATGCGATAAAAAGGTTTCGACAGCAGGAGGATAAGACCAGTGTTCCACCACTATGACTTTGCGTGGTGAGCTTTGTTTAGCTAGCACACGAGCCGCTAAAAAAATCCCCATTTGGCTACCACGAACCACACAAATATTCTCGATGCTGGTTTTAATAAAACGTTCCATCGACAGCATTTGCAGCAATGCCTGACGTAACTCAATACTGCCTTGTGGATCGCCATAGCCCATGATTTGAGAACGGGTCACTTGAATCAGGGCATGTCGATAAGCACGGGAAAATAACTCATAAGGGATTAGGCGGGTATCTGGAATGCCATCATTCTTAATTGCTACTGGACTGATTGTATTGGATGAAGGATTGGGTTCTGCCACCGCATTGATTTTTTTATGTTTTAACTCGGGCAGGTTCTCCGCCACAAAAGTGCCTTGGCGGGGTTTTGAGATCAGCCAACCTTGTGCTTCTAAATCCTCATAAACCGACTGTACGGTTTTACGATTAATTTTTAATTCATCGGCGAGCGAGCGGGAGCCAGATAAGCGCGAACCTGAGCTGAGCCGTCCAGACAGAATCTCTTCAATAATCTGATTGGCCAACTTGAGAAAGATGGTTTTTTCTTCTCGGTCTTCAAGATGAAGACGAATCTTCCATGGCTGCTGCATGCTGATCTGGACCATATAAGTTTTAAAAACTGGATATTTTAACCCATCCACTGACTTCGTATTCTGCATCTGTCCCATCCACAAATCAACCGTAGCGAGGTGGTCTTATGCAAACCGCATTACTCAGCAAACAGCAATTGATGCAAACTGCGCAGCAGAGTATGAATTTGATCCAAGAGGTCAATTACAGTGATCGACAGAAGTTGGCTTTAACCTGTCGTATTTTATTTGATCATGGTCATGATGCAGGCTTGGCAGGGCAAATTACCTGTCGTGCCGAGCAAGAAAATAGCTTTATTACGCAACGTTTTGGTTTGGGTTTTGACGAAATTACCGCAGCCAATTTATTGGTCGTGGATCAAGACCTCAAACCTTTAGATCAGCAAGGCATGGCCAATCCAGCCAACCGTTTTCATACCTGGATTTATCAGCAACATCCTGAAGTGAATTGCATTATTCATACCCATCCCACTCATATTGCTGCCTTGTCGATGCTAGGTGTGCCACTCGCCATCTCGCAAATGGATACCTGTGCCTTGTATGAGGATTGCTCTTTTGTCGGTGAATGGCCGGGAGTGCCAGTCGGTAATGAAGAAGGCATTTTTATTTCCGAAGCTTTAGGAAAAAATCGGGCGGTATTGTTGTCTCATCATGGCCAATTGGTGGCAGGCAAGAGCATTGAAGAAGCCTGTAATTTAGCGCTGTTGATTGAGCGTGCCGCACGTTTGCAACTGTTAGCCATGTCGGCAGGGCAGATTCAACCGATTCCGCATGAACTGGCAAAAGAAGCGCATGACTGGCTGTCTACCGATAAGCGTAACAAAGTCAATTTTGCCTATTATGCACGTAAGGCATTGAAAAACCATCAAGAGTGTATCGAGGAGTAAATCATATGAAAATTGAAGGCATTATTGCTTATCCCGTCACGCCATTTAAAGCAGACGGCCAACAGCTTGATCTTGAGGCCCTGAGCATCACTCTAAATGCATTGCTTGAATCACAATGTGATGCGATTGCACCTTTGGGCAGTGCAGGGGAAAGTGCCTATTTAACTTGGCAAGAATGGCAGCAGGTGGCGCAAACCACAATTGCAGTGGTGAATCAGCGTGTTCCAGTGATTGTCGGGATTTCTGAACTGACCACTGTCATGGCGATTCAAAAAGCCAAGAAAGCGGAGGAATTGGGTGCAGATGTGATTATGGTGATTCCAGTGTCTTACTGGAAACTCACTGATCAGGAAATCTATGATTATTATCAGCAGATTGCCGCATCGGTAAAATTGCCGATCATGGTCTATAACAATCCTGCCACCAGCGGGATTGATATGACACCTGAATTGATCGTGAAGATGTTTAATGAGATCGACAATATTTGCATGGTCAAAGACAGCACTGGTGATATTCAGCGCATGCATAAATTTCATGCATTGAGCCGAGGAAAGTTGCCATTTTATAACGGTTCTAATCCATTGGCGCTAGAAGCCTTCTGTGCTGGAGCAACAGGTTGGTGTACTGCTGCGCCGAATTTGTTGGGTCATCTGCCAAAGCAATTGTATCAAGCGATTCAACAAGGTGATCTGCCAAAAGCGCAGGCGATATTTTATCAGCAATTACCTGTGCTGAGCTTTATTGTCAAAGGTGGCTTACCGAAAACAGTAAAATCGGGACTCAACTTATTGGGCTTCTCGGTTGGTTCGCCAAGATCGCCTTTGCAAGCTGCGACAGGGGCTGAAATTGAGCAGTTAAAAGGCTTGATACAAGCGGCTGTAAAATAATTATGTTGGCGTCAGGTCGAGATGCACCGACCTGACCTAAATATATTCTGGGCAGCTTAAGTTTGAGTTTGACGAAATTGACTGGGTGTAAGCCCACTCCATTTCTTAAAGGCACGGGCAAAGTTGGCCGGTTGTAGATAGCCTAAGTACAGTGCAATATCCTGTACTTCCATGTGTGGATTGAGTAACAGCTGTTTGGCCTGTTGATATCTGACTTCATCTAATAACCCCAGATAAGAATAACCTGCTTGATCTAACTTTCGTCTTAGGGTTCTGCTGGAGGTATGCAAGCGTTCGGCAATGCTATCTAAACTCGGGTAGCCTTTTTGTGGAGTGAGCTGCAACTCGGTTTTGACCCTGAGTCCAATATCTTGAATGGTTTCGGAAAAACGGATTTGTTCGGCTTCACATTGGGCCAAGGCCTGTTGAAAAGCCGTTGGATCTGCCATTTTGGTGCAGAGGTTAAGGATGGCAGCAGGATAACGAATTTGATTGTGAGTTTGATTAAAGCGAATGCTTGGAAGTTGGGGCTGAAATTTTTGATGGTAGGGCGGTTCAGCCCAGTCGACATGCAGTTCAACATCCGAAAAATCATGCTCAGCCAAGGCCTGTGCTGTGTGAACCACGCCAATCATCAGGCATTCATAAAAGAAACGTCTCAGTATTTCGGCTTGCACAAGCTGCTGACTGACCACGGGATGGGTTTGCTGAATTTCAATAACTGAAACGAGATTTTCTTGGTAACAATCAATGCGATAATCTTTGAGCCGCATATTAAAAAATTGACTGGCCAAGGCAATAGCATGTTTGAGCGAGGGGCTGCTCATTAGGGCATAACCCATTGGACCATGCGCAGTTAAACGAAGTTTCAGCCCATATTCATATCCCAGACCACAGTCTTGCGCCAGCCCTAAACTGACCCATGCCAATTTAGACCACTGAATCGGGGTGATTCGGGCATCGACCTGATGTAGAAGTGCTGACGGTATTTTGCTTTGGTATAGAATTTCGGAAGCAGAAAAGCCTTTTTCAACCATGATTTCTAATAATAAATGTGCATAAGAAATCGGGATAGTCGCTTTGGACAAGCCATAGGGATCTTTCATTTTTTTATTTTATGCTGGCCGAAAATGATTAGCAGTATGGCTGAATTACCGCTCACGCTCAAGTTTTAGCTCTTTGATACTAGGGGTATTCTGTTGATCTGAGTATTGGTAATGAGTTTAGCTCTTCCTATTAAAGATTCCCCCGTTGTGATTACTGGTGCATCGTCTGGTATTGGCGAAGAACTGGCAAAACAATTTGCAGCACGTGGTTATTCGCTTGTTTTGGTGGCACGACGAGTCGATAAGCTTGAGGCTTTGGCACTGCAGTTAGGTCAAAAATATCAAATTGATGTGATGTTACGGCCGTGTGATCTCGCGGATCGTGAGGCAAGAACTCAATTTCGTCAGGAACTCGAGCAACTGGATGTGGCGATTTTATGTAATAACGCAGGCTTTGCCACCTTTGGCCGATTGCAGGACTTAGATGCTGACCGCGAACGTGAACAGACCGAGTTGAATGTGGTGGCGGTGCAAGATCTGACCTTAGCGGTATTACCCAACATGATTCAGAAAAGACGAGGTGCCATCCTGATTGTCGGTTCTACCTCTGGCCATCAACCGACGCCAGCCAATGCCACTTATGCAGCAAGCAAAGCCTTTGCCAATTCTTTTGCCGAATCACTGCACAGTGAGCTGAGTGGTACAGGGGTGAGCTGTACTTTATTGGCACCTGGACCCACCATCACTGGTTTTAATGCGGTGGCAGGGATCAGCAAGATTGATGGAATCGGGGGCAGTCTGGTTTGGGTGACCGCAGAACGGGTCGCCAAAGAAGCCATTCAAGGCATGGCCTGCAATCGTCGAATTGTGATTCCAGGGTTGATTGCACAGGCACAAACGCTGGGGGGACGTTATACCCCACGCATTATTTTATTGCCGATTTTAA
The DNA here is from genome assembly GCF_023702715.1 of Acinetobacter sp. C32I. Classification (NCBI taxonomy): domain Bacteria; kingdom Pseudomonadati; phylum Pseudomonadota; class Gammaproteobacteria; order Moraxellales; family Moraxellaceae; genus Acinetobacter; species Acinetobacter sp. C32I. Next base: position 1,926,383 of record NZ_CP098480.1, on the reverse strand, counting down.
AGCACGTGTTTTCGAGATTAAAAGCATGAGACAGTTGATTCAAGATTTACGCACGCCGATCGCACTCGCCAACTGGGGCAATAAGCTTTATCACAATGCCCAATATTTAACTGCGGTGGTTGAAGTCAATGAGAAGCGAATGGCACGTTGGCTGCCTGCTGGAATGAAGCTGACGAAACCCGCCAGAGCGGATTTGTTTTGTGCCTATTTCCCTGAAAATGTTTATACAGGGGCATATCACGAAGCGGGACTCTTTGTACATATTCAGGTCGGTAATAAAACCGGCATCTTTTGCCCGTGGATGATACTGGATGATGATCGAGCCATGATTATTGGGCGTGAGTTGCTCGGTTATCCGAAAAAAATTGGGGAAATCAGTTGGGATAATGATGGTTCACGGATTATCAGTCAAGCATCACGCCGCGGTGCGGTCCTGGTTGAAATGGAAGCCAAACTGGGTGAGATACTACAGGATGCACCGCCCATTTTAGGATTACCGCATCGTAATATCACAGGTGGTCTGGGGCTGGGTTTACCTAGAGAAGTCCGATTCACTCCGAAAGAGCATGTTGTTGAAGTACGTCGTGTCGAGATGAAATTACGCTTTACCGGAACAGTGAATGATCCTTTGCATGAAATGGGCTTAGGTCATGTGATGGATGCACGCTTACATCGAGTGGATTTATCAGGTGGCTTGATTCCGCCGATTCAGATTCCTCGATTACGTACCCCGTTGTTTTTGCTGCGTCAATTCAATCCACGGGTTTTATAGAGAGTAAATTTAGATTGCAGTAAAGATTTGTTGAGCAATGAAATTAAAAAATGGAATCGAGATCTATCGATCAAAGCATCAGGAACAATGAAAATGGCACAATCAACTTCTACCCATTCACCCTTACAGCAACCGCTACGTTTGGCATGTGGCATTAGTATTCCTAACCGAATTGCAAAGTCAGCCATGAGTGAACAATTGGCTGATCGTTATGGTTCACCTACCACGGACTTACAACAACTCTATGCAGCATGGGCCAGAGGGGGTACTGGTTTATTAATCACTGGCAATGTCATGGTTGATCATCGTGCCTTTGTTGAGCCGAGAAATGTGGTGTTGGAAGATTCTCAATTCTTACAAGCACATAAACTCTGGGCCCAAGCGGCGCAAGCCAATGGCAGCAAGATCATTATGCAAATCAACCATCCAGGGCGGGTTGCGGTGCTGCCTTTATTTAAAAAGCCGATTGCACCTTCAGCAGTAGGTCTAGATTTACCTGCAATGAATCTAATCCGTGTTCCGCGTGCCATGTCTGAAACAGAAATCTTAGAACAAATCCAGCGGTTTGCCAGCACAGCGGCATTGGCGGTGCAGGCAGGCTTTGACGGCGTACAAGTCCATGCTGCACATGGCTATTTGTTATCTCAATTTTTATCGCCTTTGGCCAATACCCGTACCGATCAATGGGGGGGAAACCCAGAAAATCGTCGTCGTATCTTGATTGAAACAGTTCGAGCTGTGCGTCAGGCCATTGGCAAAAATAAAATCCTCAGTGTCAAACTGAATTCTGCCGATTTTCAGAAAGGGGGGCTGAGTCAGGAGGAGTCGCTGCACATTGCTTTGGCATTAGCAGCGGAGGGCATAGATTTATTGGAAGTGTCTGGGGGCAATTATGAATCTCCCGCGCAACTGGGCTATGCCCCTGATCGTCAGGTTCAACGCGATGCTTATTTTCTGGATTATGCCAGCGCATTGCGCCAACAGAGTCAATTGCCACTGATGTTGACTGGTGGATTACGCAATATAGATGTGATGAATCGTTTAGTCAGTGATGGCACGGTGGATGTCGTCGGTTTGGCCCGTCCTTTTGCTTTACAGCCCGATTTAGCCAAACAGCTCTTGGCAGGAAAATCAGTCACAGCGCCTGCAAAAATTCCAGCGGTGGGCTATAAGCCTATCGATGCTTATCTGCAACTGGCTTGGCATGCCGCTCAATTCCGCCGCATTAGTCATGGCCAGAAACCAAAGGCAATTAAAGGTTTGATTAGAACACTTGTGGCATTTGGGCCGCGGATGGGCTTTAACATTTTGACGCAGGATTAATGCTCAAGGTCTTGTGTAGATAAGGAGTTCTTTTATGCGTGGATTCATCAAACAAAACCATCACATTGTTCCTCGACGTCCCGTATTTGATTTTGCAGGAACACCGAGCCACTGGATTTATGACGATCCTTTGGCATCGCAGATCCTTAATGTCATCAATCCCATTACACCAGCACCTGAACGCTGGTTCTGTCAGACTTTTCGAGATGCACTGCCACTAATTCAAGATCAACAATTAAAAGCAGCGGTCATGGCTTTTATCAAGCAGGAAGCGGCGCACAGTTATGGACATACCTTGGGCACGCGACATATTGAGGCCTTGGGGATTGATCTGAGTCAATATAGCAAACTGGTGAACTGGATCTTTCATGACATGCTGGGGCAGAAACCATTCGGTTATGAGCTGCGTCACTCTGCTTTGAAGTTGAGATGGTTACAGACTCGTCTTGCCATGGTTGCCGCTGCGGAACATCTCACGGGCGTATTAGGACATTGGGTACTCAATGCGCAAGGTTTACAACAAGCACCTGTCGATGAGGAAATGCTGCGTCTATTGCAATGGCATGGTGCCGAAGAAGTAGAACATCGTGAAGTCGCCGATGCCATGTTTCGGCATTTAAGCAATAACATGCTGCTGCGAACCGCAACGGCTGCTGTTACTTTTCCTTTATTTATTATATTGGCTTATGTCGCTGTGGAAACCTTGGTTGCAAAAGATCCGCAATTACCACAGCGTTTTCGCTTTAAAGATTACTTGCGTGCTGCCCGACAGGATCGCGTGCCTCGTGTGGGTTATGTCTTGACTGCTTGCTTACGTTATTTAAATCCCAAACACAGCCCATTACATGAAGGGTCAACAGAACAGGCCTTGGCTTATTTAAATCAAATGCCAGTGTTTAAGCAGGCATAAATCACAAGCCTAAGTTGAGTTTTATGCGATGCCTGCCATCATCATTTGAATTGCAGCATCGCTATATTTTTTTAACAGATTGGCATCTTCAGGTGCAGATAAGAACTTAAATGCACCTGCGATAATCATGCCGACAATGGCATGTCCGGTCATTTCGGTATCCAGATCCGCTTTTAAATAACCGCATTTCACCCCATTTTTTAAATAGTCTGCGGTGAGGAGGCCACCGAGGTGCAGCAGGTTATGCACTTGGGCGGTCATTTCTTTATCAATCGAGGTTGCTTCAAGCAAAATCAAACGTACCGCACGTGGGTTGTCCTTGGCAAATTCCTGAAATTTACTGGAAATCCTTTCACATTGGATGCGATAAGCCTCAAGGGTGGATACCGCATCAGGCGCATTTTCATCGGCCAATAAGGCGGTGATTTTGAACATGGTATCGACAATGACTTTATCCAGAATGTCTCTTTTATTCTCAAAATGACGATAGAAAGTACCATGGCCAATACCCAGTCTTTTGGCAATGTCAGAGATCGCAGTTTGATGATAACCGCGTTCAGAAAATTCCAAAAAAGCAGCTTCAATAATTTCTGCTTGTAATTGAATACGTTGGCGTTCAGCACGCGAGAGAGTTGTTTGATCATTCATGGCAAAAATTTTATCAGAACTTCATCGGAAATACGATAAAACAAAATCAACGAAAATTGACACTTCATTCCGTAAATGACATTATGTTCCGGGTTGGTGGTTTTTTGATTAATAAAAGGAACTGGAAATGGGAAAAAAATACAGTTTTTTAAACAAAGTGGTGTTCATTACAGGTGGTGGGCGAGGGATTGGTTTAGCCACAGCCGTTGCCTTTAGAAAACTCGGTGCCAAAGTAGCGATTGGCGATATTGATCTGGAGTTGGCACAACAAGCCGCCACTAAAGTGCAAGGCTTTGGCGGCTATTTAGATGTGCGTTCACAGAACTCTTTTCATGACCTCATTTTGCAGATTGAAAAGCAATTGGGTCCCATAGATATTTTGGTCAATAACGCTGGCATTATGCCAATGGGAGCGATGGTTGAGGAAAGCCAAGCCATCACCGATGCGCAAATTGATATCAACTTGCGTGGGGTGATTCATGGCATGAAAGCGGTATTGCCCAAAATGCTGGCGCGACAAACAGGGCATATCGTTAATGTTGCTTCTCTCGCGGGTAAATATCCAATTCCAGGCGCCAGTATTTATTGTGCGACCAAATTCGCAGTGGTGGGTTTAACCGCATCGATGCAACAAGAGCTGAGAGATACGCCGATTGGCTTATCTGCCGTATTACCATCCAAAGTCTTGACTGAGTTGTCGTCTGGAACAGGTGACAGTTTGCCGATTCCGACGGTAGAACCGCAAGATGTGGCGAATGCGATTATTCAAGCCATCGCACATAATCTAGCTGAAATTGCGGTACCGAATTATTTAACCCATACCCCCAAAGCCTATGGATTGGTGCCGCATTGGCTGAATACCGGATTCCGAAAACTGATTGGGGATGACCGTATTTTAAAAGGCTTGGATCAGAATGATCGCAAAGCATATAGCCAACGTTTAAGCCAATTGGCACAGACAAAATAAGGATTAAAACTCATGGCAAAGATCGAAAAATTTCATGTGGTGATTATTGGGGCTGGCTTTGCAGGGATTGGAGCCGCCATTAAATTACAACAAGCAGGTTTCACGGATTTTGTGGTTTTGGAAAAAGCTGATGAAATTGGCGGTGTCTGGCGTGCCAACACCTATCCGGGGTGTGCTTGTGATGTACCGTCAGCGTTATATTCCTATTCTTTTGCACCGAACCCACAATGGAGTCGGGTGTTTGCGCAGCAACAAGAAATTAAGACTTATATACAAAATGTTGCGCAGCAATTCGATGTGCAAAAGTATGTGCGCTTTGGCTATGAAATGCTGGAAAGTGCTTGGGATGATCAGGCCAAACATTGGGTGGTGAAAACCAATCAAGGTCTCATTCATGCCCGTTTTGCGATTATGGCAGGTGGGCCAATGCATCAACCTGTACTGCCTAAAATTAAAGGTTTAGAAACATTTAAGGGCACCCAGTTCCACTCGGCAGAATGGAATCATGATGTTGACTTAAACGGTAAAAAAGTTGCCGTTGTTGGTGCAGGCGCGTCTGCAATTCAATTTGTACCTGAGATTCAAGCTCAAGTTAAGAAACTCACTTTGCTACAGCGTACCCCACAATGGGTATTGCCAAAAATGGATCAAAGCCTGCCAAAACTTGCTCAGGCACTGTTTAAAGTGCTTCCCATCACTCAGCGTTTGACCCGTTATGGCGTTTATGGCGTGTTCGAATCGTTAAACTCCAGTATGCATCATCCAAAACTGGTCAGCCAGATTGAACGCTTAGCCAAATTGAATATTCGCTTAGGGGTAAAAGATCCTGCGCTAAGAGCAAAACTATTGCCTGACTTTACCATCGGTTGCAAACGGGTATTACAGTCCAATCAATGGTATCCGGCATTGGCAAAGTCGAATGTAGAGGTATTGCGCTGTGGGGTAGCAGAAGTGCGTGGCAATACGCTAATCGCCAGTGATGGATCGCAACATGAGGTCGATGCGATTATTTTTGGCACAGGCTTTGAAGTCAGTAATCCTCCAATTGCCAAACAGATTCGTAATAAACATGGCAAAAGCATGGATGAGGTGTGGCAAGGCAGTGCCCAAGGCTATTTAGGTACAGTAGTTGAAGGCTGCCCCAATGCCTTTGTGATGTTTGGTCCTAATATTGCGGTTAGCTCGTCGGCACTGATTATCATTGAAGCGCAATTGGCTTATATCTTGGATATGTTGAAGAAGGTGCAGGCACAAGAGATTGAAACTGTTGAAATTCGTGCTGAGGTATTGGAGCAATACAATGATGAAATCCAAGCGGCATTAAAAAATACGGTCTGGAACACAGGGGGATGCAGCAGCTACTTTATCGATCGTAATGGGCGTAACAGTACCTTATGGCCGTGGACCACCTTTGAGATGCGTGCTCGTTTAGCGCAATGTGATCTGAATGATTATGTACTTGGTTTTACTGAGTCTGAACCTGAGAAAAAAGCCAGTTAAATGATGACTCGGTGATGCCATTAACAGGAGCACATGATGCAGCAAAAGATGATTGAAACAGGCGTAAAAATGAGTTTGCGACTGAGTTTTAAGCTGGCCAGTGGTTTAGCTTTACCTTTTCCAATCTTGCGTGGCGCAATGGAGATCGGGTCACGCATTTTCAAACCCAGAGCCGATGTTTTCATTCAGCAGATTAAATTAAGAGATGCGCTTGATCAACGCCTCGTTCCAGCCGAAGTTGCAACGCCAGATAGTGATGTGCAAGGGGTATTATTGCATTGTCATGGCGGTGCTTTTTTTGCCGGTTCATCACGAACCCATCGCGCACTTGCTACCGAATTGGCTGCACGAGCCAAGGTCAACGTGTATATGCTGGATTATCGACGGGCGCCTGAACATCCTTATCCTGCGGCATTGGAGGATGTGAGGTCGGTCTATCAACATTTGTTAAGTGATGGCTGGACGCCTGAGCAAATTATTTTGGGTGGAGATTCAGGTGGATGTGCCTTGGCCTTAGCATTCGCGGTGGAATTAAGAGAGGCAGGGCAGATTTTACCTGCTGGGATGATCATGATCTCGCCTTATGTGGATATCACCTTAAGCTCGGCTTCAGTATTTAAAAATGCCAAACGAGATCCGATGATTCGTGCCTATGCTTTAAAACGGGGTGGGGATGGATATCGCGGGCAATTACGATCTAATGATCCACGTATTTCGCCTATTTTTGCTGATTTAAACGCTCTTCCACCGCTATTGATCCAAGCAGGCAGTGAAGAGATTCTCGTGGATGATGCGATTAATCTGGCTGAGCGTGCCCAACAAGCGGGTGTGCAGGTTCATCTGCATGTCTATGAAAATATGTGGCATAACTTTCAGATGTTTAATCGCTTTGTACAAAAATCTGAACAGGCATTAGATGAGATTGGTGATTTTATTCAAGCGATTTTGGCAAAGACATAAGCTTCACGTTCTAGACTTTTGAAACGGTTCATTTTAATTTTTAACATTTATATAAATTGCTGATTGATCTTAAAAATAGGCAGTCGTACAAGTATAAGAAATAAAACATTAGCTCAATTGGTTTATATGCTGCTCTTTTTTGTTCTGGTTGTTCGCCAAGTTTATCTTTGTTTGGTTGGATGAGGTTTTAACAACAGCCATAGCCATTCTTAAAACCCCTGTGATGATTATTGTGTTAAGCCTCCACCCAATACTTTGTATAGCTCAATCTGATTGTTGAGCCGTGCCTGTTCCAGTAATAACAAACTTTGCTCAGCAGCATAATGAGAGCGTTGTGCATCCAAGACACTTAAATAACTATCAATCCCTGCACGAAAGCGGGTATTAGACAGTTTATAGTTCCGATTGGTCGCATCGACTAAGCGTTGTTGTGCAGTAATCCGTTCATCCATATAGGCACGTGTGGCAAGGCTGTCATTGACTTCTCTAAAAGCAGATTGAATGGATTTTTCATAATTCGATAGTGCGATTTGCTGCTCGATTTTTGAAATCTTAAGATTGGCCTGACGGGTGCCCCAGTCAAAGATCGGTAGATCCAGACTCGGGCCAATCGACCAGACTGCATGACCAGATTTAAACAGATCACTGAGTTGAGTCGATGCATAACCCGCTGAGCCTGTTAATCGAATGCTAGGAAATAAGGCCGCTTTGGCAACCGCAATATTGGCACCTGCTTCGTGCAATTGATATTCAGCGAGTTTGAGGTCAGGGCGATGATTCAGTAACTCACTGCTTAAACCTGTGCTTAAAACTGCGTTGGTACTGATGTTTTTAACGGGTTGTTGTGGCAAGAGGTCTACAGGAAGCTGTTGTCCCACCAACAGATTAAGTAAATTTTGTGCCTGCATCACCCGCGTTTGGTAGTTGGCCGCATCATGACGAGCAGTTTCGACCGAGATCTGTGCCTGACGTAAGGGAATTTCGCTGTCAGTGCCCGCATCGAAACGTTTTTGATTGAGCTGATAGGCATTCAATTGTGTCGCAAGCGTTTGTTGGGCAAGTTCCAACTGTGCATGGGCAAAGGCATAATCTAACCATGCTTGGCTGACTTGACTGACCAGACTGATTTGCATGGCATCACGCGCACTCTGAGTCGCCAGATAACGATCCAGTGCCGCATCTTTCAAATTGCGAATCCGTCCCCAAAAATCCAGCTCATAAGCCGTCAAACCGAGGCCGACTTGCAAGCTTGAACTGGGATTATTGGGATCAAGTGTCGGGGAGACTTGGCGAAGCAGATCTGCACGACCAGCAATTACAGGGAACTGATCATTTTTCCTGATCTGATAATATTGCTGTGCGCGCTGAATATTCAGGCTTGCGCTGCGTAAATCACGGTTATGACTGAGGGCTAGTTCAATTACCTGCACCAAACGTGGATCAGCAAGAAACTGCTGATAGCCTTGGGATGCAATGGAACTGCCTTGAATCGAATGATCATAACTGTTCGGAATATCAGCACTGACGATAGGTGGTTGTGGTTTAAAGTTTTGACAGCCATTCAGTGACATGGCCAAAGCTGCCATGATGAGTCCAGTGCTTATCATCGACTTAGATGAATGATGCTGGGAGCTTTTGGTGAAGACTGGATCGTTATTCATGCTTGAGACTCCATCGCATCAATTTTCTGTAGTTCCTGTACACGAGCCGAACTTTGGTTATGTTGACGTGCCAGCAGACTATAAATGGTGGGCAATACAAACAGGGTGAAGAATGTGCCAATCAACATACCGCACACAATCACCAATCCAAGACCAAAACGGCTATGTGCGCCCGCACCTGTGGCAAACAGTAGTGGAATAAGACCAAACACCATCGCCGCCGTGGTCATCAGAATCGGGCGTAAGCGAATTTGTGCCGCTTTAAGGATGGCGGCCTGTTTGTTCAGTCCTTCATGCAGTTGCAACTCATTGGCAAATTCAACCATGAGGATGCCATGCTTACTAATCAAACCGATCAGGGTCACCAAACCAATTTGGGTATAGATATTGACGGTGGCATAACCGAGTGCCAAGGGTATCAAGGCACCGCAAATCGATAGGGGCACGGTAATTAAAATAATGAATGGGTCGACTAGACTTTCATATTGCGCGGCCAAGACCAGATAAATCACCACCAATGCAGCCAAAAATGCAAACAACAGCGTATTGCCTTCCTGCATATACTGACGCGCATCGGCTTGCCAGTCATGGCTGAAACCCGTCGGTAACTCAGCCGTGACTTGTTCAAGGAACGCTAAGGCTTGGCCGAGAGAAACGCCAGGCGCAGGTATGGCTTGGAAGGTTGCGGCATTCTGTTGGTTAAACTGCGTCAGTTTATTCGGCTCGACTTGTTCATTCAGACGGACCACGGTAGATAGTGGAATCAATGTTCCCTGATCAGTGCGTACAAATTGCTGGGTCAACGCTTGTGGGGTCAGACGCTGGCTTTTGATACTTTGAGGAATGACATCATAAGCGCGGCCTAACATACTAAAACGATTGACATAGTTTTCACCTACGAGGGTCGCCAGTGCTTCGCCGATGTCCTGCATACGGATACCCAAGCTATTGGCTTTGGCACGATCGACTTCAATTTTCAGCATTGGATTATTGAAATCCAGATCACTGTCTACCACTACAAACAAGCCACTCTCACGAGCTTTTTGTTTGATATTTTCCATGGTTTGATAAATGGTGGCATAGTCTTGGGCACTACGCAGCACCATTTGTACCGGCAAGCCACCTGTTGAACCGGGCAAAGCTGGATTTTGGAATACAAAAATACTGCTACCTTCTACAGCACCGACCTTGGCTTGCAGTTCCTGTTGAAGTTCATCGGCAGAGCGTGTACGTTCAGCCCACGTGGATAAGGTAGTACCCCCAAAACTGGCTGCTGGGCCATCAGTACCATTAATAATCCAAGTGGTGCTGGTTTCAGGTAGGGTCCAGAACACTTTATCCAACTCATAGTTGAAGTGTTCGGCATAGTTTAAATTGGCATGCTGTGGTGCCTTAATCGCAGTTAGCACACTGGCTTGATCTTCTAATGGTGCCAGTTCCTTTTGTGGGAGTTGATAAAGAAAAGGTAGGCTGGCAAAAACAGCAATGGCAAAGACCACAGTGATCCAACGATGCTGCAATGAAAATTGCAGTAAGCGGTGATAGACATGAGTTAAACGTTCAAAAAACCATTCAGCAGCTTTAGCCATGCGGCCTTCTTCCTGCTTGGATTGCAGCAGATAAGAACTCATCACTGGGGAGAGGGTGAGGGCAATAATCCCTGAGACCAAAACTGCGCCCGCCAAGGTCAGTGCAAATTCCTTAAATAATGAACCTGTTAATCCACCCATCAGACCAATCGGCGCATAGACGGCAGCAAGGGTAATGGTCATGGCAATCACGGGGCCTGCGACTTCACGTGCACCTACCAGTGCGGCGGCAATAGGTGACAAGCCTTCTTCAATATGGCGGTGTACATTTTCCACCACCACAATGGCATCATCCACCACCAGTCCAATTGCCAGTACCATCGCTAATAAGGTCAGTAAGTTGATACTAAAGCCAAAAATCAGCATCAGGCCTAAAGCGCCCAGCATTGAGAGTGGAATTGTCACCACAGGAATCAAGACACTACGAAGTGAACCTAAGCACAGATAGATCACAGCAATGACAATAATCAGGGCTTCGATAAAGGTATGCAGCACTTCATCAATCGAAGCATCAATAAAACGTGCGGTTTCATAAGCCAGATTGGCTTTGACACTCGGCGGTAAGGTTTTCTGTATCTCAGGCAATTTATCCTTGATGCCTTGAACAATCACCAGTGGATTACCTGTTGGAGTGGCCTGTAAACCAATAAAAATTGCGGGTTGCCCGTCCATCGAGGCACTGGTTTCGGTAGATGCTGCACCGAGTTCAACCGTGGCGACATCCTGCAAACGAATCAGGTTCTGCCCATCATTACGGATCACCAGATTTTTAAAGTCTTGAATACTGGTTAGCTCGGTTGACACGTTGACATTGGAAACCACCAATTCACCTTTGATTTGACCGGGGGCGGCTTGGTAGTTGTTTTGACGAATCGCACTGGCGACATCGGCAGCGGTCACGCCACGACTGGCCAAACGGTCTGCATCCAACCAGATCCGCATCGCGAGGCGTTGGCTACCATAGGTTTGAACTTTTGCCACGCCTTCAATGGTGGATAGCATCGGTTCAACCACCCGTGATAGGTATTCGGTCAACTCGGGCATAGACAGTTGTTCACTGGAAAAGCCGATATAAGCCACGTCGGTCGATTCGCCTGAGGAGCGTTCAATCACAGGGTCAAATGCCTGTTCTGGCAATTTATAGCGAACTTGGTTGACCTTGGCCATGACTTCGGTCAGGGCTTGAGTGGAGTCTCGATTGAGTTGCATGCGCAGGGTGATGACACTGCGGCCTTGTACTGAGGACGAACTGAGGTAATCAATACCTTCAACCGAAGAGACCGCTTGTGCAATCGGTTGCGTGACAAAACCTTGCATCAGTTCAGCTGATGCACCCGGATATTCAGTGCTGATGCTAATGGTTGAACTTTCTAATAAGGGATACTGGCGAATCGGCAGTTTATTCAGTGAGAATAGACCTGCCAATAAAATCAGGGTACTGACCACCAGAGCCAGTACAGGGCGTTTTACAAAAAGATCGGTAAATTTCATCTGAGTGTCTCCCTAAAGCTTGGCTTTGGCTTGGGACGATGAAGTTTGCTCTAGGCTATTCACCGTTGGTTCGATTTGCATGCCATCACTGAGTCGAACTTGACCTGAAACCACCACTTGGTCACCTGCTTTAACACCAGATTGCACTTCGACCCAACCTTGATGACGTTCGCCGAGTTCGACCGCAACCCGTTGTACCGTTTGTTTTTGTGGCTCATGTTTCACTAGAAAAACAGTGTTGCCATAGGCGGTATAGGTGATCGCTGTTTCAGGGATGACCAAACTGGGTAGATTGGCTTCCTGTATCTCTATTTTTGCGTACATGCCTGGTTTTAACTGTTGATGTTGATTATTGAGCAGTGCCTGTCCGGTCATGGTTCTGGATTTACTCACCATCGGATCAATCGCATTCACCACCGCAGAGAAGCTTTTTTCAGGAAAGGCATCTATTTTCAGTTGAACGGCTTGGCCTGTTTTTAAGCGTGCCGCCAGTTGTTCATCCAGTGTGAAATTGGCAAGCAGTTGCTGTGTATCGACCAGATTGGCAATACTGCTACCTGCTTCAAGGTATTGCCCTTGATGCACTTGGCGAATCCCGATCACCCCAGAGAAGGGTGCACGAATAGATTTCTGTTCAATCAGTGCTTGCAGTTGCTGGATTTCAGCGCGGGTCATATCTCGGTCGGCCAAGGCCGTATCCATTTCTGCGCGTGAAATCGCATTACTATCAATCAGTTGTTTGGTGCGGTGATAGGCCATTTCCGCCTGTTTTAACTTGGCTTGTAGCCGCCCTAAATTGCCTTGCTCGACATTGGTTTTGAGTTGAACCAGTAATTGTCCCTTTTTGACGGATTGTCCTGACTGAAAATAAATCTGTTCAATCACGCCTGTCGTTTCCGCAGAGACTTGAACTTGCCGTACTGCTTCCAACTCGCCAATACTGGAGAGAATACGCGGTGTGACTTGTTGTTTGACTGTTGTCAGCGCGACTTTGACGGGTGGATAACTGTAGCTGGAGGCATTCTCTGTGGAGCGGGATTTAAAATAAACATAAGCGGCTACAGCAATGACAATTAAAATACTGATAATCAGCAAAATACGCAGTTTGGTTTTCATGCGATCACTCCAACATCTTGCAGCTGTTGACGAAAATGGCTGGCAATAGCCGTACCGATTAAGCCACCAATCACCGAAATGTGTTCAAGTGCAAAATACAGCGCAATTTGTGCTTGTCCCCCAGACAGGTTCCAAAAGGTATGTACCAATACAATCGTAATTACTAAAAAAACAGACAGCAGTGCAGCACCCAACCAAAGGTAGCGATCAAACAAAATACTGTATGCACCCACAAGTAAGACCAGTGCCGAGGCATAATTAAACAGCCATGTAGGCTCTAAACCTGCAGCTTGCATTTCCTGAAAGCCAGTATCGACATCCAGCACTTTGCTGAGACCTGAGCTAAAAAATAACAGTGCCAGACAACACCGGCTAATGATCCATAACCATTGACTTTCTAAACTTGATTTAATGAAGTACGGCATAGGCGTATTTCCTGAGTAGATTCAGACTGACTGCTGAAAAACATTAAAAATGAATTGCTTAATTGCATTTGATAATGCAGTGCCAAGCAGTCTAAAACCTCAAGTTATATTGAGGTCAATGGGGTGAACTCGAAAATTAAAGTATGGAAAAAGGCATTTTTAGCAGGAGCGTCAGCACAATTTCTGTCGATGCTTCTGCATTTTTTATGAGGCTGGATTTAAGCAAATGGCTTGTTTTGACTCATGCTACAAGGCTTTAAATTGACAAATCGTGTTGCCATACACTATAAAACCTAAAGTAATATTGAGATATTGAACCATGACACTCGAACGAAAAATTGATATCAATCGGATGCTGACGGTTGGGGAAGTGGCTAAACGAAGTGGTGTCGCGGTTTCCACCCTACATTTTTATGAATCCAAAGGATTGATTAAAAGTATTCGAACCAATGGCAATCAACGTCGTTATCCTTTGGCTGTGCTGCGCTATATCGGAATTATTAAGGTTGCGCAAAAAGTGGGCATTTCATTGGAGGAGATTAAAAAAGCGTTGAGTGTTTACCCGATAGGCAGCAAGTTAACGGCGGAGCAGTGGGCAGAATTATCCACTTGTTGGCGTAAAGATTTGGATGAGCGAATCCAGAAGCTGACTCGTTTAAGAGATGAAATGGATTGGTGTATTGGCTGTGGTTGTTTATCTTTGGAACAATGCCGTTTGCGTAATCCAGAAGATATCCTGGCAGAGCAGGGCTCAGGTCCGCGTATTTTAGAGCGCGAGGATGATTCAATAATAGAATTTTAAGTAATTGAAAAATAAAAATTATAAATAGAATTTAAGCTTGGCTCCATTTAAGACTTTCAAGCTGCTTTTGTGTTGCGCGTTGTCGTGCTTGAAAAAATGCAAGTACGCTATTTATGTATATTTCTTGATCTATCAATCAAATGATTAATGACAGCCATCGAGGCTTGAGCCAATTTTTACCTGAAATCAAATAAATATTAAGCAATTGTGAATTCTGTATTTATTTTTGTATTGATATTGATAATAATAATGATTCTTATTTAATTAATTGCAGCATTATGAACAATCAGCTTAAACAATCTGCTTTAAATATTGCGATAAAATCGATTCTGATTTTCGGGGCATTTTCACATAACACTTGGGCGCAAGAACAGGGCGCAAGCGTACTCCCAACCATTAAAGTTGCAGCCGAGGATGAAAAAACGGAAGGTAGCGAAAGCTTTCAAGCGAAATCATCTCGCACATCCTCCAAGCTAAAACTTTCCTTAAAAGAAACACCACAATCCGTCAGTGTCATTACGCGGGAACAGATTGAGCAACGTAATCTCAATATTATTGATGATGTGCTTGCGGCCACGCCAGGGGTCACCGTGACTAAAAATGATAGTGAACGCTCAAACTATTCTGCGCGGGGGTATGCGATTAGCAACCGTCAAATTGATGGCATGCCAATTGGAGAGAATAGCCCGCGTGTTGATAGTTTTTTCTTTGACCGTATTGAAGTCGTGAAGGGGGCAACAGGTTTAACAGGATCTACGGGAAATCCATCTGCTACCATCAATATGATTCGTAAACGGCCTGCAAAAGAACTGACTGGCTCGGTTGCCACCTCATTTAGTCGCTGGAATACCATTCGCAATGAGGCTGATGTTTCAATTCCTTTGACGGCTGATGGCAGTGTGCGCAGCCGTGTGATGGCCGCACGTCGAGAGGGAGAATCCTATATGGATTATTACTCTCTGGAAACCTTGGCGGCGATGGCAATGGTTGAAGCTGATATCACGGACAAATTAACAGGCAGTATTGGTTTTCAATATCAAGACAACCAACCACGTGGTTCAACGTGGGGAACTGTACCATACTGGAATCAAGATGGCTCGCTGGCCAATTTACCGCGCAATTTCAGCTTGGCCAATCGCTGGAATACCATTAGCCAAAGTGACAAAACCGTATTTGCTGATTTGACCTATAAATTTGAGAATGACTGGATGATCAAGGCGGCAGCCTCACATTCATTGTCCAAAAGTTTCTGGTTGATGTCTTATGGCGGTTCTGGTTTTCCTAACCAAAATGATGGAACAGGCGTTGGGGTTTGGTCAACAGTATATCCAACATCTGAATCTAAAAAGACCAGCTTAGAGTTGTTCGCCAGTGGGCCGTTTAAATTATTTAATCGTGAGCATGAATTGGTGATTGGTGGAAATGGCTTTGATCGTTCTACAGATAGTCCGGGTGGATTCATTGATGGTATTGCCAGTAATCAATTGACCTGTACCAAGAAAGTGGATGGGGTAACGCTACCTTCTAATAATATTGGTGATACCTGTGTGATCAATGATTGGCGTACATGGAATGGTAATGCAACGCCAAAACCAGGCTACACGGTTATTCCTTCGACTAAAGATGCGAAACAACGTAATTATGGTGCATACAGTACCTTAAAGCTAAACCTAACAGATGATCTAAAATTGATTGTCGGGGGACGTTATAGTGATTATTCGGCAACGAATGGTACCAAGAGTGATGTGAAAACCGATGCTTTCACACCTTACTTTGGTACCACTTACGCGATTAACGATATTGTCACTGCTTATGCCAGTTATACCGATATGTTTAATCCAAGCAGCCAGAAAGACCGCAATAACAGTTTCCTAGATCCTGAAACAGGTAAAAGCTATGAGGCGGGTTTAAAAGCCAGTTTATTGGATGACCAACTTTTGGCAACCGCTGCTGCATTCTGGTCGAAAAAGGAGAATGTTGCAGTTCGTGATGAAGAGGCGATTGCAGCGGGTATCAAAACCGATGATGGCGGTGATCCAATGAAAGCTTCGGGTGAAGGCCTAAAAATTGAAGGCTTTGAGCTGGAAGCGATTGGACGGATTACACCGACGTGGAATATTACGGCGGGTTATACCTATGTGAACAGTATTAGTTCAGAAACTGTGAAGGCTTCAACAACCCTTCCTCAGAATCAAGTCAAAATCTACACCAATTTCAAACTCCCTGAACAGCTCTGGGACGGCGCAAATAAGTTCAATATTGGCTTTGGTGTGAATTGGCAAAGTGAGGTCGTAAGTAAGTCGAGCAGTGCACCTAAAAACTCTGATGGTTATGTGCGACAAGATGCTTACTTCTTGGCGAGTGCCAATATGGGCTATACCTTTAACGAATCATTCAGTGCAAACCTACAAGTGAATAACTTATTTGATGAAAAATATTATCAACAGGTCGGTTTCTACAATGGTGTTTATTGGGGTGAACCACGGAATGTAACTTTATCGCTACGTGCCAAATTTTAAGCAACAGAAAATAAACTTTTAATCGTGAATAAAGGCCTAACCATCAGAATAGGCTTTTATTCAAAAGATTTTTGAGATGCTATAGGTGCAAGTTGCAGCAACGCTTATTATAAAAATAGCTAAAGTGAATCAAAGTATTTTAAGTAAAAAACAATCTAACTCAAAAGTATAAATTTAATCGCCCTGATTCAGTAATATAAAGCGAACAAAAATGTGACGTAAATTGTCATAAATAGACGGTTCTGTATGGACATTAAAACGATATTTTGAGTAAAATGCGCTAAATTCAAACAGATAATCTATAAAAAAAGATGGCGAATAATATCTTTCAAGCTTTAGAAAGCTTGGGCCTGACAGCACAAAAACGTGCGATTCACGCTCAATTTTCAAACACATCTTTAAATAATCAAGTTTTCTTACAGCGTATTGAGGGTCTGCATCAGCTCAATCATGGCCTTGACCTACAATTACTCTGTCTTTCGACCAATGCAGTCATTCCTTTAAAAAGCTTTATTGGCAGTCAGGTAGCCATTGATATTGTGACCGATAAAGCAGAGTTGACGCGTATCTCAGGGATTATTACCCAAGCTGATATCGGCGCCAGTGACGGTTCGCTGACTATTTATCGTTTAGGTGTACAAGACCCGACCGCCTTGTGGAAGCAGCGTCGTAACAGCCGTGTTTTTATGGCGAAATCTGTTGTGGATGTTGTGCAGACTATTTTTTCTGAATGGCAGCAACGGAGCCCTTTATTTGCTTCCAGTCTAACTCTCGATAAAAGCGGACTTACTAAGGACTACGACGTCAGGCCGTTCATCATGCAACATAATGAACGAGATTTTGACTTTATTCAAAGGCTTTTGGCTTCGGAAGGCATTAGTACTTTAATTGATGAAGCACAGCTGAAAGTATCCAGTTCCAGTGAACAGATTCAGCCGCAGAAACTCAGACTCATCGATGACAATAATCAATATAAAGCCCTAGAGCGCCGTCATATCCGCTTTCATCGCAGCAGTGCAACCGAAACACAGGACAGCATTACGGCATTTGTGGCACAGCGTTCTCTGCAACCAAGTGCGGTACATGTACAGCGTTGGCAAGCCGATGCCTTAGAACAAGAAGAAGGGGCAGGTAGTGTTCAGAGTAAACATCAGCATAGCGATCTACATGATAACCAACAGCTTGCATTAGAACAGGCGTGGCATTTTTCCCCTGCTTGGATTCAGGATTTAAAGGGGGAGGATGGCGCCACCAAATCGGGCAATGCTCAAATTGAAAAACTGAATCAGAACTTAAGCCAGTATCATGATTCACAGGCCAAGCAGTTTATTGCGACATCGACTGTTCGCGATACCCCAGTGGGCTATTGGTTTGAACTGAATGAACACCCTGAAATTGATCAGCATGATGGCGCAGACAAAGAGTTTCTGATCAGCTCAAAAACGTTCTATAACCAAAATAACCTACCTAAAGATTTAACGGATCAAGTCGCAGCTTTGCTTCAACAAAGCAATTGGCAAAGCAGTCCTTTTCAGCATGCGGTCTCTGATGAACGTCAAGCCAATCAACTGACATTGCAACGACGTAATATTGGGCTGGTTCCTGAGTATAACCCGTTACAACATCGACCTGTGACACATCCACAACGTGCCAAAGTGGTGGGGCCAAGCGGTGACGAAATTTATGTGGATGAATGGGGCCGGATTAAAGTTCGCTTCCTGTTTACCCGAGCCGATGACCACAGTCATGATAGTGGTGCAGGTGCCAATGACAATGATACTGACTCTGCATGGCTGGATGTATTAACGCCGTGGGCAGGTGAAGGCTACGGTGCACGATTCTTACCGAGGATTGGTGAAATCGTGGTGATTGATTTCTTTGATGGTGATATTGATCGACCTTTTGTGGTTGGGCGGATTCATGAAGCACAGCGTAGCCCGACCAAGTTTGACCATGTAGGTAAGTTGCCTGATACCAAAAAACTGGCAGGGATCAAATCCAAAGAATACCAAGGTGACGGTTTTAACCAGCTACGTTTTGATGACACCACGGGACAAATTAGTGCGCAACTACAAAGCAGTCATGCCGCCACTCAATTGAATCTGGGTAAACTCAGCCATCCTAAGGCTGCGGCTGAGAGTGAAGATCGGGGTGAGGGTTTTGAGCTACGGACCGATCAATGGGGTGCAGTGCGTGCAGGCAATGGTTTACTGCTCAGTACTCAAAAGCAGGATCAGGCGCAAGGAGAGCATCTCGATGCAGAACCTGCCAAGCAACAGCTAGAAGGCAATCAAAACAATGCCAAGGCTTTAAGTGAAGTCGCCAAAAATCAGCAAACTGATGAAATTGAGTCTTTAGAACAGTTAAAAGAATTTGCAGAACAGATTGAAGCAAAGATTGCCAAATTTAATAAAGCGTTGTTGTTACTTCATTCGCCAGCAGGCATTGGTCTAAGCAGCAATGAGGATATTCATGTGTCTGCAGATGGACAAATCAACCAGATTGCAGGCGATAGTATTAACCTAAGTACGCAAAAAAATCTGATTGGCCATGCTCAAAATCGAATTAGCCTGTTTGCTGCTCAGAATGGGATTAAGCAGGTGGCTGCCAAAGGCAAGTTTGAGGTTCAGGCACAGTCAGATGGACTGGACTTGCTCGCCAAACAAGGCATCCAGATCATTTCCACTGAAAGTCAAATTCAGATTAGCAGTCCGAAAGAAATTGTGATTACCGCAGGCGGTTCTCAAATCAAGCTGAATGGCTCAGGTATTTTTCCTGTGACGGGAGGCAAGTTTGAGGTGAAGGCGGGGCAGCATTTGTTTATGAGCGGCTCAAGTGTTAGTACTCAATCCAGTTTGCCACCACCACCAAAGCGCGGACAAGGGGTACTGGAATTGCTGCACGATTACAAACATGGCGAGTTTGTGAAACAGGGTGGCTATCAGGTTATTGATTCACTGGGTCAGCAGTTTTCTGGTCAATTGGATGATAAAGGTTTTGTTCGGGTTTCTGGGCTGGCAACGGGTGCAGCTAAAGTTGTATTTGAAGATGATAAACGTGATCCGTGGGCGGAATCCAGTGACTTTAAACGCCCGCCAATGTGGCCAAATGAAAATGACCCTGATGCGCAAACCTTATTGGGCAAAGCAGAAACAGGTCTTAAAAATGCGGTTAGCAGCGCCAAGAATGCTTTAGGTCAATCCTTTACCAGTCCTTCTTCCGTGTTAAAAACGCTTGAGACTGCAAAGCAGTTGAAGGAGGGTGGAGCAAAGGCTTTATTGCCAATGCTACAGCAGGGGGTTCAGTCTAACCTGACAGAACAAGCAAATAAGCTATTGGCTGATCAGGTCAAGGACAACCCATGGGCGCAAAAAGTGATGAAAAATATGGGCAGTCCTTTGGACAGTCTATCCCAGTTCAAAAATCCATTGCGTGCGCAACAAAACCTAATGGCAAGCGATAAAAAAACCAAAGATCCGTTCGATCTAACGCGTTTTGATTTTAAAAATTAAGCTTTGAGAATGATGAAAGATGGCGACACCACCTAAGAAGACCAACAATCAGCAAAATAAACAGAGTGTAAGAACCAATACTGGACAAGTTGCGGTTGTGCCTTTAAACAAAATGTATGCTGCTGATGTCAAAGCAGGTATGAATAAAATCAATTCATGGTTGAAGAAGAACACCAAGGACTATGTCGACTTAAATACCATTAAAAGTGTAGCAGGCTCGCTTCCAGTGATTGGTAATGCGATTGCTTTGGTGGATGCCGTTTACGATGTTATCGATATCAGTAAAAAACCAAACCCGGGTTTTGGGGATTGGCTGAATCTTGGTTTAGATGTGATTGGGATTATTCCTGTACCGCCAACCATGGCAACAATGCGCATGAGCTTGAGACCGACTTTGAATCTGGTTCGTCAAAAAGCAGGTGGGGTCATTTCCGATACCATTTTGGTGATTTTAAGTGATCACTTAAATGAACGTATTGCAGGTGAACTCGATCAGTTTGCGGCAAAAGCTCAACCGCTTGTCAAAGATATGATGCAGCACTGTGGAACAAAAATCACCAGCATCAGTAATGATTTTGCCAACGGCATACAAAAAATATTAAATGGTCACGTCTTTAGTTCAGCAGGTAATGTCAAACAAGCACAGAAACAACTTAATAAAGTCAATCTAGATAACTTACAGCGTAATCCGAAAGCTACTTTCAATAATGCTGTAGATGGTTTGACGAACTTATGGAAAGCGAGCGTTAAGGAAAATATTAACACGGTTGCCAAAGGTGTTTCATCGGTTGTGCCAGCCAGTGCGAAACAGCCGATTCAGCTGGTTATTACAGGGATTCGTGGTTTTGGTAAAAAAGCGCCGCAGTTCTTGATGACTTTAGCCGATCCGGGCAAAGCAATGAGTATTGCTTGGTTATTAAATGTCTTATTAAAAGCTGTACAAAAATTCAAATTAAAGAAAAAAGCCACAGCCAATATTACTCAGAAACAGGTCGCTAAAAAAGAAAAGAGTCGACCGAGTGGGGAACTGGAAAAAACCAATCACCAAGCCAAAGCTAAAAACAATCCAAATGAAGTGTCATGTCCACTGAATTTAGGTGGTGGAAAGACCAAAACAGGTACTAAAAAACATATTACTTATGCATTGGGAACTGAGTTTTTAACTCATCAGGATGCCTATGTGTCTGCGATTGAAAGTTTTATTTTAAATCGAACCTATGCATCGAACTTGTATCAATTAGACCAAGGAGAGTTCGGGGCAAGATGGTTGACCTCTTTTACCACCCGAATTGTGCCGCAAAGTGAATATATTGAAGAAACGGAACAACAGGCCGCATATATCAAACCGTTGGCAGGGCTGGAATATATTGGTCCAGACGCACGCCCAGTCAAATTACCTCAATTAAAAGTGGGCGAAAGCTTTCACAATCAAACAGAAGATTTTTACTATAGTGTGATCTCTGAACATATTCAGATGATTTCTTATCAAAAAGAAGAAAAGCATATTTTTGAAAAGTATCAAGATTATTATCGCTTATCTACGATTGAATATAAAAATGGGGTGACCTTAGCGGTTCGTTATGACCATCAATCGGGTGATCATTCATTTATTTCGGATGTATTGATTAAAGAGAAGCAAAAATTATTGGCGCATGTCGCTTTCCAAGTCGATGCACAAGGCCGTATTGACGATGCATGGTTGGTGGAAAATGGGCAATTGCTTCGTCCGCTTGCGAGTTATAACTATAACCATAAAGGCGACTTAATCGAGGCCATTACTGAAAATGGCGCAAGCTATCATTATCAATATGAGCATCACTTATTAAGCCGTTATACCGATCTGACTGGTCGTGGTATTAATCTGGAATATGACGGGATTGAACCCACATCGAAGGCCTTTCACGAATGGGCTGATGATGGCAGCTCTGAGAGCAGACTGGCATGGGATGAAAATATCCGTTTAACCTATGTAACGGATGCCTATGGGGCAGAAACTTGGTATTACTATGATATTGATGGCTATACCTATCGCATCATTTATCCTGATGGATTGGAAGAATGGTTCTTCCGTGATGATTTTGCCCGTGTTACCAAGCATGTTGATCGAGACGCCGCGGTAACCATTTATGAATATGATGAAAATGGCAATATTGTCAGTGTTACCCAACCTGACGGTTCAAATTTATATTATGCCTATGATGACAAGCGTCAATTAACAGGTATGGTCGATGCTGAGCAAGGGCGTTGGTTTAAGGAATATGATGCTCAGGGCAATATCAGCAAGGAAATCGATCCGCTAAAACGTATAACAGAATACAGTTACAATGCTTTAGGTTTACTCACTTCGATAAAAGATGCCAAAGGGGGTTCCAAGCAGTTAAAGTATGATGATCAGGGTAATCTGATCAGTTATACCGACTGTTCGGGCAAAACCACCACATGGCAGTATGATGAACGTGGGCGAGTAAAATCAGTTGAAAATGCATTAAAACAAAAGGTTGAATACTTCTATAGTGACCTAACCACAGAACAACGTGAACCGATCATTCAAGGTTTGCCACTGAATGCTTTTGGTCAACTTGAAAAAGTCAAACATGCTGATGCCACGGAAGAACAGTTTGTTCATGATGCCGAAGGGCGTTTATTGGCGCATGTCGATGCCAAAGGACAACTCACGCAATATCAATATGACGCGGCGGGACTGATTTCATCTCGTACGGATGCCTTGAAGCATACGTTGAAATATCAATGGGACAAGCTGAATCGTCTGAAACGTTTGACCAATGAAAATGGGGCAAGCTATGAATTTTTCTATGATGTTGCCAGCCGCCTGATTAAAGAAATTGATTTTGATGGTAAAGAAACCCTGTACAAATATGATGAAACAGATGGTAATTTATCCAGCAGTATTGAGGTGGCCTCTGCATTTGGGCAGGACTTAAAAGATCGGGCTGCACCGAAAGATCGTATTCAACAATTCCTATTTGACAGCATGGGACGACTAGAGCAGCGTCAGGCAGGTTATGGCTATACCGAGCAGGAATTAGAACAAAAACAGGTTGAAGAATTTGCCTATAACAATAATGGCCAATTGATTCAGGCTAAAAATAATGAGAGCAATCTTCAGTGGTATTACGATGTCATCGGCAATCTGGTGAGAGAGCATCATCAAGATCAGCAAACGCATAAAACTGCGGTGTGGAAACACAGTTATGATGAAATTAATGATCGAATTAAAACCATACGTCCAGATGGGCAACAGGTCGACTGGTTAACTTATGGCAGTGGGCATGTTCATGGTTTGGTCCTGAATGGTAAAGATACTATCAGTTTTGAACGAGACGATTTGCATCGTGAAACTGTCCGCCATTATGCCAACGGGATTAGCCAAGAGCAGCATTATGATGAACTGGGGCGTCTGACTCAGCAGCGCGTGCTGAATGGGCATGAATTTGCATATACATCGCCGCAGCAGGCAATACAGAACAATGCCATTCAAGAAACTGAACAGTTGATTCAGCGTTTATATCAGTACGATAAAACGGGGCAATTGCTCAATATTGCAGATACTCGCCGTGGCAATATCCAGTATAAATACGATCCTGTCGGTCGTTTACTGGAAGCCAATAGTAAGCTGGGCAAAGAAACTTTCAGTTTTGACCCTGCAAGTAACATCATTGACCGAAATCATCATCAAGAACCGAGTGCAGCCCCAACAGCAAGTAATGCTTATGGTTATAACCGTTTAGTGAATAATGTTGTTAAAGCATATTTAGATCAGCAATATCAGTACGATGCTTATGGTCAATTGGTGCGTCAAAAGTCATCTAAAGGGGACTTGTAC
Organism: Acinetobacter sp. C32I; assembly: GCF_023702715.1. Classification (NCBI taxonomy): domain Bacteria; kingdom Pseudomonadati; phylum Pseudomonadota; class Gammaproteobacteria; order Moraxellales; family Moraxellaceae; genus Acinetobacter; species Acinetobacter sp. C32I. The sequence goes on along the minus strand of NZ_CP098480.1, from coordinate 1,902,344 downwards.
CTTGAGTGGGATGCTTGTGGGCGGTTAATCAAGAGTCGTAATACAGAATACACTGCGGAGTATCGTTATGATGCTTTAGGACGACGTATTCAAAAGCGCAGTAAACACCATCATACAGGTGAAGAGCAGAATGTGATCTATGGCTGGGATGGCAATACTTTGGCCTTTGAATCCAATGATCAGATCACCAAGCATTATGTGTATGAGAAGGATAGTTTTGTCCCTCTATTGCAAGCAATCTATCGTGAACCGATTGAGCTTGTACAAACACCTGATTGGACAGATCAGCCTTATCATATTGCCAAAGATCCTTTATGGCGTAAGACTGCCTCAGCAAAATCTTTAGATGATATTTGTTTCTATCATTGTGATCATTTGGGGACGCCTCAGGAGATGAGTGATGCTCAAGGTCAAATGGTCTGGAAAGCTGAATATAAGGCATGGGGCGAGCGTGTATCAGTAAAGTCAGCATCTAACTTTTTTGAAAATTCAGAAATCGTCACCAATAATATCCGCTTCCAAGGTCAGTATTTTGATGAAGAAACAGGTTTACATTACAACCGTTATCGATATTATTCGCCTTATGTAGGACGTTTTATCTCTAAAGATCCAATTGGGTTGTTGGGTGGTAATAACGTTTATGCTTACGCGCCAAACCCTATAAGATGGGTTGATCCTTTAGGATTGAATAAAGATGATTGTTCTCCAGGAAAAAAGAACCATTATGACGCTTATTCAAGAAAAGAAGCTCTAAGAAAGGCTAAACAAGATGCTAAAATTCCAAAAAGTCAACAACCAATAGTAACGAGAGAGTATTTAGATGATGGTTATGGAAATAAAGTTCTAAAAGATGGGAAACCTGTAATGACTCGAAATTATCAGTATACAAATACAGAGGGTAAGCAAATCGTTATTCAAGAGCATACTTATGGTCATACTAAGGCTGAGACAAACAAAGGTTTAGAACCACATGTGAATGTCAGACCTATTGAAAATACACAAACAGGATATGTTTCTGGAACATATGGGCATTATAATATTAAACCTAAACCTGAGGATGGTAATTAAGCTATGGTTATTGAGAATATAGATAATAACATTTTTTTGAAAAAACTTTATCCTTCTGGTATTGTTTTTCCTGTAAGAATAGGGCGCTTTAGTGTTGATCTATCTGGGTATTGTGATATCGATTTTCATATTAGTGAACGACCAGATGTAGATATTAAAAAATATGGTTTGTGGGGAGAGGATTATAATACTGTTGTTATAAAGTTGAAAGCACGATTGGTGGGGAGTATATCTATTGAAAATTGGATTAAAAATAGTTTTGGTGAGTTGATTTTTGAAAATATAGGAAAATATTTTGTTTTAAAAGTGCATAAAGATGATTTTGTTTTTTCTGTTGAAATAGATGGTTTAATATTTCAAGAGTTGTCTGTTTATTTTAATGGTGTTGAGTGATTTAATTAATTTGAGTTGGGGTGTATACAAATTCCATGAAATAATTTGGTGTTTTAGGGGGTGAGGTGAAGTTTAATATCCTTGATAAGTTAAATAGGATTATGGGAGATTCTTTAAGTACAGATTCTTTATTTGAGGAGCTAGGTGAGATTTCAGATCTGTTTTCTCCTTATTTGAATGAGAAAATATTTGAAAATGATGTTTTAATCAAATTATGGGATGTTTTAGTATATATATGTATTAATAATCCACTGAAGGAAAATAGGTCGGATGCTCTATCTGTTATTTATGATGTTTATATTTATGCTGTGAATATAGGTTTTTCTATAGATAAAAAAGAACTGATTAAACATTATCTGGAGTTGAGTGGTAACGATAAATTAGATCAAGAATCTAAAGAAATTTTAGAAGAAATTTTGTTTGATATTTAATAATTTTAAAAGTTTGCTTAATTGAGGTTTAGTGATAAATAGCCTGTAATCGAAGAGGGAGCTGTGGTGGACGCCTATTTATTGGATAGATTATCAAAGTTCTATAAAGATAACCCAGAAATGAAAGGGGTTCCATTAACTTTGGATGATATTAATAATGTGGAAAATATCTTGAAAATAAAGCTTCCAGAGGACTATAAGCTATTTGTTAGTACATATGGTGGTTCATACGCAGGTTTAGCTATATATGGTTTGAAAAATGCTGAGATGATGGGGGTGAAACTGTTATTGAATTAACTAATAGAGCAAGAAAACTTTTAGATGATTTGAAAGTTGATAACTATATTTTAAAATCAGTAGTAGTTTCGGATGATGGTGCAGGTAACCCTATTTTTATAAATGTAAATGGAGAAGTATATATTTATTATGTAGATAATGGTGAGTATAATAAGTTGGGGGATTCTTTGGGTGATGTAATAGAAGAAAATTTCCATGAGTGGTAACTATTGAAGAGAAACTATATATGTGTAAGATTATGGGATGCAGGTTGTGTTAAATATTGAAAAATGAGTATAAATGAGAAAAATTGTTAGATGTATATCAGTTGATAAATCAGTTCTTAGATTATTTAAATCAAAAGGATCAGCATCAACTTGAAGAAAAGCTTGAGTTGTCATCAGCAATGTATGAAGAAATTATTGAGGAATTAGAACGGAACTTTGATAATAATTCGTATGTTTTATCGTTGATACCCTTTAGCGAGATGGAAAGTGTAAAAGTAAAATCTCCTAATAGACCTATTTTTGAAATAGAGGATACCGATGAGGATGGCGAGTTTATTGTTGAGTGTAATATATACAACAAATCAAAAATAACTGATTTAATTTTGCAAGGTTATCTTGAATACGAGGATGGAATATTGAAATTTACATTGCCATTATTTAGGTCTTGATCTTAAAAAGAAAAACTCAGAATAAGTTACTGGGTTTTTGTTTAATACAACATAGATATCGTTTATGATCTTGTAGAGTAAATTACCCTTAAATATTACAATGAAGTATCGGGTAGTGAGATATTTATACTTGTCAAAGAAATTATAGGCTATAACACTGACCAAAAAGTAGAAATTAACTGTATAACTTAATGACAACGGAAATTAATTTTTAGAGTGCCAGAGATCAGAAGGCGGTCAATTAAGTCATACTCAAACATATCGAGCAGACATTGGTTTAAACTATGAGGTAAAAGCCAAGAGGGAAAAAATGAAGTTTGATAGCAAAGAAAGCTTGATATTAGATATATATCGTTCTCAAATTTTATCTTTGTATATTAGAGAGTGGGGGCAGCCGGAGAATAGATGGATTTTTAAAAAAGAAAATGATATTCCATTAGAAATATATTTTTTCCCTAGGAAAGATAATGATTCTATATCTCGTATAGTAACAATTGGTATAGGGCTTATTAGTCAATTCAAGAAGCAAAAATTTAATTTTGAGTATCTTTTTGCCTTACCATATGATTTTGTAGAGAAAAATGAAGAGATGATTGTGAAATACTTATTAGATATAGCGCTGCATCTTTCTAAGTCAGAGGTAGAAAGTGATATTAGAGTTATTTCAGAGATTAATGTTGCACCGAATTGTTTTTTGCAAAAATCAATTCTTGTTGATGAGGCAAGAGGCGAAGCAGAAGAACTTGCTGATATCTTTATAGCAGAAAAATTTAATAACGTTGCCTTGCGATGGGTAATCCCAGTCTATAAGGATGAAGCAGATTTTATATTGAAAAATGGAATAGAGGAATTTGATTGTTTAGAATCGAGTAGTAATCTTAGTCTAATTGATATTAATAGAAATTCATTTTTAGATACTCTTATAAATTGAAAATTACTGAAATATTTTATTTTTATTGTGTGCTTGTTGGCTTTGAAAATAATATTTATAATAGAGGTAAACTTATTATGAATAAGATTGGTTACTTCGGGGAAATGATTTTAAAGGTTTTTCCTTTAAAAATGGTTTAAATCTGAGAAGTGATATAGGTGGCAGAAATTTTTATCGTCTCATTATGTAGGTCCTTTTAGTGATTTGGAAACTTTTTATAAGGTAATTCATAATAAGGATAGAAGAATTTATCTGGAAATTATTGATTTTAAATGTGGTAGTGAAAGTAAGCTATTACTAAAAGGAAGTTATGTTGGAGTTGATTCTTATTCATGTATAAGATTGTTATTCGGTTTTGATATAAAAGAAAATCTGTATTTATTTTTTTTAGGTGATAAGGTGTTTTTAGATTTGCTAGTTAAAGATTTAAATTTTTGTGTTGAAAATTCCTTTGAAAAAGTTGTTGTAGACCGTATTAATTTTTGGAAAAAAATACAGATGAAATGTTAGAGATATTAAATATTTTTAAGGGTGAACTGAATGTTTGATTTTTATTTAATTTTAATTCGTGAGTTTTAAATATAAAAACCTTTGAAGGCCGAGTGTAAGGTGGGCAACTCCCGAAGAGATACAAAAGAAGCAACTTTAAGTAGGTTTTCAACAACAGACGCAGGTAAATATATATGTCCGAATCAACATTCTTACCCATACAAACAAAATTTGGAATTTTATGTTCAAGAACAGATTTTTGGTTAAATAGCTTTGTTTTTGATGTGAATGGAAATAGTCTAGAGATTAATATTAACTTTAGTATGGTTAAAAAAAATGAAGATGGGAGTAGTTTTAGAATGTCAGAACCTTTTTTAATAAGGTTTAATAATGTAAAGAGTTTTAATTTGATTCAATATGATGATTTTGAAAGAAAATTTTCAAATGTTTCTGGTTCTAATTTTGATCAGTCTAATAGTGATAGTAGTGGATTAAATATATATCTTTTGTGGACATATGATCATTGTTTTGAAGTGCATGCAAAGGGATATTCATTTAAATAGTTTAATTTTTATGGCAAGTAAAAATTCAATAATTTTTGATGAAAACCTATATCCAATAGTATGGCGTTTTAACTCTGATGATTGCTCTTTATCAGATAAAGAAAAGAAAGAAATTTTTTATAATGAGTGAAGAATCAAAAAAACTTTGGGATTCATTATTTCCTTTTAATAATCTAATGGATATTGGGAGAGATTCTTTTTTCTTAAAAGAAAAAAAAGAACTTGATTTTGATGATGAGAATGAGGCTTTAAGTTTTTTCGAAGAAAAGCTAAAAGGGGTTTCATATTTAATATTCTTTTGGGGGAGGTGTAATTGTGCAATTGTTCCATCATATATATTTAAAATCATGGAGTGATTTTTTTTACCCTAGTGATGAAAATTGTATTGCCTATTTAGTTAATAAAAGTGAGGTTGTTTTTTCTTACGAAGAAACATTCTTTTATGGGGGCGTTTTTAATGAATAGTAATTGGTTGATGTTGATTAATTGATGTGTTGTATTTTTTGTCGATATGAAGAGTAGAGCTAGTCTGGTATGGTTAAGTTTTTTATGAAGCTAGAACAAACTGAAACAGCAGATATGGATGTAAAAAGTACAAAGATTTTTATCAAGTTTCAGGTCGTAATCACAGAGATTAAATGATGTCAGCCGAGTTATTTATAAAATTCAATGATAAAGAATGGCTTGAGAAAAACAAGTTAAAAGTAATTGATAAACTTAAAGAATTAAAAAGTTTTTCTGTGTTTGATACGGAAAAGAAAGTAGTTTATTTGAAAGATGAAAGTGGAGATAATGGTTGGGTTTATGATGTTAGATTCTTCTTTCATGAGAATTATATTTTTTTTGAAGTGTCATCACATGGAGAAACTGTAACTTCAGATTTAATTAGTTTTTTTGGCTGGTTACGTAATAATACAACTATTTCTATAGAAGATGAGGATGGAGAACTTTCAAGCTGGTGAAATAGGGGGTAGCTATCCATTTAAGTAGCTTTATTTTTTAGTATATTTTTATGGTGAATAGAATCCGATGATTGTTGAAATAGAAATTCCCTTTTGGCAAGATCCCCAATGTCATGTTTTTACTCAACATTATCGGGATGATTTAATTACCTATTTTACATGCTGGGATGATAATGCTGAGCTGATAAAAAATAAACTCGGAGAGATTTTTTTTAATGATGTTTTAAGTGTCAAAATTGAAAGTGAAATTAGAAGTTACCTAATAGATGAGCCCGAGTATAGGTCATCTATATATGAGGTTTTAGATTCTAAAGTGATAAGAAAATACTTAAAGAAAAGAAAGAAATGGGAATATTCTAAAGTTAACATTAAAGATTATAGGTGTTTCGTTGTTAACAGTCATGATTATCAGATTGTAATTATAGCAAAAAAATATACATTTAAACTAATTTCAGTTGATCCGCATACAGAGGTGATATATAAGAAAATTTTAGAGGTAATTTAGCAATAAGCTAGTAAAATTTAACTTGCCCAATATAACCGAGAAAATCTACATCCTTGTATATTTTCCCAATTTAAGCCTTATTGCCGTACCAACTCCACTTGCCCAGTATGCCAACCACCACCTAAAGCCCGAATAAGATCCACACTGGCAATCATTCGACTGCCATGAAGCTGTGCAGCGAGTTGCTTTTGCTGCAAGATACTCCGATCCGAATCAATCACATCCAGATAACTAATGCTGCCTTCACGATAACGCAAATGTGAAAGCTGATTGGCATGTCGGGATGACGCAAGTGCTTGAGCTTGTGCCTGAATTTGCTGATCCAAAATACGCTGATCAGATAAACCATTTTCAACCTCACGGAACGCATTCAGCACGGTCTGCCGATAATTGGCGACACTTTGTTCATAGCCTGCACGTGCCTGAGCAACGCCTGCCTTACGTTGCCCACCATCAAATAACGGTAAAGACAAAATTGTGCCCGCGACAGGGCCGAGTAAAAAAGTTCGACTCGACCATTTACCCAAATCGCCTAAACTTGCTGATTCATAACCCAGCGCACCAGTGAGATCCAGTTTGGGGAAAAAGGCAGCACGGGCAATACCGATGCGTGCATTATCGGCGGCCATAGCCCGTTCTGCGGCAGCGATATCGGGACGACGTTCAAGCAAGCTCGAAGGCAAACCCGCAGGCAGGCGAATCGCAGTAGCAGACAAGGGTTGAATCGCTAAGCTAAATTCAGCAGGTGGTTTACCGAGTAATACTGCCAATGCATGTTCGGTACTGGTTCGATTCCGTGTAATGCTGAGCGCAGCGCTTTGGGCGGTCGAGAGTTCTGTTTGCGCACGAGAAACATCCAGATCACTGACAAGACCATTGCGATAACGTGCTTGAATCAAATTTTGATTCTCAGTCAGTAACTTGATGTTTTGCGTATAGATGGCTTGTTCAGCATCGAATTGACGTATCAGAAAGTAAGCCTGTGCCACATCTGCTTGCAAGGCTAACAGTGCAGAATGATACAAGGCTTCCTGTTGCTGCACATCTGCGGTTGCTGCATTGATACTGCTAGCAACCCGTCCAAATAGGTCCAGTTCATAGGAGACATTGGCTTGCACCCGCCATAAGGTACGTGCAGATGTAGATGCATCCGAATCAAGTCCTAAAGAAGCGGGTGAGGGCTTCTGACGGGTTGGCCCAAAACCTGCGCTGATACTAGGCAAGCGTTCAGCTTGTGCAGCAGACCTTAAAGCACGTGAGGCCTGAATATTGGCTGCGGCTGCCTTTAAATTCTGGTTACCTGCAATGGCCTGTTGTTCCAGATCATTCAGTTGCGGGTCATTAAAAATACGCCACCATTCACCGCGAGACTGCGCATCGGCAGGTTGCGCGATGGTCCAGTTGGGATCATCCAGTTTGGTATCCGCTTCTTTGAATTGCAGTGGAATAACTACCTTGGCAGGCTGATATTCAGGTGCCAATGAGCAGCCTGCAAGCAGCAGGCTTCCCATCAGTGAGGAGAGTATCCAGTGGGGTTTGAATCCTGTCATGGCCTGCTCCTTAGTGATCGTGTGAACTGTGCAGTGGTGCTTCATGCACAGCTGCCGAATGCAGTTTATGTTTGCTGTTCAGGGTACGAATCAACACATAGAAGGCAGGGGTCAGGAACAAACCAAAGAAGGTCACGCCGATCATACCAAAGAACACCGCAACGCCCATGGCATGACGCATTTCAGCACCCGCACCTGTTGATGTGACCAGTGGAACCACCCCCATAATGAAGGCGATTGAAGTCATCAAGATCGGACGCAAACGTAGTCGACTGGCTTCAACCGCAGCATTGAATGCAGTCGCGCCTTGCATCTCCAGTTCTCGGGCAAATTCCACGATCAAGATGGCATTCTTACAGGCCAGCCCGACCAGTACCATCAAGCCGATTTGGGTAAAGATGTTGTTATCACCGCCTGTGAGCCAAACCCCTGTTAGTGCCGCCAAGATACCCATTGGCACAATCAGAATCACGGCCAATGGCAAGGTCAGGCTTTCATATTGTGCTGCCAAGACCAAGAACACTAACAGCACACTGATCGGGAACACCCACAATCCGGCATTACCTGCCAAGATTTTTTGATAGGTCAGATCGGTCCATTCAAATTTCACCCCACGTGGCAAGGTTTCAGCGGCAATGCGCTCAACCGCAGCTTCAGCTTGGCTGGATGAATAACCCGGTGCAGGACCACCATTAATATCGGCTGCGGTATAACCGTTATAACGCACCACCATTTCTGGACCATAGGTTTGAGTGACATTGACCAGAGAAGACAGCGGTACCATTTGTCCTGCATTGTTACGGGTTTTAAGCTGTAAAATATCTTCAGGGTTGGCACGGAACGGCGCATCGGCTTGGGCACGCACCTGATAGACACGACCAAAGCGGTTAAAGTCATTCACGTATTGTGAACCGAGATAAATCTGCATGGTATTAAATACATCGGTCACGGCAACGCCTTGCTGCTTGGCTTTGACCCGATCCAGATCAACATTTAGTTGAGGTACATTGATTTGATAACTGGAGAACATTGGCCCCAATTCAGGTGCAGATTGTGCTGCCTTCATAAAGGATTGCGCTGCGTTGTTTAACTCGGCATAACCCAAAGCACCACGATCTTCCAGCTGGAGTTTAAAGCCGCCCATTGTGCCGAGACCCATTACGGGTGGTGGTGGGAATACTGCAATATAAGCATCTTGAATCGCGGCGTATTTCTGATTCAAAGCACCTGCAATGGCATTGGCAGAAAGATCAGCCGCTTTACGTTCCGCAAATGGTTTTAAGGTGACAAACACAATCCCTGCACTGGAACTGTTGGTAAAACCATTAATGGATAAGCCAGGGAAGGCCACCGCACTTTCTACGCCGGGTTGTTTCAGCGCGGCATCACTCATTTTACGAATCACGGTTTCGGTTCGATCCAGTGAGGCACCATTCGGTAATTGGGCAAAGCTGATCAGGTATTGCTTATCTTGTGCGGGCACAAAACCGCCCGGAACGATATAAGAAATCCCAATGGTCAGACCGAGTAGTACTGCATAGACACCCATCGCTGAGGTTTTATGCGAAATCACCCGACTAACGCCACGACCATATTGATCCGATGCGCGTGAGAATACGCGGTTAAACAGGGCAAAGAAGCGTCCGAAAATACGGTTCATTACGCGGGTCAGGAAGTCAGGTTTGGCATCATGACCTTTGAGTAGCATGGCGGCCAAAGCAGGTGATAACGTGAGGGAGTTGAAGGCCGAAATCACGGTGGAGATGGCAATGGTCATGGCAAACTGTTTATAGAATTGCCCTGTTAAGCCGGTCATAAAAGCGAGAGGGACGAACACGGCAACCAAGGTCAAGGCGATGGCAATAATCGGTCCACTGACTTCACGCATGGCACGGTAGGTGGCATCTCTTGGACTGAGTCCTGCTTCAATATTCCGCTCGACATTCTCCACCACCACGATGGCATCATCGACCACGATCCCGATGGCGAGCACCATCCCGAACAGTGACAAGGCATTGATGGAATAACCAAAGGCTAGCATCAAGGCGAAAGTACCAATGATTGAAACAGGCACTGCCAGTAATGGAATGATTGAAGCGCGCCATGTTTGTAAGAACAGGATCACCACCACAACCACCAGTGCAATCGCTTCAAGCAGGGTATGAATTACCGCTTTGATACTTGAACGTACAAATTGAGTCGGGTCGTAAACGATATCGTATTTAATCGAGGCTGGAAAATCTTTGGACAGTTCCGCCATGGTGCTACGCACTTGATCAGAGACCTGTAAGGCATTGGCACCCGGTGCTTGGAAAATTGGAATCGCCACCGCCTGTTTATTGTCCAGTAATGAACGCAAGCCATATTGCGAAGCGGCCAGTTCAACACGGGCCACATCACCGAGTCGAGTTACTGCACCATCCGCAGCCGTTTTTAAAATAATGTCGGCAAATTCCTGTTCGGTACTTAAACGGCCTTGTGCATTCACCGAGAGCTGTAAAGGTGAATTGTTTGGCGCTGCACCGATGGTTCCTGCGGCAACTTGAATATTTTGCTCACGGATGGCATTGACGATTTCGGTCGCAGTGAGATTACGTTGTGCTACCTTTTGTGGGTCTAGCCATACACGCATAGCGTAATCGCCTGAACCAAATAGCCCCACTTCACCTACACCTTGTAGGCGTGCTAAACGGTCTTTGACATTGAGTACTGCATAGTTACGCAAGTAGGTCATGTCATAGCGATTATCCGGTGAGGTCAGATGCACCACCATGGTTAAGGTTGGTGAGCTTTTCAGCGTAGTCACACCGAGACGTTGTACATCTTCAGGCAAACGTGGCAGGGCTTGTGAAACCCGATTCTGGACCAGTTGCTGGGCTTTATCGGGATCAATCCCAAGCTTGAAATTGACGGTAATGGTCAGGTTACCATCGCTGTTGGCTTGAGACTGCATATACAGCATGTTCTCTACGCCGTTGATGGATTCCTCCAACGGAGAAGCAACCGTTTCAGCAATCACTTTAGGGTTTGCACCCGGATATTGGGCACGCACCACCACAGAGGGTGGCACTACTTCTGGATATTCAGAAATAGGCAGTTGGAAAAGGGAGAGTAAGCCTGCCAGTAGAATCAGGACGGACAGCACCCCAGCAAAGATCGGACGATCAATAAAGAATTTAGAAATATTCATGCGGATTAACCTTTTGCCGAAGTTGGGGTTTTATCTGTAGGCTGAGGTTGTTGTGCGGTGTTATCGGCAATGATTTGAGGATTTGGCATAGGGACCAGATGTGGATTTACAGGATCACCCGGACGGATACGTTGCAAACCATTCACCACGATGCGGTCACCGACTTGCAGGCCGCTATTAATGATTTGTAGGCCGTCTTGTTGTGCGCCGAGTTTTACTTCACGGTATGCAGTTTGGTTTTTCGCATCGACCACCACCACAAAACGTTTGTCCTGATCGACACCAATTGCCGTTGGGCTAATCAGAATCGCTGCGCGAGGTTGTCCACCACCCAGACGGATGCGGGCATACAGTCCAGGGAGCATCACACCTTTGGGATTATCAAAGGTGGCACGAACCCGGATGGTGCCTGAGGTGGTATTTAAATTATTGTCGATGGAACTGATATAACCTTCACGGCTAAAACCAGATTCATTGGCGAGACCGAGATAAACGGGAACTTGAGCCGAATTGCGTTGATTGCTGATGTATTTTAAATAAGTTTGTTCATCGACATCGAAAGATGCATACAGACGTGACACCGAAACCAAACTGGTGAGGACTTGTGCGCCATTGCCTGCGGAGACCACGTTACCGACCGTGACTTCGGCACGGGAAATACGCCCACTGACAGGGGCAGTAATACGGGTATATTCCAGATTCAAACGGGCGGTTTCCACTGCGGCTTTAGCGGCTTGCAAGTTGGCATTGGCTGAGCGGGCTTCATTTTCCGCTTGATCGAGTTCTTGATGGGCAATCGCATTACTTTGGATTAAACGCTGGTTGCGGCCTAAGTTAGCTGAAGAGTAAGTCACTTGCGCTTCAGCCGAGGCCAGTTGTGCTTTGGCGCGATTTAGTTCTGCTTCAAAAGGCCGTGGGTCAATGGTAAATAGCAGGTCACCTTTGTTAACTAAACTGCCATCTTTAAAATGCACGGCAATCAGTTTGCCTGAGACCTGAGGGCGGACATCGACTTGATCGATGGCCTCGAGGCGTCCGGAGTATTCTTGCCAATCGGTAATGGTCTGACTGACCACACTGGCGACATCAACGGTTGCAGCAGGTGCTGCACTTGCTGTTGGGGTAGCTTTCGCATCTGCATTTTCTTGGAAGAGAATAAAACTGCCACCCGTTGCAAAAATAGCAAGAATGACGGCAGACAGCGTTAGCTGTTTGCGAGAAAGTGACATGGGATGCTCCTGGTTATTTGAATCCCTGTTTTCAGACTTTTTGTTGTGGTCTGTATGGGAGAAACAGGTTTATGGAATGAAAGGAGCATAAAAGTTTGTCAATTACGAATAAATATACTAAATTTGATAACACTATTCGTATTTTTATAATAATTGTTGTGTCAAACTGAAAAAATGCAGCAATGAGGAGTGGGTGTGTGGACCTATTTCATGCAATGAGAGTCTTTAATAAAGTGGTTGAAACCAACAGCTTTAGTTTGGCAGCTGACAGTCTGGGACTACCGCGTGCTTCTGTCACCACGACCATTCAGGGTTTAGAAAAGCATTTACAGGTTCGTTTACTGAATCGAACCACCCGTAAACTGAGCCTAACACCCGATGGTGCAGTGTATTATGACCGTACGTTGAGAATTTTGGCCGATGTTGAAGATATTGAGGCCTCTTTTCATGATGAGCAACGAGGGCCACGAGGGCGTTTACGCATTGATGTACCTGTCTCGATTGGTCGTTTAATCTTAATTCCAAGATTGCGAGAGTTTCATCAGCGTTATCCCGATATTGAGTTGGTGATTGGCTTGAATGATCGGCCAGTCGATCTGGTAGGTGAGGCCATTGATTGTGCTATTCGGGTTGGAGAATTACAGGATTCAAGTTTAATTGCACGCCGTATCGGTACGTTCCAGTGTGCTACGGCAGCATCGGCCTGCTATTTAGAAAAATATGGTGAACCGAAGACACTTGAAGATTTACAAAAAAATCATCAAGCCATTCATTTCTTCTCCAGTCGGACAGGACGCAATTTTGATTGGGATTTTGTGGTCGATGACTTAATCCAGAGTGTCAGTGTTAATGGGCAGGTGTCGGTCAATGATGGCGATGCTTATATCGATTTGGCGCTGCAAGGCTTTGGGCTGATTCAAGGACCGCGTTATATGCTGACCAATCATTTTGAAGCAGGGACTTTAAAAGAAGTCTTGCCGCAGTGGACATGTGCACCGATGCCGATTTCAGTGGTATATCTACAGAGTCGGCATTTATCCCAAAAAGTTCGGGTCTTTGTCGACTGGGTGGCGGAGCTGTTTGCAGGATGTCCACTATTGGGTGGTAGTGCTTTGCCGCTGGATCAGAAATGTGAATTTGCCTGTGACCAAAAAAGCAATCATGAATATACCATCCGGACTTTGGTGGAGCAGCATAATATTGCTGAAGCGCGGGCTTTAAAGACTTAAAGATCAGTGATGGAGTTACAAGCTTAGTCATCACTGAATCTATAAAAATGCGTAAAAAGGAGATCAAAACGCTACGATCTTCTGCATGCGCTTCATCCGAAAAATGATAAAAAATGATCAGAAAAATAAAATATATGGTAAAAAAAATGCTCAACAAAAAGTTGAAATAATATTAAAAATCAAAGGGGAAGTATAAGTGAATAAAGTTTATAGAATTGTATGGAATGCAACACATCTCTGCTGGCAAGCCGTGAGTGAGAAGGCCAAAGGTGGAATCGTTGCAACGCAATCAACAACAAATATCAAATCTAAAACTTCTGTTGCTCATACAGCAAAAATAACAGCATTCTTTGCAGTGAATGTATTGAGTGCAAGTATTGTTTTCGCGGGACCAACAGGTGGGGTGGTGAGTTCTGGAACAGCGAGCATTTCAACCGCAGGTACCACCACCACGATTAACCAGTCCACCGCAAAAGCTGCAATTGACTGGAGCAGCTTTTCCACCAATAGCAATGAAATTGTGAATTTCGTGCAACCGAATAGCAGTTCAATTACCTTAAACCGCGTCACAGGTACAAGTGCATCCAACTTAAACGGTCAGTTAAATGCCAATGGACAAGTGTTTATTATTAACCCGAATGGGGTGCTATTTGGCAGTACCTCACAGGTGAATACCGCGGGTTTGGTGGCATCGACTTTAAACTTGAGTAATGCTGATTTTAATAATAATCTATTTAATTTTAACAATCCTACCAATAACAAAACCGTTGAGAACCGAGGCAAAATTACCGTGCCTACTGGCGGTACGGTTGCCTTAATTGCACCAACGGTAAAACAGACAGGTACGATCAAAGCACCGCAGGGCAATGTATTATTGGCAGCAGGTGGTGATATTACCCTGAATCTAAATAATGGCAGCCTATTGGGTTACACCATTAATCAAGGTAAAGCACAGGCCTTGATTAACTCAGGTGGCATGATTCAGGCCGATGGCGGTAAAGTGATCCTTACTGCAAAAGGGATTGATGAATTAAGCAATGCAGTGGTGAATAGTGTTGGGGTGATCCAAGCACAAACGGTGAATAATGTCCGTGGCGTGATTGAGCTTGGCAGTGATTTAAGCAGTGGTACCGTGAATGTCAGCGGTACCTTAGATGCATCCGCCCCGAACGGAGGCAATGGTGGGCAGATTAAAACTTCTGCGGCAGAGGTAAATATCAATTCTGGGACCAATATCACGACACAGCGAAATAGTACGAGCAGCTTACCGCCGACCACCAGTGGCTGGGAGCTGAAATCCAAAAATGTCGATGTCAATTTCTTTGGTGGCAGTGTCAGCAGTACCACTTTGGGTGATGCTTTAAACAAAGGCAATGTTACTTTGAATGCGATTGGTACGGCAGAAGGCCAAGGCAATATTAATCTCAATGATGCAAGCAGTTGGAACGCCAATACCGCACTAACACTAACCGCAACTAAAGATATTAATTTTAATAGCGATTTGGACTTAAGTGGAGATAAAGCCAAGCTTGCTATGAACTATGGAGCTGGTTCGGATTACAACTTAAATAATGGTGCCAAGATTAATATCAGCGGTTCATCACCGACTTTATTGATTAATGGAACGTCTTACATTGTAATCAATGACTTAGGTGAGGAAGGTGATGCCAATATCAATACCCTACAAGGGATGAACAATAACCTTACTGGAAATTATGCTTTAGGTAGCAATATTGATGCCTCTGATACGGTGAATTGGAATAATGGGAAAGGTTTTGACCCCATTGGTAGTTTTGGCACAATTCTCACGATATTGAATGACCCCAATAATCCAGGTGGGATTACCGCAACTCAAACAACGATTGATAAACCTTTTACAGGCGAATTCCATGGTCTTGGGCATACGGTTAATGGATTATATATAAACAGGCCTAATCCATTACTGTATGAAATTCCGACACAGTTACCAGCGGTTTTTGACGCTTATTCAGTAGGTTTGTTTGGCGCAACGACAAATACGGTGAGAGATGTTGGAACGATTGAAGGAATGGTAAGCGGTACAGGTAATGTTGGTGGCTTAATCGGTTTTCAAAAATCTGGTGTCGTTAAACATGTATTTAGTTCCAACGCTGTGCAAGGAACCTCAGGGGTAGGAGGACTCATCGGTACAAGTGGCTACCGAGATGAAAATCATCAACAAAGCACTGCTTCTATTTTGAATTCTTATGCGACGGGTGAAATTACACTGTTAAGTCTGCCTGCGCCACTTATTGGAGGAAGTGCAGGTGGATTGGTAGGTAAAAGTTATAGTTTAATTAAAGAGAGTTATGCGACGGGAAATATTCATTCAGAACAAAGCAATTCCTCAACAGTTGGGGGGCTTGTGGGGCAGCAAATAAATAATGACATTATTCAGAGTTATGCAACAGGCAATATTTCTGGAAATATAGACAGCTTAGGCGGTCTAGTTGGTTCATTATTATTTTCTCAAGGAAATACTAAAATTTTGCAAAGCAATGCCACAGGAAACTTGAATGGAAAATCTGCGGTCGGTGGCTTAGTGGGTTCGATTGGTCTTGAGGCTGTTTACAACAATCCGACTCGTGATATTAATGCGACTGCTTCAATTGAGGACAGCTTTGCCGTAGGTAAAGTAACAGCTACTGATGATAGCTATCTGTCATCAGCAGGGGGATTAATTGCTTCAATTAATGGTGCTGTCAAAGTTAAAAATAGTTACTCAACTGGAGAGGTGATTGGGACATCTAAAACTGGAGGTCTCGTTGGTTCAATCAGTAATAACTTCCCAAGTTTGCAGAATAAGACTGAAATTGAAAATAGCTACGCAACTGGTAAAGTCATTGGAACCGAATATACAGGTGGCTTAGTTGGTTATAACTTGTCTGAAAGTATTATCAAGAATAGCTATGCTCAAGGCGATGTTCAGGGAACAAACAGCGTTGGTGGTTTAGTCGGATTTAATGCCACTGAAATTTCGAATAGCTCAGCTCAGGGTCATGTCACTGGAGAAAAAAATGTGGGCGGTTTAGTGGGGAAAAATGTAGAAGGCGTAAGTCATAGTTTTGCGACAGGGAATGTAACGGGAACAGAGAATGTTGGTGGCCTCGTCGGGTATAATGAAAAGTGGGCAAATGCTGAAGAGGGTGTAATTTTTCGTAGTTATGCCACTGGTTCAATTAACGGAAGTACCAGCGTCGGTGGTTTAATTGGCTTGAATCATCTTGGGAATGTGTCTTCTAGTTATGCAACAGGTGATGTGAAGGGCTATCAATATACGGGTGGCTTAGTTGGGAATACGCAAGGAGGGTATCTTCTCAATACCTATGCTTTGGGTAATGTTATTGGGCAAAACTCTACTGGTGGACTACTTGGAGGTAGAACAACGAATTACTTACCAAAAGTTGAAAATAGCTTTTCTTCTGGTTCTGTGAGTGGCGTAACGAATACAGGCGGACTGATTGGCAATACCAATGGAATCACGATTGATGTAAATAGCTATTGGAATAAAGAGACCTCTGGACAAAGCCAAAGCGCTGGAGGATATGGAAAAACCACGGCTGAGCTGCAACAAATTCTGACTTTTTCAGGGTGGGATATTGCCGATGTTTCTGACCCAAATTCAACCTCTGTTTGGGTGATTGATGAAAATAATAGCACCCCATGGTTGCGTTATAATCACTAATATTCAAAACAAGAATGCGTAGATAAAACAAGAGGTTTCGGCCTCTTGTTTTGATGAATTGTTCATTTAAACGATGATTTCACCTGAATACTCATCTACTAAACACGTTGTATTCCAATGCTGCATCGGATTATGCTTTCGATAATGAAAAAATAAAACATAAGGTAAGCGATGTCGACTCAACTAAAATGGTTCATGTTCGGAACCAGTATTGTTCTCGTACTTGCAGGTTGTAGCGCCGCATCTCAATATCCCATTTCTGCCAGTTATGGCCCTCAACCGGTATTGCCCAAACCTCAATCGGGTTTAGTGCCTACTGTGAATATTGCCCCTGCTAAAGGCTGGCCGAAGGGTATGATGCCAACGCCAGTAGAAGGTTTAAAAGTTCAGGCATACGCCCAAGGGCTAGATCATCCAAGATGGCTGTATGTATTACCCAATGGTGATGTGTTAGTGGCTGAAACTGATGCACCGCCTAAGCCTGATGATAGCAAAGGGATTCGTGGAAAAATTGCGAAAATGGTGATGCAACGTGCTGGAGCATCTTTTCCTAGTGCCAATCGTATACGTTTATTGCGTGATACCAATGGCGATGGGATTGCCGATAAAAATACGGTTTTTCTGGAAAATTTAAACTCGCCCTTTGGTATGGCTTTGGTTGACGACATGCTCTATGTGGCCAATACCGATGCCTTGATGCGTTTTCCTTATCAGGATGGTGCGACAAAAATTACGGCGCAGGGAACGAAGGTTTTGGATCTACCTGCAGGAAAACTCAATCATCATTGGACCAAGAATGTGATTGCAAATCCTGAGGGTACCAAACTATATATCTCTGTTGGCTCTAATAGTAATGCGGCTGAAAATGGCTTGGATCAAGAAGTGGGACGAGCACAAATTATAGAGTTTGATCTTGCCTCAGGCAAAGCACGGCCTTTTGCTACAGGACTTAGAAACCCGAATGGGATGGGCTGGCAGCCGCAAGGTGGTCAGCTCTGGACGGTAGTAAATGAGCGTGATGAGTTAGGCAGTGATTTAGTACCTGACTATATGACCTCAGTCAAAGACGGGGCATTTTATGGTTGGCCCTATAGCTATTACGGTCAACACGTCGATACACGGGTAAAACCACAACATCCTGAGATGGTGGCTCGTGCACTTAAGCCTGATTATGCTTTGGGAAATCATACCGCATCTTTAGGATTGGCCTTTTATGCCACTGAATTAATGCCGCAATATCGTGGTGGCGCATTTATTGGTCAGCATGGTTCATGGAATCGGAAACCACATAGTGGCTATAAGGTGATTTTTGTCCCGTTTAGAAGTGGCCAACCTGCTGGGGAACCACAAGATGTGTTGACGGGCTTTTTAAGTGATAAAGGCCAAGCCTATGGACGCCCAGTCGGTGTTGCCATTGATTTTTCGGGTGCACTGTTAGTGGCTGATGATGTTGGGGATACCATTTGGCGTGTTTCTCCCATTGCTCAAACCACATACGAAAGTCCCATGCAAGAGCCTAAAAGCAGTCATTTTAAATAGTAAATGTTTGAAATCAAAAGATGCTTAAAGCTTTAGTTTGAAACTGGGTGTTGAAAGTCTTAGATAGACAGTTATGTATTGTTTTTGTGAATCGTTCTAGGTTTTAAGATCAAATGTGTGATATAAATAACATTATTAGCGATAGTTAATATCGTAGTCCCATTCTCTTCCCCAAGGGTTTGGGATTTTTTTTGCTCTTGCTAACGATGCATCCTGAATATTTGAGTGATTTTGATGGGGAGTCAATCTGATTTGCATGGCTTGGGATGAAAGATCTGAAAAAATATTTTCCAGACCTGATTTTGAAAAGGGCTGTGTTTATTTCTTTTGTTTAAAACGATATTTGCATTTCAGACAACGATAGTCCTGAAAAATATTCTTATCGACCAGCACACCTGCTTTTTTCCCAAATATATTGCCAACTACACCACCCGTAATTCCTGCACTGATTGCACCGACAAAAGTGCCTACCGTACCACCGACAATCACACCTAAAGGACCAGCAACCGTACCAATTGCTGCACCGATGGAAGCACCGCCTGCAGCGCCACCGACTGTACCTGCAGTCGTACCTGCGGCCGTGAGTAAGACACCGCCCGTGGTTCTCAATAATTTGTCATGATTACGTGTTTCAACTTCTGTTGAACCACATTTAGGGCATTCGATAGGTTTTTCCATAAAACGATTTATCCTGTCTTTCTTTATTGAGTCACCCAGTCGATTTTGCTCAATCAAATGAGTGAGCCAATATCAGACTTTGGAAGAAGATATGTTTCTGATGAAAGAAATCAGCTACATCACTTTTTCAGTTTTGATTTTAGCGGAACAAGGGCATAAGTATTTATAGTTCATGTAAATTATCTGTGCATATATCCATCTGCATTTTTTAGAAGTGAAATAATTCATTAGGTCTAAGTAAAGGAGAGCTGACTGGGCGATACAAAGTGATATTCAGTTGAAATTTTAGAGATTAAAAGGAAAGATCGTTGCTGAAGGAGATAATTCGAATCAGCAATAAAGCTCCTGTTGTTACAAGAGCTTTGATGTGGTGTGCTCAATCTTTAGGCTAAAAAAGTTTCTTGTAGATAACTCCACAACATTTTGCCATCGATCTCTTCAATTAGCGCACAAGAACGTCGAATCAGCACGCCAGATGCTTTGGTATGTTTTTCCGTATAGGTCAAAACAATCGCATCAGGCTTTTGCATCAAGATTTGCTCATCATAAATTTCAATCTGGATATCTGGCATTTTGCCTTGATTATTGGCAAATAGACCTTTCACTTGTTCGAGTGAAATACGTTTTCCAGCCGCACCGACCATTTCAAAATGATCTGCAAAATACTCAATCAGCAGGGGAAGGTCTTGTTCTGCATGTTTGCCACTAAAAATATTTTCAATCAACACATGCATGCTATGGATGCTTTCGATTGCCCGTTCTTTTATCAGTGCCATATTCATTTCCATTGAAAAGTATCATTTGGTCTTATTTTAAACCAAAAATAAATGTAATATTCAATATAATTTTAAAATAAATTTAAGATTGATTATCTGATATAAAGGACCTTTTATTTAAAAAATATAATATTTATCATATGATTAAATTTATATTTTGTGCTTTTGGGGTAGCTTTGTGCAAATATAAAATCGTTTAAATCATAAAAAAGGTATAACTTTATACCTGAAATATTATGGAAAATTCCATGTAAAAATAATAATTATAGAGCAGGATAATTTTCCTTATTGAAGACAGAGCAGAAACGGATTCTGCTCATATTGTCTCCAATAAGAAGACCCATTAGAAAAATGGCATGGACAAGGAAGCAAAATGGATACGCAATCTACTGAGCCCAAACAAGCTCAATCAAATCTTTATGCATGGTATGTGGTACTACTGTGCATGTTGGCCTATATCTTTTCATTTATTGATCGACAAATACTGGCGCTGATGATCGAGCCGATTAAAGCGGATCTCGGGCTTTCAGACACGCAATTTAGTTTATTACACGGTTTAGCCTTTTCTCTGTTTTATGCCTTTATGGGCTTACCCTTGGCATATCTGGCAGATCGTTTCTCCCGTCCAAAAATCATTGCCATCGGGGTGGTATTTTGGAGTATTGCAACGGCATTTTGTGGGCTAAGTAAAAACTTTCTGCAACTGTTTTTGAGTCGTATGGGCGTTGGTGTGGGCGAAGCTGCTTTGTCACCCGCAGCTTACTCGATGTTTAGCGATATGTTTAGCAAGGATAAATTAGGACGCGCTGTCGCCGTTTATTCGATTGGTTCTTTTGTCGGTGGCGGGATTGCTTTTCTGGTCGGTGGTTATGTGATTGGCTTGCTCAAAAATATGGATAGCATCATGGTTCCAGTTTTTGGTGCACTTAAGGCATGGCAAGCCGCATTTATTATTGTCGGCCTGCCTGGTGTCTTTATTGGTCTATTGGTTTTACTCACCGTGAGAGAGCCGCAACGCAAAGGTCAGCGTCTAAATGCACAGGGGCAAGTAGAAAAAACCAGTATGAAGGATGCATTCAAATTTATTAAAAAGCATGGTCGTACCTTCAAATGTCATTATTTAGGTTTTACTTTTTATGCAATGGCCTTGTATTGCCTGATCAGTTGGTCACCTGCGTTCTATATGCGCAAGTTTGGTCTTACCCCAACTGAAGCGGGCTATATGCTGGGCAGTGTGTTACTGGTGGCGAATATCCTAGGTGTATTTTGTGCCGGTTGGCTGAACGACTGGTTTATTCAAAAAGGCCGTAAAGATGCGCCGATGATTACTGGCGTGATTGGGATTGTGGGTTTAATTATTCCGATGATGATTTTTACTCAGGTGAATGAGTTATGGTTATCCGTGGTGTTCTTAGTGCCTGCAATGTTCTTTGCTTCATTTCCGATGCCGATTTCAACCACGGCTATGCAAATGTTGGCACCAAACCAGTTACGCGCACAAATCTCAGCGGTATTCCTATTGATCAGTAATCTGGTTGCGGTTGGGATTGGGACGACATTGGTGGCTTTGATTACTGATAAGGTGTTTGAAAATCCACTCATGGTCGGAATGTCTTTGTCGATCGTGGGTACGATTTCCTGTGTATTGGCCTTTATCTTACTGAAAAAAGGCTGTCAGGCATTTAGTGACAGTATGCAGCAGGAACATGGATCTTGATTTGATGCTGTACTGAGTAGGTAAGGCCCATTCTTTGTAATGGGCTTTATGCTTTGCCCGTGAAATCTTTAGCAAGGGAGTGAAGTGATGCAAGCGAGTTTTAAACTGGATCATTTGCATTATCTGGATGAGTTTTTATTATTTCAGTCCAATGATTACCAGACCATTAAAGATCAAATCAGTCACTATCTCTGCCCGCATCGTTTTGATGTCGAAGTACGAGAACCTCTAAATACACGTTTGAATGGCTTTAGCTTTGGTAATGGCGCGCTGTACGATCTGAAATATAGTGCGCCTGTGATGATTAACATTGAGGATAGTGCTGACTTTTATTTATTTAGAATCACGCTGGAGGGGCAATGTCAGGTGGGATTTGATCGGCAGCAGATCGTACAATCAGTGGGGATTATGTCAGTCACTCATCCACATACACGACAGCAGATCATCACCAATCAGCATTGTCGTAATATTATTTTAAAACTGGCGCAACAGGATATCGAAACCCAATTATTCAACATGTTAGGCTGTCATAGTCAGGAACCATTGCGCTTTCATTCCTCATTATCCTGTAGTTTAGAAGGGATCGATGCGATTATTGAAACACTGAATTATCTGTGTCATGCCTATTATAATATTCGCAACTGGAGCTTTATTTCAGCCAGTTTTAGCCAGTATTTGATTGAGCTAATTTTGCTTAAAATCCCGAATAATTATACCGAACGGTTGAATGCCCAACGACAACAATTGCTGCCAAGCTATATAAAAAGAGCACAACAATATATTCAGGAACATCTGCAACAGGCTATTTCCTTAGCTGATTTAAGCCAGTATTGCGATGTGTCGATACGAACTTTGCAAAAAGGTTTTAGCCAGTATTTACAGCAAAGCCCAGTGGAATATATCCGTGAGCAACGCTTGGAGCAGGTACATTTGGCTTTGCAGTATGCGCAGACAGATGAAACTGTGACCGATATTTTATTGGAGCATGGCATCCAAAGTTTTGGGCATTTTTCCAGCCTATATAAAAAACGTTATGGCTGCTTGCCTTCGCATACTTTAAAAAAAGATGCTGTGCCAGTCAGTCAAATGCGTGCGTAAATGGAATATTCACTGCGCATTTGGATAAGCCATTAAGCTGTAGTCGTTCTATGCTGAATGACAAATCAATCAGCAGGAGCGCACATGAAAATTACAGTACTCGGTGGCGGGCATGGATGTTATGCAGCAGCAGCGGAAATGGCAGAAAAAGGCCACGATGTCGTGTTATGGCGTCGAGACCGTGAAGCCTTGCAGCAGTTGGCTGCTACGGGCGAGCTTAAAATCAAAGATTATCAGGGTGAGCGCTCAGTGAGTGTTGGCTTTGAAAATAGCCAGATTAATCTCTCGGATCATTTAGAAAAAGCCATTCAGCATGCCCAGTTGATTATTATTCCTTTACCCGCAACCACGCATCTGGATTTGGCTCAGCAGGCAGCGCCTTTCTTTCAAGCGGGTCAGGTGGTGTATTTACCGCCTGCAACCTTTGGTAGTTTTATTTTTGCCAACGCCATGCGTGAAGCAGGTAACACCGCTCAAGTGGCTTTTGCGGAAACAGGCACACTGCCATATTTGGTGCGTAAGCATGGGGTCAATCAGATTGTGGTGAGTGGTTATGCGACCCGTTTACCGACTGGTGTTTTGCCAAGTAAGTTGTCTGAACACGCGTTTCAGGTATTAAAACAGGCTTATCCAAGTGTAGAACCGATCGAAGATAGCCTCAGCGGTGCATTAATGAATGCAGGGCCAATTATTCATCCACCGTTGATTTTGATGAATGCGGGGCCACTCGAACATTTCGAAGCGTGGGATATCCATAATGAAGGCACACAACCCTCGATTCGCCGTGTCACCAATCAGCTTGACGCAGAGCGTATACGTGTAAGGGAAGCATTGGGCTATGCTGCGCCGCACTTTCCACTGGCTGATCACTACAATAAAGATGGTGAGGGTGATGAATGGATGTATGGGCGTGGGGCGCATGGCAAATTAACCGATAGTGGCGACTGGCGTGAGGACATCAACTTACAGACCCATCGTTACATGCTGGAAGATACGCGTCTCGGGCTATCCTTTCTGGTTTCGGTGGGGCGTTGGGCGGGTGTCGCGACACCTGTGGCAGAAGGGCTACTGAATATTGCTTCTGCGGTGACAGGAAAGGATTTGTATCAGGAAGGGCGGACTTTTGAGAATCTGGGGCTAGCTGATAAAAGTAAGGCTGAGTTGCAAGCGATCTTGCAGCAAGGAGTCTGAAATGACAACGATTCAACAGGTTGCAGTATTGGGTGCAGGACGGATGGGTAAGGCCATCGCCATTGCCTTTGCCTATGCGGGGTTAAAGGTGGCTTTAATCGATGCCCGACAACGCACAGAGGCTGAGTTTGAGCAATACCAGGCTCAGGTCCAAACCGACTTAAAACAAGAATTGCAATTACTGGAAAGTATTCAGTTTATTCAATCTGAACAAACCGTGTTTATTCTGAATCAGATTAAGATTTTAAGTCGCGCAGCTTCAATATCAGCCTTAGCCCACTGTGATCTGATTATGGAAGCTGTACCCGAGCTCAGGCAAGCCAAAGAAGAGATTTTTGCTTGGCTGGATCAATATATTACACCGACGTGTATTGTTGCATCGACGACATCAACCTTTCTGGTCACTGATATTGCGCAGATGATTTCTCAGCCTGAGCGGGTGGTCAATGCGCATTGGCTCAATCCGGCCTATCTGATTCCGCTGGTTGAATTAAGCCGTTCTGAGCAAACTTCAGATGAGACTCTAAATACCCTGAAAAGCTTTCTGCATGCCATTGGCAAAGTTCCTGTGGTCTGTCATGCCAAAGCGGGCTATATCGTGCCACGGATTCAGGCCTTGGCCATGAATGAAGCAGCACGGATGGTAGAAGAAGAAGTGGCTTCCGCAGAAGATATTGATATCGCAATTCGGACGGGTTTTGGTCTGCGTTTTTCGGTATTGGGCTTGCTGGAATTTATTGACTGGGGCGGAGGTGATATTCTGTATTACGCTTCACAATATTTACAAAAGGAGCTAGGCGAACGTTATAGCACGCCTGAAATTATTGCCGAGAATATGCGACAGCAACGCAATGGCTTACGCGAGCAACAGGGTTTTTATGATTATCAGCAGATCGATATTGCTGCTTATAAACAGCAAGTTTTACAAACCTTTTCAGATCGGATTGCTGCAAATCAGCTTAAACCGCCGTTTAATATTTTAACTCAGTAATCAGCTTGGTCCGCACTTTTGCCCATCTCTGCATAGACATGGGCTTTTGTTGTTACTTTAACTTGAGGGCATTAAATCAAATAGCTTTTTTAATTGACCGTTGAGCTGGTGCAGTTCAGCATCGTCAAAGGCGTTCAGAATCCCAGATAAGGTGACCTGACTGATCTGGTTAATTTGTTCAACCATTTCTTTACCTTTATCGGTCAGTTTCACCATGGAAATACGTTCATCCGATTCGGATGAAAACACCTGCACAATATCATCTTCAACCAAACGGTAAATGGCTTTGGTTGCCGTGGTCAACTTGAGGGTAGAGAGGTTGGCAATCTCGGTAATACTGGCTTGTTCAAGCGCATTGGTGCTTAAAATAATTTTACGACGTGTATTGTCGATACCTAATTTTTTAATTGATTTTTCAATAAGTTGTGTGTATTTACCATTCACTTGAGAGATCCAGAAAAAAGGATAGCTCTGTAAGCTGCTCGGTTCATTGTTGGGTAGAAATTGTTCTAAATGAGTAAGCATAGCCAAGTCATTACTTTTATAAAAATGGACATTCAGCATTATACAAAAATTAGAAACATTTTCTTGATTCTTCGTATCGAAAAATACTTGACAATTACATTACTTTTTCCGATATTTGTATTAAGTATAAAAATACATGGAAAAGTGAATGAATATTATTGTACAAGAGGTACAAAAAGGAGCAGGTACTTTGAAAGTCATGGTGAAAGATTCCATTGATATTCAAGGTATGCAGACCATGGCGGGTAGCAAAGCCTTAATGCACAGCCAACCTGCAAGTACAAACGCGGACGTGGTAAACCGTATTCTCGCTGCTGATTGCCAAATTATTGCAAAGACCAATCTGCACGAACTGGCGTTTGGGATCACAGGGATTAACCATGTCTTTGGTACGGCACTTAATCCGAAATATCCTGAGCTTATTCCAGGCGGTTCATCAAGTGGTTCAGCAGCAGCAGTTGCGGCAGGCCTAGCCGATTTTACCTTAGGCACCGATACCGGTGGTTCGATTCGTATGCCAGCAGCCTGTTGTGGTATTTTCGGTTTAAAACCAAGCTTTGGCCGTGTCAGCCGTGCAGGCGTACATCCAGCAACAAGTTCATTGGATTGTGTTGGCCCCTTTGCAAATTCAGTCGAGATGATTGAAACCGCAATGCAGATTATTGATCCTACGTTCCATCAATCTACTGAATTGACTCAGGCACCGAAACTGGCGTGGCTCAATGTTGTTGCTGATTCAGTCGTCATTGAGACGATCCAGCATTTTCTGACTAAAGCCAATCTGACAGTATCAGCTGTGACTCTGGAAGGCTTTGAAGCTGCTTTTAATGCAGGTATGCAAATCATTAATTACGAAAATTGGCAAGCCTATGGTGAGTTGACTGAAACAGGCTTGCTGGGTGCTGACGTCAATGCTCGTTTACTCAAAGCAGCCGACACCACATTGACCCAAGTCAAACAGGCCGAACAGGTGAAAGCAGATTTTACCGCTGAAATTAATGCCTTATTCGATCAATACGATGCCTTGATTTTACCGACCTTGCCACAGCTTCCACCTAAAGTTGCTGATGCCGAAAATACCGTGGCTTTTTTAAATCTCACGGGTTTGGTTCGGCCTTTTAATCTTTCTGGACACCCTGCGATTTCAATCCCACTGCAAAGCAGTGAAGGATTACCTGTGGGCTTACAAATCGTGGCGAAACACAATGCCGATGAATATTTATGTGCTGTTGCGAAATATATCGTGAGTGCAGCGCAATAACCGAAAAGGAATGAGGGAATGAATAACTTATCGATAAAGGAATTTGTCATGGACACAACCACAACGGAATTAGAGCGCTTGTGTCAGGAAATTCGTGAACGTGCCTGCACAGGGGAGTTCGATAATCAGGCCTATGTCAGTCAGGACATCATCGACAAACTCAAACAGATTGGCGTTTACCGTGCTTTGGTGCCGAAACGTTTTGGCGGCAATGAATGGTCACCGAAACAGTTTTGCGAATTGATCGAGCAACTCTCCAAAGCTGATGGCTCAGTTGGCTGGGTCGCAAGTTTTGGTATGAGTCCAGCCTATTTGGGCAGTTTGCCAGAAGCAACGCTTGCGCAACTGTATAAAGATAGCCCTGATATTGTGTTTGCAGGTGGCATTTTCCCTCCACAACCCGCTGAAATTACTGATGATGGCGTGGTAGTGAGCGGACGTTGGAAGTTTTCCAGTGGCTGTATGGGCGCAGATATTGTTGGTGTTGGGATTTCTCCACAAAAAGACAACGAAGCCCAAGGTCTACCGCGCATGGCGGTGATGCCAGCCAATAAAGCACAAATCGATATGACCTGGGACACGGTCGGCTTGAAGGGCACAGGTAGCCATGATCTGGTGGTGAAAGATGTGTTGGTGTCAAAGGAATGGACCTTTGTCCGCGGTGAACCATCCAAGTTACCTGAGCCATTTTTTAAATATCCATCGCTGTCTTTAGCCACTCAGGTCTTAACTGTGGTCGGGATTGGTGTTGCTGCCGCAGCGATCGAAGAATTTCAAAAACTGGCGCCGGGCAAGTCTTCAATTACTGGTGGGGCTGAAATTGCCAGCCGACCTGTAACCCAATATGAATTTGCCCAAGTCGAAGCAGAGTTTAAGGCTGCACGCGTGTGGTTCTACGACACCATGCAGATCGTCTGGAATGAAGTGCTTGCAGGGCGTACGCCAACTGCAGAACAGATCAGTGACATGCGTTTGTCTTGTACCCATGTGGCCCGTGTTTGTGCCCGTGTGACTCGCAAAATCCAGATGCTGGCAGGCATGACCGCGATTTATACCCATAACCCGTTTAGCCGCTTTGTCAATGATACCAATGTGGTGACGCAGCATGCCTTTATGGGCGATGCCACTTTACAAAATGCAGGTTTGGTCAGCTTCGGGATGAAGCCAGCACCCGGTTATTTATAAGCCTAATTTTATCAACCCGTGTGGTAACAAGGATGAATGACATGAATGCGCCAATGGATTTAACGGAACTGTTACCACGCCTGCAACAGCTCGAAGCTCAAAATGCGATCCGTAACTGCATTAACCGTTATATGGAAATTTGTGACGCCTTGAATGCCGATACCGACCTGAATGAATTGATGGATTTATTTGATCCGAACAGCATTTGGGAAGGCATAGGCGAAAAATATGCCCAGTCTTTTGGTCGCTATGCGTCATGGCAAGCCATTTATGACATGTTCAAAAGCTATACCCAGCAACAGTCGCATTTTGTTATGAATGTGCATTTTGTCAGTTCAGAACAAATTTATATCGAAGCGGATCAAGCCAATGCCAGCTGGTTGATGTTGCAAACCTCAACCTTCCGTGATGGTCGTAGCCATTTAAATGCCGCCAAACTCACGGTGCAGTTTAAACAGCAACACGATGGACGTTGGAAGATCAAACATTTTCAGACTGAAAATATTTTCAGTCGCCCCGTATCTCACTGGGACAGCACAGCCACATTGCCAGTGCCGTCTCA
Source organism: Acinetobacter sp. C32I (assembly GCF_023702715.1). NCBI lineage: Bacteria > Pseudomonadati > Pseudomonadota > Gammaproteobacteria > Moraxellales > Moraxellaceae > Acinetobacter > Acinetobacter sp. C32I. The sequence continues at coordinate 1,873,626 of NZ_CP098480.1, read as the reverse complement.
GCAATAACCAATGGATAGACCGAAAAGGATCGTGGATATGAACAGTATTATTCCAATGCAGAATATTGAAATGGATTACAACGAATTGGTGCAAAGTGATCGTGCGCATACCTCATTGTATAAGGACGAAAAAATCTTTGAAGATGAGATGGAAAAGATTTATTACAGCACCTGGGTGTGGGTAGCACATGCCAGCGAGATTCCAGATGGTGGTAGCTATAAGACCATCAATATTGGTAAACAACCTGTAGTGGTAGTTCGTGATCGTAAGAAAAAAGTCCATGTTCTGCTGAACCGTTGTCGTCATCGTGCTGCAACAGTGTGTGAACATAAAAAAGGTAAAACCAACAGTTTTGTGTGTCCATATCATGGCTGGAGCTATGCACTGGATGGCTCATTACGTGGCGTGCCTTCACCTGAAAGCTATGGCGAATGTTTAGATAAATCTGAGTTTCCATTGATTAGCCTGCGCGTTGAAGAATACAACGGCATGATTTTCGCCACCTTTAAACAGAACATTGAGCCTTTAGAAGATTTCTTGGGTGCTGCGAAAAAATGGATCGACTTGTTTATGAAACAAGGGGCTGGTTATCCAATCAAGGTCTTGGGTGAACATCGTTTCCGTTTTCCGGGTAACTGGAAAATCCAATTGGAAAATACGACCGATGCTTACCACTTTCCATTGGTGCACAAGTCATTTTTAAGTTCAGTCGATGAAAAAACCGAAGAACTGTTTAACTTTGAAAATCAGCCGGGTTATGTCGAAGACCTAGGTAATGGTCACAGTGTCATGGTGATGATTCCTGAACTGGTTGATCTGGATGAAGAGTTAATGGAGCGTCCAATTCAGGAACGTTTTGAAGACTTGGCTCAAGCCTTGCGTGATGAAGGGCATGAAGAACTTGAAGTACGTCGTATTGTGCGTGCGGTGGGTGGTTCTGGTTTCAACCTGAACCTGTTCCCGAACATTGCCTGCTCGATGGCGTTCTTCCGCGTGATGCAACCGATTTCTGTCAATGAAACTGAGATTCATCATTCCGTGATTACCATGGATGGCGGTCCACAAATTGCCAACCAGTATCGTTTACGTCTGCATGAACATTTCCAAGGTCCATTTGGCTTTGGTACGCCAGATGATTCCGAAGCGTGGGAGCGTGTACAGCATGGCGCCAATGCAGGCAATGACCTGTGGATCATGCTCAATCGAGGCTTGCCAGGCGAAGTTAAAACTGAAGATGGCTTAAAGAGCGATGTCAGTGCTGAAACAGGGATGCGCGCTGCCTATCAGCAGTGGAAAAAGATGATGACGGCATAAGGAGAGCGCCATGAAAATCGATTTAAATTTACTGAATGAAGTGACCGCTTTTATCTGGGCAGAAGCCGATATGCTGGACCATTCTGAGCATGATACTTGGCTGGATCTGTGGAATGAAAAAGGTGTGTATATCATTCCGATTGACCCCAAACTGACCGATTATGAAAATAATCTGAACTATGCCTATGACGATCATCATATGCGTAAGTTACGGGTACAGCGTTTGGAAAATGGTGAGGCGATTTCAACTGCACCGAAAGCCAATACCGTGCGTAGTGTTTCCCGTATCCGCATCGTCAAAGATCAAGATGGTGAAATCATTTTGCGTTGTGCACAGAACTTGCGTGAATTCCGTAAAGAAAATCTGAAACATTATACCGCTGATGTGACTTTCCATTTGGTTCGTGATGCGGAACAAGGCTTTAAGATCAATCGTAAAATTATCAATTTAGTTAACTCAACCGATACCTTGGCGGGTATCAGCTACATTCTCTAGGAGCAAAAAATGAAACAGGTTGTTTTAGTCACAGGTGCCGCTTCAGGTTTAGGGAATGTCATTGCCGAATATTTTGCAGCACAAGGGCATCAGGTGATCTTGTCTGCCAGTACTTTAGAGAAAGCAGAGCAAGCCAAAGCACGTAGTGCATATGCAGAGAATCTATTTCCACTGAAACTGGATATCTCGGTTGAGGCTGATTTTCATGCCGCTGTGCAGTGGATTCAGCAGACATTCTCAAAACTGGATGTGTTAATCAACAATGCCACCATGACCAAAGCAACCCCAGTTCTAGAAATTAGTGCCGCGGATTTTGACATGATTACGCAAGTGAATCAGCGTGGTACGTTCCAGTCTTGCCAGATCATTGGCAAATATATGGCTGATCAAGGCTATGGCCGTATCGTCAATATGGCATCTTTAGCGGGACAAAATGGCGGTACTGCAACGGGTGCGCATTATGCCTCTACTAAAGGTGCAATTATTACCCTGACTAAAATCTTTGCCAAAGAATTTGCAGCCAAAGGGGTGACGGTGAATGCGATTGCGCCTGGGCCAATGGAATCACCGATTGTACATAGCGTGGTGTCTGACGAAAAAATGGCGCAATTTATTCAAAATATTCCCGTCAAAGCATTAGGCAGCATGGAATTTATTGCCGAAACCTGTGCGCTATTGGCCAGTCCAAGTGCTGCCTTTGTAACTGGGGCAACATGGGATATTAACGGTGGATTATTTATGCGTTAAGCCTTCGGCGAGATGCATATCAGGGAGAGAAATCATGACGATACTGTATAACGTGGTGGTGAAAAACCGTCATGTCGAAGGTGGGAATGTTGCAGTCATGGAGTTTGAATCTGCAAATTCGACCGTATTACCCAAAATTGAAGCCGGTGCGCATATTGATGTGCACTTGCCGAATGGCATGGTGCGTCAGTATTCATTATGCCAAAACCCGAATGATGTGGGGAAGTTCCGACTCGGGATTCTACGTGATCCCGAATCACGCGGCGGTTCAGTGTCGGCCTTTGATGATTTAAAAGATGGCATGCAGATTCAGGTCAGTGAACCGAAGAACCTGTTTCCTTTAGTCAAATCTAAACATGCGGTACTGGTGGGTGGGGGGATCGGGATTACCCCACTGATTACGATGGCCTATCAGTTGGCACAGGAAGGCACTTCTTTTGAACTGCATTACTGCGGTGCAAGCCCAGAACGCTGTGCTTTTGTCGATGAAATTAAACACGGCATCTTGGCGCCTTTCACGACCTTTCATTTTAAATCGGAAGGGGCGAGCCACCGTGAGTTTTTCCAGTCCGCCATTCAAGACATTGATCAAGACAGCCATATCTATACCTGTGGCCCGAATGGATTTATGGATTGGGTGATCAATCTAGCCCTGACACAAAACTTCCCTGAACAGCAGATCCATAAGGAATATTTTCAGGTGGAAGTTGAAACAGGTGGTGATGCATTTGAAGTGGTGGCGCAGCAAAGTGGCAAGATCATTCTGGTCAATGCAGAAGAAACTATTTTGCAGGCCTTGGCACGTGAAGGCATTGAGATTGAAATGTCATGTGAACAAGGCGTTTGCGGGACCTGTATGTGCGATGTGATCGAAGGTGAACCTGATCATCGTGACGTATATTTTACCGATGAAGAAAAAGCCAGTAATGAGCAGATATTGGTGTGCTGTTCACGTTCTAAGTCAGCACGATTGGTACTGGATATTTAAGCGATTTAATCAGGATAAATCGCTATCCAATATCGGCCAGAAACAGGATAAAAGATTCAGGAGAGAATAATGAATTCACTAAAATCAATGGATGAAATCACAATAGATCCAATGCAGTTTAGACGTGCTTTGGGCAATTTTGCCACAGGTGTCACCATTGTGACTGCGCAAAATGAACAAGGTGAAAAGGTGGGCGTGACTGCCAATAGTTTTAATTCAGTGTCGCTAGCTCCACCGCTGATTTTATGGAGCATCGATAAAAACTCGTCGAGTTTTCCTGTATTTGAACAGGCTTCACATTTTGCCGTGAATATTCTATCGGGCTCGCAGATTGAATTATCCAATAAATTTTCACGCCGTAATATCGATAAATATGAAGGTACCAGTTATCAGACAGGTTCGGGTCAAGCGCCCATTTTAGACCATTGTTCTGCGGTGTTTGAATGTGAACGCCATGAGATTATTGAAGGTGGGGATCACTGGATTATTATCGGCAAAGTGGTGCGTTTTCGTGATGAAGGACGTAGTCCGCTGGTGTATCACCAAGGGGCTTATTCGGGCGTGATTCCACATCCGTTATTGCAGTTAAAAGACACCGTTGAAGCTGAAGATATTGGTGAAATGCATCAGGGGCATTTATATAGCAATGTCTGTTATTTGATGAGTCGGGCTTTTAAATTCTATCAAACTGATTATATTCCCAAGCAGCTTGTGACAGGATTCCGCACCAGTGAAGCGCGTTTATTGTTGGTATTGGGCAGTGGTACTGCGTCGAATAAAGCAGATTTGCCACGCGATATTGCCATGCCGATGCGTGAAGTGGAGCAGGCAGCGACCATTCTGAAAAAAGATGGTTTGCTGATTGAGAGTGATGGCTTTTTCAAACTCACCGAAAAAGGCAAGAAAACTGCGCATTATCTATTTGATATCGCCGATAGTCATCAAAATGAGGTGTTTGAAAAATATTCGGATGAGCAAAAGGAGACTTTTATCACCATGCTAAGAGACTTTGCTGGTGTAGCATAAGCTGGGTGAAGCTGATAAATTGAGTTCATTTATCAGCTTTTGATCGAGCTGACTCTAATCAAAAAAGAATTCCAAGGATGAGGAATTTTTGGCACGCAACTTGTTTATTGATCAAACATGATTGCATACATGCCAAAACAGAGCAGCAGTGCTAAAGAACAAACTTTAGCAATTGTGCAGCACAGGGGAGCGAAGGGATGAACCAATATGTGAGTGATGCACTGTTAACGTGGACGCATCATATCAAGAATGTGTGCGGCAATTTTGAAACAGATTTTGATGGGACACGACATTTATTTATTGGCGAAGTGCAATGTTTTTTACTGGGTGATACCGAGATTGCCTTTATTAAAAATAATGCCAATAAAATCGTCCGAAAGGCGGATGAAATCGATCGGGTCAATAATCGCTTCTGTTTTTTAATTTTGCAGAATTCGGGCAAGATGTTGCTACAATATAAAAATGAAACTTTGACCTTAAATGAGGGCGATATTGTCTTGGTTGATCCCGTTGAAACCATTTCAATGTTTCCACAAGGTTTAGTCAGTCAAATTTCAGTGCATCTGTCGCGAGAAAAATTGCTAAAAGAGAATATTAGTTCTGAATATTTTGGTAAGTTGATCACCCAAAATATGAGTGGTTTTCTGCTGAAGAATATTTTGAAAAATATGTCGCCTGAAAATATCAAGCTCTGGTATGCATCGGAAGATGGCAATGCCTTTGAAGATGCGTTGATTGCCCTCATCAAACCGACTATTAATTATAAAAACATCAATAATAATCAGAATCATCTTTTGGAAAAAGCCGAGCGCTATATTATTGAAAATCTGACAAAACCTGATCTCTCTCCCAAGTTGATTGCCGCACATATCGGGGTATCGTTACGGCATCTGTATCGATTATTTGTGCAAGAAAACCTATCGATTAATAAATACATACAGATCAAACGACTCGAGAAGGTCAAAACAGATCTGTTGGATAAAAGAAACAAGCAGAGTTCGATCACTCAAATCGCGCTGAAATGGGGCTTTTGGGATGGTGCTCATTTTTCAAAGATCTTCAAAAAAACCTATGGCATCTCTCCGAAAGAATTTAGAGAAACGATGTTGGCTTAAACATTTTAGATGTCATTTTTAGACAAGTTCCGCGTCATTCTTGGACAAGCTAGACCCATGCAACTGTGTTGAAATTAAACCAATAAGGGAAGATTAAAGCGCTTCAATCGACTTGAAATATGAAGTTGATTTTCGCTGCTGCACACAGAGCAAAGAGCATTTTAACGATCTGATACAGATCGCTCAGGGATAGATAAAAAAGGATCAACGTGATGCGTAAACAAAGATTATTCAAAGAGATACAAAAAATACTGGCGTTTAACCTATCCATCGCTGCGAGTTTATGTGGTGTTCATAGCACCGCTTATGCGCATGGTGAGGCTGCCGAATTGGTGCCACTCTATCAAAACATGAGTGAGCAGGGTGCCAAAGTGGTCAAGGATGACTTCACTAATAGCTATACCATCTCCAAAGGTTCTATAGTGGTCAGAGCCAAACCCAATTCAGATCAGGTCTTGGTGAATGGAAAACCCTTAAAGCTGAGTGTTCCAGTATTAATCAAAGACGGTAAGCCTGTTATTGGGAAAGATTTTTTCAATGAGGTGTTTCAGTCGGGTTTAGACCAGACCTTTAAAATTGAAAATACCTTTCATCCGCTCAATAGTTTAAATACGGCAGAAATCAAAAAGACCTTTGACGTCATTAATCGCTCAAAGTATGCCTATAAAAATATGCGTTTTGCTGAGCTGAAGCTGAAAGAGCCAGAAAAGGCCAAAGTCTGGGATTTCTTTATTAATCATAAAGAGTATCAAGATGATCGGGTGGCGTCATTCATTTTATTGAAAGGCAATCAGGCAATTGAAGGTGAAGTAGACCTGAATACGCAGCAAGTCACAAAATGGAATGTCCTTAAAGATACGCACGGTATGGTGTTGCTGGATAATTTCGAGACGGTTCAGCGTGTGATCGAATCCAGTAAAGAATATCAGGATGCTTTACGTAAACGTGGCATTACTGATGTGAAGAAAGTGATCACCAATCCATTAACAGTGGGCTATTTTGGTGGTAAAGATGGCTTGGATAAGCAACTGAATGTTTTAAAAGTGGTGTCCTATCTGGATACGGGAGATGGTAACTATTGGGCCCATCCGATTGAAAATCTGGTCGCTGTGGTGGATCTGGATAAAGAAAAAATTATTAAAATCGAAGAAGGAGCAATGATTCCTGTACCAATGACAGACCGTCCTTATGCCACCAAGAATACTCAGCCACCGAAAATTAAACCGCTGAATATCAGTGAACCTGAAGGCAAGAACTTCACCATTACAGGACAAACCGTACATTGGGGGAACTGGTGTTTCCATGTGGCACTAGACTCACGTGTCGGCCTGCAACTTTCAACCGTGACCTATAAGGATAAAGGGGTAAAACGCAAGGTCATGTATGAAGGGAACCTGGGTGGCATGGTGGTTCCTTATGGTGACCCAGATATGGGATGGTACTTCAAATCTTATCTGGATTCAGGCGAGTATGGCATGGGAACCCTGACCTCAAATATTCAACTGGGTACCGATGCGCCAGAAAATGCGGTGTTACTGGATGCAGTGATTGCTGACTATAAAGGCCAACCACAAGTGATTCCAAATGCAATCGCCATTTTTGAGCGTTATGCAGGGCCTGAGTATAAACACCAAGAGATTTTTGGTGATCAGGATGCTAGCGAAGCACGCCGTGAACTTGTTGTACGTTGGATTAGTACGGTGGGTAACTACGATTACATGTTTGACTGGGTTTTTGCCCAAAATGGCGTGATTGGAATTAATGCGGGTGCGACAGGGATTGAAGCGGTAAAAGGCGTTAAAGCCCGTACCATGCATGACAGCACCGCCAAAGAAGACACCAAATATGGCACCTTGATTGACCACAATATTGTCGGAACAACCCATCAACATATCTATAACTTCCGCTTAGATATGGATGTAGATGGGGAAAACAACAGCTTTATGCATATGGACCCTGTGGTGAAGGCCAATGATCGAGGTGGTGTTCGTACAAGCACGATGCAAATTGATAGTAAAGTGATTAACAATGAGCAAAACGCGGCTGAAAAATTTGATCCATCTACTATTCGTTTACTCACCAATTTCAATAAGGAAAATAAATTAGGTAATCCGGTTTCTTATCAATTGATCCCGTTTGCGGGCGGCACTCACCCCGTGGCGAAGGGTGCCAATTTTGCCCCAGATGAATGGCTATTTAAACGTCTTAACTTTATGGATAAACAAATTTGGGTGACACAATACAAGCCAGATGAACGTTATCCTGAAGGGAAATATTCGAATCGTTCAACTCATGATACGGGTTTAGGTCAGTTTATTCAGAACAATGAAAATATTGAAAATAAAGACCTTGTGGTGTGGATGACCACAGGAACCACCCACGTGGCACGTGCCGAAGAATGGCCAATTATGCCAACAGAATGGGTCTATACCTTGATCAAACCTTGGAATTTCTTTGATAGTACCCCAACGTTGAATTTGGGTAAAGAAGAGCAAAATACGCAGCACGACCATCACTAAAACGCAGATCAAGTGACATGGGTAATCCAAGATTACCCAAAACTGAGTGTTGAGTAGATCGCTGATAAAAAAGGAATTTTGTATGAAAACGCTACTTTCTCAAGTTATGAGAGGGACTCTCTTTGTCTCATTTTTTTCAACTGTGCATGCAAGTGAGCTAGAAATTAAACCGACTTTTGAAGCAACTTTTGGGGCTTTTAGCAGTGCTAAAAGCTATAACGGCGAAAACCTAGAGGATGAAAGAATCAATTGGCAAGAAGGTCACCTTAAATATGGTGCTAAAGGACAATATACATTTAACAACAACCAGCTCTATGCAAGCTTGAGCGGTATTAGCTCGGCAACCTTTGGTGATGGTGACGCAGGCCAAAATAGTAATGGCAAAGAACGTAAAACAGATGTGAATGAATGGATCATTGGTTTTAAAGATGGCACCAATAAAGATGAGTTAACGACCTATGATTTAAGTATTGGTCGACAAAATATCATGATTGGTGATGGTTTTTTCATTGCTGGGGATGCGTTAAACCTTGGAAAAGTACCTGCGAATGGCACACTCGATCGGGGCGGCGCCTATTATCTGGCGGCACGTCGAAGCTTTGATTTTAGTAGCCTGCTTCAATACAAACCGCAACAGGATACGACGCTAAAGCTGGCTTACCTAAAGTCAGACAATAAAGCACAATTTTCCCCAGAACTCTTTGTGACTGATCTGATGTATCAGCTTAAAGATAAAGGTGTTGGGTTTACTTATTTAGATGTATTAGATCTTGAAGATGCTGAACAGGTTTCAGGGCGCGAAGACCTTAAAAACTATGCTTTACGTTTGAATTATCAACCTTTACCAGAGCTGCAAGTTAAAACTGAGTTTGTTGTACAAGATAAAAAAGAGGGTCAAGAAAATGCAGGCTATTTAGCACTGAACTATAACTTTTTATCTTCAAAATATACGCCCTCATTAGGCTACCGTTTTAGTCATTTTTCCGACCAATACGATCCAATGTTTTACGGGAATACGGTTGGATTTGGAACATGGTTTCAGGGCGAAGTCGCGGGGAACTATGCAGGACCCTTCAATAAAAATGCCGATATTCATCAAGTCTCTTACAGTATGAATTTAAAAGAAAATTTTATGCTGGGTGCATTGGCTTATAAATTTCAAACCGTAAACAAGGCATTGGCAAATGTCGATGGGCATGAGCTGGATGTGTTTTCAGTTTGGTCAGTCAATAACAATCTCACCATTATTCCGCTGATCGGACTGTATCAACCAAAGCACGATATCCACAGCGGTGGCACACAAAATTATGATGACAAAACCAATCTATATGCCCAGTTGATTCTGCAATACATCTATTAATTGGTTCTAAAGTGATTTAAGGAAAAGAAAATGAGTGAAGTTCAGATTTTAGCAAGCGTACAGCAATTTATGACACGTCAACATGGACATTTTATTGATGGAAAACTAGTTGCTGCCGAGCTTTTGGATAAAGTGGATATTGTAAATCCATCGACTGAACAGGTGGTTGCTCAAATTAGCATAGGTAGTCAACAAGATGTCGAAAATGCGGTGAAAAGTGCGGAACATACTTTTCAAAATGCTTGGGCTGAAACGACGCCGTATGAGCGTGGCGTGAAACTGAACAAGCTCGCAGATTTAATTGAGCAATATGGTGAAGAACTTGCACAGCTCGAATCGTTGTCTACCGGAAAACTCATTAATATCTCCCGCCATCTTGAAGTCGCACAATCTGTTATTTTCTTGAGATATTTTGCGGGTTGGGCAACCAAAATTAATGGTCAAACCATGCAGCCCTCTATTCCTTCTATGCAAGGTGAGAAATATACGGCCTTTACTTTAAGACAACCGGTTGGTGTGGTTGCAGGGATTGTGCCTTGGAATTTTTCACTGATGATTGGTGTGTGGAAAATTGGTTCAGCTTTAACAACGGGCTGTACCATTGTGCTTAAACCAAGTGAGTTTGCCAGCTTATCTTTATTACGTTTAGCTGAACTTGCCATTGAGGCAGGTATTCCAGCAGGTGTAATTAATGTAGTAACAGGTAAGGGCAATACAGGACAATATTTAATTGAATCGCCGCTGGTTAAGAAAGTTTCATTTACAGGTTCAGTTCCAACTGGCATTGCCATTGGTAAACTGGCAATGAGCAGTGATTTAACCCGTGTAAGTCTGGAGCTCGGTGGTAAAAATGCCATAGCCGTTTTGGCTGATGCAAATATTGATGAGATATTACCGACTTTATTGCGAGCAACTTTTGTGCATCAAGGCCAAGTTTGCGCATCCCCAGAGCGTTTTTTTGTACACCGTACAAAATATGATGAACTGGTCGAGAAACTCTCTAAAGCACTTTCACAGTTTAAAATTGGATCGGCGATGGATGAGGGAAGTATGTTTGGTCCGCTCTCTAATCAGCCACATTTTCATAAAGTAAAACATTATTTAGATATGGCAAAAGCCAACAACCAGATTATTGCAGGTGGTGAGGCTTTAGATCAGACAGGGTATTTTGTACAGCCGACTTTAATTTCCTTTAAAAATACCGATGATGCTTTATTTTCAGAAGAAACCTTTGGACCTGTGGTTGGGGTAATGCCATTCGAAACTGATGAAGAGCTCGTTCAACTGATGAATCAGTCACGCTTTGGTTTAACCGCAAGTATTTGGACAAATGACTTATCTAAAGCTTTGCGGTTAATTCCTAAAATTGAAGCGGGGACTTTATGGGTCAATATGCATACATTCTTAGATCCATCTGTTCCATTCGGTGGAGTGAAAGCTTCTGGTCTTGGTCGAGAGTTTTCAGATGCGTTTATTGAAGATTATACTGAACTTAAATCGGTGATGATTCGATATTAAGTGAAAAACGAGGTTTGTTATTTGAGACATAATAAACCTCGTTTTTAAAAAATAAATTGGCCTAAAAGTTAGTAAGTTAAAGTGATACTTTGTTGTGTTGCTTGATCGATTTCCTTTTGACTCACCGCATCATCTTTACATTTATAACTTTCAAATAAAGGAAGCTGATCTGCAAAATGAGCATTAGTTTTTCCATTTTGATTGATAAAGCCACTTTGACCCGGCGCTAAAATAGAACACATGCTGATCTGATTGGGATTTAACACCACTCTAAATGTAGCACTTCCAGTATTGCCATAAGTACTGAGCTGTTGTTCATGCGATGCATCCGCCCATGGAATACCGACCGAATTTTTGCTGGAAAAGCCCATGGTTGCCACTGGAATTTTCCAATCATTCGGGTCAGTAGAGTGATACTGTTTTGAAAGTTCAGCCAACGCATTTTCTAAAGCTTTTAAAACAACCTCATCTGCTGTTTGTCCTTTTAAGAAATCAACATTCTGAGGAACGCTTGCCTGTTTTCCTTGCAATGCATTCCAGATTAATTTTGAGGCGCTGGCTGGCTGGGCACTACGTGGATCATTATTGACGGGATAAAGCGTATCGGTATAACGCTGATAAATACTTTCGGATAAGTTCGGTTTTAATACCAAGATAATCATCTGATTCAGCCATGCACGCATAATCGCTGGCGCTGCACTTTGATAATATTTCCCTTCACGATCTGGGCGTAATTTTAGATCCCATTCTGCCAATAGCAGTGCGACTTTTTTAGCCTGAGCAGAAGCTTTGTCACTTTGTGCGGCCTTGATCATAGAGGGAATAAAATAGCGCGCATTTAGATCCGACCAAGCACCTGTTTTATTGATGTCCCAAATCTCTTGCTGGCTTAACTTTGGTTTGCTTTCCAATGGTTCGATCAGTTCATTGACACGATCAACATATGAGAAATTCGAAGAGTCAGAACGTAAACCTGCATATGCTTTATTATTCCAACTACTGATATAACCTTTCTCAGGATTATATTGTTTTGGATTATGTGAGAAATCGTAGAAACCTTGCCATTCCATTGATCCATCACCTAAGGCTGGAAGCTGAATGTGCTGATTTTCAGGGCGGATCGGTAAACGGCCTAAAGCAGCTACCCCGATATTGTCTTTAGTATCGGCATAGAACCAAGTTATAGAGGCAGCGACATGTTTGGCTTGGGCAAGAAACTCATCCCAGTTGCTGGCCTTGGCTGCATTGGCCCAGCCTAACAAGGTTTCAATTTCTACACCTTCCCAGCTACGTTTTTGTGCATAGGCGGTGTGATTTTTTTCATCCCATGTGCTGACAAAACCTTGTTTGCTCTTATAAACATCTAAAATATGGTCGGCCTGATTCTTAACTTTTATTTTTACTTGCTTGTGCTCAAATGGAATATACGCGCCTTTGTATAAATATTCTTTTGAATTGCTTGGATTTAGAGTGAGTTGGTAAACATCGTTAGTATCGAGTGAGCCTACCGTAGAACCCCATGCGATTTTGCCATTGGTGCCAAATAAAATTGCAGGTAAACCGACAGGGGTAATACCTGTTAGGTCATAGCCAGCGCCGTGCAGGCCAATGGCATAGGTAATCGCAGGGGTATACCAGCCTTGTTGGGGACCATTATATAAAACAGTCTGGCCCTCAATGGTCTTATCTCCCTTTACCACCCAGGCATTGCTGGCTGTTGGAACACCATCAATCACGCTTTTACCCAGCGCAATACGTACTTGTGCCAAATATTTTTCTGCTGCCTGATTGGAGATAGGCAAAACCTTTTTCGGGATAGTTTGCTGTCGTGCTGAAAATTGTGGGGCTTGTTCAGACTGAATAATTGTTGGTGCTTTTGGATCATCTAGCCAGCGTAATTGTTGATAGACTTTAAGACCCTCAGCTTGACCTTTTTCTTTTTGTAGTTGGGTGAGCAAGTCTAAGTTTGAAACTTCTGAACTTGCTGAAAAGAAGCGATTGAGAATAAGACCGACCCAAACCATTGCGATGTCTTCTGTTTCCCAGCTTGAGGGTTTAAAGCCATAATCAACAAATTCTTTTGGCATGAGTGCTGGATTGGCTAAAACTTCTTTGACGCGTTTATTGAAACCTGCTGCATAACCCTCAAAAATTGCACGGTCTTCAGGGGAGAGTCGCGCAATTTGTTGTCTGATATTTTCAGGGTTAAAGCGACTATGCGTTGCAATATCATATTGCACATAATCGGGACCCAATACTTCAGCGACCGTGCCTAAACCTGTACGTTTTGACATTTCCATCTGAAATAAACGATCTGTTGCGACGGCATAGCCATAACCGTAAAAAAGGCCAAAAGTATCCTTGGCATAAATATGTGGTGTTCCATAGTGATCACGCTTAATTGTGATTTGTTTTTGTGCCGAGATAGAGTCGGCCTGTGTTGAGGAGTGACAGCCGATCACAAACAATAAACAACTAAACATGCCAGACTTGAGTAACAGTCGAGTAGGGAAAGGTGGGTAGTTCGAACTTTGATTTTTCAATTGAAATATCCTTGTTTCATTATTTTTGAAAGAGCGTACTTTTTAAAAGCCTGCTGAATAAAGAATCAGTAAATATTGTGCTGATTCTTTATTTAAAATTATTGTTATTTATCTCTGTAATTTTCCACTATTTGCTGGGTATATCTTTATACCTTTTAAATGAGTGAATTGGTTCTAATAGGTTTAATCCTTGAAAAAGAACAATACATTTTTGAAGGTGAAAGTGGTGAAGATCTTTTTCGTTGAGCAATAAAAAAGGGATAACAATTATCCCTTTTATCAACCATCAAATCACTATAAAAAATTTTCAAGCGCTACATTAAATGCCTCGGGACATTCAATATTTGAAATATGTGAGGCATTGATTTCGACCAGTTTCGATTGTGGTATCTGCTGTTGCATAAATTGACCGTCTGCCACTGTAGTGACAGGGTCTTGCATCCCTGTAATCACCAAAATTGGAATGTGGATGTCTTTGAGTTGATCACGGACATCCGCTTTAGCCAAAGCCTCACAACAATTGGCATAACCATTTGCGCTGCCAGCACTTAAGTCGTTACACAGATTATTGACGATTGCAGGATGACTTTGGATAAAGGGATCTGTAAACCAGCGTGAAGCTGCTGTGGTAGCGATTGGAACTAAACCTTGCTTTCGAACCAGTTGGGCACGATCCAGCCAAGCTTGTTCCTGTCCAATCTTCGCAGCGGTATTACTCACAACCACACGCTGAAAACGCTCTGGATAATGGATCGCCAGCCATTGACCTGTTATTCCACCCATGGAAATACCACAGAAATTGGCTTTTTCAATCTTTAAATGATCGAGTAGGTGAATGACATCTTCACCGAGTTGTTGCAGCGTATATGGGCCTGTTGGTGTTGAAGATGAACCATGACCGCGTGTGTCATAACAAATCACATAAAAGTGTTCTTTAAAATAATTGAACTGCTTTTGCCACATACCATAGTTAGTGCCCAAAGAGTTGGAAAACAGCAGTGCAGGGGAGCTGGGATCGCCAAAAGTTTGATAGTTGATCTGTGCATCGGCGGATTGAAAAACTGACATTCACTCTTCCTTAATTTTGTTCGATACGTTGAATAATCAAGGCAATCCCTTGACCAACACCGATACACATTGAACACAAGGCATACTGGCCTTTGATCTGTTCAAGTTGATTCAATGCGGTGGTGACTAGACGCGCACCCGAGGCACCTAAAGGATGACCCAAAGCAATCGCACCCCCATTTGGGTTGATACGTGCATCGTCATCACTCAAACCTAAATCACGAGTCACGGCTAAAGCTTGTGCGGCAAAGGCTTCATTCAACTCAATCACATCCATCTGCACTAAAGAAAGATTGGCTTGTTTCAGTAATTTTTTGATTGCAGGTGCAGGTGCAAAGCCCATAATCCGTGGTTCAACCCCAACTGTGGTTGCCGCAATAATTTTTGCACGTGGTTTGAGCTGATATTTTTCAACCGCTTCGTCTGAAGCAATCAGCAACGCTGCTGCGCCATCATTAATTCCAGAGGCATTACCCGCCGTGACCGTCCCCTCGGCTTTAACCACACCTTTGAGTTTGGTTAATGCTTCTAAGGTGGTTGATGCACGTGGATGCTCATCAGTATCCACCACAACTGCATCACCTTTACGCTGTGGAATCGTCACAGGGATGATTTCACGAGCAAAGAAACCTTTGGCTTGTGCAGTTGCAGTACGTTGTTGGCTGTTAAGCGCAAACTGATCTTGATCAGCACGATTAATATTGAATTGTTCCGCCACGTTTTCTGCGGTTTGCGGCATGCTATCTACGCCATACAGTTCTTTCAGTTTTGGATTGATAAAACGCCAGCCCATGGTGGTGTCTTCAATCTTTTGACTACGACCAAAAGCAATGTCGGATTTGCCCATCACATAAGGGGCACGGCTCATACTCTCGACACCGCCTGCAATAATCAAATCAGCTTCATTGGCTTTAATGGCACGAGCAGCCATGGCAATGGCATCTAGGGATGAGCCACATAAACGGTTCACCGTGGTGGCAGGCACTTGATAAGGTAAGCCTGCCAATAAGGCTGACATGCGTCCGACATTGCGATTGTCTTCACCCGCCTGATTGGCACAGCCATAGATCACATCATCGACTTGCTGCCAGCCGATACTTGGATTACGTTGCATCAAGGCTTGAATCGGAATGGCTCCCAAGTCATCGGCACGTACAGGTGCAAGACCGCCTGCATAACGACCGAATGGAGTGCGGATGGCATCGATGATATAAGCGTTTTTCATTTTAAATATTTTCCTTCAATCCATGTCTGGCTCAGTTGGATTCAATTTCACTCTAAGTATTTCGCGGCGGCGGCATGGATGCCGCCTGTTGGGCTGTGGTATATGGATATACCATCAGTCCAACAAAGGATTTTTGTTACTTTTTATCCTTAAAAAGTAAGGCAATGCCTATACAAAAAAGCCTCTGCTGTAACCGGTAATTAGTGGCTGTGTAAACATTATCCTTGCGTCGCGTCAATCAATTGAGCACCCGTCAACGCCTGCAACTCCTCAAAGCTCAAACCATCCACTTTCTCAATCACTTTTAAGCCGTCCGTGGTCACATCAATCACACACAGGTCGGTATAAATACGATCGACACATTTCAAGCCTGTGGCTGGATATGAAAGCGTTTCAACAATCTTGGGTTCACCTTGCTTGGTGTTGTGATCGGTGGTGATAAATACTTTCTTGGCACCAACAGCGAGGTCCATGGCACCACCCACCGCAGGAATCGCATCTGCCGCACCGGTATGCCAGTTGGCTAAATCACCATTGGCTGCCACTTGGAAAGCACCCAGTACCGCGATATCCAAATGTCCACCACGCATCATGGCAAAGGAATCACCATGATGGAAAAAACTGCCGCCTGTGAGCATGGTCACATATTCTTTACCTGCATTGATCAGTTCTGGATCTTCTTCACCTTTGGCAGGTGGCGGGCCAAAAGCCAGCAAGCCATTTTCCGAATGCAGAAATACATCTTTGTCCGCAGGAAGATAATTGGAAATTTTGGTTGGCAGGCCTATGCCGAGATTGACATAAGCACCATCGGGAATGTCTTGCGCCACACGTTCAGCAATCTGGTCACGGCTTAATTTTTGATAGCTCATTGTTCTGCTCCTGTGCCATTAACTGCATCAACAGCGACCACATGCTGTACAAAAATCCCAGGGGTAATGATATGTTCAGGATCTAGCTGACCGAGTTCGACCAGTTCTGAGACTTGGGCAATAGTGATATCTGCTGCCATCGCCATGATTGGGCCAAAGTTACGTGCAGATTTGTTATAAACCACATTGCCCCAACGATCACCTTTGTGTGCTTTGATTAAGGCAAAGTCGGCTTTGATTGGATATTCAAGTACATAGTCTTTGCCATCGATATGACGGGTTTCTTTGCCCTCTGCCAGTAAGGTACCGAAGCCAGTTGGGGTAAAAACTGCACCGAGGCCCATGCCCGCAGCTTGAATACGGCACGCCAGATTGCCTTGTGGCACCAATTCCAGTTCAATCTTGCCCGCACGGTACAGTTCATCGAATACCCATGAATCCGATTGACGGGGGAAGGAACAGATGATTTTACGTACCGCACCTGTTTTGAGTAGTTTGGCCAAACCATAATCGCCATTGCCTGCATTATTATTGACAATGACAAGGTCTTTAATCCCAAGTTCGATCAATCCGTCAATCAGTTCAGCGGGTTGTCCTGCGGTGCCAAAGCCACCAATCATGATGGTTGCACCATCCTTGATCTGTGACAGTGCCTCAGTCAATGTGAGGGTACTTTTATCAATCATAAGGCCAACCTTTTATCCATGTTTTCAAATTTCTATACATACGAATTGCTGTATAAACGGGTATGCATAGAAATTTAAAAACTGTGAGCTAAGGTCTAGCTCACAGTAAATTTGTGGTGTTAAGCACCGACACGACGACGGTCAACTTCGGTAGTTGGCGCACCTGTTTTTTCTGCCACCAATTCAACATTAAAGGTAATGTGTTTGAATGGCTTATTCACACCACGACGAGCAAGTTCAGCTTCATCAGTCACATCCACAGCAGTTGCGACCAAGCCTTCACGTGTTGCAAATGCAAAGTCATCCCATAGGTATTGATCACCTTCGATATTGAACTGCGTGGTTAATTTACGATAGCCTGGTGCAGACACAAAATAGTGCACATGAGAAGGGCGGTTACCGTGACGGCCAAGCAAGTTCAGTACTGCTTGTGTGGTCCCTTCTGGTGGGCAGCCATAACCGACAGGCATAGTGGTTTGTGCCACATAGTGACCGTTGGTATCAGATAAAATGGTACGGCGTAAGTTAAAGTCAGATTGCGACTTATCAAAGAATGAATAGTTACCTAGGCTGTTGGCATGCCAAACTTCGACTTTAGCGCCTTCGATAATATGACCTTCAGGATCAGTGACAGTGCCTTCGATGAATAAGGTATCGACTTTGTCTGATTCAGAACCGTCATCCATACGGGCAAAACCAACAGATTCAGGCGCCCCAGCCACATACAGTGGGCCTTCGATGGTACGTGGAGTTCCACCCGTAATGCCTGCTTTGGCATCTGCTTCATCAGCACGTAAATCTAGATAATGCTCAAGACCTAAACCTGCCGCCAATAGGCCAAGTTCATTGGCTTGGCCTGCATCGGTAAAGTATTCCAGACCTTTCCATAGCTCACTTTGTGAGATGTCCAAATCTTCAATCGCCTGAAAAAGATCACCGAGCAGACGAACCACGATTTGTTGTACACGTGGATTGACTTCACCTGTTGCGGTATCCACATTCATTTTTTTAACCAGTGCATCGATTTCTTGACGGTTCATACATATTCTCCTGAAGTATGATAATTTTTGGTGGCTCGCGGACTTGCTGTTTTGCTGCTTGCTTGGCTTGCCACATTCCTTGTTCAAATTCTGTTGCGATCCTGATGCCACGATGGGCTTTAGCTATCGTCTTCGCGGATGGCTGATGGGTGACGATTCATCGCCATCACTTCAATATTCATGTAGGGATACAACGGTAGTCCCTGTAAAATATTGTGCAGTTCCTCATTGCTTTCCACATCAAAGATACTGATATTTGAGTATTGTCCAGTGATGCGCCAGATATGACGCCATTTACCTTGACGCTGTAAATCTTGTGAATAGGCCTTTTCAACAGCTTTAATTTGATTGGCTTGTTCAACTGGCATATCGAGCGGGATATTTACATCCATTCGTACATGAAAAAGCATGGCAACTCCTTAAATTATTGACGACGTAAGTTGTCGATTTTGTCTTCATCCAGTTCAATACCGAGACCCGAGCCAGTTGGAATTTTGAGTTCAAAATTGCCATATTGAAGCGGTGTTTTTAAAATTTCTTCCGTGAGTAGTAGCGGACCAAACAGTTCCGTACCAGCGGCTAAATTGCTAAAAGTAGAGAAGGCATGTGCGGAAGCAATGGTGCCAACTGGACCTTCCAACATGGTGCCACCGTAAAGATCAATCCCTGCCAGATTGGCAATTTTCCCGACTTCACAGGCTTCAATCAGACCACCTGATTGTGCAATTTTTACTGCAAACACTGAGGCGGCATTGCTTTTTGCCAGTTGATAAGCACTTTGCGGACCGGTTAAAGATTCATCCGCCATAATGGCAATATCAAATTTACGGGTCAGACGTTGCATGGCATCAATATTATGAATTGCACACGGTTGCTCAATCAGATCAACACCGCCATCCTGAAGCATTTGAATCCCTTTAATCGCATTCAACTCAGACCATGCACGGTTGACATCAACACGAATCGAAACCTCTGCGCCCAAGGCTTGCTTAATTGCCAGTACATGTTCAACATCCTGCTCAACGGGGCGAGAGCCGATCTTGAGCTTGAACACATTGTGGCGTTTTAACGCAACCATTTTTTCTGCTTCAGCAATGTCCTTTTCAGTATTCCCAGAGGCTAGAACCCAAAGTACAGGAACGCTATCACGTAGGCGCCCACCTAACACTTCACTGAGTGGTAGACCTAAACGTTGTGCCTGAATATCCAGTAACGCCGTTTGAATAGCACATTTAGCAAAGCGGTTCCCATTGATACTGTGTTGAATGGCCTGTAGGGTCTGAGCCACATTAAAACTGTCCAAGCTTTTTAACAATGGCGAAAAGTAGTGCTCAATATTGGTTTTGACACTTTCAGGACTTTCATCTCCATAACCCAAGCCACCAATAGTCGTTGCTTCACCCCAACCAATCAAACCATCTGCTGTTGTCACTTTAATGAGGACTAAGGTTTGGGTTTGCATGGTTGCAACCGCCATCTTATGTGGGCGGATGGTTGGAATCTCGACAAGTAGGGTTTCTATGGATTTATACATCTTTGGTATTTCTTTCGTCCTAAGCTATTTACATACCCTAAATTAATGTAATATCTATAACTAGGCTGAATTTGGTATTTTTAGATACTTAAAAGGTATATTAAATGGAATTAAGACATCTTCGTTATTTCGTGACGGTGGTCGAGGAACAGAGCATTACCAAAGCCGCAGAAAAGTTATGCATTGCGCAACCACCATTAAGCCGTCAGATCCAAAAATTAGAAGAGGAACTCGGTATCCTGTTATTTGAACGTGGTTCGCGACCTGTAAAAACCACAGAGGCGGGGCAGTTCTTTTATCAACATGCAGTGCAGATTTTGACCCATACTGCTCAAGCGGCTTCCATGGCAAAACGCATTAGCACGGTGAATAAGATTGTGCGTATTGGCTATGTCAGTTCATTACTTTATGCATTGTTACCGCAAGTGATTTATTTATTCCGTCAAAACCATCCTGATATTCAGGTGGAGTTGATTGAACACGGCACCAAGGATCAGATCGAAGCATTAAAGCTGGGTAAAATTGACTTAGGTTTTGGACGTTTAAGAATTAGTGATCCTGCAATTAAACGGATTTTATTGCGCAAAGAAAAACTCAAATTAGCCATTCATAAAAACCATCATTTAACCCGCTTTATCGATCAGGGCATTTATCTGTCTCAGATTATCGATGAACCTATTTTTTCTTATCCCGCCACCCAAAAACCGAATTTTTCCACCTTAATTCAGTCGATTTTTACCGACTTGGGTTTGGTGCCCAAAGATATGGTCGAGGTACGTGAAATTCATATGGCGCTTGGTTTGGTATCATCGGGTGAGGGGATTTGCCTGATTCCAGAAAGTGCCAGTGATATTGGTATGAAGAATCTGGTGTATATCCCAATCTTAGATTTAGAAGCCTATACCCCGATTTCATTGGCAGTGCGCAATATGGATCAGAGTCCGTATCTACCACAGATTTTAGAATGCATTAAGCAAGTATTTGAAGAGGAAGGCATTCCGATCCAGCTAGAGGGTGATTAAGCCACGCTAGGCACCAAGTTTATTTATCAGCGGTCATCATGATCGCTTTTTTAATTGTGGTGAAAATGACCTAAAACTAGACTTAAAAGGTATAACTATATACTTCATTATCTATGGAAAATTACATTAATAATTCAAATAATAAGGTGTGGCCAATATTTACTCAAATATATCTTTCTGAATTTATGTCAGTTTTAAAGGTATCGGCAAGTATGGTCTCAGTTGTGAGGACGGTCTTAACTCTCAGCGTGAATGAATAAGAATTTCAAATACTCAGGAAAGGATTTCCCATGTTAAAACCAGATACGCTGTATAAAGCACAGCGCGTAGCCCTATATACACTCTTTGGCTGTCTAAATATCAATGTGGCTTATGCAGATTTTTTTGAAGACAGCGAAAAAAGCATTTATCTACGTAATTTTTATTTAGAACGCGATTTTGAAAATACCAATAAAGATCTGGGCAGTTGGTCTCAGGCGATGACAGGACGTTTTGAATCTGGCTATACCGATACACCGCTTCAAGTCGGTTTGGATTTGGGGTTTCAATATGCATTGCGTTTAACGGATCGCTATGATGAACGTCTGGATACCGTATTTAAATATGATCAGCACGAAGGTCGGCAGGAGCGTGATTATTTAAAATTAGGCGCAACTTTAAAATTTAAATATCACAATACTGAACTGAAAGTCGGTGAGCTTTTCCCAAAAACACCGGTACTGTTTATTGATGATTCTCGGCAATTGGTCACCACCTATGCGGGTGCAATGCTCGAAAGCAAAGACATTAAAAATTTAAAAGTGTCGGCAGGGCGTTTTACCCATGTGAATGCCCGAGATGATGATGAATATCGAAAATTTACCTTAGGCAACTCGACAGACCCAAACAAAAGAAGTGACGGGCTGAATTTTCTGGGCCTCGATTATAATTTTACCCCTCAGTTAACGGGTTCTTATTGGTTTGGGCAGCTCGAAGATATTTATCAACAACAATATTTGAGTGCGGCCTTTACGGAAACGGTCAACAAAAGCAAGCTTAAAGTGGATGCCCGCTATTTTAATTATAAAGAAGATGGGGATGCCTATTTTGGCGATATTGATGTCCAGTCAATTGGTCTGCAAGCCAGTGTGCAAAATGGACCACATACCATTTTGACGGGTCTGCAAAAGCATATGGGTGAGGACAATATTCCCTTGTTGAACGGTTATGTACCACAAGCCTATTTACAGAGTTGGTCTGCAATTGCTTTCTACAAAGCCAAAGAGTTCACTTGGCATGTTTTATATAGTTATGACTTTAAAGAGCAAGGTATTCCCGGGTTAAAACTGACTTTACGTTATTTAAATGGCAGTGAAATCTATCGGGAAGGCTTTAAGGATAATAAAGAAACTGAGAAGAATGTGATCGTCAATTACACCGTACCAGAAGGTAAATTGAAAGGCTTGGGCTTTGAATGGCGGCATATTCGAGCTGATATTAAATATGGAGCAGGCAATAACCCTGGCACAGATTTTGTCGAAAATCGAATTATGACGACGTATACACATAAGTTTTAATTGTCGATTCAATACAAGAATTGAACAGCCCATCTTATTCAAATTCGTGAAAAAGATGGGCTTATTTTTTTAATCATAATCACTAAAAACTGCAAACACTTGGCTCCACATCTTCCTAAAATTAGGTGCTTTATCCGCTGTTAAGACGAATTGATCACGTTCTCCCATTTCATAAGCTTTTGTTGTTATTGATCACTTTAAAATATGGAGGAATATGGGGCGCTAATGTTATTATTGATAATAATTATCATTATTATTGTCATTTTTGTTTGTTTTGTGTATTATTCACGAAATTTTTAATAATGAATTAAGGTTCTTACGTGTTAGAACAAAATATCTCTCTTAAATCATCTCAATTTATTAGAACAACACTTTGTACTTCGGTTTTATTGGTGTTGTCATCTCCACACGTATTTGCACAGGACAGTGCAGATAAAGCCTCGACGCTGCCGACCATTGCAGTGACGGCAAGCAACGCTGATGTTGCCTATAAATCGGGCAATATGGATATTCCACGTAGTGAAGACGATGTCCAAGCCTACACCATGATCGAGCGGGAAGAGATTGAGCGCTCAGGTACCACCACAGTCACTGAGTTATTATCTAAAGTATTGCCAATGGCAACCTCAACCAATAATTCCAGTTATTTCTCTGGCACATCAAGTCAAATTAATTTACGTGGACTTGGTGCCAGTCAAACTCTAGTGTTGATTAATGGTCGCCGTAGCGCGGGAACAGGTAGCCGTGGTACTTCTGAATCTACCGATCAGCCTAATTTAAATAATATTCCTTTGGCTGCAATTGAACGGATTGAAGTATTACCGACATCAGCTGCTGCGATTTATGGCAGTGGGGCGATTGGTGGTGTCATCAATGTGATTTTGCGTAAAGACTATGTCGGCACCGAAGTGAATGTGCGCTATAGCGATACAGTGGATAATCAACAACCTGCCAAGTCTTTTAATTTGGTTTCAGGCTTTTCTCTGGAAGATGGTCGTACCCATGTGATGTTGACTGCTTCTAAAAAAGATCAAGATAGTTTGCTAGCGAGCGAACGTGACTGGAAAAGTAAGTCACGCCAAAATATTTTAAAAAATAATCCAAATAGTCTTATTGGGGACAAGGTCAACCCGCCTACAGGTAATTTAACCAATATTCGTAGTAAAGATGGTTCTGAATTAGTACCAGGATGGGGCTCATCTATGGCACATCTTCCCAAAGGTTGGAATGGCGATCTGAGCAAACTGGGCCAAGGCTATGCATTGGGTTTGTCAGACGGGGTGAGTGGCTGGTCAGGTAAAGAGGCTTTGCTTTACGATACCAAGACCGAAGCCTTTGGTCTTTCTTTAAATCGTGATTTTACTGATCGTCTGAATGTGTTTCTTGAGGCGGGCTATGAAAAAGAAGAGGGTTGGTCATTTAATACCTCTCCGCACGGTTATAACGTGGTAACAATGAGCAAAGATAGTCCACGTAATCCTTTTGGCAAGGATATTCTGGTGAATTATCCAATGCGTTTGGATAGCCTAGGTGGCTTTGCCAAGGACACCTTTGAAACCACCCAGAAGAAAGTTGCGACGGGCTTTACCTTTGACCTGACACCAGAATGGATACTCTCGGCAGATTATGCATGGAGTAAATCGGATATTCGTCAACGTTATACGCGTCAAGGCAGCAAAAATCCGAAAGCCAGTGCATGGAACAAAGATACTGCCAATAATGCAATTGATTTTTTGCAAGATTTCACCACCACACCAACCGACCTAATTTCAAAATACTGGAACTATCCAAAAAATAATACACAGCAGACCTTAAATGATTTCTCAATTCGAGCCACAGGGCCAATTGCAAAATGGTATGCAGGCGATATTCGATTGGCAACGGGGATTGAGCATCGCCGTTATGAAAGTGAAGGCTTTGCGGATCATCAACATGTCGACAATCCTTGGGTGAAGCCGACTGAACGTAAGAGCAATGCATCCAGTGTTCACACGGAATTTAACATTCCAGTGATTTCACCTGAGCTGAATTTACCTTTCGCCAAATTACTGGATGTGCAATTGGCTGCACGTTATGAGGATTTCAATGTCCAAGCCAAGATACCGCAATATGACAGTAAAATTGATCCTGCTACGGGCTACCGTTCCAAGTTCTTAAATTATAGCGATTCGGGTAAATCAAAATTTGATGCGATCACGCCAACAGTAGGTTTCCGCTTCGCACCGAATGACCAATTGATGTTCCGTGCGTCTTATAGTGAAGGCTTTGTTACACCATCGGTTTCGCAGATCTCTCAAGCGACTTCGACCCAAGTGACGGGAGCGACATTAACTGATCCAGCAACGGGTAAAATCATTAGCACCTATGAAAGCATTTCTGGGGGCAATCCAGATCTGACGCCAGAAAGTTCAAAAAGTATTAATGCTGGGATTGTGTTAACCCCAGAGGCGATTCCTGATCTACGCCTATCGATTGATTATTACAACATCAAAAAAACCAATAATATCAGTTCGATCAGTGCGCAATATATTTTAGACAATCAAAGCAAATATGGTAGCCGCATTCAACGCAATCAAGCTGGCGATGTGGTTTCAATTGATATCACGCCATTCAACGCTTTAAACCTTAAAACCAGTGGGATTGATACCAATTTAAATTATCGCTTTGATAGCGTGATTGGAGAAACCACCTTTAATTTGGGCTATACCCATGTTAATGAATATCGCCAACAACATAATTTGATTGACCCAGAGAAGAATTTTGTCAGTGTGGTGGGTGGCGCGGTCTCCGATGCACCGCTAAAACATCGTGCCAATGCCTCGATTTATCTACAAGCCAATGACAATTGGGGCTTTGGTTGGGCAAGTCAATATTATGGTTCTTATGACATGGTTAATGCGACTGCGATTTTGAATCAAACGGGTCGTGCCGATCAAAAATTAAAAATCGAAGATCAAATCTACCATGACATTTTCGCCAAAGTGAAATTGCCGAGCAGTAAGTTGCTAAAACACAGCTCAAGCGAACTGAGCTTCGGTATTCAAAATTTATTTAACGATTACACGGTCGATATGTCTGGAACTCAGTCTTACCTCAGTAAATACAGTGATGTCCGTGGTCGTCAATATTATCTCAATCTTAAGTTTTCTTTCTAATCTTCCTGAAATGCAGGTGGCGATTATTTTGCATCATCGCCACCTGACTGGGTGTCTTTATGAATATTGAAGCGTCTGTGCCCTTGGCCTCCGCCAAAAGGGTCACAAAAAAGAAGGTTGAACAATCATCATTGATTAAATATCGATTGATGATTTTTTCACGTTTTGTCTTGGCTATTTTTGGTGGTTATTACTTTGCTGCGATTGCTGCAATGTTGATGGGTTTCCTGTTTGCCGCTGAACCTTCCAAAGCCAATGCCGTGTTTGGGGCAACCATGTTGGCTTTTGTGATCCATTGTGCCGTGTTCATTTGGGTATTTTTGGTCAACTCAATCGTGAAAGTCTGGTTGGGCGTTATTGTTCCCAGTGTATTGATGACGTTGATCTATTGGTTTTTAAAAGGGTAAAGTCATGCGTGTTGATGGTAAAAATGAAGGCCCTCGCCAATCCATGTCATGGTTACATACATGGACAAGCCTGCTCTTGGGATGGCTGCTTTACGCCGTTTTTCTGACGGGCACGCTCAGTTTTTTCCAAAATGAAATTACGGTGTGGATGAAACCTGAATTGCATCAGTCTGTGAATAATACTTCTCAGCAGCAACAATTGGGTTATGCACTACAGTATTTGCAGCAAAACGGGCAGCCTGCTGAAAGCTGGAATATCCGTTTTGCCAATGAACGCCAACCCGCGATTATGCTGAATATCCGTAAGCTGGGTGAAGGTCGCCGTCGTGGGGGGGAAATCTATTTAGATGCGCAAACGGGCCAAGAGATTAAAGCGCGTGAAACTCGGGGTGGTGGTTTCTTGTATCGCTTCCATTTTGAACTCTATGGCATGCCACGTATTTGGGGGCGTTGGATTGTTGGTATCGCAACCTTATTCATGTTTGTCGCGATTATCAGCGGTATTATCACTCATAAAAAGATTTTCAAAGATTTCTTTACTTTCCGTCCAGCCAAAGGGCAGCGTTCGTGGCTCGATGCGCATAATGCAACGGCTGTGTTTGCTTTACCTTTTCATATCATGATCACCTTTAGTGGTTTGCTGCTGTTAATGTTCATGTTTATGCCTTGGGCGATGAACAGCCATTATGGAAACGGTCAGAATTTCTATCAAATGCTGAATGAACCTGTTGCTAAAACACCTGAGCAAGCACGGTTATTGGCAGAGCAAAAACAAAAAGAAGCTGCAGAGGAAGGTCGTAGTAATCGAGGTGGTGGCCGTCGTGGTGAAGCTGAACAGGTAGCGCCTGTGCTTGCAGCAGCACCGATGGTGAATTTAGTCGCATTGAGTCATTACGTTCAACAAAGTTGGGAAGATAACCCGATTGCTTCAATTCGCGTGAATAAACCGAATACCGTTGAAGCAGACGTTCAATTTAACGCAACACATACGACAACATTGCTTGATCGAGAAAGCATTCCTTCAATGAAGTTTAATGCGGTGACAGGACAACTGATTGATGAAGCCAAGCCTGTTAACTCGGCATCAAAAGCCATTTATACCTTAGTGACATGGTTGCATATGGCACGTGGTGTGGATTCAGTGTTGCGTTGGTTGCTATTTTTATCGGGCATATTAGGCACCATGATGGTGGCTTCTGGTCTGATCTTGTGGGTGGTGAAACGTATTCCAGATGTACAGAAATTGGGTTATAAGCCTTTTGGTCATCGTCTGGTTGAAGTTCTGAATATTACTGCAATTACAGGCCTACCAATTGCTTGCGCAGCTTATTTTATTGCCAATCGTTTTATCCCCGCTCAATTGGCTGAACGCTCTCCGTTAGAGATTAATGTGTTCTTTATCGCATGGCTTGTGTGTTTAATTCATGCGGCTATTCGGGCGCATCGTCCCGCATGGTTGGAGCAACTGGCTTTAGCCGCTGTACTGTTCCTGTTTATGCCAATCCTAAACTTCTTAACAGGTGGGCAGGCGCTGTGGATGAGTATTTATCATGGACAATGGATGATCGCCAGTTTTGATCTAGTGTGCATGATTTTGGGTCTGATTTTTATCTATTCTTATTACAAGTTAAAGCGTTACCAAGGTTTAGCGGTGAAGCAGAAAAAACAGCCTAAGGTTCAAGCTGAACAGGAGCAAGCATAATGGCAGCATTGATGTTGTGGTGTGTTGCTGTGGTGGCGTTATCAGCACTTGCCTGTGGGATGAGTAAGCATCAGCGCGATATTTTTAGTGCTCAGATTTCAGCGCAAAATAGTCGACGTTTTGAAATTGTAGGCTGGGTGATGCTACTTCTCTCTGCGTTGGTCATGATTTATTTTAAAGGTGCTTCGGTCGGTTTATCTGAGTGGTTGGGTTGTATGAGCTTTGCTGCTTTGGCAGTGGGGTTGTTATTGACGTATCACCCTAAAAAACTATGGCAAGCAAATGTGATCGTGACTGTTGTATTTGGGCTACTGCTGATTGTGACCTTGATTTAAGATTTGCTTGTATTGAAGTGACATAAAAAGAGGAAACGGATGTTTCCTCTTTTTATTTTGGTTATGAATTGATTTTCAGAGCTTTAGTAACTTGCTTTTAAAGTCAAAAGGAAGTTACGTGGTTCGCCATAAAAATTACCATAACCTGGATAGCCGATTGTACTGTAATAGGTTTTGTCAAAAATATTGTTTAAGTTAAGTGCGATATTCCATTGCGGATTAATGTCATAAGCGACACGAGCTGACCAAATAGCATAATTAGGTTGAACCAGCTCAATACTTTTCCAAGCACCATCAAACTTTTGTGTTACTGGATTAAACTCTCTGACTGATCCTGCTGCATAGTTTTTACTTTGAGCAATTACACCGCCGCCTATTTCTAAGCCATCGACAATTTGATCAAGCTGATAGGTTGTCCAAATTTTTAACAGATTTTTAGGGGTGTAGCTATTATATGGATTTTCAGTATTATCCTTTTTCTCGTTTTTATTGTAGGTATAACCTACAGATAAATTCCAGTCAGGGCTAATATTGCCATTCAGTTCAACATCAACGCCTTTACTTTCCATAGAACCTGTACCGATATAACAGCAAAGTGAGTTGCTGTTTGGAATGCTGGTATAGGTGTTATACACTTTTTCCTTTTCTTTTTTGATATCGAAATAAGCAATGGATGCAAGCAAGTTTGTATTAATTTGATGCTTGATACCAAATTCAATATTTCGCCCTGTTAATGGTTCGAGTCCTGGGCCATCGGCTGCTGTTAAATAGTTACGCTGATTTTTATAAATTTCTGCAAAGCTTACATAGGCTGTAGTAGAAGGCAAAATATCATAGGTAATTCCATAATAAGGAACAAATTTTTTGTCTTCTGTATAGGTGTTTTCAATATTGCTATTGTGGTTATTGATGGTTAACTCATCTTTAAAGGTGTAGCGGCCACCAAGAATGAGGGCTAAATCATCAACAGGACGTAATTTTAAAGAACCATAAAGTGCAGATTTATTATTCTTGTTGGTCGTATTGGTTGCCCAAGAGAGCGCAGGGTAGTCCCATTCTGGTGGTGCAACGCGATTAAATGCATCGCCATCAGCATAATAGGTCCAATTTAGTCGATAATCTTTTTGGTTGTTACTATGATCAATACCTAAAATCAGATCATGCTTTTGTTCAAATAAATTAAAGCTGCCTTGTAGGTTTAAATCCATTGTTGTTTCTTTAAAGCGTGTATCATCCTGATAGCGCCACCATTGGCTTTGGTGAGTGTCATAACTGACAGCACCTTCCATTTCAGCGCTGTTAATCGCATCATTACCAATGTTGTGACGTACATTCAGTTGTGTTTTCCAGTCATCATTAATTTGGTGTTGAAGATTGGCGAAGAAGGATGTGTTTTTACGTTCGATCCATCCCCAAGGTGCTCCCATCGTTGTACTGCGAGGTAAATGCAGATCTGCGCCATCTTCCCAACGAGGTAAGCTGGCATTAAAAGCATCTACTTTATCTTTTTGATAACTCACACCCGTAAACAATGTTGTTTCGGGTAATAAGTCAAAGCTTAATGCACCGTAGACCATTTCACGGCGGCTTTGTGTTGGTTTGTAGAAGAAGTCTCGATCTTGAAAAACAGTGACCAAACGTCCCTTAACACTTTGATCTTCTGTTAAAGAACCTGTCGCATCAAATTCACCACGATAATTATTCCAGCTACCTGCTGAAATTGATCCATTGATTTCGGTTTCTGCTTTTGGTCGTTTAGAGGTGAGATTAATCACACCGCCAGCTTCACCAGCACCGAATAAACCATCTGCACCACGCAACACCTCAACTGCGTCATATTGTGCCATATCAGCACTGTTACTTCGATCTTCTAGACTTGAAGTACTGCCACCGTCATAACGGATATTTTCAATCTTTAGACCACGTGCACTATAGTTATTATTTAACCAGAGCTGTTCGCGTGTTACACCTGTTGTTTGTACCATGACATCATCAAGGGTTTTTAGGCCTTGCTCATCAAGACGCTGACGAGACATAACTGTTACAGATTGTGGTACGTCTTTAATATTCTGAGCTTGCTTGCCAACATTTGTCATATTTTGGCTGGCAGCTTTGATCGAAATTGTTGGAAGCTGTGTTGAATTGCTTTCTTGCTGAGCGTTGTTATTTTTAGCTTGATCTGCTCGTGTGTGAATCGCTTCTAATTGAACCACTTTCGGTTCAACCGCTGCTACAGTTGCTTTGGCTTGAATGCTGTATCCCGCATTGGCAACTTTAATGGCTTCAAATGCATGGGGTTTAAGCAAAGTCTCTAAAGCAGTTTCTACTGAATAATTCCCTTTGAGTGAAGTGCTTTTTACTTTTGCAAGTGTAGTCGAGTCATAACTGATGGTGGTACCTGTTTGAATGGCGAGTTGCTTCAATGCCTGATCAAGTGTGGTTGAGCTAATCGAAATCTGATAAACATTGGCAGCATAAGCAGAGGTTGTTGCAATGCTGGCAATACTGAGTGGCATGCCCCATAAAATGGCGCGTACAGCCAACGCCAAGGTAGTTTTCGCCTGATAATCCTTCATGTGGTCTTCTCAACTGGGAGTGTATTTCTCTATAAGTCGGATCAGATTGAAAAAAGGATCATGTTTTTATCTTTTTTTTATTTTTAATACATAAGGACTGTAATAACTCAACTCAAGTTGGTGGGTATAGGCCAGCGTTTCTAAGCTTTGTTGAGGATTCTTTAATGAAAACACGCCTGAGACACGAAGGTCTTTTAACGCTGGTTCAATGAAATAAGTACCTTTTTTATAACGATATAGCTCACCAATGACTTTTTCTAGCGGCCATTGTTCTACCACCAGTAATTGTTGAGTCCAATAGGGCTGCTCATTGTTTAGTGGGAGTGGTTTAGAGATTTGTTGGCGGTCGAAATATGCACGTTGACCTTGCTGTAAAATCTGCCGTTGCCCAGAATCCTGCGGCTGTAAAGCAACAGCATGTTGATAGACTTTGACTCGAGTTTGATCATGATGCTCTTGTCTTACCGTAAACTGAGTACCCAAGGCTTCAATCGCACCATCTTTGGTCTTTACCATAAATGGACGATGTTGCGGATCTTTGGCGGTTTGGATATAAATTTCACCTTCGATCAGTTGAATCTGTCGAGTCTGTTCGGAGAAATTCACGTTGATATAACTGTCACTGGCCAAGATCAAGGTTGAACCATCTTGCAGTGCAATAGTTTTAATTTCACCAACTTCGGTATGATCATCAGATTGCCATTTTGCCCAAGGCAATAAATACATTCCGCAACTGATAACCATCAATCCTGACAGGCTAAACAGCATATTTCGTTTTGTGCTCAGATTAAATTTTTGCTTGGACTGGACTAAAGAATCTGAGGGAAAGTGGTTGGATAAACCTGTTAAGCCATGTGTAAATCTAGTGATGTGCTGAATGGCCAAGGCATGTTCTTGTTTTTCTGCTTGCCATTGTTGAAATTGTTGCTGCTCTAACTCAGTCATTTCACCTGAATGTAATAGCACCAGCCAATCTGCGGCTTGGTCCAATACATGATCAGGGATTTTAGGGGCTTGAGACATAGCAGCAAAGCAAATTCAGCAATTAATCGGTCTGATTATAAAGACTTATACAGGCCAAGAAAGCCTGTTTCATATCTCTTTTGACTGTTGCCTCTGAAATATCCAGTTTTTCACTAATCGCACGATAGGTCAGCCCATCCAATTGCGATAATAAAAACACCTGTGCAGTACGTTGAGGCAGTTTTTCCAGCATCAAATGCACTTGATAAAGTGTTTCACGAATACAGACTTCATGTTCAGCAGAGGGGTAATATTCTTCTGGCAGTTGTGCAAGCGCATCTAAGTATAGATGTTCTACATGCTGATGCCGCCAATAATCAATAATCACATGTTTGGCGATGCCCATTAACCATGCCTGAGGTTCTTTAATCTTTTCAAAGCAATAGTCACTTTTTAAGGCACGATAGAATACTTCATGACTCAAGTCTTCCGATTGATGGTGGTGCTGTAGTTTGTGCTTAAACCAAGACAACAGCGAGCTTTGCTGGGTTTGATAAACGTGGCTAAACCATAACTGTTTTTCTACATTCAGGTTCATAGCAAGGAGTCCACAAATGAGCAGGGAGATGCACAATTAAAGGCGGATGGAAAAAATACTTTCAAATAGTAATGATAATTGTTATTAATATCAATAAAATTGTATACATACTTTTACAGAAAAAATTGAGCTGATTTTGATTTTCGTTCGACTAAACCAATGTAGGGGAACATTTTTTGTTTTCTTCATCTCCCATATTTCTAATGAATTTTGTTTGATTAAGTAGAGCATGCCATGAGTGAACAACAGATTGATTTAAAACTACAACAGCATTCTCGATCAAATAAAATCAAATGGTTGATTGCATTGACGGTGCTTTTATTGCTCGTGGCATGGGGTTGGAATTATTGGAAAAAATCCCAAGCCAATAAACAGGAATCGTTTAGCCAATGGAGTAAACCTGTGCCTGTGCGTGTGGTCGGGGTACAACGTGGTGATTTGCAATTACAAATTAAGGCCATTGGTACAGTGGTACCAGCCAATACTGTGAATGTTCAAAGTCAGGTGTCAGGTGTACTGCAAAAGCTGTATTTCCAAGAGGGACAATACATCAAGAAAGGGCAGTTGTTGGCACAAATTGATCCGACCCCATTTCAGGTCACATTGGCACAAGCACAGGGGACACAGCAACAAAATTTAGCACAGTTGCAAAATGCACAAACTGAATTGAATCGTTATCAGTTGCTGTATAAGCAAGACTCGATTGCCAAGCAACAGGTCGACCAACAACAAGCCCTAGTCAATCAGCTCAAGGGACAGATGCAAGCCAATCAGGCACAGGTCGATGCGGCAAAGTTGCAACTGTCTTATACCAAAATATATGCGCCGATAGATGGTCGTGTTGGCTTTCGCTTAAAAGATGCGGGTAATTTAATCCAAGCCAATGAAGCAACAGGTTTATTGAGTATTACTCAAATCCATCCTGTGTATATTCAGTTTGCAGTGGCTGAAAATTATTTAGACACGGTACGCCAAGCCACAAAAAATAAAGAAAGCATTCAGGTGAGTGCTTGGGATCGTGCAGAACAAAAACAATTGGCCACAGGTTCAGTTCAGGCACTGGATAATCAGATTGATCTGAATACGGGCACACTCAAAGTAAAAGCCGTTTTTGCCAATCTCGATGATGCTTTATTCCCCAATCAATTTGTCAATGTTCGATTAAATGCCAAGACCTTGCAAAATGCAGTGCATTTACCGAGTGATGCCATTCAACATGGGGCAAAAGGCACTTATGTTTATATTGTGAATAAAGAAGATAAAGCCGAAGTTCGTATGTTAAAGCTAGGTGCAGTTTCACAAGGACAGACCGAGATCATTGAGGGTTTACAAGGCAATGAGCGTGTTGTTTTAGAGGGGATTGATCGACTTTCAGAAGGACAAGAAGTACAAATCATTCAGAATGATGTTTCTAAGCCACTACCAGCAAAAACAGTAGCTGGATAAGCGTATGAATATTTCCAGATTCTTTATTTTACGACCCGTCGCCACCACTTTATTGATGTTGGCACTGTTTTTTAGTGGCCTACTGGTTTGGCGTTTATTACCCGTATCGGCATTGCCACAAGTCGATTATCCGATTATTCAGATATACACCTTTCAGCCAGGTGCAAATCCAGACACGGTACAGCGAACCATTAGCTCACCTTTAGAACGAGAAATGGGCAAAATTGCAGGTTTGAAGCAAATGTCTTCGAATAGTTCGGTTGGGGCATCGGTGATCACCCTGCAATTTGAGTTAACTGCCGAGCTGGGCATTGTCGAGCAAGAAGTACAGTCGGCATTAAGTACCGCAAGTAGTAAATTGCCCAATGATTTACCCACACCGCCAATCTATCGCAAAGTGAATCCTGCCGATGTGCCCGTGATTACTTTGGCGATTAGTTCTGACAGTTTGCCACTGACCACAGTCTATGACATGGTCGATACCCGAGTGGCGCAAAAACTGTCGCAACTTTCAGGCGTGGGAATGGTCAGTCTTGCAGGCGGGCAACGTCCTGCGATCCGCGTGCAGATGAATCCAGCTGCTTTGGCAGCGTTTAAGCTCAGTGCCGAAGATGTACGTACGGCTATTTCTGCTGCCAATGCTAATCAACCAAAAGGGAGTTTTGATGGGCCTTTTCGATCGACAATGCTCGATGCCAATGATCAGATGCGTTCGATTGCCGATTATGAAAACCTGATTTTACGTTGGAATAATGGCGCACCGATTCGTTTAAAAGATGTTGCACAAGTACTTGAGGGTAGTGAAGATCGCTATATGGCTGCATGGGCGGACAGCCAATCGGCTATTTTGGTAAATATCCAGCGTCAGCCTAATGCCAATGTGATTGAGGTGGCTGATCAGATCAAAAAAATACTGCCTGAGTTACAACAGAATCTACCCGACAATGTTCGTATTCGCGTCCTCACTGACCGAACAGAAAGTATTCGTAGCTCGATTAAAGATGTACAAAAAGAATTGGTCTTCGCCGTGTGTTTGGTGGTGTTGGTCACCTTCTTATTTTTACGTAATTTTGCTGCGACCCTGATTCCGAGTATCGCCGTACCGCTATCGATTATTGGTACGTTTGTATTGATGTATTTTCTTGGCTTCTCGGTGAATAACCTGACTTTAATGGCCTTAACCATCGCAACGGGATTTGTGGTGGATGATGCTATCGTCATGCTCGAAAATATTGCACGACACCGCGAGTCTGGTGAAAGCATGTTGCAAGCGGCATTGAAAGGTTCCAAAGAAATTGGCTTTACCCTGATTTCATTGACGATTTCCTTGATTGCAGTTTTGATTCCTTTGCTTTTTATGGGCGATGTGGTTGGGCGATTGTTCCATGAGTTTGCTGTGACACTGGCTGCTGCAATTGCACTTTCATTGCTCGTTTCGCTGACTTTAACCCCCATGATGTGTGCCTATTTACTGAAAGATGCACCCAAGCATGCACAGCAACCGAGTCGATGGAGTCTGGATCGTGTCATTCAGCACTATGCCAAGTTGTTGCAATGGGTACTTCGACACCAAGTACTGACCTTGATGGTGATGTTGGCAACAGTGCTATTGGCAGGACTGCTGTATTGGTCGATTCCCAAAGGCTTTTTCCCTGTACAGGACAATAGTGTGATTCAGGTGGTGACGGAAGCCCCTGACCAGATTTCATTTCAAGCCATGAGTGAACGCCAACAGGCTTTGGCCGAAGTGATTTTAAAAGATCCTGCGGTTGCCAGCTTATCTTCCTTTATTGGTGTGGATGCCAATAATCCGAAGTTAAGCAATGGGCGTATTTTGGTGAATTTAAAAGCGCATGCCGAACGTGCACCTGCTGCGGAAGTGATGACACGACTGAATGAAAATTTTGCACAGGTACATGGCATTAAAGGTTGGATGCAACCCGTACAAGAACTCAGTATAGAAGACAAAATTAGCCGCACCCAATATCAACTCAGTGTGACTGCACACAAAAATCAATTGGTTGAGGAGTGGACGCCTAAACTGGTTCAGGCCTTGCGTCAGCAGGCTGCATTTGCAGAAGTAACCAGTGAGGATGCAGGGCAAGGTTTACAAGCCTATATTGGGGTCAATCGAGATGCGGCTGCGCGTTTAGGTCTAACCCTTGAAGACATTAGTTTGGCTTTGCAGAATTTATTTGCGCAGCGGCAAATTGCAACTTTATATACACAGTCTAATCAGTACCGCATTGTTTTAGAGTTAGACCCAAAACTCACCCAAGGGATTGAGGCCTTAAACCAAACCTATATTCACAACAACCAAGGACAGCCAATTTTATTGAGCTCTGTCGCCACGATTGTCGAAAAACATGCGCCGATTCTTTTACAGCAACAGTCGCAATTTCCTGCCGTTGGGATTTCTTTTAATTTAGCCAAGGGGGTGTCTTTAGGCGAAGCGATTAATGCAATTGAGCAGGTTAAACAAAGTCTTGAGCTACCGCCAGAGCTACAGGTTCAACTGCAAGGCGCAGCAGCAGCTTTTGAAAACTCACAGCAACATACCTTTTGGTTGGTGATTGCCGCGATTGTGACCATGTATATTGTGCTCGGCATGCTGTATGAAAGCTTTATCCATCCTGTGACCATTCTTTCAACCTTACCTTCTGCCGCGATAGGCGCATTACTAGCCTTGTTCATGGTGGGCCAGCCGTTGGACATGATTGCACTGATCGGGATTATTTTATTGATTGGTTTGGTCAAGAAAAACGGTATCATGATGGTGGATTTTGCACTTGCGGCACAACGTCATCAGGGCTTGTCGGCTGAGCAAGCCATTTATCAGGCTGCTTTATTACGGTTCCGTCCAATTTTGATGACCACACTTGCAGCGGTAGTGGGTGCAATTCCGCTGATGCTGGCTTCGGGTTCTGGGGCTGAACTTCGTCAGCCACTCGGGTTGGTGATGGTCGGTGGTCTATTGGTCAGTCAGGTGCTCACCTTATTTACCACACCCGTGGTATATCTGTTTTTTGATCGCCTGCAAGCCAAGCAACCCGATGCAAACCTACTTTCAGATCAGACAGGAGCATCGCAATGACGTTGCTGTCTGTGTTTGTGCAACGTCCAGTGGCCAGTGTGCTGTTGGGGATTGCGATTGTTTTACTCGGTATATTGGCCTATTTGCGTTTGCCTGTTGCGGCATTGCCACAAGCAGATATTCCGACCATTGTGGTGCGTGCCAATCTGCCCGGTGCCAGTCCAGAAAGTATGTCTGCAACAGTAGCAACCCCGTTGGAACGTGCCATGATGGGGGTATCTGGGGTTAAAGCGATTAATTCATCCAGTAATCAAAGTTCGACACAGGTGGTGTTACATTTTGATTTAAATACCGATATTAACGAAGCGGCGCGTGAAGTTCAGGCCGCCATCAATGCGGCGATGTCACAGCTACCTGCGGGCATGCCGAGTCCGCCTGAGTATTTTAAAATCAATCCGAGTCAAAGTCCGATTTTTTATTTGGCACTCAGCTCAAAACAACTTTCAGCGGCAAAGCTATACGAAATTGCCTCCAATCAATTACAACCGAATTTGGCCCAAATCAGTGGGGTCGGTGAAGTGGCAATTGATGGGGCTTCCATGCCTGCCGTGCGTATCACTATCAATCCAACGGCTTTAGTTTCAACGGGCATTTCTCTCGAACAGGTGCGACAGGCTGTCGCGAAAAGTAATGTGGTGCAGGCATTGGGCGTGGTGGAGCAACAGCAATTACGCTGGCAAGTGGCACTTTCTACAGAATTAAAGACCGCCCAAGATTTTACCGATCTGGTCATCCGACATACCGATCAAGGCATTGTTCGCTTAAAAGATATTGCAGAAGTACATGATTCGGTTGAAAACCGCTATGTCAGTGGTTTTCACAATGGACAGCCTGCGGTGATTTTAAAGATTAGCCGACAGCCAAATGCCAATACTGTGGCGACCATTGATCTGATTAAAGCCAAATTGCCCGTTCTAACAGAACTGATGCCACGTGATGCGCAATTAACTGTGGTGATGGATGGCTCGACTATTGTCCGTAACAGTTTAGAGGAAGCAAGGGATACCTTGTTTTTATCCATGTTGCTGGTGGTCATCGTTGTGGTGCTGATGTTGGGGCGGCTGCAAAGTGCGGTGATTCCTGCAATGGCATTACTGGTCACTTTAATTGGCGTATGTAGTCTGATTTATTTGGCTGGCTTTTCACTGAATAACCTGTCGATTATGGCGATCATCGTGGCGATTGGCTTGGTGGTGGATGATGCCATTGTGGTACTCGAAAATATTGAACGCTATATCGAACAAGGCGATTCACCTGCACAAGCAGCGGTAAAAGGCATCCAAGAGGTTGGCTTTACATTGATTGCCATGAACCTGGCATTGATGGTGATTTTCCTCTCGGTCTTGTTTATGGGCGGTGTGATTGAACGCTTGTTTAGAGAGTTTTCATTGACCTTGGTCTTTGTGGTGTTGCTCTCGGTTTTTGTTTCCTTGATCTTAACCCCCAGCTTATCAGCACGCTGTTTAAAACCTCTATCTCTTAATACCCCTCCACGACTGTATCGTTATAGCCATGATCTGATTCAGGGCTTGACCCAATCTTATATTCGCTCTCTGCATTGGGTACTCAAACATGCTTATCTGATTGTGGTGCTGTGGCTGGCGGCAATCATTGCTTCAGTTTATCTCTACAATTTATTGCCTAAACGTGTTTTGCCTGAACAAGACACAGGGCGAGTTGGTGCCTTTATTCGTGGCGATGATGGTTTTTCTTTTCAGATTATGCAGCCGAAAATTGCTGCATTTAACCAAGCCTTACTCAAAGATCCTGCGGTGCAGGATGTGGTCGGTACTTCAGGTGGCGGTGGTGGCATGACCAACTCATTTTTGATGGTCAGTCTCAAGCCAAAAGCTGAACGTGACGGTTTAAGCTCCAAACAGGTGGTCGAGCGTTTAAAGAAAAATGTACCTTGGCAGGCAGGGGCAGTGTTCTCAGCAGATGTCGAACAAGATTTGGAATTGGATGATCCTTTTTCCAGTGGTAATGCCCAAGAATATTTGCTGTTACTGCAATCTGACAATGTGAGCTTATTACGTGAATGGGCACCCAAAGTGGCCGAGGCCATGCGTAAACTGCCTGAGTTTGAAGAGGTGGAAACACAGGGTGATGAAGGCGCGCAGCATGTTACTTTGGATATTGACCGTGAAGCTGCAAAACGATTGGGCATTGATATTGAAAGTATTTCCAGTGTGCTCAATAACTCCTTTTCGCAACGGCAGATTTCCACAATTTATGATCGCAATGATCAGTTCTATGTGGTGATGGAAGTTGACCAACGTTTTACCGAACATCCAGAAGCCTTGGCGGATGTGAAAGTGCCAAATCAACAAGGGATCTATGTGCCCTTAAGCAATTTTGCTACGTGGAGTTATGGCATTAGCAATGATCGGGTTTATCGCCGTAATCAATTTGCCGCAATGGGGGTGGGTTATGTGGTTAAGAAAGGCTATAGCTATGAACAAGCCGATGCTGCGATCCGTCAGGTCTTGCCAAAGATCATGCTGCCAAAAGAAATCTTTGTAATGACAGATCGCGATGTTGAAACTGAAAGCCTACAGGCAGGTTTGAGTACGCCTGCTTTGATTGCGGCTGTGATCGTGCTGATTTTTATTGTCTTGGGGATCAATTATGAAAGTATTGTGCATCCTTTTACTATTTTATCCACTATTCCAACGGCGGCTTTGGGGGCTTTACTCAGCTTATGGCTGTTTCAGATTCCGTTTAGTCTGATTGCCTTGTTAGGCATCTTTTTGCTAATCGGGATTGTGGTGAAAAATGCGATCTTGCTGATTGATTTTACTTTGCAGCAACGACGCCAAGGTCACACCGATTTAGACAGCATTATTGCTGCGGCAACATTGCGTTTTAGACCGATTTTAATGACCAATACCGCAGCTTTATTGGGTGCGATTCCTTTGGCACTCGGTTGGGGAGAAGGCTCGGAAATGCGGCAACCACTTGGGATTGCCATTGTTGGCGGATTGGCACTGGGGCAATTATTAACCTTATATACCACCCCAGTGATGTATCTCATATTTGAAAAATTTGCTCAATTCCTGAATCGCTTCAAACTGCGATTAAATATCTTGCGTTGGAGTAAATAGGAAGTCGCTATGAAAAAAACAGTTTTTACACTTTCTATCGGTATCGCAGTGACGATGCTGCTCACGGCATGTCAGTCCAGTACTTTTAAGCCAGCAGCCTATCAGCAGCCTGTGATTCAGAGTGCTGCACAATATAAATATGCAGATTTGCAGTGGATTGAAGCTTCCAAGATAGCAGCGACACCGCAGCAATGGTGGGAGATGTATCAGGATCCGATCTTATCCAAGCTGATACAGCAATTGGATCAGGACAACTTGAGCATCCAACAGGCCCAAGCTAAGTATCGCCATGCTATGGCATTGTTGGATGGACAACGTGCCAATGCACTTCCGAGCATCAGCATGGGCGGCAATGCCAATCAAACCGAAAATAAAAACGTTGGCAAGAGTCGTCAATTCGGTGCCAATGTTGCAGTGAGTTGGATCCCTGATCTTTGGGGGAGAGTTGCAAAAGCGGTGGAAGGGCAACAGGCCAACTTGCAAGCATCTACTGCAGATTTAGCTGCCATTCAGCTGAGTCAGCAACTGCTCGCAGCAGAGGCCTATTGGAGCATTCGCTTATTCGACGCCAAACTGGATGTGTTAAATCAGACCCAGCAAAGTGATCAACGATCTGTGCGTATTTTACAGCAGCAATACCAAGCAGGCATGATTGCACGGGCTGATGTGATTCAGGCGGAGACCCAACTTAAACAAGTCGGGTTGCAACTGTTAGAGCTACAACGTAGTCGTGATTTGCAAGAAAATGTGTTGGCAGTCTTAGTTGGACGTAATGTGGCGGACTTTAATTTAAATAAAAATCGCTATCAATTTAGTACCCCTCAAATCCCGACCCAAATTCCAAGTCGGTTGTTGGCACAACGTCCCGATGTGATTCGTAGCGAACGGGAATTGGCAATGACACATGCGCAATTAGGCTTAGCACAAACCGCATGGCTACCTGATTTGACTATCAGCTTGGATAGCAGTGCCAATAGTCAGGTTTTCCATACTTTATTGCAGTCACCCAATACCGCATGGTCAATGGGTGCAAAAGTCTTAGGCACGTTGTTTGATGGGGGAAAACGAAAGGCTGATATTCAACAAGCTCAAGCCAATTACGATGAAAAGCTTGCTGCCTATAAACATTCAGTTTTAACAGGCTGGAAAGAGGTGGAAGATGGTTTGCTGCAAGCAGGTCATTTCCAGCAGCAGATCGTAGCACAACAGCAACTGCTTAAGTTGTCGATTGAAAATGAACGGGTTGCCAAGCAGCGTTATCAAGCAGGTTTGGTCAGTTATCTAGAAGTCGCGACAGCACAGAATCTGCGTTTGAGTGCAGAAGAACGTTTATTGGAATTACAGCAGTTGCATCTCAAAAATTCAGCGCAATTGGTGGCTGCATTGGGTGGTGGGATGAATTCTTTGTCTTAAATTGAGTTGGTTGAGCAAGAGTTGCGGTGATCTAATGTCGGTTTCATAGATACTAGTTCACCGTCGTAATAAGCAGCTTGCCTCAGTTATTTTTTGCCGAGAGCCTTTAAAAGAATAGGGATTGATGATTTTATTTTTGGATTTTTGAGGGAAAGGATTCCAATTTTTTAGAGCGGTATTCTGTTTAGCTCATGATTTTTATTTTTCAGTATCATCTGAATGCCTTTGTGTAAATTTTAGTAGTTAATCAAGCAAATAGCACTTCGATATGTAGAATAAAAAATAGCCGTTTTTATTAAAGAAAGACGTTCATCATAAATTAATTCAGATCTTTCTTATTTCATCTTCATCCCAATCTGAGATAACGGAGCAAATATGATTGTATTATTGATATTGCTTGGCCTATTGATTCAGTTAGTTGTGGTATGGGCTGTTTTTTATTTTGAAGCCAATCGAACTGTTGGCTGTGTTGTTT
Organism: Acinetobacter sp. C32I; assembly: GCF_023702715.1. Classification (NCBI taxonomy): domain Bacteria; kingdom Pseudomonadati; phylum Pseudomonadota; class Gammaproteobacteria; order Moraxellales; family Moraxellaceae; genus Acinetobacter; species Acinetobacter sp. C32I. The sequence continues at coordinate 1,831,728 of NZ_CP098480.1, read as the reverse complement.
CCATTGTCGCCGCCATTCTCTGTAGTATGTTGATAACACCGTGGAGTCTGTTACTGGGCATCCCGATTATTCTTGCGAGTGTAATTGTTTTGATTGCACCTTTGCGTGATGCTTTGCTGAGTCGACCTGCGTTTAATATTCTCTCAAAAGCAATGCCGAGTATGAGTGTCACGGAAAGAGAAGCTTTGGAAGCGGGGACCAGTTGGTGGGAAAAAGAACTGTTTATGGGGGCGCCTGATTGGGAAAAGTTTGATCAATATCCTTATCCAACCTTATCTGCAGAAGAACAAGCATTTTTAGATCATGAAGTACAACAGCTCTGTTCCATGTTAGATGAATGGCAGATTCATCATCAAGAAAAAGACCTACCGCCAGAGGTTTGGCAATTTATTAAAGACAACGGCTTTTTAGGTTTGATTATTCCGAAATCATTTGGCGGTAAGCAATTTACACCGTTTGCACAAAGTCGCATTATGAGCAAAATTGCGTCTCGTTCCTTAACTGCTGCAGTCAGTTGTATGGTACCAAATTCGCTTGGGCCAGGTGAGTTACTGCTGCACTATGGGACTGAAGAGCAAAAGCAACGCTATTTACCCGGATTGGCAAAAGGGACAGAAGTGCCTTGTTTTGGTTTGACCAGCCCTGAAGCTGGGTCAGATGCAGGGGCGATTCCTGATACAGGAGTGGTCTGTTATGGGCAGTACCAAGGCCATGAAGTACTCGGTTTAAAAATGAATTTCTCCAAGCGCTGGATTACGCTGGCACCGATTGCCACCGTGATTGGTCTGGCGTTTAAGCTCTATGATCCAGAAGGTTTGCTTGGTGATAAAAGCAAAGTGGAATATGGCATTACCTGTGCCTTGATTCCTGCTGACCATGAAGGTATTCAGATTGGCCCTCGACATAATCCAGGCGCACCGTTTATGAATGGTACGGTTGAGGGCAGTGATGTCTTTATTCCATTGGACTGGATTATTGGTGGCCAGCAAAATGCAGGTAAAGGTTGGCGTATGCTGATGGAGTGCCTAGGCGTGGGTCGAGGTATTTCACTGCCTGCTTTGGCAACGGCTGGAGGAGAAATGAGCTACCTGTTGGTCGGTGCATTTGCCAGTGTGCGTCAACAATTCAAAATCTCGGTTGGGCATTTTGAAGGGGTACAAGAGGCGACCAGTGATATCGCCAGTGATGCCTATATGTTGGAGTCGTTTCGCTATTTAGTCACCTGTGGTTTAAACGAAGGCGGAACGCCAGCGGTGATGACCGCAATGGCCAAATACTATGCCACTGAAACCATGCGCAAAGTGGTCAATCATGGCATGGACGTGGTCGGTGGGCGAGCGATTCAATTAGGTCCACGTAACTTCCTTGCACTGACTTATCAATCTATTCCTGTGGCGATTACGGTAGAAGGGGCCAATATTCTGACTCGTTCATTGATGATTTTTGGTCAAGGCTCAATGCGTTGTCACCCTTATTTATTCGAAGAATTACAGTTATTGCAATCGGAAGATAAGGCATCTGCTTTCAAAACTTTTTCTCCTTTACTATTTAAACATTTGGCTTATACCTTTAATCGTGCGGCGAGAGCAGCGGCATATTCGATTACCGGTGGTTCAGATCAAGGCTCTCAACAAGCAGACGATTTTTCCAAAGCGTATTACAGCAAGATCAACCGTTTCAGTGCCGATTTTGCATTGACGGCAGATATGGCACTTGGAATTTTAGCCGGTGATTTAAAACGTAAAGAAATGCTGTCTGGTCGGTTGGCTGATATCCATGCGAATTTATTTATTGCTACGGCAATTTTGAAATACTATGAGCATGGTCAAAGAACTGAGGCCGAACGAAAACATGCAGAATTGGCCCTCAATAAAGCCTTATATCAAGTGCAAGAAGCGTTCTTTGGCTTCTATGAGAATTTCCCAATGAAGCTTGCTGCGTGTATGGTCAAATTGCTGTGCTTCCCATTTGGTCGTCCAATTGCAGCACCATCGGATCAGTTGAAGCAAGAGGTGGCTCAGCTAATCATGCAAGAACATGCATTCAGAGATCAGTTGAAGCAACATGTTTATTACAACACCGATGCTAACGATGTGATGGGACGTATGGAATCTGCTTTTCAGGCTTTACTACAGCTACAACCGTTGTGGAATAAGTTTAAAAAGGCGGAGTCGAAAGATCAGTTTAGTGGTTTGACCTTTGAGCAACATATTGCTGATGCGATTGAGACAGGTTTCATTACAACTGCTGAGGCAGAGTCACTTGTACAATACAACGCCAAACGTTATGACAGTATGCTGACCGATATTTTTGATGCACATTTAGACAAGGAACTGCCACTGGATAATCCGCATCTTAAAACCTGATTGTTTTTAGTATTTTCAAATTAAGATCGAACAGTCCTGAATATATTGATGATGCTATTGTCCATGTTTTAATAATATTTGGGACTGTTTTCATAACAGTTCTAATTTTTCCAAGCTTATCTGTTATATTTTTTTTAGAAAATTCTGTGTCTTTTTTTTGTCTGTATCTTATTGCACTATAACAACATGAGTTGAGCAAAGACAAAGGTACCGATATGAATTTTTTGAAAAAAAAGAATAATGCCAGTTTTGTATTCTTCATCATTACTCTGTATGCATTTCTTGGATTCGGTCTAGGTTACATAATCTGGGAATATTTTTTATAAGCTGTGATGGCTGTGTCGTGTTGAAGTCGTGATTAATGAAAACAGCCATCTAGGGAATGATGTTATTCCCTAGATGGGCTAAATCTTTATTGAGTTAAAAATGCCACAGCTTCAGTAATTAAAGCAGTTACTTCTTTCGGTTGTGAGGCCAATGAAGCATGACTTGCGTTTAAAGAAATTACTTTTTTAGCATTTAAACGATCAGACATTACTGCTTGGTTTTCTGGGCTGATCATGCGGTCTTGGGTTGAGATTTGATACCAAGAGGGTTTGGTTTTCCAAGCAGGGTTGCTAATGTTATCGCCAAAGGTACTGGCTAAAGGTGCTTTTTGGGTAACGCCCATGGCAAAACCTTCATCTTTGCTCAGGTCTTGGCAGAAACTTTCGTGAAATTTATCGACTTTAAGCCAAAGATAACCATCACTATCTGGTTCGAGATTCGGCGCTGCCACAGGTAAGTGTTGTTGGGTAATTGCCCCAGGGCTTTCATTGCTATCTGGTGCAAAGGCAGCAATATAAACTAAACCCACAACATTTGGATGGTTGCCTGCTTCGGTAATCACTGCGCCGCCGTAAGAGTGACCCACTAACAGTACATCACCATCAACTTGGGCAATCATTTTTTGAGTTCGTTCTACGTCATCTGCAAGCGAGGTTAATGGAAGTTCCACGGCACGTAAGGACTGATAACCTTGATGGGACAATTCATTAATCACTTTGGTCCAATGGGCTGCACCGCCCCAAAAACCGTGTACCAGAATAATGGTCGGTTGAGTACTCATATTTATCTCCTAGCTGAATGCTATTGTATTGAATTTTCGATATTTAATAGTGGAAGTTTTACGGTATAAAGAGATGGGTGGAGGTGGGTGTTTTTTATACTAACGAAATCTTCTCAAAAGATTATTGGTGTTTTGTTATGCTTCCACAATAACTGAAACGCCAATGTTTTTGCAGAAACACTTTTAAGGACAGATGAGCAAAATGAGCGATGAGCATGTTTTAACAGATATCTTTTTTGATATTTATCGTTTCGCCGATATCTCGGGTGAAATCTATGGCGTGGAGCATCTCTCAGCACAAAAGAAACGGTGCTTTCCTGCCCGATATGCCTATATCCATATTATTCAGCAGGCGAGCTGTCGATTGAGAATCAAACGGATGCAAGTCGATTTGATATTGCAGCAAGGTGATATTGTTGTGTTGCCGAGCAAGTTGGAACATTCGCTCGAAGTATGTACGGAGCAGGGTTCAGTTGCGACTGTGATGAGTTGCACGTTTGAATTGAACGGTATTTATGGCGAGGCGATTGCAGAAGGATTACCGAGTTACATTCATGTACCCTCACAGCATAATGCTGAAAAAGTTGCGGAATGGGTGCCTATGACCGTGGCGGCCATTCAGCTCGAACTTGAGCATCCAACATTGGGCAGTCGAGTCATGTTGTCTCGAATTATTGATTTATTATTGATTTGGTCGATACGTTTTTGGTTGGCTAAAGAGCAGATTGAGCATAAAGGCTGGATTTCTGCATTACGTGATCCGATGATGAGCAAGGTATTGTCGTTGATGCATGCACAACCTGCATATGAATGGGATGTAAATTCACTTGCCCAACTGACTAAACAGTCTAGATCCAGTTTTTCCAAAAAATTTGTTGAATGGGTTGGCGTACCCCCGATGCTATATTTAAAAAACTGGCGGATGAAATTAGCCAGCCAATTGCTCCAAGAAACCGATAAAAATATTGCGCAAGTTGCTGAATGCGTCGGCTATTCTTCTCAAGCCGCTTTTAGCCGTGCTTTTGCGCAAAGCTTTGGGTGTGCTCCGAAAGTATTTAGGGCCGCAATAAGTCAGGAAGTATTTTAAAGTGTTCGAGCAAATGTATAGATGAGAATTTGCACTGATGCAGACTGAACAGCATCAGTGCATTGAAATCTAGGTTTGGATTTTATTTGTTCAGTGACCACTGAATTGCAGCATCAAACAGTTTCAATCCATCCTCAGACAGATTGCTAAAGGTCTCGTTATTGAGAAAAAACATCAGTCGTTTTGCCGGCGCTAGCGACTCATAATCCATGGTTGCACCTTTTTCATAACCCCAGATGGCGACTTTTTCAGGTTGCCCATAAATGGTTGCAATGATCGTAGCACCGAGTCCTGGTTTGCCCCAACTCATTGGCGCTTGTGCTTTATAGACGTTACGTGTCCCCGCGGAAAGATGCGCCGACAGGGGATGCGGTGCATTGACCAGCCACAAGTAACGTTCTTTCTTGACTTCACCAAAATCAGTATCAATCCGTTTACCGGTCATGGCCAGATCATCGAGATAATCATTTTCCCATGTCATCAGCGGAATCGGCAGTTGTCGCCAACCCGATTGCAGATTTTTGGATGCCACCGTTGAAGAGATAATCACCAGATCGGTGTTTTTTAAACTGTTGGGGGAAACAGATTGATCGAGTAGCTCAATCTGATAGCCCTTGCGTTGCAAGTAATTTTGAATCGCAACATCAGTGGCAAAGGAAGCCCCTTTGAGCTGTGAAATCAGGGCAATCCGTGTTTGAGCGTAAACAGAGGATGTCCATGTACTAAAGGCAAGGATCATCGTCATGATCGTAATAATTTTTTTCATATTGATCTCAAAAGCGCAGTAATGAACTTACTGCGCTGATCCTTTATTAGAATTTAAAAGTGGCACGTAATACCGCTTGACGAGAATCCCCTTGAGACACCGCCAGATTATTAACGCTGGCTGTATAGTAAGTTTTATCAAAGATATTATTTAAATTAAATTGAAAATTAACCGCTTGTTTGGCAATGGTGGTGTCATAACTGACAAAGGCATTGGCCAGTGCATACTCAGGCAGGTCAAAGCTATTTTCCGAGTCTCCCGCACGTTTGCCGACATAATTGCCACTGAGGCCTAAACGTAATTTGCCATGATAAAGTTCACCGTAATTATAGGCTAAGGCCAGTGATGCAGTATCTCGTGCGACATTACTCAAGCGATTGCCTTGCAGACCAAGCTCATCTTCAGTGACTTTGGCATCGGTATAGGCGTAGGTCAGGGTGGCATCAAGTTGATCAGTCAGACGGCCTGTCAGGTCGAGTTCAGCGCCTTTGGAACGGACTGCGCCTGTGGTATGCAGTTCAACTTCATTACTCGATGAGTTGGTGACTTTGGCTAAAACATTACGTTTTTTAATATCGTAGAGTGCAAAGTTGGCCTTAATACGCTCATTGAACTCGTATTTTGCACCGACTTCATAAGATTTGGCTTGCTCAGGTTTGACATCGGCATCAATGACTGCATTGCCGCCTAAAGGTGCAATTGAAGACGAGGGTTTGAGGGATTCGGTATAGCTGCCATAGAAAGACAGCTGATCATTCCATTGATAGACTAAGCCCGCATGCGGGAGCCAAGCATCGTCTTTGGTATTGGTATTTTCTTTAAATGGTCGTCCACGTCCAGCGGTCTGTTGATAATTCAGATAACGGCCACCGAGTACGGCGATCCAGTTTTCATTTAAGTGAATCGCATCTTGCAGATAAAAACCATAGGTATGCAATTTGTCAGTTTGGTCGCTATCGGATGCAACGATATTTTTAGATGCTTCAACTGTTCCAAACTTGGGATTTAAATAATCTAAGGTTGAGCTATCACCACGAACCATATCTGGACGGAAATATTTACGGTATTCGATATCTGAACCAATTTGAATATCATGCTTTAAACCCAGTAAATTGACCGAACCATTGAGATAGGCTTGGGCATTGCTGTCTATACTTTCTGCATTTAAGGTGGCATCGGTACGGCGTGTCACCGTATGGTTGGCCGTATTTAGCTTGGTCACACGGAGTTGATTGGCATCGTAAGTCTCGTAATTATAGCTATAGCCCAAGTGAGCTGACCAGTTATCATTAAGCTGATGATCAACCAATAGTTGTGCCAAATGAGCTTCACCTTTCATTTGGTTAAAGGCTTCATCCAGACGTTGATATTTCGAGATCGGTAAAGCTTTTTTTGTGTTGGGATCAAAAATGGTTGAGCGATCAAAAGGCACATCAAAGTCACGATATTGATAACTTAAATTGACTTTAGTCTGACCATTATCCCAATCCAATGAGGGCGCAATTAAAGTCTGTTTGAGATTACCGAAATTACGCCAGTAGTCTGCATCGGAATGATCGGCAATAAAACGATAGGCAAAGTTACTGTCGCTGATTGCACCCGTGGTATCCAGAATCGCACCTAGACCATTTTTACCTGCGGCGAAGCTTGAACCATACACTGAAAATTCAGTTTTTTGTGTCGTTTCAGGTTTTTTGGTAATGACATTGACCACACCACCTGGGTCCATAATGCCGTAGAGTAAAGATGCAGGACCTTTTAATACTTCAACCTGCTCAACTGCAGCATTCATGGTGCGACCTTGCACAATTGGCATGCCATTCACGGTAATCGAGCCATCACGATTATCCCCAAAGCCCCGTTTCATGACGGTATCTTGAGTACCCCCCAAAGTATTACCCTGAGTAATACCACTAACTTGGGTTAGTGCATTATCCAAGTTAGCTGGCAAATAATCTTTCATATATTGTTTAGACACCACATTTACCGTTTGTGGGCTTTCTAGATTGTTTTGATTGCCACGTAATGTTGATGCTGTTTGTGCAGCGATATAGCTTGAGGATTGCTCAGCTTGAACATTAATGGTTGCGAGTTGCGTGGGTTGTATCGAGGTCGTTTCTGCCCACGACAGCACCGGTATTAAAGATAAAAGGAATGGGCTGCTTTGTTTTAAAATTTCAACAGTAATGAGGTTTTTGCGTGGCGAAAAAGCAGACATAGAGATACCTGAGCGATACAGAAAATCGGGTTGATGCAGGAGCGTAATCAACGTATTGAGCTAAAAGGGAGGTTTAGCATGCAATAAGGGGCTTAAGTATAGTTAAATAGGAATCATTTACAATAAAGGCAGGATTTATAAAAATTAAAGTATTGATAATGCATTTATTATTTTTACTAATGAATGAATGCTATTCATAGTTAAATATTTAAATAAATCATTTTATTCATAGTGCTTTGTTCAGTAGGCTAAAACAATGAACACTGTATTTAGAAATATTAGAGATGTCATGGATGAGCATCATTTCAGATTTTATGCGCTGAGCTTATATCGAGTACAAGAATGACAAGATTAGATTTTGCAATCATCGACCCGCATATTCATCAATGGGATCCTTATCACACACCGCATTCAGCAGCCTTATTGGTCAAAGCTTTGGGAAAATATCCTGTTGTCATGGATCGAGTGGTCAGGTTGGTCAAGCCTAAGCCTTTATTGGATAGTTTAGGCTTAACAGAGTACGTATTACGTCCTTATTTACCTGAGCATTATCAGGCCGACACTTCGCCATTTTCAGTCGAGAGTGTGGTTCATGTCGAAGCCAACTGGCATCACCACAAAGGCTTTGGTGTGGTTGAAGAAACGGATTGGATTCAGCAATTAGATTTTAAAGCACGGGGTCTAAAATTAGGCGCTATTGTTGCGACAGCTGACCCAAGAGATCGAAAGTTCAAAGATATTCTTAAAGCCCATCAGCAGGCGAGTCCACTTTTTCGCGGTATTCGTAAAATGGCGGCTTGGCATCAAGACAAGGGTGTTTACCGTTGGTGTGATCGGCCACATTTATATCAGAACAGGAGCTTTCTCAAAGGTTTTGAACAACTGGCAAAACTGGATTTATCTTTTGATGCTTGGGGCTATTCCACGCAATTAGCAGAAATCACCAGCTTGGCCAAACAATTTCCTGAAACACGTATTGTGCTTGACCATCTGGCGACACCTGTTGGGCTGTTTGGTGCAGTGGGCAAGAAAACGGGAATGACACAATCGCAGCGTGATGCCATTTTTAAACAATGGCAACAGGATTTGGCACGACTGGCCGAGCAGAAAAATGTCCATGCCAAAATCTCAGGTTTGATGATGCCCGTATTGGGACACCGTTTTTATCAGCAAGATCGAACGGCAAGCATCGCAGAGATGGTGAATTTACTGAGCCCCATGATTCAACATGCAATCACGGTATTTGGTACAGAGCGGATCATGTTTGCATCCAATTTTCCCATGGATAAGCCGAATGCCCGTTTAAATGACTTAATCCACGCCTATATTCAAATGCTGAGTCCTTATGGTGATCAGGCTTTGCATGCCATGTTTAGACAAAACGCTGCCAATTTTTATCAACTTCAAATAGAGCCATCATATGAAAAGTTTTAATCAAAAAGTCGCTGCAATTACAGGTGCAGGATCTGGAATTGGGCAACAACTGGCGATTTTATTGGCACAGCAAGGCGCAGATTTAGCGCTGAGTGATGTCAATGAAAAAGGTTTGGCAGAAACACAGGCATTGTTACAACGGTATCCAGTTAAAGTCACTGTGACCAAACTGGATGTCTCAGATCAACAAGCCGTTCGTGACTGGGCAGAAGACAGCTTCAAAGCACATGGCAAGATCAACCTGATTTTTAATAATGCAGGTGTAGCGCTCGCCAGTACCGTTGAGGGCATGAGCTATGAAGAATTGGAATGGATTTTCAAAATCAACTTCTGGGGCGTGGTCTATGGCACTAAAGAGTTCTTGCCTTATCTCAAGCAAAGTGGAGAAGGGCATGTTATTAATATTTCCAGTTTGTTTGGCTTAACCGCACAACCGACTCAAAGTGCCTATAACGCGACTAAATTTGCAGTTCGTGGTTTTACCGAAGCCCTACGACAAGAATTAAAACTTCAAAATGATGGCGTGAGTGCAACCTGTGTACATCCAGGTGGAATCCGCACCAATATTGCCAATAGTGCACGGATGAGTGACAGTATTCGGAGCTTAGGTATGAATCCAGCCAAAGCCAGTCAGGCATTTAATAAGGTTTTAAAAACACCACCAGAGCAGGCGGCTAAAGTCATTTTAGATGCGGTGAAAGCGGATAAAGCACGGATCTTGATTGGCAATGATGCCAAAGTACTGGATCTGATTCAGCGCATTACACCGACGCATTATTCACATGCCTTAAGTTTTTTCAGCAACAAATCCAAGAAAAATAAGGCTTAAAGTATTCGGACGGGTATTGAAATCATTGAGATTAGATTCAGTTTTAACAAGACAACTTGATGATTTGAACGTGCATAAAAGAAGGTTTTACTGAACTTTCTTTTATGCATATTGCATTTATCCCAAACTTTCTACAATACGGACCATTACATCAGCATCATATTAAATTTTTTGATTTTAGAAAGTTTTTATGTGGATTTATAAAACCCAATTAATATTCTTTATTATCTAGTAACCTTTATCACGGTTGGTATGTTGTGGTTTAGGGTAACTAAAACACTTATCGCTGAAATTTGCTCAGGCGAAATCATCCTTGATCTTTGCAATGTTTTCACGTTTACAGTTTTCATCATTAACCTCAGGCATCTTTTCTGAACAAGCTGAGACAAAGAAAGTAAAAAAAGAATAAGGCCTAATTTTTCATATAAACAACTTTTACATTTTAATAGTCTATTCGTTTCCGGGTTGGGTGAAATTGATTTTTGGGGCTATCACCATCTATGTTTAATTTTTATGGATGAAGGCATTGCTCATGGTCAAACAAGGAGCGTTATAGGGTGAGCAATGCTTTCACTTAGATCATATAAAACTGGCGATCATTTGCAAGAGATAGGGCAAAATTGTCCCATCTTGTGGGTTTTAAAGGGTTTAGCCGTGGTGTGATGAACGATAAGAAGAAAAAAATTTGAAAACTAAATTCAGATGATTGGCATCATGCGATTTTAAAAAAGTAAATTTCCTGTGCTTTAAATAGATTGTTATACCTTGCAGTAGCCACTCCTTATTTAAGACAGATGTCTATTGCAAAGCTTGTAAAACGATATCACTACAATTCTAAAGCGATGTTGGTGCAAAAATAATTCAAAATGTTGCAAGAAGCTTAAAAAGTGATCCAAAACAGGGTTTACTATTTATTTACTAAATGTTGAATTGGTTTACATACCGTCAGTTTATTCGGTTTTGTGCTCCGATTGGTGTAAATTATTACCCATGCCAAAGCACTTTTTGAAAGTACTTCAGCAAATCCATTTTTTGTACATTCGAGAGAGAGTCTAAAGAGTAAAGTATGTCTGTGAACCTTAGTAAAATCAAAAAACCTTTATATATTCACTATGCTGGAAACGCTCTTTTAGAACTCCCTTTGTTAAATAAAGGCTCTGCTTTTTCCGAAGAAGAACGAGAGAATTTTAACTTGCACGGTCTAGTTCCGTACAATATTGAGAATATTGAAGAGCAGACTCAGCGTTCCTATCAGCAGTACCTTTCCTTCGATAGTGACTTGAATAAGCATATTTATTTGCGAAATATTCAAGACACCAATGAAACCCTGTTCTATAACTTATTGAGTCAGCATTTAGATGAAATGCTGCCGATCATTTATACCCCAACAGTTGGTGAGGCTTGTCAGCGCTTTTCGGATATTTACCGTCGTCACCGCGGTATCTTTATTTCTTATCCAGAGCGTCAATACATCGATCAAATTATCCATAACGTTAACAAGAAAAACGTGAAAGTAATTGTGATTACTGACGGTGAACGTATTTTGGGTCTCGGCGATCAGGGTATTGGTGGCATGGGCATTCCAATTGGCAAATTGTCACTCTATACCGCATGTGGTGGGATTAGTCCTGCTTATACTTTGCCGATCACCATTGATGTCGGTACCAATAACCAAGAATTGCTTGATGATCCAATTTATATGGGTTGGAAACAGCCGCGTATCCGTGGTGAGCAATATTATGAATTTGTTGAGCAAATTATTAAGGCAGTGCGTCAGCGTTGGCCAGATGTGCTGATTCAATTTGAAGATTTTGCGCAAACCAATGCCATGCCTTTATTGACTCAGTACCGTGATAAAATTTGCTGTTTTAATGATGATATTCAAGGCACAGCAGCAGTCACTGTTGCGACCCTCATTGCTGCCTCAAGAGCACAAGGCAAACAGCTAAAAGATCAAACGGTTACTTTTGTGGGTGCAGGCTCAGCAGGATGTGGTATTGCTGAACAGATTGTTAGACAGATGATGGACGAAGGTCTGAGTGACCATGAAGCGCGTTCGCGTATCTTTATGGTGGATCGTTTCGGCTTGATGACCGATCAACAACCGAACTTACTCGATTTTCAGCAAAAACTTGCCACACCCGTCAATGCAATCAGTACTTGGGAATATACAGGTGACAACGTCGCTTTGTTGGATGTGGTCAAGAATGCCAAACCAAGTATCTTGATTGGGGTATCCGGACAGGCAGGTTTGTTTAGTGAAGAGGTCATCAAAACCTTAGCTAAATATTATAAGCATCCGATTGTATTGCCGTTGTCGAACCCGACTTCACAAGTGGAAGCACAACCAAAAGATATTATTGAGTGGACGCAAGGCGCTGCAATTGTGGCGACCGGTAGTCCTTTTGCACCGATCTATTACCAAGGCAAGGTCTACGCCATTGCACAGTGTAATAACTCCTATATTTTCCCGGGGATTGGCTTAGGTGTGATTGCTTGTGGTGCAACCCATATCAGTGACTCGATGTTAATGGCTGCAAGTACAGCTTTGGCAGACTGTTCACCGCGTTTGAAAAATGCTGCAGCGGATTTATTGCCAAATATCAACGATATTCAACAGGTGTCTAAGTTTATTGCCTTTAAAGTGGCAAAAGCTGCTATGGCCGATGGTTTGGCTGTACCGTTGAGTAATGATGTGTTGAAACAAGCGATTGAAGATAATTTCTGGACGCCAGAATATCGTAACTATCGCCGTGTTAGTTATTAAGCCATCCGTTGATAAAAAAAGGGACTCTAGCTAGAGTCCCTTTTTTTAGGTCTTATAGGTGGAAAGTAAAATACTGGTTTCACTATTGTAAATCCCTGAAATATTTCGAATTCGTTCCAGCGCTTTATCAAAGTTTTCTAAACTGTCAGATTGCAACTCAACCAGAATATCCCATTTACCATTGGTGGTATGCAGTCGTTCAACGGCTGATTCTAAACGTAACTCTCGAATTACCGCCTGTGCTCGTGTACCTTCAACCATGATATTCATCCATGCCCGAATAATATTTTTTTCAGCATTGGGACGGAAACGCACGGTATAGCCCGTGATAATCCCCGTTGATTCCATATATTCAATTCGTTTCTGCACTGTGGCACGAGACACCCGTGTTTTTGCTGCCAAGTCGGTAATCGACATCCGTGCATTGTCTTTGAGTAAGCCTAATATAATATGATCGATATTGTTCATTTTGATTCTTTCTATTAGCAAATTGATAAAAAATAATTCATTTTAATCATTATAACGAATTTTGTGAATCAATTTGATTCTTAATAATAATAACAATACAACACCCCAAGCATTTTTACTTCGGCACGAAAGAAGCTGAATGCGCATCAGGGAGGATGGGGGTAGGACACCCTTAAACAAAGGGAATCTGTGAATAACAGGGACAATTGATTAATTAAGGAATAGATGATGTCTTTATCATATGCGGCTCAAAATGGCAGTGCTTGGCAAACTTTTCTCACTCAAGTAGATCGAGTGGCACCTTATTTGGATGCTGACCTCAGTAACTTTGTCAACACACTGAAAACCCCAAAGCGTACGCTTATCGTTGATGTTCCAATCGTGATGGACGATGGTTCAATTCGCCATTTTGAAGGTTACCGTGTACAGCACAATTTATCACGTGGTCCAGGTAAAGGCGGTATCCGCTATCACCAAGATGTTGAACTGAATGAAGTGATGGCTTTATCTGCATGGATGACCATTAAAACTGCAGTATTGAACCTGCCGTTCGGTGGTGCTAAAGGCGGTATTCGTGTCAATCCGAAAGAACTTTCACCACGTGAATTAGAGCGTTTAACCCGTCGTTTCACCAGTGAAATCAGTCCAATCATTGGTCCTCAAATTGATATTCCTGCGCCAGATGTCGGCACCAATGCCAATATTATGGGCTGGATGATGGATACCTATTCAAGTATCAAAGGTCATACCGTAACAGGTGTGGTGACGGGTAAGCCAGTTCATTTAGGTGGTTCACTAGGCCGAGTTCGTGCAACAGGCCGTGGTGTATTCGTAACGGGTATGCAGGTTGCGGAACGCATTAAATTACCAGTCGAAGGCAGCAAAGTTGCTGTGCAAGGCTTCGGTAACGTCGGAAATGAAGCCGCTTATTTGTTTAGCCATGCAGGCGCAAAAATCGTTGCTGTACAAGACCATACCGGTACCATTTTCAATGCAGAAGGCTTGGATGTTAAAGCACTGCAAAAGCATGTGGTTGAAACAGGCGGCGTGATGGGCTTTGTTGATTCAACTGTGATCTCAGACGAAGAATTCTGGACGGTTGATATGGACATTCTGATTCCTGCGGCATTGGAAGGTCAGATTACGGTTGAACGTGCACAAAAACTAAAAGCGAAAATCGTACTTGAAGGCGCGAACGGCCCAACCTATCCAGAAGCAGATGATGTATTTGTCAGTCGCGACATTACTGTGGTTCCAGATGTGATCTGTAACGCGGGTGGTGTAACTGTCAGTTATTTTGAATGGGTTCAAGATATGGCGAGTTACTTCTGGAGCGAGGATGAAATCAATGAACGTCTTGATAAGTTGATGATCCAAGCAATTGCTGATGTTTGGAATACGGCAGCACAGAAGGAATGTAGCTTACGTACCGCAGCGTATATTTTGGCATGTGAACGTATTCTGAAAGCGCGTAAAGAACGCGGTATTTTCCCGGGTTAAGTCATTTATAAAATTAAAGAGAAGGGCTTGTTGAGCATTTAACAAGCCTGAAGATTAAACAGGAAGTGAGTAAATAAAATGAGCGAAGTCGCAATTACACGTAGCAATTTTAATGATTGGATGGTTCCAGTTTTTGCCCCAGCAAACTTTATTTTAGTGCGTGGCGAAGGGTCACGTCTTTGGGATCAAAACGATAAAGAATATGTTGATTTTGCAGGTGGGATTGCGGTAAATGCCTTGGGTCATGCACATCCTGTTGCAGTAAAAGCCTTAACTGAACAAGCACAAAAGCTGTGGCACATTGGGAATGGTTATACCAACGAGCCTGTATTGCGCTTAGCGAAACAATTGGTGGATAGCACCTTTGCTGACAAAGTCTTTTTCTGTAACTCTGGTGCAGAAGCCAACGAAGCAGCATTAAAACTGGCGCGTAAAGTCGGTTTGCTCAGTGGTAATGCAAACAAGAACCAGATTGTTGCATTTAAGAATGCTTTCCACGGTCGTACTTTGTTTACCGTAACAGCGGGTGGTCAGCCAAAATATTCTCAAGACTTTGCACCATTACCGGGTGGCATTGAGCATACTGCATTTAATGACCTTGAAGCAGCAAAAGCAGCGATCACTGAAAATACTTGTGCCGTGATTGTCGAGCCGATTCAAGGCGAAGGTGGCGTTCTGCCAGCAGATATCGAATTCTTAAAAGGCTTGCGTGCACTGTGTGATGAAAAAGGTGCTGTGCTGATTTTTGATGAAGTCCAAACGGGTGTCGGTCGTACAGGTTCATTATATGCCTATATGAATACAGGCGTAACACCTGATATTTTGACCACGGCAAAAGCATTGGGTGGTGGTTTCCCGATTGGTGCAATGATCACTACCGATCATTATGCCAACATGTATGCAGTCGGCGATCACGGTACCACTTATGGTGGTAACCCGTTGGCTTGTGCGGTTGCTGGCGCGGTATTTGAATTTATCAATACACCAGAAGTGTTAGATGGCGTTAAACAACGTCATCAATATTTCATCGATGCCTTAAACAAAATCAATGCTGAGTATGGATTGTTCAAAGAAATCCGTGGTCAAGGTTTGTTAATCGGCTGTGTATTGAAAGATGAACATGCTGGCAAAGCGAAGAATATCGTGACCTTAGCGGGTGAAGAAGGGCTATTGGCCTTAGTAGCGGGTGCAGATGTAGTACGCTTTACTCCTTCATTGATCATTCCTCAACACGATATTGATGAAGGTCTAAGCCGTTTTGTTCGTGCATTAGCACGCCTCTAAGTCTGCTGTGAGCATCTGCCCATGATGATTGTTCGACATGCAGCGCATCGGGACTTAGATGATATTTATCGTTTAGCGCAACGAGCGGGGGAGTCTGGCATTGGCCTGACTTCCTTACCACAAAATAAAGACATCTTGGCTGAACGTATTACACGTACCACTCGCACTTTAGACGGCTTATCCGAAAAGTGCGAGGCAAGTTATCTATTTGTATTGGAAGACACCAGCATTCACAAAATTGTGGGTGTGAGTGCAATTGAAGTTGCGGTTGGGTTGAATGAGCCGTTCTACAACTTTCGTGTGGCCAAACAGGTGCATGCCTCTAAAGCTTTAAATGTGTATAAGACTTTAGACACCTTGTTTTTAAGTAATGACCATACTGGTTGTAGCGAACTCTGCACTTTGTTCCTTGATCCTGAATATCGCAAAAACCAAAACGGCAAATTTTTATCCAAAGTTCGTTTTCTGTTTATTGCCGCATTCCGCTCGTTTTTCGAAGAAAGATTGATTGCTGAAATGCGAGGTTTCTCGGATCAAAACGGACAGTCGCCGTTTTGGGATTCCTTGGGCTATTTATTCTTCAATATGGATTTTGCTGCCGCAGATTATCTGAGTGGTGTGGGGCAAAAAGCCTTTATTGCAGAGCTAATGCCGAGATTTCCAGTCTACGTTGACTTGCTGAGTTCAGAGGCGCGTGAGGTGATTGCTGAAGTACACCCACATACGCTGCCTGCGGCAAAAGTATTGATGTCAGAAGGGCTTAAATACCAAGGTTATGTTGATATTTTCGATGCTGGACCAACACTGGAAGCCAATACTGCTGAGTTACGGGCGGTGAAAGAGAGCCGCTTGCTTAAAGTTAAACTCACTGAGCAAGTCGAAAGTACGGAGACACACTTTTTGGTTGCCAATGACCAATACCAAGATTACGCCGTGTTACTGATCAATAACAAAGTTGATGAAAGTGAGACTTTGCATATGACAGCAGCACAAGCACAGGCACTGAATATTGCTGAACACGATCAAGTCCGTGTTTTAGCATTAGAAAAAATGGAGAATAACTAATGTCACAAGGTGCATTATTAATTGATGGTGCTTGGGTTCAAGGACAAGGAAGCGCATTCGAAAAAACCAATCCGGTTAGCAATCAGCAAATTTGGGTGGGGCATGAAGCAAGTCCAGCCGATGTTGCACAGGCTTGCGATGCAGCGCGTCAGGCATTTCCTGCATGGGCACGTTTGCCGATCGAAGACCGTATCGCGACAATTGAACGTTTTGCTGGATTATTAGAACAGAATAAAACCCAATTGGCTGAAGTGATTAGCCAAGAAACCAGTAAACCACTTTGGGAAACTTTGACCGAAGTGCAATCGATGATTGGCAAAGTGGCGATTTCGATTCGGGCCTATCATCAACGGACAGGGTTTAGCGAAACTGAAATGCCAGATGGCGTGGCTTCACTACGTCATCGTCCACATGGTGTTCTGGCTGTATTTGGTTCTTATAATTTTCCGGGTCACTTACCGAATGGCCATATTGTTCCTGCATTGATTGCGGGTAATACCGTGGTATTTAAGCCAAGCGAACTCACCCCTTGGACAGCTGAAGAAACTGCAAAATTATGGCAGCAAGCAGGTCTACCAAACGGTGTGCTGAATATCGTACAAGGTGGACGCAGCACGGGTGAAGCACTTGCAGCAGCAGAACAAATTGATGGCTTACTGTTTACGGGTAGTGCCAATACGGGCTATCACTTGCATAAACAAATGGCAGGTGCACCTGAAAAAATCCTTGCTTTGGAAATGGGCGGCAATAATGCTTTGATCATTGATGAAGCCAGCGATATCGATGCTGTGGTGAATCTCGCGATTCAATCCGCTTTCGTTTCTGCGGGACAACGTTGTACTTGTGCACGCCGCATTATTGTTAAACACGGTGCCAATGGTGATGCTTTCATTCAACGTTTTGTTGATGTAGCAAAGAACTTAGTCGTAGGAAGCTGGAATGCTGAACCGCAACCCTTTATGGGCGGTGTCATCTCTGCGCATGCAGCAGAACAAATGTTGGCAGCGCAAAGCAAACTGATTGCTTTGGGTGCAAAACCATTATTAGAAATGACCCGTCCACAAGCCGATAGTTCATTGCTGACCGCAGGCATTTTAGATGTTACTGAGGTGACCGATATTCCTGATGATGAATACTTTGGTCCACTCACCACGATTTATCGCTATAACAGTTTCGATGAAGCCTTAAGTATTGCCAATAACACTCGCTTTGGTTTGGCAGTGGGCTTGGTTTCACCTGAGCGTGATTTATTTGATCGTGTACTGATTGAAGCGCGTGCAGGCATTGTGAACTGGAATAAACCATTAACAGGTGCTTCAAGTGCCGCACCATTTGGTGGTGTTGGGGCATCGGGTAATCATCGTGCCAGTGCCTTCTATGCCGCAGACTATAGTGCATGGCCAATGGCTTCACTGGAAAGTGACAGCGTTACTTTACCTTCAAAATTATCACCGGGCATTGTGCTGTAAGTCGGCTCGTATCGGGACACAGGGAGAATAAAATGTCAGGTTATGAAATTAATTTTGATGGTTTAGTGGGGCCGACGCATCATTATGCAGGCTTATCGTTTGGTAATGTTGCATCAACCAAGAACCGTAATAATGCGTCAAATCCGAAACTAGCAGCTAAGCAAGGCTTAAAGAAAATGAAAGCCCTTGCGGATTTAGGCCTCAAGCAAGGGGTGTTTGCCCCACAAGAGCGTCCGCATGTACCAACGCTACGCCGTTTGGGTTTTACGGGTAGTGATATTGACGTGATTAGCCAAGCGATGCGTACTGCGCCAGCCTTATTATCATCGTTGAGCTCTGCTTCTTCGATGTGGACGGCCAACTCGTGTACGGTGTCACCATCGGCAGATAGTGCTGACGGACGTATGCATTTTACCGCTGCAAACCTGAATAATAAGTTCCATCGATCAATTGAGCATCATACGACCACGCGTATTCTTCAAGCGATGTTCAATAATGATGTATATTTCGCGCATCATGAAGCACTGCCTGAAGCCGCCTTATTTGGTGATGAAGGGGCAGCCAATCATAACCGCCTTGGTGGTGGATATGATCAGGCGGGTGTACAGGTTTTTGTTTATGGACAGCAACAACTGGGTGGAACGGTTGCACCGCAGAAATTTCCTGCGCGTCAAACCCGTGAAGCAAGTGAGGCAATTGCTCGTTTACATCGTTTAGATGCGAAACGAACCGTGTTTATTCAGCAAAATCCAGATGTGATTGATCAAGGTGTATTTCATAACGATGTGATCGCCGTGAGTAATCAACAGGTCTTGTTCCACCATCAACAAGCCTTTTTGAATCAAGCTGCGGCATTGGATGAAATCCGTCAAAAAATGGCGGGGATCGAACAAGATTTTATCTCGATTGAAGTCCCTGACAATCGTGTCAGCGTTGCAGATGCGGTCTCGACTTATTTGTTCAACAGTCAGATTTTGACTCGTGCAGATGGTGGTATGAGCATTGTGGTACCAGAGGAATCACGCCATAACAAGGCGGTATGGAGCTACCTGAATGACATGATTCAAATGGGTACGCCAATTGATGACATCAAGGTGTTTGATCTGCGTGAAAGTATGCGTAATGGTGGTGGACCTGCATGTTTGAGATTGCGTGTTGCCGTGAATGAAGCGGAACTAAATGCGGTGAATCCAAACTTGTTTATGAATGATGCATTGTTCAAAACGCTGAATCAGTGGGTCGATCAGCACTATCGTGATGAGTTAACACAAGACGATTTGGCTGATCCAAGTTTATTGATCGAGAGCCGTACAGCACTAGATGAGTTAACCAAAATTTTAGCTTTAGGTTCGGTTTATCACTTCCAAAGATAAACAGTAAACAACGGCTTTTAAGGATGAAAGTACATGGTTGATCTATTAACGTTGACTTTAACGCAACGAATGCCTGTGCAGATGCAAGGTGAGACGACAGGATTTACATGGCAGTGGTTGGGTGAAGGGCTATTGCAATGTACACCGAAGACAAACTATGGAAAGACCATGGTACTTTCTGCTGGGATTCATGGCAATGAAACTGCACCGATCGAGCTATTGGACCAAATTATTCATGACCTATTTGCCGAGCGTTTAACGCTTGCAGTACGCGTACTGTTTGTGTTGGGGAATCCTGAAGCGATTCGACATGGGGTGCGCTATCTTGAAAATGATATGAACCGCATGTTTTGTGGTGCGTATCAAGATTTAATTCAAGATCAGGAAACCGAACGAGCTGCTCACTTAGAGCAAGTAACAGCACAGTTTTTTGAACAAAGTCAGCCGCAAGCACAGCGCTATCATTTTGATCTGCATACGGCAATTCGTGCCTCATTGTTACCCGTTTTTGCACTATTTCCATACCAAAGCCAGCCTTATGATGAATTCCTCATTCAAAGTCTAGAGGCTGCTGATTTGGATGCCTTGGTCTATCACAATGCCGCAGGCAAAACCTTTACTCACTTTACGGCTGAAAAATTTCAGGCAGCGAGTAGTACTTTGGAGCTAGGCAAGGCCAAACCTTTTGGGGCCAATGATTTAGCCCAGTTTGCCAGTACTGACCAGATGCTGCGCGCAGTTCTTGCAGATCAAGCATTGCCGATCAGACAGAAATCCGACATTCGCCAGTTTAAGGTGGTGGATTCAATCTTAAAACAAAGTGAAGATTTTCAACTTAAATTGAGTGCTGACGCACCAAACTTTTCTACTTTTCAGAAAGGCGAGTTGATTGCAACACAACAGGCTGGGGATTATGCCGCGCATGATCAACAAGTCTGGATTTTATTTCCAAACCCTAAGGTAAAAACAGGGCTTCGAGCAGGGCTGATTTTAAAAGAAATTGAATAAACAGTCGCCGCTTTAACAGTTTAACTGTCGGCAAGGAATAGATGAAATGGAGTTTGAATATGGATGTTCAATAGAACAAAACGTGTCAAAGAATATCGTTTAGATATTCGTTTTTATGAAAGTGAAACAGCAAGGACAGGTTGTCATAAGAATACAGTTGGAGTGACCGTGTATGAGTAACAATAACGAAAAGACATTTCCCTCAGGCCAAGCCCTGAGTGGACAATATGTACCACAGCAGGATGTTGCCAGTTTATCGGAAACTTCGAGCGCAGAGATTGAAGTGGGTAAACCATTGAAACGTGCCATGACCAAACGTCATCTGGTCATGATTTCTTTAGGTGGTGCAATTGGAACAGGGTTGTTTTTAGGCTCTGGTGATGTCATTTCTCAGGCTGGTCCAGTCGGTGCGATTCTCTCTTACCTACTGGGTGGTGTGATTGCATACATGGTGATGTTGTGTTTAGGTGAACTCGCTGTACAAATGCCAGTTTCAGGTTCTTTTGGTGAATATGCCAGAACCTATATTGGCCCAGGCACAGGCTATATGATCACGTGGTTGTATTGGCTGACATGGACTGCAACATTAGGGACTGAATTTACAGCCGCTGCTTTATTGATGCAGGAATGGTTTCCGTCTATTTCCATGTGGACCTGGACCTTATTATTTGCAGGGTTGGTATTTAGCTTAAATGTCAGTTCGACACGGCTATTTGCTGAGTCAGAGTTCTGGCTGTCTTTGGTTAAAGTCCTGACCATTATCTGTTTTATTGGATTGGGTTTAGCCGCTATCTTTGGCTTTATTTCTTATCATGGGCATGAGTCTGCACCGCTGTTCAGTAAGTTGACGGAACATGGCTGGTTTCCAAATGGTATTTTCCCAATTTTCGCGACCATGTTGATCGTGAACTTTGCATTCTCTGGCACAGAGTTGATTGGTGTCGCTGCAGGTGAAGCAGAAGAACCTGCGAAAACAGTACCTAAAGCAATCAATGCTGCGATTTGGCGTTTGTTGATTTTCTTTGTGGGTACCATTGTGGTGATTTGTGCATTACTGCCTTATGAAATGGCAGGTATAAATGCCAATAGTGTCAGCAATAGCCCATTCGTTACCGTATTTAATTATATTGGTATTCCATACGCAGAAGATATTATTCGTTTTGTGATTATTACTGCGCTTTTATCTGCTGCAAACTCAGGTTTATTTGCTGCATCGCGGATGATGTGGTCATTGTCTGCAAAGAATCAGTTGCCGAAGGTATTTTCAAAATTAACTCGTTCAGGCACACCGATTATCGCGATTATTGTGACCATGTTTGGCGCGATTCCAGGGTTATTATCGGAACATTTTGCACCTGAAACAATTTTCAAAAATTTATTGGGTGTTGCCGCTTTTACCATGGTGGTGGTATGGATTTCGATTTGTGTTTCCCAATTTAACTTCCGCAGACAATGGATCAAATCGGGTAAAACAGTCAAAGACTTAAAATTTGCTGCACCATTATTCCCACTCACCCCGATTTTAGGTGGTGTGTTCTGTGTGATTACCTGTATCAGTATGGTGACCGATCCATCAATGCAAGTGGGTTTTGTCTGTTGTGTATTATTTATTATCGCCTGTTATGCGAGCTACAATATTTTTTATAAAAACAAAGCCATTTAAATAAAATTTTTATTTAAAAATAAACGTATAGACGAATAGGTTGTAGGCGTGATCTGCAACCTATTCGTCTTTTTTATGTATGATGATAGGGCGATCTCTCGGTCGGTGATAGACTACCTATACCTGAGCTTTGCTCTTTCAGATAAAGACTGAATAAGCCATCAATCGATATGATTAAGAATGCTTTTAGATGATGATTTGTTTACATATTGTGTAAGAAATACAGTCCTTGGTTGTGATTGCAAAAATAAAAGGTATAAATGGGTTAAGTCGATTTCTTAAACAACAAACAATCTGTGTGATGAGTTTGACTTTATGGCGAATAAAAATAATCCATCCTTCGTGATTGGTCAGCAAGTCAGACCCACTGAACTGGCGGGTTGTGAAGAATGTGACGCGATTTACCGTAAGGTTGAGTTGGCGTCGGGCGAACGCGCTTATTGTACTTGTTGTGGTGCTGAACTTTATCGCCGTAGCCGTTCGTTTTCATCCCTACTGGCGCTGGTCATTACTGCATTGATTATCTTCGTGATTGCCAATAGTTTTCCCATCGTCATTGTGGAGCTACAGGGCAATACCTCTCAGACCACTTTAATCGGTGCTGCATGGACCATGTTTCATATTGATCGTGCCTTAGTCGGGGTGCTGATTCTGATTACAACTTTTATTGTGCCTTTGGTTGAGCTGTTATTGCTGAGCTATGTGCTTTTCTTTATTAGTGTGTTGAAGGTCAGGCCTCAATTTTTGACTTTGGCATTGAGAGCCTTATTTTTGTTTCGGACATGGGGCATGGTTGAGGTTTTCTTAATTGGTGTACTGGTAACCTTGGTCAAACTTGTGGGCATGGTCACCGTTATTCCTGGTGTTGCACTTTGGGCATTTACATTATTGAGCGTGCTTTTGGTCTATATCGCTTCGGTCAAGATTAAAGATATCTGGGATGAAGTTGATCGGAGTCTTGGATGAAGCAAAAACACGACCATGACACCGAGATTGGTTCAATTGTAGAACACCTTTCCGATGTTGATTTACAGATCAAAAACTATGTCAGGGCAAAACAGGTTGGGCTCATTCAATGTCATTGCTGTGGATTACTGAATGCTGTAGCGAGTCACGCAGATCAGCAAAATCATGCTCAATGTTCAAGATGCAAAAGTACCTTGCACTCACGTAAACCACAAAGTTTAAATCGTACTTTTGCTTTGGTGGTCGCTGCAGCAATTTTATATATTCCAGCAAATGTGCTACCCATGACCGTTACCGATTCTTTGCTGGGGCGTCAGCAAGATACCA
Organism: Acinetobacter sp. C32I; assembly: GCF_023702715.1. Classification (NCBI taxonomy): domain Bacteria; kingdom Pseudomonadati; phylum Pseudomonadota; class Gammaproteobacteria; order Moraxellales; family Moraxellaceae; genus Acinetobacter; species Acinetobacter sp. C32I. The sequence continues at coordinate 1,808,030 of NZ_CP098480.1, read as the reverse complement.
TTATCAGTGGTGTGATCTATTTTTGGCAAAATAGTGATTATCTGGTGTCCGTGGTTATTTTTATGGCCAGTATTTTTATCCCGATTTTAAAATTATTGATTCTGATTTTTTTATTAATTTCAGTCTATATGCAGTCATCATCGAGATGGCATTTTACCCCTGAACAATGTGCGCTGATGTATCGTATTGTCGAATTTATTGGGCGGTGGTCAATGATCGATGTTTTTGTGGTTGCATTGCTGACCGCATTGATTCAAATTCAGTCATTGGCGACTATTTTGGCCGGACCGGGTGCAGTCGCATTTGGCGCTGTTGTGGTGTTAACCATGTTGGCTTCACTTAGTTTTGATCCTAGAATTATTTGGGACAATTATTTCAAGGCGCGTCATGCAAATGCGCAACAATTAAATCATTTGAAAGGAACGGCGATTCATCAATTAAAGAGTTAAGATTGACGATGAGCCTTATTTTTGACCTATAAAAGAAAGATCACTATGTCAGAAAATACCCCGAATAGCCAAGATTCTGAAGAAAACACCGCGGTGTTAACGCAGAACGATGCAATCTTTGACGAACCTGAAAAAAAGAAGGGACGTTGGAGACCTGCGTTGATTTGGCTGGTTCCATTTGTTGCGCTGTTAATCGCACTTTCGCTTGCAGCAAAAGCGGTTTTGGATACAGGCCCAACCATTGAAGTGTCTTTCCGGACAGCAGAAGGCTTGGTTGCAGGGAAAACCACGGTACGTTATAAACAGGTCGATATTGGCTTGGTTCGACAAATTGATCTTTCGGATGATCGTTCGCATGTCATTGCCAAAATCGAATTACGTAAAGATGCCAGTAATTTTGCTGCCAAAGATTCGCGTTTTTGGGTGGTGAGACCTCGAGTGGGAACTGGCGGTATTTCGGGTATTGATACCTTACTCTCAGGCGCATACATTGAAGTAGATGGGGGGAAGGCTGAACAGAAGCAAGAGAATTTTACTGGGCTCGAAGTTCCACCTGTAGTGTCATCGGATATACCGGGTAAGGTGTTTTTCTTAAAAGCACAGGACTTGGGATCACTTGATGTTGGCGTGCCGATTTACTATCGCAGAATTAATGTCGGGCAGATTACGGCATATAAATTGGCAGCTGATGGTAAAAGTGTTGAACTACAAACCTTTATTCAATCTCCTTACGATAAGTTCGTAACCACAGATGCACGTTTTTGGCAGGCCAGTGGGGTTGATGTGACCTTAAATGCCTCAGGATTTAATCTGGATACGCAATCGCTGGCCAGTATTATTGCGGGTGGTATTGCCTTTGGCTATCCAGAAAACTCTGCTGGCGCTATTGCACCAGACAATAGTTATTTTACTTTATCAGATTCTCGCAAAGAGGCGATGAAGGAGCCTGATGGTAAGCCGCGTCCAATTATTATGTACTTTGATCATTCGCTGCGTGGTTTAACCGCGGGTGCACCAATTGACTTTATGGGCATTGAGATTGGTAATGTCAAAGCAATCAATGTCGAATTTGATCAGTCTTATACGCATTTAAGAATGCGCGTGGATGCAGTGATTTATCCATCACGTTTAGCGCATGGCAAAGAACTTGATCCAGATGGCGAAATTTTTAAATACTTTATTGAGAGAGGTTGGCGTGCGCAGATGCGGACAGGTAATTTATTAACAGGTCAGAACTATATTGCCTTTGATAAGTTTCCAAAAGCCAAAGCCGCGTCTTTAATCACGAGACCAGATGGGCGTGTTGAAGTACCAACCACGGCAACAGAGTTGAGTGGCTTACAGGCACAAGTTTCACAAATCGCGGATAAAGTGAGTAAGTTCCCACTCGAAGAAATTGGACAAGATGTTCGTAAGACGCTTAATAATATGAACACCACCATTGAATCGACAGACAAACTGGTGAAACAGTTGGATGGTAAAGTCGCACCTGGTTTACAAGCGACGCTGAATGATGTGCGTAAAACCATGCAATCGAGTGAATCCATTTTATCTAGTGATGCACCGATGCAGCAGGATGTGCGTAAAGCATTGCAGCAAATGACTCGAGCTGCGGCATCTTTACAATTAATGGCTGATTATATTGAACAGCATCCTGAATCATTGATTCGGGGTAAAAAAGCAGAGGCAAACAAATGATAAGAACAATCATCGCTAAACATTCATCTGCTGTAGCAGGAGTGCTCAGCAGCGTGAGCATCTTATCTGCTGCGGTATTACTCACAGCTTGTTCGGGTTCACCCACACCGAACTATTACACCTTGGCAAGCAAAGTTTCTCCATTGCCAAGTTCAAAGGTCAGAGTCATTGAAGTATTGCCTGTTGGATTGCCAGATCGTATCAATCGTGCGCCGATCGTGATACAGGATGCAGCGGGTAAATCTAAAATTATGGAAAACGAGCGTTGGACGTCTACGCTTGGGGCTGAATTAAGAGATAACCTATCTGCTGGCCTACAGCAAAAACTTGGTGCGGTTGATCGTTATAACAGCGGTATGGTGGGCGGCAAGGTGTCTTATCGTGTTGCAACTGATTTTTCACATTTTGATATCATTAATACATCCGATATCGCCAACAAAAATGTTGAAGTTTCTGTTGCGTGGATCATTAAGCGTAATGATCCAAATATCACCTTAGATCAGAACTCAACCCAAAATCAGCAGCTGGCATGTCGTATGACCTTTACTCAGCCAGTATCGGGTAAGAACAATCAGATACAAGACATTGTGACTGGTGCGAGTAGTTCATTGAGTCGAGTGATTGATGCAATGGCGCTGTCAATTGTGTCCTTAGATGCAAAAACTTCACCTAACATAAATGAGGTAATTTGTTCATAATTTGGATAAAAAGTGGTCATATTGATCACTTTTGTTCTGTTCAAGTTTTATTGTTTATTCAGACATCGCGCTTTAATGTTGTTTTAAGTTGCTCTCTTTAATTTACCAGCGAATACGAACACCTCATTTCGTCTTTAGCTAAATCAAAACATTAAAGAGAGCATAAAAATGAATCAATGTGTGATGAGCGCAAAAAATATTATTCGTGGTAAGCACCACCCAGAATTTTTACAACAAGAAGTCCTTGCTGATATTTTTATTCAGACGGCACAAACATTTCCTGAAAAAGTCGCCCTGATTGAAGCTGAACGAACGTTGAGCTATGGCGAGTTATATCAACAAGCTTTATTGATGGCACAGCATCTGACGCTGAAAGGAATTAAAGCGGGTGATATTGTTGGTTTATGGCTACCTCGTGGTATTGAATTATTAAAATCACAGTTAGCCATTTGTTTAAGTGGTGCGGCTTGGCTACCATTTGATATGGATACTCCCGCAGACCGAATCGCCGTCTGTCTTGAAGATGCTGCGGCAGTGGGCATGATTACCAGTCATGAATGGTATGAACACTTACAAGACGTCCCACAGACCAAATGGACCAATACTGAATTGCAGCGACCACTGCATGAGACTGTGGAACTAGCTAAAACCACGCCTGAACAGCCTGCCTATATTATTTATACCTCGGGTTCAACAGGAAAGCCGAAAGGCATCGTGATCACGCAGAAAAATATTTGTCATTTCCTACGTAGTGAAAACAGTATCTTAGGGATTCAAGAGCAGGATAAGGTCTATCAAGGTTTCTCGGTTGCTTTTGATATGTCCTTTGAAGAGATTTGGTTGTCTTATCTGGTGGGAGCAAGCTTATGGATTGCACCAAAGTCCTTAGTCAGTGATCCAGAGCGACTTTGTCAAACGCTGAAACAACAACAGATTACCGTATTACATGCGGTACCCACCTTGTTGGCTCTATTTCCAGAAGATGTCCCGAACTTACGTATCATCAACCTAGGCGGGGAAATGTGCCCTGATTCATTGGTGGAACGTTGGGCTTTACCACACCATCAAATGTTTAATACCTATGGTCCGACTGAAACCACGGTATCGGCTAGTTTAGAATTATTACAGCAAGGAAAACCCGTCACCATTGGTAAGCCATTACCAAATTACGGCATGTTGGTGATTAATGCAGAGCGAGAGTTATTAGCTCAAGGCGAAACGGGGGAGCTGTGTATTTTTGGTCCGAGTGTGGCACAAGGTTATTTAGGACGGCCCGATTTAACCGCTGATAAATTTATTGAGAATCCTTGGGCAAATAATGAGGATGAAATCAGCTTGTATCGTACAGGAGACCTCGCCAAAATCGATGAGTTCGGTCAGGTGCATTGTTTAGGTCGTGCCGATGATCAAATTAAAATTCGTGGTTTCCGTGTCGAACTCGGTGAAATTGAAGCAGCGCTATGTGATCTGGATAGAATTGGTACGGCAGCAGTCATTCTAAGAGCTGAAGATGGTATTGATCAGCTGATTGCTTTTATTGCACCAGAATTAGAGGCAAAACAAGCGATTGAAATTAAACAGCTCAGATACCAGCTTAGTCAGCGTTTACCGCCGTATATGGTGCCAAATCGCTTTGAAATTATTGAAGAAGTACCACGGTTATTGTCTGGGAAAATTGACCGTAAGGCATTGAAGGCTCGCCCATTAACCAGTGTGATTGATCGGAGTGAATCTGACCAGCCACAGAATGAAGCTGAACAGATTTTATTTGAGATTCTAGGTCGTTTATTTCCGAATATCCCAATTAAGTTAGACTCAGATTTCTTTGATGATCTCGGAGGTCATTCCTTACTCGCTGCGGTATTGATCTCGAATTTACGTGAACACCCTCAATATAGCCATCTGACCATTCAAAGCTTATATCAGGCCAGAAAAGTCGGCGCGATTGCAGCTTTAATGTTAGAACAACCTGAACCCTCCTTATTTGATCGCCAGATTGGACAAGATAATCCACGTAATCAGGCTTATAAATGGCTGTGTGGGATTGCACAGGCGGTGACGATCCCTGTATTGATCTCGATCAATATTCTGCAATGGTTGGCACCATTCTTTACTTATCACTATTTCACAGGCGGCACACGAGACAGTATTCCTTATGCGATCGTGCTGTCGTTATTGGTTTATATTAGTGTGATTATTGCCAGTTTTGCAGTTTCAATTACGGTAAAACGGTTATTGATGTTAGGGGTTGGCGCAGGTCGATATCCATTATGGGGAATGACCTATTTCCGTTGGTGGTTAGCTGATCGGATCAGCAGTATTTCACCTGTATATCTACTCTCTGGTTCAACCTTACTGAATTTATATCTCAAAGCACTTGGGGCGAAGATTGGGCATGATGTCACCATTAGCTCAGTGCATATCCGTATGCCATCTTTGTTAAAGATTGAAGATGGGGTCAGTATTGGTTCCAATGTAAATCTGGAAAATGCCAAGGTTGAGCACGGACACCTCGTATTGGGTTCAATCCAACTCAAACAAGACAGTTATGTGGGATCTTATGCAGTATTGGAAGAAAATACCGTGTTAGAACCGCAAGCGCATGTCAATGCCTTGACCTCGATTGAATATGGCACGACGGTACCTGCAGGCGAAATTTGGGATGGAACACCAGCCAAAAAAATAGGTCATATTGATGAGCTTGAATCATTAGCAGCACGTCCAAAATTCTCTTTATTGCGCAAATTTTCTGAATATGGCTATTACAGTGTCAGTGCTTTAATCATTGCCTGTTTGTTCTTTATCCCGATTTTTCCAAGCTTTTTATTGGTTGATTGGTTAGATGTCAATGTGTTTAATATTGATCCGAATAACCATATTCAAACCGCACTGTATTATTTCGTCCTTGCGATTCCTGCTAGTGCCATGATGATGGTCATTACTGCATTAATTTCATCGGCTATCCGTAAAGTGGCGTTGCCGCATTTAGAGACGGGTACTTATGCGGTACATGGTGCTACTTATTATCGTAAATGGTTTGCAGCTCAGATTTTAGAAACCAGTTTACAGACTTTGCATGGCTTGTTTGCAACCCTATATGCCCCAACATGGTTCCGTATGCTGGGCGCGAAGGTGGGTAAAAATACAGAAATTTCGACAGCTACAGGCGTGATCCCGGAGATGCTGACCTTAGGGGAGGAAAGCTTTATTGCTGATGCGGTGATGCTTGGTGATGAAGAGATTAAAGGCGGTTGGATGTCGTTAAAATCCACTCAAATTGGCAATCGTAGCTTTGTTGGGAATAGTGCTTATATCGCAGATGGTACGGTATTACCAGATAATGTTTTGATTGGGGTACAGTCTAAAACACCAGATAACCGAGCAATGTATTCAAGCCAAACTTGGTTTGGTTCTCCGCCATTATTGTTACCTGCGCGTGAAGCTGCCGAACAGTATCCAGATCATCTGACCTTTAAACCGAGTATCAAGCGCCGTTTAATGCGTGCTTTGATTGAAGGCTTGCGTATCGTATTACCGACAGCACTCGCCATTGGTGTGGGGTATATGATTGTTTTAGAAGTGATCGATGTGATTAATGATTATAGTATTGCCATGGGGCTATTGGCTTTAACTATGGCTGGACTGTTATACGGCGTCGGTTGTTTTGTCATCGTGACCGTATTGAAATGGGCTTTAATTGGACGTTATCAACCACGTTCAGCACCGATGTGGACCATGTTCGTTTGGCTCAGTGAAGGCATTACCAGTCTCTATGAATCTGTTGCGATTCCAAACTTTTTAAACTATTTAAGAGGGACACCGATGTTGCCATTCTTTTTACGCCTGTTAGGAGTGAAAATTGGTAAAGATGTCTATCTGGATACGGCTGATATGACTGAATTCGACTGCGTGAAGATTGGCGACCGTGCAGAATTTAACAGCTTCTCTGGGCCACAAACGCATCTATTTGAAGACCGTATCATGAAAATTGGTCAAGTAAATGTGGGCAGTGATGTTGTGGTGAATTCGCGTAGTATCATTTTATACAATGCCAATGTAGCTGATCATGCGGTATTAGGTCCACTGACATTGGTGATGAAAGGAGAGAATATTCCTGCAAAATCAGCATGGATTGGCTCACCTGCAGTGCCTTGGAAGCAGGTTTAAGATTCGATAACGGGTCAACAAAGGAAAGGGATAAGAATATGATTTTCTTATCCCTTTTTTATCTGTGCAGTGAAGAGGATTGAAGAAAATACAACGCCTATTTATCCAGAATATATATGAAATTTAATTTTAATTTAAGGTTGTTTTTATAATATTTTTTTATATAAAGTCATCATGGAACGATTGACGATGTCAATTGAAACGATAGATATCAGCTTATTTAATTGGATTAACTCGGCTGCTACTCGAAATCCGGTTTTAGATAAAGCTGCATTATTCGCATCACATAATCTAATTGCAGTATTATTTGTATTTTTAATTGCCTCATTGTGTTTTAAGGATAAGAGATATCGAGTACAGTTCATCAAGATGCTCATTACCATCGTCGTTTCTTTATTGGTCACCCAGTTCATTCACGCGGTCTATTATCATCCACGACCGTTTGATCTGGGAATCGGGCATATCTTGACTGGGCATGGTTCATCTTCTTCATTTCCAAGCCAGCATACCTTGACTGTAGCAACCATCGCTTTTTCTTACTTATTTTCAGGCTATCGAAAAATAGGCAGTGCAGCATTGTTATTGGGTTTAATGGTAGGTTGGTCAAGGATTTATATTGGTGTTCATTTTCCTTTCGATGTCCTTGGATCATTTATTATTGCTTTATTCTTAGTTTTGGGAATGAATGTAATATTTAAAGAGTTTATCTTTAAAGTTAAAAGAACTGTCTCGATAGCTGTTATTGATTAAGATTATTTTAATTTTAGTGTGATTTATATTTAGTTAAAATATTATAATTTGATATTAAAACAAAACCTCTCTATAGAATAAATAGAGAGGTTTTATTTAACCACGTTTTAGATATATTTAAGAGTCATCCACTCTTGCGTTTAATTGTCCTTCTGCGGTGAGTTGTTCTGCCATTTCCTTGGTTTTTCTTAGACCTGGCATACGGTATTCGGTATGGCCATAATCTTGAATAGATTTCCAACGACCACCCCAAGTTAAACCAACTGATTCAGCAACTTGCCCATAGAGTTGATAACCACGCATTGCCCAAGGGTCACGTTCTGAGATAACGACTTTACCGTTGCGTTTAAAAGCAACATCGGCAGCTAAACCAAATTGGTGATAGCTTTGATAACCTTTGGCACGGGTTGTATTTGGATTCCCTGCAAGCATATTTTGCCGGCTTGGACTGCGGTAACCTTCAAGTAACACCAACTCATAACCATGCTGTTCTTTCATGATTTTAAATACCATCAGTAGGCGTTGCTTATAGCGAGGATTAATTTTGTCCCATTTACGATCAACCATGGATACATCAAAACTACCATGTGAATGTGTAAGTGGAATCTCAATTTGAGATGCATTAATACTCGGATCTGTTGGATGCTGGGCTTGATAGGCCTGTTCAAGCCGAGTTGCTTCGACAATGGCATCTTCAATCAAGTTGGCATCGACTTCTGGTGGTGGGCTCAGCATTTCACCATTGAGTAGCGTATAAATTTGCGGATCAGTTTCTTTTAAATATTCAGCTTCAATTCGTGTGGAATTGATCGGGCGGGTAAACGCAAAAATCAGGATGCTGGCAAATAAAAAGAAACCTGCGATTAAAATCCACCATTGTTGTAAGTGCCAATGCGATTGTAATTTTTCTGGCGAGGCCGCTTGATGCATATTCTCTGCAAACTGCATCGCATTGGCAATTTTCTTTTTGCTACTTGGAAGTAATGATTGCAACAACTGCTTGCATTTATAACGCAGCTCATATGACATGAGCAGGGTTAATCCGATCGCGACAGCGACAAAGCAGAAGAAGATGATAAAAATCATTGTTTACTTGAGTTCATTCACAGCAAAAGGTTTTTGTGTCACTTTAATTTGTACAGTTGCTTCGGGTGCTTCCGCTTCAACTTCTGCTGCTTTCGCTGGTACAGCCTTGGTTGCAGGTGGAGCAGGTTTAGCGACTATTTTATTCGTTGCCGGAGCAACGGTTTCATTTTTGCTATGTGGCCCTTTTACTGATGTTACTGTTGTGGGTTTCGCATTTGGCTCATTGGCAAATGGAGAAACATGCTGTCCATTCGGAGCGGGTGCAGCAGGCGGCGGTGTGCGTTGGAAAAATTTGTTTAAATCATTGCTTTCGGGTTGAGCAAAATTATTGTCTTCCACCGATTCGGTTGTTTCATGATGATTTGGAGTAGTCACTTCTACTTCATGACTTTGTGCTGTTGCTTTGGTGGCAGTTTGAACCGGATCAGTTTCTTCAACCGTTTGTGGCACACTCGGTGCTGGGTTGTTGGTGTCGCTTGCAAAAATGAAAAAAAACAATGCAGCAAAGATGATTCCTGAAACAAATCCGATCAGTAAATAAATGACAGGCGATAAGGTTTTTTTCTTATTGGTCTGTAATATTCGTAAAGAAGTTGTTCTTTCCTGAGTCATACGTTATCAACTAAGGCAAATGGATGGTGATATGTGCTTCTTCGGCAGGTGCTGAAATCACATTCTGATAAGGAGCTAAAGCACTCTGATTCTGTTTGGATAGCATAAACTTTAAGCCTGCAAAAGTGAGCGCAGCAAACATGAGCAAGAAGATTAGAATCCAGAAAAAGGGTAACTCGTGATGAATAATGTGTTTAATATGGTCAGGAATTGCGGCAAAAGGAGAAAATGCTGCTTTTTTCCCTTTGAGATAATCAATTTCATCTCCAACACGAGCCACGAGGTGGTTTAGACTTTCTACAGATTCCAGACGGTATTTGCCCTGAAAACCGAGTAAGAGGCAGTAGTGGAAAACCTCAAGCGATGCTAGGCGGTCTTTGCCACGACTGCGCAGTTGTTCCAAGATTTCAAAAAAACGATAACCCGCCAGTTGAGAGCCAAACAGGCTCAATTGCAATGGGCTGATCAGCCATGAATTCTGTAAGTTAAAATAGGCAGCATCCTGTTGCGTCGCAATCGTTTCATCAATCAAGGCACAAAATGCATATTTGGCGTCGTGAATATCATCAGCAGAAAATTGTAAGCGTTTGGCTTGCTGCTCGAAACGGTTCAATAAATCGACGATTTTTTCACGAAAATCAGTTGGATTTGCAGGTATATAGCGATTGCGAAGTAAAAAAACCAGATAGAACCCATCATGTAATAGGTCAATCAAGTTGGTCGCTTGCGCTTTATTTTGTGGCTGATCAGACGAAGGTAAGCCTGAACCAATTTTTCCATCATCAAATAAAGAGGGGATGCCTGTGGGTTGAGTCATTGTGATTCTCTTAACTATTCATTACAGCAATGAGTTCAATACTAATATCTTGGAAACCAGCAGGTACATAGACACAGATGGTTTCTGACTCAAGCATACGTTGATAGAGTTCATGATGTGGTTCAATTTCAAAATAGCTGACACCAGAACGGACTGGAATTGCTGTCGGAACTTGCATTAAATGATGGAGTGGAACAGCAGGAAGTGCCGCAATCACACGCTGTTCTACGTCTATCGTACTGCCCACTTTGAAGCGCAAAGGTACGATTTGAATGAGTTCATGGGTTTGCATCATGCTGCTTGAAACTGCAATGTAAAGACGCGTATCACGGGTAATTTTGTCTGACTCAAGACTACCCACCCAATAAGACGGTCGCGTTTCTTTTAAAGCAATGCTGAAATAACGGCTCGAAATAATGGTATCCAGTAAATCTCTTAAGATCAGATCAAGCTGTTGAAAACTGTCTTGAAGCTGATGATGTTTATACTGTGGTAAATGGTCCACATCATAGGCCGTAGAGAAGGTGAGTAATGACCCAGTTAAACGCAATAATTCTGAGAACAAGCGTTCTGGGTGAATTAAAGGATATTGGAGTAAGTGATTCAGTCCGGCATAGGCAGTATTTAAGGCATTGATTAACCAGAAGGAAACAATGTCACCGGAACGGAATTCAATTAGTTTTTGTTCGTTCTCACGGTTATTGCTCTGGATGGTTTTAATTTTTGCCTTAATGACGTTGAGCGTACGCTTTAGATTGTTAATTAGAGATTCAGACGCTGCAATATGTAAAATTGGCGGGATAAACTTATTGTCTAACTCAAAGTGACCTGAGCTTTGACGCTTAATTTTAGCGACAGGGATATACAAGAAACCATCTAAATTTTGGCTCGGCTGAATATGTTGCTCTAATAACTTAAATTCTGCACGACGACGCAACAGATTCAGTTCAGCAGGGCTGGCATCGGTAAACAGATCATGGGTTTCTGTCAAATAGTTATGATAGCGACTAGACACTGAGCGTGTTTCATCTGCGATATTTTTCTTGTTGGCTTGCAAGATTGGCAGCGCCAGATAAACCGTCATTTCACCTTGTAGATTAAGATCATCTAGCAATAACGGCTCTGGTAATAAATCTTGAGCAGGTGCGTGATAAATCTCACCATCCTGCCAAATAATTTCCACTTCTTGGAGTGCCAGAATATGGGTCGAAAGTTGAACCTCGTCAAATTTCAACTTTTGTACGCCATAGGCATGTGGAATCATCGCACGAATCGTATGATTCAAACGTTGTTCATGATAGGTATCTTGGATCTGAAAATGCTGAGGACGTAAAAATAAGCCTTCACCCCAAAGAATCTTTTCTGCTTTAAACATATGTATTTACCAACAATTATTCGTATTCATTCTTTGGCTGAACACCAAGGGTGTCCTGTAGCATTTGTAAAGGATGTTCGTCCTTAATCACCTGAGTTAACCATTCATGCAGTGGCATTTGGCTCCACTTGATGGTTTTTTGCAGCATATAGCTGACTGGGCTATGCGGTTCATTTTTCTGAAAATAAGTGGCAATTTCTTGCAGCACACGCATCGCCTGTTCTCGGTTTTCAACATGCGATTGAACTTGCGGCTGAAAAGACAGCTGATTTTGAGGTGCAGCAGATTGAGTCGTCACGTGTTGTACCATCGGTGTAGTCGATGTTTCGATTTCTGTAATGACCGTCTGAGTGCTTTGTTCAAACAGGTCGCTTTTATAAATTTTTTTCAGTGTGATATGAATGGTATCTAAACTTGAGTCAATTGCCGCAAAACTCGGTGAATCTAAACCAAGTAGATCATCTAAAACCTGTTTCAAGGTCGCCCATTGTTGCAGAATTTCATTAAAACTTTGATAGTTCTGTCGCTGAAAACTCTTATCTGTATTAGATAAGGCTTGTTCAAATTGCTCTAATTCGGTTGAACCACTTGAGTCTTCATAATCATCGCTTTGTTTGCGACGGATATTTTCGTGATAAAGAAAGTTGTCGTAGTCGAGCAAATGATAATATGGCGCATGGTTAATTAATGACACCTTTTTGATCAGCAAAGGGAGCTGATTAATTAAACCTTGTAATAAGCCAATACGTTGATCTAAATCATCATCTTCTACTTCTGGATGTAAGGTTAACCAATACTGTTCCAATATGCGATGACTGAGTTCCAGACTTTTGCTAATGCCTTCAAAGCCATACAGATTTGCCCAAGCTTCAGACAGCCATGTGAGCAAACGGATATCTTTACTTTTTGATTGCAGTAAATCTATAGATGTGCTGGAGACAAAGTCCCAATCCGCCTGTTTGGGTTCAGTCACCCAATCCCCTTGATCAAGTAATACATCATCTTGGGTTTTTGCTTTTTTAATGGCGTGGAATTCATTTGAAAATGAGTAATCCTCACCACACGGTGACTGCTCATTAATCGGCGTTAGTAAAGATAAAATATCCATATGCATCACAAATTTAGCTCAATCTTTAAATTTTAAACTTCAGCTTTGGCTTTTTTACTCGAACGTTTCTTGGTTGCTTTTTCGACTGGATCTAATTGATAGGTAATTTCATCGTCTTGGGTATCAATTACAATCAACTTCGGCAATTTATGCTCAGCTAAGGCGACTAAAATTTCAGTTGCTAAAGCTGGCAAGACAGTAGAGTTAAGGATATTGTCCACATTTCGTGCACCACTATCGACTTCAGTACAACGGTTTAGGAGTAATTCGATTAAATCATCAGAATACTGAACCTTAGTTGCATATTGTTTTTCAATACGATCAACAATTTTTCCAAGTTTGTGTTTAATGATGCGAATAAGCAACTCATCATGCAGCGGAAAGTAAGGCACAATGCGCATACGGCCAATAAATGCAGGCTTAAATTGTTTATATAAACTAGGTTTTAAATGCTCGATCAAATCTTCGGCATGTGGCCAGTCTTCGACAGGCTGATTTAAACAGGCCTGCATGATGGCACTTGAACCCGTATTCGAGGTTAGCAAAATAGTGGTGTTTTTAAAGTCAATTACGCGACCTTCACCATCTTCAAGCATACCTTTATCGAAGACTTGATAGAATAATTCTTGTACATCGCTGTGGGCTTTTTCAACCTCGTCCAACAGGACAACACTATAGGGATTGCGACGAACAGCTTCAGTGAGAACACCACCTTGACCATAACCGACATAACCAGGAGGCGCACCTTTTAAGGATGAAACAGTATGTGCCTCTTGGTATTCAGACATATTGATGGTGATGAGATGTTGTTCGCCACCATATAGCTCATTGGCGAGAGCAAGGGCAGTTTCAGTTTTACCCACTCCGCTTGGGCCAACCAGCAGAAATACACCTTGGGGTTTGTTTGGATCTTCTAATTTGGCTTTAGAGGTTTTAATGCCTTGAACCAGCTGGGTGAGGGCATAATCTTGGCCCATCACACGTTCACCCAATTTATCTTCAAGACTGAGAATTTGTTTGATTTCATCATTGACCATTTTACCAACTGGAATACCGGTCCAATCAGAAATAATTTCATTGATGATCTGTGCATTGACACGTTCAAATACTAAGGGTGTTTGACCCTGTAATTGAGCTAAATCAGCTCTTAATGTCGCGATTTGCGCTTTATGGTCTTGTTCTGTTTGTGCATTTAGTGCTTGAATTTGTTTAACCAAAGCAAGCTCTTGTTGCCATTTACTTTCAGTTGCTTGAATCTCTTTTTCCAAGCTTGTCAGCTGTTGACTGAGCTCATCTAAACGTTCGTGGTGTACAGGGAACTGCTGGTGTTCATTGTTGATAATTTGATGTTCTAACTGAAGATTGTGCTGCTGTGCTTTGAGTTGATCCAGAACCACGGGTTGTGCATTGTGTGTCAAAGCAACACGAGCCGAAGCAGTATCGAGTACGCTCACTGCTTTATCTGGAAGTTGACGACCACTGATATAGCGATGCGATGCTTGCACAGCGGTAATGATGGCTTGATCATCAATTTGTAAGTTAAAGTGACTTTGCATGACGGGGATCATGGCACGCAACATATCAATCGCGACTTCTTCGGTTGGTTCTTCAACTTTAACCACTTGAAAACGGCGGCTGAGTGCAGCATCTTTTTCAAAGTACTGTTTGTATTCAGCCCAAGTCGTTGCCGCAATGGTTCTTAATTCACCACGCGCTAATGCAGGTTTGAGTAAGTTTGCAGCATCGTTTTGTCCAGCCTGACCACCAGCACCAATCATGGTGTGTGCTTCATCGATAAACAAGATGATCGGATGGGCCGAGGCTTGCACTTCCTGAATCACTTGTTTTAAGCGATTTTCAAACTCACCTTTAACACTGGCACCAGCCTGTAATAAACCCATGTCTAAGACATGCAGGTGAACATTTTTTAATGCCTCAGGAACCTGACCTTGTGCAATTTTTAAGGCCAAGCCTTCAACAACGGCGGTTTTACCGACACCTGGTTCGCCAGTTAAAATCGGATTGTTTTGGCGGCGACGCATCAAGATATCGAGCATCAGGCGAATTTCAAATTCACGGCCAATAACAGGATCAATACCCCCTTGTTTGGCTTTTTCAGTAAGGTTGATGGTGTATTGATCAAGGGCAGGGGTTTTTGCAGCAGTCACTGTTGATTCGGAATGGGTTACAGGCTCTATCGTTGTGCTTGAATCTTCAGTCTGTGGTTGTTCACTGCTTTTCCCACAAATATCGAGAAACTTGTGTTTCATGGTATCGATTGGGAAGCGTTCAAATAAACTAGATGCTCTAAACGCAATTTGTTGCAAATCGGGAGCTGTTAATAAAGCAATTAATAAATGACTACTACGAATTATAGGGGTTTGTTCAGCAGAAGCGAGCAACCAGGCCTGCTCAAATAATCGAACGATTGATTTTGCAAAGATGGGGGTACGAGTATTACCTTTAGGTAAAGAGGCTATAGTTTCTTTTAAATCAGTCAGTAAGGCATCCGGAGAGATATTATTTTTTTTTAATAAAATATGTAAATCATTGACTATATTTTGATTTAGTAATTCAACAAATAGATGTTCAATCTCAATTTCATAATTCAATTGGTTAATACAGTAATTTGCAGACTTTTCTAATGCAGTACGAGTAGGAGCTGATAGTTTTGTAATTAAAACCTTTAAGTTACTCATTTATTACTCACAATAATTTTTAAATACCAAGTTCTATTTGCTGAGTTCTAACTTGGTATCGTTGTTTTTGCTAGAAATATTTTTTGAATAAAATCAAAAACTTAACATAACTCAATACGAGTATACAGATTATTCTACAACAAAAAATGTCACTTTTAAACAAAAAATGCACTCGATTAAAGTTTTTTTTTACATGAATCTCTGTCATGAAAATTTAATAATGTTAATAAACGTAACTAGTATTGACTTTGTATGTGTTTTTTTTGTTAAATTCGCGGAAATGATGTAAATGTACAAAAATTGACGAGTAAGAGGGTTTTTTAACAATAATTGTCAGCTCTTCAATTATAAGTTAAATAATGACGAGGCATATTTTGAAAAAAGGTATTGTAATATCAATTCTTTGTATAACAGCAGGTTTAATAGGTAATTCAGCTTATGCTGATGATAAAGAAATAAAACCAATTAAATTAAAAAGTAAATGTCTAAAACAGAATCCGTTGGCAGTAAACCAAACGGATCATGCTTTATTAGATATTTATCAACAAGTTTGTGACAAAGATAATGCTTCGCGTGTAAACGATTTGTTGGCTCAGGCTGCGATGCGTATGTATGAATTAAAGCAACCGATGAATGCTTTAAAACTGGCAACGCAGTTACAAGAGCAAAATGTACGCGGTACCACTTTAACAGATGTCACTTTTTTAGCCAGTGTTCAAATTGCCAATGATGCTTTGCAACAGATGCGTTCAAGTGAAATGCGCTATTTGAGCAATGAGCTCACTTATCCACCAGCAAAACAGTTGAGTGACAGTATTCGTGTTGCCGTACCTGCTCCTGATACCTCAACGAGCAAGGCGATTACAGATGAATCCCTCAAGAAAGAAATACGAAATACGTCGACCAATAACACAACGCGACGTACAACGAACAGAAAAGTACGTACAACTCAACCAACACGTAGTAATGTAACTCAATCTGTTGCGCCGGTAAAACGTCAAACGGCTGTAACACCAACAGTTAGCAAACAACCAAATACTGTTCAAAAGACAGGTTCGAATCCATTCGATTCGTTGAAATAATAATCAAGGGTGAAAAGTTATGGCAAAGAGAGAAAGCGTACAGAAGAAACTGCAACGCATACGTCCCCCTCGTGTACAGCTGACATATGATGTCGAAGTTGGTGATGGCAAAGAGTCAAAAGAACTCCCTTTTGTTGTGGGTGTGATGGGGGATTTCTCCGCTGCATCAGAGCTAGAAAAGACTAAGTTAAAAGACAAAAAATTTATCAATGTTGATTTAGATAATATTGATGAAGTGATGGAATCTTTAGCACCACGTGCTGCTTTCCAAGTTGAAAATACTTTGACGGAAGAAGGCGGTCGTATGTCAGTGGACCTCACTTTTAACTCGATGGAAGACTTCCGTCCAGAACAAGTGGTGCAACAGGTTGATCCATTGCGTAAGTTGGTTGCAGCGCGTGAACGTTTAACTGATTTACGTAATAAGATTTCAAACAGTGAGCGTTTGGAAGACTTGCTGGATGAAGTGTTGAAAAATACAGATCAGATTCGTCAGTTAAGCGCGGAGGCTGAAAATGAGTAATTTACAAGCAGCCGCAGCAGCGAGTGTTGAAGCAGAATCAGTGAATTTACTGGATTCAATTGTAGAGCAAAGCCGCATTGCCCGTAATGATGATGAGCATGTTCGTGCAAAAAGCCTAATTGGTGAATTGGCAAAAGAAGTCATGGCGGGAACAATTACGGTTTCTGAAAATATGACCTTGTCGATTGATAAGCGTATTGCAGAAATTGATGCCTTAATCTCGAATCAATTGAGCGAGATTATGCACCATGAACAGTTCCAAACCATCGAATCGACGTGGCGTGGTCTTTACTATTTCTGTCAAGAAACACCGTCTAACTCGATGATTAAAATTCGTATGTTGAATACGACGAAAAAAGAGTTGGTGAAAGACTTTCAAGGTGCAACAGATTTTGATCAAAGCACCTTGTTTAAGAAAATTTATGAAGAAGAATATGGCTCATTTGGTGGTGCACCTTATGCAGCGTTGATTGGTGATTTTGAGTTTGATCGTACACCGTCAGATATGTATTTATTGGAACAGATTTCTCATGTTGCTGCTGCAGCACATGCGCCATTTGTTTCGGCAGCAAGCCCAAGCATTCTGGGTCTTGAGTCGTTCACCGATATTGATCGTCCACGTGATGTTTCAAAAATCTTTGAAACAGCTGAATACGTCCAATGGCGTTCTTTCCGTGACAGCGAAGATTCACGTTATGTCGCATTGACCATGCCACATGTCTTAGGTCGCTTGCCATACCATCCGAAAGAAGGCACTGCAACTGAAGGCTTTAACTTCGTTGAAGATGTTTCTGGTGAAAACCATGATGATTATCTGTGGATGAATGCGGCTTATGCGTTCGGAACACGTTTAACCAACGCCTTTGATATGCATGGTTGGTGTGCTGCGATTCGTGGTGTTGAGGGTGGTGGTTTAGTTGAAGGTTTGCCAGTACACACCTTTAAAACCTCAGATGGTGAAGTGGTGTTTAAATGCCCAACTGAAATTGCCATTACAGACCGTCGTGAAAAAGAACTCAGCGACCTTGGCTTTATTCCATTGGTTCACTGCAAGAACACAGATTATGCAGCTTTCTTTGGTGCACAATCTGCTCAAAAACCAAAGAAATATGACAGTGATACGGCGAATGCAAACTCTGCACTTTCTAGCCAAATCCAATACATCATGGCGGTATCGCGCATTGCACATTACTTAAAAGCAATGATGCGTGACAAAGTGGGAAGTTTTGCATCTGCAGGCAATGTCGAAGCGTTTTTAAATGAATGGCTCTCGCAATATGTCTTGCTAGATGATGGTGCATCTCAAGAAGCAAAAGCACAATATCCGCTTCGCGAGGCATCTGTAAAAGTTGTAGAAGATCCAGCTCAACCGGGTCACTACAAGTCTGTGGTTTTCTTAAGACCACATTTCCAGCTGGATGAGTTGTCTGTTTCTTTACGACTCGTGACTGAACTACCTCAGTCCTCAAATTAACAATGAGATCAGCTAGATAATAACTTTAAATAAAATAGAGGTAATTTTTAAATGAAAGATATATATGTTGAGTTTCGTGGTAAGTACAAGGTAGACGGAGAATCTCGCGATTCTGAACACAAAGGTTGGCTTGAAGTTAACTCTTGGTCTCATAACATTCGTCAACCTAAATCTGCGACTTCTAGTAGCGTAGGTGGCCATACAGCTGAACGTGTTGAGCACTCAGACATGATCTTCGTTAAAGATTTGGACGCAACTAGTCCTAAGCTTTGGGAAGCTTGTTCAGCGGGTTATACATTTGATGAAGTACAGATTGATTACTACCGTGCAAATGGTGATAAGCGCATCAAGTACTTACAAATCAAATTGAAACACGTTCTTGTTTCTAGCGTAACACCGACTGTAAACGAAGAAGGTGTTCCAACAGAAACATTTGGTTTGAAATACGCTGCTGTTGAGTGGACTTATAACCAACAAGACATTAACGGTACTGCGAAAGGTGCTGTTACTAAGAAATGGTCACTTTCTAATAACACAGCTTCATACGCTGCGTAATCAGTATCGTGATTTTCTGATAGAGGTTAATAGGTGCCTATTAACCTCTATTTTTCCAAGATGCTGTTCTTATAAAAATGAATTTAGATCATCTATATCCTTATGGATTCAGATCAACATTATTTGATCGTTTAGTACCAGAGCAAGAAGATTATTTAAGAGGGATGTCGATTCAGCAGTTACGAGAGTCTGTTGCTCGTGATTTGGAAGACTTGTTGAATAGTCGGATCGCACAATTTGATCGAGATATGGATGAATTTCCGCTGGCAAAAAAATCAATTTTGCAGTTTGGAATTATCGATTTCGTAGGCTTGTCGACGGCCAATCCATTGGATCGAGATAAAATTTGTCAATCGATTGAGCAGTCTATTGCAGCACATGAGCCGAGATTGCGGCAGATCAAAGTTGAGATGCTATTGGATGGTCATAATATGGGATCGCTGTGTTTAAGTATTCAGGCTTACTTAAATATTCACCCTTTATATGAACCTGTTTTTTTCGATGCTTTACTCAAACCAACAACACAACAATATGTTATTTCTGCCAGAACTTAGTGTGAGCGAACAGTGATAGAGCAACTTTTACCGTATTATGAAAAACAACTACAAGAATTCGGTCAACAATCTCGAGAGTTCGCGCAGAAATATCCGAAGATTGCGCAACGTCTATCGCTTAACCAAGAACAAATTGATGACCCGCATATTGAACGCTTGATTCAGGCCTTTTCCCTGATTGCTGCACGGATTGATAAAAAATTAGCCGATAGCTATGAGCTGTTTACTCATTCTTTATTTGAAGTGATGTTCCCGCAATATTTGCGTCATTTCCCAGCCTGTACTGTGGTCAGTTTTGAAGATACCAATAAACTTAAACAATTAACAGCAGCACATTTGATTCCACAAAAAACAGCGTTGAAGTCACGCAGTTTTAAAGGCGTGCAATGCGAGTTTAACACCAGTAATGAGGTTCGATTATTACCGATCGCATTGACGCATTTGGAGTTTCAAACTTCGCCTAGCACGCATATGCATTTGAATCAAAATGCGACCTTGAGTTTGAAATTTGAAATCTTTAATGATGCCCAACAATGGATTTTGGATGAAAAATTACCGATCTATTTAGATGCAATTTCAAATTTTCCATTGCAAGTTTTGGATAGTATTTTTCGTAAAGATACAGGTTTTGCACTTCGGGTGGGGCCGCGGGTATTGGAGATCGCCAATCCCTTTGAGGTCATGGGCTTTAGTGAGCAAGAAAGTTTATTGCCGATTGATCAGCATACCCATCATGCCTATCGTTTATTGATGGAATATTTTTGTTTCCCTGAGAAGTTTAATTACTTAAATTTGGATTTGAGTGTCCTCAAAGGATTATTGCAGCAGCACAACAGCTTTGAAATTTTGATCCATCTTAAACTCAATTTGAATGATCAAGCGGTGGTTCGCAATTATTCCGAGCTCAATATAGCTAACTTTAAATTATTTACCACACCAGCAATTAATCTGTTCGAAAAGCAGGCCGAACCGCAAAAGATTTCACATACCCAATTACAATATCCATTGGTCACGGATGCACATCATCCTGAATTGTATCAAGTCTATTCTATCCTTGAGATGAATATGGTGCGTGAAAAGACCAATCAAGAGCAAACGCATCTCCCTGTATTGCCTTTTTTTGCAATGAGTCATTATCACAATGATAAGGTTCAATTTTTTTATTCTTTAAATTATCTGCCTTCGCAGACTAAAATCATGCAAATGGGGTATTCGATTGTTTCCAAGCATTTGAAACCTTATGAAATCAAATCCGATTTTATTAGTACGCGTTTGCTGTGCTCCAATGGTGATTTGCCGCATGAAGCATTAAGTCAGAGCAATAATATTCTGAATTTAAATGACAGTAGTTTGGCAAGACGTGCCTTGATTTTAAAGCGTCCGACATCGCCTTATCATTTTGATAAAAACAGCAATGAGCAATGGCGCATTATTTCGCATCTTTCGTTGAATACCTTGGCATTGATGAAAGGCGATGCGCTGAGTCATGTGAAGGAGCTTTTGGCTTTATATAACTTACCGCATTCTAAAGAAAATATTTTATTGATTGATGCATTGAAACAGCTCAACTTCTCAACCACCAATAAATTGATGAATGCAAAACCTTTCCCGATGTTTATTCGTGGGGTTAAGGCTGAGCTCTCGGTGAATAAGAGCGTTTTCCGTGGACATAGTCTCTATATTTTCAGCCAGTTATTAAGCCATATTTTTAATTTAAAGGTTCAAATCAATAGTTTTGTTGATGTGGTCGTCAAAGACAGTCTTAACCAACAGGAGATATACCAATGCGTGCAGAACGTTGGTGGCAAGACTCTTCTGTAGTCGACCAAGTTTTTAAAAAGTCAGGGTCATTTGAATTTATTCAATCTACACGCTTGTTGCGCCACCACCCACAGGTATCACAAGCACAGGGTTGGTCTGAAGATTTTAAATTTGGCACCTCATTTAGTTTAAGTTTCCCTGCGACTGAAATTGAAGAACTCAGTTATCAAGATCAGCGGGTCCATTTAACCAATCTGGTGGTAGGGCTCACAGGAACACAAGGGGCGCTACCTTATACCTATACCAATAAATTAAAACAAAGTAGCCGACAGCAGCGACTCGAGATTAAAGAATTTTTAGGTCTGTTCAATCATAAGCTGACAGCCAAATATGTTGATGCCAGCTTGGCCTATAATTTGGCGGTACGTTATGAGATTGAACAAGACAATCATTATCTGGACATTCTGCATGCCTTAAATGGCTATATTCGTTCTCAGCATGAACAACAAGATCTAGATGAGTATTTTGCCGAATTTTCTGGTTTGATGCAGGGGCAAAACAATACTGCGCATGCGTTAAAAACAGTGTTGTCATGTGTGTTTAATCAACAGGTTCAGATCCAAGAATTTGTCAAAGAAACCTTTCATCTGGCTGATGAGCAGAAGACCCGCTTAGGCGGTAGCAATCCAAGCCTACTGGGTGTGAATACCTTTTGTGGCGATACGGTTCAACAAATTGATGGCAAAATCGAAATTCAAATTGGGCCATTATCTCGAGAGCAGTATTTAGCTTTCCTGCCTGAGCAGCATTTGAATAAAAAATTAAAACATCTGATCCAGACATGGTGCAGCCCAACACTGTTTATTGATGTACGTTTGATTTTAGATAAACGTGAAATCAATCCAATCTGTTTAAATTCTGGGCATCAGATTGGTCTGGGCCAAGGGGCATTTTTAATGCCATCCGAACAATTACAACATAACACGGAAACACGTTATGCACTTTTAGGAGCCGCATAATGGTGAAGAAAATTTTAGCCACACTCATCAGTTGTTTTATCTTGGTCGGTTTAGTGGTGGTTTATTACTGGCGTGATATTCAATATCAGCCAGAATCTGCCGATTTAATTAATTATTTCCTGATCTTGCCCGTCGTGATGACCTTGGTGTTACTGTCACCTTGGCTGATCTATAAGGCATATCAACATCATAAAGAAAAAAAGCAACACGCTTTGCAGGCTGAACAAAACGCAGAGCAGAACACAACTGAGCCACAGCCGATTGTGTTGGAGAGTAAGTGGTTAAAACTGAATCTGTATGCGGCAGGCGCATATAGTGCACTGGGTGAAAATGATTCGATTCTGGATGGAATCAAGCAGTTTACCAGTCCCCAGTTAGATCAGGATCTGGTGAATTTTCATGGTATCCCCATTCTTTCTTATCGCATTGCAGACTTAGATCAACAGGTCCAAAGCGAGGATGATGAGGAATTGCAGTTCTTGTCGATTCGACAGCAGCGCATCATGGCTTTGATCCACCATCAAATTGAACAACACACTGAACTTTTGGCCTCGATTTCAGACCACTTAAAGCGGTCTAGTTTGTTTTATGAAAGCCAAAATCTGCATGAATACCGAATGCACCCTGCGTGGATTGATCCAAGTTTTTCGGGTGATGAGGCGCATGAGTCCATTCAGGTAGAGCAGGTCTATCGTTTGGATAAATTAAATCTACACATTTTATTGTCTGAAGATGTGGTGCATACCTGGAATGACTTGAGTAGCAATGAAAGTATTCAGGCCATTTTTTACGATCTTGGCATCATTCCCCAAAAGTTCCATATTGAATATCACTACCTCAGTGCGGCATCGACTGAGCAACATCTGCTGGAGTTACTTGAGCGGATTCAAAACCAAGCTCATGAAATTTCATTGATCATTGCGGCAGATTCAGAAATTGATCAAGAAATTATTGATGAAAAATCTTGGGGAGCAAGTGCTTATATCCCTGCGGAATTTGTGAGCAGTAGTTGTCTGGCGAATCCTGCGGTGCAGCTAGAACAGTTACAACCCGAGAAGACCTTTAAGCTGGTCAGCAACCAAAATAATATCGATCAAATTTTCAAAGAGTTGGGGATTGATGACTTACCCCAGTATCAGGCTGAAGACCCTTTTGTATTGGTGGTTGAGGATGGTGCTGATGTCAAGGTGTCCAAAAAATTGGAACAGTTTTTTAAGCAAAGTCCAGTCGAGGCACACCATTACTTGTACTGCAAACCGATTTTTGGACAAACCCAAAACGTGGCAAAACTGTTTGGATTAATGTTGGGGGCGCATTTTTCTGAGTCACAGGTTGCCTTTGTTTATGGACAAAATTTACAAGCATTTATCCAAGCTGTTCCTGAGATCACACAAGATCAGG
Organism: Acinetobacter sp. C32I; assembly: GCF_023702715.1. Lineage (NCBI taxonomy): Bacteria > Pseudomonadati > Pseudomonadota > Gammaproteobacteria > Moraxellales > Moraxellaceae > Acinetobacter > Acinetobacter sp. C32I. The sequence goes on along the minus strand of NZ_CP098480.1, from coordinate 1,784,202 downwards.
AAAGTGTAGCAATTGCTGATTAATTAACTTTATTAAGAATTCGAGAACTCAATGTATATCATTTTAGGTTATCTGTGGCAGTACATCACGAATCCTAAAGCTATTATTGCTTTATCCTTATTCGTGGCACTGATTTCTTCATACTCGTCTATTCCTCGGCATATTTTTTGGGCATTGGCAGCAACCTATGCATTGGGTTTAATCGTCTATGGCATCTATTGGCTGATTCAAAGAAAACGCCATGCTGAACAAGGTGAAGAACTGGCCAATGCGATTGAGCAAGACAGCCAAGCTGAATATGGTCAACATAAAGACAAAGCCGAGCTACAGTTAATTCAGCAGCAGATGAAAGAATCAATTCAATTGATTCGTAAATCTAAATTGGGTGATAAAAAGGGCAATGCTGCATTGTACGAATTGCCTTGGTATATGGTGATTGGTAATCCTGCAGCGGGTAAAAGTTCTGCGATCTATAATTCTGGTTTGAAGTTTCCCTTTGAAGAAACCCATCAGAAAATGGTTTCAGCGGGTTTAAGTGGAACACGAAACTGTGATTGGTTTTTTTCTACAGAAGGGATTTTGCTGGATACTGCAGGGCGTTATTCGGTTTATTCCGAAGATCATTCTGAATGGTTGGGCTTTTTAAATATTTTAAAGAAAAATCGTTCCAAAGCGCCTGTTAATGGTTTGGTCCTGATTGTCAGTATTGCTGAATTGATCAGCCAGAGTCCTGAGAACTCAATAAAATTAGCCAAAAATCTGCGCGCTCGAATTCAAGACTTAACGGAAAAACTTGAGGTCGTGGTTCCTGTTTATTTAGTCTTTTCTAAAATGGACTTGATTGCAGGCTTTACCGAGTTCTTTGATTGCTATGAGTCACAAGAATATAATCAGGCATGGGGTGCAACCTTACCTTATGAGCAGAACTCGTCCCAGAATGCAGTGGAATTATTCGAAAAACATTACAGCATTCTTTATGACGGTTTAAAAAGTGTCAGTACTACGCATTTAAGTCGTCGCCATTCGCAGAATATTTCGCCAAGTGTCATGACCTTCCCATTGGAATTTAAAACACTCAAACCTGCGCTAAAAAGTTTTGTCGGCACATTATTTGAAGATAACCCATACCAGTTCCAACCGATTTTCCGTGGTTTCTATTTTACCAGTGCCTTACAAGAAGGTGTGATTGAAAGCCCAATGACGGAGAACATTGCGCAAGAGTTTCAACTGCAGCAAGTTCAGGGCAATGGACAAGACAGCGTAAATGCTTCGCTTGCACCCAACCATGGTTATTTCTTACAAGGTCTATTCTCTAATGTGATTTTACGAGACAAAGATCTGGTGAAACAGCACATCAATCCTGCCAAAAAACGTCAGCGTTATATTGGCTTTATTGCGGCATTGGTTGGGGTTTCTTTGGTCTTGGGTGTTTGGGTCTGGTCATATCGTAATAACCAGCAGTTGATTGCGGATGTACAGGCTGACTTAGATAAAGTGGTACACCTAGAAAAAACTTCTGGACAGCAATTATCAACTCAACTCGAAGCCTTATTGATTCTGCAAGAACGCTTGCAGCAGCTCGATGAGTTTGATGAGCATCGTCCGCTTAAATTCAGCTTTGGTCTCTATCAAGGTAATCAATTACGCGAGAGCTTAAAAGCCGAGTATTTGAAAGGGATCAAGCAAATTGTTCTGACTCCAACACAGCAAAATATTGCGCAATATTTACAGCGTGTTAAAAATAATGAGGCAACTTTAAAAGCCAATCACGTCAATGTCGAAATCAAGCAAGTTGCGAAAACACAGCAGTATTTAGAGCCTTCGGATAGCAATCCACAAGATGCTTATAACGCATTAAAAGCCTATTTGATGATGAGTAACCATGAATATATGGATACCAGTCATTTAAGTGACCAAGTGTCTCGTTTCTGGCGTTCTTGGTTGGATGCCAATCGTGGGCAAATGCCACGTGGTGAAATGATTCAGGATGCAGAGAAGATCCTTTCTTATGCCATGACCTTGGCCAATCAAGACGGCTTCCCTGTACTTGAAACCGATGCACAAGTGGTCGACCAAACCCGTCAAGTTTTATTGTCAGTAATTCGTGGTATGCCAGCACGTGACCGTGTCTATAACGAGATTAAGATGCGTGCAGCGGTACGCTTCCCAGCAGTCACGGTTGGGCAAATTGTGGGTGAACAAAACCGTGCCATTGTTTTGGGTAGCTATGCATTACCAGGTGTGTTTACGCAAAAGGCATGGGATGAGTATGTTGAAAAGGCAATTGATGAGGCTGCGAATAAGCCAACAGACAGCAAAGATTGGGTATTGAATAGTCGTCAATCGGATGATTTAACCTTCTCTGGTAGCCCAGAACAAATCCGCAAACAATTGGTCGCACTGTATAAGCAAGAATATGTGGCGGAATGGAAAAAATTCCTGAACGGCATTTATTATGCCAAAAACGATCAATTTGCTCAGCAAGTGAAGAGTATTGATGTTTTAGGCGAACCACAAAATTCACCAATTCGTACTTTATTACAACGCATTGCAATTGAAACCAACTGGGATAATCCAATTGTACAGGCGGAACTGGCTGTTCCTGAAAAAGGCTTTGTCGCTTGGTTTAAACGTAAAGTTCTGAACAATTCAGATGATAGAGCAGCGGCTCAAGCGATGGATCGTGCCCAAGGTGCAATTTCGCAAGAATATCAAATGTTCTATCAGTTGGTACGCAAGCGCGATGATTTACAAGATAAATCGTTATTCGATGAGTACATGAATAATCTTGCTCAAGTGCGTAGTAAGTTCAATGATCTGAAAACAGCAGGTGAGATTGGTCCAAGTGCCATGGCTTTGGTGAAACAGACCATCAATGATCAAACTTCAGTCTTTAATACCACACAGAAATATGTAGATGAGAAAATGATGGTGGGTCTAAAAGACACCGATCAACAAGTATTACAAAAATTGTTGATGACGCCACTGACACAATCTTTTGCTAGCTTGATTGTACCGACTCAGGATGAGTTGAATAAATTGTGGGGTATTCAAGCGTATCAACCATTTAAAACCAATTTGAGTCAGAAATATCCATTTAATTCAGGTGTGACTTTACAGGCCACCAGTAGTGAAATTGGTCAAATCTTTGGTGAGACGGGTAGCATTGCACGCTTTGTAAAAGAAGCTTTAGATCCATTTGTGATTCGCCGTGGTTATGTCCTGACCTCGAAAACATGGAAAGACTTAGGCATTAGCCTAAATCCACAATTTGTGGTGGCATTCCAGCAATATGTGGCACCGATCAATGGTATGGCGACAGGGAGCCTCGATCAACCTGCGGCTGCACCTGTATCCAACCAGTCTAACTTCCAGTTCTATCCATTACCGAACCCGCAATACCTATCGTATACCATTGATATTGATGGTCAACGGATGGTGTTTGAAAATGGAATTCAACAATGGGTGAACTTTGTTTGGCCAAATCAGGGAGCAGTCCCAGGCGCACGCATTACGGCAGTTGATTTGGAAGGCAAAACCCATACGATTTTTGAAGAGCCAGGTGAATATGGGATTAACCGTTTGATCGATGCTGCGCAGCGTAAAGAGCAAAATGGTAGTTTTGAAATGACATGGACCAGCAAAGCTGAACCATCTTTAACACTGAAAGTGAATTTCCGACTCATTAGTGGTAATAGCTCAGGTAGTATTGGCTCTAGCCGTGGTTATGCAGGCTTGCAACTGGTGGATAAGGTGGTGACAGAGAAAGCGGTACGGGTGGTCTCTGCGCAAGCGACACCTGCGGGGGCAGCAGCAGCTGTCTCTCCAAAACCACAAACGCCAGCGCCTGCCCAGCCAGGAGTAACGCCGTAATGTTAGGGATGATCAGGGAACAGCAGGAGGTGCTTGGATGCAACAAGTAAAAACGACAGCTTTGTACTACGGAAAGACGCCCGCTCGTGGTGACTTTCTGAAATCCAAAGGGCAATACGCATTAATCCAGGTACTTGATCAGTGGATTACAGAAGCACTTGAACATGCCATGCGTGTCCCTGAGTTTAAGCAGCGTTATGAGTCTTTGCCTTCTTTGGATTTTTTTATTGCCAATCCTGCCGAGTCGATGTTTTTGGCTGCCAATTTAATTGCCAGCCAAGACAGCTCTGGGCGCGCATTTCCGATGGTACTGAGTCAATTGCTTGAAGTTGAGCAGCCTTATCAAAATTTATTATTGGCGCCGTTTTACTACAAGTCAGTTTTGGTCGATTTATTTCAGCGCAATCGCGTATTACGTAGTATTCGTGATACCAATATTATGCTGGAAAAGCTGAATAACCTACCGAATGTGGTTCAGATTTTCACTGCCGAAGAATGTAATGGTTTTTATGAAAATCACACTATGCATTCCTTTGCCCAATTGATGAAAATCAATGTCTATGAACTGGCACAGAGCATGATTGGATTGGGACTTTTGCTGCAACCAATCTTAAAAAATGGTACCAGTCGATTAAATAAGGTACTGATCCTGCCGATCAATAACGCGATATACTGCTATGAAATCGCAGCATTTTGGGTTGGGATGATTGGACGCTTCTTAGGCATCAATAATACTGAAATCCTGATTGGCATCTTGCATCGTGAGGAACCAATTTTATTCATTGGTTTTCAAGGCGCGGATATCATGGCGCTCAGCGATATTTTTACCCAAAACATGCAGAGCGAGCATTGGGTATCCTTAATCCAAGCACAATGGATTGATGCCTATCTGGAGCAGAATGCAGGCCTTGCTACACTCGAACAATCACTTTGTCAGCGTCAGTTGAGCCTTAACCAAGGTTTGAAGCTGTTCAGACAAACTTTTTTAGATGAATGAATATGAGAAATAATCCGAAATCTATCTGGGCAAGTTTACTGTTTGGCTTATGTGTTATAGGCCAAAGCCATCTGCTCCACGCTGCGCCGATTGTAGTAGAGGGTGTGGTGCCCAATGAGGAGAGCAAGCAGGCAATCTTGGTCAAAATGCAGTCTGTTTATGGTGCAGATCAAGTCGTGGACAAAATTCAGGTGCGCCCAGTTTCAGCGCCGAGCGGCTGGAGTGATTCAGTGACCCGTGTCATCACTCCTGATCTGAAGAAGATTTCACAAGGGCAACTAAGAGTGAAAGGAACTCAGGTCGATTTAACTGGTAAAATGACCGACCCAAATCAGATTCAACCGACCACCAATAATTTTCAGGCTTTGGTCCAACAACCGTATCGATTCAATGCACAACTTTCAGTAAATCAGGCTGAGCAAAAAATCATTGATGATGCTTTGAAGAACCGAATCATTGAATTTGAATCAGGGAGTGCCATTCTGACTGCAGCAGGACAACAGATTCTGGATGAAATGGCAGTGGCGTTAAATAAGGTTGGTGGCAAAAAAGTCAAAATTATTGGACATACCGATAGCTCTGGTGATGCCAATAAGAATACGGTATTAAGTCAGCAACGTGCTGCAGCGGTACAAAGTTATCTGGTGGGTAAAAGTATTGCTGCGGATCGTTTAAGTACCGAAGGTAAAGGTTCTAGTCAGCCAGTTGCGGATAATGCAACTGCAGACGGTCGTAAGAAAAACCGCCGCATTGAATTTGAAGTACTTTAATCATTCATAAATCCAAATGTGAGGGATGGGATTATGGCAACACCCTATATCGTTGTTGGTTGTCCAACCACAGGTGGTGGGCAGGTCATCAGTGGAAATAGCAGCTTTCTCATTGAAGGCATTCCGATTGCTTGTGTTGGGGATAAGGCAACCTGTCCAAAACATAAAGCTGTGGCGACGATAGTCGCTGGTGATCCGAATATGCAAGTCATGGGTAAAGCTGCTGCTAGAGTGAATGACCCACTATCTTGCGGCTGTAAATTATTGCCTAAACAGAATTTAGCCGTTAGAGGGTAAAGACTTTTAACGCCCTTTGATTTAGCAAAGGGCTCAAATTGTTCTTATTACTGAGTTAGAAAATTGCCCGAAAGAACAGGTTATTGATCAAATAACAGATAGAGCATGAATAGATCGAAGGAGGTTCCGCATTTCATTTTGGGATGAGATTGTGGTGGTGTTAAAACAAATTTCTATCATCTTATTGCTTGTTTTTCTTTTAGGTTGTAAAGAAAAGCGGGTTGAAGATTTTAAGTATGAGTTTTCGGGTCATCGGCTTTGTGCAGTCAAAACAAATGACATTAATGCCGCGAGTGAGTTTGGTTTATTTGATAGCTCATTTAACGATGAAGGAAATTTATTTGACGAACAAATGTCTGTTGAAATCTATAAAGAAAGTTTAGAGAACTTATCGAATAAAAATAGTCCGTATATTTTCTGCTTTGACAGTTCAAAATTAAAAGATGGAACTTTAGAGACACAAATTAGATTAGAAATTAAAAAGGGGAAATATCTACGACAATATGAGTTCATCAATCATTCATGTTTATCTAGGTCTGGTTCAGCGCTTAATCTATCAAAAGATCAAGCAGTTCAAGTGTGTAGTTCAAAAGGAAGAAGATTCACAAACGATAGCGGTTAATTCTGCGTGAGTGATGAAGGGGTTTATATGAATTTTTAAGGTATGTAATTTATTTATAAATATTTTATTTCTGAGGGATAGCGTAAAAGAGTGATACTTATAGGGGGGAGTCCAGAGATGTATTTATATAAGTATCAAGGACTAAAGGGATCTAAAAAATGAAAAAAAGTATTTTATGGTTTTCTCTTTCTTTTGTGATACTAATTAGTCAGGCCTGTACAAAGCACACTCTATATTTCACACCTGAAATTGTAGGGTATATTTATGATCGTAGGACTAAATTGCCTTTAGCCAACCAAACTGGTGAAATGGGTTTTAATGGGCAAACCAGTGACAAAGATGCACAAGTAAAATTAAAAGCGGATGGTCATTTTACAATTCCTTCTGTTAGAAAAACCTATTATTTTATAAAACCGAATACACGGAAACATAGTTATTTGCCTGCTGAAATTTTTATAAATTTTAAAAAATATGATTCTAAAATTCTTGATTATTCAAATGCATATGTAGAACAAGTCCCAGAATTGAAATCTAATTTTAGTTATTCCAAAAAAATTGATTTGGGTATTATCTATCTGGATCCTGAAATATAAGTGATATGCTGATATCGGATTTTATCTAAGCAGATCTACTCCTGTTTTTTGCTTAGTGTAAAGAAAGTTATAAAGCGAGGTCATTAGCTCAAAGAAGGCCAAAGCAGATTCCTACCAAAAATGAGTGTTGATCAAGTTATATCCTGATCGAACAGCTCAATGTTGTCTCATCATTGTTTGAACTGAATTTTTTACTGTCTATTTTTAAAGCTTTTAGGCCAATATTCGGCAATAAAATTATTGTAAATAAAAATGCAATTGATTATGATTCGCATTTATTAAATCTGTGTATATTTGTAATTGATACGATCAATCACTTTCTGGGTGGGGTGGATCAATACATATCGACATGTTTAATGATTATCAATATCATTTAAAAAAGGCTCTCCCTATGAACGCAAACCCGCTTGAGCTGTATAGCCCAACGAAGTCTAATATCACTGTTTTAAAACCACGTTATTTGTCTTTATGTTTGGCTGCGCTTATGGCCTCAGGTGTAAGTTCTGGGAGTTATGCAGAAGAGGGTAAGGATAAAGCTTATACCTCATTATCGACGATTACAGTCTATGCGGAACATGAAAACGAGTCTCCTGTCTCTCGTACCAGTATTAATCGAGATAACATGGATAAGACTGGTGTAACGGACATGGCCAGTATTGTGAAATACTTGCCCTTAGTCAATGCACCATTTTCTGTTGCAGGCAGTGGGACATTTTTCGACGGAACTGGCACAAGCAGCTATAACATCCGTGGTATTGATGCCAACCGAATTGGTCTAGATGTCGATGGTGTTGATCTTGCTGATGCAACAGTCAGTACATATATTCCACCGAAAAGTATGGGCAAGCGTGGAGCAGGGCGAGATTATATCGAACCTGAAATGTTCAGTACGGTTGATATTGTCTCTGGTACAACAGATGTTTCAACCGATGGTATTGGTGGCCGAGTTTCTTTTAAAAATAAATCACCAGAAGATTACTTGGTTGACGGTAAGACAGTTGCTGGTACATTGAAAACGGGTTATAGCTCAGCTGATCAGGCTTGGTTGGCATCTGTAACAGGTGCGATTGGCAACGATGATCTCAAGGCATTAGTTGCTTATGCGCATCGTGATGGACAAGAAACCAAACCGAATTCTAAAACTAGGGCTTTTCCAGCAGATTGGAACTCTGATGCTGTTTTAACCCGTATTTTATGGACCCTATCTGATCAGCACCAATTAAACTTTACCGCAGACTACTATAAGAAAAAGACTGATACCAAAGAGATTGCGGCGAATTTATTTACGAACTATAAGAGTGACGCACAGCAACACCAAGATATTGATCGCACCCAATTCAGTATTCAACATATTTATAAGCCAAACGATTTCTTATTGTTTGATAAGTTGAATAGTAAAATCTGGTATCAAGAATCCAATAATGATACCGATACTTCATTTATGAATAGTACGACTGTGGCACGGAATTTTTCGACCACATATAAAGAAAAAAATGTCGGGCTAAAAATTGATGCGACTAAAGCCGTCAACAATCACCGTCTCAGTTATGGTTTAACTGCAGATCAAAAAGAATTTTCAAGTACCAAACTCGATGTTCGAAATGGTATACCGAGTATGTCCGTATACCAAGGGGGGTATTTGTTAGATTCGGAATTAAAGCGCTATTCTGCTTATGTCGCAGATGAGATGACATTTGATCTATTGGGAAGAGATTTGAAGCTGACGCCATCACTACGTTTAGAGCGTCAAGAGTTCAGACCTGAGATTAGCTCTTATAGTGATGTGCAGGCAAAAGATTTTAATTATGTTTCTCCAAGCTTTTCAGCAAGCTATCAATTTAGTCCTGCAAATTATAGTTATTTGAAATATTCAAAAGGCAATCGTATTCCATCACCAACGGAGATGGGCGGGATTTACCAAACCACACCAGGGAATCCTAGTTATATCGTGATTGGTAATTCGAACTTAAAGAAAGAAAGCAGTGATGCATTTGAGATTGGTTTAAGAAATACCTCAATTAATGGAATTAAATTCGATCTGACCGGATTTTATACGCAATACAAAGATTTTATCGATTACTACAACTATGGCACCACTCCACAATATCCCTATGGTTATTATCGTGCAGAGAACTTAGCCGATGCTCAAATCTGGGGTGGAGAATTGTCAACCCGTATTGATTTAGGTCAGTTTATTCCGAACTCAGATGGCTTTAGCCTTGCCTTGGTTGCAGGAAAAACCAAGGGTACTGCCAAAAATAAAAATGGTGCGAAGAGTGGCGTCAATTCAGTTCAACCAGAAAAAGGCAGTTTAACCTTTGCCTATGATGATCCGAATAAAGTGTTTGGCTTAGGTCTGACTGCAACGGCTGTGGGTGGCAGAGTTGCAACCCAAGATGTCAGTTCTTATCAAGAAGATACGCAATACCAACGTGTGGCTGGTTATAGCGTATTTGATTTATCCGCTTATTGGAATGTCACAAAGTTTGCCAAACTCAATGTCGCTTTTAATAACATCTTTGATAAGACCTACTGGGACTATGCAGCGGTTGGCACAATTAACGGTACCAATCAGGCCAGCTTGATCGACCGTGCGGCTGAACCAGGTCGTAACGTTGTCGCAAGTATCGAATTTAAATATTAATTTTATTTTAGTAGCAAGATAGAAAAAGGTTTTCGATCTAGCAAATGTTTACATCTAAGGAAATGAACATGAAAAAATTGGCTTTAATACTTGCGGGTTTAACTGCAATGGCGACTTCGGTGACCTCTGCGGCAGAAACAGTTGATCAGTCAAGTGCATATCAACAAGCCTATGCATTATATGTGCTTTATCATCCAGACAATAAAGCGCAGAGCAGTGCAGCTTTGTTAAAGCAATATACGCAGGATTATGCTGAATTATTTAAAAACAATAAAAAAGTCAATCAACAGCAGTTTGTACAATATGAACAAACACGCTTAGAGCCTTTATTAAAACAACGTCGTGACATGTCTGAGAAGCAGGCACATGTTCGTTATGGCATTTTGGACAGTAATAAAGATCAGAAGCTCACTTTAAAAGAGTTTCAGGAAACAGGCCTAAAAACATTTAATGAGTTCGATAAAAATCAGGATGGCTTAATTAACGCGGAAGATGCCAAACTATCTGAGAATAGTACGGCAACCCATGATGGTTTCCGTGTCAAACTTCCAATTTCGATGCCAATGCCAAGTAATATCAATGAGTTCATCACACAATATGGCCAAGGAAAGGTGTATGTGACACTTGGTGATTATTTGACTGCGCGAGATAAGCAATTCTTTGAAACCGATGCCAATGGCGACCATATCGTGACTGAAAAAGAATATGTTGATGAGTTTATGGGACGCTTTGACCGTAATATTACATCAGGCAAAATCAAGATGCAGGAAATGGCAGCACAGCAATTCCAAGCGATCAGCGAAGATAAAGCTACGATCCAAAGCAGTGATATTCAAAAATTTGCGAAGAAGATTGACCAAGCCATTAGTCAATAAGCTCAATATCAATTGCAGAGTTATGCCTATATTAAGTTAGTCATGGCATATCTTTTGCTAAAACAGCAATAGGGTAGCGATCTAGGCTATCTTTAGAAATAGACAAAGGCGTCTATTCAGCATCATTTGGTTGGTGTTTGGATAGACGTCTTTTTATTTTGGAAAGCAAAATAGGGCTGATCGCTATATTTTTCGGTAACTAACGATTGATCGAGCACATGTTTGATCTAGATGAAGCGATCTATCGCTCATATCGAAATTTAGATGAAGATGCCCTGAATTGGTGAAAAACTGATTTTTTGCACCAAATGATGATCATGGTACCTATGATGAGATTATTCAGGTTCTAAATACGCAGATGATGGATTAGGGATAACAAGACTGGCGAATTGTTATTTTTAGTGTATCTTTATTAAGCGATATATTTTTAAAAACATATCGAAATTTGAGGACAAAACAATGCCAACAATGATGAAAAAAACCTATCTCTGTGCTGTCGCTTTTGGGGCGAGTTTATTGATGCAGACCCATGCGGTTGCCGCAGATGCGATTACAGTGTACGCAGCTGCAAGCTTAACCAACGCAGTCAATGAACTCGATGCAATCTATGAGCAAAAAAATAAAACTGAGGTCAAAACGTCTTATGCAGGGTCTTCGACCTTAGCCAAGCAAATTGAAGCTGGCGCACCTGCAGATGTGTTTATGTCAGCTGATGTGCAATGGATGGACTATTTACAGAATAAACAGCTGGTTGCGCCAACTGATCGTATTAATTTACTGGGCAATCGACTGGTTGTGATTACGCCTAAGGAGCATCCGATTAAATTAAAAATGGATAAAAGTTTTGATCCAACTCAAGTAATTCAAGGCAAGCTGTGTACTGGGGACACCAAGAGCGTACCAGTTGGGAAATATGCTAAACAGGCGTTGACCTCACTAGGGTGGTGGGACAAAGTTCAACCACGACTGGTTGAAACGGAAGATGTACGTGCTGCCTTAAACTTTGTAGCGCGTGGTGAGTGTCAGGTGGGGATTGTGTATGCGACGGATGCTGCCATCAGCAAAGATGTGGTTGTGGCAGGTATCTTCCCCGAAAATACGCATCCACCCATTATTTATCCCGTGGGTTTAACCAAGAAGAATGCGGAATCGGTCAAATTCTATAAATTTCTACAAAGCGGACAGGCAAAAACGATATTTAAAAAATATGGGTTTAGCGTGTTGCAGTAACTAAATGATGATCTTAAGCCCTGAAGAAATTGAAGTTCTCAAGCTGTCCTGCAAAGTGGCAGCAGCGTGTCTGGTGTTTAGTTTAATTCCTGCAACTTTAGTGGCTTGGGTATTGGCCCGCAAAGAATTTTGGGGAAAGTCACTATTTGAGACCTTGGTGTTCTTACCTTTGGTTTTGCCACCTGTCGTGCCCGGCTACTTATTGCTGCAATTGTTTGGTAATCGGGGACTGTTGGGGCAATATCTTGCACCGCTGGGTTTAGAGTTTGCTTTTAACTGGAAAGGCGCGGTATTGGCATCCGCGGTGATGGGCTTTCCTTTATTGGTACAATCGATTCGGCTGGCGATTGAACTGGTCGATCAACGCTTGGAGCTGGCTGCGAAAACCTTGGGTGCATCTTCCTTTGGGGCGTTTATGCAGGTGACATTACCGCTCGCCAGTAGTGGTATTTTGGTCGGTGCTATTTTATGTTTTTGCCGAAGTTTAGGTGAGTTTGGTGCAACGATTACCTTTGTTGGCAATATTGCTGGCGAAACCCGCACTTTACCGTTGGCAATGTATAGTTTGATGCAGCAACCCGATACCGAAGCCGCAGTATGGCGATTGATTATCCTGTCTTTATCGGTGGCATTCTTTGCCTTATGGTTTGCACAGTGGTTCAATCGTTATCAGAAAAATAAGCGTGGATATTCAACATGATTGATTGTCATATACAGCTACAACAAGGGCAATTTTGTCTGGATCAACGCTTTCAATCTGATCAGACGGTAATTGGATTATTTGGGGCTTCGGGTTCGGGGAAAACCACCATATTACACAGCATTGCAGGCTTAATCCGACCTCAATCGGGCTGGATTAGAATCCAGAATCAGACTTGGTTCGATCAAGGTCAGAATATTCATCTCAGTACGCAACAACGCCGTGTCGGTTTAGTCTTTCAGGATGCGCAATTGTTCCCACATAAAAACGTCAAACAGAATTTACTGTTTGGTTTTAAGCATATTACGCCACAACAACGTCAGTTCGAAGTGGACTATATTGTAGAGTTGCTGAAATTGGCGCATTTGCTGGAACGTATGCCGATTAAGCTCTCTGGGGGAGAAAAACAGCGAGTGGCTTTGGGACGAGCCTTACTGTACTCGCCACAATTACTTCTTTTAGATGAGCCACTGTCTGCACTGGATACCGCGCATAAAGCCGAGATCATTCCCTTTTTTCAACGCGTTAAACAGGAAATCAAGATCCCAATGTTGTATGTGAGTCATGATCATTCCGAGCTAGAACAACTGAGTGACGCCATTTGGTATTTATAGATAGCGTTGTAATAAGGTGAAAAACTTTTCGACTTCTTCCTCATCGACGTGATCAGCACCTTTTAATACATGCTCTTTTAGGTGTTGTTCGATCAATTGATTCATTAAACCATTTACCGCACCTTTGACTGCTGCAACCTGCTGTAGAACTTCTATGCAAGAACTGTCAGGATTTGTGATTGATTTCTCGACTGCTGCGAACTGTCCTTGAATCCGCTTAAGACGATTTAAAATTTTCTTATCTTGATGGAGGTGAGACATACTTTTTTTCCTAAAAAAATATATACTAGGGGGAGTATATTGGAAGACTAAAATAAATGCAGCATAGTAACCTAGAACGACGTCATTCTCATCAGTTTGATCAAGGAAATCCCTTGGCTCAAAAAAGAATTTTAATTGCCACCATTCTGACCGCAGTGATGATGGTCTTGGAAATTCTGGGTGGCTGGTTTTTTAATTCAATGGCTTTACTTGCCGATGGTTGGCACATGAGTTCACATATGCTGGCCTTGGGACTGGCTTATTTTGCCTATCGTATGGCGCGACATTATGCGCAGGATCAACGCTTTAGCTTCGGTACATGGAAAATTGAAATCTTGGCAGGGTATAGCAGTGCGATTTTACTGATGGTGGTGGCACTGTTGATGGGGATTCAGTCACTTGAGCGTTTATTTAATCCTGTCACCATTCATTTTAATGAAGCAATTCCCATTGCGATTGTGGGGCTGATCGTCAATCTAATGTGTGCATGGTTACTACATGATGGGGGACATGAGCATCATCACCATCATTCACATCATCACTCTCATGGTGACGCAGATCATCACGGCCATGATCATCATCATGATTTGAATCAAAAAGCAGCTTTTTTACATGTGGTTGCTGATGCTGTCACTTCGGTGCTCGCGATTATTGCCTTATTTGCGGCCAAATATTTTGGCTGGAATTTCTTAGATGCTTTGCTTGGGATCGTCGGCGCATTACTGGTTGCAAAATGGTCTTGGGGGCTGATGCAGGAAACAGGAAAAACTCTATTGGATGCTGAAATGGGGCATCCTGTGGTTGAAGAAATACGTGAGGTGATTGCCCAGTTTGCACAGGTTGAAATTACTGATCTACATGTATGGAAGGTCGGGAAAGGCAAGTTCTCTTGTATTTTAGGATTGGAAACCACCATGGCTGATTTGAATCCTGATCAGATTAAAGCGGAATTGTCGATTCATGAGGAAATTGTGCACGCCTCAGTCGAAATTCATCATATTTAAGCTAGAACGTCATCGAGTAGCGTTTTGAGCTACTCGATGTATTGAATTAAGCACCAATATATAAAATTAAACCGCAAAAGGCCGATGCAAAAATTACATATAACACATTGAGCTGAAATTTGAATAAAGCAATCAATGCTGCAATGGTAATAAAGGCCGCTTCATAATTAAAGGCATGATCAAAACCATTTGGCCAGAGCACATGATAGCTAAAGAATAAGGCCAGATTTAAAATTACCCCGACCACAGCAGCGGTAATCGCAGTAAGTGGTGCGGTAAATTTCAGTTCATTATGTGTAGATTCGATAATTGGTGCACCTGCCAGAATAAACACAAAGGAAAATAAGAAGGTAAACCAAGTCACGATCACCGCACCCATTGCGCCTGCTAAAAATAGCTGATCAGCACCCAATACAGCATGGTTATAAGCACCCAAAAAACCAACAAATGCCACCACCATAATCAATGGACCAGGAGTACTTTCACCGAGTGCCAGACCATCAATCATTTGGGTTGGACTTAGCCATGCATAATGATTGACTGCACCTTGGTACACGTAGGGCAGAACTGCATAAGCACCGCCGAAGGTCAGTAAGGCTGCTTTGCTAAAGAACCACGCCATTTGAGTATAAGCATGTTGCCATCCTAATCCTAGAGTCAAAAGCAGCATCGGCACAAACCATAGGAACGCAGCAATGATCAGGATTTTGGCGAGGTTGCTCCAGCGGAAAATTGCATGGGCAGGCGTTGGTGTCTCATCATCAATCAGGGCGGCCCCATAACTTTTATGACTATTTTGATGGGAAGCCTGAGCCATAAATAAATCGGGCTTTTGCTTACTCAGCACGTAGCCTGATATTGCAGCTGCTAACACGATCAGGGGGAAAGGGACATTAAACAAAAAGATGGCAATAAATGCGGCAGCAGCAATGCTCCATAAAAACGGATTCTTTAATGAGCGACTGCCAATACGATAAGTCGCATGAAAGACAATTGCCGTAACCGCAGGTTTAATCCCATAAAACAAGCCTGCAATGATGGGGACATCACCAAACTGCACATAAATCCATGACAGGGCAATCAGGATAAACAGTGAGGGGAGAACAAACAGAACACCTGCAACGAGCCCACCCGTAGTTCGATGCATCAGCCAACCAATATAAGTGGCGAGCTGTTGTGCCTCAGGACCAGGGAGTAACATGCAGTAATTCAGCGCATGTAAAAATCTTTTTTCAGAGATCCAACGTTTATTTTCTACCAATTCCTGATGCATTACTGCAATTTGTCCAGCGGGTCCGCCAAAGCTAATAAATCCCAATTTCAGCCAGAATAAAAAGGCTTGCCAGAAAGGGACAACGGGTATTGGCTGATCGAGTACATGGTTTTGTTTTTGTTGCATGATCATTCTCGAGAAAAATTGGTATATAGGCCATCAAAAACATAATTGGAAAGTTCAAGTAACTGATCATCATCCGTAATTTTAGCTCTTAAACCTTGAATGACTTTTTCAATCCCGATTGCTTCAGGTGGCTCCACACCACCGACATCGAGAAAATGCACAATTTCTGCAATATGCTTTAAAGCAGATTGTTGATAAAGGTCAAAGCTGTGTAATAAGGTTTCAAACGTGACCCAATGATCAAGATGGCTAAAGCTCGCACCATCAAAATCAAAACCCAAGGCTGTAGCAGGACAATCGTTGGGTGTGTCTAACCAAATGAAGGTTGCATCAGGATCAATAAAATTTTGGATCAGCCAGGCGGAAGCTAAACGATCAATCCATGGGCGTTTTCTTGTGGCCCAAATTCTATTCTGAAAGTCCTGTTTGCGTAGTACTTGAATGTCACCGTGTAGAGCATGGGGTTCATCGGTTTCGCCAAAACGTAAAATGCTCTGTTCAACCGCATTCAGTTCCCGAATAGTTTGCTGCTTTGCCTCGGTTGGGAAATAGTCAATTTCAATTAATGCATCAAGCTGTTTACGTAATTTACGAATCTGTTTAAGAAGCTCTTTTTTATTGGTCTGATTTAACTCCTGTCGAAGTTGTATGAGGTGTTGATAGAGTGCATCGTATTCTTCTTTTCGGTTAAATAGCTGTATCAGATCCAGATTTTCTGCGGTAATGGTCTGAAATAGATAGGCACTACCATTTTCTGTAATTAAATCCTCAGCAATCGCATCAAATTTTTCTGAATGTTGCTCAGGCAAAGCATAAACACCATCGCGTAGTGTTGCAGCACCGCTGGCTTTTAGTGCTCGCCATACTCGCATACGGGTTGTCGTGTTCTGGGTTGGCAGGGATGAAATGAGTAAGGTTATTTTCATGTAATATACTCAACTTATTTGTTAAATATATTACACATAAATTTTATTTTATAAATCTAAAAATTTCATATCGTTTGAGGGTTTATACATAAGTCTTTTGAATGTTTTATGACGAATTCAATGCTTTTAAAAAAGCCCAAGGGAAAATCCCTTTGTCATGTCCATCATCAAAACAGATTTGAATTCCATAACCTTGTGAGTAGATCGCAGAGATGGCAACATGATCTGGATATTGAACATCTTGTTGCCTTAGACGCTTTGCTCGACAAAAGCCGCATGGACAACTGGCTCTCAGCTGTGCATGACTAAAATTCTTTTCAGTACCATCCTCCCAAGAGAGAACGAGGCGTTGCTGTTCGATATTGACGTTCAGTTGATGCGGTTCAAGTGACATATTGTCTCTCCTGAATCAGTGCCAGTCCAATACGAATCGATTTACGTACTTCTGGATCTGGGTCTTCCGCATGTTGTAATAAAATATGCTGAGCTGATTCTCCGCCAATTTCACCAAAGGCAATGGCAACTTCTTTGCGTAGATTACTGATGTCATGCTGGAAATTTTCTTGGAGTTTGGCAATCGCAGTTTTGGATTTAAGCTGTCCTAAACTGCGTGTAACCGCAATGCGAACTTGCCAGTAAGTATCATCCAGTTGCTGTAAAAGCGGCTGTTCTAATTCAAGGACTTTTAATTTTCCAATGGTCAAGGCGGCTTCGACCCGTAGTTGCCATGCATCAGCGGTGAGAGAACTGCGTAAGGCCGATAAAATTTCGGGCGTTGGCGTTTGAGTTGCCGCCAAGCCACCTGTGGAGATGCGACGAATTTCGTTATCAACATCATGCTGTGCGATATGTGCCAGCGTTGCTAAGCCTTCCTGTTTCTGCAACCAACTCAGCGTACTCACAGCTTCTTTACGTACTGAGGCATTGCTATGCTGAACATGTTTGAGGATGGCTTTAAATAGAGGTTCAGCCCGTAGCTCTTTAATTGCTCTCAAAATTGCAGCAAGGACAAAGTCATCGTGATGCTGCAAATATGTTGCCAGATGATGGGCAGATTCAGCATGTTTAATTTCACTTAAGCTTTGTGCTGCTGCAACACGCACATTTTCATGTGGATCACTCAAAGCTTGCGCCAAAGTATGTAAAGATGTCGCATCCTCCCATCCTTCTAAACGGATAGCAGCTTGCTCACGTACTTTGCTTGCTGGGTCATGTAACACTGCGTGCTGTAACCAAGCCAATAATTCTGTTTGTTCCTCATCGGCAATATTCATAATTGCGACAAAGCGGATATTTTCATCATCCTGATTAAGCTGAAACAGATAATCAACATAATCCTCATCAATATCCGTCAGGATTGGGTAATTTAAGCTCATTTTTTATGGTTCCTAAACAGCGACTTTCTGATTTAAACCGAGTGGATTTAACCGACTCAGTTCCGCTTGAGTGGCGTGTTTTAATACCTGAATGCAATGTTTTTTAATTTGAGTAAATTCGGTCGAAGTCACTAGATCAACATGTCTTGGGCGGGGGAAATCCAGTTTGATTTCTTCAATAATACGTCCCGGACGATGGCTCATAATCAAGACCCGATCTGCCAAAAATAAAGCTTCATCAATATCATGGGTAATGAACAGCACCGAGGTTTGGATGCTTTGCCAGATTTCAAGCAGCAGTTCCTGCATCTTTAAACGAGTCTGAGCATCCAGTGCACCAAAGGGTTCATCCATCAGTAATACGCGAGGCTGATTAATCAGCACGCGTGCAATTTCAACCCGTTGTTGCATTCCGCCTGACAATTCAGCGGGATATTTATGTTCAAAACCTTTTAAGCCGACCAGTTCAATCATTTGCTGGGCTTGTTCTAGGCGTTGGGCTTTAGAGATGCCTTTCATTTTTAAGCCAAAGCACACATTCTCTAGCACACTTTTCCATGGAAATAGGGTGTGCTGTTGAAACACCAAACCACGATCAGAAGAAGGTTTTTCAATGGCTTTTTGGTCCAGCAACATGGTGCCTGAACTAATCGGCAAATGGCCTGCCAGTGCACCGAGTAAAGTTGATTTACCGCAACCCGATGGTCCAAGCAAACAGACAAATTCACCCGCCTGAAGATCAAAAGAGACATGATCTAAGGCCTGAAAACGTTGTTTGTCTTGCCCAAGGTGCAGATCGATATTATTTAAATGGATATGACCGTATTGACTCATGTTATGCCTTCCTTAACTGATACCAAGGGGTAAGCTTTTTGCCTAGATAACGTAGAAAAGCACTACTGAACATACCTAATGCACCGATCAACAACATGCCAACAATAATGTCAGCATAGTTTTGTAAGGTGAAGGATTCCCAAGTGAAATAGCCGATACCGAGCTGACCAGAGATCATTTCAGCCGTAACCAGACAGAACCAGCAAGTGCCCATGCCAATTGCAAGACCAGTGGTGATACTGGGCAAGGAACCTGGAATGATGACTTCACGCAAAATGGCAAACTGACCCGCACCTAGACTTTTTGCGGAAGCAATTAAACGTTGATCAACGGCCTCAACGCCATGAATGGTATTGAGCAAGATTGGAAATAGCGCACCTAAAAAGGTAATAAAAATCATCGAGGCTTCTGATGATGGAAACATTAGAATTGCCAAGGGAATCCATGCGACGGCTGGAATCGGACGCAAGATTTCTAAGGGTGGCATCAAGAGGGCAGCCAAGGTTTTAGAATAACCAATCAATAATCCTAGAATGACACCGACTACGGATGCGAGTAAGAAGCCAATCAACACTCGAGTAATACTGGCTTTGACATGTGCAAGGGCTGTATCCAATTCGGCAAAAGCAAGTAGAGACTGAATAACATCTCGTGGCGAAGGCACATTGGCAAAGTTGATCAGTCCCAAATTTAAATGGTACTGCGAGGCGAGTTGCCAAAACACAAGACTGAACACCAGTGACACTACACTTAAGCTGTATGAAATCACACGGCTTTTTGAAAATATCAGCACAGGGCGGATTGCCTTAGACTGAATCGGTTGGGTATCCGCTAAACTATTCATATTTATTTCTCCTGAATCTCAAAATCCCCCTAAATCCCCCTTTTAAAGGGGGACTTTTCACGAGTCTAAAGACTGACTAAGATTCGTGAGGCTCCTCCCTTTCTAAAGGGAGGTTAGGAGGGATTTCATTACTTCACCAGCTTTTGGGCATTATTAAAGTCATAGACTTTGCCGCCATGTGTTTTGGCCCAATTGTTGGCATCTCCACGCAATAAGAAGGCGCTGATCTGACCGTTTTTATCGGTGGCATACCACGCCAGATTCGCCAGCAATTTGATTTTTAAATTACGGTCTTGGTTGTAGACCACACGGATATTTTTACCGCTCTGCTTTAATTTATTTAAATCTGTAAAGGCTGTTTCAGGTGTGGCATAACTACGCACTTTGGCTTCACCTTTGACCCAAATCTGTGTGACTCGATCAAAACTTTGAATCGGTTTTTGAGTCAGGGCATCTTTGGCAACGAGAGGGGATTGAGCGTAATTTTTGAGTTGTTGCGCGTAATTCAAGCCCGCGCTTTGGAAGGCTTTTTTGATGTATTGATCATCAATGAATTGATTGACATTGATATCAACATCATCACGACCCAGATATTTCAAGGTGTCGACTGCGGTTTGAGTGGCTTGTTTGTATTCAGGTTTCCAGGTCAGGTCACGGGTTTGTACGCCGAGAGGTCCGTGAAATAAATACACAACTTCGGCTGGAATCCCTGTTTTGGCTGCAATCAGTTCACTATATTTTTCAGGTTCTTTACGGATTAGTTGATCGGCTTCAATGGTTGCGCGTAAGTAGGCCTGAATAATTTCTGGATATTGTTGCGCATAGGATTTGCTGGCTAAAGAACCATGAAAGGTGGGGGTTTTAGCCTGTGCGCCGTCATAAATTTTGCGGGCAAAACCCTGATAGGGAAATAATTCTGCAAAAGGAACAAAATCTGCATGTGCATCAACCTTATTGCTTTTGAGTGCTGGACCTGCTACTTCAGGGGCTTGGGCAATAATTTTGACATCCTTTTTCGGGTCCCAACCTTGTGCCGCAATGGCACGCAGTAATAGACCATGTGCGGTTGAGGCAAAAGGTACAGAAATCGTTTTTCCTTTTAAATCTTGGATCGAGTTAAGCTCAGAATCCAGCGGAACCACGATGCCGTTACCACTGCCAGTGGTACTGCCAGAGAGCACACTCAGAAAAATACTTTCTTTACCTGTCTTTTTAAACGCGACATTGTTATTGACCGCTGGGAAGTCTGCCATTGCGCCGATATCTAAACGACCAGCCACCATTTCACTGGTCAATGGTGCGCCAGAGGTAAAATTTTTCCAGACGATATCGTAGTTGGCATCTTTATATTTGCCTGTTTTTGGCAAATATTTGGGTAGTAGATTTAACTCGCGAATCAGCAAGCCGCCTGTGGCACAGTTAATAGTGGTATCTTGGGTACCAATTGCAATCCGAATATTTTCTGCATGTGCTGAGCTAAAGATTGTCAGCAAACTACTGCTCAGAATCAGGCTTTTGGCTAAGTGGTTGAGTCTCATATTTTTCCCCTCATTTAAGTAAATATGGAATGTTGACTTGAATGGCATCGGTCGGGCAGTCCTTCTCGCATGGCATGCAATACCAACATTCATCAAACTGCATATAGGCTTTTTTACTTTCTGGATGAATTGCCAATAAGTCCATTGGGCAAACATCAACACAGACGGTACAGCCTTTGTCGGCAATACATTTATCTTCATCCACCAACACAGGTGCGGCAGTGCGGTGGGCAATTTCTTTAAAAATAAAAGCCATGTGATGTTCCTTATTCGACTGTTTCAGCGACTAATTTTTTTTGAATACGCAACAGGTTGTAAGCGTTGGCTTCATCTTCCTTAATTGGGATGAAATAAGGCTCAACTGCTTTTTTAAAGCTGACCATATTGCCGTGCTGATCTTTTTTCAGATGGGTATGACAGAACCAATCCTGATCATTTTTTTCAGGGCAATCTGCACGGTAGTGATAGAGTCCCCAACGGCTTTCTTCACGGAAGAGTGAAGCACGTGCGGCCATTTCAGCACAGTCCCGAATCACCGCTACTTCGGCAACGCGCATCAATTCATGGGGATGGCTGGCATTGATCTGCTCAATATCAGTTTTAATTTCTTCAAATCGTTTCAGCGCAATCTCAATTTTTTGTCGGGTTTTGGGTGGTTGTAAGTAGTCATTGACCATACGACGCAACTTGTATTCCACTTGTTCCGATGACAATCCTTCTGGACGGTGTAAAGGTGCAAAAACACGGGCTTTTTCAGCTTCAATTTCATTGGTGTTCAGTTCTGAATCAGCCAGTTCGGCGACATATTCAGCAGCATTGATCCCAGCAAACCAGCCATAGGTAAAGGCACCCAACATATAGTTATGTGGAACGGCTGCCATATCACCCGCGCTATACAGGCCTTTGACGGAGGTTTCAGCTTTTTCATTGACCCACACCCCAGAAGCACTGTGACCACTACAGAATCCAATTTCTGAAATCTGCATTTCCACCATATCTTGTCGGTAATCGGTACCACGACCTTCATGGAAACGGCCACGACTTGGGCGTTCATTGCTATGCAGAATTTCTTCAATGGTTTGAATGGTTTCTTCCGCCAAATGATCCATTTTCAGGAACACTGGGCCATTGCCACTTTGCAGTTCCTGATAAAATTCCCACATCATTTGGCCTGACCAGTAGTCACATTCAATAAAACGTTCGCCTTTGCTGTTGGCGGTATAACCACCCAATGGACCTGTCACATAGGCACAGGCAGGGCCGTTATAATCTTTAATCAGCGGATTGATCTGGAAGCATTCCAGATTGGAAAGTTCAGCCCCTGCATGGTAAGCCATGGCATAACCATCGCCTGCGTTGGTTGGATTCTCATAGGTTCCCATCAAATAGCCAGATGCAGGTAGACCCAAACGTCCAGCAGCCCCACAACATAAAATCGCAGCCTTGGTTTTGATCACATAGAAATCACCAGTACGGCAATCAAAGCCGAGGACACCGTTAATGGCTCCCTCGGCATTTTTCAGTAGGCGAGTAGTGATAATGCGATTATTGATTTTGACCTGAGCACGTTTCAGTTGGCGATACAGGACTTTTTTAATGTCATGGCCTTCAGGCATTGGCAGTACATACGCGCCCATGTGATGGACTTTTTTGACCGCATATTCACCTGTTTGATCTTTTTCAAATTTCACGCCCCATTGATCTAACTGCTGAATCGTGGTGAAACTGTGTTTAGCATAGGCATACACGGTGGCTTGATTGACAATGCCATCATTGGCAATGGTAATTTCCTTGGTGTATTGCTCAGGCGTGGCGTAGCCCGGAATCACGGCATTATTCAAACCATCCATGCCCATTGAGATTGCGCCGCTGCGTTTCACATTGGCTTTTTCAATCAATAAAACCTTCAGGTTGGGGTTGGCTGTTTTGGCTTTGATGGCTGCCATAGGGCCAGCCGTCCCCCCACCGATGACGACAATGTCATAGTCCAGTGTAATCGTATTCATGTTGTGCCTTTTTGAGTGCGTTTTAATTCACACGGTTGGTAACGTTAGGTATTTCTTTTTCGATCTACTCTTAAACGGTATTGGAAGGTCTCTCCTGAGAAGTAGAGATATTCGAAGTCAATTGGGTGTCCAGCATGATCGTGAGTCAGTCGCTCCACTCGTAATAGTGGTGCATTGATATCGACGTGCAGCAGTTCACTGAGTTCTTCATCAGCAAGGGTGGCATCTATGTTTAAATCGGCGTGTCCCAAGGCAATCGATAAATCTTCTTCAATCGCTAAAAACACATCGCGCGTGGAGAGGTTGATCTCTTGCAAAGCTAAACCAATCGATTCGGGTAAATAAGTTAGTTCAAATGAAACGGGTTTACGATTGAGCAGGCGAATGCGTTTAATTTCCACCACGGTACTGTTCACTGAAACTTTTAATTTCGATGCAATTTGCGGTGTGGCGGGAATAAAGCGAAATTCTTTGACCACGTTAAACACCTCATGTCCCATATTGGTCATGGCTTCTGCAAAGCCTTGCAATTGGGAAATGTTTTGGAAGGTTTTCGGTGCGCTCACGAAAGTGCCTTTGCCTTGAATCTTGTAAACCAAATGTTCGAGCTGAAGTTGATTGAGTGCCTGACGAATGGTGATACGGCTGACATTAAATAATTCACTCAGTTCTTTTTCAGATGGCAACTGTTGATGAATCTGATAGCTACCCTCGACGATCTGTTGCAGTAGGGCTTGATAGACTTGATCATACAGCGGGCGTTCGCCATTCGCTTTATTTACAATCGATTGGTTCATTGCACTTAAACTTGTTATAACAACTTGGTTGTTAGATTAGCGATTATGCAAAATGAAGAAAAATAACTTATGCAGCAAAAAATATCTGTTTTTGTGCATTGTCTATCATGCAGGATGAAAGTAAAGATGCTTTTTATTGTTTTATGAATGGATGATTTCTATTGATATATAAATGAAAATCAATATTTTAAGCTTTATTGATTTTCATTTGGTTTACTATTTTCGCCAGATTTATAAATGAAAGTGATCGTTTTAGCTCGGCGTATTTTGCGGAAATAAAACTGGTTCTGCGGCTAATTTTTCCGCCAGATATTGAATGAACACACTGAGTTTTGGTGGCACATGACGGGTAGGTGGATAGAGCAACCATGCGCCACCACTGTAATGGGTCTTAAAATGCCAATCAGGTAAGACCTGCACCAAAGAACCTTGTTCTAAGGCATGGCGTGCCACGAAGTAAGGCAAACTGGCTATGCCTAAATGTTGTAAAGCGGCACTGAGGCGTACGCCAGTATGATTGGCTGCATAACGACCACGCACCGCAACGGTAATGGATTTCTGTTCTTGCTGGAATTTCCATTTAGAATCATTGGGTTGTTCGCCCAAATAGATACATTGATGCTGCTTTAAATCGTGGGGATGCTGTGGGATGCCATTTTTCTGCAAATATTCAGGTGTGGCACAAATCAAATGATCAATATCAATCAATTTACGTCCCATCAATCCACCGGGCGGTTGTTCGGTAATGCGAATTGCCAGATCTACACCGTCATCAATCAAGTCAATGTAGCGGTCTTCCAATAGCAGTTGAATATCAATCTTTGGATACAGTGCCAAGAATTCGGGTAAATGTGGATGCAGCATAAAATGCCCAACGGCTTTGGGCACACTGATCCGAATCACGCCTTGAGGTTCGATATGAAACTGTCCCGAACTTTCCATCACTGCCTGTGCGGCATTGACCATGTCGACACAACGTTCATAGACCTGTTGACCACTTTCACTTAAGCGCAGTTTGCGGGTAGTACGATGCAATAAGCGTGTGCCTAAAGCCCGTTCTAAACGGGCAATGGCGCGACTCACGGCAGACGGGGTTGAACCAAGCTGTCGTGCAGTTTCAGAAAAGCTTTCCGTTTCGACAACTTTGACAAAGGTTGCCATTTCATTTAATAGAACCAGACTTTGATTTGTGCTCATGAAGCAAAAGTTATTTGGATTTTGATTGGATTATCGCGCTTTAAAAATCGCAATACAATCTTTTTTCTGTAGTCATGATGGAGATAAATCAAATGTGGCAGTTGTATGGACATGAGTTTCTGGCCTTGGCATTGATCCATTTTATGGCAGTTGTTTTACCGGGTCCTGATTTTATTATTACAGTACGGCAGAGTGTTCGATATGGCTATTTGATTGGCTGTATTACTGCAATCGGCATTGGTGTCGGCATTTCGGTGCATGTGTTTTATACCTTGGTGGGTGTTGGCGTGCTGATCCAGCAAAGTGTCTGGTTAATGTCGGTATTACGCATAGCTGGGGCGGCTTATTTGATTTATTTGGGTTGGCAATGTTTACGCAGTCAGCCGAATAACAATCTGGATATTTTGGCTGGTGAGGCGATGGGCAAACCGAGCTTAATCCAAGCCTTTAATATGGGATTTCTAACCAATGCCTTGAATCCCAAAGCAACCGTTTTCTTTCTGGCAATTTTTACCACCATTGTGAGCCCGACCACACCGTTAAAGGTTCAAATTGGTTATGGCATCTGGATGTGTCTAGTCAATGCAGTGTGGTTTATTTTGGTCAGCATTATGTTTGCTCAGCCTATTGTTCGGAAACGCTTTTTAGAGTTTGGGGTGTATTTTGAACGGGTAATGGGGGTTATTCTGGGTGTAGTTGCAATACGATTGATTTGGAGTGTGGCCTTTGCCTGAACATAAAAAAGACTGCACTGAGGCAGTCTTTTTTATTGGAGTGGATTTAAGCACTGCGTTTGTTTCTGCTCAGTTGATGTAAGACTGACACTAGCAAATCAATTTCTTCAGTGGTGTTATAAAACGCTAAGGAAGGACGCACAGTTTGTTCTACACCAAAACGACGCAAGATCGGCTGAGCACAATGATGCCCTGAACGCACTGCAATGCCATGTTGATTCAGTGCTTTACCCACTTGTTCAGTG
This sequence comes from Acinetobacter sp. C32I, assembly GCF_023702715.1. Classification (NCBI taxonomy): domain Bacteria; kingdom Pseudomonadati; phylum Pseudomonadota; class Gammaproteobacteria; order Moraxellales; family Moraxellaceae; genus Acinetobacter; species Acinetobacter sp. C32I. Next base: position 1,757,826 of record NZ_CP098480.1, on the reverse strand, counting down.
GAATAACCTGCAAGTGTAAAAGACATCACGCTGGCTTTGTTTCTTGCCGTACCAATTGGTCTTAAACCTGAAACCGTACTCAATGCATGCTGACCATATTCCAGTAAGTCATGTTCATAACGAGCAATATTATGAATGCCAAGGCGTTCCACATATTCCAGTGCTGCACCTAAACCCACGGCATCGGCAATATTGCCTGTGCCTGCTTCAAATTTATTTGGAGCAGGTTGATAAACCACTTGTTCAAAGCTTACATCCTGAATCATATTACCGCCGCCTTCCCAAACGGGCATGGTTTCCAGAATTTCAGGCTTGGCATAGACTGCACCAATCCCTGTTGGCCCAAACACTTTATGCCCTGAGAACACAAAGAAGTCGGCATCAATCGCTTGAACATCGGTTGGCATATGTGAAACCGATTGAGCACCATCGACCAAGACCCGCACACCTTTGGCATGTGCGATTTTGATCACCTCAGCCACAGGTGTTACCGTACCTAAGGCGTTGGATACTTGGGTAATTGAGATCAGTTTAGTCCGTTCATTGATCAGTTTTGGTATTTCTTCCAAAATGATTTGACCGGTATCATCCACAGGAATGACGCGGAGTTTGGCGCCAACTTTTTTGGTGAGCTGGAACCACGGTACGATGTTGGCGTGATGCTCAAGATGAGACACGATGATCTCATCACCTTCACCAATATTTTGTTCACCCCACGTTTTGGCAATCAGGTTAATGCCTTCAGTGGTACCACGTACAAAAATGATTTCCTTGGATGATTTTGCTCCAATAAAACGGGCCACCACATTACGCGCATGTTCATAGGCATCGGTTGCACGTGCTGCCAGTTCATGTGCGGCACGATGAATATTGGAATTTTCATGCTGATAAAAATAGGCAATACGATCAATCACGCTTTGTGGTTTCTGCGTGGTCGCTGCATTATCAAACCAGACCAGAGGTCGACCATTGACGCGTTCTTGCAGAATGGGAAAATCACGACGGATCGCTTGAATATCCAAAGGTTGCGCTGCATGGGCAACAAACTGTGGTTGTGAAGCTTGGTAATTACCATAACTCGCATTGCTTTGTGGCAAATCCAAAAAATAGAAACCTGTAGAAGCGGTACTTTTAGGTTGAGCTAAACTTGGTTGGTCTTGCTGCAACAAGCTTTTTAGCGCATCGCCATGTGGTAATTGAAATGATTGTGCTGTTGCAAAACTGGCAGCATCAAATTCAGAACTTGAAGTGTTGGGTGCTGCAAAATCATTTAAAAAATAAAATGGTGATGCCTCACTTGCCGATGGGCGAGAAGGTTCAACCAAAGGCACATTCGGTGCACTATGAATGGCCTGTGGAAAATTAGGTTCAATTGGTGGACGAGGCAAGTTCGCCCCACCGACTACTGGCGCAGAGGCAATCGCACGACGTTCAGGATAATCGGGATAGTTTGGGATATGCTCAGGATATTCAGGATTCAAACTTTTTTCATAGGCAATATTGGGCGCACGTCCACTTAACGCTGCTAAAGGTTCAGCAGGCTGAGGTTGATGTGGCGGTGTACCGACATTGGGCAAGTCCAAATTCAAACCAGAGGGGTGACCACTGCCTGAGCTTGGCAGCGCAGCAAAAAATTCAGAGGCAAGCCTTGAAAGTGTTGCTTCATCTGGGAAGTTGGACGGTGGACTAACACCGACCACTTCTGAACCCGTTGGACCACCTTGCCCAGTACCTGTAGAAGATAGCTTACTTGTAGTTAACTGGGTAGTCATGATATTTGTCCACCTCCACATCTTCGAGCACAGCCAACGCATCCTCAGTCAATACCGCCAATGAGCAGTACAGTGAGATTAGATAAGACGCAATCGCATTGCGGTTGATGCCCATGAAGCGTACAGAAAGCCCAGGGGATTGCTCACCTGCCAAGCCCGGTTGGAATAAGCCCACCACACCTTGGCGTTTTTCACCCACACGCAGTAACAAGATTTTGGTTTTACCATCTTCCACCGGAATTTTATTCGATGGAATCAGTGGGACACCACGCCATGTGATGAACTGCGAACCGAATAAACTGACGGTTGGTGGTGGCACGCCACGACGGGTACATTCACGACCGAATGCAGCAATCGCATCTGGATGTGCCAAGAAGAAACCTGGTTCTTTCCAGACTTTACGGAGTAAATCATCAAAGTCATCTGGTGTTGGGGGACCATTTAAAGTTGAGATACGCTGTTCATCTGCGACACTGGCCAATAAACCATATTCAGGGTTGTTGATCAGCTCGCTTTCTTGGCGTTCTTTAATGGTTTCAATGGTTAAGCGTAATTGTTCTTTAATTTGATCATGTGGGCTGCTGTAAAGATCGGCCACTCGGGTATGAATATCCAAGACGGTAGACACACCATTTAAGAAATATTCACGCGGTTGCGCATCATAATCAACAAAGGTTTGTGGCAAAGTCGCTTCATCACGTTGTGTGCAGGCCACTTGGATATCATCGGTGTTGCTGACACGGTTAACGCGATAAATACCTGCTTCAACAGGAATCCATTGCAATAAATGTGTGAGCCAACGTGGGGTAATGGTCGAAAGTTGTGGAACGGTCTTGGTGGCATTGGCAAGCTGTCTAGCTGCATGATCTCCAAGTGCAAGTTGGGCTTTATCTGTGGTTTTTGCCATGAATCAATTTTCCTGTTGTCTTTGGCTTTGTTAATAAAAATTGGTTTTATTGCAATAATATTTAATGATTTATTTCGTTAGACTAGAGGCTATTTAGTTTTTTTAAAAATATTATTATGAGATAAATAATGGTGAATTATTTGCTTATTACTCATAAGAATATAATTATGAAAAATAAATATAAGTATTGAATATACGTTATTTATTCTTGCGCCTTTTATTTACTTGGTTAAATAATTCATTAAATTAAACTTTACTATTATGTAATGACTCACTAGGTGACTGTAAAATCTGACTGCCTGCTGCAACACTATGGGTGAGCCACACATTCCCGCCAATAATTGACCCTTTACCAATGGTGATACAGCCTAAAATTGTTGCACCTGCATAAATCACCACATGGTCTTCCACGATTGGATGACGGGCATAATCTTTTTTCAGTGCGCCATCTTCATTCAGTTCGAAGCGTTTTGCACCGAGCGTCACCGCCTGATAGATACGCACATATTCACCAATCACGGAGGTTTCACCAATCACTACACCTGTGCCGTGATCGATAAAGAAGCCTTTCCCAATTTGCGCACCCGGATGAATATCAATACCTGTTGCAGAATGGGCCAATTCAGAAATAATCCGTGAGAGCAGCGGTACACTGTGATAGAGCTGATGTGCTACACGATGATGAATAATCGCTAAAATCCCTGGGTAGCAGAGGAGGACTTCATCGACGCTATGCGCAGCAGGATCACCTTCATAGGCTGCACAGACATCTGCATCCAACAAGCGGCGAATGTCAGGCAAGGTATTGGCAAAGTCCTGTACGATGGTTTGGGCCAAAGCGACTTGCTGTTCATACAGCAGACGTTCATTGCTTGAAACAGGGACCGGTTTGACTCGACTTTTGGCTTCGTAATTTAAAGCCAACTTGACCTGTGCAAACAGTTCATTCAAAACACGGTCAAGGGTATAGGCAATATAGTAATCCTCAGTTTCTTGGCGTAGATCGCTCGGCCCAAGCCGCATTGGAAATAAGATCCCACACAGATCATCTAAAATTGACTTCAGTGCATCCTTAGATGGGAGTTCACGTCCACCAAATTCTTTGATGCGATGTTGACGCTCCCGCCATTCATGTCGTGCTTGTTGTAGGCCTTCAACGACAGGCTGTATTTTCCATTGGCTCACGCGAGTTCCTTGCAAAACGAGATCTTAAATAAATCGTAAAATAATTGCTTAAAAAAGCAGCGCTAATCTTGTAACCAAGGTAACTGATGTGTACGCCAGCCATTGCTTTGATTACGTTGTTGTTGCTCGTTTAAATCACCTTCAAAGCCTTCTTGCACGTTATAAACTTGAGCAAAACCTGCACTAAATGCTGCTGCAGCCGCCAAAGCTGAGCGTTTACCACTACGGCAGAGCAGCAGAATGGTTTTGTCTTTGCCAACTTTGCTATCCAGTTCTTTCAGAAAGCGTGGGTTTCGGTTAAATGATGTGCCCGTTGCCCATGCAACGTGGATGCTTTCAGGGATATAGCCGACAAATTTGCGTTCTTCATTGGTACGTACATCGACCAATACCGCTAGGCCTTGTTCAACCAAATACCAAGCTTCTGGTGGAGGTACACTGCCAGTGAAATCGAGTTCATTTTCTTCAGCATAATGTTGCGCACGCGCTAAGATATCTTGTGGATTGTTTGGTAAACCGTGAATCGTAGATGTCGATTCTGCTAGATCAGTAGAATCAAATTGAGCATTCATTTTTATAACCTTTCATACATCAGCGGGATGATGTTTTTATCTTAGGACTGTTTTTATGTTCAGGAAAATAAGCAAAATTTATTTATATATCTATTTTTGATAAATAATAGGTTTTTATTAACTTATTCGGAATATAGTTTGGAGCTATATTTTAAAATGGAAATGCTTATTTAATTTAAAGATGAAATTATCAGGATTAAATATTTTACTTTTCAATTAAACAGAGGGATAAATATTTAAAAGGCTTCATTAGGAAATTAAATGAAACAACACTAAAAATAAACCAATTGAGTATAAAAACAGCAAAAATTGCCTCAGTCTTATTCTTATCTCATAAAGGAATAAGCAACTCACTTTTTCTTATTTTTAATCATAAAGCATGCCGCATACCATAAGCCTATATTGTTGAAAGATCATCTAATTATGGGCATCAAGAACTCTAAGCCGTTAATTGTTACAGCGATCGTCCTTGTGGCGATTGTTGCTTTTATTGTCTATCAAAATCAAAAAGATGCTGCACCTGTTCAGTCTAAAAACAACAAGGCAGTGGTGATTGCCTATCAAACTGGTGTGGATCCAACCAAAGTTGCACAAGCCAATGGTGATTATGAACGTGATAGTAATCAAGCAATTCAATGGCGCAAATTTGATGCAGGTTCAGATGTGGTTAATGCATTGGCTTCGGGTGATGTGGTAATCGGCAATATTGGTTCTAGTCCTCTAGCTGCTGCTGCAAGTCGTGATTTACCGATTGAAGTCTTTCTGGTGACGGCTAAATTAGGCGGTTCAGAAGCATTGGTGGTGAGTAACAAATCAGGTATTCAAAATCCGCAAGATTTGATTGGCAAAACCATTGCCGTACCATTTGTTTCAACTACGCATTACAGCTTGTTGTCAGCACTCAAGCATTGGAATATTGCGGATAATCAAGTCAAGATTATTAACTTACGTCCACCAGAAATCACAGCAGCTTGGGAACGTGGTGATATCGATGCAACTTATGTTTGGGAACCTGCATTGAGTAAAGTCAAAGCCAGTGGCCATGTATTAACAGACTCGAAACAAGTCGGCGAGTGGGGCGCACCAACCTATGATTTATGGGTGGTTCGTAAAGATTTCGCTGAAAAAAATCCAGAGTTCTTAAAAGCATTTGTAAAAACCAGCTTGAAACAAGTTGAGGCGTATCAGCAGGATCCAAAAGCATTTGAACAAAATGCGGACAATATCCAGAAAATTGCTCAGCTGACAGGCTCTGATGTGAAAGATATTCCTTTACTGTTGTCCGGCAATATTTATCTGAATGGCCAGCAACAACACGCGACTTTAGCGGGTGAGTTCGCCAAAAATATTTTCGATACCGCAACCTTCCTCAAAAGCCAAGGCAAGGTGGATCAAGTAAAACCTGATTATCAAGCGAATGTCACCACCCAATTCTTACAGCCCTAGGAGATCTAAATGAGCGTATTAGCTGCAGAGCATCTTCATTTAACCTTTCCAAAACAGACCGTGCCTGTATTACAAGATATCAATCTGAAGATTGAGGAAGGCACTTTGACTGTGATTTTGGGTGAGTCTGGTTGTGGTAAAACAACATTACTGAATATTCTGGCGGGTTTTCAAAAGCCAAGTTCGGGGCAGATTACACTGGATCATGAGGTGGTCACTGCGCCAGATGCACGCCGTGCGGTGGTATTTCAGGATCATGCGCTATTACCTTGGTTAAATGTCTCTGAAAATATTGGTTTTGCTTTGCAGCTCAAAGGTTTAAAAGAGCAAGAAATTCAACAGCAAGTCGATGCAATTCTTAAAATTGTCGGCTTGAGTCATGTGGCTAAAGCCAATATTTGGGAATTGTCAGGTGGCATGAAACAGCGTGTCGGTATTGCGCGTGCTTTGATTAGCCACGCAGCCTTTATTTTATTGGATGAGCCTTTTGCTGCGCTTGATGCTTTTACTCGTGAAACCATGCAGCAGTTGGTGCTGGACTTATGGATTGAACAAAATAAATCCTTCTTCCTGATCACACATGATATTGAGGAAGCGCTATTGCTGAGTAATCAATTGGTGTTGATGACGGCTCGTCCTGGTAAGATTGTCGAAACTTTAAAACTGGATTTCGCTGACCGTTATAAGCAAGGTGAATCCATCCGTGCGATTAAATCGGATCCTAAATTTATTCAATTACGCGAGCAATTGTTTGAACGCCTGCGTGTGCAGAAACAAGCTGGGCATGAGGTGGCTGTATGACGGGGCAAGCAAAAAATACAGCTTATGAGGTGAGTAAGGCCGAGGAACTGCAATCGACGAATCAAGCACAGTCGGGTTCGGTTTTTAGTCTAATAGGCGCCTTTTTTACTCGCCATCGTAGTCTAGTGCTCAGTCTTGCCAGTGTCTTGAGCGTACTGGTGATTTGGTATTTGATCACAGCATTAAAAATTGTCCCGAGTCTATTTCTACCAAGCCCACAAGCGGTATGGCAGAAGTTCCTTGAGGTCAGTCAGCAAGGTTTTATGAAAGCCACCTTATGGCAGCATTTGGCAGCAAGTATTTCCCGTGTCTTATTGGCTTTAGTGGCTGCGATTGCCATTGGTGTGCCTTTAGGTTTATGGATGGGTTTGAACAAATGGGTGCGTGCGGTGCTTGATCCATTGGTTGAGTTATTACGTCCAATTCCACCTTTGGCATATTTACCTTTATTGGTGATCTGGTTCGGGATTGGTGAAACCACCAAAGTACTTTTGATCTTCTTTTCAATCCTTGCCCCTGTGATTATCAGTAGTACCCATGGTGTGCTGAGTCACCAACTCAATCGTGAACGTGCCGCCTTATCTTTAGGGGCAAGCCAATCCCAAGTGTTTTGGCATGTGATTCTGCCGACCGCTTTACCGCATATTTTAACGGGTATTCGTATTGGTCTTGGCGTGGGCTGGTCAACTTTAGTGGCTTCGGAATTGGTCGCAGCAGATCGTGGTATTGGTTTTATGGTGCAGTCTGCAGCACAGTTCCTGATCACCGATACTGTAGTTCTGGGCATTATTGTGATTGCGATTGTCGCCGTTAGTTTTGAATTGTTTTTGCGTTGGTTACAGAAGCAATTATCTCCTTGGTATGGCCAACAGTTATAAGTGTGAGTAGTAGAAGATGACCTTAAATATTGAAGTTATTAAACCAACGATTGGTGCAATTATTCACGATGTTGATTTAAACACGGCTGATGAAAATACGACGCAACAAATTCAACAGGCTTTGCTGGATCATCATGTGATTTTCTTCCGCAATCAGCAGCTTGCACCTCAAGCACAAGCGGAGTTGGCGCGTGGTTTTGGTTCTTTACATATTCATCCGATTTACCCATCTATTGATAATGTGCCTGAAATCATTGTATTGGATAGCTGGAAACAAGACTTACGTGATAATGAACTATGGCACACCGATGTGACTTTCAGTCAGAAACCGCCATTGGGTTGTGTATTACAAGCCATCAAGATTCCACCTGTTGGTGGTGATACGCTTTGGTCGAGTGGCGCAGCTGCATTTGCTGCCTTGGATCAAGGTTTACAGCAAAAGTTAAAAGGCTTAACCGCAACACATGACATTCGTCAGTCTTTCCCGATTGAGCGTTTCGCGCATAATGATGTTGAGCGTAAAAAACTGGAAGAAACCTTTAAGCGCAATCCACCTGTCGTTCATCCTGTAGTGAGAACGCATCCGGTAACGGGTCAGCCGATTTTGTTCGTGAGTGAAGGTTTTACTACGCGTATTAATGAGCTTGATGAAACTGAAAGCGCTGAATTGCTACAGTACTTATTTGCGCATGCAACCAATGAACAGTTTCATTTACGTTGGCAGTGGCAGGCAGGTGATGTGGCGATTTGGGATAATCGTTGTACACAGCATAAGGCTTTATTTGATTATGGTGATGCGCATCGAATTATGCATCGTGCCACGATTAATGGTGATGTGCCGTTTTATCAAGCGGCAAGTTAAGATTCTATTTCGATTATAAAGCTTGGGTAAAATCCTGAGCTTTTTTTATTCTTGGGGCTGAGGTTATTTCCAGTATTTGATACTCGGTAATCTCATCCACAACCTGCGTGGTTTTTAAAAAGTTTAGTTTCTGCGAAAGATTTAAAAAGATTACAAGAAGTGGACAGGTTTTGTGGATGAGGATGCTTTTGGTTACTTTGGGCAAAACCAAAGTAACTCCAGCTGAAGGCTTATCCTTAAATTGGATGAGAGCACGGCACGATTCCGTTAACGTCCATCTTTCAATAAATTAACTCAATATTTAAAGCAGAAATTAGTGGTTGAATTCATCCATGCTGCCGAGCGCGGTAGTGAATATTTGCGAGAATTTAAAATTACAAGATAAAGCATTTACGGTTCGGTTTTATCTGCGCTTGGAAATTTCTAGACCGTTTGATTCTTAGGCATTAAGTAAGGTGAGTCTCTTGTTTATAAACCGAAGGCGCTTGTCCGGTCCAACGTTTAAAGGCACGTCGGAATTCACGTAATTCGCTAAAACCCAATTGCAGGCTAATCTCACTCATGGATAGGTTCTGTTCGAGGAGTTGCTTGGCTTTACGCTCCAAGACATTTTGCCGAATTTGTTGAAAACTCAGACCTTCTAATAATAATTGCCGTCTTAAATGGCGTTCGCTGATGCGTAATTGTTCAGCAGCTTGCTGCATCTCAAAACGTTCAGGTAAATGCTGTTCAATCAAATGATCAAGTAAATGTACATAGCCAACTTGGTTGAGCTGGTCTATTTCTTTTAAGGCCTGTTCACAGATTTGGATGGCAGTTGCGTAGTTGGCAGGACTGTAATTTTTTAAGCTGCGCTGCAACAGGCTGCTGCTAAAGCGCATGATATTTTTATCGCGGTTAAACTGGATTGGGCAGCCAAAGAGTTCGTTATATTGTTGTTGATATTCGCTTGGTAAATAGCTGAGCTCAAGACTGATCACATCATCATGATCGCCCAACATGGCGTTTAAACAGGTGATGATGCTGCTAAATAATTCATCATAAAAAAAGGCTTTCAGTTCATTGCAGGGATAGGGTTCAGTGACTTCCAATTCACAAAGATCAGCGTGGATGGAAAAGTTGATATTCAAGACACTGCCAGAAATCCGATGGTAGCGCAGTGCAATGTCTAGAGCATCTGCAACTGTTTTACAGGATTGCATGGCAAAACCCAAAATCCCCATCGAAATCAGACCTTCGCTACTGCCAAGCTTTAAGCCTAAGTTAGGTTGTTGATAGGCGGTCATTGCTTGATGAACAACATCACAGAGTTGGCTAAAGCGAACCACACCTTGTGTTTGCTGTATTTGCGCAATGTCTAAACCGGAATTCTGAAACCATGCAGCATAATCCCACTGCTGTTGCTCTGCATAATGGATCAGGCTTGCCAGAATGGTGGGTGGAATAAATTGCTGTTGTTCATTTTTATCGCCGCTACGTATAGGCATAAGTCCGTTTTGCCCCCCAAAGAAAAGTGTCTTTAACCCTGTTGGGTATCGCATAATTTTGATTAACTTTCAACATGCTTTAACACAGTTAGAAAAAGAATTGAAAGGAAGTCGTGATGTATCAGGTGGGTTTGGACAAGCAGAAAATCAAAATTACACCGAAAGGCTATGCAATGTTTGGTTATGGGCAATGGTCACATCGGGCCTATGAACAGCGCACAGCTTTATTTGCACGTAGCGTGAGCATTGTCGATCAGCAACATAACCGACTTCTGATCTGTTGTTTGGATTTAGGGTGCATTACCCATGCCATACGCAGCCAAACCGTAGCGCGACTCACACAGATCCTAGACTTGCCATTTGATGAAAATCAATTGGTCCTCATGGCAACCCATACTCACTCAGGACCTGGCGGTTGTGGCTATGAAGCTTTATACAATATGCCAACGCCTGGTTTTGTACCTGAACATTTAACTGCCATTGTTGAGGCGATTGTACTGAGTATTCAAAATGCGATTGCATCTGAACAAGACACCGAGATTTTTATCAGTACACAGCATTTTCCAGAACAGACACCTGTCGCATGGAATCGTTCAATCAAAGCCTATAATCGTAATCCAGAGGTTCTGCCACGTACCGAAGCTGAAACGCATTTAGCCTTGAACCGAGAAATGCAGTTGATCGGTTTCTATCGTGAGCAAAAACTACAGTCCTTTATTTCCTTATTTGGGGTACATGCAACCTGTTTAGGAAATTCCTTAAACGCCTATGATGGCGATAATAAAGGCTATGCAGCCGCATTCTCTGAGCAGGCTTTAATTGAGCAAGGGATTCAAAATCCAGTTACGCTTTTTGCTCAAGCAACTGCAGGGGACGTATCACCGCATTTTCATGGCAAAGATCAGCTGAAGATTCGCAATAAGATTAAAGGCGAGCAGGAATATCAATACGCACAACAAAATGGTCGTTATCAAAGTGAGCTGGCTTTGACGGCTTTACAGTCCAATATTCCTAAAAATTTACATAAAGTTGAAGGCAAGATCGATGCTGTTTTGTCCTATGTTGATCTGAGTAATATTGAGATTCCAGATGAGTTCGCAGCGGGGCAAAAGAATGCCAAGACCAGTCAGCCTTGTCATGGCACCGCATTTTTTGCAGGCACGCCTGTCGATGGTTTAGGTGCACCCAAACCCTTAATTATGGGGATGCAATTTTTAGCGGATCAATTTCGCAAACAAAAAATCAAGCATCCCAAAGCTGCTGATTTTGCAGACTATCAGCAGTTGTATGCCTCTCAAGGGCCAAAACAGATTTTACTGGAAGCAGGTGCTAAAAAAATTTTAGGCCAACCGATTGGTTTTCCGCCGAGTTTTCTTGATCCGTTGATTGCAGAAATGAACAGACAAGTGAAAGCGGGAGCGATTCAGCACAGTCTTTTAGTCCCGAGCGTGGTTCCTTTGCAGATTGTGCGATTAGGTCGATTGGCTTTGATTTGCTGTCCAGGTGAATTTACCACTATTGCTGGGCAGCGGGTCATTGATACGGTTAAACAGACGCTTGCCGCGCAGGCTTCGGTTGAAAGTGTTTGGTTAGCATCCTACTGCAATGATTATATGGGTTATGTCACGACCTATGAAGAATACCAAGCGCAAGCTTATGAAGGTGGACATACCTTATTTGGTCAATGGACGCTAGCTGCCTGTCAGAGCAAATTCAAAGGCTTAACAGAACAATTGTTATTAGAGAAAAATAAACGTCATTATGATGAAATGACACGACCACAACCGATTCCAGCACAGGAACTCGAAAAACGTACCAATCATGGCAATTTAAAAACTGCCGTTAGCCAAGGAGAGGCAGTATGAGTGATTTGACACAAGGCATCTGGACGAACTGGTCTGGTTTCCAAAAATCTATGCCGCAACAGATTTTACAACCAGCCAATGTGCAAGAACTACAGTCCATTGTTAAAGCGCAACAAAAAATACGGGTAGTCGGTGCAGGGCATTCATTTACGCCCTTAGTCTGTACTGATGCAACCTTATTGTCTTTGGATCATATTGCAGGCATTGCATCGACAAATCTTGAACGATGTCAGAGCAGCATTTATGCAGGTACGCGTTTATATGATCTAGACCAACATTTACAGCAGCAATCGATTAATCAGGCTTTGATGAATCAGGGTGATATTGATCAGCAAAGTCTAGCGGGGGCTGTCTCCACAGGCACGCATGGGACAGGAGCCGATTTGCATTGTATTTCGGCCTATGTGGAAGCTTTCGAGTTATTGATGGCATCAGGTGAAATCCTAAAATGTAGTCGCACAGAACATCCTGAAATCTTTGCCGCAGGACGGGTTTCTTTAGGTAGTTTGGGAATCTTAACTAAGATCACCATGCAGAACCGTCCTCGCTATAAGCTCAAAGAACATATTGAACTTTGTCCTGTTGAAGACATGATGCAGCATATTCAGCAATGGAAGCATCAGCATCGACATATTGAGTGCTTTGTGTTTTCCCATGGAAAGAAGTTGATGCTGAAAACCTTGGATGAGACCGATGAAGCGGTTTTGCCACGGAAGGAAAATTTTCCATCGGATGATACCTTGCTAACTTTGTGTTCAGAACTGACCAAAAACTTTCCTTCGTTGAATCCTTATTTACAGAAACTATTAGGCATCTTTGTCAAACCGACCACCTATATCGATTGGTCGAGCAAGATATTTCCAACACCGCGTAATACCAAGTTCAATGAAATGGAGTATCAGATTCCTGTTGATCGTGGAATTGAGTGTTTGGATGAAATATTGCATGCCTTAAGAAAGTATAAAGTGGCCACCTTTTTTCCGCTCGAATTCCGCTTTGTCAAAGGCGATGATATTTGGCTCAGTCCCTTTTATCAGCAGGACTCGATTTCGATCTCGGTGCATCAATATCATAAGCAAGATCCGAAGTTGATTTTTGATGTGGTTGAGCCGATTTTGCAGAAATATCGAGGGCGTCCGCATTGGGGGAAAATGCATCATATGACCAGCACACAGCTTCGGGCTTTATATCCAAAGTGGGATGATTTTATGGCGTTGCGTCAGCAGCTTGACCCAGAAGCCAAGTTTTTAAATCTCTATCTGGAAAAGCTGTTTTTAGGTTAGTTTTAACTTGGGTTCGACTTAAATGTTTATTTAATTTATTGAGAAAGGTATAGCCATGTTGGATCATTATTTTAAACAACTCAATCTCGACCTAAAAAAGCAGGGGATTGCGACTCCGCAACTGATCATCGATGAAGCAGCGTTAACACAAAATATTCAACATGTTCAGATTCGTCTTGCTCATGCCAAACATTTAAAAGCACGCTTGGTGGTGAAATCATTAGCAAGCCTAGACCTACTTAAATTGTTATCTGAACAGATCAATACGCAACGCTTTATGGTATTTCATCAACCGCATATTGTTTCGATCCTAGAAAATTTTGCCGAAGCCGATATCTTGTTGGGTAAACCAATGCCTGCTCAAGCAGTACGTCATTTTTTTGATCAGTATGCGGAGTGGTCGAATGCCAAAATTCAGTGGCTGATTGATACCAAGCAACGCTTACAGCAATATCTCGAGATTGCCCAGCTCTATTCTCTTTGCTTAGATGTGAATATTGAAATTGACGTCGGCTTACATCGCGGTGGGGTACAGTCGACACAGCAACTAACCGAAATTTTAAAGCTGATTCAGCAATATCCGCAGTATTTAAAACTTTCTGGTTTGATGGGCTATGATGCGCATGTCACCAAAATTCCAGCCATCATTAAAAAACCTGAACTGGCTTATCACAGTTCACAGCAAACCTATGCCCGTTATCAACAACTGATTCAAAAACAGTTCCCAACGCTGTGGCATGATGAACTATGTTTTAATGGCGGTGGTAGCCCAACCTTTAGCTTGCATACCACTGAAAGTGTTTGCAATGATCTGTCCTTTGGCTCAATGCTCTTAAAACCAAGTGATTTTGACAGTGATTTCTTAAGGGCATTACAGCCTGCGTTATGGATTGCTGCGCCTGTATTAAAGATATTGCCGTTTACTCAGCTTCCCTCTATGTCTTTATTGGATAAATTGCCACATAAATGTAAGGCGCTGTTTATTTACGGGGGCTATTGGCTGGCTGATTATGTCTATCCTGATCAAGCACATACCCATGCATTGTACGGGCGTAGCAGTAATCAAGAATTGGTCAACGTACCGAAGGATTGTGATATTCAGGTCGATGATTTTGTGTTTTTAAGACCGACACAGAGTGAAGCAATTATTACCCAGTTTTCCGAGTTGAAGCTGTATCGCACACATGCTTTTGAGACATGGCAAACGTTTAGTGAGTGATGGAGCTTTGCTCATCAATATTCGAGCTAAAAGCTTGCCGTGTATTTGGAGTTTTAAAATAAATCGGCCAAATGACAGCTTTTCGCTTCAGTCAGATTTTCAATGGAATCGACCAATAGAATATTGATATCTTTTTCACTTTTATACGCTGCGATCACTTCTGCATAAATCGGCTGTTTTAGTTTCGTGGCTTTGGAGAGAAAACTTGATACGGCCTTTTGCTTAGACCAATCTGCATCTTTCAACACATATTCATTCTGCGCAATATCGCATCGCGTTAAAATGGCTTTGTTATCCTGAATAGTTAAGGTGCCAATAAACATATCCATGCTTTCTTTAGGGTCAGTCGAATTGGCAAAAGCGGTAAAAGGAAAAACGAAGCTAGATATAAAGATTGAAAAGACAAGAGCGATTTTTTTCATTGGATTTTTCCTAGAGATGACATTCATTATTAAAATAATGCTTTGAGATTCTAAGCTAATCCTTTCATTGAAAGCCAGAAAAGAGCCAAGTAAGAGCAAGACTAGAAGTAGATCTGTTCCTACTTAGCATGATGAGTTTTTGTGACTAAAAACGATAGCCCATTTTCAAACCATAAGCGATTGCACTGTTATCTTTAAAATCGGCCTGTTCAGCAATGGGTTTAATTCCTGCTACAGGAATGTAATAGGTGCCGTCTTCGGCAACCACATCACCTAACCAGAAGTATTTAACGCCAGCAGCAATAAAGTAGTTCGGGGCAGGGTTGAACTGAGCACCTAGACCAATCCCCCAAGAGCCTTTGGTTGGATTTAATGTGGATGCAGGGTCGCCTGTACCGGAGTCCCAACTGACTTCAGTGGATGCACTCCATTTCTCAGTAAACTGATGTCCAAGTCCGACATTGACCGTCCATTGATCCTTTTGGTAGCTGTCCAGATCAAAACCACCTGTGTAGGTTCCTTCGCTGATTACGCCAGTAAGATATTCCGTCACTGCGCCAAATTGCGTCGGCCGAATATGAAAATCTTTCCAGTTGACCCAACGTAGATTGGTATAGAGCAGTGTGTCTTTATACACACCCGTTTGAAAATCAACATTCACCGATTGTGGCGTGGAAATTTTGGTTTTACTTGGCGTAGTCACTTCTAAAGGCTGACCGAACATGGTCTCAGTCACTTGCATATCGTGGTCAATCTTGGAGCGATAGGTCAGCGCAGCTTTTAAGGCAATATCTGGGATTTGATAACTCAGGCCTGCCAGCCAACCGACTGCATGATCCTGTTTAAATTTGGCATCATAGCCATTAAAAGCTTCACTGTATGAATTACCACGCAGCGCGACATCCCCTTTGACCGATTGATAGACAGCACCGCCATAGAGTTGAAAATTGCTAAAAGGACTGACACCCAAAATCATGCTAATACTTTCGGTATCAACATTGACCGATGTGCCTTGCTGGGTAAATTCATTGTCCGAGAAGGTGTTATTCGATTGCATCGGATAGCTAATGTCGGCGCCAAAAGGCTGGTCATAGAGCAGACCAAAGCTGATTCGATCAGTCAGTTGAAGTTTGAGCGCGGCGCTATAATATTGAAAGCTATTGCCCATATTGCCTGAGTTCAGGTTCTGTGGATCATTGACCAGTTCAGGACGATTACGGATTTTCCCCGAAATGTCAGCATCAACGGCTGTGGCATTGACTTCAACATAGTTACCATTTTCCAGAAAAGGGAGAATGGATTGTCCTGATTGGTCCAGTGCTGCTGCGTGATTCAATGTACTGATACATATCCCACACAGACCAATCACCATTGGATTGAGTTTCATATTGATCATCCTTGTAAAACCGTGTCTTATTCTTAAACATGCTGTTTTTATTGACGGTCATTTTTTCTGGCGATAGTAAGCTGATTCGACTCACTATTTTGACTTGAAAATAAATGTCCAATTGCTAGTGAAGCATCTTTTTAAATCATGGAACAGGGTTATAAATGATCAATATGGGGGGCGAATCGGTCATTTCTACAACTTTGAGACAATAAAAAAACCTTGTATCGAGACACAAGGTTTTTTTAATTAAAGCAAATCGTTATTGCTTCACAATCAGCACTGGAATATGTGATTCTGTTAAAACAGCACGTGCCACACTACCCAGCAATAAACGTTTTACCCCTGTGCGGCCATGTGAACCCATAATAATCAGGTCTGCACCGATTTCATCGGCAACAAAGATAATGCCTTCACTGGCTGAGCCATGATGAATTTTGGTATTCACCTGAATGCCATCACGGACAAAGGATTGAGAAATGTCTTGTAGTTGTGTTTTGGCTTGTGCTTCGGCTTGCATAAAGTAATCGGTCACCGCAGGGGCAACTTGATAAAAATCCACACCGACAAATGGGTCAACCGCAACCACACTCAGAATGGTGACTTGTGCCCCAGAGAGTTTTGCTAAAGAAAGCGCATGTTCGACTGCAGCATAAGAAATTGGAGAGTCATCAACAGGAACTAAAATATTTTGATAAGACATATTTACTCCTTATAGTTTATCGTTGTAAAAATAGAAAACATAATAAGGTGATAACATATTGAGTCTGCGCTAGCAAATCAGCTCGGCCTGAAAATATATGATAAAACTGAAAATAATGTAGAAAAACAGCGTATTCCGCAGCAAAATAGAGACATAAGAAAATCACTGTATTTTTGTAAGTCAGTTAAAGATTAGGCGGAAAGTTAACCATGCAATTCAAGTACAATTTAAATCAGAAGGACGCTTTGTGTTACTCAGTTTAGAGGCATTTAAACAACAAAAATTTGATCAGATGGCAGCTAAAATTATGGCCGATCCTGAGCACTACCTGACTTTTGATTCGGTTTCAGACTTTTACAAAGCGGCATGGTTAGATGAATTTCCGCAAGGCACCACATGGTCAGCTACAGGTTTGGATGATGGCGCAGAGCAGTTTTATGCGGTGATTGAATATGGGGATCATTATCTGTATATCAGCCGTATGGAACGGGTCACGGTCAAATTAGGCATACGGCATCATTACAATAAAAATAACTAATCCAAGCAGTCATCCTTTTTTGTCTGATCAGATTTAGAGATGCAAATGAGAATGCTATACTTTTGCGCAATGATGAAATCCTAATAAAACGAAATGGACATTTAAAAATGGCACATCAATTTACGGTTAATGAAACAATTCATGGTGTTTCAATTGAGGACTTTTCAAGACTGGTGGCGGATACTTCATTGCATGAAGCAGTGTGTAAACGTATTCCGGGTGAAAATTTGGAAATTATTGAATCGAATATCAATGGCGATATTTATACGCTACGCCGTGAATATAATCTGGATGTCAATATTCCAGAGGTGGCGAAAAAATTATTAAAAAATGCGTTCCGCTTAAAACGTGCTGATATTACCCATTTGAAAAACTTAACCTCGACGGTTGAATTGGGTGCAAACTTACCTTTGGAAGCGAAGGGTGAGCGTAGCGTCACTGGTGACAGCGAAAAAGTGAATATCTCTTTAACATGGACTGTGAAAGTCAAAGTACCATTGATTGGTGGCATGTTAGAAAAGCATGCAGAAGGTGAAATTCGTAAATTCAGCACGCTTGAAATCGAGATCGTAGCTGATGAATTAAAGAAACACCTTTAATTTTCTTAGAAAACAAAGCTCTCCATTTGGGGAGTTTTTTTATTTAGAAGCGCAGGAAATAGGGAACAATTGAAAGCGCCACGCCAATGATACTGATCATGGCTGTGCTATCAATAAAATAGGTAAAGAGCATCAAGATAAGACCACATACCAAAGGCACGGTCATTTTCTGCTTTTTGCCATACATAAAATAGCCTAAGCCAATCGAACTAAAGATGACACCTAAAAACAGTTGGGTTGCATTCATGTGCTTTGCCATTCATTATTTTTTTCGCGAATATATTATGACAAGATTCTTAAATGAAAATTATGGTAACGCGATAAAATATCCAATACGATAATATTCACTATTTGGTCAAAACAATTATAAGGGCGTGGGATGAGTGTAATTCTACCTGTAGCACAACGTGGTGAAGAGGTTTTAAAAATTAAAGCGGCAGCTGTCGCAAACGGGGAATTTAACAGCGAGTGGTTATTGCAATTGGCTTCCGCTATGCATGCGACCATGTTGGAGCGCAATGGGGTTGGGATTGCTGCGCCACAAGTTTATATTTCAAAGCGCTTAATTATTGTGGCATCGCGTCCGAATCCACGTTATCCCGATGCACCCGAAATGGATGCGGTGGTGATGGTTAATCCAGAGATTTTGGCATTTTCCCAAGAATCTTGTTTGGGCGAGGAAGGTTGCTTAAGTGTGCCAGATGAGCGTGGGCAGGTCGAACGGGCGCAAGCAATCAAAGTGCGTTATCACACTTTACAGGGTGAAGTGATTGAAACTGCTTTTGAGGGTTTTCCTGCGCGAATCGTTCAGCATGAGGTGGATCATTTAGATGGCATTTTATTTGTAGAGCGTTTGCATTAGTTAAGTATGTAAGCTCATAAAA
This sequence comes from Acinetobacter sp. C32I, assembly GCF_023702715.1. Classification (NCBI taxonomy): domain Bacteria; kingdom Pseudomonadati; phylum Pseudomonadota; class Gammaproteobacteria; order Moraxellales; family Moraxellaceae; genus Acinetobacter; species Acinetobacter sp. C32I. Next base: position 1,739,016 of record NZ_CP098480.1, on the reverse strand, counting down.
TCATTACAAAAGCTATAATTTTAATATGATCAGTCCTCTGTACTATAAGCGCTTATCTAAATTAAAACTTGAAACAATTAAAGGCTAGATGACCATGAAAACTCCACTTCCTGATTATTTGGCACATGTGATTGATGCCTGCGATATTGATAACCGTGGGTATCTCGCCGATTATATTCCTGAACTGGCCAATGCCAATCCCAATCGTTTGGCGCTGGCCTTGTCTACTGTCGATGGTGAAATCTATTCCGTTGGGGATGATGAGATTGAATTCACGATTCAATCGATGTCTAAACCGTTTACTTATGCCTATGTGCTACAACAGCTTGGCATTGACGCAGTATTAGAGAAAGTTGGGGTTGAACCTTCGGGTGAAGCCTTTAATGAAATTTCATTGGGTAAAGATCGCCGTCCTAAAAATCCGATGATTAATTCAGGTGCAATCACCACGCATTCATTGGTTCCAAGTAAAGAGGATCTATCAGGCGCAGAAATCTTACGTCGATTTATGAGCGAGCTGGCAGGGCGTGAACTGCAATTTGATGATGCAGTATATGAATCTGAGGTGAAAACGGCCTATCGGAACCTCTCGATTGGTTATATGTTGCGAACCGTGGGAATATTGGAAACCGATCCTGTTGATATCGTGAATGGTTATATTCGCCAATGCGCGATCTTGGTCACTGTCAAAGATCTAGTACGGATGGGCAGTGTTTTTGCCAATGGCGGGGTTGATCCTAAAACTGGAAAGCGCTTATTGAATCGTGCTGTGGTACGTCAAGTTCTGAGTGTGATGATGAGCTGCGGTATGTACGATGCCGCGGGGGATTGGCTCACAACGGTTGGTATTCCTGCCAAAAGTGGTGTTGCAGGTGGAATTTTGGGTGTGTTACCCGGTCAGGTGAGTATTGCTGCTTTTTCTCCTCGACTCGATGAGCATGGCAATAGTGTACGTGGTATAGATATCTTGGAACGGCTCTCCCGTGATATGGGCTTGCATTTGATGGAAGGCACACCTTCCGCACAAACCATTGTGCAGAGCCATTATCGAACTGGAAAAGATGCTTCTTTAAGTGTGTATGTACTTCGCGGTGTATTGAAATTTACTGAAGCGGAAATGTTGTTACGGACCTTGCAATGTGAGCCTGTCAATAAAAGTTCTATTGTAATTGATTTAACTCAGATTTCCTTGATTCATGATGTCGGAAAACGGATGTTTTTGGAAGGCATCGATCGCTTGATTGATGATGGTCATACTTTACTTTTGGTTGATCCTGAGCAGCGTCTGGATCATGCACGAACGCATAAAGATCGAGTCTTGCATGTTTATCAGAATCTTGAGGATTTGATTGAGAAGCATAAAGAGCTGTAGGCGTAGAGAGCCTATATTGAAATGATATAGGTTCTAAATAGCATTTATATATTGTGCTTAATATAGTCGGATGAATTTTATTTAGTGGAGGGAGAATTTAATTTAAATTGTATTTATAATGAGCCGATTAGTTTTTGAAGAATATCTCATATGAAAAATAAAATATTGGGTTTTGTATTGATGTTTATGGCTTCACAGTCATTGTTTGCAGCTCCATTTGTGCAGCCTGTTATTCAAGGTAAAACTTACAATAATTGGGAAGTACCAATACGCTCATTAGCTAAGCCGAAAAGCGTCATTAAAGGAAAACCAGACGAGTGTAATGGTGGTTATTTCCCTGATGAATATGATTATGGCAGTTTTAAAATTTTAGACACAGGCGTCATTAAAGAGGTTCATTTAAGCCAGAACAATGCGCTAGTGTTTCATGGACAAAAAATTCGTGGTGGGATAGATCAAAAGACTTTTATGCAACAATTTAAAAAATATGAATTGTGGATGGATGCTGAAAACAAGAATGTTGTTTATAGTGGGCTTGCCGAAAGTGGAAATGATTCAATAGCGTTTGTCTTTAAAAATGGAAAACTTTTAAAATATAAATTGTTCTTTGATAATTGTTAGTTTTGACAAGAGTAAGTATAAAAATAAACCAGTCGCTGAAATGTAGCAGTTTAGCCAATTTAAAATGTATTTTAGGGGCTGGAAAAGCAAGTTAGTGAGAGTTAAATTTTTTTTAAAATAAATTGATAAATATGGCCCCAAAAGATCATAAAAAGCCCTCCGCAACTCAACAATAAGAAGACAGCTATAGCTACATAGGAGACGTTGCTTTTAGCTTCATATAATTTCATGAGCTGGTGGTCTGCCAATGTATGTTGAAATTGCTTTTTATTAACAGCGTCGACCCAAGTCATATCTTTGATCATAAACCTATCGTTTATTTTTATAATATCTGCCGTTTTGATTTGATAGTTGAAAACTTGGTCTTGATCATGGCTGCAGATAGTTTCCAAATAATTTGAACAGTCAAAAAGATAAATTCTTTTTTGATTTTCAGTGATAAATATCGTATCTAACTTATTAAACTTTTTAATGCTGAATTCATAATTCATGCTTTTATCTGTTTCCAGATGCTGATAAGGCATTACTTTAATTATCTTCTTTGGTGTGAGAAGTTCATAAACACTTAAAGCTAATATAAGAAGAAGGAATGCTGTAAAGATTAAAGCGATGATTGTTGCTAAATTCCTTTTCTTTTTTTCATTTAATCTAAAACCTATAGTCATTTGAAATTTGATGCTGGTCAATTCTATTTATATTAAATTTTACTACAACTTTTTGAAATCTAGAAATTAAGCATTGATAGGATTAATTTCAAAAAATAGTTTTATTCGCGAGCAAGATCTATGTAGAAACGGATGTCTTTGGTAAACAATCTCTACTTTTGGATCATATAAAAATCCCCTCAATTGAGGGGATTCTTTTGATCACTTACGCAATCGAATCATCTAAATTTGGTGCTAACCAACGTTTCGCTTCATCCAGTGTCCAGCCTTTACGTTTCGCATAATCCTCAAGCTGATCTTGAGCAATTTTACCCACGTTAAAGTATTCACTTTCAGGGTGCGAATAATAGAAACCACTGACAGAGGAAGGCGGCATCATCGCAAAGTGTTCAGTCAATTTGGTACCGATTTTCGCTTCCGAACCTAACCAATCAAATAACACTGCTTTTTCAGAATGCTCTGGGCAAGCAGGGTATCCTGGTGCAGGACGAATACCGACATACTTCTCTTTGATCAATTCTTCATTGCCTAAAGTCTCATCGGCTTTATAGCCCCAGAACTCTTTACGGATACGCTCATGCAAATGCTCAGCAAAGGCTTCGGCAAAACGATCTGCTAACGACTGAACCAAGATTGCTGAATAATCATCACCTTTGGCTTTATATTCATTTGCCAATTCTTCAGCACCAAAGATCGATACAGTAAAACCACCGAGATAATCAGTCTTGTCTTTAGAAGTGCTAATAAAGTCCGCTAAAGATAAATTTGGTTTGCCTGTGACTTTGTCAGATTGCTGACGAATATGCTCAAAGGTATGTGTAACCTTTTGACCCGCTTCATCAAACACGCTGACGGTATCTGCGCCTGTACGTTGTGCAGGGTATAGACCAAACACCGCACGTGCATCGAAACGATGATTCTCGATAATGTCTTTCAACATGGCTTGCGCTTGGTTATATAAATCAGTGGCTGCTTCACCCACAACTTCATCTGTCAGGATTTTCGGGAATTTACCCGCCAAGCTCCAAGAGATAAAGAATGGTGTCCAGTCAAAGTACTCAACCAAGGTTGCCAATGGATAATTGCTAATGACTTGCGTACCTAAACGATTTGGAATTGGTGGCACATAGTTATCATCCACCTTGAAACCATTTTCAATGGATTCGGCATAGCTAAGTTTGGCTGCTTTCGGTTGCTTGTTGGCTAGGCGTTCACGAATCTTGGCATATTCAGCACGATGCTCAGCAATAAAATTGCCACGCATTTCTTTTGATAGCAGGGTCGTTGCAACACCGACCGCACGCGAAGCATCGGCCACATAAATCACTGCATCGTTTTGATACTGCGGATCAATCTTCACTGCGGTATGTGCTTTCGATGTAGTTGCACCGCCAATCAACAGTGGAATGTTAAAGCCTTTGCGCTGCATTTCTTTGGCAACAAACACCATTTCATCCAAAGACGGGGTAATCAAACCAGACAAACCAATGATGTCACATTTCTCATCAATCGCAGTTTGCAGGATTTTTTCTGCTGGTACCATCACACCAAGGTCAACGATGTCATAACCATTACAGCCCAAGACTACGCCCACGATATTTTTACCAATATCGTGTACGTCACCTTTTACCGTTGCCATCAACACTTTACCTTTAGACTGGCTACCCGTTTTTTCCGCTTCGATGTACGGGTTCAACCATGCAACGGCTTGTTTCATTACGCGTGCAGATTTCACGACTTGTGGCAGGAACATTTTACCTGAACCAAACAGGTCGCCGACCACGTTCATGCCATCCATCAATGCACCTTCAATCACATCAAGAGGGCGTTTGGCTTTTAAACGGGCTTCTTCGGTATCTTCATCAATATACGTGGTGATACCTTTTACCAATGCATATTCAAGACGTTTTTCAACCGATTCATTGCGCCATTCAAGGTTTTCGGCTTCGCGTTGTGCGCCACTATGACCACGGAATTTTTCCGCGACTTCAAGCAGTTTTTCTGTAGCGTTTTGACCTGATTCACCTTGGTTTTGGTTCAGAACTACATCTTCAACCGCATCTTTTAGTTCTTTTGGAATATCGTCATAAATCGCCATTTGACCAGCGTTCACGATCCCCATAGTCATGCCTTGTTTAATGGCATGGTAAAGGAATACCGAGTGAATCGCTTCACGCACAGGCTCATTACCACGGAAGGAGAAGGAAACGTTAGAAACACCACCTGAAATCATGGCATGCGGCAAGTTCTGTTTGATCCAACCTGTGGCTTCAATAAAATCGACACCATAGTTGTTGTGTTCTTCGATCCCTGTTGCCACGGCAAACACGTTCGGGTCAAAAATAATATCTTCAGCAGGGAAGCCGACATCATTGACCAAAACATCATAAGAACGTTTACAGATTTCGCGCTTACGTGCAGCAGTATCTGCCTGACCTGTTTCATCAAAGGCCATCACAATAATCGCAGCACCGTACTGACGGCATAGGCGAGCCTTTTCGACAAACTCGTCATAACCTTCTTTTAAGGAAATCGAGTTAACAACAGGTTTACCTTGCACACATTTTAAGCCTGCTTCAATGATTTCCCATTTCGATGAGTCAATCATGATCGGCACACGAGAGATATCTGGCTCAGATGCAACCAGATTCAGGAAATGCACCATCGCATTTTGCGAATCCAGCATGCCTTCATCCATGTTGATGTCGATGATCTGTGCACCAGCTTCAACTTGTTGCTGAGCTACTTCTAAAGCTTCGGCAAACTTTTCTTCACGGATGAGACGCAGGAATTTTTTGGAACCCGTCACGTTGGTACGTTCACCGACGTTAACGAACAGAGAATTTTCATCAATGTTAAATGGTTCTAAACCACTTAAACGACAAGCTGGAATCGTTTCAGGCACTTGGCGTGGTTGAATATCTTTAACGGCATTATAAATGGCACGGATATGGTCAGGTGTGGTACCACAGCAACCCCCCGTAATATTGATTAAACCACTTTCAGCAAATTCTTTGATGAATGCTGCCGTTTGTTCAGGGGTTTCATCATATTCACCAAAGGCATTCGGTAAACCCGCGTTTGGATGGGCAGAAACAAAGGTATCTGCAACATCAGAAATCGTCTTAACGTGTGGACGCATCGCGTCTGCACCCAAGGCACAGTTAAAACCAATTGAGAGTAAATCACCGTGACGAACTGAGTTCCAGAACGCTTCTGCGGTTTGGCCTGTTAAGGTACGACCTGATGCATCGGTAATGGTGCCTGAAATCATCAATGGCAGTTCATGACCAATTTGTTTGAATACTTCTTTCACTGCAAAGATCGCGGCTTTACAGTTCAAGGTATCAAATACAGTCTCGATCAAGAGGATGTCTGCACCGCCTTCAATCAAGGCGTGGGCAGCTTCAATATAATTTTCTTTGAGTTCATCAAAAGTAATATTACGGAATGCAGGGTCGTTAACATTCGGTGAAATCGAACAGGTACGTGAGGTAGGGCCAAGTACGCCTGCAACAAAACGCGGTTTCTCTGGGGTTGAGTATTTTTCACATGCTGCTTTGGCTAAGCGTGCCGCTTCGCGGTTGATCTCTGGAACAAGGTCTTCCATGTGGTAGTCAGACATTGAAACACGGGTGCCGTTAAAGCTGTTGGTTTCGATAATATCTGCGCCTGCATCCAAATAAGCTTCATGGATGCCTTGAATAATCTGAGGTTGGGTTAAAACCAATAAGTCATTATTACCTTTAAGGTCTGATGCCCAATCTGCAAAACGTTCACCACGATAATCTTCTTCTTCTAGTTTATGGCGTTGAATCATGGTTCCCATTGCACCATCAATAATCAGGATGCGTTGGGCAAGAAGTGATTGTAGGGTGGTAAGCGTGGACATTCAGAAACCCCAGTCGATGATCAAGATAAAAAGCAGGGGCATTGTAACAGAAGCTACGTCAAAGCGCGTATTTTCAGCAAGCTTGAACAGTGATTCATCGGGTCACTTAGAAAATGTCATAAAATGTTCATGAAGTTGTCACAATTGAATTGAATAATGCTTAAAAAGAAAACATCCAGTTCGAAATGTGACAGTTTAATGTCATATTTCGTAGCGTTTGTTGCAAAATCAGACAAACAGTTCTATCGCTGTTTTTGATTTTATAATGCATTGTTTTTTATTAATTAAAATAAAAAATAAGGTGGATTTATTACTGAAAAATACAAAAAAATGTGATGAAAACATGAAATTTTGGCTTTATGTGACAGTCCTTTGTCATATAATTGTCATAATTTAATTAAACAATACAGGGGATTTTATTATCCTCTAACCGTCTACATGAATTCTAATCTTCCTCCTGCTTCGGATTCACCGCTTGCCAGCTCTCAGGCAAAATCGACGAATGTACATGTACCAACACCGAAATTTTTTATGCCGGTGTTCTTAACAGTTATTGTTGCAACACTGATTTATATCGGTTTTCAGCTTAGTGCTGACTTGGCACATGTACCGCCTTTAAGTTTATATTCAGTTATTCTTTTATCGACGGCACTTTTCATTGCTTTAGGCTTTGAATTTGTAAATGGTTTTCACGATACGGCGAACGCTGTAGCGACGGTTATCTATACCAATGCATTACCTGCTCCAGCGGCAGTAATGTGGGCTGGTTTCTGTAACTTCCTTGGGGTTATGGTGGCGAGTGGTGCAGTAGCGTACGGTATTATTGCATTACTCCCAGTAGAAATGATCATGAATGTCGGCAGTGGTGCTGGCTTTGCGATGGTTTTTGCACTGTTAATCGCGGCAATCCTATGGAATTTAGGAACGTGGTTTTTGGGGATTCCTGCATCAAGTTCACATACCTTAATCGGTTCGATTTTGGGTGTGGGCATCATGAACCATATTTTAAATGCGTCTGCTGGTGCGACCAGTAGTGGTATTGATATGGATCAGGTGATTAAAGTCGGTAAGGCTTTATTGTTCTCGCCATTGATTGGTTTTGCCTTTGCCGCAATCCTATTCTTATTGGTGAAGAAAGTCTTTAAACGCCAAATGGAGCTGTTTCAGCCACCAGAAGGCAATAAGCCACCACCACCACTGATTCGTGCAATCTTGATTTTTACCTGTACGGGTGTAAGTTTTGCACACGGTTCAAATGACGGTCAAAAAGGCATGGGCTTGATCATGTTGATCTTGATCGGTTTGGTTCCATTGGCTTATTCATTGAACAAAAACTTGGATGCGCAGCATTTACAGTCTTTTGAGCAGCTTTCTTCACAAACTGCGACGGTTTTAAATGTTAATCAAAACGAGCTGACAGATGAAAAAGCGCGTGATGTATTAACCAAGTATATTCAAACCAAAGAACAGACTGCTGAAGTTGTACCTGCACTTGCAAGTATGACGGCTCATTTAGGTACACGTGTTGCAGGTTATGGCGATCTTAAGGCGATTCCTGAAGCTGCTGTCAGTGAAATCCGCAATGACATGTATTTAAGTACCACCACGTTCAAACGTTTAGACAAAGCGGAAGCTTTACCAGAAATGGATAAAGACCAAGCGAAAGTGGTTAAAGAATATCGTAGTAGCTTGGATTCATTCCTCCAATATATTCCAAACTGGGTGAAAGTTGCGGTAGCACTGGCACTTGGTCTAGGTACGATGGTGGGTTGGAAGCGCATTGTAGTGACTGTTGGTGAGCGTATTGGTAAGAACCATATGACTTATGGTCAGGGGATGTCAGCTGAATTGGTCGCGATGAGTACTATTGCTGCAGCAGATGGCTTAGGTATGCCGGTATCAACCACACACGTATTAAACAGTGCGGTTGCAGGTACTATGGTTGCGAATAGATCTGGTCTGAATTTCGCAACAGTAAAAACCATTCTTTCGGCGTGGATCTTTACTTTACCCGCGACCATTGCATTGTCAGGTGGCTTATACTGGTTGTTCTTGCAGTTCGTTTCATAATGTTGAATTCTTAAGTTTCAGATAGAATTTAAAGGCTTTGCTTCGGCAAAGCTTTTTTATGTCTGTTCCTTTCGTTTTTCTTCAAGATTGTCTGATTTTAGCTATGAGTTGTCCTTTTAAAGTGGGTCAGCATACTCCTGTCAATTTATGATGCCCTGAATGGCTGAATGGCTGAATGGCTGAATGGCTGAATGGCTGAATGGCTGAATGGCTGAATGGCTGAATGGCTGAATGGCTGAATGGCTGAATGGCTGAATGGCTGAATGGCTGAATGGCTGAATGGCTGAATGGCTGAATGGCTGAATGGCTGAATGGCTGAATGGCTGAATGGCTGAATGGCTGAATGGCTGAATGGCTGAATGGCTGAATGGCTGAATGGCTGAATGGCTGAATGGCTGAATGCGGTGTTAGCTTGGGATAAATGATCGCAATAAAATTGCTTTTATTCCCCAAAAGAGGAATGGTTTTCTCATAGCCTTATCCGTTAGTATCAATAGACTGATCGTGCTAGGTTGTGTTTTCACGGTAATAATAAGCATAACGTGTTGTTCTATTTACACTCCGCCATTCTCCGATATAGAGAGTGGCTTTTTTTATATGGACAAAAGGGCGGGCAATAAAAAAGAGCTGTCGAAACAGCTCTTTTAGAATTAAAGGATTAAATTAAGCTTGTTGAATACCTGCAACAACCCAATCTTGTTGTGAGCCAGCAGGCTTCACAAAATGCCAGATTTCAGCAAATGGTTGAGGCAAGCTATTTAAGTCTTCACTTACCGTACCAGTAAAACGTACGCTCACGATGTATTGACCATTTTCAGTAGAACTTTCCACAACCATTGCATTGAGATTGCTAAATTCAGCAACGTCTTGGTCTTGGTTCGACATAATGTCGCTGTACATCGAGCTATACAGCTCAGGTGTTAAGTAACGGCGAATTTCTTCGACATTACTTGCACTGTTCACTGACTGAATATGGTTAAAGCGTTGACGTGCAATACGCAAGAATGCAGCAGGTTCAGTGCCATCTGGTAATTGATTGCCACTGCTCATTGATGCGCCACCAAATGGTGCTTGCGCTGGTGTACCACCGCCGACAGACTGACCAAAGATATTGGTGTTATCACCTGTTTGGCGAGCAGTCGGTTGAGGTGGCGTCTGACGACCAAAGTTATTTTGACCGCCATTGTTTGGAGCGTATGGGTTATTGGCTGCTAATTTTTTTTTTGCGCCTAATTTGCGGAAAACAAAGAAGGCGATCGCAGCAGCAAGAAGTACCCAAAGCCAGCTAGGGATGCCACCTTTTTCTTCCTGTTGTTGCGCTTGTGGAGTTGCTTGTTGCTCAGTTGCAGTTGGGTTCTGTTGCTTATCATCTGCCAATGCATTCGCTGCAACAGCACCAACAGCAGCACCTGCGACACCCGCAGCAACCATCGTACCAACACCTGGACCAGATTTCTGTGGTGCAGTTTGTTGTTGAGGTGCTGGAGTTGCTTGGCGTGATGGTTGGTAAGATTGGCTAGATGAACTAGATCTGCTCATGCCGTGGCTTTTACCGCCACCTGCACGTTTTGCTTCCGCAAGCGGTGCAGCAACCAAAGTTGCCATTAAAAGAGCTGCCATCAAGCCACGCTGGTGTACTTGCATCGAAAATTCCTATTTAAATCCAATTTGTAAATGTATTTATGCATGTATTTCGATGCAATTTCAATAACAAAAGTATGTTTTTTTATGTCAAGCCATTAGCCCAACTCATCACTTAACTGCATGGCCTCGGTAAGGGCTTCATGTAAACGTGCTACTGCAATGATTTGTACGCCATCAATTGATTTCTGTGGTGCATTGCCTCGAGGCAAGATCACATACTTAAAGCCATGTTTTGCTGCTTCTTTCAGGCGTTCCTGACCATTTGGTACAGGACGAATTTCACCTGAAAGACCGACTTCACCAAAGACCGCCAATTGCTGTGGTAAGGCTTTGCCTCTTAAACTGGAAGCACAGGCCAGTAGTACCGCTAAGTCAGAGCCCGTCTCGGTAATTTTTAAACCACCGACCACATTGACATAGACATCTTGTCCTGAGGTTTGTACGCCACCATGCCTGTGCATCACTGCCAGTAGCATATTTAAACGGTTTTGTTCCAAGCCGAGAGCAACTCGACGAGGTTGTCCATGCGCATCATCAACCAGTGCTTGTACTTCGACCAAGAGGGGGCGTGTCCCTTCACGGCTAATCATTACGATAGAACCCGGAATAGCTTCATCATAACGACTTAGAAAAATCGCCGATGGATTGGCAACCTCACGCAAACCTTTATCGGTCATGCCAAACACACCGAGTTCATTGACTGCACCAAAACGGTTCTTTACCGCACGAATCATGCGATAACGTGAATCTGATTGACCTTCAAAATACAGTACACAATCGACCATATGTTCTAAAACACGAGGACCAGCAAGTGAACCTTCTTTGGTCACATGACCGACAATGAATAAAGCAGTACCGCTATTCTTGGCGAAACGGGTTAGCAAAGCTGCGGATTCACGGATCTGTGAAACACCCCCAGGGGCAGATTGTAATGTTTCGGTATAGAGGGTTTGAATCGAGTCGAGGATGGCTACTACAGGGCGTTCTTGCGCCAACACTTCACAAATACGTTCGACACAAGTTTCCGCCATCACCTTGAGTGAGTCCGTTGGTAAATCCAAACGCTGGGCACGTAAAGCCACTTGCGAAAGTGATTCTTCACCTGTGACATAAAGGGCTGTACTTTTTTTACTGGCCATATGGGTGGCGGTTTGCAACAGGATGGTGGATTTACCAATCCCTGGATCACCACCGATCAGCACCACCGAACCAATGACTAGACCGCCACCGAGCACGCGATCAAATTCGCTAATTCCTGTTGGAACACGGGTTTCATTGGATACGGTGACTTGATTGAGCGTAGTAATACTGGCTGCTTGCCCCGCATAGCCGCCTATTTTAGCTTGGCCGCGATGAGTTACTGCTGGCTCAATTCGAACCTCAAGCAGGCTGTTCCATTCGCCACATTCGGTACATTGACCTGTCCATTTAGGATGATCTGCACCACATTGTTCACATCGGTAAACGGTTTTAATTTTTGCCATAAGATAAAATTGAAAAGTTTCTTAAAATTAGATAAAAAAGAATCAGGACGAAAATTTCTAACAATGCTGATCGTTCTTTAAGGAATAACAAAACGAGACGGCATGATTTCGTCGTAGATTGGTTAAAGGGAACTGCTCAGAAAAATAACATGATATACAACTTTTACAAGTTATAGACAGTGTGTTTTTAGCAATCGCTTTTTTTGTTCAATTCACTTTTTCCATGGATGGTGTTGGTGTGTTCGCTTATTTATTGTCATGAGAATTTGATCGAATGGCATAGATATTGCTCATGCTCAGACGAATGGAAATTTAGCAGTGGCTATTTTTTCAAAATATATAATAAAGGTTGATGTCTATGAGTGCAGCAGAAATTGTAAATTGGGTAAATGGAATTATCTGGAGCCCAGCGCTGATCTATTTATGCCTTGGTGCTGGTTTATTTTTTTCTATTTTAACTCGGTTTGTGCAGGTTCGCCAAATTAAGGAAATGGCAAAGCTGTTAATTAATGGTTCATCCTCCGCGCAAGGAATTTCCTCATTCCAAGCACTGTCAGTCTCCTTATCTGGACGTGTCGGGGTGGGTAATATTGCGGGGGTGGCGGCAGCAATTGGGTTCGGTGGTCCAGGTGCTGTGTTTTGGATGTGGTTAGTGGCATTTTTGGGTGCAAGTACTGCATATGTCGAATCTACCCTTGGTCAAATTTACAAGGTTGAATATCAAGGTGAATATCGTGGTGGGCCTGCATTTTATTTTGATCGTGGTTTAGGTCAGCGTTGGTTAGGAATTCTCTTTGCAATTGCTGCGATTGTTTCTTGTGGTTTGTTCCTGCCTGGTATTCAAGCCAATGCGGTAGGTAATGCATTTACCCAAATTACAGGTCAGGGTGCCATCGTATTTGGCAATGTCGGTACTTATAAATTATTGGCCTTAATCGTGATTGTTTCTTTATTGGCAATCATTATTTTTGGTGGAATTAAGCGTATTGCCCGTTTCGCAGAGCTGGTTGTTCCATTTATGGCCTTGGGTTATATCTTGATGGCCGTGATTATTGTGGCGATGAATATCCAAGAATTACCTGGCGTGATCAAACTCATCTTTGAAGATGCATTTTCGCCAATGGCAGGAATTGGAGCTGCCATTGGTTGGGGGGTAAAACGTGGTGTTTACTCCAATGAGGCAGGACAAGGTACTGGACCGCATGCTGCTGCAGCTGCAGAAGTCCAACACCCAGCGCAACAAGGTTTTGTGCAAGCCTTCTCCATTTATGTTGATACGCTATTTGTATGTTCTGCAACAGCCTTTATGATTTTGATTACCGGCATGTATAACGTACAGGGTACCTTGGAAGCTGGGCAGTTTATCGTGCAGAATGTTGCACCAACAACTGAAATTGGCTCACCTGCATTTACGCAAATGGCAGTTAGCACCGTGTTTGGTGGTTTTGGTCAGATATTTGTCGCTTTGGCAGTATTCTTCTTTGCCTTTACTACGATTGTGGCCTATTACTATATTGCTGAAACAAACATCACTTATCTGAGCTATATCACCAAAACGCCATCTCTTTTATTTATCACCAAATGCTTCATTATGATTTCTGTGGCGTATGGCGTACTCAGCGCAACAGGTTATATTTGGGGGATCGGTGATATTGGGGTCGGCCTGATGGCATGGATTAATATCATCGGTATTATCGTGACTTATTTTGTATGGAAACCGACCATTAAAGCCCTTCGAGATTATGAAGAGCAGCAAAAGGCGGGTGTTAAGGAGTTTACATTTGATCCAATTAAATTGGGTATTCGTAATGCAACATTCTGGGAAGAACGTTTGAAGAAGAAACAGCAACAATCATCTAATGATTGAATTATAAATTAATATTTTCGGGATCAAGAAGTGAGGAGGAGTATTCCTCACTTCTTTTTTATGGGTTCAACGATCTTCTGTATTTGTGCTGTCCTCACAAGTTCATTGTATTGTTTTAGGCTTGTGCGTATGATCGAATTCGATTGTATTTCACTTGAAAAAAATACAGGTAAAACATTGCTTAGCTAAACCAAGCCAATTCATGAATAACGAGAAAAGATACTGAAAATGGTACGAATCGTTGTTAGGCGTTGTTTCAGCTAATGAACTAAAACACTGGAGAGTTTTTGTAAAATGTCGAATCAAAATCTGAGTGAGGCTGCTGAACAAAGCGGACTTCACCGTAGTCTATCTAATCGACATCTACAGTTGATTGCGATTGGCGGTGCCATTGGAACAGGGTTGTTCATGGGATCTGGTAAAACCATTAGTTTAGCTGGACCATCAATTCTATTTATTTACATGACCATTGGTTTGATGGTGTTCTTCGTAATGCGTGCATTAGGGGAGCTATTACTATCCAATCTTAACTACAAATCTTTTATCGATTTATCGACTGATTTAATCGGCCCGTGGGCAGGTTATTTTGTCGGCTGGACCTACTGGCTCTGTTGGGTCACCATTGGTATCGCAGATTTATCGGCCATTATTTACTATCTGGAATTCTTTAATGGTGGTGAGTCATTTACACCATTAGGTGGTTTACTGATCAGTACGGTGGCGATCCTGTTTGTACTGGGCTTGAACTTGGTCACCGTAAAACTATTCGGTGAAATGGAGTTCTGGTTTGCGATGGTGAAGATCACCGCGATTATTGTCTTGATTGCTGTTGGTTTATGGATGATCTTTACTGGATTTACCAATGCTTCTGGTACGGTTGCAAGTGTTTCCAACCTTTGGACACATGGTGGCATGTTCCCGAAAGGTCTTGATGGCTTCTTGGCAGGCTTCCAGATTGCGATTTTCGCCTTTGTCGGGGTAGAGTTGGTTGGGACCACGGCTGCTGAAACACAAGATCCGAAGCGCAACTTACCGAAAGCGATTAACTCGATTCCAATCCGTATCATTATTTTCTATGTATTGGCATTGTTCGTGGTGATGTGTGTAACACCGTGGGATCAGATCAATCCTAAAGTCAGCCCATTCGTTAACATCTTCTCACAAGCTGGTATTGCTTCTGCGGCAATTATCATGAACTTGGTGGTGTTATCGTCAGTGATGTCATCCATGAATAGTGGTGTATTCTCAACCAGCCGTATGTTATTTGGCTTATCAACAGATGAGCAAGCACCGAAGTTGTTTGGTAAATTATCGAAGTCTGCAGTTCCTGCAAAAGCTTTGATTTTCTCATCAATCTGTATCTTTATTGGCGCATTCGTTCAGTTTGTTTATAAATTACAAACGGGCACCAATGATGAAGTGACTGCATTTACTTTAGCAACAACGCTCTCTACGATTCTGTTCATCTGTGTATGGATGATTATTATGTGGAGTTATATCAACTACCGCAAAAATCGTCCTGAACTACATGCGCAATCAACATTTAAATTACCTGGCGGTGTGTTTACTTGTTGGGTGGTGATTATTTTCTTCCTTGCAACGATTTACTTCCTTGCCTTGGATGAAACCACGTTGGAATCACTCAAAGTCAGCCCGATCTGGTTTGTTATCTTGGCAATTGGTTATTTCTTCTATAAGAAAAAGTAATTCTTTAGCCGATTTAACACCAAACGCCGACCTCAAAGTCGGCGTTTTTTTATGGTTATTGTTTGATTCATTCAAGTTTAGACTTTAGCCGATCTAATGATCACGCTATACTGCTCCGAATTGTAAAAGTTAGGTGCACAGATGCTTAAAGTCATTTGTTCTATCAGTGTGTTGCTGAGCAGCGTTATTTTAACTGCATGTGGTCAGTCAGGTGCATTGCAATTACCGTCTGATCAAAATCAGGATAAGCGCGCAAAATATCTGCTTTATAAAAATGAAGCAGCTCAGGCTAAGGCTTCATCTGACGCAAAAGCAGATCAAGCAGAGGTAGAACGCCAAGCAACATCGTCAACGACTCAATCACAAACCATCTCACCTTAAGTTTGTAAATAAGGACATCTTCATGAGTTTCACTCGCATTAATGGAGTATTGCACGCTGAGCAATGTTCACTGGATCTGCTCGCACAGCAATATGGCACGCCTTTATATGTTTATTCAAAAGCAACTTTTGAAAAGCATTATTTGGATATGCACCGTGCTTTTGATTTTATTGATCATCAAATCTGTTTTGCGGTGAAGTCAAACTCAAATTTGGCTGTTCTGAGTGTATTGGCAAAGGTGGGTGCAGGTTTTGATATCGTAACCGGTGGGGAACTGGCTCGTGTACTTGCAGCAGGCGGTGAACCTTCGAAAATCGTATTTTCTGGTTTAGGTAAATCTGAAGCCGATATCGAAAAAGCCTTAAATGTTGGGATTGCTTGTTTTAATGTTGAATCACATGCCGAGCTAGATCGCATTCAAAAAGTCGCAGCAAAACTTGGGAAAAAAGCACCGATTTCGTTACGTGTAAATCCAGATGTAGATGCCAAAACCCATCCTTATATCTCTACGGGTTTGAAAGAAAACAAGTTTGGTATTCCAAGTGATACGGTTGATGAAACTTATCAATATGCAGCATCGTTACCGAATCTTGAGATTGTCGGGATTGATTGTCATATCGGTTCACAATTGACTGAAACTAAACCTTTTGTCGATGCACTTGATCGTGTCATTGTCATGATTGAGCAGTTGAAAAGCTTGGGCATCAACCTCAAACATATTGATATCGGTGGTGGTTTGGGTGTGCGTTATAAAGATGAAACCCCGCCAAGCGTTGAAGAATATGCCAATTCGATGCGTCCAGCTTTAGAAAAGTTGGGACTCAAAGTATATATGGAACCAGGGCGTAGTATTTCTGCCAATGCAGGTGCATTAGTCACCAAGGTAGATTTACTCAAACCAACCAATCATCGCAACTTTGCCATTATTGATGCCGCGATGAATGACCTTATTCGTCCTGCTCTATATGAAGCATGGATGGATATTCAGTCGGTCAATCCAAATCCTGGTGTTGAAGTGAAAACTTGGGACTTGGTCGGTGCCATCTGTGAAACTGGCGATTTCTTGGGGAAAGAGCGCGATTTAGCCCTTCAGGAAAATGATGTGTTGGCGGTATTGGGTGCAGGTGCTTATGGTTTTGTAATGAGCTCTAACTATAATAGCCGTGGTCGTGCTGCCGAAGTTATGGTCAGTGGTGATCAAGCCTATTTAATTCGTGAGCGTGAAACCATAGAATCACTCTGGGAAAAAGAGCATTTGTTGCCTGAGGAGTAAATTAAGATGTATTTAGAATTTACCAAAATGCATGGGTTGGGCAATGATTTTATGGTCGTTGACCTTGTGACCCAGCGTGCTTATTTAGATACAGTGACGATTCAGCGTTTAGCCGATCGTCATTTTGGCGTGGGTTTTGATCAACTATTGATTGTTGAACCACCTGATTTGCCAGATGTCGATTTTAAATATCGAATCTTTAATGCCGATGGTTCTGAAGTCGAGCAGTGTGGTAATGGGGTACGTTGTTTTGCGCGCTTTGTACATGAGCGTCAATTGACAACTAAAACCAAAATCCGTGTGCAAACCAAAGCAGGGATTGTTGAGCCTGAGTTGGGTGCCAATGGTTGGGTGCGTGTCAACATGGGACCACCGAAATTTCTTCCAGAAGAAATTCCGTTTGTGACCCAAGAGCATGAAGATATTGAAGGTTTATACGCACTGGAACTTGCAGATAATCAGAGCATTAATATTGATGTTGTGAATATGGGTAATCCGCATGCTGTCACGATTGTTCCTGATGTATTAACTGCTGATGTTGAGCGTATTGGTCCACAAGTGGAATCACATGCGCGTTTTCCTGCACGTGTGAATGCTGGATTTATGCAAATTCTGGATGAAAAGCATATTCGTTTACGTGTGTTTGAGCGTGGAGTAGGTGAGACTTTGGCCTGTGGTACAGGAGCTTGTGCAGCAGCAGTCAGTGGTATGCGCCGTGGCCTACTTGCCAATGAGGTTGAAGTTCAGCTTGCAGGTGGTAAGTTACATATCGCTTGGCGTGAAGGAGATGTAGTTTGGATGACCGGTCCAACCACACATGTTTATGATGCCCGTTTGGATCTTAGATATTTTCAAGGCTAAATTAGGCTGATTGTAGGTAAAAAGTCTGACATTAGGCTTTTTACCTTTTATTCTTACAATAATAAAATGAGAGAAAATGAAAAATAAGATTCGTGGTGCTATTTATGGTTTATTAATCGGTGATGCGGTTGGTGTGCCTTATGAGTTTAATCTACCTGAACAGCTACCACATATTGTTGATATTGATATGATTCCGCCTAAAGATTTTAGTCGAACCTATCCTGATATTCCAATTGGCACATGGTCAGATGATGGTGCACAAGCTTTGTGTTTATTGGCATCTTTACTTCATTGTCAAAAGTTAGACCCTGTTGATTTAATGAATCGCATCGCGAATTGGTATCAGTTTGGATATATGGCTCCTGATTATCATGTATTTGATGTAGGCGTGCAGACGGCCACAGCCATTCGGCAATATTTACAAGGCACGCC
The DNA here is from genome assembly GCF_023702715.1 of Acinetobacter sp. C32I. NCBI lineage: Bacteria > Pseudomonadati > Pseudomonadota > Gammaproteobacteria > Moraxellales > Moraxellaceae > Acinetobacter > Acinetobacter sp. C32I. The sequence continues at coordinate 1,720,747 of NZ_CP098480.1, read as the reverse complement.
AATTATGCAAGTCGCCATTGATGATGAACATGCTAACGGCAATGGAGCATTGATGAGGGTTCTACCATTAGCGTTGTGGCATCAAGGGACAGATGAGGCATTAATTTTAGCTGCCTATTTACAATCTCATATTACCCATGCGCATCTACGCTCAAAAGTATGTTGTGCTTTATATTGTTTATGGGCGAGATATATTTTAAAAGGAATGACAATTAATACAGCGTGGTCACATGCTGTGACTATCTTAAGAGAATATTGTGGAAATCGACCTGATGAATTGGAGCAATTAGAATTTTTTATCCGCCCTGATGATTTAGAGAAAGGAACGGGAAGTGGTTATGTTGTGGATTGCCTCAAATCAGCTTATTTAGCCTTACAAGAGTCAAGCTACCAAGCTGTGATAAAAAAAGCAATTTCTTTGGGGCGTGATACGGATACAACAGCATGTGTGGCTGGTGGATTGGCAGGACTTGCTTTTGGGTATGAGGATATTCCTCCTGCATGGTTACAGCAGTTAAGAGCGAAGGAAATGGTTGAGCCTTTGCTTACACAATTGATAGATGACTGATGAGATGAACTTAGTCTTTCTTGCGGGCGCATCAGGCAATACACAATTTTGGAATCCTTTGATTGCACAGCTTCCTCCTCATTATACCAAGCAAGTGATTGCTTATCCCGGTTTTCATGGGGTGGCAACAGATTCTGATATTCACAGTTTTGATGATCTGAGTCATTATGTGCTTGCACAGATTCAACAACCTTCTATTCTGATTGCCCAATCCATGGGTGGGATTTTTGCTATCGCTGCGACGTTACAAAAAACAGATTTGGTGAAAGGTTTAGTCTTGATTGCAACTTCGGGTGGAATTAATTTAAACCGATTTCAAGTTCAAGATTGGCGGCAGTTTTATCAGCAAGAATATATTGAATATCCTGACTGGTTCGTAACAACGAAAGTCGACTATGAGCAAAATTTACCAGATATCGATGTGAACACTTTATTGATTTGGGGCAATCAAGATCCGATTAGTCCGATTGAGGTTGGACAATATTTAAATCAGATTTTGCAAAAATCCAAACTCTATATTGTTGACGGCGGTGATCATCAGTTGGCAGAACAATGCGCTGATGAAGTCGGCATACAGATAAACGATTATTTAAAAAATTTAGAGTGTGATTGAAATTGCTATTGAGCGTGCTGATCACAGCACGCTTTTTTATTGTTTATCGTTTGCTGAATGCGAGTTTGAGTGCAAATAAGATGAAAATACTGCCTGTGATGCGATCCATATAGCGAATAAATTTAGGTTGTTTTAAATAAGCAGAAATGAACTGCATTGCAGCGATCAGAAAAATTGACCAGATCAACCCGATGAGCACATGAATCATCACCAGTCCCATGGTCCACACAACTGGAGAAGAAGACTGAGGAATAAACTGAGGCAAGAAAGAAATATAAAAAATACCGACTTTGGGGTTGAGTAAATTGCCCCAAAAACCTTTGATAAACCAGTTTTGAGTCGTTGTAGAATCATTTAACCCCGCAAGTTGGCTACGAGGTTTTAGAATAAGATTAAGTCCTAACCACGTGAGATAAATTGCCCCCATCCATTTCAATGCATTGAAAGCCAAATCAGATGCCATCAATAATGCACCTAAACCACAGGCCACAATCATTCCCCATACAATACAGCCAAGATTAATCCCTAAAGCTGCTTGGAATGCTTTGGCTTTACCTTCCAAGGTCGCAGTGCGAATAATCAGTGTGGTATCTAGACCGGGAGTAATGGTCAAGAGGGTGATTGCGATGAGGTAGGGAATAAGCATTGTTGTCATCATGGTAGCGCCACTCAAAACTTGAAATTTATTGTATTACACAGGCATCAATTCTTCGATATCGCTTTAGCGATAAAGCGCAGTAAAGTTTGTTAGACTGTAGCTGTTGGTATAGGCATAACACTGGAGAGCAACTTGGAAAGCCCTGAAAAACTGCTATCCATGTGGTTAAAAGAACGGATGATTCAAAATCAATCTGAACATACCATCTCGGCTTATCAACGTGATTTAACCGATTTCTTTAAGTTCTGCGAATATAAACAACTGCAACTCCAAGATGTTGAAGCATCTGATTTAAGGGAATATCTGGCAGCCCGTGTCGAACGAGACCAATTAAGCTCCAGTAGTTTACAACGTCATTTAACGTCGATTCGCCAATTTATGAAATGGGCAGAACAAGGTCAATATCTGGAGCAAAATCCATCCGAGGATTTTAAATTAAAGCGTCAACCACGACCTTTACCAGGCATGATTGATATTGAAACGGTACATCAAATTTTAGATCAAGCAGCGCCAGAAAAGCCGATTGAACAACAATTATGGTTACGTGATAAAGCTATGCTCGAACTGCTTTATTCCAGTGGTTTACGTTTGGCTGAATTACAAGGACTGAGTGTTAAAGATGTAGACTTTAACCGACAGCTTTTACGTATTACGGGTAAGGGCAATAAAACCCGTATTGTTCCTTTTGGCTTGAAGGCCAAAGACAGTTTGGTTGAATGGTTGAAAATCTATCGAATTTGGCAAGGTGGCTTTAGTGCGGATTCATCGGTTTTTATTTCACAACGTGGTAATGCCTTAACGCCGCGGCAAATTGAAAATCGAGTCAAACTGCAAGCACAGCGCGCAGGTGTCAATGTCGATTTACATCCACATTTATTGCGGCATTGTTTTGCCAGTCATATGCTATCTGCCAGTGGCGATTTGCGTTCTGTGCAGGAGATGTTGGGGCACAGTAATTTGTCGACCACTCAAATTTATACCCATGTTGACTTTGAACAACTGGCAAAAGTGTATGATCAAACCCACCCAAGAGCGCAAAAAAGCTAAATCTTGATATATTATGTTGCAAAATTGAACATTTAATCATCGATGACTTTTCCACTTTATTTATGAGATTTGTTGAATTGATGTTCTTACTTAATTGACGCATTTTTTTGAAAGTGAAAAGACATGTAAATTTATCAGAAACGATCCGTTACAGATCATCCCTATTTAAATAAAGTACCTGTTTTAGATCATTGAATTTTATAAAATATTAAAAAAATCAAAGTTTAATATTCATCAAGTTTATAAACTAAATTTGTTGCATCAATAACTATTTTCAATATGTGAACTGAGCGTTTCATCTTTTTTATGGCTGTAGCGGAAATTGTGACTTGACCGAAATGCCAAATACATTGCAAGATAGGGCACCTAAAAAGTTTCAATCGAAGAGTTAGAATGCTCTTCATTACATTTACTTGCTTAGAACAGCCGAGGATTACATGAAGGCTCTTGTCGCTGTAAAACGTGTGGTTGATGCCAACGTTAAAGTTCGTGTTAAGCCGGACAATAGTGGGGTTGACCTTACCAACGTTAAGATGTCAATCAACCCATTCTGTGAAATCGCAGTGGAAGAAGCGGTTCGCTTAAAAGAAAAAGGAACAGTTTCTGAAATCGTTGTTGTTTCAGTGGGTTCTAAAGACGCTCAAGAACAAATTCGTTCTGCAATGGCTTTAGGTGCTGACCGCGGTATTTTAGTTGAAACTGCTGATGAAGTTGGCGCTCTAGAGGTTGCTAAAATCTTGAAAGGCGTTGTTGATGCTGAAAAACCAGAACTTATTCTTCTTGGTAAACAAGCAATTGATGACGACTCTAACCAAGTAGGTCAAATGCTTGGTGCTTTACTTGGTGCTGGTCAAGGTACTTTCGCATCTGAAGTTAAAGTTGACGGCGGTAAAGTTCAGGTTACTCGTGAAGTTGACGGCGGTTTGCAAACTGTTGAGCTTGCACTTCCAGCAATCATCACCACTGACTTACGTTTGAATGAGCCACGTTATGCTGCTCTTCCAAACATCATGAAAGCGCGTAAAAAACCGCTTGATACGAAGTCACCTGCTGATTATGGCGTTGCAACAGGCACTAAGCTTAAAACAATTAAAGTTGAAGCTCCTGCTGAACGTAAAGCTGGCGTACAAGTGAAGTCTGTAGACGAGCTTGTTGAAAAATTGAAAAACGAAGCGAAAGTGATCTAATACAGAAGGATAAAATCATGAGTATTTTAGTTATCGCTGATCACAACAACCAGACACTTAACGGTGCAACTTTAAACGTTGTTGCGGCAGCTCAAAAAATCGGTGGTGATATTACTGTATTAGTTGCTGGTTCTGGCGCTCAAGCAGTTGCTGACGCTGCTGCTAAAGTTGCTGGTGTGAGCAAAGTATTACTTGCTGACAATGCTGCTTATGCAAACCAATTGGCTGAAAACGTTGCTGGCTTAGTTGCTGACATCGCGAAAGGCGGTTACAAATACGTATTAGCTGCATCTACAACGACGGGTAAGAACATTCTTCCACGCGTTGCTGCGCTTCTTGACGTAAGCATGATTTCAGACATCATCGCTGTTGAATCTGCAAACACGTTCAAACGCCCAATCTATGCGGGTAACGCGATTGCAACTGTTCAATCTGACGAAGCAATCATCGTTGGTACAGTTCGTGGTACAGCATTTGATGCAGTTGCTGCTGAAGGTGGTTCTGCTGCGGTTGAAGCTGTTGCTGAGGCGAAAGACGCTGGTATTTCTACCTTTGTAAACGAAGAAATCGTGAAACTTGATCGTCCAGAGTTAACAGCTGCACGTATCGTTGTTTCTGGTGGTCGTGGTGTAGGTTCTGGTGAGAACTATCACAAAGTACTTGATCCATTAGCTGACAAGCTAGGTGCTGCTCAAGGTGCTTCACGTGCTGCGGTCGATGCTGGTTTCGTACCAAACGATTTCCAAGTGGGTCAAACGGGTAAAATCGTTGCGCCAGATCTTTATATGGCGATCGGTATCTCTGGTGCGATTCAGCACTTGGCAGGTATGAAAGATTCTAAAGTTATTGTTGCAATCAACAAAGACGAAGAAGCGCCAATCAACAGTGTTGCTGACTACTGGTTAGTGGGCGATTTGAACACTGTAGTACCTGAATTGGTATCTAAACTTTAATTCGCTCTGAATAAAAGTTGAAGAACGCTCCGAAAGGGGCGTTTTTTTATGCAAAATAAAAGTTGAATGATAACAAGAATAGAAAATTTTGCTTTTTATCAATATTAATTATTAACTTGTTTTATAAAGTGTACTTATTGGTACACTTTTGTTAAAATTGTTATTTATCCATTTTCTTGGATAGGTTGTCTCCCGATGAAATTTGATATGCGCTTTAATGCTGGGGCGTTTAGCTTGCTCAGTATGCTATTTGTTATCTGGTTCTTAGCCTTAGCTAAAGGGAGCTGGTTAACGATGTGGAATGTACATTTAATCGAAGATATTCAAGCACTGATACTGTTAGCAGGGGTACCTTTCACTTGGTTGTATATGAAGCCAAAAACGCTTACAGATCAAAAAAAATGGTTTTGGATGTGGGCGATAGCTTGGTGGTTCATGTTTTTTGGTCGAAGTATTAGTTGGGGGCGAGATTTTTTTCCTGAAGTTCCTCATATTTATTATCGGGTTATTTCTATTTTTGTAATTGCACCCGTCATATTGATGCTGTTCTCTTCAAAGTTGCGTGCTGAAATCCAATACATACTGTGGCATGTTAAGTTCCCGTTTTGGTATTTGTTGATTGCAATTACATCATTGTTTTTTGCTGATTGTGTTGAGCATCATCGCTTTATTTATACATGGCTATTCAGTGATATGTTAAATCAAGATATCGTAGAAGAGCTTTATGAGTCGCCTTTTATTATTGCTTTGTTTTGTATGGCTTTTTATTTTATGCAACATGATAAGATTCGTGAATTTGATCAACAATCGTTGCAAATAGAGAATAAAATATCTTAATAAATGTAGGCTTTGGCATTTAAGCAAGCATAAGCTTGAATAAATGCTGAGCCTTTTAGATTTCATTTAAATACGTTGTTTTGATTAATATTTTGCTGATCTTTTGTACAAAAAATATAACAATCAATTTTTCTTAATTGGGTCTGTATTTGATAATTTTAAGTTGTTAATTTATATAATTTTTTTATTGTAAAAAAATGCTATTTTTAGATGCTTAAACTCACAGTTGATTTGTGCTTTGTGCTATAATTTTTCGCTGTATTTTTTATTTTTAGTTCAAGCCTTTGAGCTAAATTTTTGCAAGATTGAAGACATAAAAACAGGTACAACTCTCTACCTGTAAACAAGGAGTATGCATGAGCGTATCGGAAATCAGACCGATTGCCATTGAGGACGAACTCAAGCATTCATATCTAGATTACGCGATGAGCGTAATTGTATCTCGTGCATTGCCAGATGTTAGAGACGGTCTAAAACCTGTTCATCGTCGCGTATTATATGCGATGCACGAATTGGGCAATGATTATAACAAAGCGTACAAAAAGTCTGCTCGTGTTGTCGGGGATGTGATCGGTAAATATCACCCTCATGGTGACAGTGCAGTATACGAAACAATTGTTCGTATGGCGCAGGACTTCAGCTTGCGTTACATGTTGGTTGATGGTCAGGGTAACTTCGGTTCGGTCGATGGGGATAGCGCAGCAGCAATGCGTTATACCGAAGTTCGTATGCAAAAACTTACCCATGAAATTTTGGCCGATCTAGAAAAAGATACGGTTGATTGGGAAGATAACTACGACGGTTCTGAGCGTATTCCTCAGGTGATGCCAACGCGTATTCCAAATCTACTGATTAATGGTACGACGGGTATTGCGGTGGGTATGGCGACCAATATGGCGCCACACAACATGACGGAAGTAGTGAACGCGTGTTTGGCTTATGCCAACAATCCGAATATCTCTGTAGAAGGTTTGATGGAGCACATTACTGGCCCAGATTTCCCTACAGGCGGTATTATTTACGGTAAATCGGGCATTGTAGATGCTTACCGTACTGGTAAAGGCCGTTTGCATATTCGTGGTAAGTATCACTTCGAAGAAGACCAAAAAACAGGTCGTACCACGATTGTCTTTACTGAAATTCCTTATCAAGTCAACAAGGCAAAAACCATTGAGCGTATTGCCGAGTTGGTTAAAGAAAAGAAACTTGAAGGTATTTCTGAGCTTCGTGACGAATCTGATAAAGACGGTATGCGTATTGCCATCGACTTGAAGCGTGGTGAAAACGCTGAAGTTGCGGTGAATAATTTATTCTTGCATACCCAATTACAAAATTCGTTCAGCATCAACATGGTCTGCCTCGACAATGGTCAGCCAAAGTTGATGAACCTGAAAGATATTATTGCGGCATTCATCCGTCACCGCCAAGAAGTGGTGACACGCCGTACCATGTACGAATTGCGTAAAGCACGTGAGCGTGGTCATATCTTGGAAGGTTTAACCGTTGCCTTAGCCAATATTGATGCCATTATTGAAACCATCAAATCTTCTGCCAATCCAGCTGAAGCGCGTGAGCGTTTACAAGCAGGTGAGTGGGCTGGCGGTGGTGTTGTTGCCTTATTGGAAAAAGCAGGTGCAATTTCTGTTCGTCCAGATGAGATCGAAGGTGAAGACCCAACACGTCCATTTGGCTTGTCTGGTGAGATCTATCGTTTGTCACCAACTCAGGTTGGCGCGATCTTAGAATTACGTTTACACCGTTTAACAGGTCTAGAACAAGACAAGTTACACGCAGAATATACTGAAATCTTAGGTCAAATTGCTGAATTAACTGCAATTCTGAATGACTTCAATTTGTTGATGAATGTGATTCGTGAAGAACTTGCGTTGATTTTGCAACAATATGGTGATGGTCGCCGTACTGAGATTGTCGAGTCTGGTGTTGATTTCTGTCGTGAGGATTTGATTCCTGAAGAGCAAGTTGTATTGACTGTGTCTCAAACAGGTTATGCAAAAACTCAGCCACTGTCAGATTATCAAGCGCAACGTCGTGGTGGTCGTGGTAAGTCTGCAACTGCAATGAAAGATGACGACATCATCCAGCATTTAATTGTGGCATCAAACCATGCAACGGTACTGTGCTTTACCAATGTGGGTAAAGTCTACCGCTTACGCGTATTCGAAGTACCTCAGGCTTCACGTGGTGCCAAAGGTCGTCCAATTATTAATTTGCTTCCATTAGATGCGAATGAAACTGTGACTGCGATCTTGCCATTGACTGAATTCCCTGAAAATCACTATGTGTTTATGGCAACTGCATCAGGTACCGTCAAACGTGTTGAACTGGAACAATTCAGTAATGTTCGTTCAAATGGTTTACGTGCGATTGAGCTGAATGAAGAAGATACCTTGATCGGTGTTGCGATTACCGATGGTAATCAGCAGATCATGCTGTTCTCGAATGAAGGTAAGGCAATTCGTTTTGCTGAAACTGATGTTCGTGCTATGGGTCGTACTGCCAAAGGTGTTCGTGGTATGCGCGTAAGTTTTGCAAGCAATACCATCGGAACAGAAGATACTGACATTGAAAATGATGACAGCGATGATAATGATGATTCATCAGATTCGAATGTTGTTAGCCGTATTGTCTCCTTGGTTGTTGTACCTGAAACGGGTGAAGTGCTGTGTGCATGCGCGAACGGTTATGGTAAGCGTACACCTGTCGATGACTTCCCAACCAAGAAACGTGGTGGTAAGGGTGTAATTGCCATTAAGACCAGTGAACGTAATGGTGAGCTTGTCGGTGCGGTATCAATTGATGAAGCTAAAGAACTGATGTTGATTTCTGATGGCGGCACATTGGTACGTACGCGTGCTGCGGAAGTTGCAACTACAGGTCGTAATGCACAAGGTGTTCGTTTGATCCGCTTGAGTGATGCTGAAACCTTAGTTGGTGTAGTATCTATTGAAGCAGTAGAGGATGACGAAGAGTTAGATGCGATTGATGATGTAGAAGTAGAGAATACTGAAGCTGAAGTAATCACTTCTGAAGAAGTGGCTGCTGAGCCGAAAGATGATACACCTGAAGCTTAATTGGTTTAGGTAATAAAAAAGGAAGCTAATCAGCTTCCTTTTTTATTGGTTTTATCATGACCAGACGATAATAAGAAATCGCCAATAATATTGCAGCGACTGTCGCAAGATAAATCAGTTTTGGCACAACAATAGATGTTGGCACACCCATCTGATTGAGTTGTACAAAGAGTTGTACCCCATGGGTTGAAGGCAGTGTCCATGCAAAGTATTGCATCCAATGTGGCATGGCTTCATGTGGCCATGCGGTACCAGTCAGCAAAAACAAGGGTACGGAAGTCACAACAATTAAATGACCAACCCGTTCTGGCATATCGACTAGTGAACCGACCAACATCCCTAATCCAATCACGCAGCTGACATAGATCGGCACGGCAAGTAGCATGCCCCAGAAATTACCACCATGTGGATATTCATATAACCAGAAGGTAAAGCCAAATAAATACAGGCAGCCTAAACAACCTGTGGTAAAGATGGCTGCAAAAGTGGCCCAGAACTCGATGGGTTTTGCCACCCAGCCTTGTTCACGGTAACTGGCAATCAGCATCGCCAGACCCAGCAGAATAGTCTGATGAATAATCAAACTGGCCACAGCAGGGAAGATATAACTGCCATAACCCGACATGGTATTAAACAAAGGAATCTGATGGATCGAAATTTCTGGTTCAAACGCAGAGGCACTGCCAAACTTCTCGAGATGCTCTTTCAGGGTATATTCGATCGAGCCAGCTAAACCGACTCCGACTTCTTTGGTTCGGATGAAATAGGCTGTACTCAAATACAAGCCAATACCGCCCATTTCACCGTGTTTTAAGCTATTGGTCAGGTTTTCAGGAAGTAGCAAAATACCTTCAGCTTGCTGGTTTTTCACCATGCGCTGGGCTTCGAGAAAGTTATCTGTCACCGTCATGATTTTGATATGTGGGCTGTTAGACGCTTGGCTAATGATTTTTGAGGTCAAAATGCTCTGTTCTTCATCCACAATCACAATCGGAATATCTTCTGCAGATTGTGCTTTATAGGCTGTTGGATAGAAAAAACTATAGAGCAAGATCGCGGCAATCAGGGTGGTAAACACCGAGCTATTGGCAAAAATATTTTTAAAGGTCTGTAGGTAATAGCCGAAAAATGATTTCATGAGCATAGCTCCTGAGTATTTTTCCTTAACAGACGCACGCTCAGTGCAAAGAATAGCCCTGCAAAGATCAGTAATATCCCAAATGGAACCAGTGAAACATATAGATCACTGCCAATAATCCATTGCTCGGTTTGTAGTTTGGCATAAGGTGTGTAGGGAATAATCATCGACCAAAATTGAGTAAATGCGGGTGCATTATTCAGTGGTAGTGTAATTCCAGAAAAGCTTGGTGATGAGCCACCATAAAGCGCGATAAAACCAAAGGTCTTGGGTAAATTCTGGGTGGCTAAAACCACAGTACTGCTGATCACGGCATAGGCAAAATACAGCAAAAACTGTGCAACAAGAATCAGTGTAAGTGAACCTGCGATAAAGTAACCACGAATATGTGCCAGCCAGAACATCCAGCACCAAGTCCAAGCGCAAAAAATAAAGACATAGAGCAGGACTTTACCAAATAGGCTAGAGATAATTTGTTTTGAGTTCACCCATTCACCGACAGTCTTGCGTTTAAACTCCTGACCGATGGCAAAAGCCACACAGCAACACAGCAATAAATGTAAGACTGCTGGCACCATAAAAGGTTCCAGAAACAACTCATAACTCATGCTTGGATTATACAGGGTTGAGATTTTGATATGCGGTGTGGGCATGTCTAAATAGGGAATGCTATTGGCTAAATAACTTTGACCCATATAATCTGCCATACCATTCAAGGTGCTAATCAACATGGCAGAGGAAATGGTATTCCCGATACTAAAAAAAGACTGGTTATAGGCAATACTGATCTGCGCATCTTGGGCTTTGACTAGACGTTGCTCAGCCTCCTCAGGGATCATCACGAATCCCCAAGCTTCGGTTTTATTGATGAGTCGTTCGGCTTCATCTTGGCTGGCGGTAATCGTTTTAACCTTCAAGGTGTGGTTAATACTGAGCGCGTGAATCACTTTACGACTCATTTCACTTTGATCTTGATCAATCACCACAATGGGTAAATGTTCTGCTTTACCCGCGGAAAACATGCTGCCAAATAACAGAATCACCAACAAAGGGGCAATGACCGCCATAAACAAATCAACTTTATGGCGTTTTAAATAGCGCAATTCCCGCAGCATCACTGCAAACATCGCTTATTTTGCCTCTTCAATTTTAAACAACACGCTCATACCGACTTTTAAATCTGGAATACTTTGCTCAGGGATTAAATGAAACTTAAAACTGCGAATATCATAACCGCCTGTTTGGCGTGTGGTTTTGATGGTCGCAAAGTCACCTTCTGCATCGATATTTTTGACTTTAAAAGTGGCTTTTTTGTTGAGGGCGGGTATAAAGCCTTCTAAAGTTTTGGTTTTATAGACTGAGCTATACATGTCTTCGCGGACATTTAAGCTGACCCACAAATCATGATCTTCGATAATGCTGACCACAGGAACAGCTGTCGCAACAAGCTCAGTCGGTTTGCCATAAGTCTTAGACACAGTTCCATCTGTTGGTGAATACAGTTTGGTTTCTTCAGTTAGAGCATTGGCTTCTTTTACTGCCGCCTGTGCCATCGCAACTTGCGCATCGGCAGTTGATTTTTGCTGTTCAGTACTGCCACGTTTGGCACGTGCATATTGTTGATAAGTTGCCTCGGCTGTTTCACGTGCAGAGGTTTGTGCTGCAAGCATTTCGTCACGGCGTTGACGAGAAATTACACCTTGTTGAAATAAGGTTTCACCACGTTTGTAAGTGGTTGCTGCTAACTCCGCTTGAGTTTTCATTGCTTGCCAATTGGCATATAGCGTCTCGATATTCTCTTGTTGTGCACCACGATACACGGTTGAATGGAAGGCAGTTGCACTCTGTAAAGCGGCTTGTGCCTGTTCCTTTTTCGCCTCTAATTCTGGGCTGACAAAACGAACTAAGGCCTGACCTTTTTTAACAGCTTGGCCTTCAGACACATAAAACTCTTCAATACGACTCGGGACTTTAGTGCTGATATGTACCGTTTCCGACTCAACCCGACCTTGCAATTCAATCGCTTGCGGCTGATAGGCTTTCCATAAACCAAATGCAATCAGACCTAACAGCAGAATTAAAATAATTAAGCCGATGATTTTCGCCTTGCCTTTTTTCGGTGGCTCGGTGGGCGGTTGCTGTGTATTTGAGTTTGAGCTCTCAGGTCTTGGCTGTTCTACCTTTTCTGTAGAGGTCACTTGTAGTTGAGATGGTTCAGACGCTTGAGTCTCAGTCTTATTTTCCACTTGATCTGTATCGCGTTCTGAATTGGATGATGATTGATTCTGGCTCATAAATTTCTCCAATTAACGGATATAGTCTGTACGTGGTTGATTAACATAAAGCTTGAACTCATCAATCGAACCATAACTTTGTAATAAAGTGGCTAAAGATAAGATGTATTTATATGAGTTGATCGCCATCTCACTTCTTAACGCGCTGAAGGCATTTTGTGCATCGATGACTTGAGTCGCCGTGCCCATACCTTCTTTAAATGAAAGCTGTTGGATGCGTAAGTTTTCTTGTGCGGCTTTGGTGTTTTGGGTTAATAGTTGATGGCTGGTCTGAGACGCATTTAATTCGCTATAAGATTTGTACAGCACGTTTTCGACTTCTTGCTTGGTGCGTTCGGTCATCAATTCTGCTGCATATTTTTTCAGTTCGGCAGCACGGATATTTTTATTATTATCAATGCCCGAGAATAGATTGTATTTGGCCATCACACCGACAATCCAATTCTCTTTATTGTCCAACCCATATTCACCAAAGGCAAACAGGCTTGGTTTTTTCGCAGACTGCTGTACTTTGATATTTTCATTGGCAAGCTGAGTATCCATTTGCAGCTTTTTAATCAAACTGGAGTTTTGATCGTAATTTGCCAGCAGTTTATCCAAAGAGTGATTTTGGCTGGTATTGACAAATAGGGGAGTGCTGAGATTTAAAGCTTCTTTAGTCTGTAATAAATTTTTTAGACTAAACTGACTTGCTTGCAGATTCGACTGGGCATTTTGATAGCTGCGTTCTGCATTATTGCGCGCTACCTCAAATTGCATGCGTTGCCCTTTATTAATAAAACCTTGTTTCTCTAATTTAAGTGCATTGTTATAGTGTTCTTGCATGGCATTTAAATTAAACAGGCTGGCATTGAGTAACTGTTGTTGTAATTGCACATTAAAATAGGATTGAATCATCTCAAAACGTTGAGAATCTTGTTGTTGTTTTTCGCTGATATTTGAACGTTGTGCTTGAATGGTGGCTATTTGCTTGGCACTGTTAATTTTACCGCCAGTATAGAGTGGCATTACCATCGAGATGGAGGTGCGGACATCATGGTCTTTGACTGTCACATCTAAGTTATTAGGGACCTGATTTAAGCCTTCATTGACCGTCTGATCGAAACCTTGGCTGACTTGATCAATCACTTCTGGCGGAAGCGTATCACCCCATTGTGAGAGTTTGTCGTCAAATCCGCGAGTAAGTGAATTTTCGAGTCGACGTTTACTTGATTCTAAGGGCACGCTGGTTTCGCTATGAAATGAATAGGCGCGAGCATTTAAATCAATACGGGGTAAACCGAGGTGTTTGACAGCTTCCATTTCAAGTTGGGAGGCCTGTTGTAAGGCCTGTTGGGCTTGTGTCGAATAGGCATTTTCCACAACATATTGTTCAGCTTGGCTATAACTCAATGTTTGTGCAAATAGGGCCGTAGGCAATAGGGCACAGCTGATTAAGCTTATACTGATGCTTAAAATTTTAGGAAAGCGCTGGACCTTAAAACTCGGTCGATCATGTCGTTTCAACATTTGGTTATGTCGCAATTTAATAATATCCTGAGTAAGTCTAAATTCTTTTTATAAAATTGAAATAATATGTTTTTAATTAAATAGTTATATCGACACTTTTGGTGTAGTGAAATTGTAAAAAGTAGAGTTTTTAATCTAAATAAATCTCCGAAAAAAACATGAAAATGTGCTGTTTAAAACGACTGTTGAGACTTGGCCTAAAATATCATTTATGAACCCAACAGGATTGAAAAATTAATATTATTTTCTCGGTTAAATTGAAATATTTAGGTGATAAGCTGCTGCAAGCTTCGCCAATCTATGGTTAAATTCCCATTCCAATTTGTTCCACTTTAACAAGGGAAAAACTCATGCGTGCTTATAATTTCTGCGCTGGTCCTGCTGCATTACCTACTGCCGTTTTAGAAAAAGCTCAACAAGAATTGTTGAATTGGCAGGGCAAAGGTCTGTCGATCATGGAAATGAGTCATCGTAGCAATGACTATGTTGCTGTGGCAGAGAAGGCTGAAGCTGATTTACGTAAGCTCATGAACATTCCTGAAAATTATAAAGTCTTGTTTTTACAAGGCGGTGCATCGCTGCAGTTTTCAGCGATCCCACTGAATTTATTGGGTAAAAACAACAAGGCTGATTACATCCATACAGGCATCTGGTCTGAGAAAGCACTTAAAGAAGCCAAGCGTTATGGCGATATTAATATCGTTGAAGCGGGGACTTTAATTGATGGTAAACATGCAATTACTGAACAAAGTACTTGGAACCTTTCAAACGATGCTGCTTATGTACATTATGCGGATAATGAGACCATTGGTGGTTTACAATTCGCGGCTATCCCAGATGTGAATGCACCGTTGGTTTGTGATTATTCATCTAGCATTTTGTCTGCACCGTTAGATGTTAGCAAATTTGGTTTGATCTATGCGGGTGCGCAAAAGAATATTGGCCCAGCCGGTTTAACTATTGTCATTATTCGTGACGATTTACTTGATCAAGCAAAACCTGAAATTCCAAGCATCTTAAAATATGCAGATCAAGCTAAAAATGGTTCAATGGTGAATACACCTGCAACCTACGCATGGTATTTATCTGGTCTTGTGTTTGAATGGTTGCTTGAGCAGGGTGGGGTAGATGCAATCTATAAAGTGAACCAAGAGAAAGCCAAACTCCTGTATGGTTATATTGATTCTAGTGACTTCTATAACAACCCAATTGCCATTGCAAATCGCTCAATGATGAACGTACCATTTACTTTGGCGGATGAAGCACTGGAAAAGACCTTCTTAAAAGAAGCAGAGCAAAATCATTTGTTAAACCTAGCTGGTCACCGCTCAGTGGGTGGTATGCGTGCAAGTATTTACAATGCAGTCCCATTGGCAGGTGTGCAAGCGCTTGTAGACTTTATGGATGAGTTTGCGAAGCGTCATGGTTAAATAGGGTCTGTTGATATTTCACAGATGCTTGTGACGGAGGATATTTTTAGGCGGTACAAGGCATGTTTTGCGAAATTTAGTCATTCTAAATAAGTAAGACATAACGCAGTAGCGACAAAAAATATCCCTGTCCCGAAGGGTTATGACTAAAACTGCCTCGCCGCGTTGTGAAACTTGACAAGGTGTAGTTATTGCCTACGTTTCACGCCTTGCTTGAGTGGTTTTAGCCTATAACGCAATGCATGGCTGAAATGTTAAAAGACCCTAATATAACGTATAGCTAAAATAAAAGCCCTCAACATTGAGGGCTTTTATATGTGAATAGGGTAGTGGTCAAAAAGTTAAAAAAAGCCAATTCGATGAAACATGAGTGCTGCTAAAAACATACCAAGTAAAAAAAAGCAAAAAGCACCAACATCAAGTTTAAGACCTTGATCACTCGAATGAATCAGACTGGTGGTCGTTTGTTCTGGTATAATTTTCATTAGAACGCCTAAAAATGCCATTTATGTGATTTTTTGTCACTTAACTGCAGTTTTAGCATAAATATTGGCCTGAATCCATAGGTTGCCACGAATATATTGGCCAATGTTAAAGTTTTTATACAATTCATTTTTGGTGGCAATACGAATTAAGATTGCAGGTAAATCATCTTCTAATACCAGCGTCACGTCATAAAGGGTATATTCATCCTGCATAAACTGCATTGATGTTTTACCAACGATATTACCTTGGAACCAAGCTTCATCTTCTTGACCAAGTGTTTCACCGAATAAATAAGCCACCATTTTAGAAAAGTCGACAGTGACAGGTTCTTGATCTTCTGGCGTTTTTGGTTGCCAGTCATTAATGAGTTCCTGTAAGTTTTCTGGCGCAATACCATTATGTTCTGCCAAAATTGCATTTAATGCACGGTGATGTTTAATTGAAGCAGGGTCATCAACAATGATTTTCTCATCGTCAGATACGGTTTCTAATTCATATGCCCAAGCATTAAATTGGACTTGATAGGTTTGATTTTTGTCATATTGACAGCTATTTACGCTGAATAAATTATCAAAGGCATAAATAATGGTATTTTTATTTAAGTTTAAACGTAATACCGCTTGAGTCGAAGAATTGCAGCTAATAATTCGTTCGATTTGTGCATCATATTTATAGGGACTTTCAAAACTCGGAAATGCTGTTTTTAATGCACGGGGCTTTTGATCTTCAACCGCAATAATCTGATTGATCGAAACAGCTTGACCACTTGGGCCTTGAATCAGCCAAAATGATTGATCCATCTCATGTTCATCTTGGCATAGTCCCATTGGCATTACCGGTGCATCAAGTGCCAATCCTAACCATTTGGGAACATCTGTTTCGGGTGTATCGGTCAATAAGTTCCAATGCTCGACATGATTACCGAAATTTTGATCTTGAATTTTAATGGTTTCTGGACTGTTTTGATTTTTCATAAAGCGTAATGCTAAAAAGATTGAACTTACTCTATTAAATCGAGGGTAACTGTCATATTTCAAGTCTGAATCTGTAATTCAGTACAAATTAATTTGTTTTTTAGTCTGAAATATCAATATGCTGTTCCAGTATAAGCGCAAGAGCAAAACAGTCGGCTCATCCACATGATCTTCACTGTACTTTTACTGTAATCTGTTACACTATATTTTTTCTTTCATGAGCTTTCGCTAACGTGCTGCCATTTAAATTGTGGGTAGATGCTGATGCTTTACCTAAAATTTTACGTGAAGTGATTTTACGTGCATCTGATCGCTATCAACTCGAAGTGATTTTTGTTGCCAATCAAAATGTTGGTATCACCCCATCGCTACGAATTAAATCCATTCAGGTGATGAGTGGGGCAGATCAGGCTGATCAAGAAATTGTTGATCGAATGCAAGAGAATGACATTGTCATTACGCAAGATATTCCGCTTGCAGCGCAAGTGATTGAGAAAGGCGGTATTGCGATTCATCCACGAGGTGAAATCTATACCACAGCCAATGTGAAAGCACGGCTGCATTTACGCGATTTTATGGATACTTTACGCGGTGCAGGTGTACAAACGGGCGGCCCACCGCCAATTTCAGAACGAGACAAGCGAGAGTTTTCTAGTTCACTGGATCAGACCATTTTAAAACAAAAACGTAAAACAGCACTTTGAGTGGATTATGCCATCACGTCTTAATTTAATGCTGACCTATGGATTGCTGGTTTTTATCTGGGCAACAACGCCTTTGGCGATTGTTTGGAGTGTGTCAGACCTGCATCCAATGTGGGCATTGGTGATCCGCTTTTTTATTGCCTTACCCTTGGCTGTCACCTTTGTTTTGCTTTTAAAGGTTGAGTTTCCGACGCATAAAACAGCTTGGTTGAGTTATAGTGCCGGGGCATTAAGTTTGATTGGTTCACAGATATTTACCTATGCCGCAACAGCATATTTAAGTTCAGGTTTGATTGCCTTGATGTTTGGTTTAGCACCGATTATGGCTGGATTGATTGGGCGTTTTGGTTTTCAACAGAAACTGGCGGGATTGCAGTGGCTGGGCATGGCAACGTCAATCGTGGGCTTAGCCATGATTTGCTTAAGTGGCAGTCAGCAGCATGTACAACCGATTGGCATTATTTTGATGCTAATCAGTGTTTTTTCTTATTCCTTATCCATTTTTTTAGTGAAAAAGATTAATGCCGACTTACCTGTTATGGCACAGGCGACGGGTTCAATTCTAGTCTCAACACTATTGGCGGTGATGTTATTACCATGGATTTGGCCATTTGCACCGACACATATTCCATCGGCTAAATCATTATTAGCGCTGACTTATACCGTGATCATGGCATCGCTGATTGCGATGTTCTGTTACTTTAAATTGGTACAGAATCTGAAAGCAACCACCTTGTCACTGACCACGGTGATGACCCCGATGCTGGCAATTCTGATCGGTGCTTACCTGAACCATGAGCAATTGACTGCTCAGGTCTTTATAGGGGCGAGCATTATTTTATTCGGTTTACTTCTCTATTTCTTTAAAGACCTACGCGCCTATCGCCGTTTAAAAATATAACTGATCTTTGTTATTTAACTGGCTTCTGCGGGTTGTGTTTGTCGAATACTGGCCGCCAATTTAGCCCGATCTTGCGGATTTAAAGTAATGAAATAAGCGCCAATACGGAATTTACCTTGCTCTTCTGCGGTGCTATGTGCCACTTGTGCTGTTGCCGCGATATGGAAAAAGTTTTCTGGATGACTCAGGGTAATATGGATATAGGTGCCTTCATGAATCTCTTGAGAACTAAAGAAACTTAAGCCATTCTCGGAAAAGTTGACTTGCTCAGGTACAGGCAACAGGGATTGCACGATATTGTCATAAAAAGAGCCTGTGATCAGATTCAATTTTTGGTTAAAAAGGGATAAGATGCGAGCAATTTGTTGATCTTTTTCATTTAATTGTTCTAATTCGTAGCGAAACGCGTGATCAAATTGATCTAATTCTGCAAGTAGTAGAAAATAGCGTGGCAATACGAAATGAGAATCATACGGGTCATTCAGCGCAACATCATCTGGAATGATTTGATAGTTGATTCTCAACACGGCATCAATACGAGACATCACTCGACGTTCAGTGTTGTCGTCAACAAGATGATGTTGTGAATTTTCCATAATAAATCACCTCGGACTAGATGGTATGTTTAAGCCAATTTCGCTGTATATAGGGTTGAGATACACTCGTGCTCAGCGGAGTAATCATTTTATTTCTTTTGTCGCTTTAGTTTCCATGATCGGCTTGACGCTTGGTGTCGCTGTCCTCATTACAGTACTATCTGTCATGAATGGTTTCGATCGCGAATTAAAAAATCGTGTCCTTGGAATGGTTCCACAAGCCACTGTTTCTTCTACTCAAATTCTAACAGATTGGCCTGAGCTTGTAAAAAAAGTTGAGAACCACCCGCATGTCACTGGTGTTGCGCCTTTTACTCAATTGCAAGGCATGTTGACTGGGCAAGGTCAAGTTGCAGGCATTATGGTGACGGGGATTGATCCTGAATATGAAAAGAAGGTTTCAATTATCCAGAATCATATGGTCTCAGGTGATTTAAATGCATTGAAAAAAGGCGAGTTTGGGATTGTCCTCGGCAAGGATATGACCGATGCGCTGGGTCTTGGCTTAAATGACAATGTGACTTTAGTGTTGCCTGAAGCGACACCGTCACCTGCAGGTGTGGTGCCACGTTTTAAACGTTTTAAAATCGTGGGGATCTTTAGTGTCGGTGCAGAAGTCGATTCAACGGTCGGTTATATCGCCTTGAACGATGCTTCTACCTTATTGCGTTTACCAGATGGTGCACAAGGTGTGCGTCTAAAAGTGGACGATGTTTTTGCTGCTCCGGAAGTGGTGAACCAGATTGTTAAACAATTACCTAATAATTTTTATGCAACAAGCTGGAAGGAAACGCATGGGAGCTTATTCAGCGCAGTAAAAATGGAAAAGAATCTGGTCGGTTTGCTGTTATTTCTGATTATTGTCGTGGCAGCATTTAATATCGTATCGTCATTGGTGATGGTGGTCACCGATAAAAAGGCGGATATCGCAATTCTGCGTACTTTAGGCGCCTCTCCAAGATTTATCACATCTGTTTTTATTGTACAGGGTACCATCATCGGTGTTGTGGGTACTGTGATCGGGGTGATTTTAGGTAGCAGTTTTGCATTAACCATCAGTGATTTGGTGAGCTGGTTAAATCATACCTTTGGACTGAATTTATTTAGTGGTTATGTGATTGGCTATTTGCCTTCCTATTTACGCTGGCAAGATGTACTGATTGTTGTGACAGCATCTTTATCTATCAGTTTTTTAGCAACAATTTACCCCGCTATTCGTGCAGCGAAAACGCAACCAGCTGAGGCATTACGTTATGAGTAAGATCGTTCTAGAATCAAAAAATATCTTTAAGCATTTCGATGATGGCAAAAGTAAAGTTGAAGTGATCAAAGGCTTATCTCTTCAAGTCAATGCGGGCGAGTTCGTTTCTATTGTAGGGTCAAGTGGTTCGGGTAAAAGTACCTTATTGCATGTATTAGGTGGCTTGGAGCAACCTTCACAAGGTCAGGTATTTCTACAAGGCCAACGCTTTGATAATTTAGGCGAGGCGGAACGTGGTTACAAGCGTAATCAATACCTTGGTTTTGTTTATCAGTTCCATCATTTACTCCCTGAGTTTTCAGCCTTAGAAAATGTGGCGATGCCGTTAATGTTACGCAGAGAAAGCAACTTTAAGGATGTGAAAAAGCAAGCTGAATATTTACTGGATCGTGTAGGTCTATCCCATCGTATGGATCATAAACCAGGCGAGTTATCGGGGGGTGAACGGCAACGTGTGGCTTTGGCCCGTGCGTTGGTAACCAAACCAGCTGTGGTGTTGGCAGATGAACCGACTGGAAATCTAGATCGAAAAACCGCGCTCAGTATTTTTGAATTGCTCACCGATTTGAAAAAAGAGCTCAACATGGCAATGTTGATCGTGACCCATGATGAGCAATTGGCACAGTCAGCAGATTCAATTTTGCATATGCAAGATGGTATATGGGTGGGTGAGCATGTTTAAACCCATTTCATTTTATATTGGGCTGAAATACACACAAGCGAGAAAAAAAAGCCGTCTGGTGTCATTTATTTCATTGATGACCATGATTGGTCTAACCTTGGGTGTGGCGGTACTGATTACAGTTTTATCTGTCATCAATGGTTTTGACCGAGAATTGAAAAACCGTATTTTAGGTATCGTGCCGCAAGCGACCATTGCTTCCAGTCAAATTATGACCAATTGGGAGGGGTTGGCGAAAGATATCTCTAAACAACCCCATGTGCTTGCGGTTGCACCCTATACCCAATTACAAGGGATGTTAACGGCGCATGGCCAAGTAACTGGGATTATGATCTCAGGGATTGAGCCAGAATATGAAAAACAAGTCTCTATTGTTCATGATTATATGAAAGCAGGCAGTCTAGATGCGCTGAAAAAAGGGAAATATGGAATCGTATTGGGGCAAGATTTAGCAGATAGTTTGGGACTTAAACTTAACGATCCTGTGACCCTGGTTTTACCAGAAGCGACCAGTTCATCGGCAGGGGTAGTGCCGCGATTTAAACGTTTCGAAGTGGTTGGAATATTTAAAATCGGGACTCAAGTCGATTCGATGGTGGGATATATCGCACTCAATGATGCATCAACTTTATTACGCTTACCTGATGGTGCGCAGGGCATACGTTTAAAGCTGGATGATATTTTTGCCGCACCAGAAATTTCTGAGAGTATTATCAAAAAATTACCAAGTAATTTTTATGCTTCTAATTGGACATATACCCAAGGTAATTTATTTAGCGCCATTCAAATGGCAAAAAATATGGTGGGATTATTGCTTTTACTGATTATTATCGTGGCGACTTTTAATATCATTTCATCTTTGATGATGTTGGTCACCGATAAAAAGTCAGATATCGCAATATTACGTACTTTAGGGGCGTCCCCCTTATTGATTACCCAAATTTTTATGGTGCAGGGTACAATTATTGGTGTGATTGGAACAGGTCTAGGGACTGTTTTAGGTATTATTTTATCTTTAAGCATTGGTAATATCGTATCTTGGATCAATGCCACCTTTGGTTTGAATCTACTCGATGCGTATTTTGTGCATTATCTGCCTTCCTATTTACGCTGGCAAGATGTCTTGCTTGTTGTGAGTGTCACACTCCTGTTAAGCCTACTCGCAACAATTTACCCGGCATTACGCGCAGCAAGAGTTCAGCCTGCAGAAGCTTTACGTTATGAATAGCGCATAAATATTGAATTAGACCTCTTGTTAAAGCCCTGAAAAAGGGCTTTAATTTTGTCTTTATAAAAACTAAATTTAATTTTAAGAAATGTTGAAAACTGTTTTAATCAGCTGGATTGCTGGTATTGCCCTGATGGGACATGATTTTAGCTTTGCCGCACAAACTTGGTGGATTTGGCTAACATTAGCAACCGTGATATTCGGCATTGGTTTATATACAAGAAAGTTATATTCTCAATCTGTTGCCTATAGGTTGTTACTCTTAGCCAGCGTCAGCTGGGCCTTGTTTTGTAGCAGCTTTTATTATGCCGATGCAGCTTTGCAGCAACGGCTTAAATTCAAAGAAATTGAAGTGCAGCCTTTTGAAGCGATTGTGTATATCAAAAAAATCAACGAGCTAAGTGAAGATGGGCAGAAACAAATCGCAGCAGTACTCAATCGGCACACGCAACCCGTTGATTGGTTACTTTATATAAAACAACAAAATAATCAAATTGTTCAGCAGCAAGAGTTGCAATTAGGTCATTATTATCGTTTATCTGGGAAGATTAAACCTGCACATAGTTATGCTGTCGCAGGTGCATTTGATCAGGAAAAATGGTTTTTACAACAAAATATCATGTCTGCTTATCAGGTCAAAGACATCCAGCCTTTAAGTCAAGATCAGATCTATCGTTTGGGTTACCACCAGCATCTTAAGCAACAACAAACCCTACAAGAAAAATTTCTGCTCAATGTTGAAATGCTGCGCTTGTCATTCCGTGAAATGTTGCAAGCGAGTACGCTACAGCACAAAGGGTTGTTATTGGCTTTGATGACTGGTGATGAAAGCTTGTTATCAAATCGTTTAAAGCAACAATTCCAACAATTGGGTATTTCACATTTATTGGCAATCTCTGGTCCACATGTTTTGGTTTTTGCGCTGATGTTGACTTGGGTATTGAAGTGCATGCTACAGCGTTATGCGCCAAAACTATATTTATGGCAACCACGACAGGTTTTAATGCTGTTGCCTTTTGGATTAAGTGTATTGTTGTATGTGGCTTTTGTCGGTTTTGAAATTCCTGCATTGAGAACATTATTAACGGTACTGCTTGCAAGTGTTTTTCTATGGTTTCGACAGTCGATTCAGCCATTCGCATTATTGATTTATAGTGCAAGCTTATTGCTGATCTTTGATCCATTCAGTATTTTGTCTGCCGCATTTTGGCTGTCCTATGGGGCGTGCTTTATTCTGCTACGCATCTATCAAACCATTAGGGATATACCTCAAGAACAAGTCATCACAAGCACTCAAAAACTACTTCTAGCGATGAAGCTTCTGATTGAGTCACAATGGAAAATCTTTATTGCATTACTGCCTTTGGTACTTATTTTCTTTCAGCAGATTTCATGGGTTGCGCCGATCAGTAATCTGATTGCCATCCCATTGCTTAGTGGCGTAGTTGTGCCTTTAGGGATTATCGCAGCATGTATTTGGTTGTTGATTCCTGCACTTGGACAACTGTTATTTCAGTTGAGTGATGGATTACTGGCTATTTTGTTATGGCTGCTCAATGGCCTGCAACATATTTCCCCTCAGTTATATGGCGTCAGTTATACACCGTTGATGATGCTGGGTTTTATGATTGGTATCATCATTCTATTTCTGCCAAGAGGCACTGTCCCCAAGGTCTGGTCGTTGGTGTGCTTTTTACCGATTTTTCTTGGGATAAAAGTCCAATCAACGGCATTCACTATTCTTGATGTCGGACAGGGACAGGCCGTATTTTTACAGCATCCAGAACTGAGCTTAATGATTGATACGGGTGGGTCATATGATGAAACTAAGTTTAGCTTGGGGGAGCGCGTCATCATTCCTTTTTTAAGGCAGCAAGGGATACAGGCATTGGATCATGTGATTTTGTCTCATCTGGATCAAGATCATAGTGGCGCATTTGCAGCAATCCAAAATGCTTTTGCAATTACTCAAGTACAGTCCAATCAACATAATGAAAAAATGCCATTTAAAAATAATTTCTCATTGTGCCAACAAGGTCAAACTTGGTCATATTCAAATCTAAAAATAAAGATTCTATCACCCGATCAGGAAGGTTTGGCTGTTGCAACACATCAGCAAAATGAACAGTCTTGTGTGGTATATCTGCAATTCTTAAATGCTCAACCGTATCAAAATTTTCTGATTATGGGAGATGCAGGTTGGGAAACTGAATATAAACTATTGCAGCAATATCCTGATTTAAAAGTAGATGTTCTAGTTTTAGGGCATCATGGCAGTAAACATAGCTCTGCCTATGATTTTTTAGCGACATTAACCCCTAAATTAACGATTACCTCTGCGGGTTTTGATAATCGATATGGCCATCCCAGTCAGGAGCTACAAAGCCGCTTGCATGCTTTGAGAATCCCATTATTGAATACTGCTCAGACAGGCAGTTTAAGTTTTGTATTTAATAATGGTGTTTCTGAATTAAAGCAACAAAGACAGCAATGGAAGTGGCTACAACGAGAATAGCCTAAGTAATTTCTCTTTATTGTGTTTGTTGACGCACTTCAGCCACTTTTAGCAACGCTTCATTTTCATCAATATCGTAGATTTTCTTTAAAGCGGGATTGGCGCGAAAACGTTTGTAGCTCCAGTGATAATGTTCTGGGTAACGTCGAATCAGTTGTTCTAAAGTTTGATGAATAATTAAAGTGCCATCTTCGGCATTACCTTCATAGATTTGAGGATTGATCGGTTCGACATACATATCAAAGCCATCTTGATCATTTCTTTTTGTATAGATGAGGAGGGCCTTTGCCTTGGTTTTTTGAATCAGTTTGGCACTGAGGCTACTGGAGGCAAGCGGAATACCAAAATAGTTGATCATGTCCCCACCGTGATCAGGGGTGTGGTCAGGTAAAATCGCTGTAGTTCCACCTTGTTTCAAGGCCTTAAAAATCTGTCGAACCCCACTTTCATCTGTAGGAACTAAATGGGCTTGTTCGCGACTACGTGCATCACGGACAAACTGGTCAGCATCTGGATTTTTAACTGGTTTATACAGGATTGTCATTTGAGTGTATTTTGATAACCATGAGTTCATGACTTCCCATGTACCAAAATGAGGGATGACTAAAACTAAGCCTTTCTTTTCTGCTACAGCTTCATGGAAATAATGTTCGCCCTGAATGCGATGGATGCTCTTGATATTTTTTTCATTTGTTGAGCCCCAAATACTTAAAAACTCGAAATAAGAAGTCAGTTCGTTTCGTATTGCTCGTTTGGTCAGTTGTTGTCTTTGTTGCTGTTCCATTTCTGGAAAAGCAATTTGTATATTCAAGCTGATAATCTTTGAAAGCTTAGATAGCGGGAATGTATTAACTAAGGCTGCAACCAAGCGTGCAAAGAACTGCCCTAATCGGAGTGGCTGACGACTAACAAGCTTGATAAGACGATAATTTGAACTGTTTGATTTGGGCTGAGTCATGTATTCAAAGTTAGAAAAATTACAAAGGGAAGTATAAAGCAAAAAATAATTATAAGTTAAAACAAGTTATTTAAACAGTTTTGCGTAAATCCGCGTATATAATAAACTCACTTTTTAAAATATATTGGATTGGAATCTTATGTCCGATTGGCCACCAAAACCACAAAATGAATCTACAAATAGTAATAATGTGACAGGCAAAGAATGGCAAATTTTAGAAAAAGCTGTTCTTGCTTCTGTGGAAGAGCAACGCCGTAGCCGCCGTTGGAGCATCTTTTTTAAATGTTTAGGTTTTGCCTATTTGCTGATTGTACTGTTGGCAATGACCAAGAGCTGTACCTCGTCATCAGATAAAGCAACCACCAGTATTAGTAGTAATCACTTGGCTGTTGTTGATATTGTGGGAACCATCGATTCATCTGCAGGTCAGTCTACAGTGAATAGTGAAGATACCAACAAAGCTTTAAAACGTGCATTTGAAGCCAGCGGTAGTAAAGCGGTTGCGTTGAATATCAATTCACCAGGCGGTTCACCAGTACAGTCGGATGAAATCTGGCAAGAAATTCGTTACCTGAAAAAACAGCACCCAGATAAAAAAGTCTATGCTGTCATTGGGGATATGGGTGCATCGGGTGCATATTATATTGCCTCAGCAGCAGATGAAATCATTGTCAATCCATCTAGCTTAGTGGGTTCGATCGGTGTGATTATGCCGAATTATGGCTTAAGTGGCTTGGCGCAGAAGTTAGGCATTGAAGACCGTACTCTGACTGCGGGTAGTAATAAAGATATTTTAAGTATGACCAAGCCACTTGATCCAGCACAGAAACAACATGTGCAGTCGGTGCTTGATAATGTGCATACTCACTTTATCAATGCGGTGAAAGAAGGCCGTGGTAAACGTTTGAAGTCAAATGACCCTGCTATTTTCTCTGGATTGTTCTGGACAGGTGAACAGGCTGTTGCTTTAGGTGTTGCTGACCGTAGTGGTAGTTTGACGACATTGATGCGTGATCTGAAGATTGAGCAAAAAGTGGATTATACCGTTCAACGTAATCCGTTAGAATCAATTCTAGGACGTATGGGGGCGCAGCTTGGTGCAGGTATTAGTAGTTCGCTTGCTGCACAGCTAGAAACTCAGCAGAACGCGAAAATACAATAATAGATAGGCTTTGATCAAAGCACTATGTTGATTTTAAGGAGGCTGTGTATATCACAGCCTTTTTTATGCTAAAAATAACTGGACAGTTATCCTTTTAATTTGCAATACATATGTAGAGCAGGATAATTGACCAATCAGTGAAAATAAAAGACAAGCTTATGAAACCTTTGATTCATTTTGCCCATGCCAATGGTGTTCCATCTAAAGTTTATCAAAAGCTGTTTGATCAATTAAAAGATCAATACGACATTATCTATGTTGCAGAAATTGGAAATGACAAGCGCTATCCAATTACCCATGGTTGGATGCACTTAGTCGATCAGATTATTGATAGCATTGTGCAGCAAGCACAAGGGCGTAAAGTGATTGGCTTGGGGCATTCATTGGGTTCAGTTTTGACACTGATGGCTGCTTATCGCCGTCCTGAACTATTTTCACAAGTCATCATGCTTGATCCACCACTCATTATTGGTAAGGCTTCTTTTGTTTTTCATCTTGCTAAAATCTTTAAACCTAAATTAGTGGATAAAATCACCCCAGCTGGTTTGTCTGTGCGTCGTCGTGATCATTGGGAGTCGCGTGAGCAAGCTGCTGAGCTGCTAGGTTCGAGAGGTTTTTATCAGCACTTTGATCCAGATTGCTTTCAAGCTTATATCGACTATGCCCTGACAGATGACCCACAAAATGGTGGTGTCACACTGACCATTGCGAAAGAGGATGAAGTGGCAATGTTTAGGACTACGCCATCCATGTGGTGGTTACCGATGCCAAAACCTCCTGTACCTGTACATTTGGTTGTGGGGCAAGACAGTATTTTCTTAAAAGAAAAATTCCCGCAAGTGGCGAAAAAGAAATTGGGTATTCCTTTTTCTGTAATGGATGGCGGACATATGTTCCCATTAGAGCATCCGATGGAAACAGTAGAGAAAATTAAAAGTTTAGTGGTTTAAATCAATAAAAAACGCATCCTAGGATGCGTTTTATTTTTTAGAATTGTGCAAACTGAATCGGCCGTTCTAAAGGTTTTTGATTGAAATAGGCTTGACCGTTTTGCCAGGTCAGTTGACCTGTACAGAACCATTGTGCAACTTGAGGATAGATAAAGTGTTCAAGTTCATGCACACGTTGCGCCAAGCTTGTTACCGAATCCTGCAAACCAACTTGAATTGCCGATTGCGCAATACTTTGTCCAGCATCAAGTTCTGCTGTGACAAAATGAACGGTACAGCCATGCAAGCGATCCCCGGTATTTAATACACGTTGATGTGTATTCACACCTTTGTAGAAAGGCAGCAGAGAAGGGTGGATATTTAACATTTTGCCTTGCCATTTGCTAACAAAACGTGGTGTTAAAATCCGCATGAAACCAGCAAGGATCACGAGGTCAACTTGCCATGCCAACAATTGCTGATGCATGGCGTCATCGAAGCTTTCGCGATTTGGATAATCTTTATGTGAAATAACAGCGGTCGCAATATTGGCATCTTTGGCACGTTGCAATGCATAAGCATCTGCTTTGTTGGATAAGACACCAATGATTTGCCCTGAAAGATTTGCATCGATCAGGGCCTGTAAGTTGCTACCGTTGCCAGAGACAAGGACAGCAATTCTCATTATGCAAAGATCACGCGAATTTTTTCGTCTGCGCCTTCAACTGATTCAGCATTTTCTTGGATATAACCAATTTTCCATGCTTTTTCGCCTTGAGTATTTAATAGATCAATCGCTTTGTCTGCTTCATTTGCATCAACTGCAATCACCATACCTACGCCACAGTTAAAGGTGCGGTACATTTCAAAGCGTTCTACGTTGCCTTCACGTTGTAACAACTGGAATAATTCAGACCATTCCCAGCTTGATTCATCAATGACAGCTTGAGCACCATTTGGAAGTACACGTGGTAAGTTACCCGGTAAGCCACCGCCAGTGATATGTGCCATAGCATGAACATCAACTTGTTTGCAAAGTTCAAGTACTGGTTTTACATAGATGCGTGTTGGTTCCATTGCCACGTCGGCAAGTGGACGACCATCGACGATTTGAGTTAAGTCTACATTCTTAACATCTAAAATTTTACGCAATAATGAGTAACCATTTGAGTGTGCACCACTAGATGCTACACCAAGAAGTACGTCACCAGACTTCACTTTAGTTCCATCGATAATTTTACTGTGTTCTACAACACCAACAGCAAAACCAGCAAGATCGTAATCTTCACCTTCATACATGCCAGGCATTTCAGCAGTTTCACCACCGACCAATGCACAACCAGCAAGTTCACAACCTTTACCAATCCCTGTTACGACATCTGCTGCAACATCAACATTCAAATGACCAGTTGCATAGTAGTCGAGGAAGAATAATGGCTCAGCACCACAAACAAGTAAGTCGTTTACACACATTGCAACGAGATCTTGACCAATCGTGTCATGACGGTTGAGGTTCAGTGCTAAACGTAATTTAGTTCCTACGCCGTCTGTTCCTGATACCAATACAGGTTCTTCATAACCTTTTGGAATTTTGCATAGGGCACCAAAGCCACCAAGACCGCCCATTACTTCAGGACGAGTGGTGCGTTTAGCGACAGATTTGATACGATCGACCAATGCGTCTCCCGCTTCAATGTCGACGCCAGCATCTTTATAGCTTAAACCAGTATTTGGGGTAGAAGTTGAGTTGCTCATAGTGAAGTCTCCGCAGTGGCGGCAGATTATAACCTGAATATACGAAACTCTTATGTTATTTATGCTCGAAAATGCTATCTTTAATTAAAATTTTTTTCCATTTATAACGATTACATGAAAAAAGGCTAGATTTTATGCAAGATCAGGTACTACGTCGTATCTTTATCCTCGCTGGGCTCGCATTATTTCTCTGGGTACTCTATTTATTAAAGCCCATAGTGATTCCTTTTGTCGGTGCTTTTTTCATTGCCTACTTATTTAGCCCACTGGTTGATGTTCTTGTAAAAATTAAGCTGCCGCGTTGGCTTGCAATCAGTATCGTGTTTATTGGGATCGGCGTGACTTTGACCATGGTTTTATGGTTCCTAGTACCACTGATTTGGAAACAATTGATGTATGCGCGGGATAGTATTCCTGCGGGAATTCATTGGATTAATGCAACCTTCTTACCGTGGGTATCACATACTTTTAATGTGGTGCCGATGGAAATCGATACTGAACAAATTACCAAAGCGTTCATGGATTATATTCAGACCAACTACAGTGCTGACAGTATTCAAACCATGGCTTTAAGAGTTGCCCAATCTGGATTGAACTTTATTCAGTTGGGTGGTGTGGTGATTTTAATTCCAATTATCTCTTTCTACTTTTTACTTGATTGGGAGAGAATGCTACAAAGCTTTAGACGTTTAATTCCACGTCCTTATGAAGCGTCAACGTTAACCATCGTTCGTGAATGTCATAGTGTATTAGGTGCTTTTGTAAAAGGTCAATTCCTCGTTATGCTTTTATTAGGCATTGTTTATGCTGTTGGCTTACAACTGATTGGTCTTGAGGTTGGCTTGATTATTGGAATGATTGCCGGTTTAGCCAGTATTATTCCTTATTTAGGCTTTGGTGTCGGCATTATCGCTGCTGTTATTGCAACCCTGTTTCAATTTGGCTTAGATTGGACACAGCTGCTTCTGGTTGGTGTTGTGTTTATGATTGGCCAGATGGTCGAAGGCTATATTCTTCAACCCTTCTTATTGGGTGATAAAATTGGTTTATCTCCTGTAGCTGTTGTTTTCGCAGTACTCGCTGGCGCACAATTAGGTGGTTTCCTTGGAATGCTGATCGCTTTACCTGTGGCTGCTGTGATTGTTGTGCTATTGAAACATGCACGGGATAATTATGAAAAAAGTCGCTTATATGGCTTGCCAACTGAAGTTGTGTTGGCAGAAGGGGAAACTCAACACATAAATGTTGAAACTGGCCATGTAGAGCTTGATATTCAAATTAAAAACTCTCAAGATACAGAGACTTCAAACTCGAATGACTTAAAGTAATTGAGGAACACATTAAATCTATGCGTCAACTACAACTGGATATAGAACCTCAACTCGATGCCCGAATCAGTGATTTTTCGGGGCCGGGATGGGGACCTGTGGTTGATGCAGTTCGGCAGTTACATGCAGGTTTAGTCAATCGTTTTTATGTTTATGGGGGAGCTGGCACAGGTAAAAGTCATTTGCTCTCAGCGATCTGTGATTCATATCTTGAGTTGGGTCGTCCAGCAATTAAAGTCTCATTATTAGAATTATTAGATGCGCCGATTGAAGCGATTACTTCCTTAGAGTTTTATGATTTAGTC
Source organism: Acinetobacter sp. C32I (assembly GCF_023702715.1). Taxonomy (NCBI): domain Bacteria; kingdom Pseudomonadati; phylum Pseudomonadota; class Gammaproteobacteria; order Moraxellales; family Moraxellaceae; genus Acinetobacter; species Acinetobacter sp. C32I. Next base: position 1,689,637 of record NZ_CP098480.1, on the reverse strand, counting down.
GCGTTGGATGATATTGATGCAATTAGTGGTGTCCCGCACTGGCAAAAAGCCGTTTTTCATTTAATCAATAATCATGAAGGTCAATTGGTTTTTTCCTCTCGTGTTGCACCCATTGAATTAAAGTTAGAATTGCCAGATTTACAATCTAGACTGACTCAAGCCGTCAGTGTCAAAGTGCCGAATGGCAGTTCCTATATCGATCGACAAGCCTTATTACAATCGGTGATGACGCGTCGAGGTATCCATTTTGATCAACAGATTGTTGATTATTTATTAATGAATGGACCGCATCAGGCATCCATTTTATTACAGACACTGGCTCAACTTGAAAAAATGCTGAAAGGCGAAAAAACCAAACTCTCAAATACAACGCTTAAGCAAATTTACGCTTTAATTGATGAATATCGTCAATAGCATAAAATTTCTTGAGTAATTTCGAGAGCTATGACAAAGTACGCACAAAGGAATGTGGTTGCAAACACTAAGTTTGTAATACGAAGAAAAATGAAAAAATAGAAGGAGATTGGTATGCTCAAACGGACGCTTGCCTGCGCTTTATTTGCGATTACTGGACATGCATATTCTGCGGATATTCAAGTCACAACATTAGTTGATGAAGATAAAGATGATGGCGTTTGTTCATTACGAGAAGCCGTCGAGTTTTTAAATAAGAGAAGTCAAAAAGAATTTGAAAATGGTTACCACGGGTGCGGTAATAAAGATGCAACCAGTAATATTGTTTTGCAGCGTGACCAAACCTATCAAATCAATTCAGCATTAAACATCGAAGCGGCAGCTACAATTCGGACTGCAGCTAGTGATGGCTTTAATGATAATAAAAAAGGTTTAAACAATGCGACCATTAAGATGGTGGGTTCTGATCGTATTTTTGTGATTGATGATAATAACGTTGAAAGTGCACTACTTGCAGTCAGTTTAGTTGAGTTGAATTTGCAGGGTGCATCAAATAAAGTGAATGACGGTGGTTTAATTCTCAATCGTGAAAGCTTATCGATTCAATACTCAAGATTGACTGGTGGTTTAGCAAATCGAGGTGGTGCAATTTATAATGCTGGTGTCTCATCAGATGCGAAAAACACAGCAGGGTATGTCTATATTAACAATAGTATTATACAAAATAATAAGGCGGATCAGGGGGCAGTCATTTATAGCGAAATGCCAATGTACCTGATTGCACAATCGGTAATACGGGATAATGAAGGTATGGCAGGTGCCAATGGTGCTTTGCTTTATGTTCAAACTGGTTTTAATAATGACACTATTAGTGGGGCATTGGTGACTGGAATTTCAGGTATCCGCAGTAGCACTATTTTTCATAACAAAGGGGGCTATGTTGCGAATATTCGTGAAGGGATGGTTCTGAATAATAATACAATCATTAAAAATGCTGCTGGGCTATATCTACAGTCTTTAAATTTCAAAGTAACCACAGAAGAAGATGTCAATGGAGAGAAAAAAGAAACGGTCAAAGAATATCCTAGTTCTTATGTCTCTAATAGTATTTTGGTTTCGAATGGAAATACCAACTGTGCAAACACATCAGATGATACGACCATTGTTCAAAGCAATTTAACCACATCAGATTGTGATCGTAATGCAGAAAAACGTTTACCAAACTTTATGTGGAATCAGAATGATCCTGAACAAGCTTTGATTGCTGGTGGTACAAATGATGAAGGGATTTGTGCAGCGCCACCAGCGAAGGGGTTGCTGTGCCCTTACTCTATTCCGAAAGATCAAATGCTTGGTTTCTTTAAACCACGTTTATTGACCTCTTATAAGCTGTTGTCAGATTCACTCATTGTCAATAAAGGGCGTATTTATAGTGATGGTACAACTTTCAGTACAGCGAATTGTGAAGCTACAGATCAACGCGGGAAAAGCCGTACAGGTTTTAATGAATTATGTGATTTGGGCGCGGTTGAATTAATTGTTAATCGTGGTGAAATTCCAATTGTTGGTCAAGATATTTTGTACGGGCAAGTGGCTAAGTTTAGTATAGCGGATAGCTTGTTAGATGGTGAATTACTGGATCCTGCAACATGTGAAGCACAACTTGGTAAGCGTTCAGATGGTCAGCCTTGGAAAGTAGGTTGTTTAGAGGTTGTACAAACACAAACTCCATCTAAAGGCAAAACCAGCATTGATCAGGATGGCAATGTGACTTATGTACCTGATAGTGATTGGCATGGTGCTGATAAGTTTAATTTACGGGTAATGACAACTACGACTCGTTTTAATGATGTATCAAACTATTTTATTGATATTCCAGCAACAATTGTACAAGATCCACCGAATACCTTTAAAAGTAAAACAGTGAGTACGGGTAGCTTTGGAATGGGTGCGATCTTGATGTTACTTGGATTGGTAGGATTGCGCCGCTTTAAATCATAATCAGGGATGAGATGAGATGAGACATTATAAAAAAACAATTTTAGCAACCATGGTTATGGCGACAATGCCGTTGTTAGCGGCAACTAGTAGTACGCCAATTAAAGTCACTACGTTTGTAGATGAAGATGGTGAAAATCCTTCTGCTTGTTCATTACGTGAAGCCTTAAAAACAGCTGAAACACGCGTTGCTTATGGTGGCTGTGAAGTAACCGATACCTTATCGAGTACGCAGAAAGTTATTCAGCTTGAAAAAGGGGTATATACACTTAAAAGAGAGTTAACACCGAATGTCAACGTTGCAATTTGGGGAGCTACACCAGCTGATTGGCAGGAAAAAAATGTTCTATTAAATGATGTTGTAAATCAATATCCTGCACAGATTCCTTTGCAAACAACGATTAAAGCTGAGAATTCACGGATTTTTAATACAACATTAGGGACGAAAGCTCTTAGTCTCAGTAATGTAATTTTGACAGGTGGGCGAACGGCAGATCGGGGGGGAGCGATTTATGCAGGCGCTGATGTTGTCTTGCAAAGTAGTCAAATTTTAGACTCTCAGGCAAAAGAGGGTGGTGCGGTTTTTTTGGCTGGACCATCGACAACATTAACTTTAACGAAAAGCTTGATTCAGGGAAATCAGGCTGATAAAGGTAGTGTTTTGTCTATGAGCTGTTTTAATGATGTGACATATGCAAAACGTACCCTCAATTTAACCTCAAACAGTTTTATCGCAAATGGTTCTGGAAATTCAAATAGTATGATTGAGTTTTGCGGGGAATCAACTGCGACATTAACAACTAATACGATTGCAAAAAATATTGTCAATTCCTCATCTGGTAATTTAATTAAATTTACAGGTGATACTAAGCCAGGAACTGAAGAAAATAATAACTCCAGTATTTTAAGTAATGCAAGTAGTATAACTTTAACTAGTAATACTATTGTTGAGAACCAAGCTTTTACAACTCTGCTATATGATAAAATTGGTGGAAAAATATTAACCTATAATGTTCTTGCTTATAATGGTGGAACGAATAGTTATGCTTGTCGATATTTGTTTGGTGATGTTTCAAGTCAAGAAAATGTTGGTTTTGCTATTGCCTATAATGCACTTGCATTAAAAGAAGGAGGTTCTACATCTCCAGTTAATAATGTCTGTGATGTTCCTAAAGATTCGCTTAAAAATAATACAACCAATCTTAATGTAAGTAATATTAATATTGGAACATTGTTAAGTCCGTTACAAAAAGCTTCTGCTTATACCGCATTTCTACCAATCTATTACCCAAAGAAAAATGTGACTGAAATAGAAGTTAAGGTGGATGATAAGACCACTACAAAAATAGTTGGTTTATTAGATGTTGATGGAATAGGTTGTAGCACAACAGACCAACGTGGTTTGGCTCGTATTGTAGATGGGACTTTGTATTATAATCCTGAGGCAAGCAATCGTTGTGATATTGGTTCAATTGAATTAATGCGCTTTACAGCGGGTGATTTACAAGATTTGACTAATGCCTCTATTAGTAGTGCAATGTCAACTTATCAAACTCAATATGACTTCTTTGATAATTTAGTCAAAAATCCAAATAATCCTGATTTTTTAACTTACTATAAATCTCGTTTGGATCAATATCAAAACCTATTGCAATATACCAAAGCTAATTTGAAATATCGTGCAATTTATATTGATTTAAGTAACTATCAATTACCATTACCTCAAGATACTGAGCAAGCTGATGGTAGTTATAAATTAGAATTTTTTAATCCTGATTTATATAATGTCACGACAGAAGCTCTTGGCAAAGGTCAAATTAATGATACTGTTACAGATATTGATGCAAGTGACAAAGAAAATTTAGTATGTTCTTGGAATAAAGACCTTCAGCAAATTATTTTTTATCGTAAGGATGATAGTATTACCCAGGCTGGAGACAAGATTTTCTGTAAATATACGATCACCTCAAAGTCTAATCCAAGTATAAGTTCATCTGGTTTAATTCGTGCAGCTTTCGTAAATATTGCACCTGTTGCAACTGACACATCTTTAACTTTTAAATATCAGGAAAAGCAAAAGCTAAGCCTGAATTTATTAAATTTTGCCAATGATCATGGTGATACAGGAGAAGGTGGAACTGGCCCAGAAAAAAATCCAAATAAATCTCAATTTTGGAAGAATGCAGAAGGTATTGAGTTACCAATTCGTTTAACGAATGTCCCGACGAAAGATTTGAGTATTACAGCGGATCGTCAAGGCGCTTGTCCTGCACCAGATGAAAAAGAGACTTGTTATGGTGGAAATATTTATGTTCAGGAAGTAAATGCGTTTAACCCATTTAACTTTTCATTTAACTACCAAGTCTATGATGCTGACGGCGTATCATCGAATTCAGCTACAGTGCGAACCATTAGTACAGCAACTACAACTGATGATACCCGCTCTGCGAGCAGCGGTGGTGGTAGTTTCGGTTTCTATTCTATATTTGGGTTATTCGGATTGTTAGCTTATCGTCGCTTTAAAAAATAAGCAGACCCAACACAAAAATAGCGCCTTTAGGGCGCTATTTTTTATTCTAATAAACTAAAAATTAATGTTCAGCATATTTAGTAAGGTATTCTTCTCTAATATTGACACGTTCTTCGGTGCTGGCATTTTGCATACGCTTGCGTAAGGTGTTGCGTTCTTGCATGCTCATTTTTTGCCAAAGGTCACGCATTTTCTGTTTTTCTTCTTCAGGTAACTGGGTGAACCATTCCATCCGCTGTTGTAGTTGTGAACTCTGATTGGTCGGAATTTCCTTCAAGGTCTGGTAACGTTTGATTAAAACGCGTTGTTCTTCAGGTGATAAATCATCCCAGGCTTCTTCAGTTGCTGGTTTATTCGGTTTAGAGAATACCCAAAAGCGTTCTGAACCTGCAAAACTGGTTTGTAATAAGCCGAGTGTACACACAACAAGTGCTAATTTTTTAGCTGCCATGTGGAACTTTATCCTCACCTAAGACCAATAACATTTCCATATCTTCAACCATTTGCGGTGAAAGTTTTGGATTTACCACAACCTGATTTTGAGGTTGGTCCGCCAATTGCAGCGAGCTAGGCAGAACCACAATCCCCATGAGGGCAGCAGCAAACGCAAAACCAGTCATTTTCCAAACACTGTAATAAGAGGTTGGTTTCTTTTGGACAGTATCAAGAACATGATTCATCACCATCATTTTATTGTTGTGCTGTTCTTTCGCAAGTTGGTCGAGTCTGGATGTCACATGTTTAGTGAACTCATCTTTTTTCATCTGATGATCCTCCCGTATGCGGGTTTAAATGCTCTAAAGCAATCCGGAGTCCCTGAATTGCACGGTGGTAATGTGTTTTCACACTGCCTTCACTGCAATCCATAATCTGTGCTGTGGTCATGGTGTCGAAACCTTCCCATGCTCTTAGCATAAATGCTTGTTGTTGACGTACGGGTAATTGATTAATTGCAGACTGAATTTCCTCCATCGTGACTTCTTGATCAAGAAACTCAAACGGGTTAGGGGTTGATTCATCCACAACATCAATAATTTCTTCGTCATCATCTAAACTAATTTTTTTAAATAATGAGAAAGGGCTTGCACGACGAGCTTCTTTGCGTCGCCAGTCTTGGAGTTTGTTATTTAATATGGTATAGAACAGGGGATACCATTCTTCAGTACTTTTATCTGCATATGATTTGTGCAATGAAATGAAAGCTTCTTGCACTAAATCCATTGCAATGCCTTGTTGTCCCTGTGTTGCACTTTCCATCATAACCAAGGCACGACCTGTAACGTCTTGCATAAAAAAACGCAGACGTTGTTCAACAGTACTGCGATCAGTACTGTTTTCGGTTCGAGCCTGTTTCGGTGCTAAATCCATAGAGATGGAAAATCCTGTCATGGACCCACCATTAATTCCAATTCATTAATCATATAACGTTGAAAATGGTGGGCGCGTTGACAACTTAAGCAATTATTTTTAGTAGTGTAATTGATTTTCTCAGTAAAAAAATCGTATTTAAAATAATTTAACGTTTTTACTGACGTTGGCGAACCATTTCAAAGAAGCACACTGAACCTGCAATCGCAACATTGAGTGACTCTTGTCCACCAGGTTGAGGGATTGCCACTGCCTGGGCATGCTCAAGTGCATAGTCACTTGCACCTTGACCTTCATTGCCTAAAATCCAGACGCAGGCTTGAGTTAAATCTTGGCTATATAAACTGGTTGAGCGATGTGAACTGGTCACAAAAACTGGAATTTGAAATTTTGGAAGAATATCCGTGAGCTGGAAGTTTTCAAAACATTGAAGACTAAAATGAGCGCCCATACCTGCTCGAAGCACACGTGGAGACCAAAGTGCAGCTGAACCTTGTGTACAAATCACCTGTTTGATGTTTGCAGCGGCAGCAGAGCGAAGCAATGTACCAACATTTCCAGGATCTTGAACATTTTCGAGAATTAAAGTATCGGCTTTAAAATCAATGGTGGCAGCGGTTTTGGGTAGATCAACAATCGCGAGACAAGGCAGGGTTGTACCTAAAGTGCTTAAATCCTTATACAGGACTTCACTAATAACGAAGATGTGTCCTTGATGGAGTTCAATCACTTCTTGTAAATCTGGATGTTCTAGGGCTTGTTCGGTGGTAAATAAAGAAAAGATTTTTTTCTGCTGTTGCAACCAAGCCAAGCACAGATGTGTACCTTCTAGAACGGTTTGCTGATGTTTTTTTCGAGCACTGTTGAGCTCGATCAGACCACGCAAATGTTTGATTTTTGCATTGTCTTTAGATTCTAGGAAAATAACCGCCATAAGATAAACATCCCAAAGGGCATCATAACTTTATAATGCCCTGATTATAAAAGTAATTAGTGGTAGCTTGTTACGCGTTCCACTTCGTTTTTAGAACCAATAATGACAGGAACACGTTGGTGTAGTTCTGTCGGTTGGATGTCCATAATACGCGCACGACCTGTTGTAGAAGCACCGCCAGCTTGTTCGATCAACATACTCATTGGGTTCGCTTCATACATCAAACGTAAACGGCCTGCTTTTTTCGGATCTTTTAAATCATAAGGATAAAGGAAAATACCGCCACGGCATAAGATACGGTGAATATCACCCACCATACATGCAACCCAACGCATATTGAAATCTTTTTCACGAATGGATGTTTTACCCGCTAAAAGTTCATCAATATAACGTTTTACAGGGTTTTCCCAGTGACGTTGATTCGATGAGTTAATTGCAAACTCTTGTGTATCTGCAGCAACTTGCACTTGCTCAGTGGTTAACAAAAAGCTTTGTGTCGTTGGGTCAAAAGTAAAGAACACCACACCTGCACCTACAGTCAGTGCTAACATGGTTGATGGACCGTAAAGTACATAACCCGCAGCAACTTGTTCTGTACCCGCTTGCATAAAGTCTGCAGACTGAGTCACGGCATTCTTTGCTGGAAGAATAGAGAAAATCGTACCTACACACATATTAATGTCGATGTTACTTGAACCATCAAGTGGATCGAACAAAACCAGATATTTACCATTTTCTTGGGCAGGGGTGAAGTCGTCTAGTTCTTCTGAAGCTAAACCGCCGACTTGAGGATGAGCTTTTAATGCATCAATCAGGTAATCATTTGAAATAACATCGAGTTTCTTTTGTGTTTCGCCTTGAACATTTTCATTGCCTGCACTACCTAAAATACCTGCTAAAGCACCTTTTTGTAATGCTTGATCAATGGTTTGGCATGTAGCAGCAATGGTTTCGATTACTTGGGCCAACTCTGGAGTCAAATTCCCATTTTGTTGTTCTAGGTATTGGGTCAAAGTAAGGTTTGACATATTGAATAGCTCCGATTTAGCCGTGTCAAAAATTGATAAAAAGAATGTGGGTATTCTAGATGAGATCGTGCAAAAATAAAAATTATCTTACTTTATTTATGTTGCTTTTATGATTACAAGCACGTTATTACATGCTATGTTGCATAGATACTAAACAGGATGTTTGGAGGTTAACGATGACAACCAAGAATTTTGAGGCCACACCCACGCCGAGTGAACCGATTAGCTTAGATACGATTTCCAAAGAAAATGTGCAGGATGCATGGAAACAGTATGAGGCCAAGCCAGAATACAAAGAGTTTAACAAGCATGATTTGATTGAGTCGATGCAAAACAAGTCCGGCCCTCAATCTTCGTCTTGATGAATGAAATAAAAATGCTCACATGAAGTGAGCATTTTTATTTAAAGTGCAACCACGATTATTTTAATAGTGGTGGAACAGCTTCGTAGTTGATTTCTACGCGGCGGTTTTCTTTCCATGCAGCTTCATCATGACCTGCATTCACTGGTGATTCTTTACCGTAGCTGACTGCTTCAAGTTGTTGTGGGTTTACACCATTGGTAATTAAAAAGCTTTCAACTGCTTTTGCACGGCGTTCACCAAGTGCCATATTGTATTCACGTGTGCCACGCTCATCGGTGTGACCTGTAAGGGCAACACGAGAGTTAGCATTGGCAACTAAGAATTGAGCATGTGCTTGAAGGGTTTGGTAGTCTTCATTTGATAAATCACTGCTGTCATAGTTGAAGTGAACAACGCGTTTTGCCAAGAATGCTTTGTTTGCAGCAGTAACGCCTTTTGAAGAGGCACCCGCCAAGTTTTGTGCATTTAATGCCGCATCTTCACTTAAACCATCTGTGCTGACTGTGGTTGAGCCATTTGGATTCGTGCCAGTAGTAATTTCAGCAGCAGGCTTACGGCTTGCACAACCTGTAAATACAAGCGTTGCAGCAATCAGTGGAAGCGTTAGATATTTAATGTTCATATGATTCTCCAATCGATTAAACTTATTTTGGTGCCCAAGCGGGTTCACGAACTTCGCCTTGTTCGCTTGGTAAATTCATGCGGAAACGGCCGTCAGTAGACATGACTGATAATAAACCGCGGCTACCTTCACGCGTTGCATAAACCACCATCTGTCCATTTGGTGAGAAGCTTGGTGATTCGTCTAAACTGGTCGGTGTGAGAATATTGGTGATACCTGTATTGATATCTTGGATTGCAACTTTGTAGTTACTGCCACTTGGGCGGTGAACTAAAGCAATCTTTTTACCATCAGCACTTAAAGTACCACGTGCATTGAACGCACCTTTGAAGGTCAAACGTTTTACAGAGCTATCATCAAAGCTATAGCGATAGATCTGTGGTGAGCCACCACGATCAGAAGTAAAGATAAATGATTTACCATCTGGTGAGTAACGTGCTTCAGTATCAATCGCAGAGTCATTGGTCATGCGTTGTACTTGGCGGGTACTTAAATCCATTTGATAAACTTCAGGGTTGCCATGCATTGATGCCGTGAACAACATTGACTTACCGTCTGGAGAGAAGCTTGGTGCGCCATTCAATCCACGGAAGCTGGCTAAAACTTCACGTTGGCCTGTGGCTAGATCTTGTAGGTAAATTGCAGGACGTTTGGTCTCAAAAGATACATATGCAATTTTCTTGGCATCTGGTGTCCAAGCAGGGGAAAGAATAGGATCTCGTGAAGTCAGTACAGTTTTAGGTTGTTCACCATCTGTATCGGCAATTTGTAAAGTATAGCGTTGAGCTGGTGTGGCCTGATTACGCAATACATAAGCAATACGACCGCTAAAGTCACCTGCAATACCTGTCAACGCTTGATAGATGGTATCACTGATCATATGACCCGCTTGGCGAATACGTGAGCTAGGTACAGTCAGGACTTCATTCAGTAAATATTGCTGTTTTTGTACATCATAAAGCTGGTAATGAATTTCAAAAGTATTGGCATCCACCGCTTTCATTTGCCCAACGACAACATACGGCACACCGGCATTCTGCCAATCACCCGCTTGAACCTGATTAAGGCTTGCAGTGGCTGGTAAGTTTTGAGATGCGCTGGTAAAACGACCTGAACGATTTAAATCACGCTCGACAATCGGATAGATTGCGCTGTCATTAGCAAACGGTACGATTGCAATTTTTGGCGCTTGTTCAGGTGCTTTGGCAATTTCAAGCTGTAATTGCGCAAAAGTTGCTGTTGGAACAACTGCGCTAATTGCTGCGAAAACTGCTAAGGAGAGTAGGTGTTTACGAGTCTTATCCATAGTTACAATTACTTGCATTCGTATTTTTGTGGCTGTTGATTATTTAACATAGTTACAGGCTTTGTGCTATTAAAAGCCTGTAACGTTAACTATTCATTACTATTTTGCAGTAAAACTTGAAGTAAAGCTTCTTGCTTCACGGCGAGCAACTGGATCATCAGGCATTGGGTATGGTGCAGCAGCTCGAATTGCGGCTTCTACACTGGCTTTAACGTCTGGATCACTTGCTGTTACAACAACTGATAAGACTGAGCCGCTATCGCTTAATGTCACGCGTGCACTGGCACGTTGACCTGAAGAACCTGCTGGCATATTCCACGCACGATAGATTTTCTGTTCAAAATCTCGTTTTGCAGTTGATGCAACACGTTTCGCATCGGCCTTTTTCTGAGCTGCTTCTTGCTCAGCTTTTTTGGCAGCAGCAGCTTTGGCATCTGCCTCAGCATCTGCTTTACGTTTCGCGTCTGCCTCAGCTTTAGCCTTGGCATCAGCTTCGGCTTTACGTTTAGCATCTGAATCAGCTTTTGCTTTGGCATCAGCATTTGCTTTGCGTTTCGCGTCTGCCTCAGCTTTAGCCTTGGCATCAGCTTCGGCCTTACGCTTCGCATCTGCATCAGCTTTTGTTTTGGCATCAGCATTTGCTTTGCGTTTCGCGTCTGCCTCAGCTTTAGCCTTGGCATCAGCTTCGGCTTTACGCTTCGCATCTGCGTTGGCTTTTGCTTTCGCGTCTGCCTCAGCTTTACGTTTTGCATCTGCTTCAGCACGTGCCTTGGCATCAGCTTCGGCTTTACGCTTCGCATCTGCGTTGGCTTTTGCTCTCGCGTCTGCCTCAGCTTTACGTTTTGCATCGGCTTCAGTACGCGCTTTGGCATCAGCCTCAGCTTTGCGTTTTGCATCCTGTTGTGCTTGAAGTTTTGCGTTTTCGGCAGCTTTTTGCTGTCTTAATTTCGCATCTTGTTCCGCTTTTTGGCGCGCTTTGGCTTCAGCCTCGGCTTTGGCATTTTGTTCAGCTCTACGCTTCGCATCTGCTTCAGTCCTCGCTTTTGCCTCTGCTTGGCGTTTTGCTTCAGCGTCCGCACGTTGTTTCTGTGCTTGAGCGTCTGCAAGTTTACGTTGTTCTTCAACTTGCTGTGCACGAACAGCTTCATCTGCTTTGCGTTTTTGCTCAGCAAGTTTGGCTTGCTGTGCCTGTTCAGCTTTTTGCTTTTCAGCCGCAAGTTGTTGTGCAGTTGGTGGTGGAGGTGTTACAGGAATATTTTCAGGAAGTGTTGTATCCACGACAGGGCTTTGCACTTCTTCTGCCTGATGTTCAGCAGAGACTTGTTGTTCGGGTTGTTGTAATGACTGTGGTAAATCTTCTGGCTTCACCAAAATAGTGGTCAGTTTTTTAGGTTCTTCAGGGGGTTTACTCAAGCCTAAAAACAACAAGCCAACAATTGCGATTGCATGAACACCGAGGGTAAAACCCAGCGCAATCGCATTTTGTTTAAAAGGTGGCTCTTGAAATTTTTTCATAGCTTATTTTAACGGCTCTGTCAGTAAACCAACTTGAGTAAGACCAGCTTCTTGCAGACTTGCCATCAGTGAGACGACTTCACCATAAGGACGCGATTTATCACCATTCACCAATACGGTCAGTTGTTTATTATCTTGCTCGGCTTGGGTCTGAGCTTCACTTAATACAGCTTCAAGCTGCACTAGAGAAAGAGGATCACTGCCTTTGTGTTCTTGATATTGCAAAAAGATATTGCCATCTTTACCGATTGTGACCATCGCAGGCATATCTTTCGATTCAATCGGATGATTATTGGCTTGTGGTAAATCTACTTTAATACCGCTGGTAATCATGGGTGCAGTCACCATGAAAATGACCAATAACACCAACATGACATCAATATAGGGAACCACATTCATATCGCTTTTGAGCGGTTTTTTAATCCGCTCAAAACGTCCAGATCGTTGAATCGCCATTATGCATCTTCCTGTGTCGTTCCAATCGCTTGACGCTGTAAAAGGGCAACCATTTCTTCTGCAAATAAAGCACGATCTGAATAGATTGATTCACCTTTAGCGGTAAAGTGGTTAAATGCAAGTACCGCAGGAATTGCTGCAAATAAACCAATCGCAGTTGCAATGAGGGCTTCTGCAATACCTGGAGCAACTGTTGCCAAAGTCACTTGGTCAACGGCAGCAAGGCCGATAAAGGCATTCATAATCCCCCATACCGTACCAAATAAGCCGATATAAGGTGCAACTGAGCCAATACTGGCAAGTGCACCCAAGCCGACTTCTAAACCACCTTGGTCACGGCTTAAACCAACACGCAGGATACGTTCAGTTCCTTCGATGGTTTGATTGGTATCTGCTTTACGTTTTTGCAACTTAAAGAACTCACCTAGGCCTTGGTAGAAAACATCTTCTAGACCACGACGTTTAGAGTTCAGTTGCGCATTATTATAAAGTGTATTTAATTCGGCACCTGACCAGAACATTTTTTGAAAATGCTCATCCTCTTGTCCTGCTTTCTTAAAGCCCATATATAATTTGGCAATCAAATACCAACTATAAATTGATGAGAGCAGAAGGATTAGCATGACCAGTTGTACAACAGGACTTGCTTGTAAAATTAGGTCAGAAATATGCAGGGAAGATTCTAAGTTAGTTGCCATAAGATGCGGTGCCGAAAGTTTATTTTAGTCCTGTGCTAATTCTTTTTGAATCAGATCACGAATTTCATCAGGAAGTCTACGTGGCATTAACTCTTTGTTTAAACATGCCAACACAACCTCACCTGAAGCCAGCAAGATTTCACCACGATAAATATTTTGTTGCAACACAAAAGATGCGGCTTTACACGAAATAACACGTGCTGTAACGGTAATTAAATCATCCATTAATATTGGGCGTACATATTTAACCTGAATCTGGTGTACTACGAAGTTGTAATCTTTTTGGTGCCAGTAATGATCTACACCTGCTGCACGTAACCATTCAGTACGAGCACGCTCCATAAAACGGATATGATTGGCATGGTAAACGATACCGCCTGCATCTGTATCTTCGATATAAACGCGAATGTTGAACTCAAAATGATTTGCCATTTCTATTACCTATTTTTGCAGACTGTCAGCAATCAGGAATGATATTGCCTCAATGGAGCTAAGGAAATAGTAATAAATAACATATTGTTGATCTAGATAAAAAAGAGGCCCTATCTAAGGGCCTCTTTTTTTTAATAGTTGAGTTCTTCCCAAGCGACGACTTTAGGAAAGCCAGTAACGGTAGTCCCATTAGCATAGGCACGCATTAACGCTTTATAGTCAGCGGTTTTGGTGATATTAATTGAATTTTTATTGTTATTGGTGTCTTCAATAAAAATCTCGGCAAAGCTTGGATAAAAAGCCAAAGCATCTTCGACACTTCCAAATTTTATTTGATTGTCAAAATTTACAGAGAATTCTTTATTATTGTTTATCCCAACTAGGCGTCCTTTGGTAATTGATGCAGTTGACCAAGGTTCAAAGCTATAGTTTGTGAGTTTATAGACTTCTGTATATTTTTTATCAGCCCATGTGAATTCCATTTGAGCAATGTCATATTTGAAGGGACGAGTATCAGCATAATAAGATAGACTACTTTTGCTTCCATTAAAGGTTGTTATTTCATTATCAACTTCTACTTTAAATTGGTTCAGTGTCGTATCGATTTTAAAGTTATTCTGAGACCAGTATCCTTGTGTGCTAACACTTCCAGATAGAATCATTGGTCCTTCAGAAGTAGGCTGAAGAATGCCATCTTTTGTGTACTGTAGATCACATTTATTCAGTGTAACCATTTGGCTATTTCTGCTAAAGCTTCCTTCTTTATTTCGGCAGAAGGCTTTGTAGCCCATTTTTTCTCCACCTTGTATTAAATAAAAAACGGATTCAGCAAGTGTAATGGTATCAATGAGCTGATTTTCATTGATACTTGATAAATTGATAATCGGTGCATAAATCAATTCAAGATTTTCTGGCTTGCTATAATCTAATTTTTCTTTGCCTTGAAATGAATTGCCATTATTTGCATTATCACCTCCACCCCCGCAGGCTGTTAAAAATAAGCTACTCAAAAATACGGAAGTTAAAGTTTTATTTTTCATTGTTACCCTAAACATAATGAGACGATTAAAATCAGGTATATCCTATTCGAATCATCTCATTATAAGAAGCGTTAAGTTGAAAATATTTTTATGATTCAGGTGGCGTCATACCAAATTGTAAATACGCCATATTGGTTGCAATACGCCCGCGGGCAGTACGCATCACATAACCTTGCTGGATTAAATAGGGTTCAATCACATCTTCAAGTGTTCCACTATCTTCTGCCATTGCCGCAGCCAAAGCTTCCACACCTGTTGGTCGCCCTTCAAAACGTTCCAGTAACATACTGAGATAACGACGGTCGAGCGTATCTAAACCTGCTTTATCGACATTAAGCATGTCCAAAGCCCGTTGTGCCATGTCTTGAGTCACTTCACCTGTGCCTTTGACTTGTGCATAATCACGCACACGACGTAATAAACGGTTGGCAATACGTGGGGTGCCGCGGGCACGACGGGCAATCTCTGTTGAGCCTTCTTTGGTAATCGGGACATCCATTAAGTTAGCTGAACGCGTCACGATATGGGTCAGGTCTTCAACTGAATAGAACTCTAAACGCTGTACAATCCCAAAACGGTCACGTAACGGAGAGGTGAGCAAACCTGCACGTGTTGTGGCAGCGACTAAAGTGAAGGCGGGTAGATCAAGCTTGATTGAGCGAGCAGCAGGGCCTTCACCAATCATAATATCGAGTTGATAATCTTCCATGGCGGGATAGAGAATTTCTTCGATTACGGGTGAAAGACGGTGAATCTCGTCAATAAACAGCACATCACCTTCTTCCAAATTGGTCAGCATGGCCGCGAGGTCACCTGCACGTTCCAATACAGGGCCAGAAGTTGATTTTAAATTACCGCCCATTTCTCTTGCGATAATATTGGCCAATGTGGTTTTCCCTAAACCTGGAGGGCCAAAGATCAAGGTATGATCTAGGGCTTCACCACGACCACGCGCTGCACCAATGAAGATTTCCATTTGTTCACGAACCACAGGCTGACCAATATAGTCAGCCAATGAGGTTGGACGAATGGCACGATCAAAATGATCTTCAGGTTTTTCTGTTCCGCTAATAAGACGATCTTGCATATATCTATTACTTCATCATGGATTTAAGCGCAGCACGGATAATGTCAGCAGATTCAGTATAGTCTGCTTTAACTGCTGCCACAGCTTTTTGTGCTTCTGCTGGTTTATAACCTAAGGATTGCAAAGCAGCCTCAGCTTCGGCAACTGGTGAATTTGTCATAAATTGAATTTGAGCAGCAGCTGCATTTGTCGTACTGCCGGTTGAATGCGCTAACGCTTTGAAACGATCGCGTAATTCAATCATTAATCGTTCAGCAGTTTTTTTGCCCACACCCGGAACTTTAATCAGCGTATTAATATCATCATGTTCAATGGTATGGATGAGCAGTTCAACACTTAATGTCGATAGAATGCCCAAAGCCATTTTAGGGCCAACGCCATTCACTTTGAGTAGTGTACGGAAAATGGTTTTTTCTTGTGCATCGCTAAAGCCATACAATTGCTGAGCATCTTCACGAACAACCAAATGTGTCCATAAAGTGACTTTCTGTCCTTTTTGTAATTGGCAAAATGTCGAAAGTGGGGTGTCAATTTCATAGCCAACGCCATTTACGTTGAGTAATACGGTTGGGGCTTCTAGGGCAAACACTTCGCCAATTAAACATCCGATCATTGAGTCTTTCACTTATTTGTTAATGGTTGAATAGTAGATGCCATTTGTTCTAAACGCAAAATGGCTTTTAGAATTTCTTTACGATTTCGCGCGGATTTTATCCAAGAAGGTAAGCGGCTTAAGTAAGCTTTATTCTTATTGGTATAGGTTCTCTGTCTTAGCTCTGCAGAGATGTAAGCTTTCAAATCGTTTAACTGTTCTGTGTTATACACGAAAATAAGACCATGCCTTGTTTCTGTGGAGAGATATAGACGATAGCCAAAGAAGGGGTCTTTATTGATTTCAAACCCTGATTTTCTCGGAATTTTATAGGTGAGTAACGGATAAGGGGAAGTATACACTTGCTCTGTTTGGCAGAAAGTACAATTCAGTTTTATAAAAGGCGGAAGAACACTCGGCTGAGCATAAGATTGAGAAAAGAGATATTTTCCACGTTTACAAGAGCAGGTTTGATTAATTTCTACGTTGATCTCGTCAAAATAGCCTAAGTTGTTTTGTTGCTGCTGGTCTTGATCAAAAGTTTTACAACAGGATAAATAGCTAAAAACAATGCTTTTTTTCGGCTGATTAGGTAATTCTTGCTGAAAGACCTGAGCGTTGCTCTGACAAAATGGGCATACCACTAAAACAGGAGCATGTGTAAAACTATCCCAGGTCTTACCTTCATCAATAAATCGCTTCATTAAAAAAAGCCTATTTTATTGCCTTGCAGCTCTTGCGCCAAGCTATAAGCCTGATGATCTGAGAACTTACTAATAATATCGAGAACTTGCATAATATTATTATAGTGGTTGTTTTGCAGATTTACCCCTGAATGTTGCAAAATTGACATCAACCGCTGTTCTTTAAAGCTTAATGTTTTATGCGGTATGGTTAAAGGAATAAAAGCATCTAAGATGGTTTGCAAACTTTGATGGGCAATAATTTCTAAACCAGATTTTTGAGGATGCTCAAAAATACGGTCTCTGGCGAGATTTTTTGCCGTTTGAATGCCTGCTTCAATATCAGGTGAGCAATATTGTAATAGGCTGCCTTTAAGCTGACCGGTTAAAATCTCATAATGATGTTTGGCAAAAGCCGTGGTCACCTCATCGACTAAGCGCTTCATCACACGACCGCGTAAAGCTGCAATTTTTTGCTGCCAAGTGGTATGTGGTAAATGGAGTTCTTCTGGATAACCATAATCGGCAATCAGATTCAGAAAAATCGGTTCAACTTCGGCATAGTTGAGCATATTGAGAATGATGCCATCTTCTAAGTCAATTAGCGCATAACAAATATCATCGGCAGCTTCTAATAAATAGGTCAGTGGATGACGGCAATAGTGATAGTCACCAAGCTGAATGAGTCCGAGTTGTTCTGCCAGTTGTTTTAAAATTTCTTTTTCAGATTGATAACAACCAAACTTCGCCCGTTGATGCGATGGCATATCGCCTTGTTCTTCGATGGTTTTGGATAACCATGGATATTTTAAATAAGCACCGAGTGTTGCACAGGTAAGACGCATGCCACCATCATCGGGATGATAGTCAATACGGCTGAGTAGACGTAGTCCTTGCGCATTGCCTTCAAATTGACGAACATCGGCTGCTTCTTCTGGCGTGAGTTTAGTGAGGAAGTCTCGATGAGAAGCATCATCAAACCATTCTCGAATCGCATATTCACCTGCATGACCAAAAGGGGGATTACCAATATCATGCGCCAGACAGGCTGCTTGGATAATCGCACCGACATCTGCCGGGGAAATCCACATCGGTAATTCATCTTTGATTTTTTCTGCGGCTAACATGCCGAGTGAACGCCCAATACAAGACACTTCTAGCGAGTGCGTGAGGCGGGTATGGATACCATCATGTTGTGTAAGTGGATGAACCTGTGTTTTTCTATTCAGTTGGCGAAAGCTTTGCGAAAATATAATTCTGTCATAATCTTTGTGGAATGGGCTTCGAGCCAATTCAGTACTGCTTTTTTTACTACCTAAACGAATTGCAGATAGCAATTCTACCCAACGCATTTGTTCCATTCATCATTATTCACTATGAGTTCAGGATCATCATGCCAAAAAAAAGATTAAAGCACTAGGGTAGAGCGACACAAGTTGTCTTAGATAAGTGTGTCGTCGTTTATAGTTTTGTATTCAATGATAATTTAAGATCATTAATTTGAATATTAGGGGGAATAATGAAGAAGATGGCTCTTATGCTGGGTTTATTGCTTTCGGCGTGTCATCAAGCTAAGCCGCCTGAATCACTGGATATACAACACCAGCAGGCAGCATCTGATCAAATTAAGCAAAAGGTGGTAGATCGGTCAAATAAGACAAATGTTATTTTATCCGTATTCGCTTATCAAGAAACAGCAGATCAGCACTTGGATCAACAATGCATTTGGACCGATGATGCAAATGCAATGGCTAAGCGTTACTGGAGTATTCAACCCAATATCGAATTGAATGGGTATTCTCGTTTTACCAAAGACGATATTACTTTATCTGCTGTGCTATTGAGAAAACCTATTCAACATTGTTCAGCGTTTTATAAGACGGCACAAACCACGTTTGCTTATGCAGTTAATAATGAAAGAGATTGGGTAAATAGCATCCCGATTACATCAGATCAACTGATTCAAAATGCAGATGGAACAGTTTCTATTGATTTAGATCGTAATGGTCAAGCTGAGCAAACTTATGTCTGTTTAAACAGTGAAAGTATGGATGTGTTCTTTAAAGAAGCGATTCTGGATAAAAGTTTTATTCATGCACATGTGCAGCTTTCATATAGTATTGATGGTGGTGTAGATGACTCTATGGCTTGTACGGATCAATTCTTTTCTAAGCTCGGTATTTCAGTAAAAGAAGATCCACAAACAGGGAATATGGTTTATACCGCACGCTAAATGAATTGTTACGAATAAAGTAAAATGGATAAAGCTACAAGAAATTAAGCCATTTGCAGTAGAAAACTCTGATTTTTAAGATGGATATAGCTAGCTGAAATGAGCCTTTCACAGTAGAATATGCGCTCTTTCATAAGTCACATTGTGGTAGGTTCGTTAGACCCACCCGTGGAGCCAAAGTCAACATGTTTATCGTGGCCGGTGCATCAGCACATTCTTCTTTCAAGAAAGCTCAACTCTTAAACCGATTAACGTCAATGAGTTCTGTTCAATCTTTTGACAGCCAGTGGGTTTATTTGTTTGATCAAGCGCTCAACGAGCAGCAACATCAATCGGCATTACAACTTTTAAACGATGGTCAATCTTTCGAACTTCGCCAAGCTGCAAGTGATGAAATCCAGATTTTAGTGACACCGCGTGTGGGGACAATTTCTCCGTGGTCATCTAAAGCAACCGATATTTTTCAAAACTGTAATACACCTATTCACCGTTTAGAGCGTGGTCTGTTATTTACACTGAAAGGTGTGAAAGAGATTTCGAACGAAGTGAAATTGGCATTACATGATCGTATGACAGAGAGTGTTTTTGCTCAGATTGATGATGCAAAAGCTTTATTCTCAGAAACAGCACCGAAGCCATTGAACTCAATTGATATCTTGGGTCAAGGAAAGGAAGCGTTAGTTAAAGCCAACAATGAGTTTGGCTTTGCTTTATCTGAGCAAGAAATTGATTACTTAACCGAAGCATTTACCAAGCTGGGTCGTAATCCAAACGACATCGAATTGATGATGTTTGCACAAGCAAACTCTGAACACTGTCGTCATAAAATCTTTGGTTCTGAATGGACAATTGATGGTGAAAAACAACCATTATCATTGTTCCAAATGATTAAAAATACCTATAAAGAATCTCCAACAGATGTGTTATCAGCATATAAAGATAACGCGTCTGTGATTGTGGGTTATGACACCATGCGTTTTTATCCGAAAGCAGATGAAAATGGTCACTTCGTTTATAAATATAAGAGCCAAGCCGCTCATATTTTAATGAAGGTTGAAACACACAACCATCCAACTGCAATTGCTCCATTTGCAGGTGCTGCCACAGGTTCGGGCGGTGAAATCCGTGATGAAGGTGCAACAGGTCGTGGTGGTAAACCAAAAGCAGGTTTAACTGGCTTTACGGTTTCGAACCTAAATATTCCTGGTTTTGAACAGCCTTGGGAAGATAACTACGGTAAACCTTCACGTATGGCATCGCCATTACAAATCATGATTGAAGGTCCATTGGGTGGTGCTGCGTTTAACAACGAATTTGGTCGCCCAGCATTAAATGGTTATTTCCGTACTTTCGAACAGAATGTCAATGGTGAAGTGAAAGGCTTCCATAAGCCAATCATGATCGCTGGTGGTTACGGTAATATTCGTCCTGACCATGTTGAAAAAGATGCGATTCAACCGGGTGACTTGCTCATTGTATTAGGTGGCCCTGCAATGTTGATCGGTCTTGGCGGTGGCGCAGCGTCTTCTGTAGACAGCGGTACCATGGGCGAGAGCTTGGACTTTGCTTCTGTTCAACGTGAAAACCCAGAAATGGAACGCCGTTGCCAAGAAGTCATTGATACCTGCTGGCGCTTAGAAGATTTTAACCCAATCGTGTCTGTACATGATGTGGGTGCGGGTGGTGTATCTAATGCTATGCCAGAACTTGTGAATGATCACGAGTTGGGTGCAGTGCTTAACCTGCGTAAAATTCCATCATTAGAGCCAGGTATGAGCCCGATGGAGATCTGGTCAAATGAAGCGCAAGAACGTTATGTACTTGCAATTCGCCCAGAGTCTTTAGAACAGTTTGAAGAAATTTGTGCACGTGAGCGTTGTCCGTTTGCGGTATTGGGTGAGGCGACTGAAGCGCGTCACTTAACGGTTGAAGATCCGTTGTTTGAGAACAAGCCTGTTGATATTCCAATGCAGGTGATCTTAGGCGGCACACCGCGTATGCAACGTTCGTATGAAACGATTGAGCGTACGGGTAACGACTTTGATGCTACGAAAGTTGATTTAAAAGATGCGATTTTCCGTGTATTGAAAAATCCAACAGTTGCGTCTAAATCATTCTTGATCACCATCGGTGACCGTTCGATTACCGGTATGGTTGCACGTGATCAGATGGTGGGTCGCTGGCAGGTTCCTGTTGCAGATGCAGCAGTAACCACTACCAGTTTGCAAGGCTTCACAGGTGAAGCAATGGCAATGGGTGAACGTCCACCAGTAGCTTTATTGAATCCTGCTGCATCTGCGCGTCTAGCGGTTGCAGAGGCAATCACCAATATTGCTTGTGCCAACATCGAACAAATCAGTGATATCAAACTTTCTGCAAACTGGATGGCAGCGGCAGGTCAAAAAGGTGAAGACCAAGCCTTGTTTGAAGGTGTAAAAGCGATTGGTATGGAAATGTGTCCTGCATTAGGCATCGCAATTCCAGTTGGTAAAGATTCACTTTCAATGCGTACCACTTGGAATGATGGTGAAGATAAAGCAGTGACTTCGCCAATGACCGGTGTGATCACAGCATTCGCACCAGTTCTAGATGTTCGTAAAACATTGACACCTGAATTGAAAAACTTAGCCGATTCAGTACTGCTACGTATTGACCTATCTAAAGGCCAGTTCCGCCTAGGTGGTTCGATCCTTGCGCAGGTGTATAAAGCCATTGGTTCAGTGACACCTGATGTCGATAGTTTTGATGACTTCAAAGCATTCTTTGCCTTGATTCAAGATTGGAACAATCGTGGTGTGATTAAGGCTTACCATGATATCGGTGATGGCGGTTTATTGGCGACTGTTGCTGAAATGATGTTTGCTTCACGCTTGGGTGTTGCTTTAGAAAATCAAAGCACTGAAAGCTTATTTGCTGAAGAAATTGGTGCTGTAGTACAAATCGCAGCGGCGGATTGGGCTCAGTTAGAAGTTGAAGTTGCAGCATCAAGCCTGAAAGATGCAATTACAGTTGTGGGTCGTGTCAATACAACCGATCAATTGGCTGTGAATGGTTTGACTTTAGAACGTGCTGAATTACAACAAGCATGGGCTGAAGTATCACATCAGATTCAACGTTTACGTGACAACGTTGAAACTGCTGATCAAGAGTTTGCTTTAATCGCAGATACAAACCACAAAGGTTTAATTGCACAAGCAACCTATGATTTAAATGAGCCAGTCGAAGCGCCGTTTATCAATACACGTCGTCCAAACATGGCGATCTTGCGCGAGCAGGGTGTTAACGGTCATGTTGAAATGGCAGCTGCTTTTGACAAAGTTGGCTTCAATACCATCGACGTACATATGAGTGACTTACTTGCAGGTCGTGTCAGCTTGAGCGACTTCGAAGGTTTAGTGGCGTGTGGTGGTTTCTCATACGGTGACGTGATGGGTGCTGGTGGTGGCTGGGCGAAATCAGTATTGTTTAATGCAAAATTACGTGACCAGTTTGAACAGTTCTTCCATCGTCAAAATACATTCAGCTTAGGCGTATGTAATGGCTGTCAAATGATGTCTCAACTTGCACCATTGATTCCAGGTGCAGAGCATTGGGGCCGTTTCCACCGCAATACTTCAGAAGTATTTGAAGCGCGTGCCGTGAACGTTCGTGTAGAAAAATCAGTTTCTGTCTTACTTGAAGATATGCAAGGTTCGATTTTACCAATCGCTGTTGCGCATGGTGAAGGTCGTCTGGTTGCAACTGAACAGCAAATTGCTGCTTTAAATGCTGAGAACCAAGTGATCTTGCGTTATGTAGATAGTTTGGGTAATCCAACTCAACACTATCCATTGAACCCGAATGGTTCACCGGAAGCGATTACAGGTTTAACCTCTAAAGATGGCCGTGCAACCGTGATGATGCCGCATCCAGAGCGTAACTTCCGTGCCTTACAGCATTCTTGGAAGCCAGAAGATTGGGCTGAAGATGGTGCTTGGTTACGTATGTTCCGTAATGCACGTAAATTTATTGGTTAATTAAACCCATGCAATAAGCCACCGTCAGGTGGCTTATTTAATTCAGTATAAAATAATCATCGATGGACAAGAAAAATGAAATCAAAAATCCATTTCCACGAATTTGCACTGCTGATGGCATTACTGATGTCCATCGTCTCATTTTCAATTGATGCTGTTTTACCTGCACTCGGTGAAATTGGTCGTGTTTTTAATTTGCAAAATAATAATCAGGCACAATGGGTCATCATCAGTATTTTCTCAGGCATGACCATTGGACAATTGATTGCAGGACCATTGTCCGATGCGATTGGACGGAAACGGATTTTATTCACTGGCATCGTGATCTACTTTTTAGGTAGTTTGTTATGCTATTCCACCCAAAGTTTTGAATGGTTCTTGCTAGGGCGTTTTATTCAGGGTGTTGGTGTTTCAGGGCCCTATGTGGCTTCGATTTCGATTGTTCGGGATAAATACAGTGGCGCCCAAATGGCGCGGATCATGTCACTAATTATGATGGTGTTTATGGTCGCACCTGCAGTTGCACCGAGCTTAGGTCAGCTGATCATCCATTTCTTTGGCTGGCGCGATATTTTTGTGTTGTATATGGTCTATGCCATCGCAGTGGGAGCATGGGTCGCTTTGCGCTTGGAAGAGACCTTAGTGTCTGAAAATCGTCTGCCAATGCGGGTACAAGCATTTAAGGATGGTTTTAAGGAAGTGGTGAGTAATAAAACTACCATGAGCTATTTGTTGTGTGCAGGTTTTTGTTTTGGTGGGTTTATTGGCTATCTTGGAACGTCACAACAAATTTTTATGCAACAATTTGGCAAAACAGGGCAGGAGTTTAGTGCCTATTTTGCGCTATTAGCAGGTGTGATGGGGATTGCGTCTTTTACCAATTCTAGAATTGTCATGAAGTTTGGCATGCGTCCCATCTGTATTTATGGCTTTCTTGGTTTAAGTCTAATTTCGTTGCTGTTCCTCATCATCCAGCTTTCTGGCGTATCCATCTCATTCTGGATGTTTATGCTGTATGCCTGCATTCTATTTTTATTGTTTGGAACACTATTTGGCAATCTAAATGCGATTGCAATGGAACCGATGGGGCATGTGGCTGGTATGGCTTCTGCGATTATTGGTGCATCGTCTTCGGTATTATCGCTTATTCTCGCCTCTATTATTGGTCAGTTATATAACGGAACTTTAATTCCAATGACCTGTGGTTTTGTGATTTTATGTGGTTTGGCTTTTGTGCTGACCTTATATGAAAAACGACAATTAACTAAATTAGCAAGTTAAATCTTATAGTTTGATTTTTGGACTGAAATACATTTAAAAGCCATCTGATGATGGCTTTTTTATATTTAGCTTTTGATGCAACTCATTAATGCATCGCGAGCTCTAAATCCACCACTAATGGATGATGCGTAGATTGTTTTTCCTTGCAGTAAAATTTCCATTGCACCGACATCATCCAGTTTGGGGGCTGTCTGTACCATACTTACAGGAACGAGCAGCATACCTTTCTTTGGGCTAGGAAGTAGGGTAGCCTCCGTTGGCATGACTGAATGATCAGTCCGTATCACAATGTCGAGTTGTTGATTACTGGCCGTTGTTGGTATATGAGGACCTGTAAACATCAATGCTCCAGTACTTCTTTCTGAAGGACCGAACAGGGTAAGTTGATTCAAACCTGAATTATAAGAGACGGCACATCCTCCTTTTCTGCCACGATGTTTAGAAAGAAACCATATTCCATGTTCACCTTGATAAATTTGTTTCATGTTTTTAGAGCTTGTTAATGGATAATGTGAATTTGAGTTAGCTTGAATAAGCTCATTTGCATAGAGAAATGTTGATTTTGTTAAAGCACTAAAAGCGAAAATTAAGGTCATTAGAGGTTTATGGGGCATATAAATACTCTTTGCTTTGGATTCTAGTTTTAAAATTCTATTTGCTCGCTTTAAAATCTAATTGAGCGAATTATGGGATATTTGACTGAGCGTTATATATCCTGATTGATCTTTTATATATTTTTTTAACATTGGTTAAAAGATCATAAGATGATCAATAGCTAAAATTGTCCTATGATGTTTATAATTAAAGAATAAGGTGTTTGATAATATGACCTTTTATTTTCTAAGTGATGTTTTTTTAAATAATAAAATAAAGATCTGATTACACTTTGTTTATAAATATTTAACTTATTGGGATAATTTTTCTGTTTGACTTTCAATTTTGTTTTCATCTTCTCAGAATTTAGTAATCTTGAAGATAATTCACTTTTTAACAAAGAGAGATAAGGGATGAAAGCAAATTATGGTTTATTGATTGGATTGGTTTTTGCTGGCTTAACTCCATTCTCTGTAGCACAGGTTCCGATTGCTCCTGGCGTTTATGCTTGCGATGGTGCAGCACAGGCAGGGCCATGTAATGGTGGGAATGCAAGTGGTGGTTCATCAAGTTCATCTTATGGTGTCGTAGGATATGCTCATGCTGCGCCCAAATGGGCAGATCGATGGGGGGCGGTTGCTGATGATGGTGCTGGCATTGCTGGGATTGTCGAGAACAAGATCAGTCGGAGTGATGCTGAGCGAGGGGCGGTGGAGGCATGCAAGAAGAGAGGAGGGAGAGCATGCAACCTCGTATTTGCCTACCACAACCAGTGCGCCGCAATTGCTGCAGGGCAAGGAGGTACAACATGGGCCCGTGCGGCAACTAGAGAATTAGCGGTTCAGAACAGTATGAATGGATGCGAGAAGGAGCGGAGTAACTGTCGTGTCTACTATTCTGGCTGTAGCCTTCCAGAGCAGATCCAATAGTTTAAAAATAAATCATTTTGAATAAAGAGAGATAAGGGATGAAAGCAAATTATGGTTTATTGATTGGATTGGTTTTTGCTGGCTTAACTCCATTCTCTGTAGCACAGGTTCCGATTGCTCCTGGCGTTTATGCTTGCGATGGTGTAGCACAGGCAGGGCCATGTAATGGTGGGAATGCAAGTGGTGGTTCATCAAGTTCATCTTATGGTGTCGTAGGATATGCTCATGCTGCGCCCAAATGGGCAGATCGTTGGGGGGCGATTGCTGATGATGGCAAAGGTATTTTTGGTATTGTTTCGAATATGAGCAGTAAGCGAATAGCAGAGAATAGTGCACTTGACGAGTGCAAGAATAGAAACGGTGGGGATTGCAAATTACAACTGACGTATCATAATCAATGTGCTGCTGTCGCAGCTAGTACTTCAGCGACTTTTTCATCTGGTTCACCGACTTTAGAAGAAGCAAAAAGCCGAGCTATGAAACGCTGTATTGCAACTGGAAATCAATGTTGGGTTTATTATTCAGGCTGTAGCCTTCCAGAGCAGATTCAGTAAAAGGCTTTTGTAAATAGAGTATCTGGAAATCAGCAATATAAAAGTGTATTTGAACTCATTAATTTAAAAACGCATGCTAGATGATTCTTTTATATAATGATCAACATAATTAAAGAATTAGAGATTTTTCTATATGGTTGATTTTGTTTCTGAGTTGATAAGCTGTCGACATGAAGATACGCATTTGCCTTTTTATCCAGAACATATTCAAGGCTATACAGAGCAAGAAATTGATCAAATTGCTGAAATTTATAATCTAGAGATTCATGGGCAGTTCCGAGAGTTTTTATCACAAATGGGAAGATGCTCAGGCGGTTTGTTGTGGGGCTCTGTATCTATGTTCAGATATTCATGGAATAAAGAGGCTTATACAGACTATCAAAAAGTTTTAGATGGTGAAGATGAAATAAATAAACCTAATGGGTGGATTAGTGCAGTTGAAAATAAACTCTTCCCATTAACAAATGAAAATGAAGG
This sequence comes from Acinetobacter sp. C32I, assembly GCF_023702715.1. Classification (NCBI taxonomy): domain Bacteria; kingdom Pseudomonadati; phylum Pseudomonadota; class Gammaproteobacteria; order Moraxellales; family Moraxellaceae; genus Acinetobacter; species Acinetobacter sp. C32I. The sequence continues at coordinate 1,662,485 of NZ_CP098480.1, read as the reverse complement.
CAATCAGTTTGCATATCTAGCGACTGCTTTAAAAAATGATTATGTTTGGTTATGGGATGATGGACAACCAGAATCTGAATTTAGTCGTACTGGATCTACACTTTTAGAATATTTAAAATGGTTAGTAGAATATGAGACTAAACAAGCACGGTTTGGAGATAAATTGGTCAACTTTGAACAGGATAAACAATATATTACGGGAAAATTATTAGACTAAATCATTGGTTTGAAAATAAAAGTTTTATTTATATAACTTTGAGTGACTAAAAGTGCAGTGCTATGGAAAAGTTGTCCCTGTAGTTTTAAGACATAAAAACCAAGGTATAGATATATTGGCTTTTCATCATCCACTTGCTGGGACCCAATTGGTTAAGGGCACAATTGAACAGGGTGAGCAATATGAACAGGCTGCAATTCGTGAGTTGTTTGAAGAGTCGGGATTGAGTGCTCAGCCTAATCCCAAGTTTCTGGGTAATCTCATACTTAAATTCAATCTGCAAAACTGGTATTTTTATTTATGTGAGGTGAAGGGTGAGTTGGCTGAAACGTGGCAACATCATTGTCAGGATGGCGGTGGTTTAGACTTTAGATTCTTTTGGTATTGTTTAGATCAACAACCAGATGATCATTGGTATGAAACCTTTAGAGAAGCGTTAAGCTTTTTAAGGAATAGCTTAACGTCGTCATAATCCATCTGCTCTTGGTGAAAGCCAGTCTTGATATTTGTTTCTTAAATCATTTCTTTTCGCTTTATCAAAGATAATAAAATCAATGCCGCCATCATAAGGTGCAACAATTATATTTTGCTCAAAGGAAATCATAAAAGCCCTTAACTCATCATCAGCGATTTTTTTCAACAAGTCATTGTGTTGATTCGTTTGCCAAGTTACTTCTACTGTACAAGGTCTAAAGAAATGATCTTCATCCTCTCCTTCATAATATTCAGGATTGGCTTGAGTTAAGTTAATTTCCTGCTCTAAATGGAATTGGTAATTAAGCCTAAAAATAGGGTCATAAGCTTTATTGTTCCTGCTCGCTGTGAAGTAATGACCTGAAACAATAAAAATAGAAGTACCGATACCGAGGCAATCTGTAATGATTTTGTTTTGCCGATTTAGCAATAACTCATATTCTTCAGGGGTGTTAGCATATCTTTTTGACTCGGGAAGGCTGTGGATTCTGAACCAAAATTGTGGAAAATTTTGGACTAAATAATGAGAAATTGGAAGTTTGTCGGGATAAAAAAAATCCCATCGAGTTTGAAAAGAATGAGCCATATCAATTTATAAAAATTCTATAGAAATTTATTTTATTTTAATTAGATAGAAAGATAAATCTAGAGCTTAGGATCGTTTGTTTGAATCATTTATAAAAAAATTGCTTTTCAGAGTTGGTTCAATTCTTGCTTATTATATTTTGAAAATGAACAAAATATGAGAAATCGGATAATGAAACACGAAAATTATTTAAGAACATTGCATACAAAAGATCAAGGCTGGTTTTGGTTTGGCTTGACCGTTGTTATTCAAATCGTACTGATAAGCGTGAGCTATCTTATGATGAATATTTCACTTTGATTTTTAGACTTTTTTAGCGTTATGATTCATGAATTGATTATCCATGATTTGAGTCATTTCGATAATGCTAAAATTGATTTATTACGTGCCAGAGTCTCACCTTGAATCTACAAAATCTGCCATTTTCAAAGCAGGGGCAGGTGGTATTGGTAATTATGAGCACTGTGCTTGGCAAGTCAAAGGCATTGGACAATTTAAGCCTGTAAAAGGTGCAAATCCTTTTTTAGGGCAATTAGATGAATTGGAGCAGCTCGAAGAATGGCGAGTTGAAACCATTGTCTCTAAGGAAAAGGCTAGTGCTGTGGCAAAAGCTTTAAAGGCAAGCCATCCCTATGAAGAACCTGCTTTTGAGTTTATCCAGATTTTAGAGATTCAATAAGCTTTATTCTTTTCTAATAATATTGCTTTGAATCAATCGAGCAATATCCGTTGTTCGCGCACTCACCAGTTCTGCTGCATTAGTACAAGCTTCTTCTAAGCTAGTTGGGCCTGAGGTTAAAGAAAAGGCAGCCGTAATGCCATGTTCATATAAAGCTTGATAGTTTTGCCCAAGCGTTCCTGCTATCACAATCACAGGGATATTGGCGGCTTGTGCAATTTTGGCAACGCCAAACGGTGTTTTGCCATTTAAAGTCTGCTCATCAAACTTTCCCTCACCTGTAATCACCCAATCAGCGCCTTGGATTTTGGCAGCAAGTTGATTCAGTTCTGCAATGACTTCAACTCCAGATCGAAACTCAGCCTTTAAGAATGTTTTAGCAGCAAAACCAAGTCCACCAGCGGCTCCTGCACCAGCCTCATTACGCTGATCAATGCCAAGTAATTGTGCGGTGACATCGGCAAAATGGGAGAGGGCTTGATCTAACTCCAATACTTGTTGAGGAGAAGCACCTTTTTGCGGTCCGAAAATATGAGAAGCGCCATTTGGCCCACATAAAGGATTGGTCACATCGGCAGCTAATAGGAATTGGGTTTGTTTAATCCGTGGATCAAACTGATCTAAATTGATTTCAGCCAAATTCTGTAGTGCTACGCCGCCAGCAGGTAAGGGATTATGGTCTGTATCCAAAAATTTGGCACCTAATGCATTGAGTAAACCTGTACCTGCATCATTGGTCGCGCTGCCGCCAATTGTCAGGATAATTTGCTTAGCACCTGCATCTAATGCTGCGAGAATCAGTTGTCCAGTACCGTATGTACTGCTATGACATGCATCACGATCAGCAGGTTGCACCAACTGGATACCACTGGCTTGTGCCATTTCAATAATGGCGATCTTTTTAGCATCTAACCAGCCCCATTTTGCCAGTACAGCTTCACCAAGTGGGCCTTGAACCCTTTGCTCACGCCATTGCCCTGAACAAACCTCTAAGACGGCCTCGATAGAGCCTTCACCACCATCCGCCATAGGGCATTGAATGATTTCTGCATCAGGAAAGACTTGTTGCCAACCTAAAGCAATTGCTTGAGCAATACCGTGTGCAGATAGGCTGTCCTTAAATGAATCTGGGGCAATCACAACTTTCATAAATTCTTTGCAATCAAATTTTAATCTAGCTTGAGCTTAGTCTGTCCGATGTTGAATATCTAGATGAATGACAAAAATAAAAAAAGCCACTAAGTAGCAACTCAGTGGCTTGGTTTAATCAACGACTATTGCATTAATTAAACTGAGAAAAATCAGGCTTACGTTTTTGCATAAAGGCTTGTACTGCTTCCATCATTTCAGGAGAACGCACACGTTGCATAAAGATTTCAGCTTCATCATCAACACACTGAATGATTTCAGCCAAGTCTTGCTTCATTAGTGCCTTACTTTGTTTGATCGACGCCAATGGTAATGCAGCTAAATGTTGAGCTGTTTGTTGTGCCGTAGCATAGACATCTTCAACCATGTCGTTCACCAGATTGGCTTTCACCGCAGTTGCTGCATCAAACTTCTTCGCAGTAAATAACAATTCAGCGGCTTTTTGATAGCCCGCTTGTTTGACTAATAAACGACTTGCAGCACCTTCAGGAGACAGGCCAAGGCTGACAAATGGAATTTGGAACAGGGCGGTGTTATCTGCGAAAACGAGGTCAGCATGTAATAGCAGCGTTACACCAATACCAATTGCTACACCTTTGACCGCAATGATCAATGGCTTAGAAAAACGTGCAGCAGCTTTTAACAATACAAATGGAGGTTGATCGCCAGCTTTACCTTCATGTGGCTTTTGGATAAAGCCCATAAAGTCTTTCATGTCATTACCCGCAGTAAAGTCTTGTTCTGCACCACGGAAGATCACCACACGAACGTCTTTATCCGCATCTGCTTCATCCAAAGCTTTTGCGATCCAAAGATAAAGTTCGCCATAGAGTGCATTTTTTGCTTCTGAACGGTTAATGGCTAAGGTGAGTACGCCATCTTCTAAATTTGCTTGCAAATGTTGATGAGGTTGTTGAATACAGCTAAGTGTCATCGTACTATCCTTGCTTTAATCCAGATTGATTTTTAAGTGCCCTCATTATGTCGCATATTTATCTGAATGACACAACTGATGAGTTCACAAAAAGTGAAATTACGCCTATGTACACATTTGACTATCTTGTTTTTATTGGACGTTTTCAGCCTTTTCATTTGGCGCATATGCAAACCATTGAAATTGCGTTACAGCAAAGTCAGAACGTGATCTTGGCTTTGGGCTCGGCTCAATCTGAACGGAATATCAAAAATCCCTTTTTAGCCACTGAACGTGAACAGATGATTTTGTCGAATTTTTCTGCACAAGATCAAAAACGGATTCATTTTGTGCATGTTGTCGATGTGTATAATGATGAAAAATGGGTTAAACAAGTTAAAGATTTGGTCAATGCTATCATTCAGCCCAATGCAAAAGTCGGGTTGATTGGCCATTTCAAGGATGAGTCTTCGTATTATTTACGTTTATTCCCCGAGTGGCAGATGGTTGAATTAGATAGTTTGAAAGATTCAATTTCAGCTACGCCAATGCGTGAAGCTTATTATCGGGGGGAGATTCAAACTGAATTTTTTCCTGAAGGGACGATCCAGTTTCTGAATGAGTTTCAAAAATCATCCATCTACGCTGAATTACAGAAAAAATATTTGACGGATGATCGCAGCAATATTGAATAATTTAATTGACGTTTGTTAACTCGTTGATCAGGAAATCAATCAAAACACGGAGATGAAAAGATTCGTGTTTTTTCGATGGATAAACCAAAGAAAAAGGGCGGGATGCACCAGACAATTCAGTTAATACTTCAACAAGCGTATGATTTTCGATTTCTTTTTCAACAATAAAACGATAGGTCTGTAATAAACCTGCACCGTGCTTGGCGAGGGTAACTGTGCCTAAGATATCATCCAAACAACGTATTTTTGCAGTCGTTACATATTCTACAATTTGGCGATTTAGATTGAATAGCCAAGGAACATTTTTTCCTGTGCTAGGTAATACAAACTGAATGCATTGATGATGCTGTAAATCCTCAAGGTATTGTGGGATACCAAATTGCTTTAGATATTCTGGCGATGCAACTACGATCAACTCAGCTTGTTCAAGTTGACGTGCAATCAGATTCGAATCAGCGAATTGCCGGCCACGGATCGCTAAATCATACCCTTCTGCTATAAAGTCCACATTTTTATTGGTGAGTTGTACATCAATTTCAATCTTTGGATATTGTTGTGAGAATTTTGCCAGTAAAGGCAATATTCGATAATGCCCATAAGGGGTAGGAACACTGAGTCTGATGAGACCTGTCGGTTGCTGATTTTGATTCTTTAATTGCTGTTCTGCCTCAAGAATTTGATTTAATGCTTGTTTACATTCATCAAAATAGATTTTTCCTTGTGGGGTTAAACGGACTTGGCGAGTCGTTCGGATAAACAATGGAAGGGTTAAATGCTTTTCAAGGCGTGCGATTGAACGACTCACAGCCGCAGGACTAACACCTGCATGTAATGCCGCTTTAGTAAAGCTTTCGTATTCAGCAACTAAACAAAACAGTTCGACGCTGCTAAACATCATTCGTCTAAGTTGCTGCGACATTCATTACACCATGTAAAAAATGATTTGAGTTGTATGCTATTTAAGCACATAAATGTAAATAATAAGATAGCTTCATCCCTTGTGATGGAGTGATTGTATGAAACTATTTTATTCACCAAATGCTTGTTCTTTAGCCCCGCATATTGTTTTAAGAGAGCTTGGAATTCCATTTGAATTGATCAAAGTCGATTTACAGCAGCATTTGACCGTATTAGGCGACGATTTTTATCAGCTTAATTCCAAAGGACAAGTGCCTTTACTCCAGTTGAATGATGGATCATTTTTATCGGAAGGCAGTGTGATTAGCCAGTTTTTAGTGGATCAGGTTGGACGAAAAGATCTATTACCAGAAATCAATACACCTCAACGTTATCAGGTACTGGCGTGGATGAATTTTATTGCCTCGGAAATTCATAAGGCATATTCGCCATTTTTTCATGACAGCTATGCTGATCAGCGTAAAGCAGTATTTAGCTCAATATTAAATAAGCATTATAGATGGGTAGATCAGCAATTAGCTGAGCAGCATTACTTAACTGGGCAAGATTTTACGATTGCAGATATTTATCTGTTTGTGGTGACACGCTGGGCAGCGTTTATTGAGTTGGATCTAACAGATTGCATACATTTGACCAGATTTATGCAGCGAGTTGCCAATCGTGAGACCGTCAAAAATGCGATTGCAGTCGAAGCCGCTTAGCGGATTAATCTTAAGAAAATCATTTTAGAAGAGAAAAATCATGCCTTATATTTTGATTCAAATTACCAAAGAGAATGTTTCAGTACAGCAAAAGCAGCAATTGATTAAGGAGGCGACGGAGCTTGTAGTTCGGGTACTAGATAAGGACCCTGCAACCACATTTGTGGTGATTGATGAAGTGAATACAGATAATTGGGGGGTGGCGGGAGAGACAGTATCCACGCGACGACTGAAGCAACCCGTCCATAATGATGAGGCGATAGGGTAATCCATATGGTTAATAATGCTATTTTAGCGATTCATTCGCAATTGCAGCAATATTTTGATGCTTTATATTTTTGTGATGTGAACCGCTTGCAACAAGTCTTCCATCCTGATGCCATGTATATCAACGCCACGGATCATCCTTTGTTAAAACTGGAGATGGCAAGCTATTTTTCTATTGTGGAAAAGCGTATTTCACCCGCTTCTCAAAATGCGCTAAGACAAGATAAAGTGGTTTCCATCAACTTGATTCATAAGCGATTGGCAATTGCGCATGTTGAATGTGCCATTCAGCCAAAATATTTTTATGACGCATTAACACTGATATATGAACATCAACAATGGAAAATTATAAGCAAAGTTTTTCAATATGAAATTTTATAGCCCTAAATCCTTTAAGTCTAAAGGGAAAGTTGCTTAAGTTTATATGCTTAAGCATCTTCCCAAAAGATAATTCGATTTGAAAATGGATCGGTGATACTCAGTTCCAATGTTTCCCAGTCGGTTTTCTCTACTTGAGGTTTGGCAAATTTATAGTCTTTTGCATCTAATTCTGCGTGAAGCAAACTGAGATTTTCCCAATAAATACGAATGGCGCTATGCGGGCTGGCATCACCAAAATGTTCCGATAAGTGGATAATGCAATCGCCTTTGGAAATCTGTAGATAAATAGGGAAGTTATCCCCAAAAGTATGTTGCCAGTCCAATTGGAAGCCCAAATATTCAAGATAGAATGCTTGAGCAAGTTCAATATCAAAAATACGAAAAATCGGGGTAATTGATCCAGATTGCATGGTTCTTCCTCTTAGCGAACACCAAACTGTTGAGTCCAATAACTCTTTTGCTTGGCTGATGCGTCGACTGTACAGGCTAGCGCATAATCTGTAAATTTTGGATGCATTAAATTATGACAATGCACAGGGCTGGCAAGCCATGTAGCCATCACATCATTTAAATTTTTTTGTCCACGTGCTACGTTTTCACCGCCGCCTCGACCTTTAAATTGTGTTTGTTTTAGACGGGTTCTAAAATCTTGCCCTGTACTACTGACATGTCCAAGCACGCTGTACTGCGCCATATCTTCGGCATGGGCAAAAGCACTTTGATATAAATGATTGTTCCATTTGAGTGGTGCAACTGCTGGAAAATGCTGTGCTCCACATTGACGAGGGTGTTGCCGAATTTCATTGATCGCATTCAGAATGACCTGCTGATAAGCCGGATTTTGTATATCTTGGCAGCGTATTTCAATCACTGGTTTTTGAATTTGTGTGACTAAGGGGGTAGAATCTTGAGAAGTCGTCGGTGCATTGGAGTTACATGCCGCTAGAAAAAATAACAAGGATAGAGGCAAAAAAGCATTGAGATGAGTCATTTTAAATGTCTTTAATTTAATTCTTTTAATCTATTTATCATACGTCAATCGCAAAGCTGAGGGCAATTTGCTTGAATCAAAAAAGCGAGTCTTTAACTCGCTTTTTTGTTACTTAACATGATTATGCTGATTGCAATGCTTTTAAGTATTCAAGCACTTGTTCTGCATGTCCAGCAGCCTTGACCTTACGATAGCTTTTGACCAATTGCTGGTTATGGAAAATAAACGTTGAGCGTTCGATGCCCATCACTTGTTTGCCATACATATTCTTTTCTTTGATCACATCGAAATGTTTGCATAACACTTCTTCTTTATCGCTGATTAAATCAATTGTGAGCGCTTGTTTCTCAGTGAAGTTCTGATGTGCTTTAACTGAGTCACGTGAGACGCCAATAATTTGACAGTTTAACGCATCAAATTGGTCTTTTAAGCAAGAAAAGCCAACGGCTTGAGTAGTACAACCTGGGGTTGAATCCTTTGGATAGAAATAAAGCACCAGCCATTCACTACTCAGTTCTGCAAGATTCACTTCACCCTGTGTGGTTGGGAAGCTGTGATTCGGTAATTGAATATTCTCAGACATTGTTCATCCTTCGATAAAATTAATGTTGTTCAAGCTCAAGTGGCAAAAAAGCATATTCCTCATGATAAACAATATCACCTTGGCGTACAGGAATAGCTTTGTTAAAAATTGGTCCATCAATCACGGTGGTGTGGAATTCTCCACCTTCACCACATGGATCAATGCCACGATTTTCTAATTCTTGGATGTATTCCAGCGTGAGCATTTTGCCTAAATCTTCGACTTTCATGCCGAGTTTAAGATTAACTGTTACGAGAACACTGCGAAAACCAAGATTGATAAATTCTTCTACCACTTCTTTATGTGGGCGTAACCACAGCGGCATGCCTAATTTCAATCCCACTTGTTGGGTAACACGATCATGCCAGCAGCCATGCTGGGGCATATCCAAATCACCTGTTACCAGAACTTCAGCACCGTGTTGTTTGGCTTGATCAAGTAGGGAAATAAACTTGCTTTCATAATCAGCCCAACTGGATGATGCCATATATACTGGTAAACCAATGGCCTCTGCTTGGGCGCGAATAATATCCAGTGGCATTGCATGTGAACGAGAGCGTTGCCCTTGTTCTTCTAACATCATAATTAACCCGATCACTGTGCCTGTTTGCATGGTGTGATATAGGGCGAGGGAACTGTCTTTGCCACCACTAAAAGAGACGATAGACTGCCTTTGATCAGCATTGGTTTTCCATTGGTCTTGCATGGTGTTGTTCAACTTATTCACGATAGGAGAGATTTTAACAAAGCCTAATAAAAAAGCCCGCATAAATGCAGGCTTTGTTCTAAGCAAGACAAGCTTATTTTTTCGGCGCTTGTTGCTGCTGTTGCTGAGCAGCTTTCATTGCTTCTTCAGTGAGCTTTTCTAACTTGCTGACAAGCGGTGCACCTAAGCACGCTTGTAAATCTTTATTTTGCTGTTGTACAAAACCTAAAGAACTTGGGCTTTTCTTCGCATTGATCGCGCTTTGGATTTCCCATTTCTGAGCTTCAGTTACTTTACCTTGTGCGTCAATTTGACAACCACAGAATTTACTCACTTCTGCCGCTGTTAATTTGCCGCCTTTTGCAGTTTGGTCTTTACATACATTGACCAATGCTGATTTTACATTGGTACTTTTATACGCAGTTTGTAATGGATTATCAGCTGCGTGAGTTGCCGTTGCAAATAATGCAGCAGCTGACATCATTGTAGAAAGAATAAGATTTGGTTTAGAAAACTTCATATAATGTACCTAATTTTTTACCCTATATCGGTTATTCAGCGTAACGCGTTGGATCCGCAATACCTGCTTCGATAAAACCTTGTTGACGTAAACGACAGCTGTCGCATTTGCCACATGCACGTCCTTGAGCATCTGCCTGATAGCAGGATACCGTTTGACTATAGTCTACGCCATGTTCAATGCCTAAGCGTATAATATTCGCTTTGGATAAATGTAACAAAGGTGTTTCAATTTTAAGAGGTTTTCCTTCAACACCAGCTTTTGTTGCAAGACGAGCTAAATTGGCAAAAGCATCAATAAATTCGGGGCGACAGTCTGGATACCCTGAATAATCAACAGCATTGATTCCAATCACGATGGCAGCGGCGTCAAAAACTTCGGCTGCTGCGAGGGCATAAGACAAGAAAATTGTGTTACGCGCTGGAACATAAGTTACAGGAATGCCTTCTTGTAATTGTTCTGGGACTTCAATGTTATGATCTGTAAGCGCAGAGCCACCTAAATTACCCAAATCGATATTAATGATACGGTGTTCTACGCCTGCACGTTGTGCAAGTGCCTTGGCTGCATCAAGTTCAGTCGTTGAACGTTGGCCATACATAAAGCTTAGGGCGATACATTCATAATTGGCCTGTGCCCAAGCAAGACACGTTGTTGAGTCTAAGCCGCCAGACAATAATACGATGGCACGAGAACGCATATTATTTTCCATGATTCAACCTAAAAATAAATTTGATAAAAGCCGATCTATTTTGCAGAACGGAGATGGTAAGTATTTTAACGACCAGATTCATCATTCCATAACAGCTTATGTAACTGTAATTGGAAACGAACAGGGAGATGGTCTTCTAAAATCCATTGGGCTAAGTCACGTGCCAAAGCAGGCAGGGCAACAGCACCTTTTTCAATTGCAAAAGCAGGCGAGAACCATACTGTACTCACTTTATCTTGCAACTGGAATTGTTCAAGTTGTTGTCTAGACCACTCATAGTCCTCACGATTACAGATCACAAATTTAATCTGATCATGGGACGTTAAATAGTCAAGATTACTGTATAGATTTCGATGATCTTCTTTAGAGGTCGGTGTTTTTAAATCTAGTACTTTAGAAACACGTGGATCAACTTTAGACACATCTAAGGCACCACTGGTTTCTAGAGAAACGTCAAACCCGAGGTCACACAGACGCTGTAGTAAAATCAGGCAATTCGGCTGAGCAAGCGGCTCGCCGCCTGTGACGCAAATATAAGGGGTTTTATGTTGGCTTGCAGTTTCAATGATGTGTTCAAGCGATAAACGTTCACCACCTTCAAAAGAGTAGGTGGTATCGCAATAACTACAACGTAAAGGACAACCTGTTAAACGAATAAAAACGGTCGGTAGACCAAACGTATTCGCTTCGCCTTGCAAAGAGTAAAAGATCTCTGTGATGCGTAAACCAGCCGCAGGATCAGAGACAGGGATTGCAGAAGAACGTAAGGAAGCCATAAACAGTTACCACAAACAGGTGCTACATAAGCAGCATGCTACATAAAAAACAAAATCTCTACGACCATGACTGATCGTAGAGACAGGGAACGATCAAGTTCCGCAATAAATATTACAAATTAATCTGCGCGTAATAAGTCGTTCAAGCTGGTTTTAGCACGAGTTTTCGCATCTACTTTTTTTACGATGATTGCAGCATAAAGGCTGTAAGTACCGCATTTAGATGGAAGGCTACCCGCTACAACAACAGAACCTGCTGGTACGCGACCATAGTGAACTTCACCAGTTTCACGATCGAAGATCTTGGTTGATTGACCGATGAAAACGCCCATTGAGATGACAGAACCTTCTTCAACAATTACGCCTTCAACGATTTCAGAACGTGCACCGATGAAACAGTTGTCTTCAATAATGGTTGGGTTTGCTTGTAATGGCTCTAAAACACCACCGATACCCACGCCACCTGACAAGTGAACATTTTTACCGATTTGTGCACATGAACCAACAGTAGCCCATGTATCAACCATCGTACCTTCGTCTACATAGGCACCGATGTTGACATATGAAGGCATCAAAATCACATTTTTCGCTTGGAAACTACCACGGCGAGCTACAGCAGGTGGTACAACGCGTACACCTGCAGCTTTGAACTGTTCTTCAGTCCAACCAGAGTATTTAGTATCTACTTTGTCATAGAAACGAAGATCACAAGCTTCAATTGGCTTGTTGTCATTGAGTTTGAATGAAAGTAAAACTGCTTTTTTTAACCATTGGTGAACAACCCATTCACCATCAATTTTTTCCGCTACACGAAGTGTACCGTTGTCTAAAGCAGTCAATGCTTCTTCTACAGCTTGACGGATTTCTGTTGGGCAGTCCGTTGCGCTATAGTTGGCACGGTCTTCAAATGCTTGCTCAATAATTGTAGAAAGCTGAGACATGATCTTCCTTCTTCCAAAAAAATTTTGAAGATTTTACACTAATTTTCGGCAAGAATCTTTGAAAAAAGTAGTTACAATATATTGTTTTAAATTTGAGCAACAAAAATGTCATAAAATGGAGACCATTGTTTTTTATCTATAATTTAGAAATACATAATTCATTCGAATTTGTATCAAAAAATAACAAAAAGTAATCAGTTTCTGTATAAAAAGTTAGCGATCATTCTTTTATGCTTATTCTACAAGCAACAATTATACATTTATTTAAATAAAAGCGTTTTTTGAGGAGACTTCAATGAAAGCTTTGCGTGTTATGTTAGCAGCAGGTGCATTAACAGCGATTGCAGGTACTGCATTTGCAGCAGATGAACAAGTAGTGAAGGAATCAGTTTATGCATTCCCTTCATATTTAGATCCAGTTTCTGTTCGTGCTGAGGTAGGTACTACAGGCTACGGTGGTGCAATTTCATATAAAGTCAACCCATACGTTAGCTTAAGCCTTGGTTATAATGGTGGCGATATTTCTTGGTCAGACAGTTTGAAAATTGATGGCACGAAATATGATATGGACATGGACAATAAAACAGCGTATTTAAATGCTGAAATTTATCCATGGGGTACTAACCAAAATGCATTTGCTCGTGCACTTTATGTAGCAGCTGGTGTTGGTTATCTTGATAATAGTTATGATTTGAAAAAATCTGTTTCAAATACAAACGATACAATCAAAATTGATGGTTCAAACTACTACGCTCCTGGCGGTAGTGGTTCTGTGAAAGGCCATTTAAATTATGATAACCAAATTGCTCCATACGTAGGTTTAGGTTTAAATAGCCCAGTTTATAAGAACTTTGGTGTATTTGGTGAGGTCGGTGCGTACTATACTGGTAATCCTGAAGTTGACTTGAAATCTGAAGGCTTAGTCAAAGTAGGTGGCACAGAGTCAGGTCAAGCAGCAGCTGATCGTGATGCAGATAAAATTGCGAATAAGAGCCGATATGAATGGATGCCAGTTGCGAAAGTAGGCGTGAGCTTTAAGTTCTAATCCATACATTCAGCATAAAAAACGAGCAACATGCTCGTTTTTTATGCCTGCGAATAGTCAAAATAAAAGGCTCATATGAGCCTTTTATTTTTTTGATCATTTATTCTTCTGGATAAGCCACTTTTTTCAGTGCCTTAATATCCGTTTCTGGTGAGCAGAGCGAAATAAACTCATAACCATAGCCGCGGAGCAGGTGTCCTTTGCGCACTGCAATCCAAGTGGTATTCACACCAAAGACATCGGTTTTAATCTGTTGCAAGCGGTAGTCACGTTCTGCATCATAAGCGACATCGTTGACAATCCCAACGCCCATATTCAGTTCAACATAGGTCTTGATGACATCGGCATCGAGGGCAGACATGACGATATCCGCATGTAATTGCGCATCTTCAAAAGCTTTGTCGATTTTAGAACGTCCTGTGAAACCGCCGTGGTAGGTAATCAGAGGATATTCAGCTAAGACATCTAGGCTGATTTTATCGAGCTTTGCCAATGGATGATCTTTCGGTGTAATGATACTGTGATGCCATTCATAATAAGGCACGCTGGCTAAGTTTTCTTCTGTAGTTAAAGATTCAGTTGCAATCCCAATATCTGCTTCGCCTTGCAGCAACATTTCTGCAATTTCCACAGGGCTGGCTTGTTGTAATACCAAATGTACTTTTGGAAATAACTTTTTAAACTGATTCACAATCGGTGGCAGCACATAACGTGCCTGAGTATGCGTAGTCGCGATAGTCAGTGTGCCTTCATCCACTTTATTAAAATCATCGGCTAGACGTTTAATATTGTCAGCATCGACCAACATCCGTTCTACAATGCTTAATAAGGATTGACCTGGTTCGGTGAGGCCTAATAAGCGTTTACCTTTACGTACAAAGAGTTGTACACCTAATTCATCTTCTAAATCTTTAATGTGTTTACTGACACCAGATTGGGAGGTATAAAGTGCCGCAGATGCTTCAGTTAAATTAAAGTTTTGGCGAACAGTTTCTCGAATAATTCTGAGTTGTTGGAAGTTCATAAAAGTTTTTCCTCATAAGAGGATGGGGCGTGTTTTACCCCATCAATATTATTTTAAGCAACTTGCGTTGTTTGATCTGCGAATAAATGAAGTTGAGCTGCACTGATCCAAACGGTTTGATTTGGTTTGAATTGATGTAAGTTCGCTTCTTCTACACTTAATAAAATTTCGATAGTACGTCCACTACGATCTTGTAATTCCGCCACAACTCGACCTGCAATCCACACTTCACGTAAGAAGGTTGCCTCAATGGTGTTGGCTTGAGGTTGGGTATGAATATGTAATTCATTTGGTCGTGCAAATGCAATGACTTTCCCTTGTGGCGCATCTAATAGAGTCGGTAGCTGAATACGGTCATCGCCGATACGGATAATACCGCCAGTATGCTCACCTTCAAAACGATTTGCTTGACCAAGGAAATCAAAAACAAATGGGGTTGCAGGTTTTTCATACACTTCACGTGGCGAGCCAATCTGTTCGACATCACCTTTGTTCATCACGATGATCTGATCAGCTACTTCTAGTGCTTCTTCTTGATCGTGAGTCACGAAGATTGAGGTGATATGCAGCTCATCATGTAAGGTACGTAACCAGCGGCGTAATTCTTTACGCACTTTGGCATCAAGTGCACCAAAGGGTTCATCAAGTAACAAAACACGTGGTTCAACTGCGAGTGCACGGGCTAATGCAATACGTTGACGCTGACCACCAGAAAGTTGGGCTGGGTAACGATCTGCCAAGAAGCCCAGTTGTACCAAATCCAGTAAGCGCGTTACACGTTTTTTGATTTCAGCTTCTGAAGGACGTGTTGCACGTGGGCGAACGCGTAAACCAAAGGCAATATTGTCAAAAACAGTCATGTGGCGGAATAGGGCATAATGTTGAAACACGAAACCAACCTGACGCTCACGTACATGGATGTCCGTTGCATCTTCACCTTCAAGTAAAACCTGACCGCCATCTGCAGATTCTAAGCCCGCAATGATGCGTAATAAGGTTGTTTTTCCGCAGCCTGAAGGGCCAAGTAGGGCAACCAATTCACCTTCAGGAAAGTCTAACGAAATATTTTTCAGCGCATGGAATGCACCAAAGTGTTTTTCAATATTTTTAACTTGAATACTCATGTGTTTATTCCTTAGTGATTCGGCTGATGTTTATTTGCTTGCTCTTGACGTATTTCTAGCCATGTTTTCAAAATCAAAGTGATGATCGCTAAAAATGCCAGTAATGAAGACACAGCAAATGCAGCACTAAAGGTATATTCGTTATAAAGAATCTCGACGTGTAAGGGTAAGGTATTGGTTTGACCGCGAATATGACCAGAAACCACAGATACCGCACCGAACTCACCCATTGCACGGGCATTACACAGAATCACGCCGTAAATCAGACCCCATTTGATATTCGGTAAAGTCACTCTCCAGAAGGTTTGCCAACCTGAAGCACCAAGTACAATCGCAGCTTCTTCCTCCTCAGTCCCTTGTGCTTCCATTAAAGGAATTAACTCACGAGCAACGAATGGAACAGTAATGAAAATGGTGGCGAGTACAATCGCAGGTACGGCATACAAGATTTTGATGTCATGATCCATTAACCAACTGCCCATCCAACCTTGCGTACCAAAAATCAGAACCAACATTAAACCTGCAATGACTGGCGATACCGAAAAAGGCATATCAATAATGGTGGTTAAGATGGCTTTGCCTCGGAACTGGAACTTTGCAACCGCCCATGCTGCTGCAACACCAAACACCACATTAATGGGTACTGCAATCGCGGCAGTGAGTAAGGTCAGTTTGACCGCCGATAAAGTATCTGAATCGGTTAAGGCATTGATATAAACAGTCAGACCTTGTTTAAATGCTTCAACAAAAACCAAAATCAGCGGTAGGATTAAGCAGCTCAGGAAAAAGATCAGTGCAACACCAATCAAGGTATAGCGAACCCAAGTTGGTTCTCGGGTTGCATCTCGGGCTTGTAATTTGATTGCTAAAGCGTTGCTATTGGTATTTAAGCTCATTGTGCAACTCTCCCTGTGCGACGGCTAGCCCATGCTTGCACCAAGTTAATTAAAAATAAGATGCCGAAAGAGAGGATGAGCATAACCACAGCGATGGTGGTTGCGCCTGCATAATCATATTCCTCTAAGCGAGAGATGATCATCAACGGTGCAATTTCTGTTTTATAAGGTTGGTTGCCTGCAATGAAGATAACAGAGCCATATTCGCCAACACCACGTGCAAAAGCTAAGGCAAAACCTGTTAGTAAGGCCGGAAACAAAATCGGCAAAATAATTTTGGTAATGGTTTGCCAACGATTTGCTCCTAATGCTGAAGCGGCTTCTTCCAATTCAGTTTCAATATCACTGAGTACAGGTTGTACGGTACGAACCACGAAGGGAAGACCAATAAAGATTAAAGCAAGTGTGATCCCAATCGGTGTATAAGCCACTTCAATCCCAAGTGGAGAAAGGTATTGTCCAATCCAGCCTGTTGGGGCATATAAGGAGGTTAAGGCAATACCTGCAACAGCCGTCGGTAGGGCGAACGGCAAGTCCACCAAAGCATCGACAATGCGTTTGCCTGGGAAGGTATAACGCACCAGACACCAAGCCAATAACAAACCAAAAATAACGTTAACCAAAGCGGCAATCAAAGCGGCACTAAAGCTAAGCTGTAAGGATTTTAAAATTCGTTCTGAGGTTAAGATTTCCCATAAGCCATCCCATCCAATCCCTAAAGATTTAATAAAGACAGCAGATAAAGGAATAAGCACAATCAAAGACACGTAAGCGAGGGTGAAGCCTAATGAGAGACCAAACCCAGGCAGCACTCGGGAACGCTGCGACATGATATTTCCTCAAAGAGAAATGTTTGCTAAAACAAGCAAATAAATAATGCGAATACTACAATTACGGAAAGCTGGGGTTAGGCAAATTTCAGATTAAAATTTGCCTGACTCATTCGGACGATAGGCTGCATCTTTTTTTCAGGCAGCAGGTAGTTCAGGATCTCTGGGAAAGGACCAAATCCAGAAGCAACATTGATATGACCAACTGGACCTAAATTGATTGGTGTTAATTTCCATGCTTGTGCGAGTTGCAGTGCATCGACATAACCTAACCAAGGGTCATTTTCACTAATCAATAATGTGGTCGGCACGTCAATTTTCAGTTGCTGAAAATACTGCTTATAGTCAGTCAAGCTATGACGAGCGAAGCCTGCTTCACCAAAACGTGCTGGGTTCGCTGGTGCAACCAAGATCAGATTTTTAACCTTTGCTCTGAGTTCTGGGTGTTCAGCCAGCGCAGCAACACTGGTTAAGCAGCCAAAGCTATGTGCCACAATTTGAACAGGGGCTGGAGCTGCAACAACAGTTTTAACAAATTGCGCAACCCATTCACTGAGCACAGGACGATCCCAATGTTGCTGTTGAACGCGAGAGCTAGACACGAGTTGCTGTTGTAACCAAGATTGCCAATGCTGCGCTTCGCTACCACCTACACCTGGAACAATTACGGTATGAATCATGTCCGCTCTCCCTATTTACCCGTTGAGTAAATTATTTCGTTGTGTTGTTGAGCTTGACGATTTGGTCAAACACACCGCCATTATCAAAGTGAGTTTTTTGTACTTTGGTCCAGCCACCAAACTCTTGGTCAATCGTTACCAATTTAAGTGGTTTAAATACGTTGCTGTATTTCTTTAAAACGGCTGCATTACGAGGACGGTAGAAGTTGCGTGCAGCGATTTCTTGTCCTGCTGGTGAATATAGGTAGTTCAAATAACCACGAGCGATTTGTAGATTGCCTTTTTTCTCAGCATTCTTTTCAACGACAGCAACTGGTGGTTCTGCAAGAATCGAAAGAGAAGGGGTGACGATTTCGAATTTACCTGGTTGTTCACGTACCGCAAGATAAGCTTCATTTTCCCAAGCCAGTAATACGTCACCGATACCGCGTTCAGCAAAGGTTGTGGTTGCACCACGTGCGCCTGAATCTAGCACTTTGGTTTGTTTATAAATTTGACGAACAAATTCTTGAGCTTTAGCATCGTTACCACCTTTTTGATGTTTTGCCCAAGCCCAAGCACCTAAGTAGTTCCAACGTGCACCACCTGAAGTTTTCGGATTTGGTGTAATGATTTCTACACCTGGCTTAACCAGATCACCCCAATCTTTGATTTGTTTTGGGTTGCCTTTACGAACAAGAAATACAATTGTTGAGGTATATGGCGTAGAGTTGTTCGGTAATTTCTTTTGCCAGTCTGCTGGAAGTAATTTTGCATTTTCAGCAATTTCATCGATATCTGCTGCAAGTGCAAGAGTGACTACATCGGCATTTAAGCCATCAATCACGGCACGGGCTTGTTTACCTGAACCGCCGTGTGATTGTTTAAAGTCGATGTCCTGACCCGTACGTTGTTTCCAGAACGTACCGAATTGTTTATTGAAATCTGTATACAGTTCACGCGTTGGGTCATAAGAAACGTTTAAGAATTCTTGTGCCGCGAATGAAGAAACTGAGAGTAATGCGGCAATTACGCCGACTTTAACTTGAGAAAAACGCATGGAAAACCCCTTAAAATCTAAATCACTGTTTGGAATATGTACGCAGCATAACGCCAGTTTTTTTGCAAAAAAAATAATTAAAATCGAATTTGTTATGAAAAAAATAGAAATAGATAAAACAGATAAGCTTTGCTGAATTATTGATATATAAGCGATTTTTAATTTTAGGTTTTAATTGTTATACTTATTTAAAATCAATAGCTTATTGGTTTTAGTGGTGCTGACTTATAAAGTGGAAAGGTATCTAGATTATGCAGTGTTATAAAAATGGACAATTCATTGATTCCATCCCTTTATTAGACCGAGCTTTTCATTATGGCGATGGCTGCTTTACCACAGCACGTATTTTTCACGGAGTTTTTGAACTAAAAGAACTACACTTTGCACGTTTAAAATTGGCATGTCAGTCCTTGCAGCTGGATGCAGATTTATCTTGTGTAGAAAAGTCACTGGTGCAATTACAGCAGCAATATTCAAAGCTCAATGGCACATTAAAAGTTGTGATTAGCCGTGGTGAAGGCGATCGTGGTTATAGTCTTCCTTTACATGCGGCTGATGTATATGTCTGGTATTACCCAAGAGTGACACAGGCTTTTCAGCCTGAGTGGATTGAAAGTGGCATGTTAAATCATGCTTTGGGTTTGAATATGCCTCATTTAGTGGGGTTGAAAACGTTGAACAGATTAGAACAAGTCTTACTCAAGCAAGAAGCTGATCAGCGTGGTTGGTTAGAAGCCCTTGTTAGTGATGTACAAGGCTATATTGTTGAAGGGGTGAGCAGTAATTGTTTTATTCGTATAAATGATCGGTGGATTACGCCCGAACTTCGTTATAATGGCGTCCACGGTGTGATGAGAGCCAAAATCTTGTCGAGAATGCAGCAATATCAGATTGAATGTGAGCAGCGATGTATCGATATGAATGAGATTGGCCATATCCAAAGTTTATTTTTTTGCAATGCGTTACATCCAATGAAAGCGGTTGTTCGATTTAATGATCGAGCCTTAGCACAACAACCCTATCTTGATTTATTTGAAACTTTAAAACTTAGCCAGATTGATTAATATGCCAAAGCCGCCAAATTCCAGCAAAAGTAAGAAAAAGCCCAAAGCGAAACCGAAATCCAGATTTTCTTTTTTTAAAGCCGTGTTCATCGCCGCACTGATTTTGATCTTGGTGATTTTTGGCATTGTATGGTCGAGTTTATTTAAAAATTACCCTGTAGACAGTAAAAAACAGCTTTTGGTGATTTCTTCTGGTGATACCTATTCACGCTTTATTGATCGTTTAGCCAAAGAAAATAAAGTGAATTTTCCAATAGTTTTAAAGCTGTATCAGAAGTTTATGATTCATGACACCATGAAAGCGGGTGTGTATGAAATTACAGAAGGCATGAGTATTCGTCAGGTGATGGATATGTTGTCTGATGCAGATAATGCGCAGATGAACCGTATTTTAGTGATTGAAGGAACCACTTTTTCACAGTTGATTCAGAGTTTAAGAAAAGATCCGAATGTCACCAATACTTTGCTTGATCTTCCGCAGATTGAATTATTAAAGCAATTAAATATTCCGTATACGCACCCAGAAGGTCTATTTGCACCTGATACTTATTTCTTTGCCAAAGGTGAGACCGATAAAAAAATCTTAACCGATTTGTATCGCCGTCAAATGAAATCTTTGGATGAGGCTTGGGCCAAGAAAGCACCCAACTTACCGTATAAAGATAAGTATGAAGCCTTGATCATGGCTTCGATTATCGAAAAAGAAACCAGTTTAGACAGTGAACTAGAACAGGTTTCAGGTGTATTTGTCCGTCGTTTGAAAATGGGGATGCGCTTACAGACTGATCCAACCGTGATTTACGGCATGGGTGACAACTATAAAGGCAATATCACCCGTAATGACCTGCGTACGCCAACGGCTTATAACACCTATACCATTAATGGTTTGCCACCAACGCCAATTGCTTTGCCAAGTAAGAAAGCAATTGAAGCAGCGATGCATCCTGATGATGCCAAAAATATTTACTTCGTTGCCACGGGCAATGGTGGGCATAAATTTACCGCGTCTTTAGAAGACCATAATCGTGCAGTGCAAGAATATTTAACTGTGCTACGTTCAAAGAAAAAGCAGGGCGAATAATGTTTATTAGTTTTGAAGGGACGGAAGGTGTAGGAAAAACCACGCTGATTCGTAAAATTCATCAGTACTTTGAACAGCAAGGTAAAGAGGTGGTGTTGACCCGTGAACCAGGTGGAACACCATTGGCTGAGCAGATTCGCTCTTTATTATTAGCAGTAAATCATGAAGAGCAAATGAGTCATGATACCGAGCTGTTATTGATTTATGCAGCACGGGCGCAGCATTTACAGCAAGTGATTTTACCCGCATTAGAGGCGGGCAAGATTGTATTGAGTGATCGTTTTACCGATGCCAGCTTTGCTTATCAATGTTCTGGACGTGGTCTAAGTCAGGAAAAGTTGCAACTGTTAAATCAAACTTTTGTGGCGAAAATGCCGAATATCACCTTTTGGCTGGATGCCCCAATTGAATTGGGCATGACTCGTGCGCGAGAGCGTGGTGCATTGGATCGTTTTGAGCAAGAAAAATTAAGTTTCTTTGCTAAGGTGCGTGCAGGTTATGAGACCTTGTGGCAAGCAGAACCTGAACGGATCAAGCGTTTGGATGCAACACAGAATGCGGATGTTGTGTTTGAAGATGCTTTGCAATATTTGAAATAAAGATTTTTATTCTAAATTTGCATTGCCACATAGTTTTTTGGGGCAGTGCATTAGGTCATATTGTTCTTGTCTTTTTTCTAAGGTGAGAGGTAATAAGTGAATATGTGCTGTCATAAATAAGATTTAAACCCAATAGTAGTTCACAGATTTGTATATATTTAAATTGGAATTTTTATAAGAAGATTTTTAATTTAAATGAATGTTGCGAAGTATTTGACTCTTTGTTAATTTACAGCGACAAATAGTAAGGGGTCAATATTCATGAAAAAAATATTTTTTTTAAGTTTTGCTGTTGCTTTAGTTGGCTGTTCAACGGTACCTGTAACGACTGATTCAGCTAAAATCTTCCAATGGATCGAATTTATAATTCTGAATACTTTTCAAAACAATCACAAGATCAAGCAAAAGTAACCTTTTTAAGAGATAAGGGGTTTACTGGAGGTGGTTGTTCGCATGATATTTATGTAAATAATACTAAGGTATTCTCCATTCGACCTAATGAAAAGGGCGTTATTTATCTAAAGCCAGATTATTACATTTTTAGATTGGAAACAGGTGGTGGCTTATGTCCAAACATTGCTACTTCACAAGAGACAACATTAAAGCCAAATGCGGAGGCAGAATATCGAATTTTATTACCGTCTGATATGAACTTGAGACTAACTAGAATTAAATAATAAAAAGCCACTCTTTAAAAGAGTTAGATGCAACACCGAATGCAGATGTTGTATTCGAAGAGGCATTAAATTATTGTGAACTAATAAATTATCCGTGGCTTACTTCTTTTTTGTTGGTTTTTTATGAAGCAATTAGCTGATAGTGTTTATCAAGATGTTATGGTTTTATGTAAACAAGGTGATAAGCAGGTAGCAGAAGGGCAGTTTGAGGGGGCAAAGGATTCATATTTGGATGCTTTACTTTTGTTGCCTTCTAATCATCAAGAGTGGGAGGCAGCAACATGGATATATGTTGCTGTAGGTGATGCACATTTACACCTTAATAATAATGAGAAAGCTTTTAAAGCTTATTATAATGCTCTGCAATGTCCAAATGGTTTGGGTAATCCATATATACACTTTCGTTTAGGGCAGTATTATTTTGAGCAAGAACACTGGGAAAAAGCACAAGATGAATTTGTTCGAGCTTATATGGGAGGGGGCATCGATATTTTCATGGAAGATGATCCCAAATATTTAGAATTTTTAGAACAAAGGGTTAATATTTAATCAGATGGTTTATGTTGTATTAGGTGACGAGTGATGCAGAAAAATGGCTATGTCTCTATTTGGGGGGGGAGTATTAGGTTCTCATGATTTGTTAAATAGTTATACATTTAATGATTATTCATGGGATGGTGAGTTTGTAGGATCTATTTTTTCAAAAGAATTTGAAATAGATTTTGTAGATGACGATTTTATTGAAAAGGATTTCTATAATTTAACTAGTAACTTCGAGATGATTTTAGATGGTTTTTCTTATTCAGATAAGATAAAAGAGGAAATAACTTTAAAGGGCTTTAGGTTGCCATTTCCTATTAATTCAATAATATTGATATATAATTATTCATATGAATTAGACAAGACAACAGAAAACTTTACTTTTTTGTGTGCAGTTCCTTATAAATAATCAAGATTTGGCTAGGCCAACATTACATATATTTAGTAATGCAGCCCAATAAAAATATTTATCTCAATTAGTTTATCACTCATTCACCAACGGCTGTTCCACTTTAAAATTTGGTGGTGTTAACACTGTCTTGCGAATTTCATTTGAGAGTTCTGGATAATCCAGTGTGTAATGCAAACCACGTGATTCCTTACGTTCCATTGCACAACGCACAATCATTTCTGAAACTAAAACCAAATTACGCAATTCAATCAGATTTTTGCTGACGCGGTAATCCTGATAATACTCAGTGATTTCACGTTTCAACATTTCAATACGGTGTAAGGCACGTTGTAAGCGTTTGGTGGTACGAACAATACCAACATAGTTCCACATGGTGGAACGAAGCTCATCCCAGTTTTGTAGGATCACCACATCTTCATCGGCATCGGTGACTTGTGTTTCATCCCATGTTGGAACATCTGGGAATTGAAACTCAGCATCAAACTTCTGTTCAATATCTTCTGCTGCACTCATTCCATAAACGAAGCATTCAAGCAATGAGTTGCTTGCCATACGATTAGCACCATGCAAACCTGTATATGAGGTTTCACCAATCGCATATAAGCCATCTAAATCAGTTTGGCTATGTTCATCCACCACCACACCGCCACAGGTGTAATGTGCTGCTGGAACAACAGGAATCATATCTTTGGTGATATCAATGCCGAGTTCAAGTAAGCGCGCATAGAGTGTCGGGAAGTGTTCGGTAATAAATTCAGGCGATTTATGGGTGATGTCTAACCAGACATGACGAATACCTAAGCGCTTGATTTCATGATCGATGGTACGTGCCACAATATCACGTGGAGCAAGTTCAGCGCGTTCATCAAAACGCAGCATAAAGCGTTCGCCATCTGGTAAGCGCAAATAAGCACCTTCACCACGCATCGCTTCGGTGATCAAGAACGAACGCGCTTTCGGATGATATAAACAGGTCGGATGGAATTGGTTAAATTCCATATTCGCTACTCGACAACCTGCACGATAGGCCATGGCAATTCCATCACCTGTCGCAATATCAGGATTAGATGTGTAGAGATAAGCTTTCATTGCACCACCGCAGGCAAGTGCAGTGAATGGCGCGAGGAAAGTATGCACCTGTTCACTAGCTTCATCTAAAGCATATAGACCGATTGAACGATTGGCTTGGTTTTGATGCCCAAGTTTGTGTAGGGTAATCAGATCAATCGCAACATAATTTTCAAAAATCGTAATGTTATTTCGTTCTTTCGCACGTTCAACCAATGTAGTTGAAATAGCTTTGCCTGTCGCATCGGCAGAGTGAATGATACGACGTTGTGAATGACCACCTTCGCGGGTGAGATGAAGTTGTTCATCATCATCTAGCGTAAATTGCACGCCTTGCTTGAGTAGAAAATCAACGGAAGGTTTACCACCTTCGACGGTGTGTTTGACGGCATCTAATTCACAAAGATGACCGCCTGCAATCATAGTGTCATTAATATGTTGTTGAATAGAATCTGTTTCGTCTAATACTGCAGCAACACCGCCTTGCGCATAGAAGGTACTGGCTTCTGTCAGCGCCGCCTTGGCTAAAATTGCAATGTTGTAATGACTTGGTAAAGAGAGTGCAAGACTTAAACCTGCACCGCCACTGCCCACAATAATCACATCAAAATGGTGAATTGTTTTTAAATCAGGCATGTCAATCTGCTTCAGTTTTAAACGTTCGCTAATGACACCGCTTTTTTATCAAAAAGGCAAGGGCTAATCTGCCTAGAATTGAGCGAATTTTTAGCGAATGCGACTTATTTGCCGATTATTTTTTGCCTCATCTGTATGAATGAGAAAATGATTACGTTTCAGTACATTGTTTTAATCTATTGTTAAGCTCTCCAAGATAAAACCATTGCTATAGGATGGATTATGGTGAATCTCTCCATAATTTATTCATATTTCATCATTCTAGATCGTTGTATGCATTGAAAATATAAACATATTTTTACGAAAAGAATGGTGGGGTTATGCTAAAAACATAAACCTAAATCTTATTTTAATCATCAGTATGTAGGTTCTTGCTTCATGAAAAGTCGCTATTTACAACAAGGAATGTATGCTGCGGTATTTACGATAGCAGCATCTCAAGTCAATGCTGCTGCGCCAGTAGATTTTTCAAACCTCGTTGAGCAGGTCAGTCCTGCTGTTGTGAGTGTCAACGTTGTAAAGAAAATGACTCAGGAAGAGTTATTGCAACAACAAGTCCCTGAAATTTTAAGACGTTTTTTTGGTAATCAAGTGATTATCCCGCAACAGCAGGGGCCACAAGAAAAAACTGCATTCGGAAGTGCATTCTTTATCGGGAAAGATGGTTATTTGCTGACGAATCGACATGTGATTGCCGATGCATCTCGTATCAGTATTACGCTGAATGACCGTCGTGAACTTGATGCGACACTTGTAGGCAGTGATGAGCGTACCGATATCGCCTTACTCAAAGTCAATGGAAATAATTTCCCTGAGTTGAAAGTGGGTGATGTGAATCAGCTTCGAGTAGGTGAACCTGTACTCGCGATTGGTTCGCCATTTGGGTTTGACTATTCAGCGTCGGCGGGTATTGTCAGCGCGAAATCACGTAATATGAGTGGTGAGACGTCAGTTCCGTTTATTCAAACTGATGCAGCGCTTAACCCTGGTAACTCGGGTGGTCCATTATTCAACCAGCGTGGTGAAGTTGTTGGTGTGAACTCACGTATCTTCAGTGGTACGGGGGGGTATATGGGCTTATCATTCTCAATCCCAATTGATGTGGCGATGGATGTCGTACAACAATTGAAAACGACTGGTAAAGTCACCCGCTCTTATCTTGGTATTATGATGCAAGATATTGATCGTAACTTGGCGGAAGCTTATAAGTTGCCGAAACCAGAAGGTTCGTTGATTACTCAAGTCGCACCAAAGTCTCCAGCTGAAAAAGCAGGCTTGAAATCAGGTGATGTGATTTTAAAAGCCAATGGTGCACCAATCTCTCGTACCAGTGATTTGCTTTATTCACTTAACCGTATTGCGCCGAACCAAACGGTTCAACTGGAAATTCTACGTGATGATAAAACACGTACAATTTCTGCAACATTGGGTACTGCACCAGATGACACTGCTGCTGATGCTGATAAAAATAACCCAACCAGTGGTTTAGGCATGAGTATCCGTGATTTAAGCGCAGCTGAACAAGCGCGTTTGGAAGTGCGCGGTGGTATCTTGATTCAAGATGTGAAGCGTGGTGGTACTGCATCTTTATCAAATCTGGTTGCGGGGGACGTGATTGTACAAGTGAATGGTACGGCGATTACCAATAGCCAACAGTTTGCAAAAACAGTTTCTGCCTTGCCAAAAAATAGCGTTGCGCGGGTAACGATTATTCGTCAAGGTCAACGTGCAATTCTTGGATTGCGTTTACCTTAATGCTGGCGTGAAGGTTATGTTGCTAAAACCACTCTAGAATTAGGGTGGTTTTTATTTTGAAATCCTGTTGTGTTTAGACTAGTGTAGCTAGCGAAATATTGGCCGTGATGAAATACGCAAAATTATGAGTACAATTTTTGATTTAAAAATACAGGTTCAACCTAAACATATTGATGTATTGGGTCATGTCAATAACGTCATGTATATCCAATGGATGCAAGATGTTGCTTCAGCACATATCGAGACATTGGGTTTAGGCCTAGCCCAATATTTAGAGCTGAAACATGCCATGGTCGCGGTTGAACATCATGTGCAATATCGTAAAGCCGCACTGGAAGGTGAGGAAGTCAT
Organism: Acinetobacter sp. C32I; assembly: GCF_023702715.1. Lineage (NCBI taxonomy): Bacteria > Pseudomonadati > Pseudomonadota > Gammaproteobacteria > Moraxellales > Moraxellaceae > Acinetobacter > Acinetobacter sp. C32I. The sequence goes on along the minus strand of NZ_CP098480.1, from coordinate 1,635,455 downwards.
TTTACGGACATGGTTAGATGATATTAATGCACTCTATTCATTTCGCCAGTATGCTTTCTATCGTCCTAAAGATCAGAGCATCTTATTTGTTGGTAATACCAAATGGGCATGTATTGAAATTGAGACGGGTCGTCCAAAGCGAATGTCGCCGAGTTTTACCCAAGCTTATCAACCGATTGCTGCGGACTTAGATCCAATGGACTTTAGTGTGAATTATTTTGAATAGAAAACATTAAGTTTTGGCCAGATGAGAGGGGATTTGATGCAAGCATTAAAGACCTTAGAAACAGAGCGTTTGAGCTTAAATAGTCTACATTTAGAAGATGCTGCATTTATTTTTGATATGTTTTCAAATGCTCAGGTGCTCGAATTTTATGATTTAGATGCTTTTTCTGAGATTGAACAGGCGGAAGCACTGATTCATCGCATGCATCATCGCTATCATTCAGCATCGGGTTTTCGTTATGCGATACGTTTAAAGACAGGTGAAATGATAGGTGGTTGCGGTGTTAATCGTATTCTAGAAGAATGCGGTGATCATCGTGCGATTATCGGTTATGACCTGCATCCGGATTATTGGGGAAATGGTTATATGCTTGAGGCGATTACAGCGATGTTAAACCTGATTCGGACAGAGTTGTTGTTTGGTCAGAGAATTCGTCATGTAGATGCACAAGTCATGCAGCAGAACCTTAAATCACAGCGGCTTTTACAGAAATTAGAATTTCATCAAATTCAACCTGTGGTGGAAATGGGACAGATGTTCTTGCAGTTTAGATTGTCATTATTTTGATATTGGGCTATTGGGGTCTCATGCTATGCAGTATAAAACGTCTAGGCATAAATTTCTTTCGTCTTCATACCGACCTTCTGTTATAATCGCGGGCAATTTTATTAAACCATTTGGCTCCCTACTTTTTGAAAGTATAGAGCGTTCTATTTTGTTAAGGTAACCCATGGCGCAAGCTAAAAAATCCGTAGATATCAAAAATATACGCAATTTCTCGATTATTGCTCATATTGACCATGGTAAGTCGACTTTGGCTGACCGTTTCATTCAAATGTGTGGCGGTTTACAAGATCGTGAGATGCAAGCTCAAGTATTAGACTCTATGGAGCTTGAGCGTGAGCGTGGGATTACCATTAAAGCTGCATCAGTAACCTTGTATTACACGCATCCAAATGGTCAAGAATACCAATTAAACTTCATTGATACCCCAGGACACGTTGACTTCTCTTATGAAGTTTCTCGTTCTTTGGCGGCGTGTGAAGGTGCGTTGTTGGTGGTTGATGCGGCACAAGGTGTAGAAGCTCAGTCAGTTGCAAACTGCTATACCGCCATTGAGCAGGGTTTGGAAGTTTTACCAATTCTGAACAAGATTGATTTACCTCAAGCTGAGCCTGAACGCGTCATTCACGAAATTGAAGAAATTATCGGGATTGAAGCGACTGATGCACCGACCTGTTCTGCCAAAACTGGTTTAGGTGTTGAAGGTGTATTAGAGCGTTTGGTGGATGTCATTCCAGCGCCTGAAGGTGATCGTGATGCACCTTTACAAGCATTGATTATCGACTCATGGTTCGATAACTATCTTGGTGTTGTATCGCTTGTTCGTATTAAACAAGGTCGTATCCGCAAGGGCGACAAGATGTTGGTGAAGTCAACAGGTCAAACCCATCCAGTCACTTCAGTAGGTGTATTTAATCCGAAGCATACCGAAACTGACATGCTTGAAGCGGGCGAAGTAGGCTTTGTGATTGCAGGGATTAAGGATATTTTTGGTGCGCCAGTCGGTGATACCATCACACTTGCAGCAACCCCAGAGGTTGCGACTTTACCTGGTTTTAAAAAGGTCAAGCCACAGGTCTATGCGGGTCTGTTCCCGATTGATTCAAGTGATTTCGAACCGTTCCGTGAAGCACTACAAAAATTACAGATCAATGACTCGGCTTTATTCTTTGAACCTGAAAGTTCTGATGCATTGGGCTTTGGCTTCCGTTGTGGCTTCTTGGGCATGCTGCACATGGAAATTGTTCAAGAGCGTTTAGAACGTGAATACGATCTTGATCTGATCAGCTCTGCACCGACGGTAATTTATGAAGCGCTCACCAAAAAAGGTGACATTATTTATATCGACAGCCCGTCAAAAATGCCAGATGGTTCGACAGTTGAAGATTTACGTGAACCGATTGCGGAATGTCATATCCTTGTGCCACAAGAATACTTGGGTAATGTCATGACCTTATGTATCGAGCGTCGTGGTATTCAAAAAGACATGAAGTTTTTGGGTAACCAAGTGTCAATCACATTTGAGATTCCAATGGCAGAAGTGGTCATGGATTTCTTTGATAAATTAAAATCATGTTCACGTGGTTTCGCTTCGCTGGATTATAACTTCGTCCGTTTCGAGAGTTCAGCTTTGGTTAAGGTTGATGTTCTAATTAATAGCGAGAAGGTTGATGCTTTGGCAATGATCTGTCACCGTCAAGATGCGCGCCATCGTGGTATCGCATTGGTTGAGAAGATGAAAGATCTGATCCCTCGCCAAATGTATGATGTTGCGATTCAGGCCGCAATTGGTGCACAAATCATTGCCCGTTCTACTGTAAAAGCAATGCGTAAAAACGTATTGGCAAAATGTTATGGTGGTGACGTTTCACGTAAGAAGAAACTTCTTGCGAAGCAGAAAGAAGGTAAGAAACGCATGAAGCAAGTGGGAAGTGTCGAAATCCCACAAGAAGCATTCTTAGCTGTATTAAAAGTTGATCGATAAAGAAAGATGAGGCTGGGGAAACGTTGGTTTTACCCAGTCGAACGAAGAGCAGTGAAACTGCAAGAGAGGGTTTGTGGATTTTGATTTTAACTTGATTCTGGTACCAGCAACACTGATTTTCTTTTTGGTGTGGTTACTAGATAAGTTGGTATTGAAACAGCGTGCAACACGTGGACGTAATCAGGAGAATTTTGTCATTACATGGGCATATGACTTCTGGCCTGTGTTGGCAGTTGTACTGGTGCTCCGTTCTTTCTTGTATGAGCCATTTAATATTCCATCCGATTCTATGGTTCCGACCTTAGAAACCGGTGATTTTATTCTGGTAAATAAGTTTGATTATGGCGTGCGTTTACCGATCGTAAATTCTAAAATCATTGATGTCGGTGAACCAAAGCGCGGTGAAGTGATTGTATTCCGTTATCCGCCACAACCAACCATTAGCTATATTAAACGTGTGGTGGGTGTCCCAGGTGATCATATCCAATTTAAAGATGGTCAATTGATTATCAATGGGAAGCAGATTGCGAAGGTGGCAACACAATACGCACGTGAGAAAGACCAGCAAGATACGCCGACAGCACTCTACTTCAAAGAAACCTTGGGTGAGCATCAGCATTTAATTCGTTATTTGGAAGGGCGTAATCCTTTGGTTGAGCAATTCCAGTTTGCGCAATTGAGAGGTGCTGAAGCATTGATCCCATTTGTTGCCAAAGAAAATGATGTATTTATCCAAAGCAACGGCCAAAATTGGGAAGTGACTGTACCAGAAGGCCAGTACTTTGCGATGGGTGATAACCGTGATCAAAGTGCAGATAGTCGTTTTTGGGGCTTTGTACCTGAAGCGAACTTAACTGGGCGAGCTTTTTATGTATGGATGCATAAAGAACCTGGTTTAAATCTTCCAAGTTTCAACCGAAATGGTAAGATTGACTAATAAAAACACATAGGAAATAGACAGATGCGTAAATCTCAGCAAGGGACTTCGTATATTGCAATTTTATTTGGGGTGGTTTTGTTTGCAATTGCTGTAAAAGCGGCAATTGCGATCTGGCCAGCATACTGGGATGACAAACTAATTAATACTCAGATTGAGGGCTTGTTGAAAGATAGTCCTCCGAATATTTCGCCGAGTAAGTTTAATTCTCAGATGGATCAACGTTTTGATATGAACGGGATTCGCGATTTACATTTTAAAGATATCGCGCAGGTGACTTATAAAGATGATCTTGTGGTGATGAAGAAGTATGAAATCCGTAAGCCTTTCATGCTGAATATCAGTTTAGTTATGACCTTTGAGAAGACTTTTGACCAAAAATCTGCAAAACAAGCTCAATGATACACGGCTGCAAGGGCGCATAGGTCACCAGTTTAAACAGTTTGATTTGTTAAAGCTGGCTTTGACCCATCGCTCGGTCAGCCATAAACATAATTATGAACGCCTAGAGTTTCTAGGCGATTCATTATTAGGGATGATCGTCGCAAATTATTTGTACAATGCTTATCCACTGGAAAATGAAGGTCGTTTAACGCGAATGCGTGCGACCTTGGTTCGACAGGAAGCGTTAGGAAAAATCGCAAATGATTTGCAACTAAGTCGGTCATTAATTTTAAGCACAGGCGAGTTAAAATCTGGTGGGCATCATCGAGAATCAATTTTAGCGGATACGGTTGAAGCGATTATTGGTGCTATTTATTTAGACAGTAATGATCTCAACTTGCTCGAACGCATTGTGCTAAAATGGTATGAACCATATCTTGATCATATCGAACCGACAGATCAACTGAAAGACCCTAAATCACGTTTGCAAGAGTATTTACAAGCACGTAAAAAACCTCTCCCAGTTTACGAGGTTGTAGATATTCAGGGTGATGCCCCGAATCAACATTTCAAAGTGGAATGTGATGTAGCGGGATTGCCAAAAATTATAGGCGAGGGCTCAAGTCGTCGTTTTGCCGAACAAACGGCAGCGGCAGAGATTTTAAAATTATTGGAGCAATAACCTGATGTCTCATTCAGAAGAAAATAAGCCAGAAGCAACTGAACAGCAAGATGGCAATAATGTCGTTGATCAATTTTTTAGTTCTCAAGGAAGTACAATTCCTTCAGATTTCAAAAGCGGTTTTGTTGCCATTGTTGGCCGCCCAAACGTAGGCAAGTCAACTTTGATGAACCATATCTTGGGTCAGAAGCTATCCATTACCTCACGTAAGCCACAAACCACACGTCATAAGATCGTAGGGATTGATTCGCGTGAGAAATCACAGGCGGTTTTTGTCGATACCCCTGGGATGCATAAAAAAGAAGTACGTGCCATCAATAAGATGATGAACCGTGCTGCACACTCTGCATTGCGTGATGTGAACTTGGTTTTATTTGTGGTTGATGCGCAAAAGTGGACTCAAAATGATGAATTGGTTTTGGAAAAACTAAAAAATGCAGATATGCCTGTGATCCTTGTGATCAATAAGCTAGATACCTTTGAAAATAAAAACGAAGCTTTACCTCTGATTCGAGAGCGTGCCAAGCTAATGAATTTTGCTGAAATTGTTCCAGTTTCAGCATTGCGTGGTGCAAACTTAGATCATTTGCGCGATACCATTGAAAAATATTTGCCGTATCAACCACCTCTGTATTCATTAGATCAGATTACCGATCGTTCTGAACGTTTCCTTGCGAGTGAAATCATTCGTGAGAAAATTATGCGTCAGTTAGGTGAAGAGCTTCCGTACGATTTAACGGTTCAGATTGAATCATTTAAAACTGAAGAAGCGGCCGTAAATGAAAAAACAGGTCGTTTAAAGCCACCTTGTACCTATATTGATGCGACTATTTTTGTCGAGCGTCAAGGTCAAAAAGCCATTGTAATTGGTGATAAGGGTGCGAAACTAAAAAGCATTGGTATGGATGCACGTGCGGACATGGAAAAAATGTTTGAACAGAAAATCATGCTGACACTTTGGGTGAAAGTCAAAGGTGGTTGGTCGGATGATGAGCGTGCCTTAAAAAGCTTGGGTTATAGCGATATTTAACTGTCTTGCTGGCAATGGAAATAGGTATGAAAACAACAATCCGTGTACTCGCAATCGTAACATGTGTGTTCATGTTGCAGGGCTGTATTCATAAGCTTGTGACTGTACCTGTTAAAGTTGCTTATAAGACCACCAAAGGTGTTGTTAAAGGGACGGCTGCTGTGGTTGGTGCAGTCATTCCTGATGGCGATGATGAAGAAAAGGAAGAGAAAAAGAAGGATTAATTACATCTTATGATGCGTAATGAAGTCCTGCATGGCTATTTAATCCATCATCGTAAATATCGTGAAAAAAGCCATATTGTGCATTTATATACACAAGAATATGGTCGAGTAGATGGGATTTTAAGACAAATCCCACCCCCTCAATATCAGCCAATTCGTCTACAAGCGACAGGCAAATCAGAACTTAAAAATTTCACTAAACTCGAAATTTTAAATCAACCCGTGTTTTTTCACGGGGATGCTTTTTTTGCTGGTTTTTATTTAAATGAAATTTTGCTGCGTTTATGTCCTTTAGAAGAGGCGATGCCGCAAACTTTTGAACAATATCAATTGATATTACTACAATTACAACAACTCGCTACACATGAGCAATCAGCTTTATTTTTGCGACAGATTTTACGACAATTTGAGCATGCCTTATTGCAAGAACTAGGCTATGCGATTGATTTTTCAGTTGATGCAAATCAACAAGTGGTACAGGCTGCTCAGCATTATCTTTTTCAGCTGAATGATGGTTTCTTACCTGTTGCACAAGCCTCACGTTCTACACTCTCAGGCACATTGATTGGCTCAATGCAATGTTATGAAGATGGGCGGGATTTTTCTCCCGAACAATTGCAATTATTGGGTAAACTATACCGTCAAATGATTAGTTCGTTACTGGGTGATCGGCCACTGAAAAGCCGTCAACTTTGGATTCAAAATACACAAACTTGACCTTCTTGATGATGCAAAAGAAGGATAACCGATAGGATATTTTTATGGCTGTAATCTTAGGTGTAAATATTGATCATGTTGCGACATTAAGACAGGCACGTGGTACAACTTACCCGGACCCAGTTCAGGCGGCTTTGATTTGTGAAGAAGCGGGTGCTGAAGGGATTACATTGCATTTACGTGAAGATCGCCGCCATATACAAGATGATGATGTGCGTCGTATGCGCCCGTTATTAAAAACACGTATGAATCTTGAGTTGGCGGTGACTGATGAAATGGTTGCATTTGCTAAAGAGATTCAACCTCAACACGTGTGTTTTGTCCCTGAACGTCGCCAAGAAGTCACTACAGAAGGTGGTCTGGATGTGGTGGGTCATTTTGAAAAGGTCAAAGCTGCAACTGAAGCACTGAAAGCGATAGGCAGTGATGTTTCTTTATTTATCGATGCAGATTTGGCACAGATTGATGCCGCTGTGGCATGTGGTGCGCCGACCATTGAAATCCATACGGGTGCTTATGCTGATGCCGAGACAGATGAGCAGCAACAAGCTGAATTAGCTCGTATTATCAAAGGTGCTGAATATGCAGCGGCAAAAGGTTTGGTCGTGAATGCTGGGCATGGTCTGAATTTGGATAATGTTGCAGTGATTGCAGCAATTCCGCACATTCATGAATTAAACATCGGGCATTCAATTATTTCCGATAGCGTGTTCGTTGGTTTGGCTCAAGCAGTAACAGATATGAAAGCAGCAATTCAGGCTGCTGCGAGATAAGTTGATGAGTAGTGTAAATTATGATGAGTTGATGCAACCTGTCATCGAGTTTTTAGGTTGTGTGACTCCTCAAGCATGGTTGGATGAAGCCATTAATAATCTGGACATCTTAATGCAAGACCATGCTAACTGTGAGAAAAAAGCGGCGAGTACAGCAATGAACTTGATGTTCCGCTATAGTTTCTTTACGGACCTGCAAGTGAAATTGGCGCAATTGGTGCGTGAAGAAATGCTGCATTATGAGCAGGTTTTGGAATTCATGAATAAACGCGGCCAAGAGTGGAAGGGTTTGAGTGCAGGGCGCTATGCAGGTGGATTACGTAAAGAAATCCGTACTTATGAGCCTGAGGCTCTAATTGATGTCATGATTATTGGTGCATTTGTCGAAGCACGCTCGTGTGAGCGTTTTTATGCGTTGGCACCGATTGTGGACGATGAGCTGGGACGTTACTACCGCTACTTACTTAAGTCTGAATCTCGTCATTTTGAGGACTATCTGGCTTTAGCTTTAGATGTTGCACAAACCGCGAAACTTAAGGATCCAGAAGAGACGATCCAGCTACGTATTGAGCATATTCGTGAAGTGGAAAAAAATCTGATTTTAAGTCCAGATGATACCTTCCGTTTCCATAGTGGTGTGCCAGCAAAAGTTGCTGCTTAATTTAGATTATTTTTCATAAAAAGACTTCTATATTTTAGAGGTCTTTTTTATTAGGTTCAGTTTTGGCAACAATAAAAAAAGCCCTGATCAATGATCAGGGCTTTTTAGAATCTTGGCTCTCCCACCTGGGCTCGAACCAGGGACCTGCGGATTAACAGTCCGTCGCTCTACCGACTGAGCTATGGGAGAATAGTAGATTGGCTCTCCAACCTGGGCTCGAACCAGGGACCTGCGGATTAACAGTCCGTCGCTCTACCGACTGAGCTATTGGAGAATCTGATGCGCATTTTAGGCATGAAAACCGAATGCGTCAACAACAATAGTAAATAAAATTAATCGTTTGCTTGATTAATAATCTTTTTGCTCTTCAGATAAGGAAATTTGTACAAAAAAGATTTAATTTACTTAAAAATTAATCAGTTATTGTGTATTTCCTTAAACTTCGCCAATGCATCAATTCGGTACTGAATCAGCATTTCACCAATCTCTGGGCCTGTGATATGTTCAGGCAAATCTTGTGCACGTATATTGCGTACGATTTCCATTGCATCTAAAACATATTGTGCTTGTGGATAAGGGCGATGTTCCAAACCTAGGCGACCTTTAGCATCACATTCACAGGCTTGTACAAATGCAATGACTTTCTCAGGGCGACGTAGCACATCTAAACGTTGCAATAAGCGCCACAGTGTTCCTGGTTTCAGGTTCATGATCTGATGGCATTTTAAATGCTCTTTGCAGACGATTAGCGCCAAATTTTTTAAATGCGTCGGTACTTTTAAACGATCACAAATATCAGTTACTGGCTGTATACCACGTTCTTCATGCATGATATGGCGCGGCAGTTCGTCTACAGGGGTGAGTGCCTTGCCAAGATCATGCACAAGCACCGCAAAACGCACATCAATTGCATATTCTGCTAAGCAGGCTTGTTTAAGTGCCATCAGTGTATGAATACCACAGTCGATTTCAGGATGGTATTCAGGGCGTTGTGGCACACCAAAAAGGGCATCGATTTCTGGAAATAGAATCTTTAAGGCCTTGCAATCTCTTAAGGTTTGGAAATAGACATCAGCATGATCTTCAAGCAACGCACGTGAGGTTTCTTTCCAGACCCGTTCTGGTGTTAAGGCATTTAATTCACCAGATTGGGCAATATCCTGCATTAACTGCAGCGTTTCGTCTGCAATTTTAAAGCCATAGGCTGCATAACGGGCAGCAAAACGTGCCACTCGAAGCACACGTAATGGATCTTCGGTAAATGCATCGGACACATGGCGCAGGATTCTCTGCTCTAAATCATTTTGACCGCCATAAGGATCATATACGGTGCCTGCATCATCCATGGCCATGGCATTAATGGTGAGATCACGACGAATCAGATCTTCTTCTAATTTAACCGTAGTGTCTGTGAAAAACTGGAAACCATGATAACCCACGCCAGATTTACGTTCAGTGCGTGCAAGTGCATATTCTTCTTTTGTTGTTGGATGTAGAAATACCGGGAAATCTTTTCCCACAGGTTGATAGCCTTCGGCGAGTAATTGCTCGGGCGTTGCTCCAACCACCACATAATCTTTTTCGTGATAGGGGTGGCCAAGTAAATGATCTCGGACAGCACCGCCTACTAAATAAACTTGCATGAAAAAACCTCTATTCTTCACACAATCATGCTACAGAATAGAGGTTTTCTCAAGAGTTAAGCGAAGCTTTTCAAGAAAAGCAGGGCTTAAGTGAATTTAGTTTTGACTTTGTTGAATTTCGGCAACCGTTAATGCGGTCATATTCACCAAACGACGAGTCGTTGCTGTAGGTGTCAGAATATGAACAGGTTTTGCAGCACCCAATAAAATAGGGCCAATGGTCACATTATTACCTGAAGTCGCTTTTAACAAGTTGAATGAAATGTTCGCTGAATCTAGGTTAGGCATAATCAACAAGTTTGCTGAACCTTTGAAACGTGAATTTGGGAATGCAAAATGACGAATATTTTCATCTAATGCAGCATCACCATGCATTTCACCTTCAACTTCTAACTCAGGTGCTTGCTCTGAAAGTAAGCGATAGACTTCGCGCATTTTCTGTGCACTTGCATCTGTTTGGTCACTACCGAAGCTTGAATGAGAAAGCAGGGCAACACGTGGTGTAATACCGAAACGACGAACTTCTTCTGCAGCCAAAATGGTCATTTCAGCAAGTTGAGCCGCTGTTGGATTGGTATTTACATAGGTGTCTGCAATAAATAAATTGCGATCTTCAAGCATCAACGCATTCAAAGTAAAGAATGTGCTGCGACCTTCTTTAAGACCAATGACATTTTTCACGAAATCTAAATGGATATCGTAGCTTGAATAGGTACCACACAACATACCATCTGCTTTGCCAAATTTAACCAACATCGCTGCGATTAAAGTAGAACGACGGCGTGCTTCGCGTTGCGCATATTCGACCGTTACACCCTTACGTTGCATGATTTGATGATATTCTTTAGAGAAATCTTCGTATTGAGGATTCTTTTCCTGATCGACGATTTCAATATTCACGCCATGCTGTAAGCGTAAACCCAACTTTTTGATGTTGTCTTCAATAACCGAAGTACGACCAACAAGAATTGGTTTCGCTAAGCCTTCATCAACCACGATTTGCACAGCACGTAATACTCGCTGATCTTCACCTTCAGCATAAGCAATACGTTTTGGATCTGTTTTCGCTTGCGAGAAAATCGGTTTCATCAAGAATGCTGAGTTATAAACAAACTCAGAAAGTCGTTGACGATATGCAGAGAAATCTTCGATTGGGCGTGTCGCAACACCAGAGTCCATTGCCGCTTTCGCAACAGCAGGAGCGATTTCTAAAATCAAGCGTTGATCAAGTGGGCGAGGGATCAAGTAATCACGACCAAATGATGCAGATTTTTCACCATAAGTTGCAGCATCTGCTTCAACGTGTGCCATGCGTGCAATTGCATGTACACAGGCAATCTTCATTTCTTCGTTAATGGTAGTTGCACCTACATCCAATGCACCACGGAAGATATAAGGGAAGCAAAGTGCGTTGTTCACTTGGTTTGGATAGTCTGAACGACCCGTTGCCATGATTGCATCTGGACGTACTTCGTGCGCATGTTCAGGTAGAATTTCAGGATCTGGGTTTGCCAGTGCAAAAATAATTGGATTTTCAGCCATTTCCTTCACCATTTCTTTGGTGAGGATACCTGCTGCTGAAAGACCGAGGAACATATCTGCGCCAGCCATCACTTCATGCAATTGTGTTGCTTGAATGTCTTGTACATAACGCTTTTTCGATTCATCTAAACCTTCACGTGATGTAGTGAGCAGACCGCGAGAGTCGGCAACCACGATATTGGCTTTATTCACGCCTAAAGCGCAAAGCAAGTCTAGGCACGAAAGTGCTGCTGCACCGGCGCCTGATGCAACGATTTTAATTTCGTCAATTTTTTTATTTACCAGTTGCAAAGCATTGAGCAATGCTGAACCGACAATAATACTGGTTCCATGTTGGTCATCATGGAATACAGGAATTTTCATGCGTTCGCGAAGTTTCTTCTCGATGTAGAAACATTCTGGTGCTTTGATATCTTCTAAGTTGATACCACCAAAAGTTGGTTCCAATGCAGCAACGATATCTACGATCTTGTCTGGATCATTTTCATCAATCTCGATATCAAAGACATCAACACCAGCGAACTTTTTGAACAGAACGCCTTTACCTTCCATGACAGGTTTAGACGCGAGCGGACCAATATTTCCTAAACCAAGCACGGCTGTACCATTACTCACGACGGCAACCAGATTACCACGTGCTGTATATTTGGCAGCGGCAGAAGGGTCACGTTCGATTTCCAAACATGGCGCAGCAACACCAGGTGAGTAGGCAAGCGCTAAATCTCGTTGGTTAACGAGCTGCTTGCTAGGTGTCACACTGATTTTTCCTGGGGTTGGAAATTCATGGTAATACAAAGCGGCTTGTTTTAAAGATTGATCGTCCATCTGAGTCTCGTTTGTTCCGATAATAATCAGACATCTAGCTGTCTAATTACGATATTAAGATAAGTGCACAAGAATATAGCACTAGTTCATGCTTTCGCACAGTCAAAAAAGCTTATTTTCACTGAACTACATACCTATTGACAGTTGCTATTCCGTGAAAAATAAACAGCAAAAAAGGTTAAAATTCACGTTTAAATGGAATATCTTGCAGTTGACTGCTGCTTTTGTTTTTGCAGATATTCTGTCGCATGGGCGGCAGTAAGCGGTTGTGAAAATAAGTAACCCTGTAATATGTCGCAATTTTGTCGTTTTAAATACTCATATTGCTGTTCGGTTTCAACGCCTTCAGCCACAACTTTTAGGCCAATGGTCTTGCCCATGGCGATCATGGCATTAACGATCGCATCTTGTTTGGCATTGCCAATTTTCGAGATAAAAGCACGATCAATTTTCAAAATGTCAATTGGATATTCGGTGAGGTAGGCGAGTGATGAATAGCCTGTGCCGAAGTCATCCAGCGCAATTGAAATTTGACGTTCTTTGATGGCATGCAATACCGTTTTGACGCTGTCAGTGTTCTCAATAAAGGCAGATTCAGTAATTTCCAATTCAAGATTTTTGCCAGAAATCGCATAGCTATTTAATACCGCATCAATATCATGCAGCAACTGACCACGTAAAATTTGCTGTGCCACAATATTGACTGCAATATTGATATTGCTAAAACCAAGTTGTTGCCAGGTTTGCAGTTGTTTGGCTGCTTCATGCAAAACAAATTGTCCAATATCCGAAATCAAACTGGTGCTTTCCGCCAAAGGAATGAAAATGCTTGGCATGATCAGGCCCTTGGTTGGATGCTTCCAACGGATCAATGCTTCAAAGCCATTAATTTGATGGTTATGCGCATTGATCTTAGGCTGGTAATACACCACCAACTCGTTATTCTGAATGGCTTTTCTCAGGTCAAGTTCTAGATCTGTATATTTGGCGACAAAATTGGCTCTTTCATTGGAGTAGTAGCGAATGGTATTGCCACCTAAGCGCTTGGCTTCGGTCAATGCCTGTTCTGCATGGGTATTTAAATTATCGACTTGACGGCCATGTTCTGGATAAATCGCGACCCCGATTGAAATGCTAACAAAGTACTCTTGATCAGCAAGATAAAAAGGTTTGCTAAAGGCTTCAACGATGTTGTTACAGAGTTGATGAAGTGGTGGATGTAAGGGCGAAATTTCATAAATAATCGCAAAATCATCTGCACTTAAATGAGCGACCAGTAGCGCATCAATATTACTGATGCGTAAGCGTTGTGCTACCTGTTTAAGGAGTTCGTTACCAGCTTGATTGCTAATGATCTCATTCAAGGCACGGAAGCGGTCGATATTTAAACGGATGACAGCCAGATGCTGAATCGATGCTTCATTGACCAAATACTGATGCAACTGCTGTTGGTAATAAAAACGGTTCGGTAGATCGGTGAGCGTATCGTAATTGGTCAGATAGGATAAGCGTTGCTCTTGATGCTTACGTTCAGTCTGATCTGAAACAATACCGATATAGTTGATGACACGCTCTTGTTCATCTTTCACTGCATTGATATGAATCCACAAAAAACAAGATTTTTCAGAAATATAGGTTTCTTGAAACTCACCTTCATATTCTTGTTCTTCACGCAGTGTATCAAGAATTGATAAATGAAAATTATGATGATGCTGCTTATTTTGCTTGGTAATTTCAAATAACTGTTTATCGATGATGGCCTGTTTATCCATTCCTGTCAGCTGTTCGTATTTAGGATTGACTTCAACATAGTTAAAGTGTTCATCTAAAATGAAAATACCTTCTGAGGCTTGCTCAAAGACGCTGGCAGCAAGTTTTAAGCGTTCCTGATCTTTCTTTTCTTGATTAATATCGCGGTGAATACCCACCATTCGCAAAGGCGTATCATCTTCTGGATCTCTTAAAATCACCTGTCCAACATCGTGAATCCAAGTCCATTCGCCATTCGGACGCTTGATCCTGAAGGTTTCTTCATAGCGCTTGGTTTGACCACATAAATGATTATATAAGGTGTTTTTCACCCGCTCGATATCATCTGGATGAATGATTTTATGCAGCAGGGTGTAATGGTTTTCAGAATGACGGGTAACGGCCTGACTATGTGCATTGGTCACACCAACGGTATGATTTTCTAAGTTCCAGTCCCAAGGACGAATGCCAGCAGTTTCATGGGCAAAGCTTAAATTTTGACGATGCTCTTCTAGGCTTTCATTCATTTGTGTCAGATCAAATGTACGTTCACGAACCTTTTGTTCTAACAGGTGATTATTGAATTGTAGTTGCGCTTCAATATCTTTGGACTTATTCACCTCACGCTGTAATTGTTGGCACAGCTCTTCAGTCCATTGATTGTGCTGCTCAGCCACGTCAATCAACTGTTTATTTTTATCCAGTACCAAGGCCAAGCGTTTATGAATTTTATAGGTGACTTGAGCACAAAGTACGGTGGCAAAAAAGGAGGAATAATACGCCAGATAGAACAAGGTGTGATCATGATCTCGATGTAAAAGCTGAGATGCGATTAAAGGTGCAATACTTGGAATAAAAAATAAGAAGAAATAGCGAATATGTTGGGTTAAAAAGGTCAGTGCAATGATATGAGATGCAGTGAGTAGTAACGCAGTTAGGGTCAAAATATGTGACCCAATCAAATGAGGAATATCGACAGCCAAGTAGTGATTAATGACAATCGTATTGACACCAATCAGTAAACCAGTAAAAAAACAGATCACTTGAAAAATGATGTTGGTCTGGTTGCTATAACGAACTGAAGAGTAGCGTTTGAGTAAAAAATGACAGATACAGGTAAAGCTAAATAAAAGGATGAGGGTAATGCTCATCCAAGTCGTGAAAATGTTAGATTCAAAAGAGTAAAAAATCCCAAATAGAGCATAATCTAACAGACAAATGCAAAATACGCTTAACACAAATAAGCGCACATGATTTGGATAATCAATTTGGTCCGTATAGATAAACTGTGGCAATTTTTTGTCCTGAACCCCTAACATACAAAGAATAATCCTTTTAATTTTTTATCTATATTCACAGTCTTTGTCTTTTTGTAAACATATGGAGCTTATTTTAAATTAGCGCTAAACATTGCAGAAAGCAATGCCAAGTACTTAGCTCAATGAGAAGTGATGATTTAAAATCGACAAGGCAACCACAGGAGCGGTTTCGGTTCTTAATACCCGATCGCCAATGCACCAGTTTTTAAATTGATGTTGATTAGCCAAGTGAATCTCAGCTTCACTCAAACCACCTTCTGGGCCAATTAATAAAGCGAGCTCAGGGCTACTGTTGAGCAATACATTGGCTTGGTCTTTATTGGGTGCAAGTACAAAACGTGATGCCGGTAAGTCAGTGCTGAGCCAGTCAGCCAAAGCAATCGGGGCTAAAACTTGAGGAACACGGTTCATGCCACATTGCTCACAAGCGGCGATTGCCACAGATTGCCAATGCTCTATTTTTTTCTGATCACGATCGTACTTTAAACGCATTTCGCAACGTTCACTGGTGAGCAGTTGAATACTTGTCACTCCCAATTCAGTTGCTTTCTGAATCGCATAATCCATGCGATCACCTTTACTCATCACCTGACCCAATACCACACTGAATGGTGCGGTACGATCTGCTGGATTAAACTGGTCTACTGAAACAAAGGCATTTTTCTTGTTGATTTCTGTCAGGCTAACAACATATTCACCACCTTTTCCATTGAAAAAGATGGCTTGTTCTTGCTCTTTTGCACGCAGTACACGGACCCAATGGTGAAATACCGATTCAGTTAATTCAATGGTATTGCCAGTGTTTAATTCAGTTTCGATATAAAAACGATTCATGCTTGGGTCGTGCTCGTACAAATTAGTTTAAACCAAGATCGACAACCAGTTGTCGAGTCGGTTCTGTTTGGTTCATTGAGTAAAAATGCAGTGTTGGTGCGCCACCGGCAATCAAGCGTTCGCAAAGTTTTACAATCACTTCATGACCGAATGCTTTGATGCTTGCACTGTCGTCGCCATACGCTGCGAGTTGCTTACGGATCCAACGTGGAATTTCCGCACCAGTACCATCTGCAAAGCGGATCAGATTGCTTGCATTGGTGATCGGCATAATACCTGGTGCAACTGGAATATTCACGCCAGCTTTGCCAATACGCTCAATAAAATAGAAATAGGCATCTGGATTGAAGAAGAATTGAGTAATGCCTGCATTTGCGCCTGCATTTACTTTTTCAACAAAACGTTGAATGTCACCATCAAAAGTCTCCGCTTGAGGATGCATTTCCGGATAGGCGGCCACTTCAATGTGGAAGTGATCACCTGAATGCTCACGAATAAAGCGGACTAAGTCCTGTGCATAAGGTAGTTCACCTAGGCCAACTTGACCTGATGGTAAATCACCACGTAAAGCGACAATACGATCAATGCCTTGAGATTTATATAAATCTAAAAGTTCGGCGATACGGACTTTGTCATCGCCAATACAAGATAAGTGAGGCGCAACAGGCGTACCTTTGCCATTAAAGTCATGAATCGCTGCAAGTGTGCGTTCACGCGTTGAACCACCCGCACCATAGGTAATCGAGAAAAATTCTGGATTTAAGAGTTGTAATTCTTGATGAACAAGTTTTAATTTTTCCGCGCCCGCATCTGTTTTAGGTGGGAAAAATTCAAAAGAAATAGGAACACGCTTTGTCATTTCAAATCCTTTTTAAAATCGCTTGGGAATTTTAGAAAAAAGGGCAGTCCGTAAAACGTCTGCCCTGATTTTCTTAGTATTTATAAGCGTCAGATTTGAACGGACCTTCTACAGGAACGCCAAGGTAGTCTGCTTGTACTTGCGTTAACTGGGTTAACACGCCGCCAAAGCCAAGAACCATTGCAGCAGCCACTTCTTCATCTAATTTCTTCGGAAGGACTTCGACACGAATCGCAGCTTGTTTTTGCTCAGCAGGTAAGTCAGCAAATTTCTCAGCAAATAAATGCATTTGACCTAAAACTTGGTTTGCAAATGAACCGTCCATCACGCGTGATGGGTGACCTGTTGCATTACCAAGATTCACTAAACGACCTTCAGAAAGAAGGATAAGGTAGTTGTTTTCGTCTTCTGAACGATACACTTGGTGGACTTGTGGCTTCACTTCAACCCACTTGTAACCACGTAAGTATGCAGTGTCGATCTCTGTATCAAAGTGACCGATGTTACATACTACAGCACCCGCTTTTAAGCTATCTAACATTGCAGAATCACATACGTGGTAGTTACCAGTTGTTGTTACAACAAGATCAGTATTGCCCAATAAGTCTTGGTTAATATCTTCTTTTTTGCCAGTTTGTACGCCATTTTTATATGGAGATACAACTTCGTATCCATCCATACATGCTTGCATTGCACAGATTGGATCAACTTCAGTGACACGAACGATCATGCCTTCTTGACGTAAAGATTGTGCAGAACCTTTACCAACATCACCGTAACCGATCACAAGTGCACGACGACCAGAAAGTAACATGTCAGTTGCACGTTTGATGGCATCGTTTAATGAATGGCGGCAACCGTATTTGTTGTCATTCTTCGATTTAGTGATCGAATCATTCACGTTGATCGCTGGTACTTTAAGCGAACCGTCTTTCCACATTTCCAACAGACGTTGTACGCCTGTAGTGGTTTCTTCAGTAATGCCGTGAATACGCTCTAAAAGTGCAGGGTATTTGTCATGAACAAGTGCAGTTAGGTCACCGCCATCGTCCAAGATCATGTTGGCATCCCAAGGCTGACCGTTGACATTGATCTGCTGCTCTAAGCACCATACATATTCTTCTTCTGTTTCGCCTTTCCAAGCGAATACAGGAACACCGCTTGCAGCAATGGCAGCAGCAGCATGGTCTTGAGTAGAGAAGATGTTGCAAGAAGTCCAACGTACTTCTGCGCCAAGCTCAACCAATGTTTCAATAAGAACAGCTGTTTGGATTGTCATGTGAATACAACCCAAAATTTTTGCGCCAGCAAGTGGTTTAGCTGCTGAATAACGCTTACGTAAGCCGATCAAAGCTGGCATTTCTGCTTCAGCAAGTTTGATCTCTTTACGACCATAGTCAGCAAGGGAAATATCAGCAACTTTATAATCTGTAAATGAAGCATTCACCGCGTTCATCAGGATCTCCTAGAAAAAATAGTATGGATCATTCTGTTCGCGGATGCCGTTGTTGGTTAAAACGAGTGTCTAACCGATCGTCGAGCCTGGCAAATTGATCTTTAGTGCTGATCAATTGTCGCAGCATCCCTCGACTGGGCATAATGATACTTGGAAATTGCGTTGGTTCCAATAAAATTTTGTATGAAATGGTTAGAAAATGAGGGATTAAATAGAAGGAAAAATATTTAAATTTGTTGATTCTTAGCAATCAGGATTCCAAATCCCTTTGAAACCCTGAACGATCAGAAAATTTGTCATTATGCTTTTAAATGATCTTCGAATTCTTCGCCAAGCTGCATTGCTAAAGCATTACCAGATAAGTCACATGTGACCAGACCATATTCTTTTTTAAAGCTGAATGTAAAACCACGGTTATCTGTCAGATTTTTAACTGAATATCCTAATTTTTCTAACCAAATACGGAAAGCCAATACGTTTTTTGCTTTAACAACTCTGTTTTTCATGACAGATCTCCTTGTGAACATGTAAATATTAATAAGGGTCGGTTAAAT
Source organism: Acinetobacter sp. C32I (assembly GCF_023702715.1). Lineage (NCBI taxonomy): Bacteria > Pseudomonadati > Pseudomonadota > Gammaproteobacteria > Moraxellales > Moraxellaceae > Acinetobacter > Acinetobacter sp. C32I. Next base: position 1,616,492 of record NZ_CP098480.1, on the reverse strand, counting down.
TTTTTTAAAGGGGGATTGCATAGATTTATTTTTCCACGTGTAACTAATGTAAATTTAGCGTAATTTTTATAGAGAGAAACTTATCTGTTGTTTGTTTATATTTTTGATTTTATTTGATTATTTAATTTTATTTTTTTAAAAAATAAATGCTTCCTTTTTATAAATGACTGGGGGTAAATGTAAAAAATAATTTCATTTTCCACTTTTAGCAAAAAGTGAAAAATGAATCGTTTAAATTTAGTGCATTTATTTAGAACTGATCTTTCAAACTACGGATACGTGCAAAATCTTCAGTACTTTCGGTACGTAAAAAGGGATTGGTTGCAAGTTCTAATTCAATGCTACTTGGCAAGGTAATCTGATCTGCTGCTCTTAAGGTTTTGACCTGCTCCAGCCGCTGTTGTAATGCCACATTGTCTGGTTCAACAGTAAGGGCGAATTCTGCGTTGGCAAGGGTATATTCATGCGTACAATAGACTTTAGTTTGAATGGGTAGGGCGGCCAACCGATTCAATGAGTGATACATTTGCTCGGCAGTGCCTTCAAATAAGCGGCCACAGCCCATTGCAAACAAGGTATCACCACTAAACAGTGTCTCAAGTTTTTCAATAAAATAAGTAATATGACCAAGCGTATGCCCAGGAGTTGCAATAATTTCAACTTTTAATTCATTAAAATGAAAGTGATCGTCATTTTGCAAAGGGTTGGAAATGAACGAAATCTTACTCAATTCATCGCGTGGACCGTAGACCATAATATTTTGATCGGCGAGTAAGCCTTCAACTCCACCTGTATGATCTTTATGCCAATGCGTCAACCAAATTTGCTTCAGTTGAAGCTGATGCTGTTGGCAAAACTCGATCACTAAGTTGGCCTCAGTTGGATCGATCGCAACAACTTCTTGTGTATGAGTATCTTCCAATAACCAAATATAGTTTTTTAAGGCATTTTTTACGTCAATGGCATGAATCTTATAATGCATAGCCGAATCCTAAAGCTTTGTTTGATGTGGTTATTGCGAGTTGGGTACTCAGTTGAGTGCCTATTTCTAGTGTAAGTGTAAATGCGATTTAGTGCAAAAGTCGTGTTGATTAGGAGCGTGACCTGATGACTTTTTAGGGCATATTTTGACAGCAAAGTTCAGTCGATATTTTTATCGTTGACAAGTGTTATATTTTCAATAAAGATGAGATAAAAGTTTTATAAGTTAATGATTTATCTTTAGTCGTATAAAAATATTGAAGTAAAGCTAAATAATTTCAATGATTAAATTTAAAAAGAGAAATACAGTTTTTTACGATGAGCGAAAAGTGATAAATCAGTATAACAAGAGAGGGAATTATGTCTGAGCCGATCGACCATGAAGTGGTCATTATCTTTAAAAAGTATTTATATCCGCTCTCTGCCAAACTTACAGAAATGCTGAACGAGCATTTTAGCCATCAAACAGAACGTCGGGGTTGTGGCTATACGCAGGCGACACGTGTCATTGCTGAGTTTGTTTCTCAAGTACGTGATCCAATCGGGTTTCAGGATTTGCGTATTTTTGAAGAATATGAGACCAAAGCTTTACGTAATATTCTTAATCAAAGCTCATCTTATGGCTTAGAGTTAGAAACATGGCGTAACTTGGATACAAATTTAAACGTCCAACAAAGCTTGCAGCGTATAAACCCACAAGAAAGTTTTGCACAGAGCTTACAGCAGGAAGTCGAGTTTCAAGCCAAACTCAGAAATATTCATCAATATGCTCAACTTGAAGAAAGCAAACTGATTTGCCAGTTACTGAGTGATATTCTTCTGCCTCAGGATGCATCGGGGCAGGGTATGATTGATTGCCAGTCCTTAGAGGAAAAGCCTAAAGTTGGTTCTTGTCCGATGGCAGAGAAATTTTTCCTGCGTATCGCTCATCATCGTTTATTGCGGCAGGGTGAAATCAATATTTTTGTCGATGCGCAGCAACAACCGATCATGATGGAAAAACTGAATATGGGCGATAATCATTCCTGTATCAGTCTGGTGCCTTTGATGATGAATGGGGTGCGCTTACCTGCGGGTAGTTTATTTTCAGCCAGCTATGACATCGAACAGCTGCCTAAGCATAAAAATAAGCAATATAAGGGCTATGTAATTCCAATTACAGCAATGAATGGTTTTTGGTTTTTACGCTTAACCACGTTGGCCGTGTCACCTGACAATCGGGCACGTGCTTTTGGTTATCATTTTAAACAACAGGTCGATAATGGACTATTCCGACCTGATAGCACCGAATTAAATCAACTGATGGAGATTGCCCAAGATCAAATTTATGTAGGATATCCATGCTAAAAGCCTGTTATTCACCACGCTATTATGCGCAAACGCATACCAATAGTATGGAAAAACTCACCGCTGTCGCTGATGTGTTACGTGCCCAACGGATGGTTGAACTGATCGATCCAGGCAGTATTGATGTTGAACTGTTAAAGAAATTGCACAATCCACAGTATGTTGAGGCATTTTTATCTGGACAGTCTGCCTTTGCCACTATACAAGGTTTTAAGCCGTGGAATGAACAGCTTCGTGATGCAATTCTGGCAGTACAGGCAGGGCAATTGGTCGGGGCGGAAATTGCATTCAAAGAAGGTGTTGCTGCTAATATTGCTCAGGGGTTTCATCATGCCAGTTATGAATCTGGTGCAGCTTATTGCACGTTCAATGGCTTGGCCTTGGTGGCAAAGCAATATCCAGAAAAACGTATCTTCGTTTTGGATTGTGATCAGCATGGCGGTGATGGGACTGCGATTTTCACCAATCGTATGACCAATTTGCTGAACTTTGGGATTTTTGGCATTCGTTTCGGTTGTAAGGCTGGTGATCGCAGTCTGACGCGTTATATTCATCCCAAACAAGGCAATTTTGATTTATATCGTGAGGCGATTTTTGAAGCTTTTCAATATGCCTCCCGTTGGGAGACGGATTTGATGATTTATCAGGCAGGGATGGATTGTCATCAGCATGATAAATATGGTTCAAAGTGGTTTAGTACTGAATTGTTATTCGAGCGTGATCGCATTGTCTTTGAAATGGCGAAAAAAATGAAAATCCCAATGTTGTTTGTGTTGGCGGGGGGGTATCAGGCACTGGATGATTTGGTGCCTTTGCATGTAAATACCTTTAAGGCGGCGAATGAAGTTTACTTTGCATAAGCTGATTTAGTGTTGGCCCAAAATCAGAAATAGGCCCAAAGAAATAAAGATTAAACCACCCAATATAGACAAAGTTTTTTGGATACTTTGGGATTTATTCATTTTTCTCATGACGAATTCAGCCAGAAAAACGCATACAAGATCTGCAGAAATAAAAATTGTATTAACGATTAAACCTAAAAGGATAAATTGTAGCCAGACCGGTGATTGAGAAGCACTATTGATAAATTGAGGTAAAAATGCGAGATAAAAAATCGCAGTTTTAGGATTTAATACTTCGACCAAGATACTTTCTTTGAGTGTTTTTCCTGCAATTTCTTCTTGAGCAGTGTTTAGCGTGTTGGATGTTGGAGTGTCTTTGATGAGTTTAATACCTAACCAGATTAACCAACATGCACCAAGGATTTTAATGACGGTGTATAGAACTGGAAATAAGTGAAATAGCGTCGTGAGCCCAACTGCAGCGGCTATGATATGAGCACATCCTCCTATAAAAAGTCCTAAAGTTGCCATGAAACCAGATTTTTGCCCTTTTGCTAAAGTTTGTGCGGCGGTATATAGCATTGCTGGGCCAGGAATATAAGCAAAAATAAACGTTGTAATTAAAAAGGTGGTGAGTATTTCAAGCGATGCCATATTGTGCTCTTGTTGGATTTTTTACTATTATTTTAATAGAGCATTATTTTATATCATTTGGTCAGTTTTTGAGAAAAATAAAAGGAATATATTGAGTTTTCAATATATTCCTTAATCAGGTATAGAATGAAAATTAGCGTAATTTAGCTAACCAATCTCCAAGCATTTGTACCATTTGAACCAATAGCAATAAAACAATCACGGTTAAAATCACCACGCTGGTGTCGAAACGTTGGTAACCATAAGAAATCGCCAAGTCACCAATACCACCCGCACCAACAGCACCCGCCATCGCTGTCGCACCGATGAGCGAGATCGTACCTGTGGTTAAATTTAGAATCAGAGAGCTACGTGCTTCAGGGATAATAAATTTAAAGATAATTTGCCAAGGCGAAGCACCCATTGCTTGAGCGGATTCGACAATGCCTTCATTCACTTCAAGTAACGAAGTTTCAATTAAACGACCTAAATACGGACCGACATAAATGGTTAAGGGTACAATCGCTGCCCAAGTCCCGATTGATGTCCCAACTAACATTTTGGTTAGTGGAATAACAGCAATCAATAAGATAATGAAGGGAAGGGAGCGTAAGGCATTCACAATTGGGTTGAGGAAATAATAAATCGCGCGATTTTGTAAGATGCCACCAGTTCGGGTAACCACTAAGGTAATGCCTTGGATTAAGCCCCAAATGCAGCCAAACAGCAAAGAGAAGAACACCATTTGAAAGGTTTCTTGTAGCGCTGTAACAAACTGGTCAATTGAAAGCGAGCTATGCCAAAACGGAGCGGTGACTTGAGTCAGCCATTGTACAATTAAATCTCTCATTGGCTAACCACTCCAGACTGTTCAACTTTCACACCTTGAAGCTCAAGGAACTTTACCGTTTCTTGGATCATAAGCGGGTCGCCCAGCAGTTGGATAAACATTTGGCCAATCACGGTGCCATTAATTTCGGTCATGTTGGCAAATAGGATATTCAAACTGATATCAAACTGCTTAATCGCTGCCTGAATCACAGTTTCTTGTGCCGATGTACCCAAAAACTGCAGGCTATAAATACTATTGTGGTGTTTGTGCTCAAGATTATTCAGAATGTTGATCGGCAACTGCTGCTGTAATACGGTTTGAATAAAGGTTTTAGTGGTGGGGTGTTGAGGCTGACTAAAAATATCTAATGTCGGGCCTGTTTCAATCACATGACCGGCTTCCATCACCGCAACATAATCACAAACAGATTCAATCACATCCATTTCATGCGTCACCATCACAATGGTGATATTTTGTTCTTGGTTAATCTTTTTTAATAAAGCCAAAACTGATTTGGTGGTTTGTGGATCAAGTGCAGAGGTGGCTTCATCGCAGAGTAAGATCTTTGGATGATTTGCCAATGCACGAGCAATCCCGACACGTTGTTTTTGCCCGCCTGAAAGTTCGTCAGGGTAGGCATCTTTTTTATGTTTTAGATCAATAAAATCTAAGAGTTCAACCAGACGTTTTTCACGCTCAGCTTTGCTATGACCTAATAGCTTAAGTGGTATTTCAATATTTTCAGACACCGTTTTGGTTTGAAGTAAATTGAAATGCTGAAAGATCATGCCGATATTTGCACGTTCTTGACGAAGTGTCCGTGCATCCATTGCAGTAAAGTCTTTTTGATTAATGATGACTTGTCCCTGAGTTGGGCGCTCAAGCAAATTAATCAAACGGATAAGTGTACTTTTACCTGCACCACTATAGCCGATAATGCCAAAGATACTACCGTCAGGGATCTCTAAATTGATCTGATCCAACGCATTGATCGTTTGACCTTTCAACTGATAGTGTTTCGAAATGTTTTTAAATTGGATCATGTTCGTCAGTACTATGGCAGAAAAGAAAAAACAGGCAAAATCACTTTGCCTGTTTTATTTGTGGGTATTATATTACGAATTTGCTTCAGTGAGGTAGCTCGTTGGTTTGTTTACGTCAACTTTAGTACCTGCAAAGTGTTCTTGAACATATTGCTTCACTGCTTCAGTATGATAAAGCGCGCCAACTTTTTGTAACACAGGATCATCTTTACGAGATTCTGCAGTTGCCAAAACGTTTACATTTAACTTGGTACTTTGGTCGATAGGCTCATAGAAAACCGCATCTTTAAGTACGTTTAAACCGCCTTCCATCGCAAGTGTATTACCCAATAAAATTGCATCAACTTCGTCTTTAACACGGACTGCTGTTGCCATTTGAATCGGCTTAATCACGATTTTCTTGCTGTTTTCGATAATGTCAGCAGGGGTCCCTTTAACTGGATCGAAGTCAGCTTTCAATTTGATCAAGCCAGCACTTTGTAAAAGTAATAATGCACGCGATTCGTTTGCACCATCATTTGGAATCGCAATGGTTGCACCTTCAGCAAACTCATCAACCTTTTTCACTTTACTCGAGTAGATACCCATTGGCTCTAAATAAGTGGTTGAAACAGGAGCAATCTTGTCTTTATTTGCAGCATTGAATGCAACAAGGTAAGCATAAGATTGGAATGCATTCAAATCGACTTCTTTATTTGCTGCAGCGGTATTCATTGCAACATAGTCAGTGAAGTTTTTAATTTCGAGTTTAACGCCAGCAGCTTTGGTTTCAGGCAAAGTTGCAATATAACGCCAGATATCAGCATCTGAACCAGTAGAAGCAATTACAACAGTTTGTAATGCAGCAGCATCACCTTTTTGTTCGGTCGATGCAGTATCAGGTTGTTTACTGCATGCCGCAAGTAATACAACAGATACACTTAAAAAAAGACTAATCAGCTTTTTCATGTATAAATCCTAATCGGAATAATGTCGAGAAAATCAGCATTTCTCTAGCATTAATGATTGCAATAGGTTTGTATGTTGTAAATTGGCATCGGCCTCAAACAATCATGTCAATTATTCTTGAAGTTTGAACTAGAGTCCTTTCCACAACACTAGAAAAATGAATGAATATTCATGTGCCCATTCTGTATCTCAGAAATGAAAAAAATGAATAACACACCCTATTTTCTAATCAAATTTGGATTTAGCTGCAATTTGTTTTGTTAGGTTAAATATTCTAATCATTTGAAAATAATGAAAAAGAATATGGAGTTAACATAAAAACAACATCTAAAATTGGGGCAATCATATCAACAATTGAGTATGGGTTATAGGGGGAAGGATTGTACTATTGCGTATAAGAGACTGATTATTTGAAGAAAATTATGTTCCAAGTAAATATAAATGGATGATAGTTTTATGAATTTTTCAAAATATATAAAAATATGCATCAATTAAATAATAAATATATATTTTTCTGAATTTTATATTCAAATAATGAATATAGAAGTTGAATTTATGCTATTTCAGGAATAAAAAAAGCCTTCCGAAGAAGGCTTTTTGAGCTTGAATTGGTTTATTCAGCTTTTTCTCGAGCAATGGCACGGTAACCGATGTCACTACGGTATTGCATCCCCGTAAATGTGACTTGACCACAAACTTCTAAGGCATTGATTTGCGCTTCAAGCACAGTATCACCCAGTGCAGTCACACAAAGTACGCGACCACCAGCAGTAATGACATGACCATCTGCGCTCATTGCCGTACCTGCATGGAAAATCTTGGTGTCTTCTGGAGATTGACCAAGACCTGAAATCACATCGCCTTTGCGAACCGTTTCAGGATAACCGCCAGCGGCCAGCACGATACCAATCGATTTACGTTCATCCCATTCTGCTTCGCTTGGTAAATTACCTGCGATACCTGCTTCAACTAACTCGACCAAAGATGATTTTAAACGCATCATAATCGGTTGGGTTTCAGGGTCACCAAAACGACAGTTGAACTCGATCACACGCGGTTGACCTTGCTCATCAATCATCAAACCAGCGTATAAGAAGCCAGTATAAACATGACCATCTGCTGCCATACCATCAACAGTCGGGCGCATCACTTCATTCATGACACGTTCAAATACTTCGGCAGTTACGACTGGGGCAGGAGAGTAAGCGCCCATACCACCTGTATTTGGACCTTGATCACCTTCAAAGATACGCTTGTGATCTTGTGAAGTTGCCATTGGTAAGATGTTATTACCATCAATCATACAGATAAAGCTTGCTTCTTCACCTGCAAGGAATTGTTCGATTACAACACGCGAACCTGCATCGCCAAATTTATTGCCTGCAAGCATATCGTCAATCGCAGCAAAGGCTTCTTCGTTGGTCATTGCCACGATCACGCCTTTACCTGCAGCTAGACCATCTGCTTTAATTACGATTGGCGCACCGTGTTGTTCAACATAGGCTTTAGCCGCATCAACTTCAGTAAATACATCATAAAAAGCTGTCGGAATGTTATGACGCTTTAAGAAGTGCTTGGCAAATGCTTTAGAGCCTTCAAGCTGTGCAGCATACTGGGTTGGTCCCCAGATTTTTAAGCCTGCTTCACGTGCTGCATCCACCACACCATTCACTAATGGTGCTTCTGGACCTACAATGACCAAAGCAACATCATTTGCCTTGGCAAATTCAATAATCGCTGGATTGTCTAAAATATCGAGGTCAATATTTTTACATTTGTCTTCAGTTGCTGTCCCTGCATTACCCGGTGCAACGAATACTTGAGTGACTTTTGCATCTTGTGCGATTTTCCATGCAAGTGCATGTTCACGGCCACCGCTACCCAAAACTAAAATATTCATTATTAAGTTATTTCCTTTTTCCGTATTTAAGAATATACCTGTTCAGAATAAAAAAGTCCCTCTTAACCTCTCCCTTGCGGAACTACCATCGTTCCTCATCTCCTAAGAGGAGAGGGAACCCATATTGATATTGGTGTAGTCTCCCTCCTTTTAGGAGGGAGATTTAGAGGGAGGTAAATAAGACGGAATTTTTAAAGTAGTATTAGTGACGGAAGTGGCGCATACCTGTGAATACCATCGCGATACCCGCTTCATCCGCTGCTGCAATGGTTTCTTCGTCGCGCATTGAACCGCCAGGTTGGATAATACATTTAATACCAGCCTTAGCCGCATTATCAATACCATCACGGAATGGGAAGAATGCATCAGATGCCATTACCGCACCTTCAACCACTAAGCCAGCATGTTCCGCTTTAATGGCTGCAATACGTGCTGAGTTGACGCGGCTCATTTGACCTGCACCGACACCAATGGTTTGACGGTTTTTGGCATAAACGATTGCATTTGATTTCACATATTTCGCAACTTTCCAAGCAAAGATCAAATCATCAATTTCTTGCTCAGTTGGTGCGCGCTTGGTCACAACTTTAAGATCATCTTTGGTGATCATGCCCAAGTCTTGGTCTTGAACCAATAAACCGCCGTTTACGCGTTTATAGTCAAGTTGTGCTGCACGTGCATCAATTGCTGGAAGTTCACCACAGACCAGCACACGGACATTCTTTTTCGCGCCTGTGATTTCAAGCACGCCATCGGCGATGCTTGGTGCAATAATCACTTCAACAAATTGGCGATCTACAATCGCTTGTGCAGTTGCAGTGTCCAATTCACGGTTGAATGCAATGATGCCACCGAAAGCTGATTCAGGATCAGTTGCATAAGCAAGATCATAAGCTGCCTTGATACCATCCAATGAAACCGCAACACCACAAGGGTTAGCATGTTTCACAATGACACAAGCAGGCTTTGCAAATGATTTCACACATTCAAGTGCCGCATCTGTATCTGCAATATTGTTATAAGAAAGCTCTTTACCTTGTAATTGCTTCGCAGTTGAAACCGACGCTTCTTTGGCATTGGCTTCTACATAGAATGCTGCATTTTGGTGTGGGTTTTCACCATAACGTAAATCTTGTGCTTTATTCAGTTGGGTATTGAAGGTACGCGGGAATAAATCAGCTTCGCCTTCAGTTTTGCCAACACGTGCACCTAAATAAGATGCGATCATGCCATCGTATTGTGCTGTATGCTCAAATGCTTTTACTGCCAAGTCAAAACGTGTTTCATAAGACAAGCCAGCATTGGCTTTTAATTCAGTGATAACTGAATCATAGTCTGATGCATTTACGATAATACCGACTGAAGCATGGTTCTTTGCTGCAGCACGAACCATAGTCGGGCCACCGATGTCGATATTCTCAATCGCATCTGCAAGAGAACAGTTTGGTTTTGCGACAGTTGCTGCAAATGGATACAGATTCACAATCACCAGATCAATCGGATCGATGTTGTGTTCTTGCATCACCGCTTCGTCCAGACCACGACGCGCTAAGATGCCTCCATGAATTTTAGGATGTAGTGTTTTTACACGACCATCCATCATTTCAGGAAAACCTGTATGTTCAGAAACTTCTACTACGGCGATATTGTTGTCTTTAAGCAACTTATATGTACCGCCCGTAGATAAAATTTCTACCCCTAGAGCTGCAAGATTTTGAGCAAATTCAACGATTCCAGTTTTGTCGGAAACAGAGATTAAAGCACGTTTGATAGTCATGATTTTAGTCAACAGTTTGAAGTCTACAGATTGAAAATAAAAGGCAAAAAAAATGCCCACGAGAACGTGAGCATTTTATCAATTATTCACTCATTAAACCGTGAGCTTTTAACTTTTTGCGTAAAGTTCCGCGGTTAAGGCCTAAAATCTCAGCGGCACGTGTTTGATTGCCGCGAGTATATTCTAAGACCACAGATAAAAGAGGTTTCTCCATTTCTGCTAAAACCATGTCATAAACTTGAGATGGTTGCTCACCTTGCAATTGTGCAAAATAATGACGAACTGCGCGATCTACATGGATGCGAAGAGCGACATCAGATTGAGCCGTAAAAATAGGAGATTTGCTATTCATGCGTTTTAATCCGAAAAATCAAAATATCACTTGGGTAAAGTAATATAAATGTGGTCTAAATTACTGAGTCCTGTTTTAGATCCTAAAACAGTGACTCTAAAACAAAAGGACTATTAGCTTGCCACAAATCCTCGAATTGTGTAAAAAATAAGCGTAACAATAGTTAAATATTTGTTACCGCCTACTTTTAAAAACAAAAAAACCAACAATGCGCTTATGGGATAGAAGCACAGTTCGTTTAACGATTTTATTGTCTGTAAATTACGAGGAGTAAGTAGGTCAAAGCATTCGTGGCGCGTATCATACCACTGTCAGCGAAAAAGTGAGCAAATTAACTGCACTTTTTTTTGTTTTTTTGTCACTTTTTTGATCTTTTAGGGCTGTACAAATTCTAAACTATAGTCATTGAAGCTATTTTTGCTTTTAGGAAGGCTAAATTCAAAGCGAAATGGACTGTTTGATGGAATGCGTTGAATCGTTTTCAAACTGTCAACCAAATAGTCTTGTGGTTTAAGTAGTACATTAAAAACGGCTTCATCATTTTGTTTGAGGACGACCTTAATCGTAGGAAGTACCACACTATTCTCATGATGATTTAAAAGTACGCCCGAAAAAACAGTGGTGTCTTTTTCTCCACGCTTAATTTTTACTTTTTCAAAGCTGAGATATTGGTATTGCTCATTACTGGTTTTGCACGAAAAAATGCCACAGGCATAATTAAACATTTGATTGAGAGCAGGGCTTTCGTGCATTAGTTTAGGGTTGAACCACAAAATCTGAAAAGCAAATACTAAAATCAAAGCGATATTGCCAACACCCCACAAAGTGTAATACATCCAACCATGTTGTTTCTCATTATTCTCATGGTCGATCAGTAAGGTATCTTCAGACAGATTTAAATTGGGGAGGGCGGTAACCGGTTCGGTATTGAAATAATTGAGGTTGTTGAGATAGGTCAATAAATCAATATTTGAGTTTTCAATTTTCTGGTCAAAGATGCTCAAAATCTGCATTTGTTTTTCAGCAAATGAGCTGTCAGGTTGAATTGAAGAAAAAAGTGAGCGATTGACAGGTGTCGGGATTGCTTCACTGTCTGTTTCTAATAAGTTGGTTAATGCATTAAAGTTAATGACACATTTTGGACAACAAACCATACCCTGTGCAACACTGAGTTGTGAAAGGGTCACTTTGTACACAGTTGAACATTTAGGGCAGCGGGTTTGTTTTTCACTCATAAGTAACAATGTTCTCAAATTGTTGTTTTACGTTTTCCTGAAATGCGACACCAGTTTTCTTCACGCTTTTCGATCTCTAATATATCAAAAAACTGTGAGTAAACACTAGAAACATCAGCAACTTGCTCTTCGATTACACCAGCAAGTGCGAACTCGCCCTCATTTTTTATTAAAGTTGAGAATTCAGGCGCAAGTGCCATTAATGGTGCCGCTAAAATATTGGCGACAAGGACATCTGCTTGTTGTGGTTTAAATTCTTGATCAAACTCTTCGGGTAATCCTACAGAAAGACGATCCAGTACACCATTTAATTCTGCATTTTGTTTTGTCGCAAGTACTGCTTGTGGGTCAATATCAGTCGCATAAACTTTTTTAGCGCCGAGTAATAAAGCCGCAACACCCAAGATGCCTGAACCACAACCATAGTCGATCACGACTTTGTCTTTCACATCAGTTTTACCTAACCATTGTAGGCATAAGAAAGTGCTGGCATGGTTGCCTGTACCAAAAGCAAGACCTGGATCAAGTTTGATATTGGTTGCATCAGCCTCAGGTGGTTCTAACCATTCTGGTACGATCCAGTATTTTTCACCAATTTGAATCGGTTCATAATAATCCATCCATGCACGCTCCCACACTTGGTTTTCCAAGTATTCATGGCGCATTGGTACATCAGGAAGTTGTACTTTAAGGAAAGCCTCTAAAGTATCGACATCAATTGGGTCATCTTCTTCTTGTTGATAAATCCCTGTGACGATAACTTTATTCCAAAGTGGGGTTTCACCAGGTAATGGCTCAAGTAAGGCTTGGTCTTCAGCATCATCTAAAGTTACGCTCACCGCGCCTAATGACAGGAGTAATGTTTCGGTCAGTTCGACTTGGTTTTGATCAACAGTAATATGAATTTGTAGCCAGTTCACAGGAAAACCTAAATAAATGTATTTGTGCTTATTGTAATAGATTCATGCTTGTTAAAGGGATTATAAAGTAGACAGATTACAATTTTAAGATGAAATATTTTGTCCTTATACAATCTATTATATTGTTTTTATATAAAAGAAGGCCAAATTAGGCCTTCTTTTATATCATTTATGCATTAAGGTGCAGTTTGTTCAACATCAGGTGCCACAGGCGGTGCTGGCGCAACTGGAGGAGCTTCCATCGGTGCGTTATTAGAGTCTACAGGTGCACCACTGACTGGACGAGGCTCTGATTGAGTAACAGATAGGCGACTTTGAGTCTCAACGGCAGCATTAGATGCTGGTGTTGGTGGTTGGAAGGCTAACTTACCAGCTTCATTTGGCTCACATGAACCATTGAAAACAACGCCTTTAAATGCAAATGAAACTGGATCACCTTGTTTTTTGCCTTTACAGACCTGTTGATATTTTTTGGCCTGTTGGTCTTGGCTTGCTTTGGTGTCTGCATGTGCAGCTACGCTAAAACATAAGCTACAAAGAAGAGATGAAAATAAAAGCTTTGTGTTCATATCATTGTCCTAAAGTATTTTTTATACACTTTTTAGGATAAGAAACTGAGCAGATAAAACAGTGGTTTTCAAGTTAATAGTGATGAATCGCTGTGTGCAGTCTAAGAGGAAAATGCAACATAAGGTTTCTTTTTGTATGTTCTGTAGCCAGAACAGGGACTTGCAATCCGCAACAATCTTGACTGTTTTTGCCAATTTAATGCAAAACTCCTGTATAATGCTCTGTCATTTTTTGAATACACATTTACCACTATGCACTATCCTAAAGTTTACGACGTTATCGTAATTGGCGGCGGTCACGCTGGTACGGAAGCAGCACTAGCTGCGGCACGTATGGGAAGACAAACATTATTGTTAACGCATAACATTGAAACTTTGGGACAGATGAGCTGTAACCCAGCGATTGGTGGTATTGGTAAATCACATCTTGTCCGCGAGATCGATGCGCTTGGTGGTGCAATGGCACTTGCAGCGGATAAAGGTGGTATTCAATTCCGTATTTTAAACTCTCGTAAAGGTGCGGCTGTGCGTGCAACACGTGCGCAAGCGGACCGTGTACGTTATAAAGCAGCAATTCGCGATACTTTAGAAAATCAAGCGAATCTGGATATTTTCCAGCAAGCTGCAGACGACTTAATTGTTGAAGGCGATACCGTTAAAGGTGTTGTGACCCAAATGGGCATCCGTTTTGATACCAAGACGGTGGTATTGACGACAGGGACTTTCTTGGGTGGGGTGATCCACGTCGGTCTACAAAATTCAAGTGGTGGTCGTGCAGGTGATCCACCCTCGATTGCTTTAGCGCATCGTCTACGTGAACTTAAATTACCCGTTGGGCGTTTAAAGACGGGTACTCCACCACGTATTGATGCACGCACAGTAGATTTTTCTGTCATGACGCCGCAACCGGGTGATTTTCCATCTCCAGTGATGTCATTCATGGGGGATGTGTCAATGCATCCTGAGCAAGTCAATTGTTATATCACGCATACCAGTGAAAAAACTCATGAAATTATTCGTGGCGGTTTAGATCGTTCACCAATGTATACTGGTGTGATCGAAGGTGTTGGTCCACGTTATTGCCCATCAATCGAAGATAAGATCCATCGTTTTGCCGATAAAGATTCACATCAAGTGTTCTTGGAGCCTGAAGGCCTAGATACCCATGAACTGTATCCAAACGGCATTTCGACTTCATTGCCATTTGATGTGCAGTTTAATTTGGTTCGTTCGATCCGTGGTATGGAAAATGCGCATATTTTGCGTCCGGGCTATGCGATTGAATATGACTATTTCAATCCACAAGCATTGAAATTTACACTTGAAACCAAAGCGATTCAAAATCTGTACTTTGCTGGTCAAATCAACGGTACTACAGGTTATGAAGAGGCGGGTGCACAGGGCTTGCTTGCAGGCTTAAATGCTGCACGCCGTGCGTGGGAACAAGAAGAGTGGACACCAAAACGTGATCAAGCTTATATGGGCGTTTTGGTTGATGACTTGATTACACTCGGTACCAAAGAACCGTATCGTATGTTTACTTCACGTGCGGAATACCGTTTGATGTTACGTGAAGATAATGCCGATCAGCGTTTAACATCAATTGGTCGTGAACTTGGTTTAGTTGACGATGAGCGTTGGGCTGCATATAGCGAAAAAATGGAAGCGGTTGAGCGTGAAACTTCTCGTTTACAACATTTGTGGGCTGCGCCAAATAACCCAATGGGTAAAAAATTCGTTGAAATGACGGGTGCAGATCTCAGTAAAGAATGTAGTGCGATCGATTTACTGAAACGTCCAAATATCAATTTTAGCCAAATTGCTGAATTAACAGGTTCAGAAGTGTCTGAGCATGTGGGTGAGCAGATCGAAATCGCGGTGAAATACGAAGGCTATATTAATCGTCAGCATGAAGATGTTGCACAATTAAAACGTCTTGAAGAAACCCGAATTCCTGCTGATTTTGAATATGAGGGTATTTCGGGTTTGTCACGTGAGATCACATTAAAGTTAAACACGGTTCGCCCTGAAACATTAGCACAAGCAAGTCGTATCCCTGGGGTAACACCAGCTGCGGTACAGTTGCTGATGATTACGATCCGTAAAAACAATATGGCGAAGAAGTCAGCGTAATTATTGTTGGCTCAATCAAAATTGATGTGAAAAACACCCTTTTAATAAGGGTGTTTTTTCTTGTGTATGGCCCGATAGGTGGTATTTGAGTGTAGGAGATGGTTGAATGAACAATTGGATAATTTTATTCATTGCGATTACTGCGGAAGTGATTGCAACCTCTGCCTTAAAAAGTAGTGAAGGTTTTACCAAACCAGTTGCTTCTATCGTGGTTGTAGTGGGTTATGTGATTGCATTTTATTGCTTGTCTCTAACCTTAAAAACGATTCCTGTAGGCGTTGCTTATGCGATTTGGTCTGGCGTTGGAATTGTTTTGATTACCACCGTAGCTTGGTTTGTATTTGACCAAAAACTGGATATTTGGGGAATCATTGGGATTGTCTTGATTATGAGTGGGGTATTGATTCTCAATTTACTGTCTAAAACCAGCTCGCATTAACTTTGTCACAATAAAACCGAGTCATGCATAACTCGGTTTGAATTAATCTTCTACTTCAACGTATTTATAACGCGACCTCAATCCCTTGGCGTAAATTCTGCTGATCAAATTGCGTATTGGCATCAATTTGGGCATAGGCTTTTGGTAAGAGGCGGCGTGCTACGCGATTCACTCTTTTTTCCAGCCACTTCGGCATGTTGATTGCCAATGGATTGGTTTCCGTGACCGATACATTGGTCATGACTCGCGTTCCCATAATGTAATCAAACCATGGCTTCGTCACACACCAATTCGCATTTTGATTGCTAGTCATGTGATGATCATAATGCCAAGGAATCCGTTTTTTAGCGAACTCTGGATCGAGGTGTGATTTGGCATGTACTTTCCAATAATTCCAAATGCCATAGTACAAGCCCGCGGTAAAGAAGGGTGCAACCGGTAGAAAAATGGTGGATGCAGCAGCTAGGCCGATGAGTGCCGATTTTTCATTGTACATCTCAGAATTTTTAAACATCGACTCCGCATAGCCTTCATCATGAAAGCCATTTAAGCGAGCACGTTTATGATGCGCAATATGGGTAAAGAACGGACTGTTTCTATTTTTGCTTGGAAATTCGTGTAACCAGACTTTGTGGAAATACCACTCCATACCATTTGCGACAAAAACGCCTACTGGAAAACCGATCATGCTTGGATTACCTCGTTTAACATAGATCGGATTTTAAAAAGAGAAGAGTAAAAAGTTTTGACTGATCTGACAGTTTTAAGCTGCCTATCCAATCAATTTAAGTCTGTTTACGTTGTCGATATGCGCTTGGGGTCTCACCAGTCCAGCGTTTAAATGCTCTGGAAAATGCTGAGGGTTCAGAAAAACCAGTCAGATAAACAATCTGGTCGATGCTTTCTTCGGTTTGAGAAAGTAAGCGACGAGCAAGACGTTCACGATAATGGGCAATGACTTTTTCATAGCTGGTATTTAATAGTTGTAAATCTGCTCTTAAGCTACGAGCGCTACGTCCTAAATATTCGGCAATGATGTTCTGGTCAAACTCTCCAGACTCTAATAAACCATTGGCCAAGATTTTTTCGATTTCGTTTATAAGTTGATGTTTGTTTAATAGCTCAATTTGTGATGCAGCATGATGTTCATGTACTTTTAACAGTTCAGGTTCATGAGCAGCAGAAGGCGTCGCTAATTGTGCTGAATCAAAGCAAATATAGCCATTATCTTGCCCGAGTTTGACAGGACAGCCCCAGATTTTCTGGTATTCCTCTTGATCCGCTCCGTCTAGATATGGCAGGCCAATTTCAGTCGGCGTAAAAGTTCCGTCACTAATATATTTAAAGAAATTAAGCAAAATACCAATCGCACATTCCAAATAGTGTCGAACAGGATGATTGAGCCCTGAAATCATCACTCTATGTTCATTTATCATTTCTAAGTTAAATGACATGGCATCAGTGAGTAAGGCCTGATATCGAATGGTTCGTTTGAGACCTTCACCAAATGTTGCACTACTGAGAAAAAGATATTCAATCACTTGTCCACGAAAGGGTGGAACATTGTGCCCAATATGTAAACCAATATCGGGATCATCACTAATTTGTTGTGCGGCTTGCCAAAAGCGTTGCTGTGTGGCGTTGTCACGACGGACAAACTTATCAGGTGGCTGATCGGGTAAATGAACACAAGCAAAGATGGCAGCGGCATCTAAATTCATCTTTTGCATGGTTTGATAAACCATCCATAAAAAGATGCCTGCATCACTGGTTTTTTTTGAAGTCATAAAACAGGGAAAATACGAGTTTTAAAACAATATACGCTGTTATTTTTAAGATAGAAATGGATTGCAACTCAATCAAAAGGGGGAAGGTACTTATACGCTGATAAGTACCTTAGTCAAAAGGCTTATTCAGTCACTTCAACGGTCACGCTGTAAGTATAAGATTGTGCGATGGGTGGTTTTGTGTTGTCAGTATTCGCTTCAGGATACGCTGTGGTAATGAGATAAATACCTGCTTCATTGAATTTTACTTCAACTTCACCTTTTGCGTTAGTTTTGACATGCGGTTGATCACGTTTTGCATTGGGTTGGTAGCTGCTGGCACCTTTAAACACATCAACTTCTAAATTTGGCACTGGTTTACCATCCATTAAAACTTGTGCTTTAAAGGATTCACCTGCAAATAACTCATTTGGATGAGTGAGGAACTTCAATTCGAAACCTTTGTTGCTCACAGCAGGCACAGCACTTGGTTTACCTTTAGTGATAAAGCTTTCAGCAATATAGGTGTTGATGGTTTGAGCAGTTTTTGCATTTGCAGGAATTTGGTCTTCAGCAATAAAACGAGGTGGCTGATTTGCTGGTGCTTGAGGCGCTTTTTGCTCTGCATTATTACCTTGTGGTGGCATCGGGTTTGCATTAGCAGGGCGTTGAGGGCGAACACGTAACCAACGACCATCAATCAATGCATATTTGGTTGGGTTGCCTGTCGCATTTTGCGTACGAAGACGATAGGTGCCATCCGTGGTTAAATTGACTTCAGCGATATTGAATTTTTTTAATTCTGCGGCTGCTTTAATAGTTTCAGTTTTTCCTTCTGGCGTTGTGACCTGATAATCTGTTTTAAAGTTACGGTTTGGAACAAAGAATTTTTCTACAGTAATTCCACTTTGAAAGCTGACGTTATCTGCTTTGCTGTCAAATACTTCTGGCAATAAAAAAGGGCTTGCCGTGTGAGCAAAACTGAATGTTGGTAATGCAGAGAATAAGGCAACAGTAAGTAGATGACGCATGAAGAATTCCTTAAAAGAGAAATAAACAAAAATGCAAAAGAATTGCTACAATCTACTTGATAACGAGTATCAGTTGCAATATTATTTCGATAAATTTTTAATCGTTTTTATGCCATTGGGCAGACAAAGATTAAGAAGCTTTTTATCTCCCAAATGCGTGTCGCAAATGAATCAAATGTTTTTGATTTTATTCAGAATAAAATCATTTCATTTTCATGTTCTTTTGGCTGTAATTCATGTGAGAGGCCGAGCGATTGACTGTGCATAAAGTCAGTAGGTTGGCCGAGTTAAATCTTAGAAAATGGAAGCTTAACGATGTCATCAACGCAACAAATTTTTCGCCCCGTTCAACTCATATTTCGTTTATCTCCGTTGATGGCAGCCATTGCTGTATTTATGTCTCCAGTCACGATAGTTCAGGCCAATGAAACTACTGTAAAAGATGCTCAGACATTACAAGCACCTATTCAAACACCAAGTTATAGCTTTCATCAAGATCATATTTTAGGAACGTCTTTGGATGTGGTTGTGACCACTGCACATCAAAAAGATGCAGAAAAGGCATTACAGGCCATTCAGAATGAAGTGGCACGTTTGGATAAGATTTTATCGGTATGGCGTGATGACAGTGAAATCAGTCAACTCAATCGTGAACAACAGATCGAAGCCTCCTCTGAACTGTATGAGGTAATTGCTGCGTGTGAACAATGGCGTAGTGCGAGCTGTGGTGGTTTTGATGCACGTTTAGGCCAGTTGATGCAGTTATGGGAACAAAGTCATCAGGTACACAATCTGGATGATCAAACCCAAGAAGCTTTATTAAGCCAATTAAAAACTCAAAGTATTGAGCTAAATCCGAAAACCAAACAGATTAAACTCGATTCAGCCATTAAAATCGCACCTGATGCCTATGCCAAAGGCTATGTCATTGATCGTGCCTTAATTGCAGCTAAACAAGCTGTACCACATTTACAGGGGATTTTGATCGATATTGGTGGTGATATGCGGGTGTGGGGTCAATCACCACAACAAGCGGGCTGGAAAATTGGTATTCAGAATCCAAATGAACGCTTTGATAATGCCGCCCCAACACAGGTTTTAAATATTAAAGACCAAGCTGTTGCTTTTAGTGGACAAGGTTATCGTTCATTGGCAGGCCAATCGCATTTGCTTAATCCGCAAACAGGTATGCCAATTCAAACCGTAGAGCAATGTGTCGTCGTAGGACAATGCGCTGCAGATGCGGATGCTTTGGCAACGGCTTTAACCGCAATGTCGCCTCAGGAAGGCATGCAGCTGATTGAACAATTGGTTGGTTTTGAAGCGCAATTGGTGGCGACTGATGGCAGTCGTTATCAAAGCTCAGGTTGGTCTACACTTTTAGATGCCAATCAACCTGCGATCATGCGACATGTGGCAGCTAATGGTGCAGCAACCGCTTGGCCTAAAGGTTATCAGGCACAAGTTGAAGTGAATATTCCTAAGCTCGCTGTTGATAATTATCGCGCGCCTTATGTTTCAGTATGGGTGACGGATAGCGATAAAAAATTAGTGCGTACCCTTGCGGTTTGGGGTAAAGATGAGAAATGGATCAATTCAAATTATGTCTGGTGGCGCCGTTATGGTCGTCAAATGCCAAACTTGGATGCGGTGGCTAAGCCATCACGCCAACCAGGACAGTACCGTTTAGCTTGGGATGGTAAAGATGAAGCTGGTAAAGCTGTCGATGCAGGTAAATATTTAATCCATATTGAAACCTCTCGTGAGCATGGTGATCATTCATACCAAAGTTTTGAATTAGAAGTCGGGCCAAAAGCGGTAACAAAAACACTTCCTGCACAGGCAGAAATTGGTACGCTGAAACTAAACTTCCAACGTGGTGCTTAATTAAAAGCCCTACTTATTGACGAGGCTTATCTCTTGTATCAACGTCGTGATTTTTACCGCCATGCACGCTATGTGCATGGCTGGCTCTCTGCCTTTGCTTTCATTGTACTGATTTTTTTTGCTGCAACAGGATTGCTACTCAATAACCCAGATTGGTTTAAATCATCCAATGATGAGCAAATCGTAAAACTCACTTTACCAACTGCTTTTGTGAGTGCTATCCAAAAACAAGAGAATCCAACTCCGGCGATTCTAGATTTTGTTCGAGACAAGCAGCCGTTGATTGGGCGTTATAAAAGCAGTGAAGTCATGGATGGGGAGGTGATGATTCGTTTAGAGAGTCCTGCGGGTTCAACAGATCTCTGGGTATTGATGGATGAAGGTCAAGTCGAAATTACCCAAAAACCAGCAAGCACTGTTTCATTACTCAATGATTTACATCGCGGTAAAAATGTCGGTGCAACATGGCATTGGCTCATTGATATCAGTGCTATCATCATCATTTTATTGTCCTTGGCGGGCTATATCTTATTTTTAACCATTAAAACCCGTTTAATTACGCATTTGCTGCTCACAGCAGGCAGTTTAGCGGCAATTATTTTACTCATTTGGTTTGCCATCTAAGGTGACATCATGACTCAGGCTGTGCTGATCGTTATTGCTATATTGGCAATATTATTGAGTCTGCATCTTTTTGTGATTGTGTGGCTATATTGGCAGCAAAGAAATTCAAAATCACTGCTGCAATCGCATCCTGCTTATTTGGTGGTCTATGCCAGCCAGTCTGGACATGCCGAAATCTGGGCCAGACACACCGCTGAGCAATTACGTTTAGTTGATGATCAGATTGCGGTCAGAAATATTCAAGATCTAAGTCTCCATGATTTAAGCGAGCAACAACGGATTCTATGGGTGGTCAGTACCTATGGTGAAGGGGATGCGCCTGATAGTGCACAATCCTTTATCAATAAAGCTTTTACTCAAGGCCTAGATTTATCCCATCTATCTTTTGCAATCTTGGCATTGGGAGATCGGCGCTATGCTCACTTCTGTCAGTTTGGGCAGCGACTGGAACAATGGTTAGTTCGACAACAGGCGCAGGCTTTATTTAATACGGTTTTAGTAGATCAAATGAATAGCCGCGATTTAGAACAATGGTTGAATGGGTTAGAGCAGCTAACTTCAATGCAGTTCAGTGATTTAACCCATTCTGAACAGAGGCTGCAATTAAAGTTTGCGCATCGGCAGTGCTTAAATAAAGGTAGTATCGGTGAACCCATTTATAAAGTTCAATTGATTGGTGATGAGGACTTGGTTTGGTCATCAGGTGATATTTTAGAGATTCAATGCGAAAACAATTTGGATGATGTTGAGGCATTTTTGCAATCACAGCAACAGCCCATCAATGCTAAGTTGATCGCTCAATTAAGCACGCTGAATTTAAGAAAATTACCGAGCAAAGCAGAGCAGTCTTTTCAGCAATGGTTAACACAATTTGAGCGCTTACCTAAGCGTGAGTATTCGATTGCCAGCTTGGCTGAAAACGGCTTTATTGAATTGGTGGTCAGACAGCAACGTACGGCAACAGGTTTAGGCTTGGGTTCGGGCTGGTTGACACAAGGCTTGCAGCAAGACCAAATCTTACAAGCTCATATTCGTCATAATCCAAGTTTTCATTTGCCGCATGATGCACGACCTTTGATCTTGATTGGTAATGGTACCGGGATTGCGGGTTTGCTGACACATCTACGTCAGAGAGAGCATTGGGGTTATAAACAAAACTGGCTGATTTTTGGTGAACGACAGCAGCAATTTGATCATCTTTATCAGACGGAAATTCATTATTGGCAACAGCATGGTTTTCTTGATCAAGTTGACTATGCATTTTCCCGTGATCAAGCCGAAAAAATCTATGTACAAGATTGTTTAAAAGCACAATCCACTCGATTACAGACTTGGGTTGCACAGGGCGCAGCAATTTATGTCTGTGGTAGCCTTAAGGGTATGGCGGGTGGCGTTGATCATGCCTTAAAAGAGATTTTAGGTCTTGATTTGCTGGAGCAGCTTAAACAACAACAGCGTTATCAACGTGATGTGTATTAATCGGATTCAGCTAGAACCAGTGCTTTAATCTTGCTGGCTTTTTCAAAATGATCCAAACGATGCTCCATAATCCACCATTCAGCAGCCTCCATGAGAAGTTCAGGATCATCATTTTTATTGGCAAAGAAAGCATAAAATGAAAGTCCGACATTGTTGCCTTTCTTGGCCATTTTTTCATCGCAGATATGAACGATCTTCGCTTTTAATTCGGTTTTCATCTTGTTTTTAAGTGGTTAATCAGAATTTGGTGCCGATCATAGCATCCTCAACCTAAGTGATTGTCATCATTTAGTTTTAATATTTGTTTTGAAATTAAAAAAGTCAGCTTGAGCTAAGCTGACTTTCGGTACTTCAATCATTTCGAAGCGATAGAAAATTAGAATTTTTTCTCAAGACTAAATTGTAATGAAGGAATGCTTTCATTGGTTCTCGCCTGATATAAGCTGCCATCTGTTTGGTTGGTGAGGCGTTCCTTATAATGGGTACTCAAGACGTTATTCAGGTTTAGACTCGCTGCCCAGCCATGACTAAAGCGTTTGGTTGCGCTCAAATCTAAGCTAAAACGTTCATTGGTGGTGCGATCATAGGGTTGACCATCTAAGGCACGGGTAAATTCAGGCGTGTAACTGACGTTTACACTGGTCGAGAGTTGCCAAGGCTTATAGCTATAGGATAAGCCCGCACTGGTATTATAAGGCGCAACATCACTGGCTAAGCGTTCACGGTGTTGCCCATCTTCAATTTTAGCGCGAACTGTTGATAGCTGCCCATTGAGCATAAATGAATGACCAGCTTCAGTTTGTTTGAGTGCATAGCGTCCAGACAACTCAACACCATAGGTGGTCGCTTGATCTTGGTTTTGTGGACGCTCCACATAACGTGTGCCTTCAAGTTCGATGACTTTCTCGATGTAATCTTTAATTTCACGATGATACGCCGTGACACTCACACCACCACTCGCAGAATCATAGGCAAGGGTGGATTCAGCTGCACGGATTTTTTCTGGTTTTAGATTTGGATTGCCGCCACGATCAGGATTATTCAAGCTACCTGCATCACTATCTGTAGAGACAGTCACATTCGGAATCAGCCGATCGGTATTAGGACTCTTAAAAGCTTGGCTCAAGTTAGTTTGAATTGACCATTGCTCAGTGAGATCAAAACGATAAGCCAAAACTGGACTTAAATGTTGATCTTGATAATCAACCAAGCCTGAACGATTCAGCCATTCCTGACGCGCACCTAAAGTCACTGTTTGGCGGTCTGTAAAACGCCAGCTACCCTCACCATAAACAGCATAACGTTGCTCATCCAGACTTTTGCTGACATTGCTATCGAGTTCATTACTGCGAGTATCAAAACCAAATTTAATTTGACGGTCTTTATCTAATTTACGAACCCCATCATAGGCAAGTCCGTACTCATTTACCGTTTCATCAGTATAAATTGTATTTTGTGGCGAGCGCGTGAGCTGGGTTTCCGTCTGACGTTCAACAGACAAGCGGATTTTATCACTCAGGTCTTTGTCTTTACGCTCATAACGCGTGTTTAAGCGAATACTATCGTTCTTGTCATCTTGAGTCTGATTAGATGAATAGCCATCCATTTTAATATTGCGATAGAACAATTCTGCAATCAACTTTTGTTGATCATCTAGATCGTATTGCAAACGCGGCGAAAACATCTGCATGGTGCGGTTTACGGTACGGAGTTGTTCTCGTGTTCCCGTTGCTGTTTCAGTTTTGCTGATCGAGGTGTTGTCCATCCACATTTGATTGGCTGAAACGCTATATGACCACTGGTTTTCACGGCCATCTGCTTGAATGTTGATTTGCTTGCGTTCAGATTGTTGTTCACCACTATCACGTAAGCCATAGCCAAATTTCACTGAGCCATTTAAAAGGGTATCCAGAGGTTCTTTTAAAATAATATTGATTACTGCTGAGGATGCAACAGAAGCTTGGGCAACACTTGGTTGTTTAACCACTTCAATACGTTCAATCATTTCAGGTGTAATGGTATCAATAACCGACATACCACCACGCGGGCCACCTTGCACGGGCTCGCCATTGACCAAAAATGTGGGTGCGCCGCCACCACGGAAACGCATGCCTGAAGCACCACCACCGCCGCGTGGACCTTGGCCAAAAGCAGGGATTTGAAAACCAGCAGCGCGTCGTAAAGCATCCATCACAGACTGGTCGCCATATTGCAGCATTTCTTCTTGGGTAATGATGGTTTTAGGTACAGCACTAATATCATCATCTTTTACTTTTTTGGGTTCGGCCGAAGCCTTGAATGAGAGAGTAGGCAAAACCTGAGGACTTGACTCGGACGCTGCGGGTGTAGAACTCTCGGTAGCTGGTTCGGCAGCACATATTGAAGTACTTATACTGAGCAATGCTGAGCTAAGCACACTGAGTTTTCCACAATAAACAGCATTTTTCATTCTAGACCCCAAAAAAATGATCAAATTATTTTCTGTGTAGCCTAATGTACAATTGTGTAGAAAAATGGAATTTATTCCTAAGAACTCAAAGATTTAAAAATTATTTTTGGGATTGTCTTTGAGGATGAAAATGAAGCATAAATTTTAAATGCATAACAAATGGCCTATTGGGTTAAAAATTAATGCAAAAAATGATGAAAATGAGAATTATTTTTATTAAAATTGTAGCGTTTTTTAATTTTTAATCTTTTTTTAATTTTTGTCTGAGTTTTTTTGAGAAATTTTATGCGTTCTTTACCTTTAAATATGCAGCACAAGCCTATTTTCAAATTTAGCTTGTTAAGCATGATGCTGTTGCAAGCACAGTATGCTTTTGCCAATGAGGCAGCGGCTCCAACAGCAGTGATGCCGACCATTAAAATTGAGGCAATGAGTGAGCTTGATCCAATCAAAAGTTATATTGATTATGATCAGGCAAGCGTGACGCGTAATGGTCTCAAGAAAAAAGACATCCCGCAGACCATCGATACCATTGATGTGCAAAAATATAAAATTTACGGGGCAAATGACCTGAGTGTCATGCTACAGGGGACACCTGGTGTATCAACCAGTTATGACATGCGTGGCGATGGGATTAATTTAAGGGGATTCAATGCAGATACGGGCGATATTTATCGTGATGGTATTCGTGAAAGCGGTCAGGTTCGCCGTAGTACAGCAAATATTGAACGCATTGAAATCTTAAAAGGGCCTGCATCTGTCCTCTATGGCCGTAGTTCGGGTGGGGGTGTAATCAATATGGTGAGTAAATTCGCCAACTTTGATTCAAAAAGCTCGGTGGGTATCTATGGTGGTTCATATGATAACTATGGAACAACAATGGATTTCAACCAAGTGCTCACAGATAACGTTGCTGTACGTTTAACTGGAGAATATGGGGAGTCTGATAGTTTCCGTTCAGGCATTGAAAATAAAATTGAAATGCTTTCACCAAGTTTTACCTATAAAAATGATGAGGGTTTAACTTGGACCATGCAATATACCTACGATAAATTGCATCGTGTGCCAGATCGTGGACCATCTTATACAGCGCTTCCAAAGGGAACCTCGATTAAAACAGGTTTTGCCCAAGAGGGAGACTATGTTAATGATGTTTTACAAGTTGCTCGTTCTGACCTGAATTATGAGTTTGCGCCCAATTGGAATTTTCATTGGGCACTAAGTTATCGACAAGCAGAGCAAAACTTTGATCACTTTTATGCAGGCGGGTTGTGTACGACAGAAAGTACAACAGTAACAAATGCTGGTACATGCAAAGGCCATGTCGGAGAGATCTCACAAATTTATTACTGGCAAAAAACAGATAATAAAACCACCAGTAATACTTTTGATATCCGTGGTGAGTTTGATACAGGCAGTATTAAACATAATTTATTGGTTGGTGCAGACTGGACTTATGAGCAGCGTGAACCGCTTTTAGCTAATAAGAAAGATGGTGGTGCTATCTATGGTTATGTCAATCCGTTAACAGGCGAGCGCAGCAGTTCTAGAGGTTCGGGAAACTTAATATTGAATACACACAACTATAACCAAGGTGAAGGTTATGGCGTATTTATCCAAGACCTCATTAGTTTTAATGATTATTTTAAAGTGATGTTGGGCGGACGTTATGATTATTATCAATCGGAAACAACCAATCGTTTAAAGCCAAGTGACGCTCTGGATTATCATCGTAGTATTGATGGTGAAAGCTTTAGCCCGAATATCGGTTTTATTTGGCAACCTGTAGAAAGCCAGAGTATTTATGCCTCTTATAGCAAAAGCTTTGCACCATTTGGTGGGCGAGTGGGGGTAAGTGTTGTTTCAGCAAATACAGATGTAGATACATTTGATGCTAAACCACAATACAACGAGCAATACGAAGTTGGTATAAAAAGTGATTGGCTAAATGATCGTTTAAATACCCAGCTTTCTGTATTTGACATTCGCAAGAACAATATCCGTTACCAGCCAAACCCAGATGAGCCAGAAAAATGGGCTGTTGGTGCACAGCATCAGTCTAAAGGGGTTGAGTTTAGTTTTATTGGCCGAGCTTTGGATAATTTATTTGTTCGTGGTGGTTATAGCTATATGGACACAGAGGTTTCTAAAGATCCTAAGCCACAAAATGTTGGGAAAGAATTAAACAATACACCTCGTCATACAGGTAATCTCTTTGTTCGTTATCTGCCAACCGATAAGATTTATGGTGAAGTAGGGGCAACGTATGTCGGTGATGCTAAAATTTATCCAAACGGGAACTTAGATAGAGAACCAACTGACTTTGCTGGTTTTACTCGATTAGATGCTGCGATTGGTTATAGTGCTGATCCTTGGAATATTACTTTCGCTGTCAATAATGTGACCAATAAAGAATATTGGCGTTCAGAATCAATGCCAGGTACACCACGCAACTTCTTGGTGCGTTTGAACTACCAGTTCTAATCTAAGCTTGTTATTGTGACTTTAAGCACTTTTGTCTAGGCGAAAGTGCTTTCTTATTTTTTAGCTGCTGAAAATGAACAGTTTTTTGCTATAAAGATATAAATTACATCTATCTTATTGAATTATATAAAATGTCATTGCTTAAAAAAGTGGAATATTCTAATATTTGATTGAGTAAAAATTAAGCAAAAAAATTATGAAAATAACTATATAATTGTGATGTAGTTATCATTTGTGATTTTAATATGCGTTTTTGTTCTCGTTTCCCTTCTTTTTTGTTAGCATTAAAGAAAACTTTATAATAGAGATAATAATAATGAAGATTAAAATTGCGATCGCCTTGAGCTTTTTGGTGTTCATTTTGGGTTATGTTGCTTATGTCGATGCCCAAACCAAGAAACGCCAAGAACTGCTGAAAATTGTTCAAGATGCTGAAAGTAGCTTGAATACAATACAACATAACCCCCATACGCATTTATCCTCATATCAGCGTACGCATTAGTTTTGGTGGGGAATATGAGAGCATTGTTAGCTCAATGATCCGAGATTGGGCATGAAATGCGCTTTTTTTGTATTGTGATACTCAAGTTTTGAGTAGAATCTGTTAAAATATTTACCATTAAATAAAAAGCTGCATTTTGAGATGCGGCTTTTTACGTTTTGATATCGGAATCGAATCTATACATATCCTCTGCGTAGCAAGTGCAAAACTGGCATATAGATTGCTTTGAGCCTTGTATACCTTTTTGTGTACATTCAAAAAAGATTGCAAACACAAACGTATAGATTTCACATTCTACGATCTTAGATTTCAACAGGTGCTATGTTATGACAACGCCTAATGCTTCGGCTGGTTTGCTAGAACGCTTATTTAAATTGAGCGAGAACAAAACCAACTTTAGAACAGAAGTTCTAGCAGGTGTAACTACATTCTTGACGATGTGTTACATCATCATTGTAAACCCACTCATTCTTTCAGAAACTGGCATGGATCACGGTGCTGTGTTTGTTGCGACCTGCTTGGCTGCAGCAATTGGGTGTTTGGTCATGGGGATTATTGCGAACTACCCAATCGCACTTGCACCTGGGATGGGTTTAAATGCTTATTTTACCTATTCCGTCTGTTTAGGCATGGGCGTGCCTTGGCAAACTGCACTTGCTGCAGTTTTTGTCTCAGGTTTGGTTTTCCTTGCAATCAGCTTCTTTAAAATTCGTGAAGCGATTGTCAATGCGATTCCGATGTCACTGAAGTTTGCAATTGGCGGTGGTATTGGCTTATTCCTTGCCCTCATTGCGCTTAAAAATGCAGGCATTATTGTTGATAATCCAGCGACTTTAGTGGGTCTAGGTGATATCAAACAACCAACAGTCTTATTGGCCTTATTTGGCTTCTTGATGATTGTGGTTTTACATCAGTTTAAAGTACGTGGTGCGATCATCCTCAGTATTTTGGTGGTGACTGCCATTGCAACCGCAATGGGCTTAAATGAGTTTAAGGGCGTTGTTGGTCAAGTTCCTTCTCTAGCACCGACATTCATGCAAATGGACTTTGAGGGGCTATTTACTGCCAGTATGGTCGGGGTGATTTTCGTTTTCTTTATTGTCGATTTATTTGACAGTACTGGAACCTTGGTGGGTGTATCGCATCGTGCAGGTTTGTTGCAAGATGGTAAATTGCCACGTTTAAAGAAGGCTTTATTTGCTGACTCAACTGCAATTGTTGCAGGCGCTGCTTTGGGGACTTCTTCAACAACACCATATATTGAATCTGCTTCGGGTGTTGCAGCAGGTGGGCGTACGGGTCTAACTGCAGTCGTTGTTGCATTCTTGTTTATTGGTTGCTTGTTCTTGGCCCCATTGGCCCAATCTGTTCCAGGCTTTGCAACTGCACCTGCATTATTGTTTATTGGTGTGTTGATGATCCAAGGGATCACGCATATCGATTGGGATGATATCACTGAAGCTGTTCCTGCCTTTTTAACCATTGTGTTTATGCCATTTACCTACTCAATTGCAGATGGTATCGCGATGGGCTTTATCAGCTATGCGTTGGTTAAGTTGCTGACAGGTAAGGCAAAAACAGTTCCTTATATGGTCTGGATTATTGCAGCACTGTGGGTATTCAAGTTTGTTGCATTTGGCGGCTAAGCAAATTCTTTTATCATTTTCTTCTTGAGTTGTATGTGTTTGCAGCTCATTGTGAAGAGAGCCTAAAAGGGCGTTATTTCGATAACACCCTTTTTTCTTTAGACATGGAGTTATTATGAATCAAATCGAGCTGATTCGTGCTTTACCCAAAGCCGAATTGCATGTGCATATTGAAGGGACTTTTGAACCAGAACTGATGTTTGCAATTGCACAGCGTAATCAGATTCAGATTCCTTATCAATCTGTGGAAGAAGTCAAGCAAGCGTATAACTTCCATAATCTTCAATCATTCCTTGATATCTATTATGCAGGCGCGAACGTGCTGGTGCATGAACAAGATTTTTATGACCTTGCTTGGGCATATTTTGAAAAATGTGCTGAAGACCGTGTGGTACATACCGAAATGTTCTTTGACCCACAAACGCATACTGAGCGTGGGGTTGAGTTTGCAACCGTGTTGGCTGGTTTAAAACGTGCTTGTGCAGATGCAAAAGAAAAGTTGGGGATCAGTTCTCAGTTGATCATGTGTTTCTTACGCCATTTAAGCGAAGAAAAAGCATTTGAAACGCTTGAGCAAGCATTGCCATTTAAAAATGACATTATCGCGATTGGCTTGGATTCAAGTGAAGTTGGACATCCTCCTGCAAAATTTGAGCGTGTTTTTGCTAAAGCACGTGAAGCAGGCTTCTTGATTGTGGCGCATGCAGGTGAAGAAGGTCCACCAGCATATATCTGGGAAGCGCTAGATTTGCTGAAAGTGAATCGTATTGACCATGGTGTGCGCTCAGAAGAAGACGAGGTTCTGATGACGCGTTTAATCGCTGAAAAAATGCCATTAACAGTTTGTCCTTTGAGTAATTTAAAACTCTGTGTTGTTAATGATATGGCTGATCACAATATCCGTCGTTTATTACAGAAGGGCGTGCATGTTACTGTAAACTCGGATGATCCTTCATATTTCGGTGGTTATATGAATGACAACTTTGTTGCGATTCAGCAGGCTCTGGATTTAAGCAATGATGAATTAAAACAATTGGCAATTAATTCATTTGAAGCGTCATTTATTTCTGAGCAAGAAAAACAGAAATGGATTGCTGAAGTGAAAAAGATCTAAATAAAAAAACCGCCTCAGGCGGTTTTTTTATGTCTAAAGATTTACTTAGGTTGGCGCAACATGCTGAGCAAGACATTGTCTTTATCGATCAAGTGATGTTTGATTGCAGCTAAGGCATGTCCTGCAACCAATAAGCCTGCAAACCATGAGAGATAAATATGAATTGGTTTAACAATCGCTAGTAAGTCAGGATTGTCCTGGACTAAACGTGGAATTTCGAATAAGTATAAAACAGGTGCAGGGTGTCCAGCACTCCAGCTAAATAAACAGCCTGTGATTGGTAGTGCAAGCAGCATTAAATACAGCAGGAAATGTCCAACATGTGCCAAAGTTTTCATCAGCGGTGACATAGTGTCTGGCAATTGAGGGGCAGGGTGGGTATAGCGCCAAAAGATGCGAATCACAACCAAGAAAATGATGGTGGTCGCGATATTCTTATGTAGCGTAATCACATTGCCCTTAAAGCTTCCATCAACCTCATAGCTGAGGAAGTTGCCACTATAGAAACCAATCAACCAGGCAGCAATGAAGATCGCAGCCATGAGCCAATGAATAACTTGTGCCGTACGCGTGTAATATTGTGCTGAGGTTGACATTGCAACATCCTGGCTTTGTTATAGGTAATTATTTTTAATAATAGATAGCGCTTTTTCATTCTCCTACAGTGTAAATGTAACAGAGCGTTTTATGAGTAGAACGGTGTAGTGCTTATAAATGGCGTGTGATTGTTATATTATGTAAATATGGCGCTGAGTCATATCATAACGCGTGTCATTTAGGCACAATACGCCTGCCAAAAATTAGATACAGGTTAGAAATCATGAAAAAGTTGGTGCTTATTGTTGCCCCTGTCGTTTTAGCTTTAACCGGATGTGTTACGCCAGATGGAAGTAATTCTGCTGGAGCAACTTCTCAGCAGTTAGGTATGGCGGCATTAAAAGTTGCAGTAAATGCAAAATGTATTAATGAAATCAATGCACTTCCGGCTTGGAAAACAGCGACCCGTTTGATGACAGCAGAACAGCGTGACAACATTCAGACTGAAGTGTGTGGCTGTGTCAGTGAAAAGGCACCAAACAGTGTTACTGCAGTTGAATTAGCGACGGCTGCAATCGACCCAACTGCACGTGCGACTATTGTGACTCAAGTTGTTTCACAAACCGTGAATGCTTGTGTAGCAGAAACTTTAAAGAAAGCAAGTTAAGCAGAACAGGCTGAGTCATCAGCCTTTAGAGATTTTTTATGAGAGTTGCAGGTGTAGATGAGGCGGGGCGTGGACCTTTAGTAGGTTCTGTTGTTGCTGCCGCAGTCATTTTAGATCCAAATAATCCGATCGAAGGCTTAAATGACTCTAAAAAGCTAACCGAAAAAAAACGGGAAAAGCTTTTTGTTGAGATTCAGGAAAAAGCTCTGGCTTGGTCAATTGCTGAAGCAAGTCATGCTGAAATTGATGAGTTGAATATTTTACAAGCCACTTTTCTTGCCATGCGTCGTGCAGTGGAAGGTTTGACAACACAACCTGTCAAAGTGATTGTGGATGGGAATCAGATTCCAAAAGGAATAACGATTCCGTGTGAAGCGATTGTGGGTGGGGATGCCAGCCATGCAGAAATCAGTGCGGCCAGTATTCTGGCTAAAGTGACGCGTGATCGCCAAATGCAGGAACTTGATCAGCAATTTCCTGACTATGGTTTTGCAAAACACAAAGGCTATCCAACCAAAGCACACTTTGAAGCAATTGCAGCTCATGGTGTAATTGATGAACATCGCCGCAGTTATGCGCCTGTCAAGAAGGTTTTGGGTCTGTAAAAACAATTAAAGCGACTAAGAATAGTCGCTTTAATCATTCGAGAAGCATTCTGCGCATTAACGATTGAAGTTATTATGACGAGGGAACTCATTATTCTCTTCTTCATAAGAATGTTGATAATCTTGATCAAGATGTTGCAGATGCTCATGCATGGCACGCTCATGTTGGATACGTTGGTAAATTTCCTCACGATGCACAGAAACTTCTTTTGGAGCATTTACACCAATACGCACCTGATTGCCTTTTACGCCAAGCACAGTAACACTGACTTGATCCCCAATCATTAATGTTTCTCCGACACGACGGGTCAGAATCAGCATGTTTATCTCCTTGCTAAACGCTTAAACTTGCGACAGGGAATTCATTGTTTGAAAGCACAGCCTAATATACAGAAAATTCTAACAGAAATATGTAAAAAACATTTTTTTTAGTAAGTTCTGTGAGAAGCTTCTTAAAAACCTCAAGGCTAATATAACAGAGCCACTATTAAAAAAACTATAGTGGCTCTGTTTTTTTTCTTATTTACTTGCGAGTAAATATGTTTAAGCAGCTATTAATTAAGCACGAGCACTGCTTTCGCCGTGTTCACGATCTAGGCCAAAAGCTGTATGTAAACAACGAACTGCCAATTCCAAGTAGTTTTCTTCGATGATGACAGAAACTTTGATTTCTGATGTAGAAATCATGAGAATATTAATGCTTTCTTCTGCCAATGCAGTGAACATTTTGCTCGCTACACCCGCATGAGAGCGCATACCAACACCTACGATTGACACTTTTACGATGTCATCACGTGTTACAACTTCGCAACCTTCGATACTGTTTGCAGTTTGCTCTAAAATTGCTTTTGCTTTGGCCAAGTCGTTACGATTCACGGTAAAAGTAAAATCAGTTGTACCATCTTCTTCAACATTTTGGATAATCATATCCACTTCAATGTTGGCATTACTGATTGGTGACAAAATCTTAGATGCAATGCCTGGTTCGTCAGGAACACCCAAAATAGTGAGTTTTGCTTCGTCACGGTTAAATGCAATACCTGCAATGATTGGTTGTTCCATATCGTCTTCTGCCTCAGTCGTAATTAGTGTGCCTACGTTTTGTTTGAAATCATCATCAAATGCGCCATCATTTTCATTATCAAAACTTGATAATACGCGTAATGGCACTTGATATTTGCCTGCGAATTCAACAGAGCGAATTTGTAATACTTTTGAACCTAAAGATGCCATTTCCAGCATTTCTTCAAAAGAGATACGGTCAACTTTCTTCGCTTTTGGTGCTACACGCGGGTCGGTGGTGTAAACACCGTCCACATCGGTATAGATTTGGCATTCATCTGCTTTCAAGGCCGCTGCAAGTGCAACGCCTGAAGTGTCAGAACCGCCACGACCCAAAGTAGTGATATTGCCATTGGCATCATAACCTTGGAAACCAGCAACGACGATGACACGACCAGCATCTAGATCTGCAGTCATGACATCGGTATCAATGGATTCAATACGTGCTTTGGTAAACGCGCTGTCGGTTTTAATCCCAACTTGACGACCTGTATATGACTTAGCTTCTACACCAATTGAATTCAGTGCCATCGCTAACATGGAAATCGTTACTTGTTCACCCGTTGACACCATTTGATCTAATTCACGTGGGTCAGGGGTGCTGGTAATGGCCTTGGCAAGCGCAAGTAAGCGGTTAGTTTCACCACTCATTGCTGATACAACCACGACCACTTTGTGACCATGATCATGCCAACGCTTGACACGACGAGCAACATTTAAAATGCGCTCAGGAGTACCCATAGAGGTACCGCCATATTTTTGAACGATTAATGCCATAGTTGTTCCATATAAGCCATGACCCTGAGAGGCATCAGGGTCAGTTACACAAAAGTGAAGTCTTTATTATTGCGCAAGCCATGCAGGTAAAGCTGCAATCACTTGATCAAACTTCTCGTTAAGTGGCGCGCCACCTTGTGCTAAGTCAGGTTTACCACCACCTTTACCACCAAGCTCTTGAGCCAAGTGTTTGATGATGTCACCTGCTTTTAGAGTTGCAGTATATTGTTTAGCGACAGAGGCGATTAAACTCACTTTATCGCCTTCAATACCAGCTAAAATAATGACTGCATCTTCTAATTTTGATTTTACGCTGTCATGAAGATTGCGTAATGATTTGGCATCTAAACCTTGTACAGTCGTAATCAACGTTTGACGACCCGCAATGTCTTTGACTTGATCCAAAAGTTCAGCTGCTTGGAAGCTGGCTAACTTTTGATTCAATTGTTCAATTTGCTTTTGTAGGCTAGAAGCGGTTTCAACAATTGCTTCAACTTTTTCTACAGTTTGCTCTTTTTGCGCTTTTAACAAACCATTGATGGTTTGGATATCAGTTTCAGCTTTTTGAACAACGTCGAGCGCTTTGGTGCCAGTCACGGCTTCAATACGACGAACGCCCGCAGCGACACCACCTTCAGAGGTGATTTTGAACAGGCCAATATCACCTGTGCGTTTTACGTGAATACCACCACACAGTTCGATCGAGAAGTTTTTCTCGTCAATCACTGAACCCATAGACAGTACGCGAACTTCTTCACCATACTTTTCACCAAACAGCATCATCGCACCTTTGGCTTTTGCTGTTTCGATATCAAGCAGTTCAGTGCTTACTGCGGTATTGGCAATCACTTCGGCATTGACTAAGCGCTCAATCTGCTGCAATTGTTCAAACGAAACAGGTTGGTCATTGGCAAAGTCAAAACGTAAAATATCGCTGGCAACCAAAGAACCTTTCTGTTGAACATGCTCACCAAGAATTTGACGTAAAGCTGCATGGAGAAGGTGAGTGGCAGAGTGGTTGCGTGCTGTTGCTGCACGAATATCTGCTTTAACGGTTGCTTCAACATTTTGAGTGGCTTTGAGGCTACCCATGGTCACGATACCTTGGTGTACAAAGGCGCCGCCAGATTTTTTGGTATCTTGAACTTCAAAGATACCTGTATCGTTTTTGAAGATACCAGTGTCACCGATTTGACCACCGCTTTCTGCATAGAAAGGGGTTTGATTCAATACGATCAGTGCTTCGTCACCTTCGTTGATTTCATCAACTTGAACGCCATCTTTATAGATCGCAACGATTTGACCTTGGCCTTGAGTTGCATCATAGCCATCAAACTGTGTTTCACCTTCAACTTTGACAATGCTGTTGTAGTCAACTGCGAATTTACCTGCATCACGTGCGCGTTGGCGTTGTGCAGCCATTTCAACTTCAAAACCAGCTTCATCAATGGTAAGGTCACGTTCACGAGCGATATCAGCAGTTAAGTCAGTCGGGAAGCCGTAAGTATCATATAGTTTAAATACGGTTTCACCAGCAATGACATTGCCTTTCAGTTGCGCTAATTCACCTTCTAACAACTTTAAGCCTTGCTCAAGTGTCTTCGCGAATTGCTCTTCTTCTTTAAGAAGCTGTGCTTCGATGCGTGCTTGCTGTGCAGCAAGTTCTGGATAAGCATCGCCCATCACTTCAATTAGCGGTTGTAACATCTTATAGAAGAATGAACCTGTTGCACCTAACTTGTTACCATGACGCACGGCACGACGAATGATACGACGTAGCACATAACCACGACCTTCATTTGAAGGATTTACACCGTCAGCAATCAAGAATGAACATGAACGAGCATGGTCTGCAATCACTTTTAACGATGCTGGGTATTCAACAGCTTTATTTTGTGCTTTCGCTTCTGCTTCAATGGCAGTGGTATCTAAACCAATAATTTCAGCAGCAGCTTTTAATAAGTGTTGGAACAGGTCAATTTCATAGTTTGAATTGACATGTTGTAGTACAGCCGAAATACGCTCCAAGCCCATACCTGTATCAACAGAAGGTGCCGGAAGAGGGTGCATCACACCATCTGCGGTGCGGTTGAACTGCATGAAAACGTTGTTCCAGATTTCGATGAAACGGTCACCGTCTTCTTCTGGTGTGCCTGGTAAGCCACCCCAGATATGGTCACCATGGTCATAGAAAATTTCAGAACATGGACCACAAGGACCTGTGTCACCCATTGCCCAGAAGTTATCTGATGCGTATTGACCGCCTTTGTTATCGCCAATACGGATAATACGTTCAGCATCGATCCCGATTTCTTTGTTCCAGATATCAAATGCTTCATCATCGGTATGATAAACCGTGACATATAAACGATCTTTCGGTAAGCCTAACCACTGTTCGCTGGTCAAAAATTCCCAAGCAAATTTCAGTGCATTTTGCTTGAAATAATCACCGAAAGAGAAGTTGCCTAACATTTCAAAGAACGTGTGGTGACGTGCTGTATAACCTACGTTATCGAGGTCATTGTGTTTACCGCCGGCACGGACACATTTTTGTGATGAAACAGCACGAACATAGTCGCGCTTTTCTAAACCTAAGAAACAATCTTTAAACTGGTTCATACCAGCATTGGTAAACAGCAAAGTTGGGTCGTTGGCGGGAACGAGAGAACTCGAAGCGACACGTGTATGCCCTTGCGATTCGAAATAACGCAAAAATGCTTCACGGATTTCAGCTGATGTCATAAAGCGAGTACTCACAACCAAGACACTCCATAATTTTGAATTTGGCTATATGCAACAAGGTACGTTGTGTCTAACGTTCTACAATCGAACCCAGTGCGTGGCATAGATTTTAAAAGTGCTAAATTATAACGGAAAATACCTGCCTCACCAACGATTTTACAAGCAATATCATATAAAACTGTGTTTAAGCTAAAAATCTATATTCAACAATGCGCTTGATGTTTTACCATATAGCATAGAAAAGATGATGTTTTGATGAATAAGGACGCTACATGCAACGTATCGCTATCAATGGATTTGGTCGAATTGGTCGGAATGTATTACGTGCGTGGTTTGAGAGTCCTAAGCAATTTCAGTTTGATATTGTTGCCATTAATGATATTGCTGATGTGCAGACCTTAGTGCACTTGTTTAAGTATGACACCACACATGGTCGTTTTGCAGGTCAAGTTGAAATTCAAATTGAAAATCAACATATTTTTTTGAATATCCAGTCCAATCAACGTCAGTTAAAACTACAGGTTTTTAAGCAGGCTCAGCCAGAATTGTTGCCTTGGGCCAACTTGGATATTGATGTGGTGCTTGAAT
The DNA here is from genome assembly GCF_023702715.1 of Acinetobacter sp. C32I. Lineage (NCBI taxonomy): Bacteria > Pseudomonadati > Pseudomonadota > Gammaproteobacteria > Moraxellales > Moraxellaceae > Acinetobacter > Acinetobacter sp. C32I. The sequence goes on along the minus strand of NZ_CP098480.1, from coordinate 1,578,581 downwards.
GTACCGGTCTATTCCGTTCACGTGCCGATGCCACACGTCATGTTGAGGCAGGTGCGAAGCGTGTAATTATTGGTGCTGCGCCTTTTGATTCTGTGGACGCGGCGATTGTCTATGGTGTTAATCACAATGACGTAAAGGCCACAGATCAAATCATCTCCAGTGTCTCATGTACCACACAGGCCTTAGTGCCGTTGGTCAAAATTATTGATGATGCCTTTGGTATTGATACCGCATTAATGACAGAAATCCATGCGGTCACAGCAGATCAATCGGTTTTGGACCATGCCCATCGGGATTTACGTCGTGCACGAGCGTCTGGGCAAAATATTATTCCAACGACTTCAAGTGCTTTGGGTGCATTGAAGCAGGTGATGCCGAAAATGGAAGATCGGATTAACGGCTATTCTATTCGTGTACCGACCATTAATGTGGCTGCCATTGATCTTAGTTTTGTTTCGCATTCACCGATTACCGTGCATAAAATCAATGAAGTTTTGAGCAAAGCGGCTCGATATGATTATGCACAGATTATGCAGGTGACAGATGAAGATCTGGTTTCGAGTGACTTTAATCATTCGCCTTATTCTCTGATTGTGGATTTAACCCAAACCATGGTGGTGGGACATCAAGCAAAAGTTTTTGCGTGGTATGATAATGAGTGGGGGTATGCAAATCGCTTGCTGGATTTGTGTGAGTCATTTTCAAATTAAGATTTTAAATAAGATATAAAAATAATGTGGGGTATCGGATGACATTAATGTTGATTTGGGGATTTATTGCTATTTTATTGGCGGCGGTGGCTTTTTTATTCTGGCTGCAGTTTAAAAGCGTAGAAGTACCAAACTCAGATATTCAGGTACAACAACTTGAAGAAAAAGTTGTGCATTTAGAGCTGCATCTGAAAAAGAGTTTGGAAATCATGCAAGATCTGGCCAAGAAGATGCATGTGCAACAAGAGGTCTTAGATCGAACAGTGGCAAATATTGCTGCATTGGAAAAACAGAATGTTGAAATGGTGAATTTGCTGGAAATCGTAGTAAAAGGCGGGAAAGGAACTGAATAAATATTAAGCTAACTCTAAGAGTCTTTTATAAAAATTCAGATTCGCGATAAGTTCGAGGTATTGAATGAGTCCAAACTTGGATGAATTGGTGGTTCGTCTCACCACTGAGGAGGATTGGAAAATCCTTAAAACCGTTCGTTTAGAGTCGCTGCTTGATAGTCCAGATGTTTTCGCTGCTAATTATACGACTACAGAGAAATATAGTGAATCAGAATGGCGTGACCGTGCCTCTCAAAAGACTAAATTTCAATATATTTTAGCAATTAAAGGGGATCGGGCAATTGGGATTATTGGTGGAACTCAAAACGTTGCACATGAATTTAATGTGATCGCGATGTGGGTTAATCCTGTATTTCGTGGCAGTGGTATAGCTGATCTGCTGGTTTCTGCGATTAAGAATTTAGCCGTTTCTAAAGGTCACTCTAGGATTGTATTAAGCGTATCTCCAAAAAACGAGCGAGCAGTCTATTTATATTCTAGGCACGATTTTGTGTTTATACCTGAATGGGAATCTTTAGCCCTGAGTTCAGGTGAAAGAAGTCAAAAAATGGAATGTGTGATTTTTTAATATGAGCTAAGAACAAGACCTTAAGGCGTTTCATTTATTTTGGGTAGTCGCTGCTTAAAAGGCTCGGAATTTCGGAAAGGCAGGCTGGCATGTAACTCCCAAGCAATCAATGTTGTAAAAATCAAACTTGATCAATTGCAAGCAGGGCAATAGTTCAGATGTTAGACAGTTCTTAGCGACAAGAACATAGACTTATACTCTTAGTGATTAGTTTCAATCTATTGAATCTACTCATTAATTTTACCTCAGTGATTAAGTGAATAAGACATTAAACTAGAAAGATTTATTCAAATTCGAAGGTGCATCACAGAAATCTTCGTGCTACACTACGCTGAATCGGGCATTCACCCGATTTTTTTATGTGGTTGCTTTTTGTGTGGATGCTTCCACATTGAACAGATTTTAGGTTTGGAACATGGCCATTTCAGAGACATGGTTGCTCCCTGACGGGGTAGCAGATGTATTGCCAGAACAAGCGCAAGTGGTTGAAACCTTGCGTCGAGAAGCGTTAGATTTCCTCGCAGTTCGAGGTTATCAATTGGTGTATACGCCATTTATTGAATACATCGAATCGCTCTCGCTACTTTCAGAATCTAATCAAGATTTAGATTTAGTCACTTTCAAAGTTATTGATCAGCTTTCAGGTCGTCTACTTGGCGTTCGTGCGGATATGACGCCGCAAGTTGCGCGTATTGATGCCCATGTTCGACCAATTGAAGGTGTGGCACGTTATTGCTATGCAGGCTCAGTATTGCATACCAAACCACAGAATTTTAATGCAACACGTGCACCCTTACAGTTAGGTGCAGAGTTGTATGGTCATGACAGCATTGAAGCCGATGTTGAAATGATCAATGTTATGCTCGCATTAATTGAGCATACCCATACTTTAGAAGGGGCTCACTTAGATCTAGGTCATGTGGGTTTATTCCGTAGCTTGGTTAAGCGTGCTGGTTTAAATAAAAATACAGAAAGTGAACTTTCTGATTTATATCAGCGTAAAGCATTGCCAGAATTGGAAGCGTTCACTCAAGATTTAAGTATGGGTGCGGATTTTTATGCATTAGGTCGTTATGCAAGTGATCTGGATGCATTACAAACGCATTTAAGCCAAGATATTTTAAATGATGTTGATTTTAAAACCGCATTAGATGCTTTGAAATCGACATTGGCACAAATCCAATCGCGTTGGTCTGACCTCAATGTTGGCATCGACGTGGTGGAGTTGCGTAGTTATCACTACCATACAGGTTTAATGTATGCCATTTATGCACCAAATCGTGCAGCACCACTGGCTCAAGGTGGTCGTTATGATGGTATCGGTGAACACTTTGGACGCGCGCGTCCAGCAACAGGATTTAGTTGTGACTTATATGCCTTAGGCGCGACACAGTTTGTTGAAATTGAAACTGTGGTGGCACCGAAGGGCAATGATCAAGATTTATTAAATGCAATTGCAGAGGCGCGTGGCAATGGTTCACGTGTGGTGCAGTTGTTGGGTAATGATGATTTAAGCTCAGTACCATATGCGACCCATCAGTTGGTGTCTCAAAATGGGCAATGGGTGATTGAAAAAGTTTAATTGCCAAGTGATTTAAGGCTTGGTTTCCAATTTTAACAGCATGATGTAATGAGGCTATTATGGGCAAAAATGTTGTGGTACTTGGTACCCAATGGGGCGACGAAGGAAAAGGTAAAATCGTCGACCTGCTCACAGATCAAGCGGCTGCGGTAGTACGCTATCAAGGCGGACACAACGCAGGACATACTCTTGTCGTAGGTGGTAAGAAGACTGTATTACACCTCATTCCATCAGGTATTTTACGTGAAAACGTATTGTGCTTAATCGGGAATGGTGTGGTTCTTTCTCCTGAAGCATTGATTAAAGAAATGGCGATTTTGGAACAAGAAGGCGTACCTGTTAAAGAACGTTTACGTATTTCTCCAAACTGCCCATTAATCTTGCCAAACCATATCGCACTTGACCAAGCACGTGAGAAAAAACGTGGGAATGCCAAGATTGGTACGACAGGTCGTGGTATTGGTCCTGCATACGAAGATAAAGTTGCACGTCGCGCTGTGCGTGTTGCAGACTTGATTCGTGGTGGTGCGTTGCTTGAAGAAAAACTTCAGGAAATGCTTGAACTACACAACTTCCAACTTACTCAATTCTATGGCGTTGAAGAAGTTAAGTTTGAAGATGTTCTTGCGCTGTGCAACGAATGGCGTGAAGTGCTTGCACCATTAGTGATTGATGTAACGACTGTGTTACATAATTACCGCAAAGAAGGTAAGGCAATCATGTTCGAAGGTGCGCAAGGTTCATTGCTTGACATCGATCATGGTACTTATCCATTTGTAACCAGTTCAAATACCACTGCGGGTGGTGTAAGTTCTGGTTCAGGTATGGGTCCATTGCATTTAGACTATGTATTGGGTATTACCAAAGCATATACAACACGTGTTGGTGCGGGTCCATTCCCAACTGAGTTGCATTACGATGCAGCAACAGATACGGGCGATGCGATTGGTCGTCACTTGGGTACGGTTGGTCATGAGTTTGGTGCGTCTACTGGTCGTCAACGTCGTTGTGGTTGGTTTGATGCCGAGATTTTACGTCGTTCGGTTGATGTGAACTCATTATCTGGTATTTGCTTAACTAAACTTGATGTATTAGATGGTTTAGAAGAAGTAAAAATCTGTGTAGGCTATGAAGATGTAGATTCAGGTTGTGCAGGTTCTTCTGATGCGATTTCATTCGAAAGCTTGAAACCAATTTATGAAACCATGCCAGGTTGGAGCGAATCAACTGTAGGTTTGACTCAAATTGATCAGCTTCCTGCAAATGCATTGGCTTATGTACGTCGTATTGAAACTTTAATTGGTTGCCCAATTGATATCGTTTCAACAGGTCCTGACCGTGCAGAAACAATCGTATTGCGTCATCCATTTTCAGCATAAGTTGAATTGATGACAAAAAAGCTCTCATGAATTTGAGAGCTTTTTTTATGGGAAATATTTAGGGAGAGCGAGGTAAATGACGTTAAAACTGATTGCTGAAGACTATATCCAGCCAGATAAAATTGATGAAGTGTTAGTGCTTTATCAAGAGCTGGTAGAGAAAACCAAAGCCGAGGCAGGTTGTATTGCCTATGATCTTTATCATGACCATAAACAGAAAGGGCATTTTGTTTTTATCGAAGAATGGGTTGATCGTGCAGCACTTGATTTGCATGTACAGTCGGAACATTTTCAGCGCTTAGTACCACAAATTGATCAATATCAGATACAGGCGGGACGTTTTACCCATTTGCATCGTTTCGAAACTTTATTATCCGATAAAGAATAAGCTGATCTTGGTTCAAAGATCAGCAATAGCAAAAAAACAGCTTTTGATTCCAATCTTTGTTATTTCACAGCCCAAATAATCCTCGTTATATTAGCCTTACGTTCAAACAAAGAGGGTTTAAACTATGACCAAAAAGAGAATCCGCTACAATGGCTATGAATTAGCGTGCCGATGTTAATTTAAATCAAAGCGCTTAAAAAGGTACAAACCAATTTTGATCAAGGCGGGGAGAGAGGTTGGTTTGAACATTTAAACAATAAAAATAATACTGAGTGTTTGATAATAAAATTTATAAAAAATCGAAGAGAACCGAAAGGTTCTCTTTTTTATTGGGGTTGTTCTTCAATCTCTTTCACTGCGTTATAAACGGCAGCAGGTTCAATATTGAGGATTTTTTTACCGAAGCTTCTGAGCCACCACACCAGTTGTGAGGTAAATGGGACAGTTGCAGAAACCTCAACAATATTCTCTTCTAGCTGTTGGATGATTTGATCTTTACTCAGTTGGCTTTCGTAGAAACTTTTGGCTGTACTTTCAGTCATGGTCAGTTTTAACTGAATTTGTTCAGTTGGCTTGTTATAGTCAACTCGGAAGCCGAGTGCGCCAGATTCGATATAATTATCAATTTCAAAATTGACCGGATGTAAGGCGCGGCTTTCCAATACGGTTGCTGCCTTAAAGCGGTGCAATGCAAAAGTTTGCACTTCAGTTTTATCATTGCGGGTACAGATTAAATAAATCACTGCACCTTTTTGAACCAAAGCTAGCGGGTTCAGAATATAGGTCTTATCTTCGCCTTGATGGGTTCGGGCACGATAAATACATTCAATCTGTTTGTCTTGTAATAAGCCTTCGTAGATCGCCTGTTGCGCATGTTTATCGACGACAGGCGGAATCAATGGTTGTGTGGCTGGCACAATACGAACACGATTGATCCATTGTCGAACATTATTTTGTGTCGATAGGCTACGTTTGGCCAGATCAAACCAAGGTGTCATTTCTTCCAATAAACTTGGTGGAAGCAAGTGACGTAAATGCTCTTCGACCATCATAAACGTAACCGCTTGTGAGCTGGTCATGTGGGGCAAGCTCTGAATCGGTGCATCTGAACGCCAACGCCAGCCTTGGGGCACGGTCTTATTACTTTCAATCGGGAAGCGTTGGGCAATCTGGTTTAAATCGCGCTGAATTGTACGCAGACTGATATCAATGCCTTCTCGTTCTAATATTTCTTGTAATTCACGAGTACCCATCCATTTCCCAGTTGAAAGGCGAGATAGAATTTGCCATTGGCGATAAAGGCTATTGGATGTTTCTTTTTCTTGTACGGATGACATAAGCGTAATACGTAATTCAATGGTCTAAAGCAGACACAATAAAAAAACTATACTTAATTATCAAGTCCATCTGGTCCAGATTACGTATTTACGACTGAAATGGAGGTGCTTTTGCTTAAATATTCTAGATCTGGTTGAAATTTGATCATTTATATAAGTGGCATTGAAATTGCTTTATTTAAATATAGATAAATGATGAGACGAGGTTTCTATGTCAGAACAAGAGAACAGCCTACATATCAGTACCGATTATTTTGCAGCAGAGCCAAATACAGCAGTTTCCATTACAACGTCTACATTTATTCCACAGCTCAATGTCAGCACAAATCTATTTGAGCAACTTAAATCGCAATTTTTTAATGAAATGTTAGATGACAAAAGTTTTAACGGTGAAGCATCGAAAAAAATTGAACAATGGTTGAGTATTCGTAGCCTGGAGGATTTAAAGAGTTTAGAGGCACAAGCCAAACAGCATTTTCTCTATCAAGGCATTACTTTTAATGTTTACGGTGATCAGGAGGGTGCTGAGCGTACTATTCCTTACGATTTGATTCCACGTGTGATTGAAAAGAAGCAATGGGAAAAGATCGCAACGGGCTGCGCACAACGAGTCAAAGCATTAAATTTATTTCTAGATGATATTTATCATGGGCAGCATATTTTAAAAGAAGGTTTAATTCCTGCGGAGCAAGTAATTGCCCATGAAGCTTTTCAGCCGCACATGCTGAAGCATCAATTGAAAGGTAAGATTTATTCACAAATCAGTGGGATTGATATCATTCGTGATGGTCAAGGTGATTTCTTTGTTCTCGAAGATAATTTGCGTACACCATCGGGCGTGTCTTACATGCTGGAAAGCCGAAAAATCAGCCAGAAACTGATGCCAGATTTATGTAATAGCAATAATTTACAAGGGATTGAGCAATATCCAAGTTTGTTAAGAGCAATTCTTGAAGAAAATGCTTATGTCGATCAGCCATTAATTGTCGTGCTTACGCCTGGACGTTTTAACAGTGCCTATTATGAGCATTCATTTCTAGCGCGTGAAATGGATGTGCCACTGGTGACTAGTCGAGATTTATTTGTTGAAGACGAGAAAGTTTATGTCAAAACGATTCGTGGTCGTCAGCAAGTGGATGTGATTTATCGCCGTGTTGATGATGATTTTCTTGATCCGCTCAGCTTTAGACCCGATAGCAGCTTAGGTGTAGCTGGGCTCATGTCTGCCTATCTACAACATAATGTTGTGATTGCCAATGCACCAGGAACGGGGGTTGCAGACGACAAGTCAATTTATCCTTATGTGGATCAAATGATTCAATTTTATTTGGGTGAAGTCCCGATTTTAAATAATGTGCCCACTTATCAATGTCGAGAGGCGGAGCAACTTGATTATGTATTGAGTAATTTAGAAAAACTGGTGGTTAAAGAAGCACAAGGTTCTGGTGGTTATGGCATGTTAATTGGTCCGCAAGCAGATCAACAACAAATTGATTGTTTTAGACAGAAACTAATTGAAACTCCGCATTTATATATTGCCCAACCGACATTGGCACTTTCCGTTGCACCGACACTGACCGCTGAAGGCGTTGCCGAGCGACATATTGATTTACGTCCTTTTGTGCTCAGCTCACCTTACCGTACTGAAATTGTGCCAGGTGGCTTAACCCGTGTTGCCATGCAGGCAGGCTCTTTGGTGGTGAACTCTTCTCAGGGTGGCGGAATTAAGGATACATGGGTAGTTGAAAGCTTGCGTTCCTAAGTGGTATTTCCGCAGCTTGGATATAAGCTGGGCTGTGGCATTGATATAAAGAAAAGGGAGGAAATTTATGCTTTTACTTAGTTCAAGTGCTCAACATATTTACTGGTTAGGACGTTATTTATTCCGCATTGCCTATGTGGCAGAACAGCTACCTTTTGTAGATGATCAGCAGGCTTCAAAATTTGCACAAGCACTTTGTTTGCATATTGAAGATGCAGAGAACTTGAACCAATTCATGTTAGACCGACAGCAGCCTTATTCCTTGTTGAGCCAACTTGAGATTGCACGTGACAATATTCAGGAATTAAGGGGCTTGTTGACGGCACAGGCCTATGCGGAACTGAATTATCTGATTAAAAGTACGGCTGCGGATGGATTCGCGATTCAAACTGTGGTGCAAAATTGTTGCGATATTCTAAAAGCAGAACAAGAAGATATTTTTCTATTCTTTCATATTGGGCAATGTATTGAGCAAATCGATACCTATTTTAGATTCCAACATAATCTTCATACTGTATTTGATACGATTGATCCGACGCTTGAACAGTTATTCCAGCTGGGATGGCAAGATTTACAACCCTGTTGGGAGGTTTTAAAACAACAGCCATACCTGAATCAGTTTTATGCATTTACCTATAAATTGGAAAATCAATTTGAGGCATCCTCATGAAACTTATGGTGAATCATCAGACGCATTATCGCTATAGCGAAGTTGCAAGGAATAGTGTCCAGTCGATCAAGATGATGCCGCAGAGCTCTCGGCACCAAAGTATTGATAATTGGCATATTAGTGTTCCGGGACAATATTCGTGTCAGCGTGATGCGTTTAACAATCTGTGGATTACCGCAACACAACGCCATGATTATCGTTATCTGACGATCATGGCGCAAGGTGTGGTAGATCTGCATGCGACTGAGTTGGGTTATGTCGAGACCGATATTTCACCGATGATATTTTTACAGCGGACTGCGATGACTTGCTGTGACCTGACCATGTCAGATTTCGCACATTCGATTGTTACTGTCAAAGACCGACAGCATTTGATTGTTTTATCAGAAAAAATTTTAGAGCAAGTGCCGTATCAACCTGAAAGTACCTCTGTAACGACCTCTGCAATTGATGCATTTTATGCAGGTCAGGGCGTCTGCCAAGATCATGCACATATATTAATTGCCATGTGTCGTGCGCTACAATTACCAGCACGTTATGTATCAGGCTATATCTACGATGAAAATCAACCACACCTTGCCAGTCATGCATGGGCCGAGATTTTTGTGGATAATGAGTGGTATTGTTTCGATGTAAGTAACCAGATATTTACACCCCAAAATCATATTTATGTCGCGGTCGGGCGCGACTACTTAGATGTTGCACCAGTGCGTGGCATTCGTGAGCAAGGTGGGGTGGAAAGCATGATGTCTGTGGTACAGGTTTTGGCATGTTAAGTATAAAGAGAGAAAGATGACCTATTGTTGTGCATTAAGATTAGAGCAGGGTTTGGTATTGATTAGTGATACTCGAACTAATGCTGGGGTCGATCATATTTCTGTATTTCGCAAATTACATACCTTTGGGGTGGAAGGTGAGCGTTTTATTGCGCTACAAACATCCGGTAATCTAGCAACAACTCAGGCTGTGATTGGGCATTTGCAAAATGCTTTAGCGCTGCATCAAGAACCCAATTTATATAGTGCCAATACCATGTTTGAAGTGGCTGAGCTGGTGGGCAAAACTTTACGTAAAGTGCTTGAAGATATTACCAGCGATACTCAAGAACAGATGAATTATTCATGTAGCATCTTGGTGGGCGGGCAGATTCAAGGCGAAGACATGCAGCTTTATAATGTGTATCCACAGGGCAACTTTATTTGTGCTACCACTGATACGCCTTATTTTCAGATTGGTGAAAGCAAGTATGGCAAACCTATTTTAGACCGTGCCTTACACTATGATATGCCCTTAGATGATGCACTGCGCTGTTCACTCATTTCTTTCGATTCGACTTTGCGTTCTAACGTGTCAGTGGGTTTGCCTTTGGATGCTTTGGTTTATCATAAAGACAGTTTTAAAATTCCAGAAGGGAAGCGTATTGGTGAAGATGATCCTTACTTCACCCAGATCAGTAAACAATGGTCAGAGACTTTGCGCCGTGGTTTGCAAGAATTGCCAAAACCAACGGCTGACTATGGTTTATAACTTCCGTTAAGCCTTCCTCAAAAGCATGTATAGGTGCTTTTGAGGGAGTATTCTAAGGTATTGGTCTGTTTTTACTTAGAATGCGATCCAGCGACAGCATGCTTGGTCGAGATGTAATCAGTATCGCAAGAATAAACATATACAACAGGTCATGGATATAGAAGAACCAACTGAGCCAGCTCATTAGATCTAATCCTTCGGGAATAGTGTGTATGCCAACGGTATATAATGCAGTCAGGCAGATTATAAATAACAAGACACTACTGATTTGTGTTAACAAACCGATAATCAAGAATAAACCTGCCAGCATTTCAGTCGCTGAAACGAAAGTACTCATGATTGTTGGAAATGGAATGCCTGCATCTATGATCGTTTCCAGCATAATCAGTTTGTTTTTTTCAACGAAAAGCTTGTTGAAACCTGTAGTAAAGAAAAAAATGCCGATCGAAATTCGGATCAGAAACAGAACCAATTGCTGGATCGGCATTTTATAAAGCGGATTATCGTAAATTAGTTTTAACATGCTGGATCTGATTGGTTAAAACCCTTATTAGAGGTAAAACCCAAAAATTGATCAAGTCATGTTTAGTTATCTAATTGACGTATTGGGCGTTGGCTGAGGCGGCAAAGGAGCTCGTAGCCGATGGTTCCGTTCGCTGCTGCCACATCATCAACCAAGCGAGATTGGCCCCAAAGCTCAACTTTTGTGCCAATTTCTGCTTTAACATTGCTGATATCAATCGCGATCATGTCCATACTGACACGGCCAACAACAGGAACTAGTTGTTGATTGATGGCAACGAAGTTTTGCTGGATATACGCACGTGGATAGCCGTCACCATAGCCAATCGAAACAATCGCGATCTCTGTCGGACATGTAGCTGAATAGGTTGAACCATAACCGACAAATTCACCCTGTTGAATCTGATTCAGTGCAATGATTTCGGCACTAAAGGTCATGACGGGCTTTAGATCGAGTTCATGTACACTTTTATCGGCAAAAGGAGATGCGCCATAAAGCATGATACCGGGGCGAACAAAATCAAAATGTAGTTCAGGATATTTATAAATTGCCGCAGAGTTACAGCAGGAGACCAAGATCGGTTCACAAGCCTGCTTGACCTGTAAGAACTGCTGTTTCTGTTGCTCATTTAAAGGATGTTCTACATCAGCATTGGCAAAATGCATGGCGAGTACACAGGTGAAACCTTCGGCTTTTAAACGTTGAATCACGTCTATGATTTCATGGATTTTAAAACCAAGGCGGTTCATGCCGCTATTTAGTTTGACCCAAACTTTCAAGCCTAATGCGTTGTAAGCAGTTTTATGTTGAATTAACCATTCAACTTGTTGTGTGTGATGAACAATACATTCAAGTTTCTGTTCAATGACGTGTGTCATTTCATCTTTAGCAAATACACCTTCAATCAGGGTAATGGGTTGAGTATATCCCAGTTGCCTGATCTCCAAAGCTTCTTCTAAACAGGCGACACCAAAAGCGTCCGTGGCCTCTAGGGCGGCTAAACAGTGCTTAACTCCATGTCCATAGGCATTGGCTTTGACCATACTGACGATTTTTGAATGTGGAGCAAGTTGTTTAACACGGTTTAAATTATATTGCAGTGCTACACTGTCAATATAAACTGTTGCTTGGCGCACCCTGATTTCTCCTTTGGGTCGGCTAGGAAACGAGATAATGCAATTTGGATCGTGAAGGGCTTATTCCTCATCCTCATATTGAGCATAGAACTCAGGCGAGAGGTTACTAAAACGGGTATATTGGCCTTCGAAGGCAAGGCGAACGCTACCAATTGGACCGTTACGCTGTTTACCGATGATAATCTCGGCAGTACCTGCTTCTTTAGATTCTTTGTTATAGACTTCATCACGGTAAATGAACATGATTAAGTCGGCATCCTGCTCGATCGCACCCGATTCACGCAAGTCTGACATAACCGGGCGTTTGTTTGGTCGGTTCTCCAAACTACGGTTCAGCTGCGATAGTGCAATCACAGGACATTGCATTTCTTTGGCTAAGGCTTTTAAGCTTCGTGAAATTTCCGAGATCTCACCGACACGGTTATCGCCCATACCTGGGACTTTCATCAGCTGTAAGTAGTCGACCATGATACAGCCGATTTTGCCATCATGCATTTTAGCCACACGACGCGCACGGGCACGAAGTTCAGTGGGTGGCAGAGCAGACGAGTCATCGATATAGAGATGCATTTCTTGTAGCTGAAGAATGGTGCCTGTCACTTTGGTCCATTCGTCTGCATCGAGATTCCCTGAACGTAAATGTCCTTGATGGACTTTACCCATTGCTGAAATCAAACGCATGGCAATCGAGTCTGCTGGCATCTCCATTGAGAATACCAGAGCAGGCAGACGGTTGTATTGCAGTACACTTTCAACCAAGTTCATGGCGAACGTGGTTTTACCCATCGATGGGCGTGCTGCAACAATAATCAAGTCTCCGGCTTGCATCCCCGAGGTTTTGTTATCGAGTTCCAAGAAGCCTGTGGTTAAACCGGTAATGTTGCCATCAAGTTTAGATAATTCATCTAATTTGGTAATCACATCCGCAGTTACAGAGCTGATGGATTTTGGCCCAGAATCTTTTTTATTGTTATTGTGCTGTTCTGCCAAAGAGAAAATACTGGTTTCTGCTAAATCAAGAATTTCGCTGACGGGACGACCTTTGGTGTCATAGGCATTTTGTAAAATATCGCTGCTGATCTTGATCATGTTACGCAGAGTTGAAAATTCCTTGATTTTATTTGCATAAATTTCAAGGTTATAGAAACTTGATGGTGAATCTGCCATCAGTTGCATTAAATATTCTTCACCACCAATGGCATCTAACAGGTTTTGTTTGAGCAACCAATCATTGACCAAAACGGCATCATAAGGCGAGTTTTCTTGTGCCAGTTTCTCAATGGCACGATAAATATATTTGTGACGTGTTGCATAAAAATCATTTTCTTTGAGTAAGTCACTGACTTGCTCAAAAGATTCTGCAACCGTCATTAAGGCTGCCAAAACGGCTTGCTCGATGGCAAGGTTGTGCGGTGGGGTACGGAATTCTTTTAGCTGACCTGAGTCACTCACTTTACTCTCTGTGTTTGGAGAATTTTTTGTAAAATTGGCATTCGCCTGTGACATAACAAGACCTAATAAAAAGATGAAACGGTACCGAATGACTATCTTAATCCAAATGGAGCTCATCGGCACAATTTAATTCAGTGAAAATTGTGTAAGTGGTGAAAAAGTGTGGTTTAGCGCTTAGAGCCGATTAGATGCACCCCATTGGCACATCATGTCTAATAATGGAATTAAGGAAAGTCCGCGTTCAGATAAGCTGTATTCGACTTTGGGTGGAATTTGTGGATATTCCTTACGAATAATTAATTGGTCTCGTTCCATTTCTTTCAAGGTCAGACTCAAAGTTTTAAAAGAAATATTAGCAATGGAGCGTTTTAACTCATTGAATCGCATGATGGATTTATGCTGATAAAGCCAATACATGATAATCATTTTGTATTTGCCATTGATCAGGGAAAGCGTATATCCAAAATCGGTTTGCTCTAAGTCAATTTGGGGCGGGGCACAGGTTTCCATAATTTTTCCGACACTCACTTTTAGTCTAGTATATAACCATAATGACCGTACTTATATTATCTCCAGCATACTTTTATAATCATTTTATATTGATTGCAGAAAGACTCAGATGCCTGACGGGATGCTTTGAAATGAAGAAAACACTCGTGATCGTTGCTCACCCAGATATTGATAACGCTGTTATTAATAAACGTTGGATTGAGGAGTTGAGCCAATATCCTGATGAATTCACGATCCATCAACTTTATCAACACTACCCAGACGGTGTTATTGATGTTGCTAGAGAACAAGCTTTGGTGGAAGCCCATCACAATTTGGTCTTTCAGTTTCCGATTTATTGGTTTAATTGCCCGCCCTTATTAAAGCAATGGTTGGATGATGTGCTGACCTATGGTTGGGCCTATGGCTCAGCGGGAAATCAGCTCAAAGATAAGAAAATAACCCTTGCCGTTTCCGCAGGGATTAAAGAAAAAGATTATGCCACAGATGGTCGCTATCAGTTTTCGCTACAACAGCTGTGTCTACCTTTTGAATTAACTGCGCGCTATGTAAAGGCCGATTATCAGCCAATGTTTGCTTTTTATGGAATGGATACCAATCCGGAAGCGGGAGAGGTTCAACCTACTGGGAATGAAATCAATCAGAGTGCAGTGAATTATGTGAACTATTTATTAGAGATGTGGTAACTATATTTTCAATGAATAGGATGATTTAAGAAAACAAAACAATAGACATAAAAAAAGAGCATGTAAAACATGCTCTTTTTTTTGCGGAAATTACTCAGATACGATAGTAACGAGAACTTCAGCAACAACATCATGATGCAATTGGATTGCGATGTTGAATTCACCAGTGTGACGAAGCGCACCGTTTGGTAAACGAACTTCTGCACGGTCTACAACAAGACCAGCATTAGTTAAAGCATCAGCGATGTCACGAGTACCGATAGAACCGAAGAGTTTACCTTCGTCACCAGCTTTCGCAGTGATCACGATGTTAACTTCATTCAATTGTTCAGCACGTGCATTCGCAGCAGCTAATACTTCAGCTTCTTGTTTCTCAAGTTCAGCACGACGAGCTTCAAAAGCAGCAGTGTTTGCTTCTGTTGCAGCTACAGCTTTACCTTGAGGGATCAAGAAGTTACGACCGTAACCAGCTTTAACTGATACTTTGTCGCCTAATTTACCAAGGTTTTTAATGCGTTGTAATAAGATAACGTCCACAGCTCACCTCACTTACTTATGGTTGTCAGTGTACGGAATCAAAGACAAATAGCGAGCTTGTTTAATAGCTAACGCTAATTGACGTTGATAACGAGCTTTAGTACCTGTAATACGGCTAGGAACAATCTTGCCGTTTTCAGTGATGTACTGTTTTAAAGTGTCGATATCTTTGTAGTCGATGTACGCAACATTCTCAGCTGTAAAGCGGCAGAACTTGCGACGACGGTAAAAACGTGCCATTGATGTTCTCCTTATTCAGCTTCTTGAATTGCTTGTTGTGCTTCTTCACGTTGAGCTTTACGCGCACGTTTTTCTTCAGCACTCTTAGCAAGTAAAGATTCTTCAGTAATTGCGTGTTCACGACGGATGATGATGTTACGAATGATTGCGTCGTTATAACGGAATAATTCTTCTAATTCATCAAGAGTCGTTTGACCACATTCAACATTCATAAGAATGTAGTGTGCTTTGTGAATTTTGTTAATCGGGTAAGCCAATTGGCGGCGGCCCCAATCTTCTAAACGGTGAATTTGACCTTCAGCTTCTTTGATCTGAGAGATATAGCGTTCAACCATACCTACAACTTGATCGCTTTGGTCTGGATGTACCAATAGTACGATTTCGTAGTGACGCATTGTCAGCTCCTTACGGTTTAAGCAGCCCCTAATTAAAAAAATTAGAAGCAAGGAGTCATAACTTAAAAGTTATGTCGCAAATTGCGAAGCGGCGATTATATGCAAATTGACGCTATAAAGCAAATTTGCCATAGTCTTTGCATGATATTTTTTAAATAAAATAGGGCATAAGCATGGAACAACAATTTTTAAAAACAGTTGCATTGATCGAGTCAATTTTACAGTCAGGTACTGAGGATGCTTATTCAGAAGTATTTGAGCAATATGAAGGGAATATTTATCAAATTTTAATGATTGTCGATTGGCGTGAAGAAGATGAAGCCATTATTGAATATTGCGAAAAAATATTGCAAACAGGGAATTTAAGCGTAGAGACGGAAAGTGCTGATAATGCCCAAGGTTTTATCATTCGTCTTCATTACAAAGATCAAGCATTGATCATTCCTTATCAAGGTGAGGGTGCTGATCGAGATACCACCTTAAAAGCACTGAATCAAATTTTACAGCCAGATTATGAAATCCGCTTTTGTGAGCCTTCCGATGGTTCCGATACCTTGGAGTTTATTCCATTACCTCAAGAAGCGTGGCAAAAATTAGATCAAAAATATTCACATAATATTGATCAATTTTTTAGACGATTTGAGTCAGACAGTGAGTTTTTTGGCTAGCGTAATGTTGCAGATGGGTATTTACAGATTGTATGTAACAGGCTGGCTTGGAATGTAGTCTAGGTGGGGTTCATTTAGGCAATAAAGAAACAAATGTTTTTATTGCACGAAATGATCACAACGAGAGGGAGAATAAAAAGATAGAGCGTTCTCTATCTTTTTAAAAAATAGGGAAGAGTGGTGCAGGACTTTTAAAAGTAAAGCTAAAGCTTAAACTAATGACAGTAATCAGGATTACTGAAAAAAGGAAAAAGCGTTTTGCCCAAAGCTGATCATCTTCAGCCTTGAATCCTAAAATACCAATGTAGAACCAGTAAATACACAACGCATTACAGATCACCAAGAAAATGAGATTGGTATATCCATACATATACAGTGCATTCATCGCAACGGTAAACAGAATCACATAAATCAGTGATTCGATCTTCGTTCTTACAATTGAACGAGCTACAGGTAAAATTGGAATACCTGCATTTTTGTAATCGTCAAAACGATAAATGGCGATTGCCCATGAATGTGGCATTTGCCATAAAGCATATGCAACAAAGATTAATAACGCCGCCATATCGAATTGATGACTTACAGCCGTATAACCAATAACAGGTGGACTCGCCCCGGAAATACTACCAATGACGGTTTGATGGATGGTGGTACGTTTCGTCCACAAACTATAAAAACCGACATAGACTACAAAACCAATCACAGCGAATAAAAATGCATAAGCATTCACATAGAACCAGAGCATGCTAAAGCCAATCACACCTAAAACCAATGCATAACACAGGGCAACAGGAGGGGATATGGTTTTTGTCACAAGCGCGCGATTCATGGTGCGTTGCATTTTTTGATCGATATCTTGATCAATAACATTATTGACCACACAACCAGAAGCAACCACAAAAGTTGTTCCGAGTAGGGTAAGCAATAATAAGAGGCAGTCTATAGAGCCTTGGGCGGCTAAGAAGAAGCCGCCCAAGGTGGTAATAAAATTACCGAAGAGAATTCCTGGTTTAGTCAGGAATAAGTACTTTTTCCACATGACAATTAGTTTAGATCATCATGTTGTAGTGTAGGTAATTCATAATCCACACAGAGCCGACTAAAAGTACAGCGATACATAAAATTGTGTAGATAAATGCAATAAGGTTCCAACGCTGATCAGACGATGTATTCATGTGCAAGAAATACACAAGTTGTACAAGTACCTGAGCAACCGCAGTAATTGCAATTACTGTAACTAGAACGCCACGACTGAAACCGCCAGCCATCACCATCCCGAACGGGATGATGGTGAGGATAACAGAAAGAATAAATCCAACAGTGTATTGTTTAAAGTTACCGTGTGACGCACCTGCAGCATTATGGTCATGACTACTCATTAGAGAACTCCCAGTAAGTAAACGACGCTGAATACACAGATCCAAACGATGTCAAGGAAGTGCCAGAACAAGCTTAAGCAAGCAAGACGACGTGTATTCGGTAAGGTCAAACCATTCTTTTTGATTTGATACATCAATACCAACATCCACACTAAACCAGAAGTTACGTGGATACCGTGTGTACCAACCAAAGTAAAGAATGCAGATAAGAATGCACTGTGAGTTGGACCATGGCCTTCATGTACAAGGTGATGGAACTCATAGATTTCCATACCAATGAACGATGCACCGAAAAGGAATGTAATGAATAACCAAGTGATGACTTGATTTACATTCTTTTTATACGATGCAAGTACAGCAAAACCAAATGTTACCGATGAGATCAATAAGGCAAATGTTTCAGTTAAAACGAAGCCTAATGAATCATGGAACAGGTCATATGCACTTGGAGTTCCTGGTGGAATATGACTGCTTAATACAGCGAACGCAATGAAGAGTGATCCGAAAAGAATCAAGTCACTCATCAAGTATGTCCAGAAACCAAAGACCGTTAAGTCCGTATCATCATGCTCATGATGACCATCGTGGCCGTGGTTGTCGTGATGAAGTACTTCAGCCATTTCCTTAGTCCTTCTTCAAGTGTTTTTCAAGTAAAGCATAGCGTTCGTTTTCAATACGCTCAACTTCAGCAGCAGGAACGTAGTAGTCAACATTCTTAGTGAATGAACTTACGATCAAGCTAACAACAGCTGATACGAATGAAACAACAACGAGCCACCAAATATGCCAGATCAGTGCAAAGCCAAGAATTGTAATGAACATTGCAATGACAAAACCAGCAGCGCGATCAGTCGGCATGTGGATGTCTTCATATTTAGTGTTACGTGCGTATGCTACACCATTTTCTTTGTCAGTCCAGAAACGGTCAACGCCGCTTGCATCTGGTTCATGCGCAAAGTTATAGAACGGAGCAGGAGATGACGTCGCCCATTCAAGCGTACGGCTATCCCATGGATCGCCTGTATGGTCCATGTTGTCCTTACGTTGTAAGAAACCAACGATGATTTGCATTAAGAAACATGCAATACCGATCGCGATAAGAACAGCACCAAACAATGCAATTGCCAAGTACGGATCCCACTCAGGGTTGTCATATGTATTCAAACGACGTGTCATACCCATGAAACCAAGGATATAAAGTGGCATGAATGCAAAATAGAAACCGATGAACCAGAACCAGAACGCAGCTTTACCCCATGCTTCGTTGAGCTTCCAACCAAACATTTTTGGCCAGTAGAAGATGATGCCGGCAAACATACCAAACACCACACCACCGATAATTACGTTATGGAAGTGAGCAATCAAGAATAATGAGTTGTGTACAAGGAAGTCCGCAGGTGGAACAGCCATCAATACACCAGTTAAACCACCGATACCGAATGTTACAAGGAAGCCAAGCGTCCATAACATAGGTGTTGTATAGGTGATGCGACCTTTATACATGGTGAATAACCAAGAGAAGATTTTCACACCTGTAGGAATCGCAATAACCATGGTCATGATACCGAAGAACGCATTCACGTTCGCACCAGCACCCATGGTAAAGAAGTGGTGAAGCCATACAACGAACGCAAGTACAGTAATCGCAATCGTCGCATACACCATAGACTTATAACCGAACAACGCTTTACGAGAGAAGGTTGCAACGATTTCTGAGTATAGACCAAATGCTGGTAATACCAAGATATATACTTCAGGGTGACCCCATGTCCAGATCAAGTTCACGTAAAGCATTGGGCTACCGCCAAGCTCATTAGTGAAGAAATGGAAGCCGAAGTAACGGTCAAGCGTCAACATTGCAAGCGTACCTGTTAATACAGGGAATGATGCAATGATGAGTACAGCCGTACAAAGTGAAGTCCACGTGAAAATAGGCATGTCCATCAACTTCATGCCAGGTGCACGCATTTTGATGATGGTAACAAAGAAGTTAACACCAGATAAAAGCGTACCTAGACCAGAAACCTGAAGTGCCCAGATATAGTAGTCAACACCGACACCAGGAGAATATTGAATGCCAGATAGAGGAGGGTAAGCCATCCAACCAGTCGCAGCAAACTCACCCAATACGAGTGAAAGCATCATTAAACCAGCAGCACCAGCGAATAACCAGAAGCTTAAAGAGTTCAATAATGGGAAGGCAACGTCACGAGCACCAATCTGTAAAGGTACAGAGATGTTCATCATACCAACAACGAGACCCATTGCTACGAAGAAGATCATGATTACACCGTGTGCGGTGAAGATCTGGTCGTAGTGGTCAGGATGTAAGTAACCTTCGCCGCCGCCTTTCGCGAGGAAAAGTTGTAGACGCATCATGATCGCATCGGCGAAACCACGCAACAGCATGACTACAGATACGATGATATACATGATACCAATCTTTTTATGGTCTACAGTGATAAACCACTCATTCCACAAATATCCCCATTTCTTGAAATAGGTGATACCGCCCAAAACAGCAATTGCACCAAGTGCCATAAAGACCATGGTGACAAGTACAAGGGGTTCAGTCGGGATAGAATCCCACCCCAATTTACCAAAAATCATATCCATGTCTTATTCCCCTTGAGCAGCGTGTTCTGCTGCAGCATGAGTTTCTGCTGTTGCATCATGTCCAGCAGAATGGTCAGCACCGTGATAGTTACTCATGTAGTGGTTGATGATTGTTTCAAACAATTTTGGTTCAACTGATGAGTAATAAGTCACTGGGTGTGGCTTAGTCGGGAACGGTTTCATCGCTTCAGCTTTAGCAAGTGCTTCTTCATCACCAGCAGCTTTAGCACGATTTACTAAATGCTCGATCTGATGCTTAGAACGATCGCCATCTTTAAGCGTTGCTAACTCAGCTTGGTCAAGTGTGCCTTTTTGAATTGCTTCAGGGTTAATACTTGTACCATTACCAGCTTTAACTGCTTCTACCCATTGTGCAAATTCTGGCTCAGTCACGCTATGTGCTTTAAAGCGCATTTGTGAGAAACCGTAACCTGAATAGTTTGCTGAGAAACCACGGAAGATACCTGGTTCATCGGCTAATAGGTGAAGGTGAGTTTGCATACCAGCCATTGCGTAAATCTGACCGCCTAACTGTGGGATGAAGAACGAGTTCATCGTGAAGTTAGAAGTGATCTTAAAGCTTACTGGTGTTTGTTCTGGGAAACGTACTTCGTTTACCGTTGCAATGTTTTGCTCAGGATAGATAAAAATCCACTTGAACTGTTCAGCGACAGCTTGAATAGTCAATGGTGCTTTATCTGATTCTAACGGACGGTAAGGGTCGTACTTGTGGGAACCCCACCAAGTTAACCAAGCTAAAATACCAATAATAATGACAGGTACACCCCATACAACGATCTCAATTGTCGTTGAGTGTGCCCAAGTAGGTTTATAGTCTGCATCTTTATTCGACGCGCGATATTTCCAACCAAACCATAATGCCATAACGATTGATGGAATCACCACCAACAGCATTAAATAGATCGCAGTCATCATCAGGTTACTTTGACCTTGACCAACTGGACCTTTATTGTTTAGAAGTACCATATCACCGCCGCACCCAGTCAAGAGCGCAGCCATCGTTGATAAAGACAATACAGCTAAAATCGTTTGTCTCATTTTACAACCTCGGTGAAGAGTCCCATTCCCTAATTAAAATTATGGGATAGCGATTAAAGTGTCGCGTGATTGATAAGGATTGGTTAAAAAATGCTTAGCAATCACGCGACACCGCAACGTTGTTGGGCATTATGCCTTATATTGAAAAACTAAGCTACTCATAAAGTCGTGTGAAATACTTGTTTTAAAACCCGATTTATTTTGTAGGGATTGTTATTTGCATCTGTGTTTTTTATATAGATATCAGCTTAATACATAAAAAAAGAGGAATAAATCCTCTTTTGTTTATCGATTTGTGATTACTGCTTAATGACTTTGGTTTTTGCCAATTTATCGTGCAAAGTTTGACGATTTTTGGTAAATGCGAATAAAGCATAATCAATCACAGTAATGATCGGTACAAGGATTAGATTAAGAATGATAAACAACACACTTCTCAACCAAAAGGCCCGAATTGTACTGACTTGTGCAGAGCTTTCAACATCTACAATTTTAATCTTGGCGATTTTTTTACCGATACTCTGACCCGATTTTGCAATAAAGAAAGCCTGAATCATGAGCATGATAATCAGATAAGCAAAGATCATCATCCATGCTTCATTTGGAATTAATTGCATCAACTGATGCTGTAATTCGACAGCTTTGTCTGACGCCATTTGAGTGGCTTGCATCTGTTTTTGAATTTCAAATAATTCTTGGTATTGGCTTTCATTAAAAAAGAAAGATGGGATCGAAGCCATCGGTAGCCAAAGGATGAGATCAAAAACTTTCGCTAGCGCACGCGAATGAAAAGGCGCAAGTTCAGGCGCTTTTTGTTCGACTTTGATTTTGTAAGTTGGTTCGTTCGTTTCAGTTTTAATTTGAGAACTAAAAGGAGAGTAACCTACAGGTTCGTAGACAAGTTTACCTTGTGTGAGTTCACCAAGTGTTTTCCATTCAGCCATACCTTCATGCCAAGCTAAATCGGTCAATAAAACTTGTTGACTAGCAAGCATTTGGTTCACTTGTTCTAAACTGTAAGGTCCTGCTTGTTGATTGTTACGAGCCAAGTAAATTTGCATAATTTTAAAATCTCAATTACGAAAGATGAAAAAAGACCCTACGAAAGAGGGCCTTTTTCTAAAAAAGACTAGGCTTTCTTGATTTGTTCTTCAGCAAGGAAGAACCAAGTATCAAGGACTGAGTCAGGGTTAAGTGACACAGATTCAATACCTTGTTCCATGAGCCATTTAGCCAGGTCAGGGTGATCCGAAGGACCTTGACCACAAATACCAACGTATTTTCCTGCTTTGCGGCAAGCATGAATTGCCATAGAAAGGAGCGCTTTAACTGCTGGATCACGCTCATCAAATAAGTGAGATACGATACCAGAGTCACGGTCAAGACCGAGTGTTAATTGTGTTAAGTCATTTGAACCGATAGAGAAACCATCAAAGTGCTCAAGGAATTGCTCAGCTAACAATGCATTGGTTGGTAATTCACACATCATGATGATTTTTAAACCATTCTCACCACGTTTTAAACCATTTTGAGCAAGCAGTTCAATCACACGTTTTGCTTCAGAAACCGTACGAACGAATGGAATCATGATTTGGATATTGGTTAAACCCATTTCATCACGTGCTTTTTTCAAGGCACGACATTCAAGTTCAAAACAGTCACGGAAGTTATCAGATACATAACGACTCGCACCACGGAAGCCCAACATTGGGTTTTCTTCTTCTGGCTCGTATAGCTTACCGCCGATCAAGTTTGCATATTCATTCGATTTAAAATCAGACATACGTACGATGACTGGTTTTTCTGCAAATGCAGCAGCAAGTGTCGAAATACCTTCAACCAATTTTTCGACATAGAATTCGATTGGAGAAGAGTAGCCCGCAGTACGTGCCATTACAGCCGCACGAGTTTCACGTGGTAGGCTTTCAATGTTTAAGAGTGCTTTTGGATGCACACCGATCATACGGTTGATGATGAACTCTAGACGAGCAAGGCCGATCCCTTCATTCGGGATTTGAGCAAAGTCAAATGCACGGTCAGGGTTACCAACGTTCATCATGATTTTGAATGGTAGCGATGGCATTGAGTGAATCGAGTTACGTTGAACTTCGAAATCTAATGCACCTTCATAGATGAAACCAGTATCGCCTTCGGCACAAGAAACAGTTACTTCTTGGCCATCAGAAAGGACTTCAGTGGCATTACCGCAACCAACAATTGCTGGAACACCTAACTCACGTGCAATAATCGCGGCGTGACAAGTACGACCACCACGGTTGGTAACGATCGCAGCAGCGCGCTTCATTACTGGTTCCCAGTCTGGGTCAGTCATGTCAGATACAAGTACGTCACCGTCCTGAACCTTATCCATCTCTTTAATAGAAGTGACAACACGAACTTTACCTGAACCGATACGTTGACCGATTGAACGACCTTCACAAATGACCGTACCACGTTGTTTGAGTAGGTAGCGTTCCATCGTACCGACATTCTGACGGCTTTTTACCGTTTCTGGACGTGCTTGAACGATATAAATTTGACCATCATCGCCATCTTTTGCCCATTCGATGTCCATTGGCGAACCGTAATGTTGCTCAATGATCAACGCTTGTTTAGCCAATTCATGTAATTCATGGTCATTTAAGGCAAATTGTTGACGCTCTTGTTTTTCAACATCAACCACCACCACTGATTTACCTGCAGCACCTTCTTCACCATAAATCATTTTTTGGTGTTTAGAGCCAAGGTTGCGACGTAATACCGAATGTTTACCCGCATTTAAAAGTGGTTTAGACAAATAGAATTCGTCAGGGTTAACCGCACCCTGTACCACCATTTCGCCCAAACCGTAAGATGCTGTAATAAACACAACATCACGGAAGCCAGATTCTGTATCGAGTGTGAACATGACACCCGCAGCACCTGTTTCTGAACGAACCATACGTTGTACGCCAGCCGAAAGGGCAACAACACTATGTTCAAAACCTTGGTGTACACGGTAAGCAATAGCGCGGTCATTATAAAGAGAAGCAAAAACTTCTTTGATCGCGATTAAGATATTATCAATACCGCGAATGTTGAGGAAAGTTTCTTGTTGACCTGCGAAAGACGCATCAGGTAAGTCTTCAGCAGTTGCAGAAGAACGTACCGCAACAGCAATGTCTGGGTTGCCGTTTGAAAGGGCTGCAAAAGCCTCACGAATTTCTTGTTCTAATGTAGCAGTAAGCGGAGTATCAACAATCCATTTACGGATTTTTGCACCGGTTTCAGCAAGTGCAATTACATCATCAACGTTAAGCTGTAAAAGTTCAGCTTGAATACGAGCGTTTAAGCCGCTTTGATCCAAGAACTCACGATAGGCAGCAGCAGTTGTTGCAAAACCACCAGGTACCGATACACCAGCATTGGATAAATGGCTGATCATTTCACCCAAAGATGAGTTTTTCCCACCTACGAGTTCGACATCGTGTTTTCCTAATTTTTCCAGACCGATTACGCGCGCTTCCAAAGTATTTACTCCACTTTTTTTGCAGTATGAATGACCATCATTGGTATGAAATTATACAAAAGTGCTTAGATTTAGTGTTTTACTAAGCGACAGTCATGTTAGATGAGTTTACTATAAAGATTATAGAGCACTAAGACAAATGTTTAAGGAGAATTTTGATGCCCGTAAGTAAAGAAATTAAACGGAGCGTTTTTTTTATTTCAGATGGTACCGCAATTACCGCAGAAACCCTTGGACATTCACTACTTGCGCAATTTCCAAACGTCGATTTTGACATTCATATTATGCCGTATATTGCCACTGAAGAAGCTGCAATGGTCGCGGTGGCCGAGATCAATGCTTGCCAATCTCGAGATGGATCTTTACCGCTGGTTTTTGATACCTTGGTTGATCCGCATGTCCGTGAAATTATCAATACAGCTAAAGCGGTCAATCTCGATGTTTTTGAAGGTCTCATTAGCAAATTAGAACAAGAGTTGGGTACACCGCCGACGACCTTGGTTGGACAAACCCATGCCGTTACCGATTCAGAATATTATAAGGCACGTATTGATGCGGTACATTTCGCCTTAGACAATGATGATGGGGCCAGAACACGTCATTATGATAAAGCCGATATTATTTTAATTGGCGTATCGCGTTCAGGTAAAACACCGACCTCGATTTATTTGTCATTACAATTTGGCATTCGTGTTGCAAATTATCCTTTAACTGAGGAAGACCTCGATGACAATCGGTTGCCAAAAGTTCTACGTGAACATAAAAACAAGTTGTTTGGTTTGATGATTGATGCGGAACGTTTGGTTGCCATTCGCAATGAACGTAAGGCCAATAGTCGCTATTCAAGTTTTAGTCAGTGCCAAATGGAACTCCGTGCCATTGAAGGAATTTATATCTCCGAGGGGATTAAATATCTGAATGTGACAGAGATGTCGATTGAAGAAATCTCAACCCGAGTTTTACAAATGACCGGTTTGAAACGTCGTATTGGTTAATGGCTTCAGACGGCCTCAATCTAAGTTGATTAGGTCGTCTTCAATGTAGAGATGCATTAAAATTTTTGAATGACAGCTTTCCTAAAAATCATTAACTAATAATAAACAATTGATATTCAATAACAAACTTAGCTTAACTCTTCAGTATTTGAATTGCTGATAATTTTTCCACATTTCTGCTATAATATTGTGATTTAAATCTCACTTTTATTATTGGTGGTCCTATGGCTTTTATTGCAACTGAATATCTTGATAAAAAGAGTTCTGTTTGGAACAGAAGTCTGTGAACCTCGCATTTCCTTTTCACTCTAATCATCAAGTGAGTGACGTTCAGCAAAATATTTATAATCGTATCCCGAGTTTGGTCTGGCTGCTTTCAGAACAGGGCGATGCCTATTTCTTTAATAGTGTCAGCCAAGAATATATTGGCTTTAATAATTTAGAACATTTTGCCAAAAATTGGGTGGATTTGATCCATCTTGATGACAGCTCGCTTTTTCAAAGTGAATGGGAGCAAGCACTTTCAGGTCTATCTGCATTTCAACTTGAATGCCGTTTAAAACATCGCTCAGGTGCATATCGTTGGTTCTTGTTATCGGCAAAATTTTTGGACGATGAAGGCGAGGGCTATTGGTTCGTCAATAGTGTTGATATCCATGAAACCAAACAATACCAGCAGAATTTGGTGCAGTGTATTAATGCACAAACCAATATGCTGGATAATAGTATTGACTGTATAAAATTATTAGAAGCAGATGGCTCTTTATTGCATGTCAATAAAACAGGCTGCATTGCATTGAATATCCCAGAACATCATCAACGCTTTGGAATGAAGTGGGCTGAACTCTTACCAACAGAGATTCGTTCGAAGGCAAGCTATGCCTTGAAAACAGCATTGAAAGGGAAAACCGCACGTTTTCGTGGAATGAGTGGAGACGGTTCGGAGCGACAATATTGGGATAATTTACTAACACCTATCTTGAATGACCAAGGTCAGATTGTGCAGGTCTTATGCCTATCTCGTGATGTAACCGCACAACGACAAACTGAAATACAGCTACGTCTTTCAAGTGAACTCGATGATTTAACGGGGCTCTACAATCGTCGTTTCTTTAAGCAACAGCTAAAGCGTTCTTTACTTCGACATAAAAAGGGTGAAAAGCGTGTTGGCTTAATGCTGCTGGATCTGGATTATTTTAAACATATTAATGATACCTTAGGGCATGCGGCAGGAGATCATTTGCTGCGTGTTCTATCAAAACGAATAGAACATATCTTGCCAGACAACACCTTTGTGGCACGGTTGGGCGGCGATGAGTTTGCAGTTGTTGTCAACGGCATTGACTCAGAAGCAGAGCTTGAAAAAGTGGCGATAGATGTCAGCCGGCAATTAGATGCACCGATTACTTATGCTGGGAATTTAATTAATGGCAGCATGAGTATTGGTTGTGCGATTTATCCGCGTGATGCAAAAGATTCTTCAAATCTAATGAAATGTGCCGATACCGCACTCAACGATCTGAAAGCAGCGGGTCGTGGTGGTTTCCGTATGTTCAATCCCCAGATGCAGATTGCAGCACAGAATATTGCAATTCAACTGAATGAGGCGCGTCATATCATTCGTGATGACCTCATGGTGCCTTACTATCAACCTAAAGTCCGTTTAACTGATTCGAAAGTGGTTGGATTTGAAGCATTATTACGTTGGAAAACCGAAGATCAACAGATTCATTCACCTCGAAATATTGAACAAGCTTTTCAAGATTATATACTGGCCACAAAAATCAGTGATGCGATGCAGAATAAGGTTTTTAAAGATATCGCCATGTGGATTGAACAGGGAGTAGAGGTTGTGCCTGTTTCAATCAATGCAGCGCCAGTTGAATTCTTAAAAGATAATTATGCTGAACGTTTATTGCAGCGGTTAAATTTATATAAAATTCCACACCATTTAGTGGAGATTGAAATCACCGAACATATCTTAGATGATCGGGGTTCTGATTATGTAGTTCGCGCATTAAATTTATTAAAACAACAAGGCGTGAAAATTTCACTGGATGATTTTGGAACTGGGCATTCGTCTTTAACCCGTTTGCGTGATTATCCTGTCGATTGTCTAAAAATTGATTGTGATTTTATTCGTCAGATGAATGGGGATGAGGCGATTTTAGCGATTGTCCAAGCCATCATTGCGTTAGGGCCAAAACTTTCCTTGGATATTGTTGCTGAGGGGATTGAGAATATTGAGCAGCTTGAATTGCTCAAAGCATCTGGATGTTCTATTGGTCAGGGTTATTTATTTAGTTCCGCTGTTAATGTACAACAAGCGACAACAATGCTGCAACATGGAATCTAAATGCTTGATTGCATCATATAAAAGCCAACAAGACACATAAAAATATAAGCCTTGTTGGCTATGTTAAGCACTTAGTGGGTTTTGATATCCATCAAGCGGCTAAAGTTTTCTAAACGCTTTTCGGTATCATAAATATCACAAGTAAAGATAAATTCATCGACATCATATTGTGCCGCGATTTTATTTAAACCAGATTTAACGGTTTCTTGAGAACCGATTTGTGCCATGGCATAAAAATTTTGAATTGCCAATTGTTCAGCACTGGTTGCAAGCCCTTGGGTTGAGTCAATCGGTGGTTTGAGTTTTAAGCTATGACCACGGATCAGATTTAAAATTCGCTGATAAGAGCTAGTCGCTAAATATTGAGCGTCTTCATCGGTTGCTGCAACGACTGTTGGTACGCCCATTGAGACATAAGGCTTGTCCAGATATTCAGATGCTTGGAAATTATCTCGGTAAAGCTCGATGGCTTGACCTAACATTCTTGGGGCAAAGTGTGAAGCAAAAGAATAAGGAAGTCCAAGCTTAGCTGCCAGTTGTGCACTGAATAAACTTGAGCCGAGTAGCCAAACGGGGACATGGGTATTTTGACCTGGCGTGGCGATAATTCTTTGATTAGCTTGAGGTGCTTTAAAATATTGTAAAATTTCCATCACATCTTGAGGAAATTGATCTTCAGTTTCCTGACGACCTCGACGTAGGGCACGCATGGTCATTTGATCGGTACCAGGAGCACGACCTAGACCGAGTTCAAAACGATTTGGGTATAATGTCGCTAAAGTCCCGAATTGTTCTGCAACCACCAGCGGTGCATGATTTGGCAGCATAATACCGCCTGAACCTAGGCGGATATGTTGGGTATTTGCAGCAATAAAACCCAATAAAACCGCTGTCGCTGAGCTGGCAATCCCATCCATATTATGATGCTCAGCCAACCAAAAACGTTCATAACCTAATTTTTCAGCGTGCTGTGCCAGTTCGAGTGCATGACGGAGAGAAAACTCGATACTTTTATCATCCCGAACAGGTGCGAGTTCCAGAATAGAGAACTTTATATCTTGTAGTGATTTCATCATCGATTCTCAAAACTATATATCGAAATAATACGATATAAGTTTGACTTTGTATATCGGTTTTGATCGATATATTTTATTGTAGGCAATAAAAAAAGCGCCCGAAGGCGCTAAAAGGGTAAACCGTTTTGATCTGATTAACGATGTTTGTACCAACCACGGTGACGACCATTGTCATGACGGTAGCTTTCACGCGAATTATAATAACGGCGATCATCATAAGAACGGCGGTTGTCATAACGGCGGTCATAGCGACGATCATCATAACGGCGATCTGCATCACGGTCCTGGCCTACTTTTTGACCTAAAGCAGCACCACCAGCAGCACCGAGTGCAGCACCGATATAGCCACCATTACTTCCACCCATATTACGGCCAACCGTATAACCGCCCACACCACCTAAACCGCCGCCTATGGCAGCTTCGGTACGGTCACGTCGATTACTAGAGGCAGCTGCACCGCCAGCCCCACCGATTGCAGAGCCAATCATGGCACCTGTATCACCACCAAGTTGTTTTCCTAGCGCAGTACCAACCACACTGCCTAGGGCGGAGGTTGCTGCTACACGCGTTGTGTTATCTGCATGTGCAACAGTCATCATTGAAGATGCCGCTAAGATAACGCTACATAACCACATATTCGATTTCATGGTGAAACTCCTTATCCATTCTTTTGGACAGTATTCTTTTTGCTTGTGACAAATGTAACAAGAGTTGTGGCTGAAAATATGGAGCGCAATATCTAGATTGAGAGAGTTTGAAGAGGGTTTTGTATGGGTTGTATTACAAGTGAAGAGATTGTGAATAAATTATAAAAATAAAGAATGAATAAGCAACAACCCACCGTGAGTGCGGGAATCGAGTACAATAGAGCCTGTTTAGATTAGGGGGTATATATGCTGCTGGAAAAAATTTTGCAATCACAAGGCTTGGGTTCACGTAAGTATTGCCAGCAGTTAATAAAAAATGGTTCTGTGCAAATAGACAATCAGGTCTGTGATAATCCGAAACAGAATTTCAATACCGATCAACTGGTCTTTCAAGTATTTGGTGAAGAATACCAATATCGAGAGCATGTCTATATTGTTTTAAATAAACCACAAGGCTATGAATGTTCGCATCAGGCAACACATCATAAAAGTGTATTCAGTCTTTTTCCTGAAATTTTGTTGCATCGTGGGATTCAATGCGTGGGGCGTTTGGATCAGGACACGACAGGTTTATTGTTATTGACCGATGATGGTCAATATCTACAAGCTTTAACACATCCACGTAAGCATGTGCCGAAAGTTTATCATGTGACGACTGCAGATCCAGTTACAGCTGAACAGCAACATGGCTTAGAGCAGGGAGTCGAACTGCGTAATGAAAAAGGGATGTATGCTGCAACGGATGTTCAACTTTTCTCAACCCATCAATTGGCGATGACGATACATCAAGGGGTCTATCACCAAGTGAAAAGAATGCTGGCGGTAGTTGGAAATAAAGTTGAAGTTTTGCATCGGCATCAAGTTGGTTTACTTGAATTGCCTGAATTAAAACAAGGTGAATGGATGTATCTTACACCTACCCAAAAACAGTTAAGTCAGAACATCGCTTTAGATGAATGATTACTTTAAAAAACAATGAAAGGTTTTGAACTCACTGTCTTGGATAAAGCCCATTTGTTCATAAAGACGGTGAGATTGATAATTATTTTTTTGTGTTTCAAGGCTGATACGCTGCGCATTTTCATGCCGTGCGAATAAGATCGCGGTATCAATCAATTGTTTTGCAGAGCCTTGTTTGCGGTAAGACGGTGTGACATAAACATCATCAAGGATGTAATAGGTTTCACAAGCCACTGAGGAAAAAGCCAGATAGAGCAAGACAAAGCCTGTAAATACGTCATCTTTAACATGAATAAAAATGACACTGTCTTTGTTGTCAAAGCGATGTTTTAAAAATTGATACGATTGTTCAATATTTGAGGATGCACCGTAGAACTGACGGTATTCGTCAAACAAGACAGCAAGTTGATGAAGATCTTCCTTTGTTGCTCGCTTAACAATCATTCCTAACCATCCTTTATAATTTTATTAGGACTGTCAGGATAGCGAAAAAAATTCAGCTTAAAAAATAAAAACTTGTTTATAAATGCAACATTGTTAAGTTTTGTCACTCTCACCAAGCAGTGCATTCAACTCTTCAAATAAATCTTCATGATCATCTTCAATATCAGTCGAAGACGGATTTTCAGCATTGGCTGCGGCTTTCGATTTACGTAGTTTTAACAACTGTTCCATGTTGATATTCTGATTTTCGATTGCAAAAGGAATCGACTTGGTCAGTACCACTTGTTTGAAGAAAAGACGAACGGCCTGAGCAGGGGAGATCCCCAGCTGTTTAAATACAGCAAAAGCTTGCTTCTTTTCCTGTGAATCGAGGCGAACCTGATAAACTTCTGTTTTTCGCATGAAGAATGTAACCACATATTTTTAGTTATCGTCATGTATTTTAAACCATTGCAATGTAATTTCAATATTTTTGAAGTGAAAAAATAGAATTTTTGTCATTACGTTGTGGGGGCAATGCAAGTTCAAAGTGAGAACTAAAGCGCATTTCCTGTTTTAAAATCGGATCAAAAAATTGAATTTCCTTGGCCAGTAATTGTAAAGGATGGCTAAAATCATCGTCTGCTTTATGTTTAATATTTGGATAAAAAGAATCATTAAGTATCGGAATATTCAGGTAATTTAAATGAACACGCAATTGATGTTGTTTGCCGGTTTTAGGGCTGAGTTTATATTTGGCATAGTGTTGATCATGCATCAATAATTCAATCAAAGTTTCAGTATTATTGGGTTTTTCTGGAGCAATTTGCATGGTGTAAAAAGGCTGACCTTTTTCTAAATGGAGCTGCAAAATTTGTGGAAAATGCAGTTCAGGACGATAAGCTGCAATCGCATGGTAGGTTTTTTGCACTTTTCTATCCGCAAAAAGCTGCTGATATGCACCTCTTGAGTGTGCTTTTTTACAGAATAGCACCACGCCTGCAGTTTCACGATCTAGTCGATGGATGGGGGTAAGATCTTCATAGCCTGTTTGTTTTTTAAGCCTGACCAAGAGGGTTTCTTGCACATACTGGCCTGTTGGACTCATGGTCAAAAAGTGTGGCTTATCGACGACAAGCAGATCATCATTTTCAAATAAAATTTCATGCTGAAATGGCACATGGATTTCGTGGGCAAGGAAACGATAGTAGAAAATATGGGTATTGGGTGTATATCGGCTTTCTAATGTGAGTTTGCTGCCATCTGCTGCATAAATCAGCTCATCGGCAAAACGCTGTTGCCATTCGCTAATCTGAATATGTGGGAAGTGTTGGCAGAGATAATCAAAAATAGTAAGTGCAGAAACATCGTGAGGTAAAAAGACTTTACTGGCACTGACACCATTTATGAGTGGAGGAGTAAAATCTTTATTTGAGAATTGATTCATAGAGATAAATGATGCCACTAAAATTAAGGTCCGGCATTTTAAGAACAAATGAGATTAAGTATCTCGTTGATGTTTTTGCTTAGATTAACATAATCCGAGTTGATGAATTGCCTGTGCCCATCAATTCCTCTATGAATGATTGCATGAGTGGTCGGATGAAGCTCTTTATCACGAGCAACTTCAATGAGATGTTCTACAAAATCTTGTGCTTGTTGAGGTGCATATTTAAATTCTGCAGTAAAAATAAAAATTGCAAGTTTATGAATCTCTAAAGCAGGGAGTTGGTTTAAAAAACATTGGGCATGAATTGTACCAAAACTAAAACTTGCAAGAATTTGCCGTTCTAGCTCAGTTGTTGTCTCAAAAGGTTTTTCGATGGATAAAAAAAGCTGATGCGTAAATTTCGAAATGAGTTTCCGATGTTCGTCCACAACAGTTTCCTCAGAAAATAATTTAGGAGTTGTTTTAAAAAGAATCAACTTCTTTCTATGGATTAGGCTTTAAAGCAGGGCAATGTTATCATAGCTGCCATCCCAATTTTGTTTTATTTGCCATGTCATCTTCAGTGAAATTTACTTTAAATCATGAACAAGACACTCAACGTTTTGCACAGGTGCTATCACAACATGTGCACTCAGGCATTATTTATTTAATTGGTGATTTGGGTGCAGGAAAAACCACGTTTACCCGTTACTTTCTACAAAAGTTAGGGCATAAAGGTTCGGTCAAGAGTCCGACTTATACCTTGGTTGAACCTTATACCATTCAAGGTAAAGAGATTTTCCATTTTGACCTGTATCGTTTGAATGATCCCTATGAACTTGAGTTAATGGGCATCCGTGATTATCTGGAAACACCCGATGCTTTATTTTTATTTGAATGGCCATCGAAAGGTGGTGATGAAATACCAAAACCAGATATTGTGATTGATATTCAAAAATCAGAAGATGAACTGACTCGATTTGTGACTTTAACCACAGAGTCTGAAGCTTTATCTCAAACTTTGCAGGAACAATTGAATGGCGCATGATTCAACTCGTCGTATTCATACCCTAGATGCTGCCTTAGCCAACCAGATTGCTGCAGGTGAGGTGATTGAACGTCCCTCATCAGTAGTCAAAGAATTATTAGAAAACTCGATTGATGCTGGCGCGACTGAATTGATTATTCGAGTGGCGCAAGGTGGCTCAACGCTGATTGAAATCATTGATAATGGGAATGGTATTCACGCTGAAGATTTACCTTTAGCAGTGATGCGTCATGCCACCAGTAAAATTCAGACTGCAGATGATTTACATGCGATTGTCAGTTTAGGGTTCCGTGGCGAGGCATTGGCCTCAATTGCGGCTGTGTCACGTTTGACATTAACCAGTAGTCAAGATGAGCAAGGTGTCGGCTATCAAGTTGAAGTGAATGGTACCGCTTTTGATCATCAACAAATTCAAGCGGTCGCTGCACAAAAAGGCACACACATTCGCGTACAAGATTTATTTTTTAATGTGCCCGCACGTCGTAAATTCTTAAAAAAACCAACCACAGAATTTAATCATATTGAGGAAATTGTTCGCCGTCTGGCTTTAACTCATTTCGATATTCGTTTTGTACTAGAGCATAACGATAACATCCGTTTAAACCTGCCGATTGCTGACAGCGGTGAATTACGCTATCAACGTGTGCAGCAATTATTGGGTCAGCAATTTATTCAAAATGCCTACTGGATCGATTCAGATAGTATCAATATGCGTTTGTCTGGGTGGTTGGGACATCCTTCCGATGCACGTGCACAGGCGGACATGCAATATGTGTATGTAAATGGTCGTATTGTCAAAGATAAAACCATTTCACACGCTTTACGTATGGCCTATGACGGAATTTTGCATGGGCATCAACATTCATCATATTTGTTGTTTTTAGAAGTTGATCCTGAAAATATTGATGTGAATGTGCATCCGACCAAGCATGAAATCCGCTTTTTGAATCAACGTGAAGTGCATGAGTTTGTGCGTCATTATGCCAAAGCAACGCTTTCGCAATTTCAGACCGCAACTGCTGACCTTGCTCAAGCCATGAAAACAGATGAGGCGACAACTGAGCATTTCAATTATCAGCCACAGCCAAAATATCAAGAACAATTCAATTTACATCGAGCAGTGGCTGAATCTGAACCTCAAGTCAATCAGCAAGTGGTTGTGTCGACTGACTTATTGACTGAGTTTAATCAAAGTCGTCCACAGGCTGTACAATATAATTCAGCACCACAAGAACCACGTTATAACGGTTCGGCACAGTTGAATAATGCATTAAAAACCTATTTAGCGCCTTTGCGTGAAGATGCTGATGTTGATGCAAATGATCAAGGTCCATCACGTGTAGATGAGTTTCCATTAGGGATTGCGATCGCACAACTGCATGGCATTTATATTCTGGCGCAAAATACTGAAGGCCTGATTATTGTGGATATGCATGCAGCACATGAGCGTATCTTGCTACAACAGATGAAGTCGGCATGGGATAAACCAGAATTTTGGACCTCACAACAACTGTTGATTCCTAAAGTCGTTTCAATTACCCGAATGCAGGCAACGCGTGTTGAAGATTTACAACCGCAATTGCAGCGCTTAGGTCTGGAAATTGATCAATATGGCGATGAACAGGTGATTGTTCGTGGAGTACCTGCAATTTTACACAAAGCTGACTTTGCTAATTTATTACCTGAACTATTGAATGATCTTGATCCGAATGATGAGGCGCGAGGTTTATTACAAAAACGTGATGAGCTACTCGCGGGTATGGCTTGTCATGGCGCTGTGCGTGCCCATCGACAGTTAAGTTTATCGGAAATGAATGCTTTATTGCGTCAAATGGAACAAACCGAATTTGCCAGCCAATGTAATCATGGACGTCCGACTTGGCGGGCATTTCCACTTCATCAATTAGATAAATTATTTGCTCGAGGAGAGTAGTTTTACATGTCAAATCAATTGCCCGTCATCAATTTAATGGGGCCTACCGCAAGTGGTAAAACAGCATTGGCATGTGAACTCTATGAGCGTGGTAATTTTGAGCTGATTTCGGTTGATTCGGCTTTAGTGTATAAAGATATGGATATTGGCACAGCAAAGCCGACCAAAGAAGAGCAGCAACAATATCCGCATCATTTAATTGATATTATTACGCCTTTAGAGGTCTATTCGGCAGCACAATTTGTTGAAGATGTTTGCCCATTGATTGATGATATGCATGCCCGTGGAAAAACCCCAATCTTGGTGGGCGGAACCATGTTGTATTTCAAAGCTTTGCTTGAAGGTCTGGCCAATAATTTGCCAAATGCTGACCAAGCAATCCGTGATGCAATTGTTGCTAAGGCCGATCTTGAAGGCTGGCAAGCGGTTTATGATGAGTTGGTGGCTGCCGATCCTGTTGCGGGGCAAAAATTTAAAGTTTCAGATAAACAACGGATTATTCGAGCATTGGAAGTCTATCGAATTACCGGTGAGCCGATAACAAAATTACAAGCTGAACAGCCCAAAAATCAACCATATCGTTACATATTTCATAACTACGCATTGATGCCAGATCGTTTAGAATTACATCAACGCATTGAGCAAAGATTGAGCAAAATGTGGAACATTGGTTTTTTAAATGAAGTAGAGG
This sequence comes from Acinetobacter sp. C32I, assembly GCF_023702715.1. Classification (NCBI taxonomy): domain Bacteria; kingdom Pseudomonadati; phylum Pseudomonadota; class Gammaproteobacteria; order Moraxellales; family Moraxellaceae; genus Acinetobacter; species Acinetobacter sp. C32I. Next base: position 1,542,038 of record NZ_CP098480.1, on the reverse strand, counting down.
AATTGATTAAAAAATACGATTTAAATGATAATTTACCGTCCATGCGGTCCGTCGGTTATCGTCAAGCTTTGGATTTTTTAGTAAAAAGTGACCTAAGTCTCAAAAATAAAGTAGAAATGGAGAACAAAGCCCTTTTTGCGACGAGGCAATTAGCCAAACGTCAATACACTTGGTTACGTTCTTTGCAAGAATTACACGATTTTAAAACTTACGTGACGATAAAGCAGGCGAAAGAAGACTTGCGAAACTTCTTTGGATAAAGCAAAATTCGCAGGCTGTCTTTTTATAATTTTTAGTTGAAAAATAAAGATAGTTTTTTTGCGCTGATTTAAAAATTTTTTGGAGTTAAAAATGTCTAAAGGTCAAACTTTACAAGATCCGTTCTTAAATTCTCTCCGTAAAGAACGTATTCCAGTTTCTATTTTCCTTGTAAACGGTATCAAATTGCAGGGTCATATTGAGTCATTTGACCAATATGTTGTTTTGTTGAAAAACACTGTAAGTCAAATGGTTTATAAACACGCGATTTCTACAGTTGTTCCTGCGCGTAATCCACGTCCTGCTGGTGCTCAAGGTACTGCTGGTGGCTTCCCTGCACAAGGCGCTACTGGTGGCTTCGGTGGTCAAGGCGCTGCTGGTGGCTTCGGTGGTCAAGGTGGCGGCTTCGGTGGTCAAGGCGGCTTCGGTGGTCAAGGCGGCGGCTTCGGTGGTCAAGGTGGCTTCGGTGGTCAAGGTGGCTTCGGTGGTCAAGGTGGCGGCTTCGGCGGTCAAGGTGGCTTCGGTGGTCAAGGTGGCTTCGGTCATCAAGGTGGCTTCGACGGCGAAACTAAATTTGAAGATGGTCAAGAAGACGAAAACAATCGTTAATTGATCGATGATCTTTAAGAAAATGCCAGTCTCGTAATAGACTGGCATTTTTTTGTCTATTAGAAAGCTAGAATAAATACTATGGAAATGATTGTTGCTGCGGCGTGTTGTAGTGTATTGGTCTCGATTTTACTGAAATACCTAAAAGCAAAGGGATTTGATGTTTTTCAAATGATTGCGTGGAATTATTTGAGCGCAAGCCTTTTATGCTTTTATTGGTTTAAAACCGATATTACGCATATCTCTTTAAATCATACCCCTTGGTGGCTAATTCTTATTTTAGCAGTGTTATTACCCAGCATATTTTTATGCTTGGCGAAGTCTTTGCAATTTGCAGGCATCCTGAAAACGGAAATTGCTCAGCGGCTTGCAGTTATACTGTCGTTATTAGCGGCCTATTTTGTTTTTGGGGAGCAATTTAGCCAATTAAAATTAATTGGTGTAGTGCTGGGCATCATTGCGATTTTAGCGATTATTATTGGACAGGCCACAGAGCAAGCTAATAAAGGCATGAATTTAAAATCAGCCTTGTTTTTGTTTAGTGTTTGGGCAGGTTATGCTGCTGTTGATATATTACTTAAATATAGTAGTAGTTTAGGTTTGCAGTTTGCAGTCACACTGAATTTAACGTTTATTGCAGCCTTTATTTTATCCATCGCTTATATCGCAATTACTCAACCTAATTGGCAGCCTAAAAATATTTTTACAGGTTTATTTTTAGGTGTACTCAATTTTGCCAATATTGCCTTATATGTCAAAGCACATATGATTTTCAAAGAAACGCCAGCCATTGTTTTTGCGGGTATGAATATTCTTGTCGTGGTACTTGGCGTTCTTAGTGGCGTCGTATTATTTAAAGAACGCTTAAAAGCCTATACCTGGATTGGATTGATCTGTGGTGTGGTTGCAGTCCTGTGTTTGGCCAAAGCAATGATGAAATAAACAAAGGGAGTCATGAAAACTCCCTTTGATATTTATGGTTTATAGACGAGTAAAAACCACTTCATCGGGTAGTCGTGATTTTGGCAGTTTGGCATTGAAATCACTGTCACTGCGATAACCGAGTGCAACAATTACAGAGGCTTTTAAGCCTTTTTCAGCTAAACCAAATTCTTTATTCATGAGTTCTCTATCAAACCCTTCCATCGGTGTTGCGTCGATTCCTTCTAGACCCGCAGCAAAAAGCAGTTGTCCAAGTGCAAGGTAGGTCTGGTTTTCCATCCATGCAGGAAGATTTTTCAGTTCATTACGATAAAATTCAACATAACCAGAACGGGTAGCACGTTGTCCTTGTTTGGCAGTTTCATCTTTAAAGCGACCACTGGCATCATCTTGCTGTAATAATTGTTCTAAGTATTCAGCAGAAATATCGGTACGCGTGCAAAATACTAAGGTATGTGAAGAATTGAGAACTTTGGCCGCGTTATACACATAATTGCCAGTCAATGCCGATGCAATACGCTGCTTTGCTTGATCAGATTCAGCAACCAAGAAGTGCCAAGGTTGAATATTTACCGAAGAAGGGCTGAAACGTAAAATTTCGAGTAGTTTTTCAAATTGTGCCTGAGGAATTTTTTTCTCTGCATCATAAGCTTTTGTGGCGTAACGTGTTTTTGCTGTAGCTAAAGTATCCATCCGTCATTTACTCGATTTTAAAATTTAATTTATTTTACTTGATCTCACTGTCGCTGAAAGTAGCTAAATGTGATTTTGATATCGATTTAAGTCGTATGTGGGTTTTATCAGATTGGTTAACGTTCTGATGAGTTGTAAGAAAATAAAGTGGAGCCTGATCACAAGTCTCAGCGATCAGGCTTTTGTATGGAAGTATCTATCAATAGGAATGTGAATGTATTATTGAATATAAAACAAAGCTCGACTCACTCCATTTAGGCAATGATTATTTGATATATGGTAAGAGGCAATTATTTTATTGTTTAATTCCAGCATATCACCATTCATTCTCACCTCTTGCTCAGGCTTTAGTTGAATATTTCCATCGGTAATTATTCCATTTTCCCATCGGAATTCATTTGGGAAAATAAGTGGAAGATTGCTGTTCGCTGTTGAGAGGTAAACACAGTTGTTAATGACTTTAATGGTTCCTCCTGCGATACCCAGTCTTGAGCCCGTACCCATTTTTTTATAAGTCACTAGCTCAATTTCAGGTTTAAGCTGAGATATGTTCATAATGTCCTCTTTTGAATGACATCCACTTAACATGGAGAAAGTTAGGAGCATAATAAAAAGGTTATGGTGTTTATTGAGTAACAATGCTGGCACCTATCGAATTTAAATAATCGAGACTGGTATAGATCGAGATATCTACTGGACTCGTTGAATCTTGGCCTTTCCAAAAACAGGCATGCATAATTCCATATCCAGTAGTTAATGCAAACCAAGGGCCACCGCTGTCTCCAGGATAACAACGTAAAGAACCTTGCCCAGTTGTATGGTCATGTCCTGCATTCCCGTTGGTATTTTTAACAATAACAAAGGTATTACCATTGTTTTCTGCATTTCCTCCACTTATGCTTTCAACTTCACCGCAACTCTGTGTCAGAGTTGTAACATATTGACCTGTTTTACCAAGATGACAAATATATGCTCCATTTACTGTACCATTATCATATGGAGTTCCTGCACGAGTTTTTGTTGCTGTTAATTTTCTAAAGTTGACGCTTGAATCTGCATAAAATTCGGCTTTAGCTGCTTGAGTTGAAGATGTTCCCGCTGGAAGGAATCCAAGGTCAGCAACACTATCATCTCTCCAGCCACTTGAAATGGGTTGAGATGCGGGTAGAAGTGGGATGATATATTTTGTTCCATCCCGATCTGAATATTGATATTCAGAAAATTGGCCTACCGATGCACAGTGTCCTGCAGTTATAATTCCTAATACATTGTTTCTTTTCCCAATAAATCCACTAAAACAAGCAATTTGGCCTTTTACAGAATCTGGTGCAGTTGCTTGTAGCGGTGATCCTCCTCGAGTAGCCACTCTTCCCCCAAAAGGAACAACACTAATTTCAACAGGAACAGCCAAAAGGACTTCTGCTATTTGTTTTGCATTGCCTTTATCCGATTTAACATACACTTTCGCATTTCCTGTTTTCTCATCGTCATAGACTAACTGTAGTTCTGGGAGTGATTTTTTTAGCTGCTCTCGTTTAGATTCAATATTCTTTAAACGTTGTTCTTTTGTTTTATAATTTTGTTGACTAAAATTAATAGGAGCGGACAATGGTTGTGAATATTGTGTAGCCACTGTTCTGATGTCTGCATCGCTAATATTAAATTGTTTTCTTAAATTAGAATTTCCTTTACTTGAGATAATGCTTTGGACTGCTTGTGAAGTCTTAGGTTTAACCGTTAATGACGTTGGTAAATTTTTAGCATAATTCGCGACATTCACTTTTAAAGCAAAGTCATTTTTACTGTTGTCAAAATACATTCCTTGTAGATCACCTTTTACATTGTTTCTAATATTGGAAATATCAGAAGATGTCCCATGCATAATCAATAATCTTCGTATGGCCTCATCATAAGGTACATCATATGAAGCTGCATAGAATTTTGCATCAATTGCTAAAGCTTCTGCCTCATTTATGAGATTTGAGTCATCTGCGAAAGCAGAGTTGGTCGAAATAATTAACAAAGTGAGAAAAGACATTCTTTTTAGCATCGAAAAATCATCCTGAATTGTGTTGTTTAAATTCAATATAGATGAACATTGTTAAGTTTTGCTAAAATAAAATGAAACTAAAAATTACAGCTATATGATATTGGGAGTAAATTTTATTTAAAGAAATTTATATTAATTTATTGATTTTACTTATATGTCTTGAGTGTTAATAATTCCACTGTTTAAAATCTAATTGATAATTTTCTTGCTCATTGAGCTCTAAAATCCAAGCTGAATCTGCTCGCCAATCTCCTAAAACAATACGTTGTTTATTCAGGACATGGTGAATCTCTGGACGATGGGTATGGCCGTGAATTAAATAATCAACGTGTTCAAGCACGGATTCTACTGCTTGAGCATTTACATCCATAATGTCATAGCTTTTCAATTGCTTGGTTTCACTACTTTTTTTCCGGAAACCATTGGCAATTTTTTGTCTAAAGCTTAATGGTGTGCGTTTTATTAGCCCCAATAATACGGGGTTACGAATCACTTTGCGAAAACGTTGGTAGGCAACATCATCGGTACAGAGCGCATCGCCATGTTCCAGTCGGAACGTATGTCGCTGAATATTTAAGGTATAAACGTCAGGCAGTAAAATGCCATCGAATTGTTTTAAGAATTTTTGACCTAAGGCAAAATCACGATTGCCCACTTGGAAGTAAACCTGGTTGTTCGCCGCAGTGAATTTTTGCAAAGCGCTGACAATTTCATCTAACCACGGGGCGGTGTAATCATCCCCAATCCAAGCATTAAACCAATCACCCAAAATATAGAGTTGTGTGTTTTTATGCTGGTATTGTTTCAATAAAGCTAAAAACCCTCGAACGAGTCGAGGGTGATCAGGTGACAGGTGTAGATCTGAGATAAACAGATAAGTCACAAAGAATCCTGTTGGATAAAATTATTCAGAGATAATTTTAGCAGATTCAATTACAACGTTCTCTAAAGGAACATCGGCATGGTAACCACGGTTACCTGTACGTACACCTTTGATCGCTTCTACGATATCAAGACCTTCAACAACTTTACCAAATACTGCATAACCCCAGCCTTGTGCTGTTTTACCAGTATGGTTTAAGAAAGAGTTGTTTTTAACATTGATAAAGAATTGAGCAGATGCAGAGTGCGGAGCTTGAGTACGCGCCATTGCAATTGTGCCTTCATCGTTGCTTAAGCCGTTGTCAGCTTCATTTTCGATTGAGTCACGTGTTGCTTTTTCTTTGAAGTTTTCATCCATGCCACCGCCTTGGATCATAAAACCATCAATCACGCGGTGGAAAATTACGCCGTCATAGAAACCGTCACGTACATATTCTAAGAAATTTGCAACCGTTTTTGGTGCTTTTTCAGCGTTAAGCTCAAGAACAATACGACCTTTGTTGGTGTTTAATTCGACTTGAGGAAAACTCATTACATTAATCTCCTAAACATGGGCAAATTGACCATGGGTTTTTGGTTGAGAGAAGCATAAGCAAACTGTAAACTACAAGGCAAGTAAAAAACGTTAAAATCTTTCATAAATAGCAAAGATTGCGTTTTTATTTCCCATTTTTAACTGTAAGAAGTGATTTACACCCTATGAAGCCAAATGATGTTGTTTCTGAACTGCCAAAGACCCCGACGCCGAATACCCATGCCTCTGTCGATGCCGTGCAGCAAGAACAACAGGCAGGCTTAGACTTTGTACGTCAAGTCATTACCGATGATTTAAAAGAAGGTCGTACCCAAAAAGTTGTAACTCGTTTCCCGCCTGAGCCAAATGGTTACCTACATATTGGACATGTCAAAGCAATTTGTTTGAATTTTGGTATTGCCGAAGAATTTGAAGGTTTATGTAATTTACGCTTTGACGATACCAACCCAGATGCCGAAGAACAAGAATATGTTGATGGTATTGCCAATGATGTGAAATGGTTAGGTTTTAACTGGAATGGCGAGCCTCGCTATGCTTCTGGTTATTTTGACCAACTTTATGCATGGGCTGTTCAGTTGATTGAACAAGGTGATGCTTATGTTGATCTACAAACCCCAGAAGAAATTAAGCTGAACCGCGGTAATTTCGTTGAACCTGGAAAAAATTCACCATACCGTGATGCGACTGTCGCAGAGAATCTTGCGCGTTTTGAACAAATGCGTAATGGTGAAATTCAAGAGGGCGGTGCTGTACTCCGTGCCAAAATCGACATGGCAAGCCCGAATGTGCATATGCGTGATCCGATTCTTTATCGTGTACTGCATTCAGAACATCACCAAACCGGTGATAAATGGAAAATGTACCCAATGTATGACTACGCTCATCCATTGTCTGATGCGATTGAAGGTATTACCCATTCACTCTGTACTTTAGAATTCCAAGATCATCGTCCATTCTATGACTGGATTGTAGAAAAAGTTCACTCGCAAGCTGTACCACGTCAGTACGAGTCTTCACGCTTAAATATCGATTACACCATTACCTCTAAACGTAAATTACGTAAATTGGTTGAAGGTCAGCATGTACAGGGCTGGGACGATCCACGTATGCCAACAGTCGTTGGGATGCGTCGCCGTGGTTTTACCGCAGAAGGTTTACGCGATTTCTGTAAGCGTGTTGGTGTATCGAAAACGGACGGTATTGTTGATGTGGCAATGCTTGAGTTCTGTATTCGCCAGTCTTTGGAAAATACCGCAGCACGCGGTATGGCAGTACTCAATCCATTGAAAGTGACATTGACCAATTTACCTGAGGAATTGGATCTCACTCATGCTCGTCATCCTAACGTGGATATGGGTGAACGCATTATTCCGTTGACGCGTGAACTTTATATCGATCGTAAAGACTTTGAAGAAGTACCGCCGAAAGGCTTTAAACGTCTGATTCCTGATGGTGAAGTGCGCTTACGTCATGCCTATGTGATCAAGTGTGATGAAGTAATTAAAGATGCCAATGGTGAAGTGATCGAACTTAAATGTTCAATTGACCCTGAAACTTTAGGTAAAAACCCTGAAGGGCGTAAGGTGAAAGGGGTTGTTCATTGGGTCTCTGCGACCAAAGGTGTACCTGCGGAAGTTCGTATTTACGATCGTTTGTTTAACGAAGCAGCACCCGATGCAGATGATGATTTCCTCGCACATTTAAACCCAGACTCATTGCAAGTGGTTCAAGCGGTGATTGAGCCAGCTTTAGCACAAGCAAAACCTGAAGATCGTTTCCAGTTTGAACGTGAAGGCTATTTTGTTGCGGATCAACATGATCATCAAGCAGATAAACCAGTGTTCAACCGTATTCTGGATCTGAAAGATAGCTTTAAAGCAGATAAGAAATAAGTTTTGAATTTATTGTTTTGATCTTAAAAAGCCGATTTGTTTTCAAATCGGCTTTTTATTTCTGCTGCTAATGGTTTTTTTAAGCATTTTATTTTAAATCGGTGTATCGCATTGTGCGATTGTTGGTCGGTCGGTTTGTTACTGATCTTGGTGATGCCTTGCTTGCTTGTTGGATGTGGGCAGCAATCGCATCGATGATGAATTGATAGAGATCTGTTGGCAAATCATGTCCCATACCCTCAATTGTTAACAGCTTTGCGCCAGAAATAGATTTTGCGCTATCTTGGCCGCATGCAATCGGGATTAATAAATCCTCTGTGCCATGAATCACCAGTGTCGGGGCAATGATGCAGGCGAGGTATGAGCGAATATCACCGGTTGCTGCAATTGCAGCAATTTGCCTTTTTAGTCCATCTGGATCGTAATTGCGGTCATATTCCTCCGAAATAAGTTTTAAATATGCATTTTCGTCAAAACTAAATCGAGGGCTCGAGATATATTTTGCAAAATGCAGTTTATGCAGAAAAAAATCAGTTTTATTCAAATGTGGATCTGGACTGGGGCAGGTGAGCAGCGCCATAACATCAGCTTGGGCACTTGGAAGCGCTGGGTTTCCTGTACTCGACATAATGGATATCAAGCTCTTGACTCTTTTAGGGTAAGTACTTGCCATCAGTTGGGCAATCATCCCACCCATAGAGCGTCCAATAATGTGGACTTGATCAATTGCTAAAGCATCAAGTAATCCCACTGTATCTTCAACCATATCGTGAAGCGTATAAGCAATCTTGATGTTCTCGCCATTTTGGGTGGCATGGATCAGATCACTCAACTCTGGAGCGGGTTGATCATGCAAATGTGTTGACAAGCCAACATCTCGATTATCAAACCGAATGACTCGAAAGCCTCTTTGAGCAAGCATTTGACAGAATAAATCACGCCAATGAATCATCTGAGTACCTAATCCTGAAATTAATAGAATGGTATTTTCATGCTCAGCGCCAAAGATATCGTAGTGGAGATAGAGAGTATTTATAGAGACCTCATTCATGCTTCATCTCAAAAAGTAAAATACAATGCTTGCAATATACTTGAGTTATCAAGTATATTGCAAGCATTGTATCGGTATTGAAATTGGTTATGAATAAGCTTGAATTATTACTGGATCAACACCTTGTTGGTTCTTTATTGAGTAAAAAACTTGATCTGGCGCTTAGCGTACACGGAATTAATCTGACGGAATTCATTCTGATGTATCACCTTGGTCTGGTGCCTGAGGTGGGATTAAATCGAATCTCATTGGCCCATAAAGTTGCACTAACAGCTTCTGGTGTCACCAGAGTGTTGCAACCTATGGAAAAAACTGGACTGATCGTAAAGACGGTTCATCCACGTGATGCAAGACAAAGCTTTGTTGTACTGAGTGCAAGTGGCCAAGAACTTCTCAGCAATGCGATCACGACGGTCGAGCATACGGTTGATTCTATCTTTGCATTATTCAATCAAGAGGAAATCAAGACGCTACAGCTTTTGTTAAATAAATTAAAAGTTTAAAGGGGAGGAAAAATGAAAGACGCGTATATTTTCCCAACCCAAGAGGATGGGATTCGTTTATTTAAGCGACATCTTCAAGGGGAGGTCGTCATGTTGAACTTACTTCGATTGAAGCAAGTGGCGGATTATTCAGATTGTCCAGATTTAGCACCAGCAACCCCAATTACAGGGCGAGAGGCTTTTCAGCGCTATATCGACCATACACATCCATTTCTACAGCAAACGGGTGGCGATATTTTATTGCTTGCCAATGCAGGTGAATTTTTTATCGGCCCTTCTGATGAGTATTGGGACATTGTGATGTTGGTAAAACAAACATCCATTGACAGCTTTATGTCGTTTGCACAGAACCCAGAATGCATGAAGGGAAATGGACATCGTATTGCAGCAATTCAAGATTCTCGATTGCTGCCAATGCAGACAACAATACAGCTTTAATATTGGTGCAACAGAGCTTATAGATGAACCATCGAAAAAGCCCAGCGATTTAATGTTGGGCTTTTTTTTCAATTCTAAAATAGCAAGCTTTAAACATTCAGATGGTCTAAGAACGTTTGAATGACCAGTCGGCACTGTTGCTCCAACTGTGCTGCATAAGCCTGATTATCTTGGCGTAATTGAGGAATGGATAAACCTGCATGACGTATTTCACAGGTATGGCCAATGAGCCATTTTTCAAAATTTTCTTCAGCGATTTCAAGATGGAACTGCAAGGCCAAGATGTTATTGCCGACAGAAAAAGCTTGATTTGGATAGATTGCCGAACTTGCCAATAAGCTACTATTTTCAGGTAAATCAAAAGTGTCGCCGTGCCAGTGCAGCACTTCGACATTTTCTAATGCGGCTAAGGGATTCGTCTCAAGCACTTTAATGTCTAATTTGCTCCAACCAATCTCTTTTTGATGTCCAGCATAGACTTTTGCCCCCAGTGCATGTGCAATCAGCTGTGCGCCCAAACAAATGCCAATGGTGGGTTTATTGGCTTTTAAGCGTTGTTTTAAACCCTCAATTTCATCCACTAAAAACGGGTAGTCCTCGGTTTCATAGACGCCGATTGGGCCACCGAGAATTATCGTTAAGCCCTCATAATTAAGTGCGGGACTCAGATCATCCACACCCGCTTCAAAATAACGGACGCGAAAACCCAACTGATAAAAAATATCTTCTAATGAACCAAGGTCTTCAAAAGCAAGATGCTGAATGGCGTAAACGGTTTTTAGATGAGAAGCGAGGGGCATGACCGAGTACCAATGAATAAAAATTATGTTGTATCTTAAATCATTTTTAAGACCGATGTGTTGACCTTATGCTTTTTGGACAGCGCTGGAAAATAGGGCTGTCCAATTGCTCAGTTAAAAAAGCAATCTGCGTTGATGATGTTCTTCAATAGTTGGAACCACATGTTCATCCTTTAAATCGACACCAGATAAGCCCAGTCGTTTGGAGTTATGCATTAAAGCCAATAAGCGTTGTGTGGCAATCGGCGTACTTAATCCTGCAGGACGAATATTGGAAATACAGTTACGTTGTGAATCTAGGCAACCGCTGTGCGCTTTCCATGTGTAGTAGAGTCCCATACTGTCAGGAGAACTGAGACCAGGACGTTCACCGATCAGCATAATCAACATACGAGCCTGAAAAATTTCAGCAATTTCGTCGCCCAAAGCAACACGGCTGCCTGTGGCAATTACAATTGGGGCTAAAGACCACTGTTGTTCTGCAAAAGGCTGGATCAGTGCCTGTATAAAAGGCAGTGCATTTTCTTCAATGGCACGGGCTGATAAACCATCACCAATCACAATACAGACATCATAAGCCTGCGACGCTTTTTGCATTTGCTGAAGCTGTTGTGTCGAATCGGTTGAAAGTAAACGTCCTAAATCAGGTCGCTTCAAATACAGCTCTTTATGTTCAGCCTGACTTTGTACATGGATTGGGTTTAAACCTAGTTTTTGTAGCTGTTCTTGCAGATGGGTGACATTCAGTGATTGAAAGACCGCATCTTTGGCTTGGGCATGACTGAGTTGGAAATCAAGTAATGCATGGGTTGGAATGCTGCATCCTGCACGTCCAATGGCAATACGGGCATCAGTAAACTGTTTCAGTGTTTCCCACTGGTCTTGATGCGCCTGTGCAGGAAATTGAATGTCTTTAGAAAGTTTCATTTGATTCTCCTTAATGCATCAATAATCTGGAGAATTGAGCGGGCATTTGCTCTGCCCAATGAATCTGTTGCTGCTGCTGTTTTAAAATGCCTTGTTGTTCTAACCAGAGTGAAAACTCAGGAGCAGGCTGTAGCCCAAGCAGTTGTCTGAGGTATAGTGCATCATGAAAAGAGGTGGTTTGATAATTCAACATCACATCATCCGAACCCGGAATACCCATAATAAAATTAATGCCTGCTGTACCAAATAAGGTCAGCAGCACATCCATATCGTTCTGATCGGCATCTGCATGATTGGTATAGCAAATATCGCAGCCCATTGGCAGACCGAGCAACTTGCCACAGAAATGATCTTCTAAGCCTGCGCGAATAATTTGTTTTCCGTCGTAGAGATATTCAGGGCCAATAAAGCCGACCACGGTATTGACCAATAAAGGCTTGTATTTGCGCGCCACAGCATAGGCACGTGCTTCGATGGTTTGTTGATCGACGCCGTGATGTGCATTACTCGACAGGGCACTACCTTGACCCGTTTCAAAATACATCACATTGTTACCAAGCGTACCGCGGTTTAAAGACAGCGTTGCTTCATAACCTTCTTGTAGCATTTGAAGTGAAATACCAAAACCTTCATTGGCTTTTTGTGTACCTGCAATAGATTGAAACATCAGGTCAATTGGAACATTCTTTTCTGCCAGTTGAATGCCTGAACTGATATGGGTCAGAACACAAGACTGGGTCGGGATTTGATATTCTTGAATAACATGGTCAATCAGTTTTAGCAGCTCTGATAAATTATGCAGATTGTCTGTTGCTGGGTTAATCCCGATCACTGCATCGCCATTGCCATACATCAAACCATCCAAAATACTGGCGGAAATACCCAGTACATCATCGGTCGGATGATTGGGTTGTAACCGTGTGGATAAATGTCCTTTTAAACCGATAGTATTGCGAAACTGGGTAATGACCTCACATTTACTTGCAACATAAATCAGGTCTTGATTGCGCATGATTTTACTCACAGCGGCAACCATTTCTGGGGTTAAACCCGCTGCAAGCTGTTGTAGCTTTTCGGTGGTGGCATCTTCACTGAGTAACCAGTTACGGAAATCACCCACCGTAAAATGCGCAATTGGTGCAAACAGATCAGCGCGATGTTCATCAATAATCAGACGGGTAATTTCATCGGTTTCGTAATCGACTAGCGTTTCATTTAAAAAGTTTTTTAACGGCACATCTGCCAGTGTAATTTGTGCAGCAACACGTTCAGTTGCATCTTGTGCAGCAACACCCGCCAGTTGATCACCAGAACGCAAAGGGGTTGCTTTTGCCATCAAGGTTTTAAGATCGGCAAACTGATAGTGTTGTTGGGCCACGATTTGACGGTAACGCATGATCTTCTCCTTAATCTTTCTGGTTATTGCTTTTCATCTGCCGTGATTTGGGCAAACTCTTCTTCTGGCGTCCCTTGTATGAGTTGATGACGGCTGTAAAAGATAAAATAGGCAATAAAGACCATATAAATGCCTGCTGCAATACACCACACTTTAGGATTGACCAGAAAACCTGCAACAACTGCGGTGGCAGCTAAAATTAAGGCAATGCTCGAGGTGACGATACCACCAGGTGTTTTATAAGGACGGTGCATTAAGGGGCGAGATACGCGTAGCTTAATATGCGAGAGCATCATCAAGACATAAGAAATGGTCGCACCGAAGACTGCAATTAAAATCAGTAAATCGCCTTCTTTACTTAAGGACAAGAAGAAGCCAATGATGCCAGGAATAATAATGGCTAAATAAGGGGCGTGATTTTTGTTGGTCAATGACAGCGATGTGGGTAAATAGCCGGCACGGGAGAGTGCAAAAATCTGGCGTGAATAGGCATAGATAATTGAAAAGAAACTGGCGATGAGCCCCGCAAGACCGACAAAATTGACAAAGTTCGCCAGCCATGTGCCTTGTCCATAGACTTTGACGAGCGCATCGACCAAGGGCGCACTGGAGTTTTGTAGGGTACTGGCACCGGCTGCACCTGCGCCTAAAAATAGAATCAGTAGGGCAAAAGCGGTTAAAATTAACATCGCACCAATCAATCCGCGTGGTAGTGATTTGGCAGGGTCTTTGGCTTCTTCAGCAGCTAAAGGTACACCTTCAACAGCCAAGAAAAACCAAATCGCATAGGGAACCGCTGCCCAAATGCCTAAATAGCCATAGGGTAAAAAGCTGCTTGCGCCAAATTGTTGCCCGGCAGCAATATCAAACAAATTCTGAGAATTAAAATGAGGCAACATCGCAACGATAAAAACAGCCAGTGCAATCGCTGCAACCAAGGTGATGGCAAACATAATCTTAAGTGCTTCACCAGCACCTTTCAGGTGGATCCCCATAAAAATCAGATAACAAGCTAAATAAACTTGCCAACCACCAATACCGAATAGAGATTCACAATAGGCCCCAATAAAGACCGCAATGGCGGCAGGTGCAATCGCATACTCAATCAGAATCGCGGTACCTGTTAAATAACCACCGAGTGGGCCAAATGCGATACGGGCAAAACTATAGCCGCCACCCGCTGTTGGCAGCATAGTTGCCATTTCAGACATGGCAAGACATAGGCAGAGATACATCACGGCAACGACTGTGGTGGCAACAAACATGCCACCCCAACCCCCTTGAGCGATACCAAAATTCCAGCCAGCGAAATCACCTGAAATGACATAGGCGACCCCTAAGCCGATCAGTAATAACCAGCCCACGGCACCTTGCTTGAGTTTTCTTTGGGCAAAATAATCTTCAGAAGAGGTTGCAGATGCTGAAAGTGCAGAAATAGGTTCTTGATTGTTCATACAAAGCTCCGTGTATGGGTCTCATCAGCAAGATGCAAAAGCAATGCCGATGTTGCACACCTTGTGCCAAAATTAAATTTTTATTTGATTGCTTGATCCAGTTTAATTGAGAAAATACGGTGTTTATTGAGTCATCAGCACATTATGGTTAAAGGCTGTATAAGCCGATGTCGCAAGGCTTATACAGTATTTGATCCTTCTATCGACTTAGAAAAAGCCCATGGCTTTGGTTGAATAGCTCACCAACAGATTTTTGGTTTGTTGATAGTGGTCGAGCATCATTTTGTGATTTTCACGGCCTACACCTGACTTTTTATAGCCTCCAAATGCAGCATGGGCAGGGTAGATGTGATAACAATTGGTCCAAACTCGCCCAGCTTCAATGGCACGACCTGCACGATAGGCGGTATGTGATGAACGTGACCAGACTCCAGCACCTAAGCCATACATGGTGTCATTGGCAATCTGAATGGCTTCATCAAAGTCCTTAAATGTGGTTACCGATAGCACAGGGCCAAAGATTTCTTCCTGAAACACTTGCATGTGGTTATGACCTTTAAAGATGGTCGGTTCGATGTAGTATCCATTGCCGACCTCTTGGCGACCATGACCACCCAATAGCACTTCAGCACCTTCTTGTCGGCCTGTATCAATACAACGCAGGATTTTCTCTTGTTGTTCTAAAGATGCTTGCGCACCGACCATGGTGTCGGTATCAAGTGGATGTCCGAGCTTAATCCGCTTGACACGCTCGATGGCTTTTTCCATAAACTGATCGGCAATACTTTCCTGAATTAAGGCACGCGATGGGCAGGTGCAGACTTCACCTTGATTCAGCGCAAACATGGCAAAACCTTCAAGGGTTTTATCCAGAAAATCATCGTCATGATCCATCACATCGGCAAAGAATACATTCGGTGATTTTCCACCGAGCTCTAAAGTCACTGGAATGATGTTTTCGGTGGCATATTGCATGATCAATTGCCCAACTTGGGTTGAGCCAGTAAACGCAATTTTGGCAATACGTGGACTGGTTGCCAGTGGGCGGCCAACTTCGGCACCATAACCATTGACGATATTGAGTACGCCAGCAGGTAATAGGTCTTGTATCAGCTCAGCCACCAATAAGATCCCAACGGGGGTTTGCTCCGCAGGTTTGATCACCACGCAGTTGCCCGCTGCCAATGCCGGTGCCAGTTTCCATGCCGCCATCAAGATTGGGAAGTTCCAAGGGATGATTTGCCCAACTACGCCGAGCGGTTCATGAAAATGATAGGCAATCGTATCTTCATCTATCTCAGAAATGCCACCTTCCTGTGCGCGAATACAGCCTGCAAAATAACGGAAATGATCTATGGCCAAAGGGATATCAGCCGCCAGCGTTTCACGAACAGGTTTACCATTATCCCAAGTTTCAGCAACCGCCAACATTTCCAAATTGGCTTCCATACGGTCAGCAATTTTAAGTAATAAATTAGATCGTGTGGTTGGAGATGATTTATTCCATTCTTGCTTGGCTTTGTGGGCGGCATCCAGCGCC
This sequence comes from Acinetobacter sp. C32I, assembly GCF_023702715.1. Taxonomy (NCBI): domain Bacteria; kingdom Pseudomonadati; phylum Pseudomonadota; class Gammaproteobacteria; order Moraxellales; family Moraxellaceae; genus Acinetobacter; species Acinetobacter sp. C32I. Next base: position 1,526,068 of record NZ_CP098480.1, on the reverse strand, counting down.
AATTCAATATCTTCTGCACTCGAGCGTGGAATACGAGTAAAACTTTTGCCATCGACAGGAGAAATATTGTCGAAGTAGACTCCTTTAACAGGGGCAACCCACTGTCCACCAATAAAGTTTTCATATTGGTCTTTAAAATGGATTTTTGAACCAGATTGATTCGGATCAACATAGCGCATATACATACTCCTTTATGTGTTGTGATATTTTTAAATAAAGTACTGGGTACGTTATTGAGAATGACGTTATCGCGTTGAAGGTTGGAAAAAGGTTGGAATTGCATGTAAGGGAATAGGGAAATTACAAATGCATACAAAAAGGGAATTACAGCAACAGCGGACATTGGTTGAGCAACTCAGGGCACAAAGTAGCCTCAATCCACAACATGCCGAAAAAATGGAACAGAGTATTGCCAGTTCATGGGAGCGTTCTACACTCGCTGATATTCCTAAAGAACGCTTAGCTGCACCGTTGCTCGATCAAGTTTCGACTCAGACAGGTTCTTTGGCCTTGGCATTGCAGGCTTGCCAACAAGACCTTAAGCATGTTGCAGAGCAGTCAGCGATGGTGCTTGCGGTTGGCGATGTCGGCAGTACCATTATTTGGACAGCATCTTGTACTCAAATGCGTAATGCTGCCGAACGTGTCCATTTTGTTGCAGGTGGGCAATGGCAGGAAGAACTGGTCGGCACCAATGCACTGGCACTTTCGCTGAAGACGCAGAAATCAAGTTGTGTATTTTCCAATGAACACTATATGGCGTCGGTGCATGATTGGGTTTGCTATGCTGCTCCGATCATAGACCCATACTCCAAACAAGTCTTAGGCGTAGTGGATTTATCTACTACATGGGAAAACCACAATAGTTTAGGTCTATTAGCCGTCGAACGCTGCGCCGCAATTATTCAAATGGCGGTGCAACAATTACAGCAACAACATGTGTATCTCCGTACTTTTAATACGGCACAGGTCTTGATCAATGGCAAGCACTTAAGCTTAAGCCCGAGACAAGTTGAAATTTTGGTAATTTTGGCTTTATGCCCACAAGGGTTGAATTTAGAGAATTTACATCAGGCCTTGTATGGGGAACGCAAAGTCAGTATGGGGACATTAAAAGCGGAGATGTCACATTTAAGAGAGCACTTGGGCGATTTACTTGGTTCTCGTCCTTATCGTCTGAATGTACCTGTTGAGGCGGATTTCCTGCAACTGGAACAAGCATTGGATGCGGGTTATATCAACACAGCCCTGCAAGGCTATACCGGCATTTTTTTAGCGAAAACCGAAAGTCCATTTTTATCTGCTTGGCGAGATTGTTTGGAATCTCGTTTGAGTCATGCGATTTTCCAGACACAGGGCAGTGATGCTTTATTAAAGCATTTGGCTTATTGTCCGGAAGCCGTGGATGCGGCTGAACGCTTATTGGAGTTATTACCAGCCTCGCATCCCGCTAAAAATATGCTCAGTAAGTACCAAGACCACTGAGCATCAAGATATTTAAAATGGTCGTCGGTATTACTGGGTTTTTTCAGCCAACCAAGCAAACAGATCTTTATAGACCTGTGCACGAACAGGCGGTGCAGATAAAACCAAATCATGCAAACCATTTTGAATAGACAGGGTTTGCACATCACCTTTCATTTTCTTGGCATTTTGCGTCATATCATTGACATCTAGAATCACATCGCTTTGCTGTGCATCAATGCCCCATTTTTTAGGAAATTTGGATTGATGTGAATGCATGATTAAGGTCGGCACATTTAGGGTCACACCTCGATGGATTTCTTTTTGTGCTTCATGAATGGCCGTGACAAAACAGAGGTGCACAAAAGGCATGGTTTTTGGTTTCCAATCTAAATTGAAATCCCATTCGCCGTAAAAATCTTTATGCAAGCTTGGTGTGTACCATGGATTTAAGCCACTTGGAAATTTTGCATTGGGTAAGCGTTTACCCACTTCACTGAGCAAGGGAATCCCGACTTTTTTCTCAATGACACTTTTATAGAAATCATAAAAGGGGCTATTGTTCCAGACTGCTTTAATTAAACGATGATCTGGATAATGTGCAGCATACAAAGTAGCAATCAGACCACCAGTGGAATGTCCCGCCAGTACAACTTGATTGTGATTTTCTTGACCGATGATTTCGAGTGCCTTGCTGATTTCGGCATCATATTCACGTAAATCTAAAACATAGTAGAGCTTTTGGTGTGGCAGTTTTGAGCGACCATATTTTCTCAGGTCAAGTGCGTAAAAATCGTAACCATGCTGATTGAATTGTTCAGCCATTTCTTTTTGGAAAAAATAATCTGCAAAACCATGAATATATAAAACTGCTTTTTTGGTCGCTTCTGCGGCTTTCTTACGAACCAGTGTAGCAACAACTTTTCCATCATAGTCATCAGCAAAATTTAAAGTCAGTTGCTGATAATCTTCACCGAGTATATCTGGCTGATATGTATAGAGATTTGAAGTAGTCATTTTTATATATCAAGTCTGAATTCATTAACAACCACATTAAATGAAAACCCTTGGATGTCAATGCAATTATGCGACACCAAGCGTTCGCGAATTGGATTTGCGTTTTTATTTTTGCGAAAAAATCGTTAAGCTATGCACTGTTGTTTTTGACTGAAGAAATTATGAAACAAGAGACTGCACTCAAGTTACTTAAAGCTGGGGAAAATGTTTTTTTAACGGGCTCAGCAGGTGCAGGAAAAACCTATACGCTTAATCAGTACATTCATTATCTCAAAGCACGTAAAGTGCCTGTGGCGATCACTGCATCCACAGGGATTGCGGCGACGCATATGAATGGCATGACCATCCATACTTGGGCAGGGATCGGGATTAAAGACCGCCTAAGTGATGATGATCTGAAACGGATGAAAGAGCGTAAATATTTAAAAGAGCATTTAGAAAATGCCCAAGTCTTGATTATTGATGAAATTTCAATGCTGCATGCCAAGCAATTGAATTTGGTTAATCAGGTATTGAAATACTTTAAAGAAAGTGACGAAGCCTTTGGTGGGATTCAAGTCATTGTTGCTGGTGACTTCTTCCAGTTACCGCCAGTCGGTAAAAAGGATGAAAGCAATCGCGATAAATTCTGCTTTATGTCGGAGGCTTGGGTCGAAGCTAAATTCCGTGTCTGTTATTTAACTGAACAGCATCGTCAGGATGATGAAATCCTCAATCAGATTCTCAATGCAATTCGGGCGCAGAATATTCAAGGCAACCATATTAGTGCTTTGCAACAATCGCGGCAGCACGATATTGGCGAGACCTTTACCCGTTTATATACGCATAATATGGATGTCGATAATATTAATTATCAGCACCTGAATGAAATTGACAATGAAAGCCATCAATTCAATGCCGTGGTCGATGGCAACGAAAAGTTGATGGAAACCTTAAAATCATCAGTACGTGCGCCTGAAGAACTCACCCTAAAGAAAAATGCCAAAGTCATGTTTGTTAAAAACAACTTTGATATGGGCTATATCAATGGCAGTTTAGGTGAAGTGATTGGTTTTGAAGAAGACGATAAGCAGGGCATTTTGCCTAAAGTGAAGTTGACGGATGGCACAACCTTCTTGGTTGAACCTGAAACATGGTCGATTGAAAATGAAGCGGGTAAGGCAATTGCCAGTTTTCAACAGATTCCGTTGCGTTTGGCATGGGCAATCACTATTCATAAAAGCCAAGGGATGACTTTGGAAGCCGCAGAGATCAATCTCAGTAATACCTTTGAAAAAGGTCAGGGCTATGTGGCTTTATCACGCTTAAAATCTCTGACAGGGCTGAAATTGCTCGGCTTTAATGAGCAGGCACTTGAGCTGGATAGCTTGGCAATTAAAGCAGATCGCCGTTTTCAGGAATTATCGAGTGAAGCGGAAGCCAACTTTGAAAATATTGATTTAAGCACACAGCATAATGCCTTTATTCGGCATTGTGGTGGCACACTGAATGCGACTGAAATTGCCCGTAATGAAAAGAAAATCGCCAAAGGTGCAAAACAGAATTATGCTGCAGCGACCTTGGATGAAACCCGTACTTTATTTGAAGAAGGCTATGAAATTGAAGACATTGCACATGAGCGTGGTTTAACGCCTGCAACGATCATCAATCATCTGGCACGTTTGCATAAAGAGCAGGGTTTGGATATTTCAGTCGCCAGTCCAGGCGATGAAGTGATTGAAGAAGTGCGTAAGATTTATAAGCGTTTGCATAAACGTAAAAATCCTGAACATTTTACTGATGATGGTTCGATTAAATTGCGTCCCATTGTTGAAGCCACTAGTCCGCGAATGGCTTATGACCAAGTCCGTTTAGCTTTATTATTTGTAGAATAGGAATCATAAAAATGCCGCATTTAATTGCAAACTATTCGGCTAATTTAACTGAATTAAATCCGCATCAATTATTAAAAGATGCGAATATCGCATTAATTGAAACGGATTTATTTGTCGCACATGATATTAAATCTCGTGCATTTAAAGACGAGATATTTTTAATTGGTTTGAATGAAACCGAAGAAGCCTATATTCATTTAAAACTGTATTTATTGAGTGGCAGAACGCAGGCTCAAAAACAAGCTGTTGGTGCGGCATTGTTGCAGCGACTGCAGCAAAAAAGCTATATCCAGTCTAAAGTCAGCTATCCGATACAGTTGTGTGTTGAAGTGATTGATATGCCGAAAGAAGATTATTTTAAGGCCACAGTCTAAGGTTGAATGATTGCTGTTTTATCAAATAGGGAGAATTGGCCTTATTTGATAAAACATTTTGGTTTATATGTATTCTGATTTAATCCTGTAAAAAAAATTATTAATCATTATTTTAGGCGCTTAGACTAAAATCTGCAGTTTATTGCAGGCTTTGTTGCAAGAACGTAACATTAAAAATATAGACAGATTTGTATGCTGTTTATAAAATAGCGTAAATTTTAGTTAATATTTTATAAAATAATGTTGAGTAATATATTTCAGGCCTTGGACAGTTTGGGCCTTACTGCACAAAAACGTGCAATCCATATTCAATTTTCTAATCAAAACTTAAATACTCAAGTCTTCCTACAGCGTATTGATGGTCAGCATCAACTGAATGATGGATTTAAGGCAGAACTGATTTGCCTGTCGACCAATGCGACCATTCCACTCAAACAATTTATTGGTAGCCAAGCGGCAATTGATACGGTGACTGATCAAGGTCAACTCACTCGTGTTACAGGGATTATTACTCAAGCCTTACAAGGACAATCAGACGGTAGCCTTACTGTCTATAAACTGACTTTAGAAGATCCCACCGCACTATGGAAACAACGCCGTAACAGCCGCGTATTTATGAACAAGAGCGTGCGTGATGTGGTGGAAATTATCTTCAAAGAGTGGCAACAAAAAAGCCCCTTATTTGCATCCAGCTTAACGCTTGATTTAAGCGGACTCAGTCAAGACTACGACATTCGTCCCTTTATTATGCAATATAATCAATCAGATGAAGATTTTTTAACATCTTTGATGCGTAGCGAATCGATCAACTGGCTCATTGATGAAGCTGAACGAACAGTCGCGCAAAGCAGTGCTGCGATTCAGCCGCAAAAACTACGCCTGATTGACGACAATAGCCAGTACCAAGCCTTAGAGCGACGACAGATCCGTTATCACCGCAGCAGTGCCACCGAACAATACGACAGCATGACCAGTTTGGTTGGACAACGTTCATTACAACCGAGCAGCGTGCATGTACAACGCTGGCAAGCGGATGCACTGGAACAAGAAGATGGCGCAGGCAGTGTACAGAGCACACATCAACACAGCGAACAACATGACAATGCCAGTCTTGGTCTGGAACAGGCATGGCACTTTTCACCGGCATGGATGCAAGACCTGAATGGGGAAGATGGTGCAACCCCATCGGGCAATACACAGATCGAAAAACTGAATCGGAACTTGGGTCAATACTACGACTTACAATCCAAACAATTTACAGCCCATAGCACCGTGCGCGATACCCATGTCGGTTACTGGTTTGAATTGGCTGAACACCCTGAAATTGATCAGCATGATGGCAGTGATAAAGAATTCCTGATCACAGGCAAAAACTTTTATAACCAAAACAACTTGCCTAAAGATCTACATCAACAGATCAATCAATTATTAGCACAAAGCAATTGGCAAATAAAAGAGAGTGACGAACGCCAAGCCAATCAACTGATTTTGCAACGCCGTAGCATTAAAACCGTTCCTGAATATCATCCCTTACAACACCGTCCAGCAGCTTCACCACAACGTGCCAAAGTAGTTGGGCCAAGCGGCGAAGAAATCTATGTGGATGAATGGGGACGGATTAAAGTTCGTTTCCTGTTTACTCGCAATGACGATCACAGCCATGATGGTGGTGCAGGCGCGAATGACAATGACACTGATTCAGCGTGGGTGGATGTACTCACGCCTTGGGCAGGTGAAGGCTATGGTGCACGCTTCTTGCCACGAATTGATGAAATCGTAGTCATCGACTTCTTTGATGGCAATATCGACCGTCCATTTGTAGTGGGAAGAATCCACGAAGGCCATCGTAGTCCAACTAGATTTGACCATGCAGGTAAGCTGCCTGACACCAAGAAACTGGCAGGGATCAAGTCAAAAGAATATCAGGGCGAAGGTTTTAACCAACTGCGCTTTGATGACACCACAGGTCAGATCAGTGCTCAGTTGCAAAGCAGTCATGCAGCCAGTCAACTCAATCTCGGCAAACTGAGTCACCCTAAATCAACAGCAGAAAGTGAAGACCGCGGTGAAGGTTTTGAACTGCGCACTGATCAATGGGGTGCAGTCCGTGCAGGCGAGGGTTTACTGCTTTCCACGCATAAACAGGATCAAGCCCAAGGCCAGCATCTGGATGCCCAAGTTGCTAAACAACAGCTAGAGGGCAATCAAAACAATGCCAAAGCTCTAAGTGAAGTGGCCAAGAATCAGCAGACTGATGAAATAGAATCGCTGGATCAACTCAAAGAATTTGCTGAGCAGATTCAAGAGAAGATCGCTCAGTTTAAAAAATCATTGCTATTGCTGAACTCGCCAGCAGGGATTGGCCTAAGTACCAATGAAGATATTCATTTATCTGCGGATGGACAGATCAATCAGTTTGCGGGCGATAGTATCAATCTAAGCACACAGAAAAATCTGGTTACACATGCGCAAAACAGAATCAGTGTATTTGCAGCGCAGAATGGGATTAAACAAGTTGCTGCCAAAGGTAAGTTTGAAGTCCAAGCACAGTCAGATGGTATGGATTTACTGGCCAAGCAAGGCATTCAGATTATCTCAACTGAAGATCGTATTGAGATCAGTAGTCCGAAAGAGATTGTGATTACTGCGGGTGGTTCTCAGATTAAGCTGAATGGATCAGGTATTTTCCCTGTGACCAGTGGTAAGTTTGAAGCAAAAGCAGGTCAGCATTTACTCGCCTCAGGCGCGAGTGCAAGTAGCAATGCACCCCAGTTACCACAAGCAAAATCACTGAAAGGCGCGCTACAGTTATTAAGAAGTTATGGGGGAGATAATTTCTTTAAGCAGAACAGCTATAAAGTGATTGATTCTCTGGGGAAGCAACTGACTGGCAAACTGGATGGAAATGGTTTTGCTCAAGTGACAGGCATTGCACCAGGCGCAGCCAAGGTCATTTTTGAAAAAGATGAGACCAGTGCATGGGCATCAAGTAGTGACTTTAAACGTGATTATACTTGGGCAGAGCCAGTAGAAAAAGTTGCCGCCTCATTAAGCAGTGCATTGGGACAGAACATGAAGCAACAGCTGAGCAGCAGTTTAGTTTCGATGGATAAAAATAGCCTTAAAAATATAGGTAAAAATACCTTAAATGGTTTGGTTGAGCAGACGGTTGGGCAAATCAAGGATCAAGTCAGCAATACCGCTTTAAGTGCTGTTTCAAAGCAACTGAACCTTAATATTTCTCCAGATCAAATGAAAAGCTTGGCGCAACTCGCCATGAATCCGAGCCAGTCGGTTGACATGATCAAAGCACAGGGTGTGGGTTTTGTAAAAGATCAGGCAGCGACAAAATTGGCGGAGGCCACCCAAATGGATTCGATTCTTCAACAAGGCATCGTTGATCGTTTTCATGGTCAGAACAATGGTTAGGACAGATTTTAATTCACGCGCAGCAATTTAAAAATAGATGTATTGAAATAAATTAAGGGTTTGAGATTGATGGCTACGGAAAAAACACAACAGGCAACAGATCAAAAAGCGTCGAAGGTTGAACTTGCTGTTTTTAATTTGGACAGCGTACACACGGTAACTGACCTGCAAATGATTGCCAAGCAAATCCAGCTTTATTTACAGGTATGTGGGAATACCAGTTTAGAACAATTACAAGGGAGTGCGAATACTGCAACGGTAGCCAATATTTTTGCTTTAACCGGCAGTGTGCTGGATTTAATTTTATACACGACCGACAGCAAGACAGAGGATGCAGGTGTACAACAGGGTGCTTTGCTCGCTGCAAATTTAATTGGTTTATTTGCTGAACCAAGCAATGAAGCACATGCGCGTATGGCATTACGTCCGATGTTTGGTCTAATGTCGCAATGTTTATATCCAGAAAATGGAAAGATTAAAGACGCGGATATTAAACGCTTGAGCCTGCATTTGAATGCGATGGTCGCAGGTGATTTAGAAAAGTTTTTACAAGAAACACAAGCCAAATTAGCGACCTTACTCTCACAGGCAACGACCTTAGGCAGCAGTATTCTGACGAGCTTGTCTGTGCCTGCGACAGCAATAAGTGCGAACATGGCTGCAACGTCGGCAGGTGCAACAGCAGAGAAAAGAGACCCCAAACTCAAATTTAGCAATTGGGCTGCACCTCTCATTGATTTAATCGGTAAACCGAGTCAGGCAGATTTAACCCCTAAACTACAACCCAATATTCAAACTCACCTGCAACAGAAAGCAACACAAGCAATTGCAACTTTAAGCCAGACTTTACAGCAGCAAGCCAATGCAGGGCAGAAATATAGTTTGGCTTGGTTATTACAACAAACTTTAACTGCGATTCAGGCCAGCGAAAATAAAGGCAATGCCAGTGTGCCGATTAATCAGACGGGAGAATATGAGCGCCATACCAAAGGGGATACCTTAGAGTTTGTGAGCTTACAGGCGGATGCGTTGAATGCACCGCCTTGTGAAGGTAATGGTTCAGAGACGGGTAAGAGTATCAGTTATTCAATTGGTGCAGAGCGGGTTCAGCATGCCGATTTCTATTTACCTAAAGTTGGTTTTGTATTTAGTCGCCAATATAACTCGCAAATGGATGAGTTTGATCAGGGGATGATGGGCGCTCGTTGGATGATGCCTTTTTCCAATGTGATTTTGCCAAAAGAACAAGGTTACGTCTTTATTGATGCGAAAGGGCGTAAACATGCCTTACCATCTACGATTTTGCAGCAGGCTTATACCGTTCCTTATGAAGGAATGACGGTTCATCCAGTTGGAAATGGAGATTTGCTATTAGATTTCGGCGGTGACTGGAGTTTCCATTTTCATCAATTTGGTCTTGGTCAGCCCTATCATTTAATTCAACAATTTAATGAAAACACCAATGAAAAAATTAGCCTAAGTTATCTTTTGGCAGATGGTGTTGCTTATCTTCAAGCCATTGATTTTCAGTTTGAACAGGCTCAGCACCAACTAAAATTTGCTTTTAATGAGCAAGTTAAGATTATTGCGGTATTTGTGGATGATCAAATTAAGCCTTGGGCACGCTATCACTATGATGCACAAGGTAATCTGATTACAGCTTTCGATCAAAATGGGTATGCACGTCAATATGAATATAATCAGGCGCACCAATTAACGCGCTATACCGATCGCACAGACCGTGGACAAAATATTCGTTATGAATCGACGTTGCCAAATGCCAAAGCCATTGAAGAGTGGGCGGATGATGGCAGTTTCCATACCAAACTAAAATGGCATCCACGTTTACGTCAAGTTGCGGTTTACGATGCCTATGATGTACCAACCTATTATTATTTTGATTTGGATGGTTTTACCTATCGCACTCGTTTAGCCGATGGTCGAGAGTCTTGGTATTCTCGTGACGGTGAAAAACGCATCACCCGACAGATTGACTTTGAAGGTCGGGAAACTCAGCAAGAATATAATGATCAGGGCCAACTGGCGAAAATTGTACAGCCGAATGGTGGTGTGATTCGCTTTGCTTATGATGAACAAGGCAATTTAACCGAGACCAAAGATCCAGAAGGCAATATCTGGAAACGTGAATATGATGCACAGGGCAATGTCAGCAAAGAGATTAATCCTTTAGGCCATGTTACCCAATATAAATACAATAACAATAATCAAGTGGTGGAAGTGATTGATGCCAAAGGAGGTATCAAGAAAATCCAATACAATGATCAAGGACAAATGCTGTCTTATACTGATTGTTCGGGCAAAAGCAGTACATGGGAATATGATGAAGAAGGTGATCTAAGTGCCCAGCAAGCGGCAAATGAACAGAAAGTTCAATATCTGTATAGTATGCAAGGTAAAGATAAAGGGCAACTTCAAGCGATTGTTTATCCAGATGGCTTGAAAGAACTATTTGAGCATGATCAAGAAGGGCGTCTACTCAAACACACCGATACCAATGGCTTAACCACTCAATATCAATACAATACTGTCGGCCTGTTAGAACAACGTATTGATGCCAATCAACACCGTGTGGGCTATCAATGGGATAAGCAGGGTCGTATCCAAAAGCTTATTAACCAAAATCAGGCTGAATACCAGTTTAGCTATAACAAGTTTGGTCAGTTAGTTCGCGAACAAGCATTTGATGGTGAAGAAAAGCATTATAGCTATAGTGAAAATGGTCTATTATTCCAGATTCGACAACCCAATATTCTGACTGAATTTAGCTATTATGATGATGGACAGATTGCTTCTAAAACATATACGCATCTGCATACTCATCAAAGCCAGTCAGAGCAATTTGAATATAATTTAAATCAACAATTAAGCTCAGCCAGTAATGCAGAAAGTCAGGTTCAACTGTATCGTAATCAGCTTGGACAATTGGTGCGTGAACACCAGCATTATAAAATGTTGAATCTAACGGCTGTACTGCGTTATGAATATGATGAACTTGGCAATCCTGTTAAAACCATTCGTCCCGATGGACAGCAACAGACCAATCTGAGTTATGGTTCAGGACATATCTACGGAATTGCGTTTAACCAACAGGATGTTGTTTCTTTCCAACGTGATGATTTGCATCGTGAAACGGTACGTTTCTTGGCAAATGGTTTGGTACAAACCAAGCATTATAATGATGTCGGGTTACTGATTTCTCAACAGATTGAGCCTGAGCAAGAAACCTCAGATCGACTCCGTTATCAAGCACATAGACATTATCAATACGATAAAAATTATTTGCTCACCCAAGTTGAAGACAGTCGTTTAGGACAGTTTAATTATCAATATGATCCGATTGGACGTTTGATTTCAACCCAGAGTCAGCATAAAAACGAGAGTTTTAAGTTCGATCCAGCGGGGAATCTGGTTGACCCAATTAACCAGACAACACATGCCAAAAACAATTTAATCAAGCAGTATCAAGGCAAGCATTATCAATATGATGTACAAGGCAATGTGATTGAAACCACGCAAAATGGTAAGGTCTTAAAGCTGACTTGGGACAATCATAACCGTTTGATTCAAAGTAACTTGAATGGGAAAGTGACTCAGTATGGTTATGATGTTTTTGGACGTCGTTTATATAAGAAATCATCAAACCAAGATTTCACTTTATTTGGTTGGGATGGTGATTTGATGATTTGGGAATCTAGCCAAAATTCGAATCATCCTGAAAATAGCTATACCAAACATTATGTTTATGAGCCTGATAGCTTTGTACCGTTAATGCAAGCAGGATATCAGGGTTTTATTCAGCTGATTGAAACCCCTGATTATAGTGAATACCTCAACAAGCCTTATTCGGTTTATAAAGATCCGATTTGGAGCAGCGATACACGTAAAAACCGTGTGGCTTTAGAGCAAACTGCTTTTTATCATTGTGATCAAGTTGGAACACCGCAAACACTGAGTAATGCCGCAGGTGAATGTGTTTGGGAAATTACTCAGGATACGTGGGGGACCGCACTCGAGATTCAAATACTCAATAAGGACAATCCATTTGAGCAGAGTAATCTTAGATTCCAAGGTCAGTATTACGATAATGAAACAGGACTGCATTATAACCGTTATCGTTATTATGAGCCGTATAGTGCAAGGTATATAAGTAAAGATCCGATAGGACTTGAGGGCGGTATGAATACCTCCGCTTATGTAAATAATCCGAATCAATGGATTGATCCAGAAGGGTTGAATAGTTTTAATTATGGTGAAATGTTTGGTATTCCTGCTAGTGCCCAGTCGGGTATAGCATATCAAGGTCAACGGAATTACGATTGTTGGCTAAAAACAGGAAAGCAATGTGAAATAGCCGTAGAACCACTTTTTGATTATGTTATATGCTCAGGAGGTTTTTCAGTATTAGGGGGTTCTAAAATTTATAATTTGCATAATGGTAATGTCTATAATGCTGGCGGAATCTCATTAACTGGTATGAAAGATGCAAAAGATCATGCTAAAACAGTTGGTGATATTGCTAAAAAAAGTATAGATAATAGTTTTAAAGTTGGTGCTGCAAATTTAAATAAACTGAAGAAAATGTTTAGTGGAAGCTGTATGGCTGGTTATATCCTTAATAAGCCATCAGGCTTAACAAACTCCAAAGCCACAGATGAGTTTTTAACTGGTATGGGAGTTACCCAAAGTGTTGGTTGGTGGGGAGCTAGATTTGGAGTAACAACTCCTGCGGGATCCTTTTTTGATCGGAATGGCCCTGTAGGTGTGGAAGTCGGTATTGGTACGCCAGGAGTTGATATAAGCGTAAGTGATAGTAAACCGACTTTAGTTCGTACACAAGATTAAAGGTTATAGAATGGAAAAAGCATTATATTATATATTTCTCTCTTGTCTTATTATAAGCTGTAACTCTGTAAGTGAGAATGATGTACCTGAGAAAATTGACTTAAAAGAACTTTCTAATGAAATATTTAAAGGATATAAATATGAATATGACACTGATAGGGAAAAGAGCTCAACTCAACTTTTAGTAGTGAAAATAAAAAAACAAGATTTTTCTAGCAAAGATTATGAGGGTGTAAAAAATGATCTACTAAAGAGGAAGTGGGATTTGGTGGATTCTTATAATAGTTATTATAATTTTTGTAAAACTAACCATTATTCGATAGACATATTAAATCCGATTTATGATAAGCATTATACACGAGACGGTGAAGAAGTTAATTTTAAAAGCAAAGATTATTGGTACTTTGCAATTTATTACAATAAGCTAGGCGTTAATAATTGTATGGAGTATTATGGTAAGTAATTATTTTGTATTTTTTACTTTGATTTGGCTTGTATGAGAAAAATTATTTTAATCCTCTCATTTCTGTTAGTCGGATGTGATAAGGAGGTAGAACGAAAACCCTATATAGATAAAGTAAATCAGGACTTTGTAAATGAGGCTAGTGTCCTTTTTGATGGTAAAGCTGGCGATCTAAAGGGTTACTCATCTTATAGCTCGAATACGGTTTCATATAAAATTAAAGCAGATGAATTTAAGATCAATATTTTTTTTAACAAGAAAGATAAGCAACTAAAAGGAATGGGATGGAAATATCATCAAAAATATAATGAAAGTTATATATTTTGTAGAGATAAAAGACAACTTGAAATTATTGCACCGCGAGTTGTTGTGGGTAATAAAGAATTGGCCGAAGGTTCTGTTGCAATGCAATTAAATGATGATTGGCATATAATATTTTATAAAGCTAATAATACAACCTCATATATATGTCATAATTATAAATAGAGGTAGGTATGTCGAATATTTTGTTTTTAGATTGTTTTATAAATAAAAAAGCATTAAAGAAAGCTAGTTTTTTAGTTTTTATAGTATATCTTTGTTCTTGCACTAGCGTTGAAGAAACTCAACAAGGTAAGTATTTTACACATGTCATTAATCAATACTTTGGGGAATATCAACCAAATGAAAAAATTTGGGTTGATAAGCCAGAAAGTAAATATTCAATTACTAAAATAAAAAAATCAAATCTTTCTTTAAATGATTTTTCTCATATTCGTAAGAAATTGGAAATTGATGGTTGGAAACTTATTTCTGATCAAGATAGCTACTATGAGTATTGTTTGGGTGAGAAAATACATATAGGTATACTTTATCCAATACGACCACATCATTACAACCCTGAAGGGCGTGAAGTTAAATATACAGATATTAATGACTGGATAGTAGGGTTGTCTTATGGAGAAAGTGGAGTGAATCAATGTAGAAAAGATGAGATACCCGTAATTAAATTAGATGAATTTAAAAAGATAATTTGAATAAGTTTTGAAATACTGTCTTTAGACGTATTCTTAATATTTCTTGGAGATAATATTAATATCTATAAAACAATAGAAATAGATTTTGGCTGAGAAATAGATGCTGGTGCTTCGATTAGTATTTTATTTTTAACTGTAGGTTAAATATTAAGAGTAAATTTATGAAATTTATTTCAATATTGTTTTTATCTGTTTTGCTGACTGCATGTTCAAGTACTGAGGAAAAAGAGAAAGATCAATATTTTTATAGTGTAGTTAATAAATACTTTGGGAAGTTCAGACCAAAAGAGAAAGTTTGGATTGATAAGCCTATGAATAAGTACGCCACAGCAGAGGTGAAAAAATCAAAAATGTCATTTGGTGATTTTGAAAATATACAAAAAAAATTGCAAGATGATGGTTGGGTGCTAATATCAAGTCATGATAGTTTTTTTGAATATTGTTTTGGTAAAAAGATATATATGGGAGTGTTGTATCCAATAAATCCAAAACACTATGGTTATGATGGTGAGGAAATAAAATATGAAAATATAAATGAATGGTCAGTTGGATTGTCATATAGCGAAGCAGAGGTTAAGCATTGTATTAAAGACGAAATTCCAGTAATTAATTTGGATTAATTTTCGATATTAAGTTGGCTATGTTTTTTGTTTTATAATGGTTTTTGTGATTAACATGTTTAAATTTTTACAATTATTTGGTTTAAGCTTGCTTTTTTGTGCTTGCGCAAATAGTGTTCCATATGAAAGTAGTCATGAATTTAAATTAGCAGAAACTGGTAATGTTGATGCGCAATATTATATTGCAATGAATTTTTTAAATGGTGATGAAGGTTACCCAAAAGATTATAATCAAGCTAAGAGATGGCTTGAAAAAGCTTCTGAACAAGGTGATGCTTCTGCGCAAAATGCTTTAGGTATTATTTATTTAAGGGGTCTGGGTAGTGATAGAAATATAAGTAAATCAGAGTATTATTACAGGTTGGCGGCAAATAAAAACCATGAAAATGCACAGTTGCAGTTGGCTTTAATTTTATTAAATAAGAATAAAGTTGAAGATTTGGCTGAAGCTAAAAATTGGTTAAGGAAAGCTAGTTTGTTGGGGAGTGTTGAAGCAAAAAGTAAACTAGAAGAGTTGAAAGATAAAAGATAATATCGCAAGCTATTGAAATTTATGTGTAATATTTATTATTGAGGGAAGGAATGAAAAAGTATTTTAAGAAACTACTCATTTTTCTAATATTTGCATCTCTTTCAAGTTGTTCTCTAGTTAAGCAAAAATCATGTATTCATAATTTTAATAAGAGAGTGATTGAACTAAGTCATGATCTAAAGGTACAGCAGGCGATCAATCGTATTGATCAGAAAATTTTTTGTGGAAACCATCCTTATAGTGATTTTTATAATCGTTTGGATAGTTTATTAGTAGGGTTGAATGAAATTCAACGGGAAGAATTTTATACAGTTTTGTTTTTTGCTGAATTCCATCGCAATGAAAATGGTGGTGAGTATGTTGAATTTTTGAATAAAAATAATATTAATATATATAAACAGTATAAACGAAAAATTAGTGATCAAAAATTATTGGCTAAAATGAAATATACAGATGAAGAGTGGTTGAATATAAAAGCCTTGGGTGAGATGCTTCATTAATGTATTTTATTAGGATTTATTATATAATCTTGAAATTTTAGTTTGATAGCTAACGTTATAAATTTTTAATTAAATATAAAGGGTATGTTTTGTCTTCTGTAAAATTTTCTTATATTGCTGGTTTCTGGCGCCGATCATTCGCTTTTCTTATTGATTTATTATTGGTAGGAGGTTTCTGCTGGAGTACGATTCGACTTCTCTCTGAGTTTATGTATCCATTTCCAGTTATATCTATTTTTATTGGATATTTCTTTGTTGTTTTGTATTTTGGTTTGTTAAACAGCCACTTACATTCTGGACAAACGTTTGGCAAACAGCTTTTAAAAATCAAAGTGGCTGACACACATGGGAAAGATCTTGATGTAATCCCATCATTGCTTCGTTCAGCCATCTTGTTTGCGCCATCATGCCTCATGTCATTAAGCGGTTATTTTCCGATTTTACTATTATCTGAATTATTCAACCTGTTGTTGGCCTGCTTACAAATTTTGCTTATTTATTTTTATATTTTTAACCGACAAAACCGCCGCTCCATTCATGACTTCGTTGCGGGTTCAATGGTGATTAATTTAAAAAAAGATGATCAAGAACAACAAGTTCCTGAGATGTGGACTAAGCATAAGATTTTTGCAGCATTGATTACGTTGATGGGTTTAGGCATTGGAATTTCTTCTTTCAATTTGTTTGACCGCAATAATACTGTTGAAATTAAAAAGTTTAAGGGCGGTCAGCCTGAAATTATCCATGTAAAACGGATTTCAGAAATGGAAGATGGATCAGAGGTTCAACTCATTTTATTTGATGTGCAGATCAATGATCCAATAAAACTTAAAAATTCATTTTTCGCACAAGAGTTCGCAGATAATTTACAAAGACTTGAGCCACAGTTGATAAATGACAGCAGTAAAATTTCAATTCTTTTGAGCACACGGCTTCAATTTGGCTTAGCCTCATCAATGGATTTAAATATGTACTCAGTTAAAAAAACGCAGCAAGGATTAAAGGTTGTAGAAGAGATTTCTACCGTAAACTTTTAAACCATGAAAAAAGCTGAAGCTATATCTTGCATAGATTAAACCTTTTAATTTACGTGCGGATAGCTTCAGTATCTCTAATCCTGTTCCATTAAACACACTCCGTAAAGACCAACTTTATAGTTTAAGCGTTGTTTGTCTGCATGAATTTCTTCATTTTCATATGAGGTTAAACAAGGACGTACAACAATGAAAAAAGCACTGCTTCTCTTGAGTTCAATGGGTGTCTTGGCAAATACGCCAGTTTGGGCTGCCGATTTCAGTATCGGTGATCCGAAAACCCAAGCGGGTGAACTAAAACTGACAGGCGCAATCCGTACCCGCTATATCCATAAAGACTATATTGTCGAAGCCAATGAAGGCTCTAAAAATGATGACTGGCGACTAGCTGATATCAAAGCGGTACTCAGTTATGAAAATCCAGACTGGATTGCATCGATGGATGTACGTTGCTACCAGTATGACCGCTTATGTGATGCACTATTTTTAAAAGATGCTTGGGCAGGCTATAAATTCTCGGATCAGCAACGACTGACAGTTGGTTTTCAATCAGTTGATTTCGGCTTTGGACGACTCTGGGGCAATAGTTATTATGAAACTTTGCTGAATACCGTTGGACTGGAAGACATTCAAAACCTTGGGGTGAAATACCAGTTTAAGGACAATCTGTATAACTTCATTCTCGGTTTTTACCCCACTGATGGTGGCAAATACAAAGGTACCTCCAAGGATTCCAGTCGCTATAGCGGTAACTTTGTGCGGGCAGATGATCTGACCCAAGGCACCGATATTGATGAAAAGAATATGTGGGTGACGCGTTTATCCCGAAAGTTTGAGCTAGATCAATCCCAGAATTTCTCCACGGAAATTGGCGGTTCTTACTGGTATTCGGAACTGGAAAATAATCGTACCAATAAAGATGGGCATCGTAGTACATGGAGCATTTTTAGCACCACCAATTATCAGGCATGGCAATGGTTGTTCTTGGCAGGAGAGCAGGACATTAAAAATGCAGATGATCTTTTGCCAAAAAGCTCGACTATTGGCGCATTTGACTATCCCTATCAAGTGGCCAACAAAGGCAAATATATGGCCAATGAAATTAACTACACCTTTGCCAAGCCTTTCCATCAGTTAGAAAATATTAAACCTTATGTGTCGTATAGCCGTTTTTATAAAGATGAATCAGGCTATCAAGATTCGGATCGCTTAATTGCAGGTCTATATTTTAACTATAAAAAAGTCGGCATACAGGGTGAATATATCTGGAGTCGCAATGACCCAATGACGGGCAGTGGTGCAGATGGATTGGCGCAAGGTGACAGCAATCAATGGAATAAATTGTTCTATTTATCGCTAGATTATTACTTCTAAATTCGGCCTTGAAAATGAGCCAGTCTGTTTGCGATAGACTGGCTTTTTTGCTTTAGGCAGTTCTTAAGATCAAAGCACCAATTAAAATGATGCATGAGGAGATAATCCGTACCGCATTGATACGTTCTTTTAGAATAAAGATCGAAATCAGCGTGGCAAATAAAATCGAGGTTTCTCTTAGTGCGGCAACTATCGCAACAGGTGCAAGTGTCATTGCCCACAGTGCCAAACCATAAGAGAAAAATGAACCGATTCCACCAATTAAACCTAAATGCCAATTATGTCGAAAATACTCACCCATCTGACGATACTGCATTTTCAGGGCAAAGATAAAAAAGATCAGTCCTGAGAGTACGAAACTCCATAGGATATAGGCAATGGCTAATCCTGCAAGGCGAACACCATGTCCATCTAGCAAGGTATAACCCGCAATCAAGACAGCGTTGAGTAAAGCTAGACCGATACCTTTGCGTCCCGTTTTGGGTGCAGCCAAAATCATCGATAAAATACCGACGGAAATGGTGATGATGCCTAGCCATGCATTGAATTGCAGTTGTTCATGCAATAACAAAGTGCCTAAAACGGCCACAATCAGTGGTGCTGTGCCACGCATTAAGGGATAGGTCAGGCCCATATCGGCAACGCGATAGATTTTAGCCACCATGCCAAAATACAGAATTTGTATTGCCGTTGAGGCCAGAATATAAGGCCAGCTCTCGCGTTGTGGTATTGGAAAAAAGGGCAGCAGTAGCGCTGCTAAAACTGCTGCGGATGCGGTGACCAATACCGTGGTTAAAAACTTATTTGTACCCGCTTTTACAATGGCATTCCATGTGGCATGACATGTCGCTGCAAGTAAAATAAGGCCAAATATTGCCGTGCTCATAAGCTGCCTGTTAATTCATGATCTTGCTAATGTGCATGATGTTGCTGAAAAAAGAAAGCAGGCAGCTTAGCGCGATTATAGAAATACTTTCTCCATATTCGGATTGATTGACTCAATCGGTTGGATCAACTGACCACGGCTTAGATTCTGAATATGCTGTAAACGGTTAATCAGTTCATTTTGAATAAACAGGATACAGGTCTGTAATTTAGATGAGCTTTTTAAACGTGAAGGATAGACCGCCCATACATCGGCGTCTTGCCAGTATTCAGGCAAAATATGCTGTAACTGACCGCTAATCAATTCATCTGCCACATCCCAGATTGAACGTAAGATAATGCCACGCCCTTCAATCGCCAATTGGTGAATAATCTCGCCATTATTGGAAATGAAGCGCGGTGTGACATGTACCGACCGATCTTCCGAGAGATGACGCAATTTCCATAACACCGAGGATTGATCTCGCTCACTGATAGTCAGGCAATCATGGTTGCGTAAATCTTCCAGACTTTCAGGCATGCCTTGTTGTAGCAAATAGCTCGGTGCAGCGCAGAAAATTCGGAAATTTGACATCAGTTTTTTGGCAATCATATTCGGGGCAATCTCATTGCCGATGCGAATATCCAGATCAATGCTGTGTTGAATCAGGTCTTTGGTGTTGTCGATGGTATCAAATTGAATTTCCAGTTTTGGGTACATGGTCATTAATTTAGACAGAATTGGCGCAACGTGTTTACGACCAAAACCGAAGCTGCTGACAATGTCGAGATGACCTGTGGGCGTGCTTAAGGGGTTATTCACCAGCTCACTGATTTCATCAAATTCATCCAGAATATTGGAGACCCGATCCAGAATCAGTTTGCCATCTTCGGTCAAACTGACATGACGGGTACTGCGATGGAACAGTTTGCAGTTCAGGTTGGTTTCTAAAATATTGATGCGTTTACTGATAAATGCAGGTGAAGCACCCAGCTCCTCAGCTGAATCGACAAAACTCTTGCGTTTGGCGACTGTGCAAAAAACCTTTAAATCCGATAGGTTAGGTAGATTATTCACGATCCGTGTCCATTGGGGTGATAGTTTTCTTATTGATCATTGTTGCCGAAAACAGCATGTTTACAGCTAAGGATATTAACCAAAGGTGTAAGGGAGCGTTATGGCAAAAAAGTATAAAGTTGCCACGATTGCGGGTGATGGGATTGGTTTAGAAGTTCTACCAGAAGGCATTAAGGTTGTAAAGGCAGCAGCAGACAAATATGGCATTCAAGTTCAAATGGATAGCTTTGATTGGGCCAGCTGTGATTATTACCTTGAACACGGCAAAATGATGCCGGATAACTGGTTTGAAGTCCTGCAGCAATATGATGCAATTTTCTTTGGTGCGGTGGGTTGGCCTGAAAAGGTGCCTGATCACATTTCACTATGGGGATCATTGCTGCAGTTCCGTCGTCGTTTTGATCAGTATGTGAATTTACGCCCAGTTCGGTTAATGCCTGGGGTGAAATGCCCACTTGCGGGTAAACAACCCGGCGATATCGATTTTTATGTGGTGCGTGAAAACAGCGAAGGTGAATATTCAGCGATTGGTGGAAAAGCCTTTGAAGGCACCGATCGTGAGTTTGTGTTGCAGGAAGCGGTGTTTACCCGTCATGGTGTCGATCGCATTTTAAAATATGCCTTTGAATTTGCTGATCAGCGTGAGGCTAAAAAAATCACGGCTGCAACCAAATCCAATGGCATTGCAGTCAGCATGCCGTATTGGGATGAACGTGTCGATGAAATGGCAAAACACTATCCGCAAATCAAGGCAGATAAACAGCATGTCGATATTTTAGCGGCACGTTTTGTTCTACAGCCTGAGCGTTTTGATGTGGTGGTGGCATCGAATTTATTTGGTGACATCTTGTCGGATTTAGGCCCTGCATGTACGGGTACCATTGGTTTGGCGGCTTCGGCCAACCTCAACCCTGAACGTAAATTCCCGTCATTGTTTGAACCTGTGCATGGTTCAGCACCTGATATTTACGGACAGCAAATTGCCAACCCGATTGCGGCGATCTGGTCAGGTGCGATGATGCTGGATTTCTTGGCAGATGGCGATGAGCAGGTGATTCAGGCAGGACAGGAGATTATGCAGGCGATTGAGCATGTGTTGGTGCATGGCCCGAAAACCCCTGATGTCGGTGGAACTGCCAAGACCTATGAAGTGGGTGATGCGATTGCATCTTGTGTGACTCAGCAAAAAATGGATTTATTCGCGATGGAGTAAGTACCCCTGAGGGAATAGTCACTATCCGAGATGGATTGAATAGATATGGATAATCAAATTACAAAGCCTTATACAGATAAGACGCTTGCGATCACCAGTCTTGCCGTTGTATTTACTTCGGTGGCTGGTCTGGCAATCTACTCATCTGAATCAATACAACTGGCTGCAAAATGGATGCAGTGGACTACGTCGGTGTTTACCACGCCAGTCCTGTTATTTGCTTTTTTATCAATTATTTTTACCTTCGGTTTGGCCTTTAGTAAATACGGCAAAATCAAGCTCGGTGAAGGTAAGCCCCAATACAGCACCATGTCATGGATTTTCATGTTCATTTTGTCGGGGATCGGGTCATCTACCTTGTACTGGGGCTTTCTAGACTGGGCCTATTATTATCAAACGCCGGGTTTGAATTTAGCCCCTGAATCGGCTGAAGCATTGAAATACAGTGTGGCTTATTCTTTCTTTCACTCTGGTTTGAGTGCATGGTCGATTTACGCTTTGGCATCAATTTCACTGTGCTATAGCTACCATGTCAGAAAGAATAAAGGCTTGAGCTTAGCCTCAATGGTCGAAGCGGTCACTGGCTTTAAAGCGACAGGTCCCGTTGGACGTGTGGTTGACCTGATGTTCTTGCTGTGCATGTTTGGTGCCTTGACCATTTCACTGGTTTTGACTGCAGTCACTTTTACCAACATTCTGTCGCAACTCACGGGTATTCCGAATACCTTCATGACCAAAGTCATCATTATCTTGGCGGTGTCGGTGTTATTTGCCCTCAGCTCTTATGTCGGTATGGATAAAGGCATGCAGCGTTTGAGTCATATGGTGTGTTTGGGTGTGGTGCTGTTTGCGATCTATGTGCTGTGCTTTGGCCCAACCCAATTCATTATGAATAATTCATTGATGAGTTTTGGTCTGATGGCGACTAACTTTGTCGATATGAGTCTGTTTACCGACCCGATGGGCGATGGAAAGTTTACCCGTGAATGGACGGTGTTCTATTGGTTATGGTGGATTTCTTATGCACCCGGTGTAGCGCTGTTTGTGACCCGTGTATCTAAAGGACGCACCATTAAAGAAGTGATTCTTGCCATGGTCATCGGCGGTAGCGTTGGTTTATGGTTCATCTTTGGGGTATTTGAAAATTACAGCGTTCACAGCTTTATTCACGGCATGGTCAATGTGCCGCAAATCTTGAGTCAGCAAGGCGGTGAAGTGGCGATTGGTCAACTGCTCGGTTTATTGCCAGCAGGCAAGCTGATGATGTGGTTGTTCCTTGGCATTATGGTGATTTTCCTTGCAGCACATATGGATGCGGTGGGCTATGCGGTTTCTGCAACCTGTACCCGTGGCCTAAGTGAAGGGCAAGATCCATCTCCGAATGCGCGTTTGTTTTGGTGTCTGATGTTAACCCTGGTGCCGATTGCGATGATTTTCTCTAAGGCACCGTTAGACACCATGAAAACTGCCACCATTGTGACTGCCTTACCGTTTATTGTGATTATTCTGGTACAAACCTATGGCTTGGTGAAATGGTTGATTGAGGATTATTCCAAAGTACCATCGCATTTGATTGAACAGAGCAGCTTTAGTGACTTGGACGCGCTTGAGCATACTGACCCAAATCAACAGATGCAGATTGATATTGCGGCAACCGCACTGGCACATAAAAACAGTCAAAAGGAATTGTTATGACTCAGCAACCGAACATGCACTATGGGTTAAGCGAAGAAATGCAAAGTCTGGTGTACTGGAGCAGCATTTATTCAGCAGCGGATAACGATATTGATTCAATTCGTGCAGCCTATGATGCGATGTGCCTGCATTACACCTTGCCACGTGATGGTACGGTGAAGATTGAAGATAAAACCGTTGCGCATGCCACTCATCCCGTCAATGTTCGGTTGTATTCACCCTTGGGCCAAGCACCTGCGCAAGGTTGGCCTTGCGTGTTGTTCATCCATGGGGGTGGCTGGATGTTAGGTAATTTAGATTCGCATGAATTTATCACCCGTTATTTATGTCGTGATTTGAATGTTGCGGTATTGAGTGTGGATTATCGTTTGGTGCCCGAACATCATTTCCCAGCCGCTTATGAAGATTGTGAAATGGTCTATCACTGGCTCCGCGCGCATGGCGCAGACTGGAACATTGATCCAACGCAGATTGTGTTAGCAGGCGACAGTGCAGGAGGCAATTTAGCCGCGGCACTGGCGGTTCAGCTAGAGCATACAGGCAATCAGGCATGTGGTTTGGCCTTGATCTACCCATGTTTGGGCAGCAGTTTTGATACTGCGTCTTGCCAGCAACATGCACGGGCGCCGTTATTAACGCTCGAGGAAATGCATTATTACCTGAAGGAATATGCACCGAATGAAAGTGACTGGAAAGATACACGTTTAGCACCATTGAACGCACAGGATTTTTCTGACATGCCACGTAGCTTTGTTGCGGTGGCTGAATACGATCCGCTGTGTGACGACGGGCGTATTTTTGTGGACAAGTTAAAACAAGCCAATATTGCCGCCGAGTTTTATCTTGGCAAAGGATTACTACATGGCAGTTTACGTTTAGTACGGGATTGTCCTGTGGTGCAGGATTTATATCAGCACATGCTGAGTTCGTTAAAGCAAATGTTCAAGTGATTTGAACATCAGCCAATTTTGATAAAACGGTCGTTAGGACAAAACAGTTTAATGGAGTAAAACCATGAATGCAGTTGAAAAATTACCAGAAGATTTCTGTTCAAACCCAGATGTGGCATGGACATTTCCAAAAGTGTTCTATACCTCATCTCAGGTGTTTGAGCGTGAAAAAGAAGAAATTTTTGCGAAAAGCTGGATTTGCGTGGCACATGGCAGTGAAGTTGCCCAAGCCAATGACTATATTACCCGTAAGGTGATTGGTGAAAACATCATCGTGATTCGCGGCAAAGACAGCGTGTTACGTGCATTTTATAATGTTTGCCCACATCGTGGTCATGAGCTGTTAAGCGGTAGCGGTAAAGCCAAAAATGTCATTACCTGTCCCTATCATGCATGGACATTCAAGCTGGATGGTAGTTTGGCACTGGCACGTAACTGTGATCATGTTGAGTCTTTTGACAAGCAAAACTCCAGCATGGTGCCCTTAAAAGTTGAGGAATATGGTGGATTCGTCTTTATCAATATGGACGAAAATGCCACCTGTGTTGAAGATCAGTTGCCTGAATTTGCACAAAAACTGAATGAAGCTTGTGCGGTAATCAAAGACTTGAAACTGGCTGCACGTTTCGTCACGGAAACACCTGCCAACTGGAAAGTGATCGTGGATAACTATTTAGAATGTTATCACTGTGGTCCAGCGCATCCTGGTTTTGCTGACTCGGTACAGGTGGATAAATACTGGCACACCACCCATCAAAACTGGACGCTGCAATATGGTTATGCACGTTCTTCAGAAAAGTCGTTCAAGCTTGATCCATCGGTGAAAGATCCAACATTTAGCGGTTTCTGGACTTGGCCGTGCACCATGTTTAACGTACCACCGGGTGCAAACTTCATGACCGTGATTTATGAGTTCCCGATGGATGCGGAAACCACTTTGCAACACTACGATATTTTCTTTACCAATGAAGAACTGACCCAAGATCAGAAAGACCTGATTGAATGGTATCGCAATGTCTTCCGCCCTGAAGACCTCGAACTGGTTGAAAGCGTGCAACGTGGTTTAAAATCACGGGGTTATCGTGGTCAAGGGCGTATCATGACCGACAAGCAACGTTCAGGAATCAGTGAACATGGGATCGCTTATTTCCAGAATCTTGTTGCGCAACACCATCAATAATTTTGTCTCAGGTATTAGATCAGGGAGGTGTGGCAAACGATAAAGTCACACCTTGCTTCAATCGATAGGAACATGACATGTCAAGTTTGCAAGCAAGTCCGTTATTTCAACAACACGGACTGATCAATGGTCAATGGGTGAGTGCACAATCTAATGCCACCATTCCTGTCACTAACCCTGCGACAGGTGAGGAAATTGGTGTCATTCCCAATATGGGTGCAGCAGAAGCCACCGAAGCAGTCGAAGTGGCGTATCAGGCTTTAGCTGCATGGAAAGGTTTGACTGCACAAAAACGTGCAGACCTGTTATTGGCTTGGTATCAACTGGTTTTGAGTCATGCTGATGAGCTGGCACGGATCATGACCATTGAGCAGGGTAAACCCTTAGCCGAAGCTTTGGGTGAAGTGAAATATGCAGCTTCATTTATTCAATGGTTTGCGGAAGAAGGCAAACGTGTTTATGGCGATGTGATTCCAACCACCAATAGCCAACAGCGTTTTATTATCACCAAAGAACCTGTGGGTGTGGTTGCAGCAATTACGCCATGGAATTTCCCGATTGCGATGATTACCCGTAAAGCAGCACCTGCTTTGGCGGCAGGCTGTAGCATTGTAATCAAGCCTGCCAATGAAACACCTTATTGCGCACTGGCAATTGCCAAGCTGGCAGAAATGGCGGGCATTCCAGCGGGTGTCATTAATGTGGTGACAGGCAAATCGCAAGAGATTGGTTCAGTATTTACCAGTCATGAAAAAGTCAAAAAGCTGACCTTTACTGGTTCTACACCTGTCGGTCGTTTATTGATGCAGCAATGCTCAGGCACCATTAAAAAGTTGGCACTGGAACTGGGTGGCAATGCGCCATTGATCGTGTTTGATGATGCTGATCTGGATAAAGCGGTACAAGGTGCAATCTTTGCCAAGTTCCGTAACGCAGGTCAAACCTGTGTTTGTGCCAATCGAATCTATGTACATGACAAGGTTTATCAGGCTTTTACCGAGAAATTTGTGCAAGAAGTACAGAAATTCAAAATCGGCAATGGTTTGGAACCGAATGTGCAGATTGGGCCATTAATCAATGATAAAGCAGTACTGAAAGCACAACAGTTGATTGATGATGCCTGTGGCAAAGGTGCCCAAGTGGCGTGCGGTGGTCAACAGCATTCATTGGGTCAGACATTCTTTGAACCGACCGTGTTAACTGATGTGTCGCGTGATATGGAGATTGTTCAGGAAGAGATTTTTGGACCTGTGGCACCGTTGATTCGTTTTACTGAGGAAGCGGATGTGGTGGCGCAAGCTAACGATACCATTTTTGGTTTAGCTGCTTATGTATATAGCGAAAACATTTCACGAATTTGGCGTGTCGCTGAACAGCTGGAATATGGCATGGTCGGGATGAACTCAACTGCTATTTCCAATGAAGTGGTGCCATTTGGCGGGGTGAAACAATCGGGTGTAGGTCGTGAAGGCTCTAAATATGGTTTGGAAGAGTTCATGACCATTAAATATATGTGTTTAGGAATTTAGGGACACTGCTGGTTGGGTTGCCAGAATGGGCAGCCCAACAGGCAATATGCGCTTAAAATTAGAAAATGCTGAGATGAGCAGCATGCGGTAAAGAGGATTTAGACATGGCTAGTCATTATGAAATGTTTGCATCAGTGGTCACACGTGTTGAGCAACTGACTCCACTGATCAAACGATTTACATTTAAACGTCAGGACGGACAAAATTTCCCTCAATTCGATGGTGGCAGTCATATCATTGTGAAAATGAATGACCAGCTGTCCAATGCCTATTCACTGATGAGCTGTGCTCAAGATTTATCGACCTACCAAGTCTGTGTCCGTAAAGATATTGAAGGTAAAGGTGGCTCAGTCTTTATGCATGATCAGTGCAGTGAAGGTTGTGAGATTCTGATTTCTGAACCGAAGAATTTGTTTCCATTGGCGGCAGATGGCGAGAAACATATTCTGATTGCTGGCGGAATTGGCATCACCCCATTTGTGCCGCAAATGGATGAGTTGGCTGCACGTGGTGCCGACTTTGAATTGCATTATGCCTATCGTTCGCCAGAACATGCAGCACTGTTGGAAGAACTCAAGCAGAAACATGGCGAACATATTATTAGCTATGTTGACTCAGATGGAAAATGTCTGGATCTGGACCAGTTGATTGGCACTCAACCGAAAGGCACGCATGTGTATGTGTGTGGCCCTAAGCCAATGATTGATGCGGTGATCGATCGTTGTAATTACCATCGTTATCGCGATGAATATATTCACTGGGAACAGTTTGCATCTACGGTACCAGAAGAAGGTGAAGCATTTACGGTAGTGTTGGCAAAATCCAATCAGCAAGTCGAAGTGCAAGGCAATCAAACCATTTTACAAGCGATTGAATTACTCAATATTGATGTGGAATGTTTATGCCGTGAAGGAGTCTGTGGCACGTGTGAAACCATGATTCTGGAAGGTGAGGCTGAACATTTCGATCAGTATCTGAGTGATGATGAAAAGGCCTCACAGCAATCGATGATGATTTGTGTGTCGCGTGCCAAAGGCAAAAAACTGGTACTTGATCTTTAATTTAAAATTTTGATTCTGAAAGTATAAAAAAGCAGCTTAAGCTGCTTTTTTATTTACTGAAAATTCGATTCAGATTTATTTTTTGCCTTTCTTGGTTTTTAAGTATTCTTGATAAGATTCTTCTGCAAAGCGTCTTAAGGAATCCCCAATTGCAGCATATTGGTATTCATTCAGGTTGGCCAATGACGCACGGGCAGAAGGGTGCTGTACCCCAAAGCCTGAACCTGGTAACAGTACCACACCTGTTTCATCAGCAACGCGGAATAATAATTCGGTTGGGTTCTTATTCTTCATGACCCAATCTGCAAACTCATCACCATAAAGGGTTCGAGAGGTATTTTCCAAATTCACCAAAGTATAGTAATCGACTGAGTTTGGATCAGCAGGAACTTCAACTCCTAACTGTCGGTACAGTGCAGCATCACGCTCGCGCACTACAGATTTAACCGCCTTCTTATAGTTCTGTTGCGAATCCATCATATTGAACAGGGCAAACAGTACCATTTGTACTTGTTGTGGTGTAGAAAGACCCGCCGTGTGGTTGAGTGCCACATTACGGCTATCCGCGACTAGACGATCAATGAATTTAATCTTGGCAGGATCGGTGGTTAAAGAGGAATAGCGTTCTTCCAGTTCCTTCTTGTCTTTTTTAGACAGTGCCGCTAGCTTCTGATCCAGAATATTATTGTTGGAGAGGGCAATCACTCCCAATCTCCACCCAGTTGCCCCAAAATATTTTGAGAATGAATACACCAAGATGGTATTGTCTGGGCAGATCGCAAACAGTGATTTGAAATTGTCTGCAAAAGTACCGTACACATCATCGGTCAAAATAATCAGGTCAGGTCGTTTTTTCACGATATCAGCCAAAATTGCCAAGCCTTCATCGCTGAGTTTTACTGAAGGTGGGTTACTTGGATTCACAAGGAAGAAGGCTTTAATCGATGGGTCTTCCAATTTCCGCAATTCAGATTCTGGATATTGCCATCCGAGTTTTGGATCTGCCTCGATCAGGACTTCTTCAAGCTGATAGTCATTCAGCTTTGGAATTTCTAAATACGGTGTGAAAATGGGTGCACCAATCGCGATACGGTCTCCATTGGCAATAATTTTATTCTCTTTTAAAGAGTTAAAAATATAGGCCATTGCTGCGGTTCCACCTTCGACCGCAAACAAGTCCAAACCTTCTTTCGGCATGCCTTGGACGCCCATTTCACGTAGGATATATTCTTTGATAATCGATTCGCTAATGCGTAGCATGCGGTCTGGAACAGGGTAGTTACAACCTAAAATTCCTTCAACCATTTCCAGTAAAAAAGCATCTGGGTCTAGGCCGAGCTGATCTCGGACATAGGAAATGGCTTTGCCTAAAAATACCACACCGGGTTTATCCCGATTGTGCATAATGAAGTTATCGAAGCGAGATTGCAGACCAACTGGGCGAGGGAAGCCGCCTAAGCCTTCTGGCATATAAGAGAACGAAAACTCTGATTCGGTGGTTGAAAATAGCCCCAATTGGAAGAATGCCCGACGTGGAATGGTGGCTAAGAAGTTTGGATTTCCGCGCCCCGCATTCAGCATCATTCTGTCTGTTTTACTTTGGGCAAGTTCGATTAAATTGTCTTTTAGTTCGAATGGGCTAAGTTTTGAGTATTTTGAATAATCAACGTTCCCCATGGGAAGCCTCCTTAATTATAGTTGAAGCAATAAGTGATTGAATACAAATTATCTTTAGGCAAGACCGACGATGAGGGGGCCAAGCAGAGTTAAGAATACGTTTGCCAAGGCGTAGGTGATTGCAAAAGGCACGGTCGGAATTGAGTTTCCAGCTTTATCTAGAATTGCACCAAAGGCAGGATTGGCACTACGGGAACCAGACAAGGCGCCTGCCATAACCGCAACGTTGTCATAACGCAGCACATAACGGGCAAAAAGCATAGAAAGAATCAGAGGAACTAATGTAACCACCACACCGATCATAAATAGGGACAGACCACTGTCTTTAATGGTTTGGATGGCTTGTAAGCCAGATTGCAAACCAACCGCAGCCACGAATCCTGCCAGACCCAAATCTTTTAGGAGTTGCGATGCAGCTAAAGGCATGTTGCCATGGACTTGATTACGACTACGTAACCAACCAAACAGAAGGCCAGACAGTAACGCACCACCACCTGCACCAAGTGTGAGAGGGACATCACCGATACGGACTACAAACAGACCAATCAATAAGCCGACCACCAGCCCTGCGCCGTGGAAGATCCAGTCGGTTTTTAAGCTTTCAGGCAGTGCTGTACCTGCTTCTTTGACTAAACGATCCAGATCACTTTTAGTTCCATAAACGGTGATGACATCTCCTTGATGTAAAACCGTGTCATCACTCAAGCTTTGAGTTTCATCATTGCGTTTAATCGCTAGCACGTAAATCCCATGCTTTAAATAGGCAGGCGTATTGCCTTTGATATCGCCGAGACTGCGATTGATATACTTGGAATTCCTTAAGATGACATCCGTCGTATCCATAATCATTTCCATACCTTGTGAAGACTGTAGTTCAGTACCAATTTGGTCTGAAATAGCAACAACACTGGCACGACGGCCGACCAGCAATATCACATCATCTGTTTGTAAAGTCAGTTCTGGTGCAACATCAATCAATTGATCTTTACGCTTTAAGCGCTCGATGGTAATGCTACTTTGTTTGGATTCAAGTTCTGCAACAGTTTGTCCATTGGCTTCTTTGACTTTATAAATGCGTCCGACAATTTCAGGCATCGCCAGTTCTTGGCCTGGAGCCAGTTCAAAAGCACCTTTGAGGCGTTCGGATTGTGCTTTCAAGGCATCATCGTGAATTTCTTTGCCCATAAATTTAGGCAGAATATTCACACAGACAATGATGGCACCCAATGAACCAAAAATATAAGTGACGGCATATCCGATTGCGACATTGGCCTGTAGTTTTTGAATCTCAGCCAAGGGCAGGTCGAGTCGAGAAATCGCATCACCTGCAGTCCCAATAATTGCAGATTGGGTCATTCCACCAGCAGCGAGTCCTGCGGCTAAACCTTTGTCTAAATGGAATAACTTCGCCATGACCAAGACTGTGATTAAGCCACTGACTGCCATGAATACTGCTAATAGGATTTCTTTTATCGATTGTGGACCCAATGATTTGAAGAACTGTGGGCCACTTTCAAAACCAACTGCATAAATGAACAAGGCAAACAGAATAGCCTTGACCCCATTATCGACGGGAACACCGATGAGACTGAGTACCACCGCAACAAGCAGGGAACCTGCGACACCACCAAACTGAAATTTTCCGAATTGAAATTGACCGATCCAGAAACCGATTGCCAAGGATAAGAACAATAGAATTTCTGGGCTATGTTTTAATTCGCCTTGTAACCATTCAATCATTTTTCGATCTCACTTTTATTATTCGATCTATCTTTAGGTTTGAAATTTATTTATTTTTCATGTGTTTTTTAAAATACTATGCTTCTGTAGCGAATACAAATAGACTGTATTTCAAGGGTTTGTTTTTTATAAATTATTTATATATCAATAGGTTGTATTTTTATGTGCTCATGTCAGCGATGGGGAAACTTAAAAACCACAGTATTTGTTACACGATGTTGTTTTTTTATACAAAAAATAACACTTTAGGCCAAGTTTTATATTTTGTGAACCAATGATCATAATGGATGTAAAAGTGCAAAACCTATGTTGTATCCCAACAATTTTTTATGAATTAAACCGTTAATTTTAAACTACTACAAGTTTAGTTTTGAATTTAATGATTTGATTAAATAATATTTTTATTACATGTCCGCTTACTGAAAAATTGAAAGTTCTATTGGGAGGCAAAGAAATATAATGAATGTTCACTAAATTAATGTTCATTTAAGCAAGGGTAGGTAATTTAAAGATACGGACATAAGCCGTAGCAGCAATACACCTTTCGCCACATTTCCAGATGTGGCTTTTTTTTGTCTGATTAAATGATTTGGCGTAAATCGCGAGCCGTTTCTTGTAGTAAAGGTAAAATATGGGCAATTAAATAATCCTTGGTGGTACGCATGGTTGGAGACACGATATTTAAGGCAGCAACAACGGCTGCATTGGAATCATAAATCGGTACAGCCACAGCATGCACTCCCAATTCGTGTTCTTCACAGGAATAGCACCAGTCTTGTTCTTTGATTTCATGCAGTAATTCTAAAAATTGATCAGTTTCGGTATGGGTATATTTGGTTAGACGTTTTAACGGGTATTTTTCTAACCATCGCTTTTGTTGTTCTGGTGTTAAATGTGCAAGCAGAATTTTGCCAGCAGAAGTCGCATGGGCAGGGAGCCGATTGCCTAAATGTAAGCCATAAGGATTGACCCGATCGGTTTGTTGGTGAGCTGCACTACGGGCAATGGTAATTGCTTCATAACCATCTAACACCATCACCGAATAAATCAATGAGGTTTGATTGGTTAAAAGATTTAATAAGGGCTGACATATTTTCGGAAGTGTGGAACCATCGAGATAAGCCCCTGAAAATTTAAGAATCTTGGGTGATAAATAATAATAATGCCCATCAAAATCTAAATAGCCTAAGTATTCTAAAGTGAGTAAATGGCGTCGTGCAGCAGCGCGTGTCATGCCCGTTTTTTCAGCGGCGGTACTCATATTTAAGCGATGCCGTTCGGGGCCAAAGCATTCCAAAATTGCCAAGCCTTTCGCGATTCCTGCAATAAAGTCTTCATGCCGAATGGTCTTTTTATTTTCGTTATGATGAATCAAACGCGGATTCTTTTCCTGATCATTTTCCATAATTTAGACATCCTTGCTAAAACGGGTTCTTTATAAAAACATTCTAAGCGAAAG
Organism: Acinetobacter sp. C32I; assembly: GCF_023702715.1. Lineage (NCBI taxonomy): Bacteria > Pseudomonadati > Pseudomonadota > Gammaproteobacteria > Moraxellales > Moraxellaceae > Acinetobacter > Acinetobacter sp. C32I. The sequence goes on along the minus strand of NZ_CP098480.1, from coordinate 1,493,062 downwards.
ATGACTATTTTACTTGGATAATGTTCGATGATCGAACATAAAAAATAATCATCGAACAAAATGCACTTCAACGTCTAGAAGTGAGCGCAGAATTTATCAAGAATGAATAGAAGAAATCCGAACAAAGCACTCGACTTAATTTCATCGGTTTTCAGGATGAAAATACGGGTGATGCATCGTACAGGAAGTAGTCAGATGATTGATAAAAGCACGCTCTCATTAACCGAGGCGCTATCGCAAATAAAAGATGGGGCAACCATCATGATTGGTGGTTTTGGCACCGCAGGACAACCCGCTGAACTGATTGATGGATTAATCGAACTTGGCATCAAAGATCTGGTCATCGTCAATAACAATGCCGGCAATGGTGATTATGGTTTGGCTAAACTGCTTAAAACAGGTGCAGTACGTAAAATCATCTGTTCCTTCCCACGTCAGTCTGATTCATGGGTCTTCGATGAACTCTATCGTGCGGGCAAGATTGAATTGGAACTGGTGCCGCAAGGCAATCTGGCGTGCCGTATTCAAGCCGCAGGCATGGGCCTCGGTGCAGTCTTTACCCCAACTGGCTTCGGTACTTTATTGGCAGAAGGCAAAGAAACCCGTCATATCGAGGGCAAAGACTATGTACTTGAGTATCCAATTAAAGCCGACTTTGCCTTGATCAAAGCCCATCAAGGCGATCGCTGGGGCAATCTGGTCTATAACAAATCTGCGCGTAACTTTGGTCCGATCATGGCCATGGCAGCCGATGTCACCATTGTGCAAGTCTCTGAACTGGTCGAACTGGGTCAACTTGATCCTGAACATATCATTACCCCTGGGATTTTTGTACAGCATGTGGTCGCTGTCGATGCAGCCAATGGCACAGGAGCAGAACAATGAGCTATCAAAAACTAAGCCGTGACCAGATTGCTGAACGTGTGGCACAAGACATTCCTGATGGTGCTTATGTCAATTTAGGCATCGGCTTACCAACCAAGATTTCCAATTATCTTCCTGCTGATAAAGATGTGTTCCTGCATTCGGAAAATGGCTTACTGGCATTTGGCCCGCCACCAGCCAAAGGTGAAGAAGATCCAGAACTGATCAATGCGGGTAAAGAGTATGTGACCATGCTGACGGGTGGCAGCTTTTTCCATCATGGTGATTCCTTTGCCATGATGCGTGGTGGACATTTGGATATCGCGGTACTGGGTGCTTTCCAAGTGGCAGCCAATGGTGATCTAGCCAACTGGCATACCGGTGCGGCAGATGCAATTCCTGCGGTGGGTGGTGCCATGGATTTGGCGGTAGGCGCCAAGAAAGTGTTTATCACCACCGATCATAATACCAAGCAAGGTGAACCCAAGATTGTTGAAGCGCTTTCATATCCAGCCACAGGATTGAAATGTGTCGATCGTATTTATACCGACTTATGTGTAATTGATGTGACCACAGACGGTTTAAAAGTGATTGAGAAAGTGGATGGTTTGAGCTTTGAGGAGTTGCAAGCGTTGACGGGTGCTCAGTTGATTGATGCAACTCAAGGATAATGTTTACACAGCCACTAATTACCGGTTAAAGCAGAGGCTTTTTTGTATAGGCATTGCCTTACTTTTTAAGGATAAAAAGTAACAAAAATCCTTTGTTGGACTGATGGTATATCCATATACCACAGCCCAACAGGCGGCATCTATGCCGCCGCCGAGAAACATTGAATAGTAAGGTTTAAATACAGCTTCTACTTACGAAGATTTAGACTTTTCATCTAATTTACTATCGTGATTGGCGACAGGGATGTCGCCCCGTTACTCAGCACAACAAGGAAGTTGTGTCTGAGTAACAAAGGGTTTTGTCACTTTTGCCCTGTCAAAAGTGAGGCATAGCCTACGCAGAGGAAGAATGACTAAACCCGTAATTTGTGGCAGTGATCACAACAGATTTAGAAATGGAAATGTAAGAATATGAAAAACGCTTATATCATCGATGCCATCCGCACTCCATTCGGTCGCTATGCAGGCGGTCTTGCACCTGTACGTGCCGATGACTTGGGAGCCATTCCGATTCAGGCCTTGATGCAACGCAATCCAAAAGTAGATTGGCAGCAAGTGGATGATGTGATCTATGGCTGTGCCAACCAAGCAGGTGAAGATAATCGCAACGTTGGACGCATGTCTGCACTATTGGCAGGTTTGCCTTATCAAGTGCCTGCCACTACAGTGAACCGTTTATGTGGTTCATCACTAGATGCCATTGCCATGGCTGCTCGTGCCATTAAAGCCAATGAGGCTGATCTGATTATTGCAGGCGGTGTCGAGAGTATGAGCCGTGCACCTTATGTGATGGGTAAATCTGACAGCGCCTTTGGCCGCAGTCAAAAGATTGAAGACACCACCATGGGTTGGCGTTTTATCAATCCAAAACTGAAAGAAATGTATGGCGTGGACAGCATGCCGCAAACCGCAGAAAACGTGGCGGAACAATTCAATATCAATCGTGCCGATCAAGACCAGTTTGCGCTTAACAGCCAACAACGTACTGCAACCGCACAAGCCAAAGGTTTCTTTACCCGTGAAATCACCCCTGTGACGATTCCACAGCGTAAAGGTGATGCACTGGTGGTGGATACGGATGAGCATCCACGAGCATCAACCACTTTAGAAGCGTTGACTAAACTTAAAGGGGTGGTCAAAGCCGAGGGGACGGTCACGGCAGGTAATGCCTCTGGAATTAACGATGGTGCAGCAGCAGTGTTGATTGCTTCGGACGAAGCGGTAGAAAAATATCAGCTCAAACCCCGTGCCAAAATCATTGCAGCGACTACCGTTGGGGTTGAACCACGGATTATGGGTTTTGCGCCTGCACCTGCGATCAAGAAACTACTGAAACAGGCCAATCTCTCTTTAGCGCAGATGGATGTGATTGAACTAAATGAAGCCTTTGCAGCACAAGCTTTAGCGGTGACTCGTGATTTAGGTTTGGCGGATGATGATGCACGAATCAATCCGAATGGTGGTGCGATTGCTTTGGGTCATCCTTTGGGTGTCTCGGGTGCGCGTCTAGTCACCACCGCCTTAAACCAGCTTGAACAAATCAAAGGTCAGTATGCTTTGTGTTCGATGTGCATTGGTGTTGGTCAAGGGATTGCCTTGATTATTCAACGTGTTGAGTGAGGTCTGCTATGAGCCAGTTATACGCCAGCTTATTTTATCAGCCTGAAGTCACGGCCATTTTTAGTGACCAAGCTTTATTGAGTTATATGATTCAAGCCGAAGTGGCTTTAGCCAAAGCTCAGGCACAGGTCAAAGTGATTCCTGATTCTGCCGCAAATATCATTGAACAGGTGGGTCAAAACGCTGTAACACAAATTGATTTGCATACACTGGCAGCAGCAGCAGGGCTGGCAGGTAATGTTGCGATTCCATTGGTAAAACAATTCACTGCTTTGATGAAACAGCATGATGAAGACGCTTCACGCTATGTGCATTGGGGCGCGACCAGTCAGGATATTATTGATACGGCAACGATTTTGCAGTGTCGAGATGCCTTGGCTTTGATCGAACAGCAATTGAAACAGGCATATCAAATTTGCTTAAAGCAAGCCCAGCAATATCGTGATCAGGTCATGATTGGACGGACTTGGTTACAGCAAGCTTTGCCGATTACTTTGGGACATAAATTTGCCCGTTGGGCAGCAGCCTTGAAACGTGATCTTGATCGCTTACAGGCAATGAAAACTCGCGTATTGACTGCACAACTCGGTGGAGCAGTAGGTTCACTGGCATCCTTACAAGATCAAGGTTCAGTGGTGGTCGAAGCTTTTGCAGCACAACTCAAGTTAACAGCGCCTGAGTGTACATGGCATGGTGAACGCGACCGTATGGTTGAGCTTGCCAGTACCCTTGCTTTGATTGTTGGGAATGTCGGCAAGATGGCGAAAGACTGGTCATTGCTGATGCAAACTGAAATCGCAGAAGTATTCGAACCAACAGCAGTTGGGCGAGGTGGTTCATCGACCATGCCACATAAGCGTAATCCTGTTGCAGCGGCCTCAATTCTTGCCGCAACCAATCGTGTACCTGCCTTAATGGCAAGCGTCTATCAAAGCATGGTGCAAGAACATGAACGTGCTCTAGGGGCTTGGCATGCAGAATGGTTGGCAATTCCAGAAATTTTCCAGTTATGTGCGGGTGCTTTGGAACGTAGTTGTGATGTGCTTGAGCATATGCAAGTCAATGCAGAGGCGATGCAACGCAATCTTGAATGTACACAAGGTTTAATCATGGCCGAAGCAGTGATGATGGCACTTGCGCCCAAGCTTGGTCGTTTAGATGCACACCATCTGGTTGAGCAGGCCTGTCAGCAGGCGGTTGCTCAACAGCAGCATCTAAAAATCATTTTGTCAGCGATGGATGAAGTGAGCACTCATTTTAATGATCAGGCTTTGGATGAGCTGTTTCAGCCAGCAACTTACCTCGGCAATATTCAGGCGCAAATTGATGCCGTGCTACACGCAGCAAAAGGAGAGTAAGCACATGATCACGCATATCAATAATCGTCAAGGACATCCGCTGGCTGTTCAGGTTCAAGGGCGCAAAGATGCACCTGTGATCATGTTCTCTAACTCTTTGGGAACGGACCACAGTATGTGGCAGGCACAAGTTGCAGCTTTGGCTGATCATTATCAAGTTATTAGCTATGACACACGTGGGCATGGTGCAAGCGCAGTCATTGCCAATAGTACATTGCAAAATCTAGTTGAAGATGTGGTCGATATTCTGGATGCCTTAACCATTGAAAAAGTTCATTTCTGTGGCATTTCAATGGGTGGAATTACTGCATTGGCTTTAGCCATCTATCATGCTGAACGTTTTCACAGCATTACTGTTGCAAATTCCGCAGCAAAAATTGGTACTGCCGAAGCATGGAATACTCGTGCGAAGAGTGTTGAACAAAACGGTTTGGCTGAAATTGTAAAGACCACACATACGCGTTGGTTTAGTGAATATTTTGATTATGCGCATGATGTTCTGGCACAAAAAACCATTCAGAGTCTTGCGGTGACACCTGCACAAGGCTATGCCAATGCATGTCGTGCTTTAGCGGATGCAGATGTTCGAGATCAACTGCATCAAATTCAGATTCCAACGTTAATTATTGCAGGGCAATACGATCCTGTCACAACGGTTCAAGATGCAGAGTTTATGCATCAACTCATTGCAACCAGTCAGCTTGAAATCTTGGCAGCGTCGCATCTATCCAATATTGAACAACCCCAAGTGTTCAATCAGACATTGTCCAAGTTTATTCAAAACATATAACCATAAGGGTTAGAAAGGAATTCGCCTACAAGGAGGCAACTATGGCACAGGAATTTGCTGCCCAAAAAAACAGTATGGATGCACAGGCACTGATTAATGAGGCACCTGTGAGCAAGTATCAATGGATGATTGCAATTATTTGTTTTCTCATTGTATTTGTCGATGGAATCGATACTGCCGCAATGGGTTTTATTGCACCTGCTTTGGCACAGGATTGGGGTATTGATCGCTCTCAACTCGGGCCAGTAATGAGTGCTGCACTCGGTGGCATGATCATTGGAGCATTGGTTTCAGGACCAACAGCGGATCGGTTTGGACGAAAAATTGTTTTAACCATCTCCATGTTGATCTTTGGTGGTTTTACCTTGGCTTCGGCGTATGCGCCAGACCTAAACAGTTTGGTGGTATTGCGCTTTTTAACGGGTATTGGTTTAGGCGCGGCGATGCCAAATGCGACCACCTTGTTTTCTGAATATTGCCCGCAACGGAGTCGTTCTTTATTGGTGACTTGTATGTTCTGTGGCTACAACTTAGGTATGGCTACAGGTGGTTTTATCAGCAGCTGGCTGATTCCGACTTATGGTTGGCATAGTCTGTTTTTATTGGGTGGATGGACACCATTAATTCTGATGGTGTTGGTGATTTTCTTATTACCTGAGTCTTATCGGTTCCTTATCGTGAAAGGTCAAGATCCTGCAAAAGTCCGCAAAATTTTAAGCCATATTGCACCTGAAAAAGTTCAAACAGCTGAGCATTTCCATATTCCAGAAGAACAGTCTGCTGTTGCAGAAAAGAAAAATGTGTTCGGCATGCTGTTCTCCAAACAATATGCCAAAGGCACAGTTTTATTGTGGTCGACCTATTTTATGGGTTTGGTGGTGATTTATTTGCTGACCAGTTGGTTACCAACCTTGATGCGTGAAACGGGCGCAACCATGGAGCGTGCCGCATTTATCGGTGGATTGTTCCAATTCGGTGGCGTACTCAGTGCCTTGTTCATTGGTTGGGCAATGGATCGCTTTAATCCAAATCGCATTATTTCGGGATTCTATTTTATTGCAGGTTTATTTGCTGTTGCTGTTGGGCAAAGCCTGAGCAATCCAACTTTATTGGCTGTGTTGGTGCTCTGTGCAGGGATTGCCATTAATGGTGCGCAATCGTCTATGCCAGCCTTAAGTGCGCGTTTCTATCCAACCCAATGTCGTGCAACTGGTATCGCGTGGATGACAGGGATCGGCCGTTTTGGTGCCGTGTTCGGTGCATGGATTGGTGCCGTGTTATTGGGTAATGACTGGTCGTTTACCGCCATTCTCAGTTTATTGATGATTCCTGCTACGGCAGCGGCCATCGCAATTTTTGTTAAATCGCTAGTTGCTCATACCGATGCAACCTAAGGCTCATATTTTCAAGATGAGGAGCAACGTTCATGAATGATGAACAACGTTATCAACAAGGACTGAAAGTCCGTACCGAAGTGTTGGGTGAAAAACATGTCGGCCGCTCTTTAGCGAACCTCAATGATTTCAATCAGGATTTCCAGAACTTTATTAGTCGTTTTGCTTGGGGTGAAGTGTGGTCACGTGAAGGCTTGCCACGTCATACCCGTAGTTTGGTCACGATTGCCATTTTATTGGCTTTGGGGCGAGAAGATGAACTCAGAATGCATTTGCGTGCTTGCTTCAACAATGGTGTCACCAAGGACGAGCTGAAAGAGCTGATTTTGCATAGTTCTTTATATGCAGGTTTGCCAGCAGCAAATGCAGCAATGCATATGGCCGAAGAAGTCTTTAAAGAACTTGGCATCGATGTGCAGCCCATTGCAGCACAACCACAGGATTAAGGAGACAGGCATGTTAAAGCATACATTAGGTGCATACCCACAACGTAATACCGATGATCATCCGCCAGCATATACACCCGGTTATAAGACCAGTGTATTACGCTCACCCAAGAATGCATTGATCTCAATTAATGAAACCTTGACTGAAGTCACTTCACCGCATTTTTCACCGAGTATTTTTGGTCCTAAAGATAATGACCTGATCCTGAACTATGCCAAAGAAGGTCTACCTGTGGGTGAACGTATCATTGTGCATGGTTATGTGCGTGATCAGTTCGGTCGTCCTGTGAAAAATGCCTTATTAGAAGTGTGGCAGGCCAATGCATCAGGTCGTTATCGTCATCCAAATGACAAATTTATTGGTGCAATGGACCCTAATTTTGGTGGTTGTGGCCGTACCTTAACCGATGAAAATGGTTTTTATATTTTCCGCACCATCAAGCCAGGTCCGTATCCGTGGCGTAACCGCATTAATGAATGGCGCCCCGCGCATATTCATTTCTCCTTAATCGCAGATGGTTGGGCGCAGCGTCTGATTTCGCAGTTCTATTTTGAAGGCGATACCTTGATTGATACTTGCCCGATTTTAAAAACCATTCCATCTGAAGATCAGCGTCGTGCCTTAATTGCATTGGAAGATAAAAACAATTTCATTGAAGCAGATAGCCGTTGTTACCGCTTTGATATTCATCTTCGTGGTCGTCGTGCGACTTATTTTGAAAATGATTTGACTTAAGGGAGACATAAGATGAATGCATGGAATTTTCAAGAATTAAAGGAAACCCCATCACAAACTGGTGGCCCTTATGTTCATATCGGCTTATTACCGCAACAAGCCAATATCGAAGTGTTTGAGCATAATTTCAATCACCAGTTAGTCAATGAGCAAACTCAAGGGCAACGGATTCGTTTGGAAGGTCAAGTGTTTGATGGGCTCGGTTTGCCATTACGAGATGTATTGCTGGAAATCTGGCAGGCGGATGCCAATGGGGTTTATCCAAGTCAGGAAGACACCCAAGGTAAAACTGCCGATCCACATTTTCTTGGATGGGGCCGTACGGGAGCCAATTTTGAAACAGGCTTCTGGAGCTTTAATACGGTAAAACCGGGCGCTGTTGCTGGGCGTAAAGGTTCAATTCAAGCACCGCATATTGCTGTCGCAGTTTTTGCCCGTGGCATCAATATTGGTTTGCATACCCGTATTTATTTTGAAGATGAAGTGGACGCCAATGCCAATGATCCTGTTTTAAACAGTATTGAATGGGCAGTCCGTCGCCAGACTTTAATCGCCAAACGCAGTGAAGTGGATGGTGAAGTGGTTTATCGCTTTGATATCCGTATTCAGGGCGATGATGAAACCGTGTTCTTTGATATTTGAGGGTTATTGCTAATAGCGGAGTCTTATTGAGTTCTCATCTTATTTTTGGATAAGCCGTCGGCTCGACCTGAGAAGCGTTTAAAGCTTCGTAAGTATTTCGAGATGAGGAGCGAAGCTACGCAAGGGCAACCATCTTGCGCAGCTAAATCGCTGCTCACCGCAAAACTCGTTCAAGACCAGCAAGTCTCGATGCTATCGCAGAAAATGCATTTTATTGGTTTGGTCCTGACTCAGACAGTTGCGGATGATGTCTCCGAGTATCTGATATCACACAAGTGTTTATGTGGAAAACCTATTAAAGAGTTTGAAACACCATACTCTTTGGTTTCCATATCTATAAAGGGACATATTAAAAAAGGAAGATCTTCATGGATAGGAAAAAAATTGTAGCATTCATCTTTGCATTGAGCCCCTTATTGATGGTTCAAAGCGTACAAGCTCAAGATCATCAGCAAAAGCAGCTTGAGTTAGCTGAACTGGCAAAATTGCCTGTGAAAACCATTGTACCCATTACTGCCAAAACCAAAGAGCAGGCAATTGCTCAGGCAAAAGTGATTGCAGCGAATGCCGATGCAGATCTCGCGGAGTTTCGGATTGATTTACTGAACTTTGCTAATGATACAAAGCAAGTGATTGCCTTAGGCCAAGAGTTAAAACAGATTCTGGGTGCTAAACCAATGATTGCCACCATTCGTACCCATAACGAAGGTGGACAGCTAACAATTAGCGATGCAGATTATGGCAAGACCTATCAAGCGTATTTACAGCAGCCATTTATGGACATGCTGGATGTGGAAATGTTCCGTGATCAGCACATTGTGAAGAATACCGTCAAATTGGCGCATGCGAAAAAAGTGCTGATTGTGATGTCGAATCATGATTTTCAAAAAACACCACCTGAGACCGAAATCATCAAACGTTTACTTAAACAGGATGAGTTAGGCGCCGATATTCTTAAAATTGCAGTCATGCCGCAAAGCAAACAGGATGTATTCACCTTAATGAATGCGACTTTAAAAGTGAGTCAGCAATCTAAAAAGCCATTACTCACCATGTCGATGGGCAAACTCGGGACGATTTCTCGCATTGCTACTGCCAACATGGGAGGGAGCTTTAGCTTTGGCATGATCGGTGAAGCATCTGCACCCGGTCAGATCGACGTGACTCAACTGAAACAGTTTTTAAAAACAGTGCAACCAACACAATAATTTAAAAAGGATTTTTTAGACATGAAAACTACTTATGTACGTTTAAGTACTTTAGCCATCGCTATGGCAGTTTCGGGTTGGGCAGCAGCAGAAACTTATATTGTTGATCGTTATCAAGATGATGCTGATAAAGGTTCTTTGCGCTGGGCAATTGAGCAAGCCAATAGCAAACCGACAGAAGCCAGTGAGATTCTGATTCAGGCGGTAGGGAAAGCACCTTATGCAATTCAGGTGAATAGTCCGTTACCTGAGATCAAAGCGCCTGTAAAAATCATTGGGACGCAATGGGCGAAGACAGGTGAATTTATCGCGGTCGATGGGTCAAATTATATTAAAGGAACAGGGGTGGAGGCCTGCCCAGGTGCAGTCGAAGGGCAATTCGGGACCAATGTTCGGACTACGACTTTACCGGGTATCGTATTACGTGACATCAATGGAGTAACGATTCAAGGTTTGGAAATCCGTCATTTCTGTATCGGAATTTTAATGAACCGTGCCAGCAATAACCTGATTCAAAACAACCGCATTATGCACAACTATGGTGGTGCAGGGGTCATGCTGACTGGCGATGATGGCAAGGGCAATCCAACAGCGACCACCACCAATAACAACAAAGTATTGAATAACTACTTTCAGGACAATGGTGACGGGCTTGAATTGACTCGTGGCGCAGCATTTAACTTAGTTGCCAATAACCATTTTATTTCTACAGCAGCAAATCCTGAACCTTCACAAGGGATTGAAATATTGTGGGGCAATGACAATGCGGTCGTCGGCAATAAATTTGAAAACTATTCAGATGGCTTACAGATCAACTGGGGTAAGCGCAATTATATTGCCTATAACGAACTGACCAATAACTCCAACGGTTTTAACCTGACCGGTGATGGCAACATTTTTGACAGCAATAAAGTGCATGGTAATCGGGTGGGGATTGCGATCCGCTCTGAGAAAGATGCCAATGCACACATTACCCTGACCAAAAACTTAATCTGGAATAACGGCAAAGACATTAAACGTTGTGAGGCGGGTGGAAGTTGCGTACAGAATCAACGTGTCGGCGCGATTATTTTTGATATTCCGGGTTTAGAGCATGCACATTTCATTGGTTCACGCGGTCATGGGGTCAAGATTGATCCTGCCAACTTGCAAAAAACCTGCAACACACCCGATGAGCAAGGCTGTAATGCACAACCGAACCAGAATATTCAGGCGCCCAAATTAACCTTGTCTAAAGGACAAATTACAGTCGAAGTCAAAGGGCAGCCGAACCAGCGTTATCAGGTCGAGTTTTTTGGCAACACATCGGCCAATTCAAATGAGGCAGAGCTTTATTTAGGTTCAGCGCTTGCTGCAACCAATGCACAGGGAACTGCAACGCTGACTTGGAAACCAACAGCGCAAGTTGCTTCAGTGACAGCAACGATTACTGACCGTGTAGGTGCAACATCTGAACTTAGTTCAGCGGTAAAACTGAAATAAACGGCAAGGAGGCCGAATATGAAGTCGAATGCATTATTGCTCAAAATGAGCTGTCTGGCAGTTGCGGTATGTGCTGCTCAATTTAGTTTTGCCGATCAGCCATGGTCACAGGATCGCCAATGGTTACTCGGTGACTGGAATGGCCAGCGTCAGCAATTGGAAAAAGAAGGCTATAAATTTACGGCCTCGATCATGAGTCAAAGTGCCACCAACTTGGATGGCGGCTATAACGATGACAATGCTTTTAAAAATGCTGCACAACTGTCGCTAGGCGCCAATTTCGATTTAGAGAAAATTGCAGGCTGGAAAGATACCAGCGCCAGCCTTTTAATCTCCAAACGTGATGGTAATGCCTTAACCTTGGATCGAATTAAAGATCCTCGTTCTAGTGCACTCGGCAATTCACAGGAAATCTATGGTCGCGGCAAAATCTGGCGCCTGAGTCAGGCATGGGTAAAAAAAGGCTTTGTTGATAACACGGTGCAGTTCAAGATTGGCCGTATGGGCATGTCTGAAGATTTTAATGGCTCACAATGTGAATTCCAGAACCTGTTACTGTGTGGCGGTCAGCTTGGAAAATCGATTGGTTCAATCTGGTACAACTTACCGGTTGGATTGTGGGGCGCCAATGTTAAATATCAATTCGCACCTGAATGGACACTGGGTGTAGGTGTCTATGAGGTCAATCCAGACAATGTTAAAACTGATCGTAATCGTGATGGTTTTAATTTGGATATGGACCATGTCAAAGGGGCAACAATTCCTGTCGAACTGGCATGGCGACCAAAACTTGCTGCCTTTAATGGCTTATCAGGCGAATATAAAATCGGGGCACTCTATTCAACAGCCGAAGCCAATGATATTGCGACCGTCGGTAAAGTACATGATGGTAAACATAGTTTCTGGCTCAATGCACAACAACAACTCAGCCAGAAAGGTGACGATCCAAAACGTGGTTTGTATGTCAGTTTCAATGCGGTGGTGAATGATAAAGCCACTACAGCAGTCAACAGTACGCAGCAACTGGCACTTTGGTACAAAGGACCTTTTGATAGTCGTCCAAATGACTCAATTGGTTTTGGTATTGCCAATTACCTGGTCAATGATCGTTATAAAGATCGTCAAATTGCGCTCAATGAAACTCGCGGTTATCAGCAATACGATGCGTTTGCAGTCGATTATGTTCCTGTCCAGCGTGATGAGCTCAATGTCGAATTGAACTATAGCTATCAGTGGTCACCTGCGGTGATGTTAAGACCGAACCTGCAATATATCCATCAACCTGCGGGTGTTAAAGAAGTGGATGATGCATGGGTTGCAGGCCTGAGCATGCGCGTGAATTTCTAATACAGGAGTATGACAGATGTCTGAATCTTCAAGCTCACATACCATACTCAAAATATGGTGCTTTATTTTAGCGTTGGTTTTATTGCTGACAGGACTGTTTTTTACAGTTGGTGGGTTTCAACTCGCGACGCTGGGTGGATCATGGTATTTCCTGATCTCAGGTGTATTCACACTCATCTCTGCTGTTTTTATTTTTAAGAAAAAAGCATTGGGTGTCTGGTTATTCAGTCTGGTTTTTGCAGGAACGATCATCTGGTCATTGATTGATGCAGGTTGGGAGTTCTGGCCTTTATTTTCAAGACTGATGTTCCCAGCAGGTTTATTTGCCGCGCTGATGTTTACTTTACCTGCCATCCGTCGTTATCAATTTCAACCGAGTGCTGATCTACCTGCTTATGGTTTGGGAATATTGACGGTTATCGGCATGGTGATCGGTTTTTATCAGATGTTCCAGCCACATCCAACGGTTGCAGCCTCTGGACAGGCTTTGCCTTTGGTTCCAGTAAAAACCGATATGAAGCAGAGCAACTGGCAGCATTATGGTCAGGACGCAGGTGGAAGCCGTTTTGCTGCATTGGATCAGATCACACGGGACAATGTGCACCAATTAAAAGAGGTTTGGCGTTTCCGTACGGGTGATTTCACCACAGGTTCGGGAAATGGTGCAGAAGATCAAATGACGCCGCTACAGGTAGGCAATAAGATTTACCTATGTACCCCGCATAACAACATTTTTGCTTTGGAAGCAGACTCAGGTAAACAACTCTGGAAAGCCGAAGTCAACTCGAAGTCGGATGCATGGGAGCGTTGTCGAGGGGTTGCTTATTTTGATTCTACCCAAGCCTTGGTTCAGCCGACTCTAGCGGGAGCGACACCTGTAAAAGTGGTGGCAAACAATAGCTCATGTCTGCGTCGTGTTTATACCAATACACCAGATGGTCGCTTAATCGCAGTCAATGCAGATACGGGCGAACGTTGTAAAGATTTTGGTGTAGAAGGAACAGTAGATCTTCTGAAAGGTCTAGGTGAGGGCACCACTGCGCCACGTTTTGAGGTGACATCTGCGCCAACTATTGCGGGAACTGTAATTGTGGTGGGTAGTCGTATCGCGGATAACTTTGCTGCCGATATGCCGGGTGGAGTGATTCGTGCATACGATGTCATTACAGGTGAATTGCGTTGGGCCTTTGATCCACGTAATCCAGATCCAAACCATGTGTTACAAGAAGGCGAAACCTATAAGCGCAGTTCTGCCAACTCTTGGGCAGCCATGTCTTATGATCCGCAAATGAACACAGTATTCTTGCCAATGGGTAGCTCATCTGTTGATGTCTGGGGCGGTAATCGTCAACCTTTAGACCATAAATATAATTCTTCTATTCTGGCTTTAGATGCAACCACAGGTAAGGAAAAGTGGGTCTATCAGACCGTTCATAATGACCTTTGGGATTTTGATTTGCCAATGCAACCAAGCTTGGTGGATTTCCCAATGCAAGATGGCAGCAATAAACCTGCTGTGGTGATTGGCACCAAATCAGGCCAGTTCTTTGTACTGGATCGTGTAACGGGTCAACCACTCACTAAAGTGATTGAACAGCCAGTGAAACCTGCTGATATCAACGGTGAGCAATACAGCCCAACTCAACCTCGTTCGGTGGAAATGCCTCAGATTGGCAATCAAACCTTAACCGAATCGGATATGTGGGGCGCAACGCCATTTGACCAGTTGATGTGCCGAATTAACTTTAAATCGATGCGTTATGAAGGCTTATTTACTGCACCAGGCACCGATAAATCTTTGAGCTTCCCAGGTTCGTTGGGCGGCATGAACTGGGGCAGCATTGCCTTTGATCCAAGTCATCAGTATATGTTCGTCAATGATATGCGTTTAGGACTTTGGATTCAGTTGATTGAGCAAACGCCAGAAGACTTGGCTGTTCAAGCCAATGGCGGAGAGAAAGTCAATACAGGTATGGGTGCAGTACCGATGAAAGGTACACCTTATAAAGTCAACAAAGATCGTTTCTGGTCGAAGTTGAATATTCCATGCCAAAAACCACCGTATGGCACCATGACCGCAATTGATATGAAAACCCGTCAAATTGCATGGCAGGTTCCAATGGGAACCGTGCAAGATACGGGCCCGATGGGCATTAAAATGGGGCTTAAAGCACCGATTGGAATGCCAACCATTGGTGGACCAATGGCAACTCAAGGTGGGGTAGTATTCTTTGCTGCAACTCAGGATTATTACTTGCGTGCATTGGATTCATCCTCGGGTAAGGAGTTGTGGAAAGCGCGTTTACCTGTAGGTAGCCAAGGCACACCAATCAGCTATGTATCTCCGAAAAACGGTAAACAGTACGTGCTGATTACTGCGGGCGGTGCACGTCAGTCGCCTGATCATGGTGATTATGTGATTGCATATCGTTTGAATTAAGCTGAAATTGAAATAAACAAAACGGCAATCATTGAGATTGCCGTTTTTCATTGATTTAGTTTTAAGTTGCTGCAGTTAAAACAGGCATCTGTACAGCATCAGAAATTACAGCAAATTGTGGTTGAGCATTTTGTTCCAGTTGATAATCTGAGAAGTTAACTTGCCAAAACCCTAAGCTTGCGGTTGTTGCGATATAGAAAACCTGATTGCTGTGATCACGAACGATTTCCCATTGAGTATAGTCACCTTTGATATTGCCACTTTGGTCAATGCATTGTTCGCGTGTGACATAAATGCCTTTAATGACATTCATTGCATGGGCGATTGCAGCAGTATTACTTGGGCGTTGCGCTTGGTTGAGCCAAGGAATTGAATAATTCAGTGTAAATGCTGTGCGCAGGAATCGATCTGAAGGCAATGCGGAAGAGGAAAGCCCAATCGAACCACCACCATTACCTGCTTTATTGACATTGAGACCAATGATGGTTTGGCTGTCTGTTTCTACATTGGTGACACCCAGATAATTTTCTAAATTGGTACGGTGCCATTCAATAAATGGGGTATTGGTCATGACGCCAATATCGCTATTATCGGTAATCGACAATTGCCCATCACGAAACTCAAGTACCAGACTTGCGCCCGTTTTATCGTGAAACTGGAAATGAATCGGGATTAAGTTTTTGAGTTCATCCGTGTGATTAAACTCGCTGTGCTCAGAAAATTGTAGCGGATCCCAAAAATATAAAACCTCCCCCAGAGAAGTCGGCTGTCCTTGTTGAATGGCAGATAAATCCTTTTTTAAGGTTTCAACTGAGTTGTAGTTAGACGCAGCCCAGCCACAAATATCCAAAGCTGAAATGAGTTTGGCATTTGGTGGCGCGTCGGCTTTTTTCGGATAACGCGAAGGGGGTAACCAAAGTGAGGCTGCCGAAAATCCTTCTGTATTCATGGCATCGCAGAGTTTGGTATCAAGCAGATTTAAAGGGAGCTTAATCCCAATCCCCATAAAACCATATTTTGCAGTCCAGTGATAAGCAGGTGTATTCGGACTTAAGCTATCAATTGCCTTTAAGGACGTTGCCAATGGGATTGCAGCCAGTTGCCAAGTAAATGTGGCGGCAAAATCCATAGTACGCCCAGAAATACGATAGCCTGTTGCTTGAGGTAAAATAAATTCGGTACACATATTATTTTCTCTTTTGATTATTAAAATAAATCATGGTTTTTGGTTTTTATTTGATCTTAAATTATTATGTAAGTGCTCTAAATATATAAGATCGTTTGAGCATATGGAAAGCTAGCAGATGAATTTTTTATAGTCAATTATTATATATCTAAGAGTGATTTTTATTTTTTAACATAGCTTGTAAATAAAATATGGATTATTCATTTTTAATAATTAAATTTGTATTGGTTAAATAAATTAAAAAGAAAAAATAGCTAGCTCTAGTCAGAGAACATAGTTGGCATATTCATTGCTTAATTTATGATATCTGGTCTGACCAGTCAGACAATGCGTTAATTTGGAGCAGCGATGCAACTCGAAACATTCAATCAGCTCGATTCAGGTGAGGCCCAACGGGTTTTGCAAGGCTGTGTGCACATTCCCACTTGGATTTCTGAACTGCTGCAGCAACGTCCTTACAGCTCTAAAGAACAGCTTTATCAAACTGCGCTTGCACAAGCTCAAACCTGGCAATGGCCTGAAATTTCTGCGGCCTTGGCGCAACATCCACGCATAGGCGAGAAAAAAGCGGCAGCGGTGTTGTCTGAAAAAGAACAGCAGTTTTCTCAGCAAGAACAAGGGCAGATCCAAACTGATGCAGTGCTGCAACTGGCACTTTATCAGGGCAATTTAGATTATGAGCACAAATTTGGGCATATCTATCTGATTCGTGCGGCAGGTCGTTCAGGGCAACAGATATTGTCTGAGTTGCAACGCAGACTCAAAAACACAGCAGAGCAAGAGCAGGCCGAAGTGAAGCAGCAATTGGGTGAAATCGCATTGCTTCGTTTAAATCAGGAGATTCAATAATGGCAGGTATCAGCACACATATTTTAAATGCATCACTGGGTCAGCCTGCGTCAAAGGTTCTGGTGAAATTACTGCAACAAATGGATCAAGGCTACGAGTTATTGGATCAACAAGTTACCGATGCTGATGGTCGTATTAAAACATTCAACATCGATGTATTTGTGCAAAGCAATTACCAATTAATTTTTGAAGTTGCCGATTATTTTCAAGCTTTAAATACTGAAAGTTTTTATCCACGTGTATGTATTGATTTTAAGGTCGTTGATATTCAACAGCATTATCACGTGCCGTTATTAATCAGTCCGTTTTCATATTCAACCTATCGTGGCAGCTAAACCAACTCAAGCAATGTGGACATCATGAATTTAATGTGAGGAATTAACCCATGCAGCAAGACAACCTAGACCGTGAGGCTCACGGATCAGCAGAACATCAGTATTTAGGCATGAACAAAAACCTCATTTATGGTTTGCAGCATGTCTTGACCATGTATGGCGGCATCATTGCACCGCCGTTAATTATTGGCGCTGCGGCGGGCTTGCAAGCCTCTGAAATTGGATTATTGGTGGCGGCTGCATTATTTGTTGGGGGAATTGCCACCGTTTTGCAAACCGTTGGTTTCAAGCATTTTGGGGCGAAATTGCCGATTGTTCAGGGTGTATCTTTCGCTGGGGTTGCCACCATTCTTGCCATTGTGACTACAGGTGGTGGCTTAGCTTCGGCGTTTGGCGCTGTGATTGTGGCGTCGATTATTGGCCTGCTACTTACACCATTTTTCGCAAAAATTATCCGTTTTTTCCCACCCGTGGTGGCGGGTTGTGTGATTACCATGATCGGTATTTCGCTGACGCCTGTGGCAATCCGCTGGATTATGGGTGGCAATCCTAAAGCTGAAAACTGGGGGGATCCAGCCAATGTCGGTTTGGCATTAATGACCTTAGCGATTGTGATTATTTTTAGTATGTTACGCAGTCAAATCTTGCGTCGGCTTGCGATTTTGATTGCGATTGTGTTGGGAACAATACTGGCTTATATTGTAGGATTCACTGATTTTTCCAATGTTGGTTCAGGCTCTATCTTTGCTTTGCCGAGCTTTTTTCACTTTGGTTCTCCTGTCTTTGAGTTTTCTGCCATTCTTTCCATGGTGATTGTGACATTGGTGGTGATGACGGAAACCACCGCAGATATTATTGCGATTGGTGAAATCGTGGGCAGCAAAGTCGATTCGAAACGGATTGGGGATGGCTTACGTGCAGATATGTTATCGAGTGCAATCTCACCGATCTTTGGTTCATTTATGCAAACGGCATTTGCACAGAATGTGGGACTGGTGGCGATAACTGGCATTAAAAGCCGATTTGTGGTGGCAACTGCAGGCGGAATTCTGATTATTTTAGGTTTACTGCCGATTGTGGGGCGTTTAGTCGCATCCATTCCGATGCCGGTATTAGGTGGAGCGGGGATTGTCCTGTTTGGAACGGTCGCTGCCAGTGGAATTCGAACTTTAGCGAAAGTGGATTATAACGAGCATAAGAACTTGATTATTGTCGCGACCTCATTGGCGATTGGCATGATTCCGATTGTAAACCATGAGTTTTATGCACAATTCCCTGTTTCTGTGCAGATGTTATTACATTCTGGGATCAGTTCGACCTGTATTACTGCAATTCTACTCAATATCATTTTCAATCATCTTCCATTCACTAAGAAATCTGTGGAAGTGGCAAGCTTGCCCTTAAATTCAGGGCATTAATCATCACGGATTCAGAATTGAATATTCAAACTGAATCCTGCTTTTTACCTGCACATCGTTAGACGTCACTTATTCAATTTTGAATAGGTCTGGGGGAGTTTTGGCTTTAAAAAAGTGCAAAGCACGATTTTTAAAGTATCAGCAGGTCGGTTTTAAACGTTTTAAATCAATTTTTAGATCAAAGATCTAGGGGATAACGATGCAAAAAATTCGCTTAACATCGGTTGCTTTCGCAGTCGCTATGGGGACAACGCTACCTGCATGGGCTGCCGATACCAGCTTAAATGCTTTATTTAATCTGCAACAAGATTGTCAGCTTCAGGACAATTCAATTGAATCGATTTCCGCTGTATTTGCTTGTGGCAATGTGCATGGCGTGGTCAAGTCTACCTATTATTCACTCAATAATGGTTATTTTGTGAATAATTTAAATCAAGATACCGCAGTGATTGGCGGCTATATCAAATATGAAACAGCGCCTTTTTATGGGGTACAGGCAGGAATTGGCTATGATATTCAGCGTCGTTTAGATGAAAAAAACAAAAATGATGAAGTCTCTGAATTAAAAGAAGATCGTGATGGTTTAGCAGAAGCCTATTTGACGTGGAAAAATGATTTGGCTCGTGTGACCGTCGGGAATCAGCGTCTCAATTTGCCTTTTATGGGTGATTATGCGGACCGCCGTGTCTTGATGTTCTTATATCAAGCTGCGGATATACAGATCGGGAATAACAATGATTTCCTGCGTCTAACCAAAGTGAATAAATATAAAAGTTATGCAGAAGATGAGTTCACCAAAAGCTCGCGTCAAAATTCAAAATTGCAAACCGATGGCGTTTGGTCGATTGGTGTCGGGAAACGCTTTGCACTAGCGGATGATAAGACCCTGAAAACACAACTGTGGTATCAGGATTATGATGATTATCTGCGTTTGATCTATACCCAAGCGGATCTGGCATTTCCAAAATTGAATTATGCTCCTGAGTTTTCACTGCAATATATGTCTGGCAAGGATCAGGGCAAGGCACTTGCAGGCGAGGTCAATAGTCAGGTTTGGGGTGTCCAAGCTGCGTTTAAGGTTTTACCCGCTGCCACTTTGAAGCTGGCCTATAACTATATTAAGCCCGATCAGAACAGCTATTTAAATGGGGCGCTGCTCATGCCTTATGCCAGTCAGACATCGTCTGGTGAAATTTTTGCACAACCTTTTTTTACCAGTACCCAAGATCTAGGTGCGGGCAATGCCTTGATGCTGTCTTTGGAGGGCAAACTGACAGATCAAGTGATTGCAGGAGCACGTTATTCATTTATGGATTTAAAAGAGGCTGAAAATGTCGCCAGTCGAAAACAATCTGAATACATGCTGTTCGGCATTTATAACTTCACGGGTGCTTTGAAAGGTTTTAGTGTCAGTAATTTTGCAGGGATTCAGACTTCTCCGCGCTATGACAAGAATTTTTTACAAAACCGTTTTGCACTGAGCTACAAATTTTAAAGGACGAGGTAATGACAATGATGGCCAGCTTAAATAGCCGTTCAAGAATCTGGATTAAACAACCACTTGCAATTTATACCGCGAATCAACTCGATGCGAGTAATGGCTTGGTGATTGAAAATAATAAAATCATCGAGGTATTGGCAAAGGATCAGCAACCGAGTTTGCCATGTGATGACATATTCGATGCCAAAAATTTGGTGGTGATTCCTGGGTTGGTGAATAGCCATCATCATTTTTATCAAACCTTGACTCGGGCTTGGGCACCTGTGGTTAATCTACCTTTATTTCCATGGTTAGTTAATCTGTACCCAGTATGGGCACGTCTAAATCCAGAACAGTTACATGTTGCGACTCAAGTGGCTTTGGCCGAGTTGTTGTTATCGGGCTGTACCTTTGCTGCGGATCATCATTATTTATTCCCGCAACAATTGACCGATGCGATTGATATTCAAGTTAATGCCGCGCAGCAATTGGGAATGCGGGTGATGTTAACCCGTGGTTCGATGAGTCTCGGACAAGAACAGGGTGGTTTACCGCCACAGCATACTGTGCAAAGTATGGAGGTCATTTTAAGGGACAGTGAACGCTTGGTGCAGAAATATCATCAACGGGGGGATAACGGCATGGTCAATATTGCCTTGGCCCCATGCTCACCCTTTTCGGTCACACAGGAGATTATGCGAGAAAGCGCGCAACTTGCCCAGACACTGGATGTCAGATTGCATACACACCTTGCAGAAACCTTGGATGAGGAAAGCTTCTGTCTGGAAAAGTTTGGCATGCGTACGGTGGATTATTTAGAACACGTGGGTTGGCTGAATGAACGGACTTGGTTGGCGCATGGTATTCATTTTAATGCGGATGAAATTCAGCGTTTAGGGCAGGCGGGTGTAGGGATTTGTCATTGTCCCCATTCCAATATGCGCCTCGCCTCAGGGATTTGTCCGACTCTCGATTTAATGCAGGCAGGTGCCAAGGTGGGTTTGGGGGTTGATGGTTCTGCCTCTGGAGATGCTTCAAATTTAATTCTGGAAGTTCGTCAGGCCATGTATTTACAGCGTTTAAAATACGGTGCTGAACGGATTACTCCTGAACTGGCCTTGCATTGGGGAACCCATGGTTCCGCGCAGCTATTAGGGCGTGGACAGCATTTAGGACAATTTGCACCTGACTTTCAAGCCGATTTGGCCTGTTATAAACTCGATGAATTGAAATTCTCCGGCAGTCATGACCCGATTGCAGCCTTACTCTTGTGTGGTGCAGATAAAGCAGAACATGTGATGGTTGCAGGCCAGTGGCAAGTCAAACATGGCGAGATTCAGGGGCTTGATTTAGATGAACTGAAAGCAAAACATCGTGCCGCAGCAAAAGCCTTATTGGCGGCTTAATAAGCCGTTGTTGATTTTATATCGGTGTTCTGATGGATTGAGTGAATTGTTAGTCGCGCTCTCGCCGATAGTGGACGGCGATTGCGCCATTGCAAAGCGGTTTTGCTGACACCAACTCGAGTCGTCGCGTGCTAGGCAATCCATTTTGATAAAGGGTCGGGCCGTGTCCAGCGATTCTGGGATGGATAAGAAACTTGTACTCGTCAATTAGATCCAACTGGTCTAGCTCGGTCGCAAGCTTACCACTACCTAGAAGCACACCATTCGGGATCGTATCTTTAAGTTTCTGTACACTGGTACGTAGGTCGCCAGCGATGTGGTGGCTATTGGTCCACGGGAAGTTCTTTCGCACGGATGACACCACGTACTTTGGTTTGGTCTCCAGTTTGATGGCCCACTCACGCACTGCTGAGGGTGCCTCCACGTTACCGCGAGCGACCGCTGGCCAGTAGCTCTCCATCATCTCGTAGGTAACGCGGCCCCATAACATGGCCCCGTTATCGTCCATAAGGCGGGTAAAAAAGGCGTGGGTCTCGTCGTCAGCGATCCCCTCCTGATGGTCGATGCAGCCATCCAAGGTGACGTTGATACAGAAGGTCAAAAGTCCCATGTAGTAAGTCTCCAGCTAATGCTCGAATGAATTGTTAGGTGTCACCGCTGGGCATTGGAAGGCATTCCATAATTTCAACAGAATCACCTGGAAACAAGGAAAAGTGTGGATGGCTCATAAATAGTTCAGCAGCATCCATATGAGATGCCGCCTCGATGAGCACGTAACCAGTAATGTGATTACTTGTATTCTCGATTCCTTTGGACGAAACGCGCTTCGTCGCGCCGATAGGAGTACCGGGGTCGACTATGGCTGTTTGGTGGTCTTGCATCCATTGGCCCCAAGCTGCCATTGCCTCTTGTTCGCGAGTTTGGCGCGTAATTGAGTCCATTGCATTCCAGTCACTCTTTTCCTTCGCGGTTGCAGTTCCAATGTAGATTGCTAAAAATCGAGCCATGGTTATCTCCTTTTCGCGGTGCAGAAGCGAGCAACAACTTCACACATTGCACTTCATAATTAAGATTAAGTACAATGGAGGTCGAGCATCCTTTACTATCTCAACTCATTAAGATGGTATGCAATTGGGCATGTAGTTTCAAGGGCCCAATTTTTTCGCGAATGAGCAGCACTGCTGCACAAGAGTTTTGGCTTTTGATGGAGTTTCATTTATTAAGTGATTGTTTTTTGGGAAGGGCAAAAAACCATACTTACGCAGCAGTGCTTCGCTGCCCCAGTCTCAGGAGCTTCGCTCCTTGAACCCCTTATCTAAATTGCACTTACTAGGTGGATATTATTCAAAGCTTCCTTAAGCTGTTTGTAGAAATAAAAAGCCTAAAATACAAGCGTGCTTTGGAGAGAAAGCTCAATCCAGTGGATTGCCGATAATATTACTGATGATGCCTTGCATGATATGTGAGCCTTGTTCCTGATACAGCGATTGATACCATTCTTCAGTCACCTGTGGATCTTTCATATGGGTGATATCGCAACGCTTACGTGCTCGGAGCACCATTTCTTTGGTACGATCATTGCGCTTATTTTGATAGCGTGCCAGTGCATCCTCTAAACCAAAGGTATTGATTTGTAAGGCACGAGCGAGATAAATCGCATCTTCCATGGCTTGGCAGCCGCCTTGTCCGATATCTGGGGTGGTGCTATGCGCTGCATCACCGAGTAGCACCACACGCCCTTTATAAAAATCCATAAAAGGTTCAATGTCATGAATTTCAACACGATTGGTTTTTTGCTCATCTAAAGCTTCAATCAGTTTTTGTACAGGTTCACACCAGCCGCTGAAATGGGATTTGAGGTCTTGCTTATACTGTTCACGTTGATTGGCCAGTCCAGCCACTAAAGGGACGTCAAAGAAAAAATAAAAACGATTTTGGGCAACAGGCATCAGTGACACACGTTTACCTTCACCAATATACGTTGTCCACTGCATGGCAGGTGCAATCGCTTCATCAATATCAACCAAACCGTTCCAATTTACATAACCTGCATAGCGACGTTCAACTTGATAACCGAGGACAAATTGTCGGGTGAGCGAATGTGTGCCATCTGCACCAATCAACAAATCAGCTCTAATTTGTGAACCATCCTGAAAATGAAGGGTGACATCATCTTGATGGCTTTCAATCGCCGTCATTTTCATGCCTAGTTTGATATCTTCCAGACCAAATTGCTGCATTAATAATTGTTGTAGATCTGCTCGGGCGACGGGGTAAGCTCGTTGCCCGACTTCTTTATATAAAGGTGATAAGCTAAATTGGGTCATGGTTTGTTGGCTCAGTCCATCCACATAAGCCAAAGATTCCATTTGTCCACCAAGCGCCTGAATTTGATCGGTTAAGCCCAAATAGTTGAGGCACTTAACCCCATTTGACCACAGTGAAATAGCGGCACCGACGGGTAAGATTTCGGCAGCTTGTTCATAGATCGTGACCTGATGACCAAATTTTTTTAAAGCGATACCAGCAGTCAAACCGCCCATACCTGCACCTACAATCGCAATATTCATCGTTCAGACCCTAAATATATAAATAAGTTTCTAAACAGTTCTAAGCGAGAAGTGTGCCAATTTTAGCAACTGGTTTTACTGGTCATACCAGATAATTTGCTTTATTAAAAAGCAAAAATAGAAAGGTTGCATTGATGTGGTTCAAAGCATGGGGCAAAGTGGTGCAGATTTAATTTTCGTGCTTAGATTGAGCTGTTATGTCGAGAAAAGTACACACCCGCCCGTTGTGCAGCACCAATAATATGCGCTTGCATGGCTTTTTCAGCCGCCGCTGCATCCTGATTAAATAAGGCTTGCAGAATTAATTCATGTTCTTGAATGGTTTTAAATGCCAGATTAGGTTGAACGAAAGGCAGGATCTGGCTTTTTTTAATCCATTCAGTATGCATTTTAAGTGTTTGAATAATTGATTGATTATGACTAAGTTCAATAATGTGCTGATGAAAAGCGTAGTCAAATTCAGAGGCTGCTTGCCAGTTCTGTTGTTTGATTGCACTGGCAAGTGATTGGTAGTGTTGCTGGAGGGTCGACTTATCCTCTTCGGTTAAGTATTCACATGCAAGCAGGGCACAGAAACCTTCCAATACATAGCGTAATTGATAGAAATCTTTAAGCGAAACACGGTGCTCGCCATCCCATTGTTCTGCGGCTTGGCTATGTTGTGAAATCACATAAACCCCTTTCCCCGCCTTGATTTCCAACAATCCTAAAGCGGCAAGACGAGTTAATGCCTCACGTAAAGAAGCACGGCTGATTCCCAACTGGAGGGCAAGATCACGTTGCGAGGGTAAGGCAGAACCGACTGCATAAGTATTTTGTTGAATGCGTTGATGAATTACTTCCACCGCTTGCTCAGTCACCTGAGAGGATTTTCCATTGAGCATAGCTTGTGGACTCATCAGCAACGCACCTTAAATATAAAAATAAACAGTTTGATTCTACACAAAATTTATCTTTTTGTTGGCGCTGTTGCTTAAAAATAGCTATATTTTTAATAACAGGTCAGACCAGTTGGACTGGATCTTGCATAATAGAATAGAAATGAAACCTTCAGGAATGATCAATGACAGTGCATGTTGCTAAAACCGTAGCTTTACCGACCCATTTGCAGGCGTTAACCAATCTTGCTGATGCCAGAATTGGTGCAACTATCATAAGTTGTTCCGATGAGTTTTTTGCAGAAGCGGCAAGAATGTTGCAAAGCACACCCGCTCAATTCATTGAAGGAAAATATGATGACAATGGCAAATGGATGGATGGATGGGAAACGCGACGTAAGCGTGAGTCTGGTTATGATTGGTGTATCGTTCGTTTAGGTGTGACAGGGACTATATCTGGATTTGATATTGATACCTCATTCTTTACAGGCAATTATCCAGCCTCTGCTTCCATTGAGGGCTGTTATGCACCAGATAATCAATTGGAAGGTATCACTTGGACGACGTTATTAGAAAACTCAGTTTTATCTCCAGACCAGCATCATTTTTTCGACTGCACCGCTCAGAAAATTACCCATATTCGCATTAATATTTTCCCTGATGGTGGGATCGCACGTTTAAGAGCCTATGGCCGTGTGCTGCTCGAAAATGTTGATACAACCCAGCAGATGGATTTAATTGGTTTAAAAAATGGTGGGCGTATTGTGGCCTTTAGCGATGCGCATTTTGGCCATCCGAATAATCTGCTTAGCCCTGATCGCGGCTTAAATATGGGCGATGGTTGGGAGACCAAACGTCGCCGTGCCCCTGGTTTTGATTGGTGCATTATTGCTTTGGGACAAACAGGGCAGATTGAAAAAATTGACGTAGATACCGCCTATTTTAAAGGGAATTTTCCTGCATTTTGTTCGATTCAAGCTGCTTATGTTGAAGATGCAACCGATGTGCAACTTATTCCGCAGAGTATGTTCTGGCCTTTTTTGTTGGAACAGCAGCCTTTGACCATGGACAATATTCATGAGTATGTTGCAGAAGTGCTTCAACATCAAAAAGTGAATTATATCCGCGTCAATATGATTCCTGATGGTGGGATTAGTCGGATTCGTTTATGGGGGAAAGCGGCACTGGTTGCAAAATGATTTTTCAGGGATTTAAGGGGCGAAGCCCCTTAGCACACCCTCAAAAACCAATGGCGCAGCCATTGGTTTTTGAGCTTTTGATTTTAATTTGATTGCATAACCTGTAGTAATTTTTAAGCAAAATAAAGTAACAGCACAAAAGTTGTCTTGCGCGACAGTGTTGCTCACGCGATGCAACTGATTTAAAGAGAATCAACCTATGCATGAAAAAAATATTGAAATTCGACTTTTAACTCAAGACAGTTTTGCTGCTTTTGGGGATGTGATTGAAAAGAGCAACAAAGACTTTATTCCGATTAATCAGGGACTCACTGAACGCTATCACGCCTTATCTCTGGCACAGGTGTCAGGCGATCAGGTCGCCGTAGGGATGAGTATTTTTCATAATCTGTTTGCAACTCCCATTCCATTTCAGATTGAGATGTTGGAACGACATCCTTATGGTTCACAGTCTTTTATTCCATTGCAGCAACAGAAGTTTATTGTTGTTGTGGCGTTGCCTTTTGATCAAACGCGACCTGATGAGCAACGGATTCAAGCTTTTATCAGCAATGGGCAGCAGGGAATTACCTACCATCAAGGGGTATGGCATCATCCTTTAATTACTTTGGAAGCACGTAGTGATTTTCTGGTCGTAGATCGGATTGGTGGCGGCAGTAATTGTGATGTCCATCATTTATCTCAACCGTGCTGGATCACTGAAGCTTTAGTACAGTCAGAGATCGTCAATCTCTGACTGTACAAGTTTTATAAAAAGAAGATATGTACTTTATAATATTGGAAGGTTGCTCATTTTAATTTAGAATTCTCGATCCTATGAATATTCGCGTATCTTTATTATTTTCTAATTAAGATTTTTATATAAAACATAAATATTGATTTTCTATGTCAACAAAACGTTATGTAGCAAGAGAATTGCTTGAGCAGCACACAAAGCAAAAGAAGCAAGAAAAATTAGAACAAAGACGTTTGGCACTTGAACAACGAGCTAAAGAAAAAAGACAAGCGAAAATACATATTAGCCTTTTGATTATTGTATTCATTTTACCGTTATTTTTATTTCCAGCATATCCACGCAATCAGTGGCAGTACGAGATTTATCGTTATATCACAGAGCACATGTTGATTACGGTGGGAATCAAAGGCCCTCTACCATTTTTTACTATTCTTTCAAGTATTTATTGTACTGTTGTAGCTTTTATCTTCGGTTTTTACCTATGTTTTTTATTTATTAAGAGAGTGGGGGTGAACAAGGCGTTTCAGGAAAAAATTTATAGTAAATTCTTTCAAGCTGAGTTTGATGCATCGAAGAAACACCCATGGCTGGAGAAACCATTAATAAAAAAAACGATTGTTTCAGGGATGTTTTTCTTTTGTTTTTTAATGGGTCTGATCCATTTTCTTTTGGATAATATCTCCTTTCAGGATGGTAGCCGTAAAGGTGCGCTTATTCAGTTAGGTTATAATTATCGGATTGGTGTACTTTTTTGGGAAAGTACTTTTAGTGTCTTTACCATATTCCCATTTTTCTATTTCGGATTTTTATTCATTTATCTTGTTAACTATTTTTTCCGAGGATTAGGCACTGGAAAAATGAATATTCCCCAAAAAGTGGTACCTAAAAGAACCAAGAAGAGATCACGGAAAAGATCATAAACGGAAAAATAAATCGATAATTTTTTAATAGCAGACAGAGACGATTTGCCTCTGTCTACACTGAATCAACGATTAGTATTTCCCTTTAAAATTCGCACTAATTCTTTGTTTTAAATATTCCTTGGCTGTAATTGCTGGATATTTCTTTTGTGGGCTTTCAATTAGCACATCTTCATTGGCTTGGCAGAAGAAGGCGAGGCTATAACGTGCTCCTTGGTATTCATCTGCTTCCGGATTTTTGACTCGGTGGAAATTAGAAGGTAATTGATCATCACTCCAACGCATTAACATATCGCCGATATTACAAGTGATCACATCATCCCGCGGTTCGATACTGGTCCATTGTTGTTGCTCCATATCTTTACCTGGGCACACTTGCAGACCACCTTGACCGTTACGTTGAAACAATAAGGTTAAACAATCAAAATCGGTATGTGCACCTGCACGCCATAGACCTAATTGATCTTTCAGAGCAGGATCAATAGCATAGTAATGCAACATTCTTAAAGTGCTTTGATAGCTGTCTTGTTCAGGATCATGAGCAAGGCTAAAAAAGTTATCTGCAAAACCCAGTTTATAAGCAAAACAGGAGAGTATTTTCATACCCACGTGCCAACACGCTTGTTCAAATTCAAGCATGGTATTTTTAAAGTCAGGCAGCTCTTGCTCGGTTGGATAAAGTCCATCCATACGTGGGCGAGTGATTTGGTAGGATTCTTTCTGGTCTGGGGTACTGGTTGATGGACGAACTTGAGCCTTACTTTCCCAACCTGCATTTCGATTAAGTGGGTAGCGTGCTTTGACAGGTTCAGGTAGAGCAAAAAACTGTTGTGTCATGTCAAATGCAGTTTGGATTTGCTCAAGTGGAATACCATGATGCGAGACCTGAAAAAAACCGATATCAGTAGCAGCGGCCCAAAGCTGCTCCGCGATTTCATACTTACGTTGTTCAAAGTCTGATAAATCAATCACCCGAACTTCGCGTTTAAATGTTTCTTGACCCAAAGCTCCCATACGAGCTTCTTTTTGCAGTTCTTCTAAGCTGTAGTCTTGTTCAGCTAATGCCGTCATATTGGCGCTATTCATATTTTCAACCTCATCTTTTGGATAAACCGTGACCCAATCAAATAGATTGAAAGAGACGGGGTCACATTCAAAAAAGAGCTGCACTTTTTCCATAGGAGAAAGCTTATAAAAAAAAGTGAGCTGATTTCTGAGCAATGACCCACATAACAGTCGATGTGACTGACTATGCTGAACGCTTCTACTCTGACAGAAAGAATGAAGCACTTTTTGTGCCAGTTTATAAAGTGAAATAGGTCAATATGAGGAGAAACACTGCAATTTCTTGTGAAAATATTGAAATTCAAACAACAGTGGACTTTAATCTGTCTAAAGGATGTCACTGAATCAAATGACCTTCAGAAGGAATGTTGTCATATGAGCAATTTTCAGCAGCTTGCAGATCATATAGGGATCATTTTGCCAGCGATGCTTGCCAATTGGTTGGAAGACGGATCAACACGTTATGACAATTGGGCAGAAACTTGGCGTGAACGCATGTTGAACTCACCTCCACCTTTGATCAGTACTTATGATTTTGAATGGATAAGTGCAGAGGATGCGAGAGGTATTCAAACTGATTGGCTGAACCCAAAGTATCAACAGGGTATTCGCTTTTTACCGTTTGCTTGTACCGGAGCAGGTGATTGCTATGCGTTGATTCCGCTTGCTAAAGATACATTGCCTGTAGCATTGATTACGCATGATTCAGGAAGAGTAACTTGGTATGCAGCATCTTTTGCCGAGTTTGCGTATCTGCTACTGCTCGAAGCATGTGCAGATAATGAGCATTTATTAGAAGATGGTTTTTTAGAAGCTGAAGCTGATCAATGTTTATTGGCAGATATGTCGAATGTAGCTAAGGTCTTGCCGCGTGAGTTGGCAGATCGTTTACAAAAGGTCATCACATGTTTGGCTGCGGTAAATTTAAATTATTCTGATAGCGAAGATCAAGAGGCAGCAGCGTTTGCTGCTAGTCTTGATTTGACATTGGCACTTGAAAGTACGCTTTCAGAGCAAAGACAAAAGATTTACACAGCAGATTTTCCTGAGTTAACTTGCAAGCCTCGTTGGGAGTGTGAATGAAGCACAGCAGACTTTAATCAGGTTAGGTCTCAAGCTGAGTGGCGGGAACGGTTTATGAATGCATATCATGGGGTTCAAGAACCACACGGTTTAAGAAGTTGGGCTGAAGCACCCCAAATGTGGCTTGCTGGATATAAGAAAGAAACTGAATAAAAAAGCCGTTAAGCGGCTCTTTTATTCAGAAAATAATTGGCTGAATACTGATTTCCCATCATGATCATTTTCAATAAATGAATTAAAAATTTTGTATTTAATAACTTTTTCCATGAGTATTTCATCTTCAATAGTTAAAAGAGAAATGACGTAAAGTTCACTCATACTAAAATCGGATATAAAAATAGACAATGCTACGTCTCTGTCTTTATCATTAATTCCTTCAAAGTTCTCAATAAAATTAATGATATATAAGAAATATTCTTTATATTTTGAGCCTTTCAAATAACTATATGAGAGAAGGAATGGTGAAGTTTCATGAATCATTTTTTTTAATATTTTTAAAACATCATCTTTGTAAAGAAAATCATTTCTATAAGTTTTATGGAAAATATCATATGTTTTTAATGCTCCCATGTGTAATGTCTTAAAGGTGCTTTCACTCTGAATATTCGCTACATGAGAAGATGGCCCAAATACTGGTAATTTATCAGCTGCTTCGTAGTAAGTTTTTCTCCTGTTAAATAAAGGAAAAAGTATATTAAAGAAATTCTGAACCTGAGCCTCTCTAATCTGTTTCTCTAAAAGTTCAGCTTGCTGCTCTGTAATAGTTACTTGCTGTTCAGCTATATCATTACTTTTCTGAATTTCTAACTGTTGTGCCTCAACAGCCTTTCTTTGCAACTGTAATTCTCTTCTCTGAAGAATTAATGTGATGATAAGTGTTGCAAAAGCTAGGCCACTAAAAAGTGTATTCAGTGCGCCAAATGTATCGCCAAAAGTACCGAAGTTGGTATCATCACTGTTTTGTATATTCCACTCAAGCCATTTAGCTAAATGTGATAAAGTCCAAGGGAATAAAAACCATATAAGTACAATACCTATCATAAATAAAGGTATTAACCATTTCTCTTTTTTATCTTGTGGAATTTGGTTGTTCATATTCATCTTTTATCTAGCCACCTGATAACGACACATCGACTGGCCACAACGTGCATTTTTAATCACGGTACCATCCTCCAGATGCAATTCATCCACCTTGCCACCCTTGGCAATATTTTCATAAAGTGCACTACCAGCTTGGCCACCTAACAATGCACGGGTGATCTGCTGGCCATCATCAAACACTCCAGTCGCCTTAGCTGGATCTTTGGCATCAAATGCCCAAGAGACATCAACATATTCACGGCTCAGATCAACCTGTAGATAATTAGCAAGATCCTTGCTGAAGTAATAGCTTTGCATTGGCTCGCCATTCTGGTTGGTTACTTCCTCTTGGTCAGCGACTGTCTTGCCAACTGCCTTTAAAATGGCTCTATCATTACGTAAATCAACTTTGGCAACAGCCTTTGTATAATCTACTTTTGGCCAGTTAAAGTGGGGACGATCTTCATCAGCTAATTTTTTATAATGTGCTTGAGCATTGGCTGCATTTTGCTTAGCGTCATCGGTAAGTTCAAACGGTGGTTTATTATCTTCAGCTTCCTGGTCAATTTCAGCCTGTGTTTTTTCTACTTTTGGTTGTACTTTTTCAACCTTAGGTGCACTGGTATTTTCTAGTGATTTTTCAGTACTTTTTTTGGTCCCTTCTTCAACAGGGGGAGCAAAAACACCAATCATAGCAACTGAAAAAAGACTTAGGGCAATCCCATAAAGACTAATCTTGCCTCGACTTAATGGGGATTTCCCATGTATAGCGGACAATGATGGTTTTATTAATAAAACGAAGGTTGCAGTAATGGAAACCAAAAACAGTAAAAAGAATAAAAGTGCCAAAGAAATCCCTCACTAAAACAGATTATTATAAAAATAGTGAATCATTATATTGTCATAATGATTCACTATAAGAAAGTAGCATTTTAGATTAACTAGTTGCATTATCTGTTCTTGTAGTGGTTGATTCTTCTTTCCTCGATGGGATTCTATCAATAAGCTTAGAAACGATTGCTGTCATATTGGAAGATAAATCTACATCATCCCCTTTGCTTGAAAACTTCCCTTCACTAGATTGATTGAAATAACTTGGTATAAGACCTTTGCGAATTTCCATTTGTTCTTCATGGGTCATACGTGCCATAAATGGTTCAAGTGCTGCAAGTTGCAGGAAGGTTCTATGATTCTCTTGATAGCATTCATAATGTTTGGCTGATTGTCTAGACGTATATACTGCTAAAATAAAAAACATAAATGAAATTGTTAATCGAGCCATTATTGTATAATAGTTAGTATCTATCGGTGGGTTAGCTTTCCAATGCTCTATAACTGGTATTCCAATAACAACAACAGTTGTTAGAATTGCAAAAATAATAGAGATCATCGTTGCCCGACTGTAAAATAAATAGTCTTTTTTTTCCTCTTTAGCTTTTTTGTCATAATTTTGGGTTAGTTCATAAATTCCTGCTTTCTCAACAAGACTAATAAAATCTGCATGACCTTTTTTTATTGAATCAATTTTATTATTAGCTTCAGTATATAATTTTTCTATTTCCTTAGATAAGTCTGATTTAGCTTGTTGTATTTCAAGTTTTATATTGTCGCTTTCGCTTCTAACTGTATTTGAATATTCTAGCTCAATATTTTGTATTTTGTTATTCAATTCAGCTAGTCTTTTTAGACCAGATTCATTGTTGTTTTTTAATAGCTCATTAGCTTTGGATATATCTTCAGAATCTATTTTTAAGTTTTTAATTTGATTTCTAAAACTTTCTGCTAGGTTTCTAAATTCATGTTCGTATGTCTTCGTAATTAATGCTACTTCCTCATTTAGTCGTATGTTGAATCTTTCTTTCTCCATTTCTTTGGTTTGATTTGATTGTTATTTCATTATTTATTAAGTTTAAATTGTAAATTAAATCATCAAGAATATTTAAAATTTCAGAATTTTTCTTATTTAAAGATTGGGTTAGTTCATTTATTTTTGTGGTAATGGAGTTTTTTAAGCTGTCATTACCAAGTGCAGTTTCGGATAGACTTTCGGAAAAAATAACTATTTTATTTTGGAGGTTAACTAAAGAAACTTCAATGCTGATTAACTGTTCTATATAGGATTTTAATTGGCTGTTGTAGGCTGGGATGTTAATGGTGAATTCGCGAAGAACTGGAATTAAAGTATTAATACTCTCTCTAATCAAAATATGTTTATCTACAATAATTTTTTTTACTTCGTCGTATCCTTCCTTAGATAATACTTCTTTTTTTACAGGACTAATGCTTAAGGAATTAGAGAAATTTGTGTAAATAGATAAATATTTCGATATACAAATTTTAGTTCGCTCATCAATTTCATTTAAAAGCTGGTGTAGATTTCCGTTTTTAACTGTATTACTCACTAAATTTAGCCCCTCTGAAACAATTATTATAAAATAGTGAATCATTATATTGACATAGTGATTCACTATCGGCAACACGTAAGGACGCAGCAAAATCTGCGTACAGGCGTGAGAACCTGTTCAAACATCACGAAGAGCAGAAAACATCCGCTCAATAGCGGCTTTGAAAATTCGCCCAAATTCGTAAAAACTTTATTGATGGTTTTGCAGTCCCATGTACCGTTGTATTTACGGTTTCATTATTCTTTTTTGGTGGGCGATAAATTACGAATAGAGAATTAATCCCATAACAAAGGCACGCTTGAGCACCTCCAAGGGAGCTGAATATGCCGACAAAATTTAATGGCTAAGTGTATTGGAATTTAATTTGATGTAGCGCTTCACAGAGAGACACACAACGTGTTGGTTTGGTGATTCTAAAGTTGTACCTTCAAAGCTATTAAAAATTATTGCAGAGGGAGTATATGAACAAAATTGATCATTCTTATTTTGGTGCATTGAATACGGATGCAGTCAGTCAAGATGATGCTGATGTTCTATGGCACAAGGGGTTTTCATACTGTCCAAGCAAAACTTTGGGCAACATCCGACAAACCTATGGACGCTCATCGACTGGATGCCTTTGCCAGTCGTTTGAAGCATTTATCTAAACTTGACATGACTGCTCGTCAACAAATTGGCAGGTACCTCGAAGCGGATCGGGATTTTATTGAGTTTCATTTAATAGAAATTCCTGAGCAAATACCTCATCATGATTGGTCATTTATCAAAACACTTATGCCATTTGGTGAGGTTACGACTGTAAATATTGCTGATTTTGTGTTGGCGATGCGACTGCAAAACATATAATTATATGTATGCCAACCTGATTTATGGTTAAGTGATGGTGTGGAGGAGTACACCATAGTCATGGACTATGTGATTAGCCCTGAGGTTAGCGATCAAATTCTTGCTGTTAAATTCATGGAGACTGGTGAATTTGTCACGGTGAGTTGGGAAAGTTGAGAGAAGGTTAAATCATGATTATTTTTAGGAAAAACTACATACTGGTATGGATTGCGGTATTCACTAACATGCAATCTGTACTCAAGTTTGTATGAAGGGTAGAGAGAAAATGGCGATATCGGTAAAGTTGATTGATCATCTGAAAGGAAAAGGATGGTGGCATGATGAAGAAAGTGATTCATACAGGAGCGAATTAATTTCTTACGGTATAAATCCTAGCTCAGATATTTTTAGCTTTTACGTGCATGCAGAAGGTCTCCCTAATTTTCCTACCATAAAAGGGGAGCTGATTCAGTTGGCTTGGGTTTTATTAAATACAAACTATAAGAAAAATTCAGAAAGTCTTCGAGCTGCGTTAAATATTAGTAAGGATTTTTTATTTTTAGACTCTTTTGAAGGCGGAGGTGGCTATTTATATAATTGTAAGGATGAGTGTGTTTATGAATATAAAGTTTCTGAGATAAAGGAAAACTCTAACAATATAGACATGATAAAGCAGTGGGCAGATTTTAATATTTTTTTAGAGTTTTTGTTTTTACAGCAGCACTTCGAAAGTGCATCTGCACTTACTTAACGCACCATTAAACTGCATAAAAAACCAAAGATTCAATGCAGTTGATTCATCTAAAAACAACTAAAAATAAATCCAACCTAGAGAATTACTATAAAAATCAAGATCAAATCAATCTTGGCACAGAGCTTGCTAAATCATGATTGAGTATAAGCGGTCAGTATGTTGCAAACATACGGGACATTGCTCTACAGCGTTTGCTGTTCCTCTTTTGGGGACAAAGCCAATTGATTTGGCTTTGAGAGAAATGTGTAGCTTATACATTGATTGACCCCCTAAAAAGAATAGCAAGATGAATCCATACAGATTTAGGGGTCTTAATATGAATATTCAGCACTATGTGGGCAAAGGGCGACGTACTGTTATCACGGGCGCGTTATTGGGGCTAGGCACAGTTCTCAGTTCAACCAGTTTTGCAGCCGATAAACTGGTTTTACAAACCACGTGGTTTGCACAAGCCGAGCAAGGAGGCTATTACCAAGCACTGGCACAAGGAATTTATAAAAAATACGGGCTTGATGTCGATATTAAAATCGGTGGGCCACAAGTCAATAACATGACCTTATTATTGTCAAAACGTGCCGACATTATTATTAATTATGACCTACAGGTCTTAAAAGGCATCGAAAGTAACTTTCCCATCAAAGCGGTGGCAGCACCATTCCAGTTTGATCCCCAAGGTGTGTTAACCCACAGCGATGTAAAGTCTTTGGCCGATCTCAAAGGCAAAACCATTCTTGTTTCGACCAGCGGACAAGCAAGCTGGTGGCCTTGGTTAAAAGGCAAATATAAATTAGATGCTGCACAGGCACGCCCTTATACCTTCAATATGCAGCCATTCTTGGCAGGCAAAAATGTAGTCCAGCAAGCCTATGCCACTTCAGAAGTTTTTCAGGCGAAAAAAGCAGAACCTTCGAGCAATTTCTTTTTATTTGCTGATGCGGGTTATCCAGCCTATGGCGGAATTTTAGTGACCCGCAATGATGTGATTCAAAACAAACCTGATGTGCTGCGCCGTTTTGTCCAAGCTTCGATGGAGGGATGGAAAAACTATTTAGCTGATCCACGTTTGGGCAATAGCATCATTAAAAAAGAAAATCCGAATATGAATGATGAATTACTGACTTTTGCGGTCGGGCAAATGCGCAAATTAAAATTGATTGATGGTGGAGATGCTAAGACCCAAGGCATTGGCGTGATGACAGATGCACGTTGGAAAGCAACGCGAGATTTTATGGTGAACGCAGGTTTACTCAAAGCTCAAACCAATTGGAAAACCGCTTATACCACGCAGTTTGTTAAAGCTGCCAAATAGCCTGAGATACTTTCCTTAGAAGGAAGTCATGGTGAAAGGGTTAACAAAATAGGGCA
Source organism: Acinetobacter sp. C32I (assembly GCF_023702715.1). Lineage (NCBI taxonomy): Bacteria > Pseudomonadati > Pseudomonadota > Gammaproteobacteria > Moraxellales > Moraxellaceae > Acinetobacter > Acinetobacter sp. C32I. Next base: position 1,456,510 of record NZ_CP098480.1, on the reverse strand, counting down.
CTCGCACGAAGGGGAAACCACATGAATTCTGCTTTACCAATTGATACGCCAATACATGAATCTTCAACCTTTATCACGCCGATGATTATGGCTAGAGGGGTTGAAAAAACCTATCCCAATGGGACCAATGCCTTACAGCGACTGGATTTAAATATTGCCCGTGGTGAAATTGTTTCATTACTGGGACCGTCAGGCTGCGGTAAAAGTACCTTGCTAAAAATGTTTGCCGATCTGGAACAACCTTCAGCAGGTTTGGTGCGCTGGAATGGCAAGGCTGAAATGCAATCTCAATGCAAAATGGCCATGGTATTTCAGGAGGCAACACTGATGCCGTGGGCCAATATCGAAGACAATGTACGTTTACCTCTGGATTTACAGCATATTGCCAAATCAACCAGTATGCCCAAAGTCCAAGCTGCTTTAAAAGCCGTTGGCTTAGAAAAATTCGGCACCGCTTATCCGCGTGAACTTTCTGGGGGGATGCAAATGCGTGCCTCTTTGGCCAGAGCCTTGGTGACAGAACCAGATTTATTGTTGATGGATGAACCTTTTGGCGCATTGGATGAATTTACCCGCCATAAACTGGATAGTGATATCCGTCAATTATGGTCAGAACGAGATCTCACAGTGGTGTTTGTCACGCATAGTATTTATGAAGCGGTGTATCTGTCTTCACGGGTTATTGTGATGGGTGCACGACCAGGACGCGTAGTGGCGGACCTGAATATTAATGGGCCTTATCAACGTGATGAGTCTTTCCGAAGCTCAGACATTTTTATTCAACAATGTTCGCATCTATCGCAATTATTGGCTGAGGCAAGCGGAGGGCATGCTCATGATTAAACCATTGCTACAACATCCAACGGTACAACGTATTGCCGCTCCACTTGGGCTTGGTTTGATCTTTCTGTTGTTTTGGCAACTGAGTTTTCAACAACTGGAAGTGCCTGTGTATGTCGTGCCTAAACCGAGTGATATTGTGATGGCACTGATTAATCAGTCCAGTGTGCTATTCGGTAGTTTATGGGTAACTTTAAAAATCACCTTATTGGCTTTTGCTTGCGCTGTGATGATTGGCACATTGATCGCTTTTGTATTTGTACAAAGTCGTGTGCTCGAAGCCTGTTTTATGCCTTATGCCATTTTATTTCAGGTCACACCGATTGTTGCAATCGCACCTCTGGTCATCATCTGGATTCAAAATACAACTTTGGCGTTGGTGGTGTGTGCCATGTTAGTCGCAGTTTTTCCAATATTGACCAATACCACCTTGGGTCTGCGGAGCGTCAATAAAGGTTTGCTTAACCTTTTTCAAATCAATAAAGCCAGTCGCTGGCAGATTTTAATGCGTTTACGTGTGCCGAATGCTTTGCCTTATTTCTTTGGTGGCTTACGAATTTCCTGTGGCTTGGCGCTGATTGGTGCTGTGGTTTCCGAGTTTGTTGCAGGTGCGGGTGGCACTAGTGCAGGCTTGGCTTATCAAATCTTACAAGCAGGTTTTCAGTTGGATTTACCCTTGATGTTTGCTGCACTATTCCTGATTACTTGCACGGGTTTGGGTTTATTTGTCGTGATGTCTTTATTAAGCCAGTTCTTTTTAAGTAAATGGCATGAGAGTGAACAAGTATGAGTTCAAAGCAATTAAATCAAAGCTATTTAATTCAAAATGCCCATGCCATTTTGACGGGTTTAACTGGGGACGCAGCACGTTGTTCATCCACCGATATCCGCATTCAATCTGGAAAAATTACGGAAATGGGGCGATTAAGCGCTCTGCCGAATGAACAGGTGATTAATGCCAAAGATTGTGTGATTTACCCAGCATGGATAAATACCCATCATCATTTATTTCAGTCTTTATTAAAGGGCGAGCCACAAGGATTGAATCAAAACCTGACCTCATGGCTTGCCAGTACACCGTATCGGTTCCGTGGCGCATTTGATGAAAAGACTTTTCGGATTGCAGTGCGTATTGGCTTGATCGAGTTGTTACGTTCGGGGTGTGCAACGGTAGCAGATCATCATTATTTATATTGGCCGCAGATGCCGTTTGATGGTGCTGCAATTTTATTTGATGAAGCTGAAAAATTGGGCATGCGCTTTGTGCTATGTCGTGGCGGTGCAACCTTAACGCGTGGTTTGGAAAGTGAGTTACCTCAAGCCTTGCGTCCAGAAAAATTTGAAGACTATATGGCGGATATTGAGCGTTTGGTGAAGCAATATCATCAGCCAGATTCAAATGCTTTCCGAAAAATCGTGATGGCACCGACTTCAACTTTGCATTCGACCACAGCGCAGCAATTACGCGAAAGTGCCAAAATCGCTAGACAATTGGGGATTCGGATGCATAGTCATTTATCCGAAACAGTGGATTATTTGGATGCAGCTAGAGCCAAGTTTGGCATGACCCCCGTCCAGTTCTGTGCCGAGCAGGACTGGATTGGCAGTGATGTCTGGTTTGCGCATTTAGTGAAATTATTACCCGAAGAAATTCAGTTGTTGGGCCAAACTCAAACAGGAATCGCGCACTGTCCGCAGAGTAATGCACGTTTGGGCAGTGGCATTGCCGATCTTGTTGCTCTGGAACAGGCAGGCATGACCATTTCGATTGGAGTCGATGGCGCGGGTTCCAATGAAGCCGCAGATATGTTGTCTGAAACCCATGCTGCTTGGTTGTTACAACGGGCCAGAAAAGGGATGCTGGCGACACCTCAATATGAGGGAGGACAATTTGAAGGTGGTGCAGATGCTGCCCGTATTGAGGATGTGATCCGTTGGGGAACGGTGGGTGGTGCGAAAATCTTGGGCTTTGATCAAGTCGGTACAATTGAAGTCGGGCAACAGGCTGACTTGGTCATTTATCAGTTAGATGATCCTCGTTATTTTGGCTTGCATGATATAGCGATTGGGCCTGTGGCAAGTGGCGGACGAGCGCATATCAAGGCCATGTTCATAGCAGGGAAAATGGTGATGGAAAATGATCAGATTCCTGATCTGGATATGATGGAGTTGGCTTGGCAAGCTAAGCAAGCGGTGAAGCTGTTACAACAGCGGAGTATGGATCTGGAGAAAATAGCCTAAGCAGATAGAGTTGTATACAGAAAATAAGATACTCGGAAACGTCATTTGCAACCTGCATGGTGTCAATAATATATAAAGTTTTATATAGCTAGTTAGTATATGGTAGATGCAAGAAGTGGACAGGTTTTGCAAATGACAATGGTTTTGCCTACTTTTCCCGAAATGAGAAACAACGTTTCGTAAGGTAGGGCGAACCGCAGGTTTATCTTGAAATTGGATGAGAACTCGGCAAGACCCCGTTAAGATTATTATAATTATTTGTATATCAATAGATTGTTGGTAAGACTGCTTATCCTTGAAAAGGATGATGTGTATACCAATGCTCTGCAATCTGCTGACGAGTACAAATCCAGACCCGATCATGATTTTGCACATAATCTAGGAAACGTTGTAATGCCTTAAAGCGGGCAGGTCGTCCTAAAATGCGGCAATGCATACCAATTGAAAGCATCTTGGGGGAGGTTGTTCCCTCTGCATAGAGGACATCAAAAGCATCTTTTAAATATTCAAAAAAATCCTCACTGCGATTAAAACCAGTTGGTGAGGCAAATTTCATATCATTGGTATCAAGTGTATAGGGAATAATTAAATGCGGACGGGTTGCACCCGCTGCATTGCGGAGTGTTGTCCAAAAGGGTAAGTCATCACCGTAATAATCACTGTCATATTGTACCTGATCATATTCCGCCAACAATTGACGGGTATTGGGACTATCACGGCCTGTGTACCAACCTGTTGGCATTTCACCAAACAAATTTTTAAGGATGTGCATGGCTTCATCCATATGTTGTTTCTCAGTTTCAATATCCATATTTTGATAATGAATCCAGCGTAAGCCATGTGATACCACATCGTAATGGTGTTGTTTGATCGCTTCGACCACCAATGGATTCCGTTGCAACGCCATCGCAACGGCAAAAATGGTCATAGGCAATTGGCGTTTGGCAAATTCCTGCTGAATGCGCCAAAAACCGACCCGTGAGCCATATTCATAAATCGAGTCCATTGAAAGGTGTCGTGCAGGATAACTTTCTGCACCACTGATTTCAGACAAGAACTGTTCCGAGCCTTCATCGCCATGCAGAATATGTTTTTCACCACCTTCTTCATAATTCAGCACAAACTGCACCGCGATTTTTGCTTGATTGGGCCATTGGGCATGGGGCGGTTGTTCGGCATAACCGACCATATCGCGTGGATAATCTGCTGTTAAATGAGTGTCTGTATTGGGCCAAACCATAGCAATGCCTAAATCGTGAAAAAGGTGAATCTTCACATCAACTTACCCGATTAAATCTTTGGGTGTCAAACACTATATTGATTTAAATCAATGGCTTGTGTGTTTTATTTTGGTGCAAAAATACAATTTTATTGATGAATATTCATTAGCATGCGCGATTTTAGTGCTTCCATCTCGATAATGATTTGATTCATCATGATTTGCGCAATCCGAGAAAGTTGCCGTTTTGGTGCAACACAAAGTGCGACCGTAATTGGATGTAGGCCATGGTCATTGATCGCTCTAAATTCAAATTCAGTATTTTCAATATAAGGGGCTGCATCCAGATAGCTCATGATGCTGATGCCTAAGTTTTGCCTGAGCAATGAAATCATCATATGGATATCATTGCACTCGATGGTATGGCGTGGGTGAAAGTCCTGTTTTTTATATAAGGCGGTGACATGGTCATGAATAACCAAAGGCTCGGCAGGAATAATATGATTGAATTCCAGCGTATCAGAGAAGTAGATTTTTTCTTTATGGGCTAAAGGGTGCTGTTTAGGAATCACGAAACCCAAGGGCATTTCAATAAAGGCGCTGATCTGCAATTGATGCTGATGTTTGGGATTCAGAATCAAGCCAAAGTCGAGTTCAGCATTGATCACCAGATCAGCGATACGATCACTGTCCAAGACACGAACCTTAAAATTAATCCACGGATATTGCTGAACAATAGACTGTATTACGGCACTAACAAAGCTTTCACTGAGTGCTGCAATCATCCCAAAATCAATTGAACCGCGTTGTATGCCTTGGATTTCATTCAAACGTTTCTGTGTAATTTGAAACTCTTTTTGCCAGCTGCGTAGATCGGCATAGAGTAATTCACCAGCCAAAGTCAGCTTGAGTCCACTGGGCAAACGTTCAAATAAAGCCACACCGAGTTCTTCTTCTGCCAAAACGATCTGCCGATGTACCGCGGAGACAGAAATAAACAGTTGATCAGCCGCTTTTCTTAAACTGCCTGTTTTGGCAACGGCAATAAAATAATCGGCAAAACGTGAAAATGGCAGCGCCATTGCAAACTCACTTGAGATAAAGCAGGTTGTAATACAAAAGCAATTTTAGTGCCTGTGCTGTTCTAATTTTTAGAATGATGCGTATAAATCATTCTAATAGACGAGAATATTGATCTATTCCACACTGCTCATGAAGAGAAAAATCTTAAAATGAGCACAGGATATGAACGCAATTCCATTCATCAATCTTCCAAATAAGCCATGTCATAGCCAATTTGATGATCAGGATTGGCAGATTCTTGCACAACATTGGTATCCCGTGGCACGTATTGACGATGTGAGCAGCAAACCACAGCAAGTCACCTTATTGGATATGAATCTGGCTTTGTATAAGACCGAAACAGGGCAGATTCACTTGGCTCGGGATATTTGCCCGCATCGTGGTGTGCCTTTGAGTAAGGGTTGGGTTGAGGGAGATACCTTGATTTGTCCTTATCATGGGCTACATTTTAACGAAGATGGCAAATGCAGCAAAATCCCAGCTCAACCTGATTTAACTAAAATCTCAGAGCGTTTTTCGCTGACCAAGTTTCCTGTAGTTTTAAAATATGGCTTGGTCTGGACCAGTATTCTCGGCAGAGATGAAAGTTTGGCGAATCTTCCTGTATTAGACACATGGGCACAGGAGGAGCATCAAGCCATTTTACCGCCTTCTGTGGATATTGCCGGTTCAAGCGGTCGTCAATTGGAAGGTTTTATTGATGTGGCACACTTTGCTTGGGTGCATCATCAGGCCTTTGCCGATCGAGATAATCCTGTGGTACCTAAATATTCAACTGAACGTACTGAATATGGCTTGCATACAAACTACACCAGTAATGTCAGCAATTATCCGCATGGCATGCAACATTTAGCACCCGATGATTTTGTGTGGGAGCGGATCTTTGATGTTTATCCGCCATTTTCAGCAGTGTTAACCATTCACTTCCCAAATGACGGGGTGCTCAAGATTTTAAATGCCTGTTGTCCTATCTCGCATAATAAGACCCGTTTGTTTGTACCGTTAACCCGTAATTTCGATACCACAGGGGATTTACAGGCCGTCTATGATTTTAATGCGCAGATTTTTGCCGAAGATCAAGAGATGGTAGAGGCACAAAAGCCAGAAGAGTTACCTTTAGATATTGGTATGGAAGCACATTTTGAAGCAGATCGTTCTTCGACCATGTATCGCCGTATTTTGGCTGAATGGGGGTTAAGCAAAAGATATACGGTTTAGCTTAAATAAATTTGGGATATTTAAGAGATTAAATCGGAGTTGTTTATCTTCTATTAAACCTAAATTGTTTATTTGTATAGGCTTGTATATACAATTTTACTAAATTCAATATACAATGACTTATAGTATTTAGTATGAGTTTTAGCCAATGTCAAGAGCGACAAAGCAAAACGATTTAGATTTGTCCTTAGAAGAAGATAGTCCTGTTCCGTTGTATTTGCGTGTGAAACAAATGATTTCGCAAAAAATCTATGAAGGAACATGGACCGTCAATAAAAAAATTCCTTCAGAAAGTGAATTGGTTAATTTACTCGGCTGTAGTCGCATGACTGTGAATCGTGCCTTGCGTGAACTCACCAGTGAAGGTTTGTTGGTGCGTATCCAAGGTGTTGGTTCTTTTGTTGCAGAGGGGCAAGGACGTACCGCTTTGTTTCATGTCAATAATATTGCCGAAGAAATCATTGCCCGAAACCACAAGCATCATGCCGAAGTCTTGGTACTGGAACAGATTCAGGCCAATGCTGAACAAAGTATGCTGATGCAGATTCGTGAAGGGCAAAAGCTCTTTCACTCGATCATTGTGCATTATGAAAATGATGTGCCTGTACAGATCGAAGATCGACTGGTCGATCCGATGTTGATTCCAGATTACTTGGCACAAGACTTTAAAAGCATTACACCGAATGCTTATTTAATGTCTAAAGCACCTGTGACGGAAGGTGAACATGTGGTGACCGCGATTCTAGCCTCAGCACAAGAATGCAAATGGCTGAAAATGAATAAGACTGAGCCTTGTCTGTTGATTCGTCGTCGTACATGGTCGAATAAACAACTGATTTCTAGTGCACGTCTGATCTATCCGGGTAGCCGTTATTATCTGGAAGGTAAATTTACCCAATGATTCAACACTTAGACACGGCTGACTATAAACAGATGCTGTGGAAGAATGGTGCAGGTTATACCATTGAGCTTGCCCGAAGTGATGGTGACAGTTTGGATGCGTTTGATTGGCGTATCTCCATGGCGGATGTCAAAACTTCGGGGGATTTTTCCAAGTTTAATGGCATGCAGCGCATCCTCACTGTATTGGAGGGTGTTGGCATTGTATTGAATATTGATGATGATTCAGAACATTTGAAAACTTTAGAATCTGCCCAATTCAGTGGGGATAGCACGACCAGTTGTGAACTAATCGATGGGCCGATTCGGGATTTTAATCTGATTTATCATCCTGAAAAATGGCGTTCTCACTATCAATGGATTTTTGAGCCAACAAATACTGAGATTTTCAGTTCAGCCAATCTGATTTTTATTTTTAATCAGAGTGTAGAACCATTAGAAATTGAAGTGGAGCGGCAGGTTTTTTGTTTAGCACACCAGCAAAGCCTTAAAATAGAGCAGCAAAAAGTATTGAAAAAACTGGTTTTAAAATCAGAGCATTTAAAACAAACTTGTCTGATCGAACTCACAAAAATCTAAGTTTTTCACTTTTTCTTAAAACACATATGACTACAGGTTGTATGTGTTTTTTATTGCCGATCAAAAAATAAATCTATTTATTTCATTAACTTGTAATTTATTTTCATAAAAGAATTGAAAAGCATCTTTTCAATATAAAAGTTTTGTGTAGTATATGGATGTATATACAAGTTAATACATTGCTATACAGTAAAGCAGGTTAATTTGCTGATTCAAACTCAATGGAAGGAGTCCGATTGTGACAACAACGACAACAAAATTTCGTGATGTAGAAATTCGCGCACCACGTGGTACAAAGCTCAATGCAAAAAGCTGGTTAACAGAAGCGCCGTTACGCATGCTGATGAACAACCTTGACCCTGATGTTGCAGAGAATCCAAAAGAGCTTGTTGTTTACGGTGGTATCGGTCGTGCTGCACGTAACTGGGAATGTTTTGATAAGATCGTTGAAACGCTAAAGAATTTAGAAACTGATGAAACCTTGTTGGTCCAATCTGGTAAGCCTGTGGGTGTGTTTAAAACCCATAAAGATGCACCGCGTGTTTTGATTGCAAACTCGAATCTTGTTCCACATTGGGGAACTTGGGAGCATTTCAATGAATTGGATGCCAAAGGTTTGGCAATGTATGGTCAGATGACAGCGGGTTCTTGGATTTATATTGGTAGCCAAGGCATTGTACAAGGCACTTATGAAACGTTTGTAGAAGCAGGTCGCCAACACTATAACGGCGATTTGACAGGTCGTTGGGTGTTGACTGCTGGTTTAGGTGGTATGGGCGGTGCACAACCTTTAGCTGCAACACTTGCAGGCGCATGCTCACTCAATATCGAATGCCAACAAAGCAGTATCGATTTCCGTTTACGTACCCGTTATGTCGATGAGCAAGCAACTGATTTAGATGATGCTTTGGCGCGTATTGAAAAATATACCAAAGAAGGTAAGGCGGTTTCGATTGCACTACATGGCAATGCAGCAGAAATCTTACCTGAGTTGGTTCGTCGTGGTGTACATCCTGATATGGTGACTGACCAAACCAGCGCACATGATCCATTGAATGGTTATTTGCCAATTGGCTGGACATGGGAAGAATATCGTCAACGCGCTAAAACTGAACCAGAAGTTGTGGTTAAAGCCGCTAAACAATCGATGGCGCAGCACGTTCAAGCGATGTTGGATTTTCAAAAAATGGGTGTTCCAACTTTTGACTATGGCAACAACATTCGTCAAATGGCACAAGATGAAGGTGTAGCAAATGCCTTTGATTTCCCAGGCTTCGTTCCTGCTTATATCCGCCCATTGTTCTGTCGCGGTATTGGTCCATTCCGTTGGGCTGCACTTTCAGGCGATCCAGAAGATATCTATAAGACAGATGCCAAAGTAAAAGAACTCATTCCTGATGATGAACATTTACATCGTTGGTTAGATATGGCGCGTGAACGTATCAGCTTCCAAGGTTTACCAGCACGTATTTGCTGGGTCGGCTTAGGCTTACGTGCAAAACTTGGCTTGGCATTTAATGAAATGGTGCGTAGCGGTGAACTTTCAGCACCAATCGTGATTGGTCGTGATCATCTAGATTCAGGTTCAGTGTCTAGTCCAAACCGTGAAACAGAATCAATGAAAGATGGTTCAGATGCCGTATCTGACTGGCCGTTATTAAATGCCTTGCTCAACACTGCCGGTGGCGCGACTTGGGTGTCACTACATCACGGTGGTGGTGTAGGCATGGGCTTCTCTCAACACTCAGGTGTGGTGATCGTATGTGATGGAACAGATGAGGCAGCAGCACGTATTGCACGTGTATTGACCAATGACCCTGCAACAGGGGTGATGCGTCATGCCGATGCCGGTTATGACATTGCAATTGATTGTGCTAAAGAGCAAGGCTTGAACTTGCCAATGATTACACAATAAACAGACAAGGACATTACGATGCTTTTTGCAATTGTGTAAGCAGCATCGTAAGCGAACAATAGAGTGCAAAACAGGACGCCAATAATGGAACTTCTAATTCAACCCGGCAAACTTAGCTTAGCAGATCTGCGCCACGCTTATTTAAATCCAATCAAAGTGAAACTCGATGACAGCGCTTCTGCTGGGATCAATGCGAGTGTTGCTTGTGTCGAACAAATCGTCAATGAAGGCCGTACTGCTTACGGGATCAATACGGGTTTTGGTTTACTTGCATCAACTAAAATTGCACCAGAAGACTTAGAGCAATTACAGCGTTCTTTGGTACTATCACACGCTGCTGGCGTGGGTGAGCCGCTCGATGATGCGATGGTGCGTCTGATTATGTTGCTCAAAGCAAATAGTTTGGCACGTGGCTTTTCGGGGATTCGCCGTAAAGTGATCGATGCAATTTTGGCGTTGATCAATGCAGAAGTTTATCCGCATATTCCATTAAAAGGTTCTGTTGGTGCTTCAGGTGACTTGGCACCACTGGCACACATGTCTTTGGTGTTATTAGGCGAAAGCAAAGCGCGTTATAAAGGTGAATGGTTACCAGCGGTTGAAGCACTTAAAATTGCGGGTTTAGAGCCAATTTCTTTAGCTGCGAAAGAGGGTTTAGCACTTTTAAACGGGACACAAGTTTCTACAGCATATGCATTACGTGGTTTGTTCGAAGCAGAAGATTTATTTGCTGCTGCAACCGTATGTGGTGGTTTAAGTGTTGAAGCCATGTTGGGTTCACGCGCGCCATTCGATGCACGTATTCATGAAGTCCGTGGTCAACGTGGTCAGATTGATGTTGCTGCTGCATATCGTGACTTACTGACTGAATCGAGTGAAATTTCACATTCACATGAAGACTGTAGCAAGGTTCAAGACCCATACTCACTTCGTTGTCAACCTCAGGTGATGGGGGCGTGCTTGACTCAAATTCGTCAAGCCGCAGAAGTGTTAGCAATTGAATCAAATGCGGTATCTGATAACCCATTGGTCTTTGCTGCTGAAGGTGATGTAATTTCAGGTGGTAATTTCCACGCTGAACCTGTAGCAATGGCTGCGGACAACCTTGCATTGGCAATTGCCGAAATTGGTTCACTGTCAGAACGTCGAATTTCGATGATGATGGACCGTCATATGTCACAATTGCCGCCATTCTTGGTTGCCAATGGTGGGGTCAACTCAGGCTTCATGATTGCTCAAGTAACAGCCGCTGCGTTAGCAAGTGACAATAAAGCACTTGCACATCCTGCCAGTGTTGATAGTTTACCGACCTCTGCAAATCAGGAAGACCATGTTTCTATGGCGCCGAATGCGGGCAAACGTTTGTGGTATATGGCTGACAACGTTCGCGGCATTCTTGCAGTTGAGTGGTTAGGGGCATGTCAGGGTCTTGATTTCCGTGAAGGTTTGAAAAGTTCTCCAAAACTTGAGCGTGCGCGTAAAGTGCTGCGTGATCAAGTGCCTTATTACAGTGAGGATCGTTTCTTTGCGCCAGATATTGAGCAAGCGAGTGAATTGCTTGCAAGTGGCTGCTTGAACGAATTACTCATTCCACAGCTATTACCGAGTTTGTCTGAAGTGTGATCAATAAATCGGTCACATGGAGTGGCCGAATCTAACTAAATTTCCTCAAGGATTGGAGATTATAATGTCACAACACTCCACATTACAGCGGGGGTTAAACACCCGCCATATTCGTTTTTTGGCATTGGGTTCAGCCATTGGGACAGGACTCTTTTACGGTTCGGCAACAGCCATCAAAATGGCAGGTCCGTCTGTATTAATCGCATATATCGTTGCAGGGATTGCAATTTATATCGTGATGCGCGCATTGGGTGAGATGGCTGTACATAACCCAGTATCGGGTTCATTCAGTCACTATGCCTCACAATATATTGGTCCACTTGCAGGTTTTACCACAGGCTGGACCTACGTTTTTGAAATGATCATTGTGGCTTTGGCCGATGTCACCGCCTTCGGGATTTATATGGGGTTCTGGTACCCCGATGTGCCGCGCTGGATCTGGATTCTGTCGCTGATCATGTTCTTGGGGGCAATTAACCTGATTCACGTCAAAGTCTTTGGTGAACTGGAATTCTGGCTTTCAATTGTCAAAGTGACGGCGATTGTTGCGATGATTGTCGGTGGTCTAGGTTTAATGTTCTATGGCTTCCATGCGGATCATAGTGGTTTTACCACAGGCATTCAAAACTTATGGATTCACGATGGCTTTATGCCAAATGGTATTGCTGGTTTAGTTGCCTGTTTGTCTGTGGTGGTATTCGCTTTTGGTGGGATTGAAATTATCGGGATTACCGCAGGTGAGTCGCAAGACCCGAAAACCTCGATTCCTAAAGCGATTAATGCGGTGCCAGTACGTATTCTGTTGTTCTATGTCATGACGATTTTTGTATTGATGTCGATTTTCCCATGGAATCAAATTGGTAGCCAAGGCAGTCCATTTGTACAGATCTTTGAAAATCTTGGGATTGGATCTGCGGCAACCGTTCTCAATATCGTCGTAATTACCGCCGCAGTGTCTGCTATTAATAGTGATGTATTTGGTGCAGGACGGATGTTGTATGGTATGTCGAATCGTGGCCAAGCACCGCAAGTATTCCAAAAAATCTCCAAAAATGGTGTGCCTTGGATGACAGTTGTGGTGATGGCAGGGGTGTTATTGATCGGCGTATTGCTGAACTATCTGATTCCTGAAAATGTATTCATCATTATTGCTTCAATTGCGACCTTTGCTACGGTTTGGGTGTGGTTGATGATTTTACTTGCTCAAGTTGCGATGCGTCGTAAGTTGTCTAAAGCAGAAATCAAAGCCCTCGATTTCCCCGTGATTGGCTGGCCGTATGCCCCTGCATTTGCAATTGCATTCATGTTGTTTATCTTGGCGATGATGGGCTATTTCCCAGACTCACGACCTGCAATTTATGTTGGCGCAACCTGGTTAGTTTTACTTTGGATTGCTTATACCATTTGGGTGAAGCCCAAGCAAAACACGGTAAAAGAAAATCAAAGCATGCAACAAAACATCGAAATGGAAAGTTAAATATCAAGCTGCTCAGGTGTCATCCCACCTGAGCAGTGAGAGGAACTGTGAATGAAAAAGCTTTGGAAAAACTGTCATATCGCCACCATGCAAAATGGGCAATATTCCAGTATTGAACATGCTGCAATGGTCACTTCAGGGCAGCATATCCACTGGATTGGAACATTTGAAGATCTTCCTGCCGATGCTTATTCCGAAACCATTGATTTGAATGGCGCATGGGTCACACCGGGTTTGATTGATTGTCATACCCATAGCGTGTTTGGTGGCAACCGTAGTGTTGAGTTTGAAAAACGCCTGCAAGGTGTCAGCTATGCTGAGATCGCAGCCAGTGGTGGTGGGATCGCCAGTACGGTTCGTGCTACGCGTGAAGCCAGTGAACAAGAGTTGCTTGCATCAGCATTGAAACGAGTTCGCTGCTTGCTTAAAGATGGTGTCACTACCATTGAGATTAAGTCAGGTTACGGTCTGGATTATGCCAATGAGCGGAAAATGCTGCGTGTGATTCGTCAGATTGCAGAAACTTTGCCGATGACAGTTCGCAGTACTTGCTTAGCAGCGCATGCTTTACCACCTGAATATCAAGATCAAAGTGATGCTTATATCGAGCATATCTGCAATGAGATGCTGCCAAAACTGCATCAAGAAGGTTTGGTTGATGCAGTCGATGCCTTTTGTGAATATTTGGCATTTTCGCCAGCCCAAGTCGAACGTCTATTTAAAACAGCGCAGTCTTTAAATCTTCCGATCAAGTTACACGCCGAGCAACTGTCTGCATTGGGCGGATCGAGTTTGGCGGCACGTTATCAAGCCTTATCGGCAGATCATTTGGAATTTATGACTGAGGATGATGTCAAGGCGATGGCTGCTGCGGGAACGGTGGCGGTGTTATTACCGGGTGCATTTTATTTCTTGAGAGAAACCAAATATCCTCCTTTAGACAGTTTGCGTCAACATGGCGTACGCATTGCGCTATCCAGTGATTTAAATCCGGGCACATCACCAGCCCTATCTTTACGCTTAATGATGAATATGGGTAGTACCTTATTCCGTCTAACACCTGAACAGACTTTGGCAGGTGTGACAACGCACGCGGCACATGCATTGGGTTTACAAGAGACTCACGGCACTTTAGAGACAGGTAAAGTTGCAGACTTTATTGCTTGGGATATTGAGCATCCATCTGAGATTGTTTACTGGTTGGGTGGCGATTTACCGAAGCGGATTATTCAGCATGGCAATGAAATCTCAATCTAACAGCGAAGCTCATTTTTAAAGGACGCTAGACATAATGAATCATTCATTTACATGGCAAGGACGTAAAGATGGTGAGGGTGCTGAACACTTAAGGATTCACCAAGTCGTCAATACCACGCCACGAGCTGATTATGCCTTGATTGGCTTTAGCTCGGATGAGGGCGTTAAGCGTAACAAAGGGCGCTTGGGTGCAGCAGATGCACCTGACAGTATTCGTGCGCAATTGGCCAATTTACCTGTGCATCAACCAGTCACGATTGCCGATATTGGCACAGTGGTCTGTGACGGCTCAAAACTGGAACAAGCACAGGCTGAATTGGCTGAACAAGTTGAAAGAAGCCTCAAACAGGGCATGAAGCCGATTGTGTTAGGTGGTGGTCATGAAGTGGCTTTTGGTAGCTTCTCAGGTCTGTTTCAATATCTGCAAAATCATGAGCCGAATAAAAAGATCGGCATTATCAATTTCGATGCACATTTCGACTTGCGTGAAGCTGAACAGGTGACTTCTGGCACACCTTTTTTAAATGCAGCAAAACTGTCTGAACAGCATCAACAAGAATTTAATTATTTGTGCATTGGCGTAGCGAAACATTCAAACACCAAGGTTTTATTTGAAACCGCAGATCGGCTGAATTGTACTTATATTTACGATTATGAGTTGCAGCAACAAAATGTTGAAACTTTAATCGAAAAGTTGACAGCTTTTACCGGAAAAGTTGACTATTTGTATATTACAGTTGATCTTGATGTATTTAGTGCTAGCATTGCGCCAGGTGTAAGCGCACCTGCGGTTAAAGGGATTGATTTATCCGTCTTTGACCCATTACTAGAGGCCATTAAGGAAACCGGAAAGATTAAAGTTTTTGATGTGGCGGAATGTAATCCACGGTTTGATTTGGATAGTAGAACTGCCAAATTAGCCGCTTATATAATTTTTAACTACATATTTGATTGATGGATCATGTGAATTCATCAAAAGGTTAAAACATGTCTAATTTATCTTATGTCTCTCAAAATGACGGTCCATGGGCAACTTATCTTGAACAGATCGAGCGTGTTGCTCCATATCTAGATGGTTTAGAAGACTATGTGGACACATTGAAGCGCCCAAAACGTGCTTTGATTGTCGACGTGCCAATTGTTATGGACGATGGCACAATTCGTCATTTTGAAGGTTATCGTGTACAACACAACTTGTCACGTGGTCCGGGTAAAGGCGGTATTCGCTATCACCCAGATGTAGATTTAAATGAAGTAATGGCTCTTTCAGCATGGATGACAATTAAAACTGCGGTGGTAAATTTACCATTTGGCGGTGCAAAAGGTGGCATCCGTGTTGATCCGCGTCAACTTTCACCACGTGAATTAGAACGTTTAACACGCCGTTATACCAGTGAAATCAGCCATATCATTGGCCCACAAAAAGATATCCCTGCACCAGACGTGGGTACTAATCCAAATGTAATGGGTTGGATCATGGATACCTATTCATCTGGTCAAGGTCATACAGTGACGGGTGTGGTAACGGGTAAACCGGTACACCTCGGTGGTTCTCTTGGTCGTATTAAAGCAACAGGCCGTGGTGTATTTATCACAGGTCAACAAGTTGCTGAAAAAATCAAATTACCTTTAGACGGTGCGAAAATTGCGGTTCAAGGTTTTGGTAACGTCGGTAGCGAAGCTGCATATTTGTTTGCAGACTCGAAATCGATCATTGTGACGATTCAAGATCACACAGGTACGATTTTCAACCCTGAAGGGATCGATCTTGCTGCATTAAAAACTCACATGGAAACTCACCAAGGTGTGGGTGGCTTTGCTGGTGCGCAAGTGATCAGTGATGAAGAGTTCTGGAATGTAGAGATGGATATTTTGATCCCTGCTGCATTGGAAAGCCAAATCACAGTTGAACGTGCTCAAAAATTAACTGCGAAGTTAGTGCTTGAAGGCGCGAACGGCCCAACATTCCCTGAAGCGGATGATGTTTTGGTTCAACGTGGTATCACTGTTGTACCTGATGTGATCTGTAACGCAGGTGGTGTAACCGTATCTTACTTCGAATGGGTTCAAGATATGTCGA
Organism: Acinetobacter sp. C32I; assembly: GCF_023702715.1. NCBI lineage: Bacteria > Pseudomonadati > Pseudomonadota > Gammaproteobacteria > Moraxellales > Moraxellaceae > Acinetobacter > Acinetobacter sp. C32I. The sequence goes on along the minus strand of NZ_CP098480.1, from coordinate 1,440,078 downwards.
GCTACTTCTGGTCTGAAGAAGAAATTAATGAAAGACTGGATAAGTTGATGATTCAAGCCATTAACGATGTATGGCACAAATCAAGCGAAAAAGAATGTACTTTACGTACAGCAGCCTTCATTTTGGGTTGTGAGCGTATCTTAAAAGCACGTAAAGAGCGTGGTATTTTCCCAGGCTAATACTGGCTGAATATCATCAGAACGACCTTAAGGTGTAAACTTTAAGGTCGTTTTTTATTGTTGAATTAATCAAGAAAGAAATCTTTTTGTAGCTGGGTGTTGCCACTGACACAGGCATAGTGAGTGAAATCAGTGATCCCGATCCGTGCCAGTGCTTGTTCATCAGTGAGGCTTTGTCCCGTTAGTTCACCTTTGACCGTACTGTAAATTGCAAAAGCAGCGTCCGCCATGATCTCAGGTTTACGACTCAATTGACGCGTATTTTCCTTACCTAGGTTCTTCGACACTGCTGCTGTGGCGATATAAGTTTCAGGCCATAGCGTATTACAGGAAATACCATAGTGACGAAATTCTTCTGCCATACCCAAAGTCAGAATGGTCATACCATATTTAGACAAGGCATAAGGCGAGAGCATGCCTAACCATTTTGGTGACATATTCACAGGTGGCGATAAGCTTAAAATATGTGGATCTTTTGCTTGTTTGAGATAGGGTAAAGCGGCTTGCGCACAAATAAAGGTCGCACGGTGGTTAATGCTTTGGATCAGGTCATATTGTTTTAATGAAGTGGCTTCGACACCTGTGAGTGCAATCGCACCTGCATTATTTATTAATACATCAATACCACCAAAGTTTTTGGCTGCTTGTTGCATGGCAGCATGGATCTGATGTTCATCTCGCACATCTAACAGTAAGGGCAGTGCTTTACCACCAGCAGCTTCAATCTCTTCAGCGACGCTATAAATCGTGCCTGTTAATTTGGCTGTTTCCACTTCGGTTTTTGCCGCAATGACAACATTTGCCCTAGCTTGTGCTGCTTTCAGCGCAATGGCTCTGCCAATTCCTCGGCTGCCACCAGTAATAAAAATGGTTTTTCCCTGCATATTACTCATGTCGATGTCCTATATTTAATTTTTATCAATACGTCGTTAAATCATAAAAGGATGTGCAAATTTTTCTGGATTGTATAACTGTCGTTGTTTGGCAATCTCAACAATGCGATGGCGTAACTGACGTTTGATCACGGCGTAGGTTAGACGATGCTTTTGTGATATCTCTTCAGCAAACTTAAAGACTTCAGCATTTAATGATTCAGCAGGATGAATCTGATGAACCACATGCGCCTCTAAGCACTCAATCCCAGTCATGGATTTGCCTGTCAATGACATTTCCCAAATGGCATGTTGATTGGGAAGGAGTTGCACAATTTCTGCAATACAGTCAGTAAAAGGAATGGTCAGTTTGACTTCAGGAAAGCAAAAACGTCCTTTGTCTGCCCGCATCAAGCGGAAGTCACATGCAGATGCCAAGATTGCACCACCTGCATAAGCATTGCCATTAATCTCAGCAATCACTGGTAAGTTGAGTAAGGCCAAGCGCAGTAGCATATTTTCCAGTTCTAAGGTAAAAGCTTTTTTATCTTGCATGGATTGCTGCATTAACCAAGCGAGGTCTAAGCCATTGCAAAATGTTTTAGGATGGTCGCTTTGAATGACTAGGCAAGCATTATGCGAATGACGCTCGATTTCATCAAAGATCTCGATATATTCATTCAGCACATCTTGATTTAAGACATTTTCCTGATCGCCATTGGTTAAGGTGAGAACATAAATAGACTGCTGTTGATCAAGCGTCATGGTGGTCATTGAAGCGCTTCCTCATTCTGCGATGGTTGATTGATTGCAGTCATTATTTCGAATAAAACACTCGCACAATAGGTGTGACTATGCCATATTGATGATCATTTTAGGACAGTGGATGTGCGATGCGAGATCCTTTTGGACTGTTTCAAGAAACCATCTCGGTTTCTTATGCACATCTATTATTAGAAATTGTGCATGATTATGCGATTGATATTGAAATAGTTTTATCTGGCACAGGATTAGTGCTGACAGAAATGAAACAAGCCGATGCCAAAATGAGTGCGCATCAATGGTCAAAGCTGGTGGTGAATGCTTTAAGGCTGACCGATAATCCACGGCTTGGGATTGAATATGGTTTTAAATTACGTCCCACTTCGCATGGAGCCTTAGGTTTTGCATTTCTGAGTTGTACGGATGTTGAAACTGCATTAACGCTGTGCCAGCAGTATTTCTGTACACGCATCCAGAACTTCACCCCTGAATCGTATATTGATGAAGACTTTGTCTATGTCTATTTGGATGGTGTACATCCTGTCAAATTTGGCAATGAGCAGCAATCTGATCAATTACGGCAGTTTATGATTGAAAGTTTGCTATTTGGGGCGATTCATTTTTTAGCTTTGTTTTCTGAAAACATTGTTGAACGTTGTGAGGTCTTTGTTGATTGGGCCGATGCACAAAATTATAAACGTGTCGATTTATCCCAAATCAAGATTCATTTTAATCAGCAACGCAATGGCCTGCGTTTTCCCAAGCAATATCTGCATTGTAAAAATCCCAATGCTGATCAAGTCGCATTCCAGCAGGCATTATTGTATTGCGAAAATGACAAATTGAAATTACTCAAAGAGTCGACGCGCGATCTGCAGAAAAGCATTCGTTCTGAGTTGTTATACAAAGCTGGCAATACTTACCCGACATTAGCGTTGATTGCACAGCGTTTGAATATGTCTGAACGAACCATCAAGCGACATTTGCAGGCACAAGGAACGACGTTCTTGCAGATTTTGGCTGAGGTACGTTTTAGTCAGGCCAAAAAGTTACTGCAACAACCACAATATAGTATTCAGGATGTTGCAGCTCTGGTGGGGTATGAAGAAGCCACAAATTTTATTCGCGCTTTTAAAAAGATGTTTGGGGAAACACCGAGTCAGTATCGGAAAAGCTATTTGTCCAAGGCCGATTCATCCGACATCGCCAACTGAACCGTTACAATAAAAAGTTCTAGCGAATGCTGAATCTGTTCGGTCCATTCAAAGGAACAATTCATACGAATAAAATGTTGATGTGAGGGCAACACATTAAATAAAGGGCTTGGCGCAACGCCGACCTGTTGTTGAATCAGCTGTTCATAGATTTGCATACTGCTGACTTTGTCTGGCAACTGAATCCAGAGAAAATAGCCACTTGGATAGTTATATACCTTACAGTCTTTTGGTAGATGTTGTTTGAGATATTGAAAGAATTGTTTTTTATTCTTTTCCAAAGCCCGTCTAAGCGTTCTTAAATGCTTTTCATAATGATGATGGGAGAGAAACTCCACCAGTGCATTCTGGATCAGCGCATTGGCTGAAATGGTGCTCATTAATTGCAAATGCTGAATATGTTCGGAAAATTTGCCAGCATAGACCCATCCCATACGAAACCCTGAACCCAAGGTTTTGGAAAAAGAAGAGCAGTGCAACACCAGATTCTGTTGATCAAAATACTTCATGGGTAGCGGCTTTTGATTGCCATAAAATAGTTCTTCATAGACATCATCTTCGATCAAATGAATTTGATGTTCATGCAATAGCTTGGCAATTTTATATTTGATCTCATCGCTGACGGTAAAGCCAATCGGGTTATGTGCGTTCAACATAAACCAGCACACTTTGATCGGATAGTTTTTAATGACTTGTTCAAAAGCTTCAATATCAAAGCCATGTTGTGGATGTTCTGGCAGGGTAATCACCTTGAGTCCCAAACGTTCAGCTGCCTGCCATGCGCCATAGAAGATGGTTTGCTGCAATAAAATATAATCGCCCGGCTGAGTAATCGCTTGCAGGGAAAGATTCAACGCTTCTAAACCACCAGATGTAATGACAATGTCATCTGCATCGGTTGGAATCCCTTGCATACAATAGCGTTGAGCAATGAGTTTTCTGAGGGCTAAATTCCCAGGCGGTAGATTGGTGGTCTGATCATAACTATGGCGATTGCGGGAAAGTTGCCCCATGATCTGAATCAGTTTGGGTGGATAGAGTAACTGACTATCTGGAAATGCAGAACCTAGTGGGCTGACCTGTTTGGATTGAATCGACTTCAGGTATTTAAACACCAAGGAGTTAATTTCAATTTTGGGGTTTAAAGAGACCACCGAATAAGCTTGTGGAATTTGGATATTATTTTGCTCAGCGACAAAATAACCTGACTTTTCTTTTGAATAAATCAATCCTTGCGCTTCCAGTTCTTGGTAAGCGTTCATCACGGTAATTAAGCTAAATCCTGATCGTTGCACTTGCTCACGTAAAGAAGGAAGTTTGCTGTGCGGCTGCCATGATCCATTTTCAATGAGAAGTTTCAGGTTGTGCGCTAATTGTTCTGATTTATACATAAAGTAAAGTGAATCCATCTTGATGGAACAGCTTGGTATGCAAGCTGCTCCATCTCTTTTTTAATAAGCAAACATCAATAGCAGTCTAAAGAGACCTGCAATGATGGCGAGTGCAAAAAAACCAACTAACCATAAGATTATAAACCATTGCGTTTGGCTTAAATGCAGAGATTTAATTTTCATGCAAAGCTGCTCCTTAGTGATAACCCGTATCTCCAACCCGTACTTTATCTCTAAACACCCAGTACGACAGAATGGTATAGGCGATAATGATCGGGATGAGAATTACCGCACCAACCAATGCAAATTTCTGACTAGAATGCGGTGCTGCGGCTTCCCAAATCGTGACCGATGGCGGAATGATATTCGGCCAGAGGCTGATCACAAAACCAGTAAAGGCCAAGAACACGAGTGCCAAGGTATAGATAAAAGGTTTAAAGTCCTGACGTTGTTTACATGCTTTTAAAATCAAGAATGTAAATAGCAGTACCAAAACTGGTACAGGGCTAAAATACAGTAGATTTGGCAAAGCAAACCAACGCGCAGCAATTTCAGGATGGGTCAGTGGGGTATAGAGACTGACACCTGCAAAAACCACAAATAGCAGAATGATCAGTTTAGGCATCAGTGCATACATCTGATCTCGTAGTTCATGGTCGGTTTTCATAATCAACCAGCCACAACCGAGCGCTGCATACATGGCAACCACACCCAACCCCGTAAATAAGGCGAAAGGAGTGAACCAATCTAAACCTGAACCTGAGAAAATACCATTGGTGGTTTGGATACCTTGAATATAAGCGCCTAAAATCACGCCTTGCAGGAAGCTAGATAGAATTGAACCCCAGATAAAGGCTTGATCCCATAAATGTTTGGTGCGGTTCGCCTTAAAACGGAATTCAAAGGCAACGCCACGGAAAATTAGGGCAATCACCATCAAGGTAATCGGCATATATAAGGCTGAAAGAACGGTTGAATAGACCAGAGGAAAGGCAGCAAACAAACCTGCACCACCAAGCACCATCCATGTTTCATTGCCATCCCAGACAGGCGCGACGGTATTCATCATCACATCACGTTCTTCGCGGCTTTTGATGAAAGGGAACAGAATTCCGATCCCAAGATCAAAACCATCCAGAATGACATAGATCAGAACACCAAGACCGATAATACCGACCCAAATCAGAGATAAATCAATCATGGTGCTTCTCCTTATTTGGGTCTTGCTGATCAATGCTTTCATCAACGGCACTTAAAGGACGCATTGGGGTTTTGAAATGCCCATGGCCAGCTGGCTCAAGATCAATCGCTTCAATAAATTCAGGACCTTTTTTCAATAGTTTCAGCATGTAGTAAATACCGCTACCAAACACGATGGCATAGACCACCACGAAAATGATCAAACTGATACCAACTTGATCGGCAGTCACTGTATGCGACAAACCATCTTTGGTACGCATCACTCCATAAATTACCCAAGGTTGACGGCCAACTTCAGTCGTCACCCATCCCGCCAATAAGGCGATATAGCCTGTAGGTCCCATGACAAAAGCGAATTTATGAAACCAAGATGAACCATAAAGCTTGCCTTTTTTACGCAACCATAAGGCAACGAAAGAGAGCAGCACCATTAACATGCCAAGTCCGACCATGACCCGGAAACTCCAAAACACAATGGTTGAGTTTGGTCGGTCTTCTGGGGCAAAGTCTTTTAAACCTTTGACTGTACCATCCGTAGAATGAGTCAAAATCAGACTGCCTAGATTTGGAATCGCAATCGCGTATTTGGTACGTTCCTCTTGCATGTCTGGAATGCCAAATAAGTACAGTGGCATACCTTCATCATAATTGGTCTCCCAATGACCTTCCATTGCGGCCAATTTTGCCGGCTGATGCTTCAAGGTATTTAAGCCATGATTATCGCCAATCACTACTTGCAAGCAGGAAGTGACCAGCACCATCCAGAGACCCATTGAAAATGATTTTTTGATCAGTTCATCACGACGGCCTTTGATCAGATGCCATGCAGCAGTACCCACCACCAGTAAGGAAGACACTAAAAATGCAGCAGCGGCCATATGGGCAAAGCGATAAGGGAAGGAAGGATTAAATACGATCGCCCACCAATCGGTTGGAATAATGATGCCATTCTCGATCGTAAAACCTTGCGGTGTCTGCATCCAACTGTTGGAGGAGAGAATCCAGAACATGGAAATACAGGTGCCAATGGCAACCATCAAGGTTGCAAAGAAATGGGCTTTGGGACTGACTCGGCCCCAACCAAACAGCATGATGCCCAAGAAGCCGGCTTCCAAGAAGAAAGCACTCAATACTTCATAAGTGAGCAAAGGGCCAGTCACGCTTCCCGCAATACGGGAAAATTCACTCCAGTTGGTACCAAACTGGTAGCTCATCACCACGCCAGATACCACACCCATCCCAAAGGCCACCGCAAAGATTTTGATCCAGAATTTGAATAAATCTTTATAAATGGGGTTTTGAGTACGTAGCCATTTCCATTCCAGCATGGCAAGAAAACAGGCGAGACCAATCGAGGTGGCGGGAAAGATAATGTGAAATGAAACAGTAAATGCAAACTGTATTCGGGCTAATTCTAAAGCAGTGAGACCGAGATCCATATATCCTCTCCTATAACAGACCAGCAAAAGCAGTCGCTAGGAAAATGTGAAAGAATGGACTTAAATGTTTGAAAATAAGCAGAACCTGAAAAAGCTGCGGTTTGGATATTTAAAAGCGATTTAAGTTTTATTCATCATCTAATCTTCTGTTGTATATGAGTAGGTACAATTTCTTTTTGTTTTTTTATAACAGATGGGGTGTCCATAAATGATCTGTTATATTTTTTTAGCGAAACTCTGTAGCTATTCAGTTGTTTGTACCTGATTCAAAATAGCATCAAGCAACGATGCAGTGTGTTAAATATTGATCAAGCATTGTAAGTCGTTTGAATGACACTAATTCGGACTGAATGGCGTATGACTATGTTTATCACGAAAGAACTTAATGCGTTGACTCAGCTTTTTCAAAGCAAAGTGCCTTCGCAAGCAGTACAACAACAGCTAAGTCTAGAATATGTGAATCTTGAAGCAACTTTATTAAGAGGCAAGGTACTGAGAGATTTTTCTAAGGAGAAGGTCTTTTATATTGCTCAAGCTGAAATAGTGGAAAATGATAATAATCTCGCCTATTTATTTGCACCATTTATGATTGCCAATTTAAATCAGCCGGTGATTTATACCACGCCAGTCTCGTCCTCTGTACTTAAGATATTGAATCAATACTATCAAGCCGATAAAAGCGTCAATCTTAAAATCGAAGATGTGATTCATAGCCTAAAGCTGTATATCGAGCTGGTCGATGATGCAAAAGCAGAGCAAGATTTTCTGTTCCGTTGTTTAGTCAAGGCACTGTGTCGTACAGATGTTTTTCATATTTTTTTGGTCACGCATTTATCCTTAGATCAGCAACAGATTCAGATCCTAGAAGAGTATTTTGATGTAAAAATTGATGTGATTGATGCTGATCGTAGGCCAAGCATGCTCAATGATGAATTGATTAATACGCGCAAACTGCTATTTAAAAACAAAGATGAAGCACATAAAAACCTGTGTACTTTGTTTTCCAGTCTTAATGCAAATCTAGTCGCGAAGATTGGTCAGTTTAGCCCAGCCCAAGCGGCTCATTTAATCGAGGATATGTTCTATTCGGAACATATTTTTGAAAAGTTATCGGTCTATGCCGAATACATGCAAACCCGTATTCAAAATGGCGCTAGTTTTAAGGCTTTATCCACCATGTAATTGTTATGAATTAAATTTTAGTCTTTCAATAGGAGCAAAGCGCATGTCTCAACAGCAATCAAAATTCCCATACCTTGCGGTTGGAATCAGTATTTTATTGGGTTGTTTATTCTTAGTCTTTTTCTTTCTGGCTGTGAGTAATCAACCCGATTATATGCCATCGCAACAGAAGCAAAATGCTGCTTATGTACAATCATCAGTTCAATCGAATCAATAGCTTATGTTTTTAATCCGAAACTTGGTTTTTCTCTCTTACTGGTGATTTTGAGCACTTGCCAGTAAGTTTTTTTTAATGCTAAAGCTTGGCTTATTGGGATGCTAACGAAAAAGCTAATAGCGACGTGGAGACGTTCCAGTCCAGCGTTTAAAAGCACGAGAGAAATTTTTGGTGTTGGTATAGCCAAGATGAGCTGCAATGTTTTCAAGTGATAAGTTGGGATTTTTGAGTAGTTGGATGGCTTTTTCACATCTTACTTTATCGACTAATGTTCTAAAATTTGTGCCTTCATTTTCCAGTTTTCGTTGCAAGGCCCGTTCAGACATTTGAACTTTCTTTAAGATTTCAGTTAAAGGGCTTATTCCCATCGCCTCATCATAGATCAAATCTTGCAGAGTACTATTAAAACTATTTTGTTTTAATAACTTACGTAGCTGTGATTTACATTCCTCTCGTGCCAGACGCTCTGCAATAGCATCAGAATGCAGTAATGGAAGATCTAATATTTCTTTTTTAAATTCTAAACGGGTAGAGGGGCGATTAAATCGCACTTCACCAGGAATTAACGGCAGCAATTTATCAAAATAATCGGGTTTACTAAATTGTACATCGGCAAAACCAGTCAATTCTTGTCCTGAGATATTTTTCCCCATCTGCGCAAAGCCAAGCAATAACGCAATCTGAATAACCTCATCCAAATAATAGGCTTCGGTCTGTTCAAAGATGATAACTGCATTCGTATCAACAACATCAAGTTTGATGGTGTGAATACTGGATTGAAGTGAAATAAACTCCTGTGCAATATTGAGTGCTTGTTTTACATCTTGTGCAAGCATTGCTGTCATCCCCATTAAACCATGACAGGTAATGGTCATTTGCATACCCAGATAAAAACCAAATTCGAGTGCAGGAACTCGAGTCAGTTCAAGTGCTCGTCGTAGGATCGACATCACAATTTTTGCATCAGCCCGCCATAAAGGCTGCACCAATTGCTCTTGAGTGAAGCCTGAGTTGCTGAGTAGTTCATCCGCTGATATATCCCAACGTGATACCACATCAACCATGAGCGCAATATAAGTGCCAGGTACTGTTCTTTCGAATTGTTTATTTAAGGGCATAACAGTGATCGTCGGAAAATGATACTAAAATGGCTTAGTAGGAACTATTACAACATTTTTTTTTATTTAAAAATAGGCGCATTAACACTGCGGCAAAGCTTTAATGTTTTAGCATTAACTATTAGTGAGCGTGTTTAAATCGTTTAAAAATAATACTAGGACCCGTAATGAAAAAAGGAATTTTGATTACAGCCTTTCTCACTGCATTTTCAACCACAACACAAGCAAAAGTTGATATCTGTGTATTCGATTTATTGGGCAAGGCAGGTGAGTCTTACAAAATTGTAGAGGAATGGGCGTTAGCTGCAAAGGCTTGGCAAGCGGATTTGAATCTCATTGCATACCAAGATGAAGCCAAAGCCCAAAATGATTTTGAAGCAGGTAAATGCGATGGGGTATCGATGACGTCAATGCGAGCACGTAAATACAATAAATTTGCAGGATCGATTGATGCATTAGGTGCGATCACCAGTAATTCGATTGCCCAAAAAGCCATTACTTATGTATTAGATCCTCGGAATAAACATCGATTGGTCACAAGCATTAATGGTGATGAGTTTGAGGTGGCTGCCATTGCTCAAATTGGTTTGGCTTATGTTTTTGTCAGAGACAAAAGTATTAACACTATTGAGAAAGGAAAAGGTAAAAAGTTTGCCTATTTACATTATGACCAAGCGCAAAAAATGATTGTAGATCGATTGGAATTGGTGGGTGTGCCTTCCGAAATTTCTGATTTTGCGAAAAAATTTAATAACAAGCAAGTTGATGTGATTGCGGCTCCTGCCTATGCCTATAAACCTTTAGAAATTGCCAAAGGTTTGGGGAGTAATGGCGCAATGTTTAATTTTCCAGTGATCAATTTAACTGGTGACATCATTATCCGCCCCGAAAAATTCCCAGTTGGTTTTGGTCTGAAATCTCGTGCTTGGGCCACCAAGCAATTGCCTAAAAACTTTGCCACGATTGCACGTTTAGAAGCTGAAATTCCTGAAAAGTACAAACAGAGTCTTTCCGCTGAAGATAAGCGTCGCTACCAACAGATGCTTCGCGATGGCCGAATTGAATTAACCAAACTGGGTATTTATGACCCCGTCATGATGGGAGTGCTAAAGCGTGCACGATGTACAGTGGAACGAACCAATTTTGAATGCTCATTGAGTGGCGAATAGCGCAGTCGTTCACTGAGCTGATTCAAAGATTAACGATGTGATAAATGAAAGTTGTAAAGTTGAGGTCAATATGAATGCCATTCCCCATCATCATAAACTGGTTGCTCGGCCTGTAAAGTTTGATTTTTCTAATTCTCCTGTGCAATGGATTCCAAATGATCCAGTGTGTTCGCATCTAATCAATGGGATTAACTTGATTTTACCTGCGGGAGAATTTTGGTTCTGTCGTGTTTATAACAAGGCCTTACCTTATGTAAAAGATCCTATTCTTATGGATGATGTAAAAGGTTTTATTCGACAAGAAGCAACTCATGCACGCGCGCATCAAGGCGCCCAGGAGTTTCTGAAACAGCACGATTACGATCTGGAACCTGCTTTCAAGAAAATCAACTGGATTTTTAGTATTTTGCTTGGTGAAAGCCCATTAGGCATTAAACTATTAGAAGTCAAACCATTAGAGCACTTCTGGTTAATTACACGAGTAGGTGTGGTTGCTGCCATTGAACATTTCACGGGCGTGCTTGGGCAATGGTGTATGGACAATAAATCATGGGACAAAGCTGATCCAGTCATTGCCGACATGTTTCGTTGGCATTTGGCAGAGGAAGTCGAACATCGTTGTGTTGCATTTGATTTATTTAAAGAAATACTGCCAAATCCGATTCTCTTTTATCTTTATCGTCAGTTGTTAATGGCATTGGTTTTCCCTATTTTTATTTATGTATTGGCAGATGTCGGTCGACATTTAGGTAAACAAGACCCAGATCCTGCAGTCAAGAAGATCGCAAATAAGCATTTATTTGGCATTTTATTTACCTATAACAAACAAGCCAAGGCAACAGATAATGGGCCTACATTGACTTTTATAACGAAAGCAACAATTCGTTGGATTTCACCTAAGTTTCATCCAGAGACGGAAGGAAATACCCAACAAGCTTTAGATTATTTGGCACGATCACCTGCCGTTCAAGCATTGAAATAGGGACTGTAATTATATTTTTTTATGATTCAGTATTTAAGTAACGATGATTTTGAATCGTTATAAATAAGAAGGCACATCGAGTGTCTTATGAGGAAAACAAACATAACGTTTGTAAAAGGAAGAACATATGAAAAGAATCGCATTAGCTATCTTAACAACTTCAATGATGAGTGTTTCTGCTTCAACCCAAGCAGCGATTGATGTTTGTGTTTTTGATATTTTAGGTAAGTCTGGTGAGGCTTATAAAATGATGCAAGACTGGGCATTGGCAGCCAAAGGCTGGGGTGCAGATATTAATCTATTGGCGATCACGGATGAACAGGTCGCTGACAATAATTTTAAAGCAGGGAAGTGTGCGGGCGTGGCAATGACTTCAATGCGTGCCCGTCCATACAATAAATTTGTAGGTTCAATTGATTCTTTAGGTGGTGTACCTAGTGACGAGATCGCAAAACGTGCTATTACCTTTGTATCTGATCCACGCAATGCAGCGAAAATGACCACTAATCTTGGTGGCAATAAATATGAAGTAGTTGGAATTTCCCCTTTAGGTTCAGCTTATATCTTTGTTCGTGACAAAAGTATTAATTCAATTGAAAAAGCCGCAGGTAAAAAGTTTGCGGTATTGGGTTATGACGATGCACAAAAATTGATTGTACAACGTGTTGGTGCGCAAGCTGTACTTTCTGATATTTCCAACTTTGCTGCTAAATTTAACAATGGTCAGGTAGATATGATTGGCGCACCAGCTTATGCATATAAACCTTTGGAACTTAGCAAAGGTTTAGGCAGCAATGGGGTCATGTATAATTTTCCTGTATTACAAGTTACTGCAAATCTGGTCATTCGTCCTGAAAAATTTCCTGCTGGTTTTGGGCAAAAATCCCGTGATTGGTCGGTTAAGCAACTACCGAAAATCTTTGCAACCATTAAGCGTTTAGAAGCTGAAATTCCTGCAAAATATAAGATGAATTTAACCTCTGAAGATAAATTGAAATATCAAAAAATGATGCGTGATGGACGTATTGAATTGACTCAACGCGGAATTTACGATGCTAGTATGATGTCTGTATTAAAGAAAGCGCGTTGCTCTGTGGATAAAGCCAACTTTGAGTGTGCTTTGGCAGGAGAGTAATTTAATAGTTTTTATCAAATGATCAATAAAGCCTAGGTGATCTAGGCTTTATTTTTGATGCCAAAAAATACAGGCATAAGACAAATCAAGAATAGAAAAGAAGCACAATTCATGTTAATCCTATCTGTAGCCAATGTTAAAAATAGCTCAGATGAGGGCAACATAATGGATAACTCAGAACAACCCATTCATAAGCAAGAAAATACCAGTTTTGCCAGAATTGAACCCTATACCCAACCCGCAGGCGGATGGGGCGCATTGCTGAGTGTTGCCCGAAATCTAAAAAGGCAAGACATTTTAAAAAAAGGTTCAATCACCTTACTTAATATTAATCAGCCGACTGGTTTTGACTGTCCGGGCTGTGCATGGCCTGAGAAGAAAGATGCACATGCCTTTAACTTCTGTGAAAACGGTGCCAAAGCAGTGGCTTTCGAAGCAACCAGTAAAACGGTAACACCTGAATTTTTTGCACAACATACCGTAAGCTGGCTCGCTGAACAGAATGATTTCTATCTGGAAGATTTGGGTCGTTTAACTGACCCGATGCGTTATGACCCTGTGTCAGATAAATATGTACCGATTTCTTGGGATGAAGCTTTTCAGTTGATTGCCAAACATCTACAAGCACTCGATCATCCTGATCAAGCTGCATTTTATACCTCTGGGCGTGCCAGCAATGAAGCGGCTTTTTTGTACCAATTATTTGTCCGCAGCTTCGGGACTAATAATTTCCCAGACTGTTCCAATATGTGCCATGAAACCACCAGTGTTGGCTTAAAAGATGCGATTGGTTTAGGTAAGGGCACGGTTATTTTGGATGATTTCGATCAAGCAGATGCCATTTTTAGCTTTGGGCATAATCCAGGCACCAACCATCCACGGATGTTGGCAACCTTAAGAGAGGTTTCGCGTCGTGGTGGTAATATTGTTGCGATTAATCCTATTAAAGAGCGTGGTTTAGAGCGTTTTCAAGACCCTCAAGCGCCGCTAGAAATGATGACCAATGGCAGTACCCCAATCAGTCGTTATTATTTCCAGCCCAAAATTGGGGGGGACTATGCGCTGATGTTTGGGGTGATGAAGCATTTACTGGAATGGGATAAAAAGGCGCTTGCGAAAGGAAAAGCAAGCGTTTTTGATCGTAGCTTCATTGAAATGAATACCATTGGTTTTGATGAGATGCTGGCGGAGATTGATGGTACTGAATGGTTTGAAATTCATAAACATACTGGACTTTCACCTGAGCATTTAGAATCGATTGCCAAGATGTATCTGGATGCAAAAACTGCTATTTTTTGTTGGGGGATGGGGATTACCCAACACCGTCATGGTACAGCCAATATTCATATGTTGGCGAACTTGATGCTGGCACGAGGACATATTGGTCGTCCAGGGGCTGGTCTTTGTCCAGTGCGTGGGCACAGTAATGTGCAAGGCGACCGAACCATGGGAATTAATGAAAACCCAAGTGATGCCTTGCTAGACAGTATTGATCGGGTATTTGGCATCAAGTCACCGCGTAAACATGGTTTTGGTGTGGTCGATACCATTAAGGCGATGTATGAAGGTGATGTAAAAGTCTTTATTGGTTTGGGCGGAAACTTTGCGGTCGCAACGCCTGATACACCTTATACCCAAGAAGCATTACGCCGTTGTAATTTAACCGTCAACATTACCACCAAGTTGAATCGTAGCCATCTGGTCTGTGGCAAAGATGCGTTGATGCTACCTTGCTTAGGGCGTACTGAAGTAGATATGCAAGTGCATGGCGCACAAGCAATTTCGGTGGAAGATTCGATGTCGAATGTGCATCTTTCAGCAGGACGTAATCCACCGATCTCTGAAAATATTTTATCTGAACCTGATATTGTGGCCCGTATGGCGGAAGCTGCTTTACCTGAGAGTAAGGTGAAATGGCGTTGGTATATCGAAAGTTATGACCGTATTCGTGATTCGATTGCCGATGTTTTTGATGAGTTTCACGATTTCAATCAACGGGTCTATCAACCAAGTGGTTTCCATTTAGAGCATCCTGCTAATCAGCATGTCTGGAATACACCAAGTGGTAAAGCCCAGTTTTTGATTACACCACTGGCCGAAGTTTACGAAGATAAAGAAAATCAGTATGCCGCAGCCTATAGTGAGCAACAAGTGTATACCTTAATGACCACTCGTTCGCATGACCAGTACAACACCACTTTATATGGTTTGGATGACCGTTATCGCGGTGTATTCGGGCAACGCCGAGTGTTGTTTATGAATCAAGCAGATATTGATGCAGCAGGATTTGAAGCAGACCAATGGGTCGATATTGAGAGTGTATTCTCTGATGGGGTGAAACGGATTGTACATAGTTTCCGTATTGTGCCGTATAACATTCCGCAAGGCAGTCTGGCAGCGTATTATCCAGAAACCAATCCCTTGGTGGCTTTGGGTAGCCATGACAAATACGCCAAAATTCCAGCGTCTAAAAGCATTCCTGTGATTTTGCATGCAGGTAATGCACCAGCACATTTTAATTTGAATGTTGAAGTTGACCCTGAGCATGCCAATGAACGCGTCAGTAGCGTATAGCTGATTGGAAATCTATTTTTTCGAATCAGTCAAATGAGGTAAGTGTGGACACAAAAACAAGAGGTTATGAAACGATGCAAGTGCATCGTTTCCATCGTGATGTCTCTGAAAATGAACTGGATTATATTGTCCAAGAGTATCCTGTTGCCTTAATTTATAATGGTATTTCACATGCCGTGATGATGGCAACACCATCGGATATTGAGGTCTTTGCCAAAGGTTTTAGTCTCTCGGAAGGGATATTACAAAGTTTAAGCGAGCTGTATTCACTCGAGATTCGTCAAAATGAACTGGGGGTTGAAGTGGATATGACCATTTCATCCCGTGCTTTCATGGCTTTAAAAGAGCATCGGCGTATGATGGTCGGGCGCACAGGTTGTGGCTTATGTGGCATTGAAAGTCTAAAGCAACTCTATGCAAATCTACCTGCGGTCAGTACCCATGTTTCTTCAATATGGTTAAGCCAAATTCCTAATGCAATTGCCCAATTAAAAATCAGACAAAAAATCAGTGAACTCACCGGGGGAGCACACGCCGCAGCATGGGTCGTGAAAGGTCAGATCGTAGCGTTATTTGAAGATGTTGGTCGGCACAATGCCTTGGATAAATTATTGGGTTACTTGGCTGAACAGAAAATGGATGTTGCAGATGGTTTTGTGGTGATGACCAGCCGTGCCAGTTATGAGCTGATTCGTAAATGTGCGCAATATAATATTGGTCTCTTGGCGACCATTTCGGCACCAACCAGTATGGCGATTGAAATGGCAAAACAATTAAATCTCACCTTAGCCAGTTTTTGCCGTGGTGAGAGCTTTGTTTTATATACCGAATAATGGTAAAAATTTGTGATTTGTCTGATCTCTAATGCATTGATTTGTGTAGGATATGAGCATTAAGTTTTTTTATTCCCAAATATTATGAATACACCTTTAAGACCTCAGCCTGTGATCAATAATCTTTCAGGTGAAAATGCTTTATTTATCGTACTCGGAATCAATAGCAATCCAGATCATTCCGGTGTAATTGATTTCCTTGCGAATTTTTCAGCCTTAGTCCGTAGCTTAACCAATCGTTTTCCGAATAGTAATTTTAGTGCTTCAGTGGGAATTGGCTCAAATGCCTGGGATCTGCTGTTCCCTGATTTAAATAAACCGAAAGAGCTGGCACCATTTCAAGAGATCAAAGGGCCAAGACATACCGCGGTAGCGACAGCGGGCGATTTATTCTTTCATATTCGCGCCAATCAAATGGCAATTTGCTATGAACTTGCCTCAATTTTGCATGAGCAACTCAAAGAGGATACCTATCCAATTAGCGAGACCAAAGGTTTTAGATACTTTGATGGTCGCGCGATTATTGGTTTTGTAGATGGTACTGAAAACCCTGAGCATGAAATTGCCAAAGAGATTGCTTATGTCGGTTCAGAAGATACTGAGTTCCTAGGTGGCAGTTATGTGTTTATTCAAAAGTACCTACATAACATGGAAATGTGGAAGGGTCTAAGCACCGAAGAACAGGAAAAAGTGATTGGTCGAAAGAAATATGACGATGTTGAACTTGGCGATGATGTCAAACCGCAAAGTGCACATAATGTCGCGAGTAAGGCCCATGATGCGGACGGCAACGAACTTAAAATTTTAAGAGCCAATATGCCATTTTCCAATCCAACTGAAGGGGAATATGGCACTTTCTTTATAGGCTATTCACGCTCTTTTAATATCACCAAAACCATGCTTGAAAATATGTTCTTAGGTAAAGAAACTGGGCATGTCGATCGCCTACTTGATTTTAGTACCGCTGTTTCAGGTAGCCTATTCTTTGTACCGACCTTTGATTTTCTCGAAGATTTAGGTGAATAAGTTTAATCCGCTGAAATCAATCGGTTTATTTCAGCGGAAAATCTTTATTGGCTTATCAGATATTGTTGCAACTGGTCACGGAATTGATCTGGAATACGACCTGATTTTTGCGTGCTGAAATCAAAATACACCTGAACCGCTTTGCCACGTGCAACGCAGTGGTCATTTTGCCAAGCTTCATGCGCCACAATAAAAGAAGAATTGCCGATATGTTCAATCCATGTTTTGATTTCGATATCAGCGCCGTAATAGATTTGTGCAACAAAATCGACTTCAACACGAGCCAGAATCAAAGGTAGATTTTTGATTTCCATACTTGGGTTGAATAAGCGAAAAACAGGTTCACGTGCAGTTTCAAACCAGCCTGTAATGACAGTATTGTTGATATGTCCAAAAGCATCAGTTTCATAGAATCTGGGTGTAATCGAAAGTGTAAACATAGATCAACTGTTATTTTTCATTTAAAGCTCAATACTATAAGGGCTGAATATGTAAAAATCAGCCCCAATAACAGACTTAAGCGTTTATGAATGTTGAGATAGCCCACCGCCTAAAGCTTTATACAATTCAATCTGATTATTCAACTTGCTTTGTTCAAGCATCAGTAAGCCTTGTTGTGCAGCATAAGCAGAACGTTGTGCATCCAACACGGTCAGATAACTATCAATCCCCGCTCTAAATCGAGCCGTGGATAATTTATAAGTGGTTTCAGTGGCAGAGACCAAACGGCGTTGTGCCGCTAAACGCTCGTCAATATGGGCATGTGCAGCCAACGCATCATTAACCTCACGGAACGCAGATTGAATGGCTTTTTCATAATCTGCCAGTGCAATTTGTTGTTCAGTTTCTGAAATTTTAATATTGGCTTTACGCGTCCCCCAATCGAAAATGGGCAGGTCGATACTTGGTCCAATTGACCAAGCAAAACCACCAGATTTAAATAAATCTTTAAGATCGGTTGAGGCATAGCCAGCTGAACCTGTCAGGCTAATGGTAGGGAACATACGTGCTTTGGCTGCGCCAATATTGGCTCCAGCAGCACGTAATTGATATTCAGTCGCTTTGAGGTCGGGGCGGTTATTCAGTAAGTCACTACTTAAACCAGTTGCAAATGTGGTTTCAGTACTAATTGTTTTTACAGCTTGATTCGGTAAGAGCTGCTGAGGAACATTTTGTCCAGCCAGTAAATTGAGTAAATTTTGAGCCTGCGACACTTGGGTTTTATAGGCGGCGACATCATTTCGTGCAGTCTCAACTGAAATTTGTGCCTGACGCAGTGGAACCTCGCTATCAATACCGACTTCAAAACGTTTTTTGTTCAGGTTATAGGAATCAAGTTGTGCTTTTAAGGTTTGTTCTGCAAGATTGAGGTTGGCCTGAGCAAAGGCATAATCTAACCAAGCTTGTGAGACTTGACTGACTAAACTGATCTGCGTGGCTTCTCTGGCACTTTGGGTCGCAAAGTAATTATTTAAGGCCACATCTTTTAAGCTTTTGACTCGGCCCCAAAAATCCAGTTCATAAGCCGTCATTCCTAGTCCGACTTGAAAAGTTGAATAGGGATTGTTTGGGTTCGCAGACGGATTCACCTGTCGAACTGCACTGGCATTTGCCCCAATAGTAGGCAACTGATCATTTTTACTGATCTGATATTGCTGTTGGGCACGTTGAATATTCAGTGTTGCAGTACGTAAATCACGGTTGTTATTTAAGCTGATTTCAATCACTTGCAATAGGCGTGTATCGGCAAAGAACTGTTTATAGCCCTGAGTTGCAATTGAGTTGCCTGTGTTTGCAAGGGCAAAATTTTCTGAAATATCTGATTTGATCGCAGGTTTGGGTGCCTGCAGATTGATACATGCTGTTAGGGCAATCGAAAGCGTAGACACAAGCAGGCCACGAGATAAGACAGTCGCTTTAGACATGGTCTTCTCCAAATAAGATGAGGATAGATACTGAGGTGGAGTCAGAGGAAACCTGTTGATTCCCTCTGCTCAATGTCATTTAAGATGGATTTTTCTGTTTCGAGGAAAACAGCTTTTCAACTGCACCCAAAACAAAAATGAAGAACACGGGAACAAAGAAGATCGCCAGAATGGTGGCAGAAATCATGCCGCCAAAGACACCTGTACCTAAGGCATGCTGGGTTTCTGAACTGGCGCCAGAAGCGATGACCAATGGAATCACACCACAAGTAAAGGCAAGTGAGGTCATCAGGATCGGGCGTAAACGGAGTTTTGCAGCAGCAACAGTGGCTTCAATTAAACTCATACCTTCTTCTTTCAGCATCTTGGCAAATTCGACAATCAGGATCGCATTCTTGGCGGATAAACCAATAATGGTAATCAGACCAATTTTAAAGAATACATCGTTCATCATGCCACGAGACATAATCGCCACAATCGCACCGAAAATACCGAGTGGCACCACCAACATCACGGAAAGGGGAATGGCCCAACTTTCATACAGAGCTGCCAAGACCAAGAATACCACGAGCATTGATAGCGCCAGCAGGAAGGCCATTTGTGATTCAGATTGCTTTTCCTGTAAGGAAATACCTGTCCATTCATAACCGATGCCTTTTGGCAATTTGGCAATCAGCTGTTCCATTTCACGCATGGCATCACCAGATGAAGTATCGAAGTTCGGAATCCCTGCAATACTCAACGATGGCCGGCCGTTATAGCGATTGTATTGTTGCGGTGCTTTACTCCATTGCGGCGTCACCACTTCAGATAGAGAAACCAGTTGCCCGCTTGAACCCGCAACTTTCAGATTTAAAATATCTTTGAGTTGCATTCGTGATTTGGCATCGACCTGTACGATCACTTGCTGCATACGCCCTTGATTTGGAAAGTCATTGATATACATTGATCCCATTGAGGTCGAAATGATGTCGGAGACATCAGAGAACTTCACCCCTAAGGCATTGAGTTTCTCACGGTCAATTTTCAGTGAAATATTATCACCTTGTGGCAAACCTTCATTCCAGACCATATAGAACTTTTTGTTCTTGGCAGCCATTTCCATGAGTTGATCTTGTGCAGCCAGTAGCGCAGGCATACCTAAGTTGGCACGGTCTTGTAAACGTAAACTAAAGCCTGAAAAGGTACCCAACTCATCAATCGCTGGTGGAAGTACAGCCATCGTAGCACCTTCCTTACTGTTTGCCATGCTGGCATTGACCGCGTTGGTCATTTCAGTCGCACTTGAACTACGGTCTTTAAAGTCTGCGAGCGTGGTAAATGCCACCGCTACGTTTTGACCTGCACCGCTAAAGCCCCAACCCAAAATTGCAGTGTTACTTTTCACATTGGGATTATCTTTTAAGCTTTCTTCAAATTGATTGACCACAGTTCGAGTTCGTTCAGCAGTGGCATCCGATGGCAATTGGAACGACGTTAGGAACCAACCTTGGTCTTCTTCTGGCATAAAGGCAGTTGGCCAATATTTCATACCTGCAAAGGTAATGCCTGTAATCACCACAAAGATCACCATCATTGGAATGCTATGTTTGATGACTTTGAGCAGTATCAACTCGTATTTTTTGGTGACTTTGTCAAAGCTACGATCAAACCATGCAAAGAAGCCTTTTTTCTGATGATGACCATCAATCGGTTTCAGAATTGTGGCACACAGTGCAGGGGTCAGGATTAATGCCAATAATGCCGAGAACAGAATTGATACGGACATGGTCAAGGTAAATTGCTGATAGATAATCCCGACCGAACCACTGGCAAAGGCCATCGGTAAGAACACCGCAGCAAGTACCAAGGTAATCCCGATAATCGGACTGGTAATTTCCTTCATGGCTTTGGAGGTGGCTTCTTTTGGAGACAGTCCTTCAGTTGCCATGATTCGTTCGACGTTTTCCACCACTACAATGGCGTCATCGACAATGATCCCGATGGCCAGCACCATACCAAACATGGTCAGGACGTTGATTGAGAAACCTGCCAATAGCATCACCGCAAATGTACCGAGTAACGCAATCGGTGCAACAATCGCTGGAATCAGGGTATAACGAACATTATGCAAGAATAAATACATCACAATGAAAACCAGTACCATGGCTTCAAGTAAGGTATGAATCACTTTTTCAATCGAAATTTTGACAAAAGGTGCCGTGTCATAAGGAATACTGAACTGCATGCCTTCTGGTAAATTCAGTTTTAATTCCTCAATCTTGGCTCTGACACCTTCTGCTGTTTTGACGGCATTGGCGCCTGGACTAAGCTGGATTGCGGCAGCAGTAGCAGGTTTACCATCTTCCAAAATCGCAAAGTTGTACGCCTGTGAGCCGATTTCGACTTTGGCAACATCAGACAGTTTGATCACGCTACCGCTGGTTTTACTTTTTAGGCTGATATTTCTGAATTGCTCCACATTGCCCAATTGTCCTTGAGCAGATAGGGGAACAGTGATGAGTTGACCTTGTTCAGCAGGGAGGTCGCCAAGACGACCCGGGGCAATTTCAATGTTATTTTCACGAATGGCATTATTGACATCACTAATGGACAAGCCATATGACACCAGTTTATTGGGGTCAACCCAAATGCGCATGGCTTTTTCTGCACCGAAGGATTGTACTTTACCGACACCTTCAACGCGTTTCAGTTCTTCCACCACATTACGAACCAGATAATCACTGAGATCGACTTCGGAATATTGTCCATTGGGTGAGTTGATTCCAACCAACATCAAGAAACCTGAAGATGATGCTTCGACCTGTAAACCTTGCTGGCGAACCACTTGCGGCAGACGGGCTTCAACGGCCTTGATCTTGTTTTGCACATCGACCTGTGCCATTTCGACATCAGTGCCCGGTTTAAAGGTCGCAGAAATTTCTGCCGTACCCGATGTATCTGTGGTTGAGCTGTAATAGAGCAGGTTTTTTACACCTGACAATTCACGTTCAATCAAGGTGACAACGCTGTCATTGATGGTTTTTGCCGTTGCCCCTGGATAGGTTGCACTAATATTGACTTGTGGTGGCGCGACACTTGGAAAGCGAGCAATCGGTAGTTTGGGAATACTGAGTAACCCAAATAAGATAATGAAAATCGCAATCACCCATGCAAACACGGGGCGGCGAATGAAGAATTGTGACATCATCATTGAGCTCCTTGCGTTGCAGGCGATGTGCTATTACTTGAAGCAGGTGCTTTCCATGCGGCGAGTTCCAGTTTTTGATTCGGCTGGATACGTTCAACCCCTTCAACCACGATCTTGTCACCCGCTTTTAGACCCTTGCTGGCAATGTAGAACTGCTCATATTGTTGACCCAATTCGATTGGACGAATATCTGCCGCACCTTTGGCATTGATCACATAAACTTGCGGATCACCATTGATATTGCGTTGAATTGCTTGGGCTGGAACGAGCAAGGCTTGAGGCACTGAAGCACGGTCGATATTGACGCGGACATACATACCTGGAAGGAGTTTGCGTTCTGGATTCTGCACTTCAATTCGAATGGTGACATCGCCGGTTTCAGGATCGACATTGATGTCTTCAAACAGCATTTTTGCGCTGACGTTATAAGGATGACCATGACTGTTTGAAATGCGCACGGTTTTTTCATTATTGGCGGATAACTCACCGCTTTGTAATGCAGCTTGTAAACGTTCATATTCACTAATGGATTGTTTTACATCGACATAGACTTTATCGATCTGCTGAACCGTTGACATGGTATTGGCATCACCTTGGCTGACCAATGCACCTTCTGTCACAAAGGATTGTCCAATACGCCCTGAAATTGGTGCCCGTACCGTGGCATATTGTAGGTTCAGGTTTTGACGCGTGAGCAGGGCCTTCATTTGCGCAACATCAGCCAAAGCTTGACGATATTCGGCTTGCGCATTGCTGACTTCTTGCTTACTGATGGCATTGCTTGGCAATAATTGTTCATAACGTTCTAATTGAACTTTTAAACGAACTACTTCTGCTTCTGCTTTGTGTAGCGAGGCTTGATTACTGTTCACATCAGCTTGGAAAGTTTCTGAATTAATTTTATAGAGGGCTTGTCCCGCTTTTACCTCACTACCTTGGGTAAACAGGACTTTTTCAATAATGCCACCGACTTGTGGGCGAATTTCAGCGGTACGAAATGCTTGCACACGTGCAGGCAGGTTCTCGCTAAAGTTCACCGATTGTGGCTGCATATTGAGTACCGTGACTTTTGCAGATGGTGTTTCTGATGGAGCCGCATCTTTGGAACCACATGCTTGCAGCACCAGTCCGATGGATAAGAATAATGGAAGTAATAGATGCTTTTGCATTCTGTCCATGCCTTGGGAGTTTTTGATGCTGACATTATTTTCGAACTTTGTGTAACCAACATCGCTGAAGTGTGGAAAAAGTGTGGAGGTCAACAGATAAATCAGCGTATCATCGAGTTTGACTGAACCTTTGTGCTGATTTATTCATGTTTGACGCCTCATTTTCTTTTGACTGCCGTGATAAACAGATTCTCGTTGTAGAAGATGAATACGAGATTGGCGATATTATCGAGCACTATTTAAAACGTGAAGGCATGCGGGTGATTCGTGCCATGAATGGTAAGCAGGCGATAGAAATCCATGCAGCCCAACTGGTAGATTTAATCCTGCTCGATATCAAACTTCCAGAACTGAATGGTTGGGAGGTGCTGAGTAAAATCCGTCAAAAAGCGCAAACGCCTGTGATTATGTTGACGGCGCTGGATCAAGATATTGATAAGGTCATGGCATTAAGAATTGGGGCTGATGACTTTGTGGTGAAGCCTTTTAATCCGAATGAAGTGGTGGCACGGGTGCAAGCTGTTCTGAGAAGAGCCCAGCAAAACACACAAGCAATCAACAAGAATCTGGTTTATAAAAATATCGAAATTAATACCGATATTCATAGCGTCTATGTGCATCAGCAAGATCGAAAAATCATGCTGAATCTTACCCTGACCGAGTATAAAATTTTACTTTTAATGATCGACCATCCTCACAAAGTCTTTACCCGCAGTGAACTGATGAATCACTGTCTGCCTGATAGTGATGCCTTGGAACGTACGGTGGATAGCCATGTCAGTAAGCTCAGAAAAAAACTGGAAGAGCACGGTTTGCAACAGATGTTAATCAATGTCCGTGGGGTCGGTTATCGCTTGGATCATCCTGTGGAGTGAGCATATTTTGAATGTCGATGACTTTAATTTTAGTGATCCGATTTTCTGTTCTGTGACTTGAAGGGCGTCAACAAGTGTTTAAATCCATTTTTGATCTTTGTCCAATATTCCTTACCCAATAAGGTAATTACGATTAACAGCAGAATTTCACCTCCAATCGCCATTCCTGTCATGATTAATGCTTTATGCGGAATGTCTAAGAATGGAATGATGGGAAAGACAAGCCAGTAAGCAATGACTATGGCCAAAAGAATGAAGCCAATTTTTTTTCGCAAATTGAGTTTTGATTTATGCATTTTGGTCACATCAATAAAACGTTGATGCAGCTATTTTGAGCAAGGATTAAGGAGCGATGATCTTTAAAGTGTGGAAAAAGTGTGTAAATCTCTGAAAAAATCAGCGTATCATGTGAAAAAATTCGATCAATTGATTGGAAAAACCCAATGAAGAGCAAGTCAGGTATTAGTAAGCAGTTGTTTGTCGCATTAAGTATTGTGAACTTAAGCGTGACGCTGTTTTCTATTTTGCTTGGCTATTTTATTTATAACTATGCCATTGATGTCGGCTGGATTACGTTAAGTTCTTTACAGGAAGATTGGACCGAATTTCATTTTGTCGATTGGATCTGGTTATCTACGGTGATTTTTTGTGGGGGTGTCATTTCGATCATTATTGGGATGCATCTGGCACAGCGTTTTATTAAGCCGATTAATTTCTTGGCGGATGCTGCAAAAAAAATCAGTCAGGGAGACCTTTCCGCACGGGCAGATGACAGCCAAATCCATTCCACTGAAATTGCTGAGTTGATGCATAATTTTAATGACATGGCGCAGCAGCTGGAAAGTTCGGTTGAAAATGCGAAAGTGTGGAATGCAGCAATCGCGCATGAATTAAGAACCCCAATTACGATTTTGCAAGGACGCTTACAAGGTGTCCTAGATGGGGTGTTTCAGCCTGATGAAGTGCTATTTAAAAGCTTGCTCAATCAGGTGGAAGGCTTATCGCATTTGGTCGAAGATCTACGTACTTTGAGTTTGGTTGAGAATCAGCAGCTCAGATTAAATTATGAGTTAGTCGATTTGAACGCGCTGACTGAAAAAGTGCTCAAGCTGTTTGAAGATCGTCTAGAGAAAGCCCAGATTGTGCCCGTACTTGATATGGAGCAGCCCCCCATCCGTTGTGATCGTCGGCGGATTGAGCAGGTTTTGATGGCCTTGATCGAAAATGCAATTCGCTATGCCAATGCAGGCAGATTAAAAATTTCCTCAAAGCGAGTTTCAGATGAATGGATTCTACACATTGCTGATGAAGGACCTGGGATTGCAGAACAATATCAACACGACTTATTTAATCCCTTTTTTAGATTGGAACAGTCGAGAAATAAAGAATTTGGTGGTACAGGCCTAGGTTTAGCGGTTGTGCATGCCATTGTGATTGCGCATAAAGGTACAATTGAATATCGCAATCCGAATCATAATAGTGTGTTTCGTATCGCGCTACCTGTTCACTCTTAAACCAGTTTATTTACGCAATTCCAATCGTATTGCTGTTCTAAGCCAATATCTGCTGCAAATAAAAGAGCAGGTGTTGATTCTGCAACACCTGCTCAACAGAATAATGTTGTCGCTTAAGCAGTGCTGATATACTCTATAATTTAAGTATTTAATATTTATAAATAAAAAAACTGGCATCCAATTTGTATTAACTACAGTGAAAAGATGAATTGTGTTGAATAACAAATTTGGAGCAGAACATGAGTAGAAAAATTCGATTAGGTGCATTTATCCCTGCCACTGGACAACATGTTGCCGCATGGCGACATCCAGAGTCGCAACCAAGCAAAGCAGTGGATTTTGATTTTATTAAAGAGCAGGTACAACTTGCGGAAAAAGGCTTATTTGATGCCTATTTTTTGGCAGAT
Organism: Acinetobacter sp. C32I; assembly: GCF_023702715.1. Classification (NCBI taxonomy): domain Bacteria; kingdom Pseudomonadati; phylum Pseudomonadota; class Gammaproteobacteria; order Moraxellales; family Moraxellaceae; genus Acinetobacter; species Acinetobacter sp. C32I. The sequence continues at coordinate 1,413,705 of NZ_CP098480.1, read as the reverse complement.
GGCCTCGCCGTTAATTTTGGACAAGCCGAGAAAACCGGTTATAGCGATAAAGTGGCAGGCTTTGAACCAGTCACCTTGTTCGCCGCTTTATCGACAGTAACCAAACATATTGGTTTTATTGCAACGGCATCGACTACCTATGAAGAACCGTATTTATTGGCGCGTAAATTTGCGTCGCTAGATCATCTCAGTCATGGTCGAGCGGGCTGGAATGTGGTGACCTCAGCGTCGGAAGCTGCCGCGGCCAATTTTGGTTATGAGCAGCAAATTCCGCATGCTGAGCGTTATGAGCGTGCTCAAGAATATGTCGATCTAATTAAAAAGCTGTGGGACAGTTGGGAAGATGATGCCTTTATTCATGACAAGGCATCAGGTGTGTTTTATGACCCTGAGAAAGTGCATAACCCGAACCACAAAGGCAAATACTATGCGGTAAAAGGTGCTTTGAATGTGCCGCGTACACCACAAGGTTATCCTGTGATTGTGCAAGCAGGACAGTCAGGGCCAGGACGTGATCTCGCAGCCCGCTATGCCGAAGTCATTTTTACTGCCAACCAAAAACTGGAAGATGCACAAGAATTTTATCGTGATGTAAAAAGTCGTCTGGCCAAATATGGACGTTCAGCCGATGAACTTTTAATTTTGCCGGGGGTTTCTGCATTTGTAGGACGTACTGAAGAAGAAGCACGTGCCAAATACCAACAACTGACTGACTTGATTCATCCAGAAGCAGGGCTTGCCTTGTTGAGTGGCTTAAGTGGCGGCTTTGATTTTTCAGGTTATGATCTAGATGGCCCATTCCCTGAATTGGGCGAAGGCCAAGGCATGGTGAGTCGTCCTGCGCTAATTGCAGACATTGCCAAGAAAAATAATTTCAGTATCCGTCAACTGTATGAATGGGTGGCAGGTGCACGTGGCCATTGGCAATTGATCGGCACACCTGAACAGATTGTTGATCAACTACAGCAATGGTTTGAGAATGAAGCAGCAGATGGTTTTAATATTTTGCCACCAAGCACGCCAGCAGGTCTCAATGATTTTGTCGAGTTGATTGTGCCTGAGCTACAACGCCGTGGTCTATTCCGTACTGAGTATGAGGGCACGACCTTACGTGAAAACTTGGGTCTGACACGTCCAGAAAATCAATATGTCTTGGCACGGCAGGCTGAAAAAAACAAAGCCAGTTAAAATCATGTTAAAACTAAATCATGAATCAAAGTAACAAGGAGTGACTTTTAAGCGTCACTCTTGTGTTATCACAATTGAATTGAGTGAAAAATGCAATATAGAAAACTAGGTCAAACTGATATTGATGTTAGTGTCATCGCCCTCGGCACCATGACTTGGGGCGAGCAGAATTCTGAATCCGAAGCACATGAGCAATTGGATTATGCAGTGGAACGTGGCGTAAATCTGATTGATACGGCTGAAATGTATCCTGTACCACCGAAACCAGAAACCCAAGGCTTAACTGAACAATATATTGGCACATGGCTAAAGCAGTCACAGAAACGAGACCGAGTGCTGATTGCAAGCAAAGTGGTGGGGCGCTCAGGGAAATTAACTCAGGCTTCGCATTTTCGTTCGGGTCAAACCAAGTTGGATCGAGCCAATATTGAAACGGCGTTACATGATAGTCTGAAACGTTTGCAAACGGATTATATTGATCTTTATCAACTGCATTGGCCTGATCGCAGTACCAATCATTTTGGTGAATTGGGCTATACCCATGTTGAAAATGAAGACACGGTTCCAATTGTAGAAACCTTGACAGTTTTGTCTGATCTGATTCGAGCGGGCAAGATCCGACATATTGGCTTATCCAATGAAACACCCTGGGGCGTGAGTCAGTTTTTAAAGTATTCCGAAACATTGGGCTTAGCGCGGGTCGTTTCCATCCAAAATCCATATAACTTATTGAACCGTAGTTTTGAAATTGGTAATGCCGAAATCGCCATACGAGAACAGGTCGGTTTACTGGCTTATTCACCTTTGGCTTTTGGTGCTTTGACAGGAAAATACTTAGATGGTGCACAACCAGCAGGCGCACGTTTAAGCTTATGGGAACGCTTTGCCCGTTATAAAGGGCAAGCCTCTGAAGATGCGATTCGTCGTTATGTGGCATTGGCCAAACAATATGATTTAGATCCTGCTCAACTAGCTTTGGCCTATGTAAATAGTCGCCGTTTTGTCACCAGTAATATTATTGGTGCCACCAATTTAACTCAGCTTAAAACCAATATTGAAAGTATTGACCTGCAGTTAACTGATGAGGTGATTCAGGGAATCGAACAAATCCATCAAGCCCATCCTAATCCCGCACCTTAAGGCATAGATCATCTCCTAGAATTTAATTTTGGTTTTGTTCAGGACAGTTGAGTTAATCCAACTGTCTTTTTTTATTGTGGGATCAAAATATTGCAACATGACTCATATATCTAAAAATAAGAAATAGAAACCTTGAAATGTGCTGTTTTAGCATAAGCAGGGTGTTGAATTTGCAACACCTGATCAACAGGAAAACAAGAAGTTAATTTGTAAATATCAATATAAAACAATATCTTATGTTTTGGCATGAGGCTTGCAAAGATCAAGATAGATAAATCAAAGATTGATTTTATGCAGGCTGAGGAGCACAGGATGAAGATGTTGCGTTGTTGTATGGAAAGTTAATTTCTCTCTTATTTTTTTAATTTATTTCGTTGGGATTTTTTTGAAGTGTGATTGCAGATTCAATCGCACACAGGATTTTTTGACTCAAATTTTAGCATTTTCGTTTTAGGGGTTTTATTGGTGAAAAAACATCATCTCTCTTTATCCATTGCTTTGAGCATGGCAACGCTTTTGGGAAGCGGCACAGCTCAGGCGGCAGAAGATATTGATACAACGTTAGCACAGTTACAGGCGCAATTGACGGCTTTGCAACAACAAGTCAATGCATTAAAGCAAAAGAAACAGGCTTCAACTGAGCTGGTTGAAACAGCAGCATTGAATGCACAACAGGAAACAACGGCAGGCATTCAGGAAGAAGAAAATACCGAACATAGCTTTGCGACTCAAAGCGAATTGGCCGGTTTCCGTAGTGATCTAGAAAACTATAAATATGATCAGTCTCGTCAATATGAGCGGACTTCGGTGAAGTCGACACGAGATGCGACTTTATATGGAACTGTACAAGTTCGGGCACAGGCTCAGAGTCAAGACACGGCCTCTGGAAATCCAGCGCCCGTTACCCCACGTCGCAATACTTTTGATGTACCAACCGCTTTATTCGGGGTCAGAGGAAATTTATATAAAGACTATAAGGAGGGGAAAAATCTCGATTACCAACTTTCTTTTAGTTATGGCAAACGTGTCGGGACAGCAGGCAGTGCCAGTGACCTGAATCTAGCAGATGCATTCTTGCGCTATAACTTCACCTCGACCAATGGGGGGCCAGAAGTTCCGCGTTTGAATGTGACCTTTGGTCAGCAATTGATTCCATTTGGTCTAGATCCACAATCACCTGAGGATTTACGTCCAACCATCAATGTTGCTACAGGATTGGCACAATTGGGTCTATTCAATCGTCAAACTGGTCTGATTGTGCGTGGTGATGTCAAACCATTTGTTGATTATTCATCAAACTATCGAGCGCCATTATTTGAATATGCGCTGGGTGTGGTCAATGGCAATGGCACCAATAAAGTCGATGACAATGATAAGAAAGATTATATCGGACGGGTGGCTTTCACTTTACCTGTTGATTATGCCAGCTGGTTTCGTGAGTTGAAATTTGGTGCTTCGTATCTCAAAGGCAGTAAAAACGTCATTGCAGGCAGTAATGTTCTCGATGGTAATGGTCGCAATGATCGCTTGGGTTTCGATATTTACTACAACCATGCACCGTTTGGCGTGACTTATGAATATGTCAAAGGGCTCAGTGATTATGCAACTGCCACAGGTTCAACCTCAGAAGTAAAGTCTGAAGGACATACCGCAACCCTGTTTTATACCTTTGGCGATCAATTTTATAACAGTGTGAAATCCGTCGCCAAGTTTGATGATTTCTGGCCGAAATCGATTCAGAGCTTCTATCGCTATGACAGCTATAACCCAAATAAAGGCGCAGATGTGATTGGGATTGCAGGGCATGGATTCGGCAAAGTCGATATTCATACCTTGGGCCTAAATTTCTTCTTCGCACAAACCACCAAATTCCAATTAGGGCTGAATCGCTGGAGCTATGACCACGAGACAGCTGCGCAGAAAGACTTCTCAGAAGTGCAAGCGCAATTCCAATACACCTTTTAATTTTTGAATATGAGTAATGACACAATGAAATTTTTGACGAAACATTTATTTATTGGTGCAGCAGCAGGTGTGCTGGTTGCCACCAGTTTCTCAGTTTTTGCTGAAACCAATCCCACTGAAATTCGACTGGGAGTACCCGGTGCAGGCGTCGGTGGAAAACCCAAAGTTGGTGGAAGTGCTTATGCCAGTGCCAATCTACGCGGCATTTTAGAAAAAGAATTTGCCAAAGATGGTATTAAGGTGAAATGGTCATTTTTTCCGGGTGCAGGGCCTGCACTGAATGAAGCTTTAGCCAATAAAAAGGTCGATTTTGGTATCGGGCATGGTGATTTACCTTCGATTGTCGGACGTTCAACGGGTTTGAAATCTAAACTGTTATTTGTGACGGGGCGTTTTGGACCTGTGTATTTTGCAGTTCCATCTGATTCAGGTGCGAAAAGTCTGGCGGATTTAAAAGGCAAAACCATTTCTGTCTTTAAAGGCACTAATCAACAGCTAATTCTCGGTCGTTTATTACGGAAATATGGTTTCACTGAAAAAGATTTCCGTGTGATCAGCCAGGACTTTTATTCAGCTCAAACCTCACTGTCTACAGGGGATATTGATGGTTTGATTACTAGCCCATGGACATTAGAAGCCCGTGGTGTAGCAAAGCGTATTTTAGAAGTCCGTAAAGATCCAAATCTGAATGGTCCATTAGTGGCATGGGTCAGCGAAGATTTTGAGAAGAAATACCCACAAATTGTGCAGCGTGTGGTGACCACATTTATTAAAGATAACGTGTGGAGCTCCGATGAAAAGAATCGTGATACCCAGTACAAGTTGTGGGCTCAAAGTGGCGTGCCTTACCTAGACTATAAAAAAGACTGGGATGATTACTCGCTGAAAGATCGCAACTCCCCATACTTTGATGATTATGCAGTGAATTCTTTAAAGAAATCGGTGCAGCAATCAATTGATTACAAGCTGATTCGCCGTCCAGTGGATGTGGATTCATGGATTGAACCGAAATATCTGAACACCGCAATTCAAGAACTCAAATTGGAAAACTTTTGGCCAAAATTTGATGTAAACGGCAACCGTAAAAAGTAATTGTGATTTGGATTGGCCAAGGGCGAGTATGCCTTTGGCAAGCCAGTTTATTTGTTCAGCATGTTTAGGGATGCCGTTTATGCGTCAGGAATCGGTTGCTCAGCTTGAATTGGGTCAATTGCGCTTTGTATTCGGCTTTATTGGCTTGGCCTTATGTGCCGGTTTGGGGATTGGAATTGCAAAAATTGTGACCTCTTTATATGCCGTACAGTTACAAGCCAATGAGTTTGAAATGGGCTTGATTGCTGCAGTACAGAGTCTCGGTATTTTGCTTTTCGGACTGCCAATTGGTCTGTTAGTACAACGCTATGGACCTAAGACAATGTTTGTATTAGGAAGTTTTCTCGCAGCGCTGGTGTATGTCACCGTACCATTCTATCCAACGGTTTGGTATCTGATTTTCGCTACATTTTTGGTTGGGTTATGCATGCCAATGCGGTTTGTTTCACTCAACACGGTGTATATGCAGCATTTAAAAAGCATAGGTGCTGCTAAGGCGGGATGGTTTAGAGGCACGCATATGATGGGTTTTTTTCTGGTTGGCCCGTTATTGGCCGTGAGCTTGGTGAATAGTTCTGGTTTTTCAGGTGCCTTCGGGTGGATCGCCGTTCTATTTCTGTTGCCTGTCCTGTTTGTAGCTCTGGCCTTTGACAGAAGTCGCTCTTCCACCGATAGCACTCAACAACATGAAGCTTTGAATATTACCGTGATTGCCAAGCAATTGGTTTTATTTAAGCAAGACCCAGTCCTACGGCGTACCAGTTTAATTGAGATGGCGAGCAATGCAGTCATGGCCTACTACGGTTTCTTCATCATTGTGATTGCGATTAAAGACTTTGGTTGGAGTGAAACGATTGCTGCCAGTTTGGTGACGCTACAGGGGGCTGTATTTGTCATAGCCTTATTTACGACAGGGGCTTTGCTGGCACGGTGGGGAATAAAACGCTTTTATCAAACGGGTTTTGCTTTTGTTGCAGTGGCATCGGTGATGTTGGGCATACCTAAAACTTCCGTGTTGTTGTGGGTGGGTGCTGTGATTCTGGGCTTGGGTCTGGCGATGCTGCATATCGTCAATTTCACCATGTTTGCCAATGTGGGGGAGCGATTGGGAATGGCCAAGGTGTCTGGATTAACCGCGATGGCAGGACCAGCAGGTGCGTTATTGGGAAGTATTGTTGGAGGCTGGTTAGGCCACTACTGGGGCTTACAGTCGATGTTTCTTATTTCAGCGGTTTTATTTGGCGGACTGATCGGTTTTTCCCAGCAACTGACACAGGTTGTTATAGCACCACCGCTAGAGATTGAAATGTATTCAGAAATAGAGGGTCAATAAAATGAGTAGCATCGAAACTCAATTAGAAAGTGAACACACTTGGCAGCGAATCAATTTAGGCCCTTATTTCAAGCAAATTGGCCTATGGGCAGTTCGTATTGTATTGGCTTTGGTTTTACCTGCGATTGCATTGGCGGTTTGGCATTATGTCTTTCAGAAGCAATGGTTGCCTGAACAAATTTTGCCCAGTCCAGCCTTGGTTTGGCAAACCACCTTGGAGCTGATTGATACGCATGAGTTACAGGATAATTTATGGATCAGCTTAAAACGGGTTGCTTGGAGTGTTTTGGTCGGGGGCAGTATCGGACTGTTCTTGGGTTTCCTCATCGGATTATCACGTATCGCATATAAGTTTATTTATCCCACTTTTAATTTGATTGCGCAATTTCCAGTAATTGGCTGGATTCCATTACTGATGATTTTCTTAGGCATCGATGAAAGCCTAAAAATTGCAGCGATTTCGCTTGCGGTATTTGTACCTGTGTTGGTTGCGACCTATCGCAGTGTCTTGAATGTAGCTCCGCATTTATTAGAAGTCTCTCAGGTGTATCGCTTTAGTACATGGCAGCGATTTCGCCGTGTTATTTTGCCTTCTGCATTGCCGAATATTGTCAGTGGCTTACGTCAGGGGATTATGCAAGCGTGGTTGTCTCTGGTTTTTGTCGAGCTGTTAGCCAGTAGTGAAGGAATTGGCTATCTGATCGTGTGGGGGCGGCAACTGATTCAGCCCGACATTATTTTTATGGCTGTCATTGTGATCGGGATTGTTGGTTTTGTTTTAGATCATATCTTGGGCTGGGTTGAACGCTGGTTTAGCCATTGGCAACGCAGTGCATTTTAAAGAGGGATTGAATATGTCTATTACGTCTACATCAAAACCAAGATTTAATTTCAGTTATTTAAGCGTTTACGGTTTGGTGCTGCCGATTGCTTTCATTATGTTGTGGGCGATCACATCCAAGTTGAATTGGGTTAATCCGAAACTCATTCCAGCACCATTTGAGGTGGTGCAGATTGCAATTCATCAATTCCAGCAGCAAGAGTTTTGGATAGGTCTGGGTGCAAGCTTGTTCCGTGATCTGACGGGTTTTGTATTGGGTAGCATTCTAGCCATTACTTTTGGCATTGTCGTGGGTGTCTCGCGCTGGGCTAATTATTTATTTTTACCTAGTTTTAATGTATTACGGCAGATTTCTTTGTTTGCTTGGTTACCGTTAATCACCACCTTTTTGGATTATGGCAATAGCGCAAAAATCTTATTTATCGTGCTTTCCGTCTTTTATCCCGTGGCCTTACATACTATCGATGGGGTAAGACAAATTCCATTGCATCAATACGAAGTTGCCAAAGTCTATCAATTCAATGCTTGGCAGACCTTGAGCAAACTGATTTTACCTGCGGCAGCCAGCCAAATCTTTTTGGGCTTACAACTGGGTTTAATTTTCGCTTGGGTGGCGACCATCGGGGCAGAGTTCCTGTTGGCTAACTATGGTGTTGGACTGGGCAATATTGTGATTCGTGGACGGGCTGCTTTAGATGTTGGTCTGATTGTATTTGGTTTAATCGTGATTGGTTTTATCGGTGTGGCGTGGAATAGCTTAGCCAATTTAGCTGAGCGTCGTATTTTGGTTTGGCGCCGCTAGGAGAATAAAAAATGAAACAAAAACAAAATTTTGGGCAGTATTTCAGAGGTCAATTGAAATGGCTGAGTCAGTTCAGCATCTTCAGTTTAATGGTTTTGGCTTTGGTCGCTTGTAGTAAGGACTCAGAAGTACCTCCTAATCAGGTACATGAACTCCGCTACCAATCTTTAACCAGTGTAGTGTCATTGCCTGAGCTGGCTGAAGACTTGGGTTATTTAGGTGACTTAAAGCTGAAATATGTGGGCAGTGTGCAAGGTGGTCCCCAGGATTTACAGGCGTTGACCACGGGTGATGTAGATGTGGCAACTGCATTTGACGGTGCAATCATCAAATTAGCTGCTGCGGGCATCAAGATCAAAGCGGTGGTTGCCTCGTATGGGAGTGATGATAAAAGCTGGGTGGGTTATTACGTTCCGAATAATAGTCCGATTCATTCAGCGCGTGATTTGATCGGCAAAAAAGTGGCCGTAAATACTTTGGGTGCACATTACGAATTTGTTTTAAAAGACTATTTAGCTCGCCAAGGTTTAAGTAATGATGAAATCAATCAGGTTGAGTTTGTTGTTTTACCGCCAACCAATACCGAACAGGCTTTACGTGCTGGACAGGTGGATGCTGCTGCACTGGTTTCTATTTTTCAGGATAAAGCCTTAGAGCGAGGTGGTCTAAGAAAACTGGTCTCGGATACAGATTTATATGGCAGTTTTACTGCAGGCAGTTATGTCTTTACCGAGAAATTTATTCAACAACATCCAGAAGTGGTCAAGCAATTTGTCACAGGTGTGGCCAAAGCTGTGGAATGGACCAAGCAAACACCACGTGAGCAAGTGTTGGCGCGCTTTAAAAGCATTATTGAAAAAAGAAAACGCAATGAAAGCGATGTATTGATGCAGTACTGGCGCAGTTATGGTGTGGTGAGTCAAGGTGGTTTGCTCAATGCCGCACAATATCAACGCTGGATCGATTTATTTGTGAAAAGAGGCGAATTTAAACCGAATCAGGTTAAGGCGGATGCTTTATTCACTAACCAGTTTAATCCCTATGCACGTGAAAACAAAAATGTAGCTGACGATCAGCGCAGTAAGGAGCATACCCAATGAGCACAAAATTAAAAATTGAAAATGTTTATAAGTCTTTTGCTGCCAAAAAAGTCAAAGGCGCAAAAGTCCAAGCAGAAGATTTTGTAGCGGTTGAAAATCTGTCTTTAGATGTTAAGGCCGGGGAGTTTGTTGCCATTGTCGGGCCAAGCGGTTGTGGTAAATCGACATTATTGGATTTATTGGCTGGTTTGACGACTCCGACCACGGGGCAAATTCTGATTGATGGGCAAGCGATTAAAAAACCGGGGTTGGACCGTGGCATTGTCTTTCAGCAATATGCACTGTTTCCATGGTTGACCGCGCTACAAAATATTGAATTTGGCTTGGATGCCAAGGGTGTCAGCAAAGAACAGCGTTATCAAACCGCAAAGTATTTTTTAAATCTGGTTGGGTTGGCTGAATTTGAACATCATTATCCCAATGAGCTTTCAGGCGGGATGAAGCAACGTGTTGCAATTGCCAGAAGTTTGGCCTATGACCCTGACATTTTATTGATGGATGAACCATTTGCGGCACTGGATGCACAGACCCGTGAAACCTTACAGGCTGAATTGGTGAAAATTTGGCAACAGACTCAGAAGACCATCATTTTTATCACGCATAGCATTGACGAAGCAATCTATTTGGGGCAACGCATTGCCATTATGACCTCTCGCCCCGGACGCATTAAACAGGTGATTGAAGTGCCAGCTGCATTACGAAGTGATCAGGAGGATGTGCGTTCCAGTCCTGAGTTCAATCAGTTGCGTCATCAAATTTGGAGCTTATTGCGCGAAGAAGTCTTGAAAGCACAAGCACAAGAAAAACAAAAGCAACTGGTGGCTTAAGTCCAATATTCAATCAATAAACATTAGAGGTGATTATGTCGAGTTCAAAAGATACCTTAACCTTTCCGAAAACCATTCAGCAGCAATCGATTCGCTCAACTCAAAAGTCCAAATCTTTTGAGACTGATGTAAATTTAGCTTGGTTGTCTACAACATTTAAACGTTCAGCCGCAATTTTATTATTTTTAGCTGTTTGGGAAATTGTGCCACGTATTGGGTTGGTCGATTCTGCTTTCTTACCAGCCTTTTCCACTGTGCTGCTCAGCGGCTGGAATCTGATTCAAAATGGTCAGCTACTCACGCATGTACAAGCCAGTTTGATTCGCTCGCTCAGCGGGTTTATTTTCGCAATTCTGATTGCGATTCCACTCGGTTTAGCCATTGGTTGGTACACCCGCTTTTCCGAATTTCTGAATCCATTGCTTGAAGTGTTCCGTAATACGGCGGCTTTGGCCTTATTGCCAGTATTTATCTTGTTCCTCGGCATCGGTGAAAGCTCAAAAATTGCTTTAGTCACCTATGCCTGCACATGGCCAATTCTATTAAATACCATTAGTGGTGTTCGTAATGTTGATCCACTATTGATCAAGTCAGCCCGAACCATGGGACTGAGTCCAGTTCAACTGTTCCGGAAAGTGATTTTACCCGCAGCGATTCCAACGATTTTTGTGGGTGTACGATTGGCTGGCTCATTCTCGGTGCTGATGTTGATTGCGGCTGAGATGGTTGGGGCAAAGGCCGGTCTGGGTTATTTGATTAACTATGCACAATATAACTTCCAGATTCCTGAAATGTTTTTTGGCATCATTAGTATCACCACCATTGGTTTGCTGTTTAACTACAGTTTGCTTGCGATTGAAAAGCGTTTAACCGCTTGGAAAATTGAACGTTAGTCAGGAGAAGATGATGCATCAGCCAGACTGGAAAAAATATTTAGGCAGAATAAGTTCGGTGATTGCGATGTCTGTGCTTCTGTGGGGATGTAGCAAACCAGAGCTGAAAGTGGCACGAAGTGATGGTCTTGAATCTTTAGAATTTAAATATCTCGGTTCGCCCGGCATCGTTACTCCCTTAGAGCTGGCTGAAGATTTGGGTTATCTTGCACCAATTAAATTAAGCTATCAGGGTGTTTCAACAGGCGGGCCACAAGGTATTCAATCTGCATTATCGGGAGATAGTGATATTAGCAGTCCAAGTTTTGCAGGTTCGGCGGTCAAAATGGTGGCCAGTGGCGTACCGGGAACCGTGGTGATCGCCGCATATGGCACCTTTGATGATCCTTTTGCAGGCTATTATGTCCTTGAACATAGTCCGATCCATTCTGCTAAAGATTTAATTGGCAAAAAGGTCGGCACCAATATTCTGGGCGCACAAGTGGAATACATGCTCAAAAGTTATTTAAAGAAAGGTGGCTTAAGCCCTGAGCAAATTAGTCAGGTGACGCTTGTGGTGTTGCCACCGGGTTCTGCTGAGCAAGCCTTGCGAAGTGGTCATGTTGATTTGGCACCATTGGCAGGCCCAGCGATAGAACGGGGTGGTGTACGCCGTCTTTATCGGGACTATGATTTGGTAGGGGATCTCACCACGGGCAGCTATGTCATGGCGAATCGTTATATTGCTGAGCACCCCAACACCACCCGCAAAGTGGTTACAGGGATTGCCCAAGCGATTGAATGGTCTAGACAACAGCCTAGAGATCAGGTGATTGCACGTTTCGAGCAGATTTTGCAAAAGCGTAAACGCCCTGAAAATGGCGCGATGTTAAAATATTGGACACAGTGGGGGATTCCAAGCAGCGCAGGTAAGTTTGAAGATGGTGATTTTAAAATATGGGTCGATAATTTAATTGAAGAAGGTCAGTTAAAACAGAATCAGATAGATTATAACAAGATATATAGCAATCAATATAATGAATATAGTCAAAAATAAGTTTGATTTTGAGTTTAATTAATAATGGTTTTTTTCTATTTTAATAAATGGAAATAACAAAGGTGAATTATTGATTTCTATTTAAACCAATAGTCATGCAAGATAACTTCTCTTTTCGAACAATAGGGAAGTAAATGCATGTCATTCATTACTTATCCACAAAATCATACCTTAACGCGGACTGAGCGTGCGACAGCCATGGTTTTTGAAGATCAAAAATCAAGAGATTTGCTGGATCGTATTGAACAGATTGCACCCAGCGAGGCCAGTGTTCTGATTATTGGTAATACAGGAACAGGTAAGGAGCTGGTTGCAAGGCAAGTACATATGATGAGCCAGCGTAGTCGGGGTCCTTTTGTGGCAGTAAATTGTGGTGCATTTACCGAGTCATTGGCGGAAAGTGAACTGTTCGGGCATGAAAAAGGTGCGTTTACTGGCGCAATTAATAGCAAGGCCGGTTGGTTCGAAGCCGCCAATCACGGCACCTTGTTCTTGGATGAAGTCGGTGATTTATCTCCAGCGATGCAGGTGAAATTATTAAGGGTGTTGCAAGAGCGTGAAATTGTTCGCGTCGGTTCACTCAAGCCGATTAAGCTGAATGTTCGTGTCATTGCGGCAACTAACGTCCATCTGGATGAAGCAGTACAGGCTGGAAAATTTAGAGAAGATTTATTCTATCGTTTGAATGTGGCCTTATTGAAGGTATCACCTTTGGCAGAACGTCCGGGCGATATTCTACCTTTAGCAAACTTCTTTATTGCCCAATATTGTAAGCGTTTGGGCTATCCCATTGCGACATTGAGCCCAAGTGCAGTTCAGAAACTATTGACCTATGGCTATCCGGGTAATATTCGAGAATTGGAAAATGCCATTCATCATGCCTTACTGGTCTGCAAGAACCATCAAATTCAACCTACGGATTTTTGCTTTGCATCCTTATCCAGTAGCCTAAATTTACGACAAATTTCTGACTTGGAAAAAAGCACCCAGACCATTCCACGGACAGATCTACTGCCTAAGCAAATGCTGCAACATGCGTTGTTGAATCTGTTTGAATCCTCACATGCATTGAAAAATGAAAATCTTGATCGCTTGATTGAAGAGGCGACTATTCGTATTGCTTATGAGTATTGCCATCGCAATCAGGTGCAAACAGCAAAGCTTTTAGGGATTAGCCGCAATATCGTGCGTGCACGATTGGTCAAATATGGATTGGTGGGAAACGATAAAGTGGTGAATATTATGTTAGAGGAGTTATTAAATTAATCAGAGTCGATAATCAGGTGGCAGAGGTTCACCTTTTTATTGCTTTAAAATTACTTTGCGAAAAAAATAATAATCAATGAAGTAAAATAAATATAACTTTTTAATCAAAAAATATTAAAAAATATTAGTTCTAAATATTGGTGCTTTGCCTAATATAACAATCACAATTTATTGAAATCGTTATAAAGTGGTGAAAAATGAGTATTCCTCAAATTAATGTGCGTAATCAGTTTCGTGGTGTCGTAAAAGAAATTATTGAAGGAAGTGTTGTTTCCGAGGTGGATGTTGAAACACCGGCAGGGGTATTTACTTCTGTGATTACCACACGTTCAGTTAAAAATCTAAACTTAGAATTAGGTAGTGAAGTGATCGTATTAATTAAGTCGACAGAAGTTGCATTGGCAAAGCTATAGTAAATGATGGATAAATATAATAAATCCATTTTTTATTATATTTTTAATTCCTATAGTGTAGGGGGTTTAAAATGACATCATTTAATGTCGGATCAGTGCAAATTAATCATCTTAATAAATCGTATGGTCAGTATCAAGACCATGCACTTAAGGTTTTAGATGATGTTTCACTCAATATTCAAGCAGGAGAATTTGTCAGTATTGTGGGGAGTAGTGGTTGTGGGAAATCAACTTTACTCCGTTTACTGGTTGGTTTGGATGATCAATTCGAAGGAAAAATTCTGGTTGATGGTCAGCCGATTGATGGCACCAGTTTGGAACGAGGAATTGTGTTCCAAGATCACCGCTTATTTCCGTGGCTGAATGTGAAGGATAATATTCGGGTTGCCTTATTAAACAGTCAACTCACAAGAAAGGAGCAGGATCAACTTATTGATGAACATATTGAGCTAGTTGGGTTAAGCAAGTTTAAAGATGCTTATCCAGCACAGCTTTCAGGTGGGATGAGCCAACGTGTTGCCATTGCCAGAAGTCTGATTAATCGACCCAAAATATTGTTGCTAGATGAACCTTTTGGCGCACTAGATGCACTGACACGTGCCAATCTACAAAAGGAATTACAACGGATCTGGCAAACCGAAAAAATTACCATGATTATCGTGACGCATGATGTTGAGGAGGCCGTATTCCTTGGTGATCGTGTGGTGGTGATGCAACCGAATCCAGGCCGAATCAAGCGGATTGTTCCCGTTCATTTAGCACATCCACGGGTACGGGAAGATGTGCGACTGTCTGCAATTCGAAATGATATTTTGACTGATTTTAGTCATGTGGATGAAGATCATTTAATTATTCCTCCTGTAAAAGAATTTAATCAATTTCAGTTCGCTTGGTAAATCCAAGTGAGCTGGTTTTATAATCATAAAAATGACTAAATTAATATAAAAATATTGCTTCTTAAATTGAGTGGTTTGCATATATTTAAATTAATCACTGGATAGAGTGATTGGGGGAAAACTTAATAAAGCTCAACGCTTTTAAAATAATCAATGCATGATAGGAACGATAATGACCGTACTCACACAACTCTCAGCCGCGATCGAAAGCGCACCACGTTGGCATGAATATAAAAAACATAGCTTGGACACTGTACAAATTACACCGATCAATGGGGCTTTAGGTGCAATTGTGACAGGACTTGATGCCAGTCAGCCACAAAGTTCAGAAGTGATTTTGAAACTCAAGAAAGCATTGCATGAGCATTTAATTCTGGTATTTAAGTCACAAGACTTGGAAGATAATGACCTGCTCGCTTTTGCCAGCTATTTTGGCGGAATCTTCCGTCCACCCACCGATGTCCCTGTATTAGCAACCAATCATGATACCCATGTTCCACCAGACATTGTGCCTGTATCCAATGCCGTCGGTGAAGGGGATTATACTGGGCATGGTGAATTGACACCGCATAGTGACCATCACTGGACCCCACAACCTTCCAGTGGTTCTTTGCTTTATGCGATTGAAATTCCTCAAGATGGTGGAGCAACTAGTTGGTACAATACCGTACAGGCCTATGAAGATCTTGACCAAGCAACCAAAGACGAAATTGAAGGTTTACAACTGATCACCTATAACCCGTTCTTGCGTCTTAAAGATAAAAGTCCAATTCCAAAATATCGCTTTTCTGATCAACCGATATTAGGCACTGCATTCCCGCATCCATTAGTTCGTACCCATTCTGAAAGTGGTCGTCGTGGTATCTATCTGGATGCGCAAACCGAAGTTGAAGTCGTAGGCTACGACGATCAAAAGGGTGCTGCATTGATCGAACGTTTAAGAGCGCATATTGTGCAACCCAAGTATCGCTATGAGCATCAATGGGAAATTGGCGATATTGTGTATTGGGACAATCAGTTGACCTTGCACTCACGTACTGCATTTCCTGCCGAACAGCGTCGTTTATTGAAACGAGTCAGTCTAGCGGGTGCAAGACCCTTTTAAGATTTGAGCAGCCAGCATAAGCTGGCTTTTTTATGGTTCTGCTCTGGCCAACTCGGCTTCAATATAACTAATAATCATGGTGCTTAAACCTTTCACCATTTCATCAAAGCTGATTTGAGGATTGGGTAAAATCAAGTGACGAGCGACATTGAAGATACTACTATTAATACTGATATAAGCAGTCACGCTGAGATTATTGACCTTTAGGTAACGAGGATGGCGAATCATATATTTCATCAAAACCTCCATCAGTGCCATTTCTATTTGACCTATATATTTCTCGTATTTGAGTTCTGTCGCATAACGCAGGCAAATTAGATAACGATCATCATCACGTGTAAGCAAATCACGGAAAGTATAGAAGATCATTCCAAATAAGGGCTCTAGCTCTTGTTCGATCATGATTGGCGTCAGTTCTTTTACCATGTCCAAAACTTCTTTGACGAAGGTTCTTGCCATGGCGTCATAAATTTCTTCTTTATTTTTAAAATACTCATATAAAGAGCCAACACTGACCCCTGCAATATCTGCAATATGCCGTGTGGTGGTGCCGCTGGTCCCGTTGGTTGCAACGGCAATAAAGCCTGCTTCAATAATCGTATCTACAGTCACTTTAGAACGTGACTGACGTGGTTTACGAGTTACCATAAAATCTTATTATTAAAATCCGAACATAACTTCAGATTAACATGCGGTTGAATGCAGGGGAAGTCAGAGTAAATTAATCCGAACAAATAAAATTACATGCTTTTTAATATTTGTATTTTATCTGTAATAAAATCTGGTTTCTTAAAGACAGATACGGATTTACATCAATAATCTTTGTTTTTAATTTTAATTATCTGTTTGATAATAAATATAAAAATTAAAATTAAGTTTTACTTATTTCTATTTTAAAAAATGAATAACGAACAACTTTTATGAAAAATCTACCTGCTAAAACCTCGAGAATTACCCGAATTGAATCCGAACATAAGATCGGTTTACTCTAATTTTAGTGGAGGAAATGGTTTAAATAGATCTCCCGAATATTTTTTCGTAACCTAGCGCTTGCTTTTTAGAAATACGAAAAGAGATGAACCATATTCAAAGAATGTAAAAGGGCAAAAGACGCTCAAGTGAAGTAGGTAGGTGTAGCCATGATTAGCAGCACATTAAAGAAAGGTTTAAGTCTATTTAAATCTAACCCAATAACTGAGCAAATTGATTTTGCGAGTAAAAAAACGATTCCTATTCGTCATTTGGCTATCGGATTTGAAGGCAAACAAGTTGATTTATCTTTCTATATGAATAATCAGTTTGCTACGATTTTCTTTGCAACACTTTCTGTATTCTTAACGTATGGTGAAGATCTGGTGATCGAAACCGCCCGTCATCATCGTGATCAACTCAAAGATCCTATCTTAAGACAGCGTGTGACTTCATTAATTGGTCAGGAAGCAATCCATTCCAAACTACATAATGAGTTTAATGATGCAATTGTTGAACTCGATTATCCAGTAAGACTCTATCGCTTCTTGGGTGAACAATTTTTTGATCATATTTTCTTGAAATTCCCGCAACCTTTAAAGCTGTCATTGATGGCTGGGATTGAGCATTTTACTGCTGTACTGGCAGAGTACATGATGGCACATGAGCAGAACTTCTATTTCTCTGATGATGCTAAAACACGTGCATTGTGGATGTGGCATATGTTGGAAGAATCAGAGCATAAAGATGTTGCCTATGATGTTTATCAAACACTGAATGGTAACTATGCCTTACGTGTTTCAGGCTTCTTCTTGGCTTATTTCACCATTCTTGGATTAATCCCGTTTTCGGCAACCATGGTGCCAATTTTACGTAAGCCACAAGAAATGCTGACTTCGAAATTCTGGAAAGATGCACGTCGTGGCGTCAAGTTGATCTTTAGCCCAGTAGATGGTGTGTTTGGGAGTACTCAAGGTCGAATCTTTGATTATTTACGTACCGATTTCCATCCGAATGATCATGATGCATCAGCATATTTTGAATATTACGAAAAGAAACTTCTCTCAGAGGGTGGTGCTTTACATCCATTCTTTGTGAAGGAATTTACACCAAAGGTACAAGCGGCTTAATGCTGAATTAAGTATGCACAGTATGCATGTCATTGCGCGCTGAATTGGCAAAAAAGCTCAGCGTGCGATGAGCAGTTTGGTTCTTGTTGCCTATATTGTCGTCATGCACTATGCAACCAAGCAATCTTATCCAGTCGCTGTATGTAGAGATATACAAATTGGCTAAGCCTTTTAAGTTGTAATGCAGTTTTAGGGGATCAAGATATGGTCGCTCAAGTTCTTCGTAATGTCTTTTCAGACAAACTCAGTACCAAATATCAAGGGATCGTTCAGAACCTTGCAAGTAAATCACCGATTCCAATTCGCCATTTTGATTTCAAATTCAATCCAGCAGAATTGGACGAAAAGTTCTTTTTAAATAAAGAACTCGCCACCTCCTATTTTCATGCTTTATCCATCTTTCTCACTTTTGGTGAAGATGTGGTAATTGAAACCGCACGCCATCATCGTGATTTTATTGCAGATCCGATTTTGAAACAAAGATTGACTTCACTGATTGGGCAAGAGGCGATTCATTCAAAAATCCACAATCAGTTTAATGATGAAGTGTTGAAGGAAAATGGCTATCCCGTTGAATTGTTG